>CAVZAK010000012.1:0-20265 GCA_963773165.1 uncultured Solirubrobacterales bacterium
GGCACGGTCGGAGCAGACGGCACGGACGGCGCGCAGGGCCCAGGCGGAAAGGCCGGCAGCGCGACGACGGGCCCGACCGCCGGCGGCAACGGCAAGCCGGGCGGCGCCGGCAAGGCAGGGACCGGCGGCTCGGACGGAGGCGGCGGCCTCGGCGGGGCGATCGACCAGCTCGGCGGAAGCCTCACGCTCGACGACGACACCGTCCAGAGCAACGTGGCGCAGGGCGGGCAGGGTGGCGCCGGCGGCAGGGGAGGCAACGGTGGTGCCGGGGGCACCGGCGGAATTGGCGGCTCCGGCATCGTCGACAAGACGACCGAAACCGAGGCTGCCGGGGCGACCGGCGGGGACGCCGGCGATGGCGCCCGCGGCGGCAACGGGGGCAACGGGGGAGCAGGGGGCGCCGCGTCGGGCGGGGCGATCTACAGCACCGGCCAGCTCACAGTTACCGACACAGTCTTCAGCGAGAACGAGGCGCAGGCCGGCGACGCCGGTGCCGGCGGTACCGCAGGTCGAGGCGGCAATGGCGGACAGGGCGGCGAGGGCGGCTTCGGGGGCAGTCAGGCGGCAGGCATCGGCACCGATGGCGGCAACGCTGGCGGCGCCGGGAACGCGGGAGCGGCGGGCAACGCCGGGAGCAACGGCGCCGGGGGTGACGCGGCCGGCGGGGCGATCTACGCCACCGGCGAACTGACGCTCACCAACGATCAATTCGACGAGAGCATCGCGGACGGCGGCGACGGCGGGAACCCGAGCGGCATTTCACCGAGCGGCGGCACGGGCGGCGACGGCGGCGGCGGCGGGATGGGCGGCAATTTCTGTGGCAACGGTGGGGCCGCCACCGGTCCCGGCAGCGGAGGCGACGGCGGCCAAACCAAGGCGGGCGGCGGGGGTGGCAAGGCCACTGGCGGGGCCGTCGCCACGGCCCAATCCGCCTCGGAGTCAGGCGTGCAGTTCGGTGACCCCACTCCCGACGAGGTCAACGCCGGCGCAGGTGGCCGCGGGTCGAGCGCTTCGGCCGGAGGCGCCGTGGGCACCGACGGCGGTCCCGGACAGCCGGGGGCGGGCAGCGAGACGCTCGACTGCATCGGCTCGCCAGGTGCGCCAGCCACCACCGGCGGAACGGCCGGGACCAGCGGATCGCCGGCGCCGGCAGGTGCAAACGGTACGGCGGCGGATCCCGACTACGCGGGGCCGCCACCAAGCGGAGCGCCACCGACCAACAACACGCCACCGTCCATCTCAGGCATCGCCAAGGAGGGCGAGGTCCTGGCCGAGGTACACGGCAGCTGGGACCCCACCCCCGACTCCTACAGTTACCAATGGGAGGACTGCGACAGCGCCGGCGGTGACTGTTCCGCGATCGCCGGCGCAGACCACCAGACGTACCAACTGACGATCGACGACGTCGGCAGCACGATTCGGGTGTCCGAGTCGGCCACGGCGGCGGGCATTACAAGTGCCCCCGTCGACTCGGCGCAGACCGCCATTGTCACACCGCTGCCGCCGGCGAACACAGCGCCTCCGACCGTCTCCGGGGACCTCACAGCTGGACAGGCCCTGACCGAGTCACACGGTTCGTGGTCGAACGATCCGACTTCATTCACCTACCAGTGGCAGGATTGCGACGGGACCGGCGGCGGCTGCTCGTCGATAGCCGGCGCCACCGCACAGAAGTACAAACTCACTTCAGCTGATGTGGGGCACACCATCCGAGTGCTCGAGTCAGCCGCAAACGCGGGCGGCGCCAGCGCCTCGAAGAGCTCGGCCGCGACCGCGATCGTTCACGCGCCCACGCCGGCGCCATCATCGCCCACCAACACATCGCCCCCGGCCGTGTCGGGAATCCCCATGGTCGGCGCCCGCCTCACGGCGACGGTCGGCACGTGGTCCGGAACCCCTGCGCCGTCATTCGCGTATCAGTGGCAGCGGTGTAACCCGGCGTGCGCGAACGTCGCCGGCGCAACCGCCAACTCCTTCAAGCTGCACTCGGCCGACAAGCACGCCCGGATCCGCGTCGTCGTTTCGGCGACAAACAGCGCCGGGGCTGCTCACGCCAACTCGACCGAGGTCGGTCCGGTGAAGCCCGCCGGTCCGAGTCAGGCGACGATCGCGGCGCTGCTACGGCACGTCCTCACCCCCAAGGGCAACGGCGCCAAGATCGGGGCACTGCTCAACAACGGCGGCTACAAGTTCTCGTTCAAGGCGCCGAGCGCCGGCCGACTCCGGATCGCCTGGGCGCTTCCGCTCAAGGTCGCGGCGAAGCTCGTCCACGCAGCTGACGCGGATCTGAGCGTCACCTTCCACAAGCAGGGCACCGCAAAGGTGAAGGTCCTGCTCACTGCCGCCGGCAGGCATCTACTCAGGCACGCCACCAAGGTGAGGCTGATCGCGACGGGTTCCTTCGCCGCCGCCGACGGCGAGACGGGCTCCGCGAGCAAGGCGTTCACGCTGAAGAAGTGATCGGGGCAGTTATGATCGGGCCATGCCCGATCGCCTGCACTTCACCGACTCCGACGAGGCCAACGAGCTCATCGCCAAGGACCCGATGGCGCTGCTGATCGGCTTTGCGCTCGACCAGCAGGTGACGGTTCAGAAGGCGTTCTCGGGTCCGCTGGCGTTGCGCGAGCGCGTGGGCACCTTGGACGCCGGCAAACTTGCGGCGATCGACCTTGAGCCGATCTTCCGCCAGCAGCCCGCCATCCACCGCTTCCCCGGCAACATGGCGACCCGCGTCCACGACCTCGCCGTCTACGTCCGCGACAACTACGACGGCGACGCGGCTCGCGTCTGGACCGAGGCCGCTGACGGCGACGAGTTGCGCGCGAACATCGGGGCTCTACCCGGCTTCGGTGAGATGAAGATCAAGGCGCTCGGCGCGGTGCTCGCCAAGCGCTACGGAGTCAAGGCTGCGCAGGACCTCGTCCCCTGGCATCCGACCCTCGGCGATGTCGACTCACCCCAAGCACTCGCCGACTATCAGGCGACCAAGAAGGTCCACAAGGCCGAATGGTCGAAGGCCCGGGCCCATTCGTAGACGCCGTGCGGGAAACGGAATCGCCGCTCCGGTAGATTAGGATCGGATGCTTTCGGTGTCGCACGGCGAACGGCGCGTTCATCCGAACGTAATCCTCGCGGTCCTGTCGCTGGCCGGGCTGGCGTACGCCATGCTCAGCTCGGCCGTGATCCCCGCGCTGCCGACGATCCAGCGCGACCTGCACACGACCGAGACGGGCGTCGCCTGGCTGCTCACCGGCTACCTGCTGTCGGCCTCGGTCGCGACCTCGATCATCGGCCGGCTTGGGGACATGTACGGCAAGGAGCGACTGCTCCTTTATACGCTGATGGTGCTCGCCGCCGGAACCTTGCTCGGGGCACTGTCGCACTCGCTCTTCGTGCTCATCATCGCCCGCGTGATCCAGGGCTCAGGCGGCGGCATCTTCCCGCTCGCGTTCGCGATTACCCGCGACGAGTTCCCGCGCGAGCGGGTCGCCGGCAGCATCGGTTTGATGTCCTCGATCCTCGGCGTCGGCGCGGGCTTCGGGATCGTCATCGGCGGACTGATCGTCGAGCACCTCACCTGGCAGTGGCTGTTCTGGCTGCCGCTCTTCATCACCCTGATCGCGGCCTTCTTCACCTGGCGGTTCATCCCCGAGTCGCCGGTGCGAGTGCCGGGCAAGGTCAACTGGCTCGCCGCGACCTTGATGAGCATCGGTATCTGCTCTGTGCTGATCGCGGTCTCTCAGACCACGACCTGGGGCTGGGGCTCTCCCAAGACGCTGGCGCTGTTGCTCATCGGCTTCCTGGTCATCGCCGCCTGGATATACGTCGAGGTACACAGCCGCGAGCCGCTGATCGACATGTCGATGATGCGTATCCGCGGCGTGTGGACGACCAACCTCACCGCGTTCCTGCTCGGTGCCGGTATGTACTCGTCATTCATCATCTTCCCCGAGTTCGCGCAGCTCGCGAAGAGCACCGGCTTCGGCTTCGGGGCCTCGGTCGTCGACTCCGGGCTGTACCTGCTGCCCTCGGCGCTCGCGATGGGATTGCTCGGGTCGTTCGCCGGGCGGTTCGCGCGACGGTTCGGCTCCAAGATCGCGCTCGTCATCGGGAGCGGGGTCACCGCATCCGCCTTCTTGTGGTTCGCCGCGGTCCACTCGCGGCCGATCGACATGCTGATCAGCTCCGCGCTGCTCGGCGCGGGGATCGGGCTCGCGTTCGCGGCACTGGGGAATCTCGTCGTGCAGGCGGTCCCGCCTCACCAGACCGGCGTCGCCAGCGGCATGAACACGGTGATGCGCACCCTGGGCGGCGCGCTCGGGGGCCAGATCGCCGCGACCCTGATCGTCGACAACACCCATCACGGAACACCCGCGCTGACGGGCTTCACCGAGTCCTTCCTGCTCGCCGGCGGGTTCCTGGTCGTCTGCGTGCTTACGTCGCTTCTCGTCCCCGGCACGCGACCGACGGAGGAAGCCGGCGGCGAACACGAGCGCCCGGTCGAGGGCGCGCTCGTCTCGGTCCAGGAAGCCGGTTAGCTCCCAATTGATTCGCCGGTGCTAGGCGCAGGCCTCGCGCTCGGATCCTCGGTTACCGGGGGAGCGAGCGACTTCCTGGGCGGGACGACCTCTCGTCAGATCGGGACGATCCGCTTCATGTTCGCCACCCAGCTGCTCGGGCTGGGACTTACCGTTGTGTGGGTCAGCGTGGCAGGGGTGGCGCCGCCCGGGGTGGGCACCCTGCTGGCAGCTGCCGCCGCGGGCGTTGCGCTGACGGTCGGGCTTGGTGTGTTCCTCGAAGCGATGGTCGTCGGCACGATGAGCATCGTCGCCCCGGTCAGCGCGACCGGGGTCGTGGTTCCGATCGCCGCCGGCATCGCCCAGGGCGACCAGCCGAGTGCCGCTCAGACGATCGGCATCGTCGTCGCCATTGCCGGCATCGTTGTGGTGTCACGCGCGCCGCAAGAGCGACCCGAGGTACCTCGTGAAACGGGTGTTCGTCTCGCGCTGATCTCGGCAGTTGGAGTCGGGTTGTTCTTCTGGTTGATGGCGCCGGCGAGCAGTCACGGCGTACCGTGGGGGTTGCTCGTCGCCCGCGCGGTACCGACTGTGGCTTTCGCGATCGCGCTGCCGCTCCGAGGGACCACGCTGCTCCCCGTGCTCGCACGACAGCACTGGCTGCCGACGGTGACGGCCGCGGTCTTAGGGTTCATCAGCATGACGATGTACGCGTTTGCGACACAGCACGGACAGCTCGCGATCATCTCGGTGCTCGCTTCGCTGTTCCCGGCGGTGACCGTCCTCCTCGCCTACTTCGTGCTCGGCGAACGCCTGCACCGCATCCAGCAAATCGCGGTGGTAGCGGTGCTTGTAAGCGTCGTTCTGATGGCCGCCGGTTAGTTCACGCGATCGCGTAAACCGCGATCGGCGGGCCACCACCCCCGGGTGGACATATGTTCGACAAAACTGCATTCGCGGCGGCGCCGCGCCGATGCAGCCGTGGCATGTCAACCCGTGGGTGTGAGGAAGATCGCCGCGGCGACCGCATCTGGGTGGTCTACGGACTACTCGGCGTGCTGGTGCTCGGCTATCTGATCGTGGTGATCGCCCGGCCCGCTGATGCATCCTGGGCGTGGCTCGATAACTGGGCCGTCGCCGGCTTCGAGATCGTCGTCAGCTGCCTGTGCATCCTGCGCGGGTTCGTCGTCCGCCGGGGCCGCGCGGCCCCGATCATGCTCGGGCTCGGACTGCTGGCGTGGTCGCTCGGCGATCTCGTCTTGGCGATCGAGTCGGCCGGCGGGGCGACACCCCCTTCGCCGTCCGTAGCCGATGCCTTCTACCTCTGCTTCTACCCGATCACCTACGTCGCGCTGATGCTGCTCGTCCGGCGCAAGATAGGCGGGCTGAGCGCTGCCACGTGGCTCGACGGCGCCGTGGCCGGTTTGGGGGCCGCGGCGATCTGCGCCGCATTCGCGTTCCACGACGTGTCGCTCACGGCGGGTGGCGGCGCCGCGTCGGTGGCCGTCAACCTCGCGTATCCGATCGGCGACGTGCTGTTGCTGGCGATCGTCGTCGCTGGCACCGCGATCCTCCCGGGCCGAAACCGGGCGCCGTGGCTTATGTTGGCGCTTGGGTACTCACTAAACGCGGTCGGCGACACCGCCAATCTTTTCCACGCAGGCATCGGCGGGTCGCAGATCGGCACGCTGTTCAACGCGATCGCCTGGCCGATCTCGATCCTGCTGATCTCGGCCTCGGTGTGGATCAAGTCCAGTCCCTCCAGCGCTCTCGTTCCCGAGCGTGCGCCCGGTTTCGTGTTCCCCGGCCTCGCCGCCGCCGCGGCTCTGATGATCCTGTTCTACGGCTCAATGAACCACGCCTCACGGGTCGCGCTGGCGCTGGCCGCGGCGACGCTGCTGATCGCCGGCGTGCGCGCCGCTCTGTCGGTCCTCACCCTTCGCGAGATCACCGAGGAGCGTCGCCGGCAGTCGATCACCGACCAGCTGACCGGGCTCGGCAACCGGCGGAGCATGTCCCAGCTGCTGAACGCCGTGCTCCCCCAGTACGCCGACCCGCACAACCAGGATCGCACGCTGGCGTTCCTGTACGTCGACCTCAACGGCTTCAAGGAGATCAACGACTCGTTCGGCCATGCCGCCGGCGATGAGCTCCTGCGTCAGCTCGGCTCCCGCCTGAAGGGATCGCTGCGAAACTCCGACCTGCTCGTCCGCCTCGGCGGCGACGAGTTCGGTGTGGTGCTGATGGACTCCGACGCCGACCTCGCAGCGACGGTCGCCGAGCGGCTGTCGGCGAGGCTCGAGGAGCCGTTCATCCTCGCCGCGGTCCGGGCCCGGGTCAGCGCCAGCATCGGCATCGCCCTCGTTCCCGGCGACGCGACGAACGCCGAGGACCTGCTGCGCTGCGCCGACGTTGCCATGTATCGCGCGAAGGTCGGTGGCAAGAACTTCGCCATCTACCAGGAGGACCTCGATGGGTGCGGCAACCGCATGCGTCTCGCCGAGGAGCTCGAGTCGGCGATCCAGCAGCGCGAGTTCGAGTTGCACTACCAGCCCCAGGTGTACCTCCCCTCCGGGGAGATCGTGTCGGTCGAGGCCCTGATCCGCTGGCCGCACCCACGGCTTGGGTATGTTCCGCCCCTGGAGTTCCTGCCGCTTGCCGAAGAGGCCGGGCTGATGGGTCCGCTCACCTCGGTGGTGCTGGACCAGGCCCTCGAACAATGCGCCAAATGGCGGTCCGCGGGTCAGCGGCTGACCGTGTCGGTCAACATCTCCGCCTCGAGCCTGCTCGACGGCGAGTTCACCGACCTCGTCGCCCACCTGCTGGAGCGCTACAACTTGCCCGCAGAGGCGCTGGTGCTCGAGGTCACCGAGACCACGGCAATCGTCGATTTCGAGCGCTCGAAGCTCGCGATCGAGCAGTTGCGAGACCTGTCGATCATCGTCTCCGTCGACGACTTCGGCGCCGGGTTCACCTCACTGGCCTACCTCTCGAGCCTCGCCGTCGGCGAACTCAAGCTCGACCGCAGCTTTATCAAGGGCCTGTCCACGGCCGAGAAGGGCCGCGACCTGGCGCTCGTGCGCTCGACGATCGAGCTCGCACACTCACTCGGGCTGCGCGTCGTAGCCGAGGGCGTCGAGGACAACTCGGCGCTCGATCTCCTTACCGGGCTCGGGTGTGACCTGGCCCAGGGTTATCTAATCAGCAGGCCCAAGCCGCCTGACGAGCTCGAACTGCACCCGCACCTCACACCGGCGGCCACACCGCCGGTCGCGAAGGGCCGCCAGTTCCCCGGCGGCGCCCGCCCCGCCCTAAACACAGGGCCGGCGTAGCCGGTCCCCTTTAAATCTCCCGGTCGAGCTCCTCGACGATCAGCGGAAAGACATCGCGCGGACTCGTCTTCCCGAACAGGACGTCGAGGTGCGTCATCCCCGGAAGCTCGCGGAACGTGTGATAGCCGGGCCTGTGCTTGTCGAAGTGCTCAAACGACCGCCGCTGCGAGATCGGCAGGAACAGCCGGTTCGCGGACCCCGCCAGGAACGCGAACCGGGCATCGGTGTTGGGCGGTTGCGCGACCAGGCTCCCCGGCAGCTGCGGCAACTTGCCCGTGGGCGCGATCACGCCGCTCCGCTGCGCCCGCCCGATCTGGCGCAGCAGCGAGAACGGGCAGAAGCCGAACTCGCGCGAAACCCACTCGTGCGTCTCGGGATCAAGGTTCGCGTGGCGCCACAGGATGTCCGGACCGACGCCGTACATGTAGTTCGCGAACTGGCAGACCTCGTTGTCGCAATCGCGCCCGCGGATCAGGTGCGCCAGCCTCGCCACCCCGTTGGCAAGCGCCGACGGGGCGCGCACGGCCCACTGTGCATCGAGCCCGCTCAGCCGGACTGACGACACCGGCACGAACACGTGGAGCTTGATCTCCGAGGCCCGCGGCACGTTGACATACAACGAGACCGCGTTGGTGACGATCGTCGTGATCTCGGGGACGAGCCCGGCGATCGCCGACATCGTGAGGCTCGTCGACCCCTGGCACTGCACGACCGACTTCAGCTTGTCCGCGCCGGTCAGCCGCCTGATCTCCGCCACAGCGGCCGGGTGGTCGTACACCGCCCCCTCGTCGAGCGTGTACTCGCGCGCGGGGAGGTCGATCGACGCTCGCCAGTTTTCGAGCCACACGTCATAGCCGTGCTCGACCAGGACGTCGACGATTGTCGTCCCGGGCGAGCCGTAGAACAGGTTCGCCCGCACGCCCCCGCCGTGGATCAGAAGCACCGGGCCGCGCGTCGGCGTCTCGGGCCCCGCGATCTGGTGGAGGGTGAGCGGGGTCTTCTCAGCATCGGCCGCGTGAAACCCGACGATCCGGCGCCGGAGGCCGGGGTGACCCTCCAGCTCGTGCCACACCCCAGGTGGGTGGCCGTGCCAGCGAGTATCGAGGTCCGTCGGCGACGGGAAGTCATCGGCATTCACGGTCTGGTCGGGGCCGACATAAACCCTGTCGAGCTCGCGAACGAAGAACTCGTTGAACCGCTCCGAGCTCTCGATCCCGTCGCGCCCCCGGAACGTCGTGAGCATCCGCAGCACGCCGATATGCGAGATGTAGAGGATCCCGGTGGCGACGGTGTGCTCGTCTCCCGACGGATCGGTTTCGAGATGACCCTCGAGGATGCGCACGAACAGTCGCGAGGTGTCGCCCCAGACATCGAGATTGGGATCGTCTTCGAGGTCCTTGAAGCCGCTCAGGGTGAGCTCGCGCCCGTCGCGGCCGGACAGCATCAGCCGGTACAGCATCCGCTTGTGGCGCTTGCCGCCATCGTCGACAAACAGGTTCAGCGACGAGCCCGGGCCGACGGCCAGATCCCCGCCGAGCTGGGCGCACCGGACGAATCCGTCCACCCGGGCGACGTGATCCGGGTCCTGGAGGAACCGATCGAGGTCGTCGATCTCGATCTCGAGGCTTTGCGAGCAATCGTTGCCCAACCGCTTCCCCTGGTTGACGGCCTGGTTGTAGCTGCGCTCGTCGAACGAAACGAACCCCGACATCCGCTCGTGGAAGCGCAGCGAACCGTCAGCCAAGGCGCACCTCCCAGTGGACGGGTCTGCGCGCATCCGGCTCGTGGCGGCAGAACAGCCCGGTGTGCACCGTGGCCCTGAGCTCGGCCCCGAGCTCAGCATCCTGCGCACCGAGCCGGCGGACGGCGGTTTTGATCGCGCGGGTGACGTTGACCCGCGCCCGTTCCGCATCTGAGGCCTGTGGCCGGTCGCGACCGCCGAGCCCCACCGCCGCGGCGAGCTCGGTGGCGATGAAGTCGATCTCCTCGCGAGCGCGCGCCGCGCGCTCCGGGTCCCGCCACTGCACGGCTTCCTCGACCTCCTCGCGCAGGTCCTCGAGCCGCCGGCGGTAGGCGGCCTTGGCCGCCGCGTCGAGCGCCGATCCCGCGCCGGCGCCCGCGTCCACTGATAACCCAGCGTCGGCGGCGACCGCCGCTGCTTCGCCGTCGCCGCCCACCCGAACGAGATCGAGGGCGTGCACCTCGACGCCCGGCTGCGAAAGGAGCTCGGCCAGGTGACGGATCCCTTTGCTGTCGCGGACCCGGACCGTTCGGCCCGAGAGCTCGAACGCCCATACGTCACCTTCACGCGCCAGGAAGGCTGGGATGGGTTTTGGGGAGGGGGGGGATTTCGCTCCCGCGGCCCCGGCGGCGTCGAGGTCGCCCCGAACGCCCGCCGCCCGCTCGGCAACCGCGGGCGACCCGAGCTCACCCGCCAGACGGTCCGCCTCGTCCAGCAACGCGAGCGCCTCACCTCCCGCGCCGGGCCGGCTCGCCAGGGTCCGCGCCAGGTCGACCGCGATCAGCCCGACCAGCGGCCGGGAACGGTGACGGCGTGCCATCTCGAGCGCCGCGCGCAGGTGGCGCTCGGCGCCGACCGCATCGCCGGTGGTGAGCGCGAGCAGACCGAGGTAGCGCTCCACCGGGCCGGCATAGCCCCCCGCGGGTGAAACCGAGCTCAATTCGTCGCAGGGCGCGAGCAGCTCGTACAGCGACGAGGCGCGGGCGCCGTCGCCCAGTTGCGCGCATAGCTCCGCCGCGAGCGTCAACGTGATCATCCATTGGTTGTTCCGGGGCACGTCGGCGAAGTTCGATGCGGCCAGACTCCCCCACACCCTCTCGGCCTCGGCGCGGTCGCCGTCGGCCGCGCTGATCAGCGCCAGTCCAAGTCGCCACACCTGCATGTATGGCAACGCTTCGGCGATCTGGCGCAGCTGCTGTTCCACTCCCCCGGGCCGTCCCATCGTCCACGACAGCGTGAACAGCTGGCCTGCGGCGATCAGCGGAATCGTCGACTCCTCGACGTCCTGACTGATCGCGAACGCGTCCGTGATCAGGCGCTGCGCATCCTCGTAGCGGCCCTCCATCATCGCGCGGCGGGCGCGGTGGGCCGGGACGTAGGCACGGGCCCTGAGATCCCGTAGCCGCTCGGCATGGTGTTCGAGGCTGTCGATTGCCGCATCGGCCGCGGCGATCGCACCGCGCTCCAGCAGCAGGTCGATCTCGATGCTCCGTGCCAGCACGACGAGCTCGCCGGGCGTCTTCGGCAGCGACAGCAGCTCGTCGATCCAGCTCAGCTCGAGCTCGGCCGTGTCGGGTCCCCGGCTCGCCGGAATGCAGTTACCGAGCGCGATTCCGAGCGCCTCCTCGTCGCCGAGACGCCGAGCCATCGCGATCGCCTCGTCGATCAGCGCGCGCCGGCGCTCGGTCTCCTCTGACCAGTACAGCGCGCGGGCGAGGCGCCCGAGCAGATGCACCCGCAGAACGCCGTCCTGTCCGGCGATTCCCGCGAGCGCCTCCTCGAGCAGCCCCGTCAGCTCCTCGTCGACGCGCCGCGGCGAGAGCGCGAAGGCCCCGAACGCCAGCGCCACGTGGGCCACCGCCTCCGGCGAACCCCCGGCCCGCGCCGCGTCGGCGGCTTCGAGCAGCGTCTCCCGCGCGTGCGCGTCGCCCATCCGCAGTTGAGCCTGGCCCTGGCCGAGCAGCAACGCCGAGCGGCGCAGCGAGCGATCCGCCTCCGAAAGCCCGTCGACGAGCTCCAGGGCTTCCCCGGCGGAGTCGTAGAGCCGAGCGGCCCGCTCGTGGGCGAAGCGCTCCATCGCGTGGTCGGCGGCGCGCTCGGCGTAGTCGGCCGCGATCGCCGGATCGCCCACGGGCAGCGCCTCGAGGAAGTGGTGGGCGAGTTCCTCGACGTGGCGGTCCGTCGCGCCGGCGTAGCGCCGCGCGAGCGCCTCGCCGACGGCCGCGTGGGTACGGGCCCGCTCGAGCGACCCCAGGCCGGCGTAGGCGGTCTCCCGGATCAGGTCGTGGACAAAGCTGAACTTCGCAACCTCCCCGGGCACCACGTCGACTAGTCGTGCCTCGATCGCCGCCTCGAGGGCCGTGAGGAGCTCGGCGCGCGGACGCCCGGTCGCCTCGGCGAGCGTCACCAGCGAGAAGCGATCGCCGATCACGGCCCCGCTCCTCAGCGCCTGGACCGTCGCCTCCGGCATGTCCGTAAGGCGCTGCTCGATCAGCGCCTGGACCCCGATCGGCACCCGCAGTGGCAGCACGGGATCGTCGCTGAGAATCTCGAGCCGTCCTTCGCTTACCAGCATCCGAAGCACTTCGTCAACGAAAAACGGGTTCCCACCGGTGGCCTGGTGCAGGTGTTCGGCCACCTCGGGCCGGGTTTCGCTGCCGCCGCGATGCTCGATCATTCGGCCGATGTGGTCGGGCTCGAGGCCGGTCAGCGGGAGCCGCTCGGATGCCCGGAGCAGCTTCGCGGACAGCCCGGCGAGCCGACCGGTCCGCATTTCGACCTCGCGGTGGGTTCCGATCACGAGCACGCGCATCTCGGCGAGTTGACGCGCGACGAACAGCAGCGCCAGCAGCGAGAGCTGATCGGCGGCGTGGAGATCGTCGAGCACGATCACCAGCGGACGTTCGGCGCTCGCGCGGCGCAGGAACCCCGCTAGCGCGTCGAACAGCACGAAGCGCGACTGCTCGGAGTCGAGCGCCGGCTCGCCTTCGAGCTCCGGGAGCGAATCGCGCAGCTCGGGAACGATCGCCGCGAGCACGGGCGCAGACGAGCCAAGCTCCTCGCGCAGCGGCTCCGCGTCAGCACCGGAGAACAGCTCACGTAGGGCGCACGTCCACGGCCACAGGCTCGGCGCGCCGCCGCTGTCCCAGCAGCGCCCCCAAGCCACGCGCGGAGATCCGGGTTCGGCATGATCGCCGGCTGCCGCTCGCACGGTCAGCTCGGTCACGAGCCGCGTCTTCCCGATCCCTCCCTCACCTCCGACCATCACGAGCGTGCCGTGGCCCCCGGCCGCGCGCTCGAACGCCGCTTCGAGCGCGCCGAGCTCGCGCGCGCGACCGAAGAACGGGGTGCCGTCGATCGTGGCTGTCTCGGGCGCTTCTGGGATGTCCACCTGCGCTAGCCGGACCCCGGGCCCGTCGAGCTCTGAGGACTTGGCCGATCTGTCTGGGTGTGGCACCCGGGCTCCCCCAAAGTGTTACGCCGGAAATCAGGCCCCGCGCGTCAATCGTACCCGGCAGTCGGCGATGGTAGGTTCCGCGACGATGGATCGGCACGGGCGCGCGCAAGGGGTGGTCGTGATCTCTCCGGTGCGCCGCTGGTGGGCATTGTGGTTGCGCCTGAGCTGGCCGCCCGCCGACCGGACCCCGCTGCTCAAGCGCACGCTCGTGCGACTCGCATTCATCCACGTCGCCCACTGGGCACTCGTCGACAGGGTGCCGGCGCGGGGCTCCGGCTCGAGTACGCGGCGACTTCCCCACCCCTATCTGCTCTTTCAGAGCAACTTCAACGACAACCTGGCCGCCTACATCGATGCGTTCGCGCTGATCGTGCCGTGGCGGATGCGTCTGATGTGGCACGGGGCCTACGGGTTCCCGGGACCCGCGGTCGTCGATCGCTTCCTGGAGTACGTGCTGAGCAGCGCGACGCCCGTCCAGCACTACTACTGCGCCTACCCTGACGGCTCGTCGCGGATCATCGCTCAGGCGCTCGAGCTGACCGAACACCACAGAGCGTTCGAGCAGGCGGCGAAAGGGCTGAGCGACACAGAGTTCAGTGCGGCCTGGCAGCGGTTCGCCCAGGAGAACCAGCTGCTGCTATGAGCGGGATCGGGGCAGCCTCGCTGACGGTGATGATGCCCGTGCGTGCCGATGCGTCCGACGCGCTGCTGGCGGAACTCGAACGGCTCGGAGGCGGCGATGAGGGCCCGTTTGCCCGGGTTCCCGGCACCCACTTCGGCCGCTTCGTGTTCGTCCCCGCTCTCACGGGCACCCGCGGCGAGCCGCTCACGTCCGCGGGTTCGTTCCTGCTTATGTGCGCCGACTTCGACTCGAGCCAGGCCGAATGGTCGGCGTCGCTGTGCGAGCTCGCCGGTAACCAGCTCGACGCGGTGATGAGCCACTGCGAGGGGTTTCCGGGCAGCGACGATCCAGCCGCCGTCACTGACTATTTCATCTCGCACAACGTGCCACCCGGGTTCACGGTCGCCGGATACCGGCGCACTCGCGTGGAAGACGTGCGTGAGGCGCTGGCGCTCCAGCGAGCCCTGCGGGATCTCGCGATGCGCGTTCAGGCCGAAGGGCTCGAGGGCGCCCAGCTACGAGCGGCCTGGCGCGAGGCGGTGTCGCGATGAGCCTCGCCGACATCCAGGGCAACGTCATTTGCGGCTACGGGACAGCGACCGCTCGCTACGTGTTCGCCACGGTCGTGGATGGCGCGCTGGCGCGGACCTGGCTGGCTTCGATGCTCGAGCGCGTCACGTTCAACGAAAGCTGGGAGGCCCATCGGCCGGACTACACCGTCAACATCGCGTTCACGCACGCCGGCCTGCTGGCGTTGGGAGTTCCGGCAGAGAGCTTCGACGGGCTCGACGCGTTCGTAGAAGGGATGCCCGGGCGCGCCGCCCAGCTCGGAGACATAGGCGCCGATGACCCTTCGCATTGGGAGCCTGGGCTACGCGACCCCCACCTCGTTGTCGTGCTCACCGCGTGGCAGCACTCGCACCTGCGGGAGCCCGCGGCCGAGCTCGAGGCGCGGCTCGCAGATCCCGGCAGCGGGCTTCGGCTCGACGGCTCGCAAGAGGCGGCCGTTCTGGAGGGGGGGCGTGAGCACTTCGGCTTCGGTGACGGCTTTTCCCAGCCGGCGATCGCCGGGGCCAGCACCGGTCCCCGTGATGGAGAGGGGACGCTGACCCGGTGGCGGCGGTGGCGGGACCTCGCGCTCGGGGAGTTCGTCCTTGGCTACCGGGACGAGGGTGGTTTGAATGCGGCCTCCCCCGCCGGCGCACTCGGTCAGGACGCGACGTTCATGGTTGTGCGTAAGCTCGAGCAGGACGTCGCCGCCTTTCGTAGCTACGTGCGCGCGCAGGCTTCGCGGTTCGGACGGGATGAGGGTTGGATCGGCGCGAAGATGGTCGGCCGCTGGCAGAACGGTTCGCCGCTGGCGACCAACCCCGATCGCCCCGGTCCGCCCGCGAGCGAGAACAGGGAGACGATCAATCAGTTCCGCTACGGCGACGATCCTCGCGGTCTGGCATGCCCGCTCGGAGCCCACGTGCGCCGGTCAAACCCCCGCGACGCACTCGGCTGGGAGGGACGCCCGACCCAGCGCCACCGGATGCTGCGCCGGGGCGTTAGTTATGGGCCGCAACTGCCCGAGGGGGTGACTGAGCCCAACGGGCACGAGCGCGGCCTGATGTTCGTCTGCTACCAGGCGTCGATCGAGCGCCAGTTCGAGTTCGTGCAGCAGCAGTGGCTCGGGGATGGCAACGTGTTCGGTCTCGGCAACGATCGGGATCCGCTTGGGGCTGGAGCTTCGGTTAACGGAGGTGGAGTCCGGATGGTGATCCAGGGTTCGCCGCCGTTGTTTCTCAGCGGCCTCCCGCGATTCGTGACGATGCGCGGCGGCGGCTATTTCCTGCTGCCGGGGAGGGCCGGGTTGCAGGCGCTGGTCACCGCGGAGTGAACATTGTTCACTCCAATCTCACGCCTAGGGAGCATGGTTCTCCCCGTTTATACGTTCCTCTTCGCAGATCTCTGCGACTACACCGAGGGCACCTGGATCCACGGCGACGACTGGTCGGCCGAGGTCGCGGTCGGTTTCCAGGAGCTGTGCATGGACCTCGCCGGCGAGGAATGCTGCGAGTTCGTCAAGTCATCCGGCGATGCGGTGATGATCCGCACGGCAGATGGCGAGCAGGCGCTGCGGCTGGCGCGGAGGATCCACGCCGCCGCCGCGGCGCGCGGCTACCCGCAGGTCCGGGTCGGGATCGACACGGGCCCCGCCGTCCCTCGTGCCGGCGACTGGTACGGCACCACGGTCAACACGGCCGCCCGGGTCTCTAAGGAGGCCGCGCCAGGCGAGCTGCTGATGACCGAACGAGCCCGTGCCGCCGCGTTCGGCTGCCCCGAGCTCCAGACCCACGCTCTCGGTTATCGACCGCTGAAGGGCCTGCCGGAGTGCCGACTGCACACCACGGTCGGATTCCCGCGGCTGGCCGAGCTGGCCCTCGGCTAACGGGCGGATGCCGAATCTAGCCGTCGAAGTCGAAGTCCCGCGGCGGGCGCTGCTCGAACCACAGCCGGTCGTGCTCGGGCGTGTCCTGCAGAAACTCGGGCGTCTCCTCCAGCACGTCCTCGCCCTCGGGACGCTCGCCCTCCTCAGGCTCTCCCTCCTCAGGGTGCTCGCCGTCGTGATGCTCGCCCGCCTCGGGGTGATCCTCTAGCTCGTACTCCACCGTCTCCTGGCTGAGATGCCCGCTGTTGGGCGCTGGGTGCGGCGGCGGCGTCTCGCCGGCCGGTGGCGCCTGCGCTAGCGGGACCTCCTCGGGCAGCGGCTCGTGATCCGCAGCCGGCTCGTCGTACCCGCGCGGCTCGGGTTCGCCCGCGTGGGGTGGTGCCTCGTGGCCTGGGGGCTCGTACTCCGGCGGCTCTTGCTCGAACAGCTCGGTCTCATGCGATTCCTCCGCGTAGGACGCCTCGTGCTCGTTGCCGTTCTCGTTCTCGTACTCCCGCCCGTCCTCGGCCTCGGCGTGAGGGTCGAAGCCGGCCGGCTCGAGGTCCTCTGGGGCCCGGCGGACGGGCCCTAGAGCCTCGCGTTCAGAGCGCTCGATCTCGGCCGGATCGGCGCCCCGACGCCGCTTGAGCTCGAGGTGTTCGCGAATTGCGTCATCCAACACGCCCATGGTTACAGCCTACTCGGCTCCGACCACATTCGTGGTCTGCGGCCGTGCCCCAGTCATTCGGTTCTCCCCTTTCTTTTGGCTGCATAAAGAGCCCTATCGGCCGCCTTGATCAGGCCTTCCTTGTCTACGGCGGTGGAGGTCGAAACGCGTACGCTGGCCGTGACCTGAAGTCGGCCCTCGACCGTCTAGCAACGGAACTTGCAGCGACTCGCGGCTAAACTGTCCCAACCGCGTGGCTGCGGCCGCCGCACGGGGCTATAGCTCAGTTGGGAGAGCGCCTGGATCGCACCCAGGAGGTCGCCGGTTCGAGCCCGGCTAGCTCCATTTCGACGAAGTCCCTGCAAGAAAGCGGGGCTCGGTGCGCGCGCCGCCCGGTCGACACACGATCCAACCCCGGCCTGTGGCACCGTCAAGCGCCGCCACGCACGCGTCGTGGTCGTCGTCCTTGGTGTAGAAAGAAGTGGCGGGTGACGAATGCTGTTGCATATGATCAATCCACGCCGGCAGAGCTGGATCAGCTTGTGTACGTCCACGGCGGCGAGCTTGCTCTGCGCGGCGAGCGGCGCCACGGGGAGCGGGTGATTTTCGACTCGCTTGGGGAACCTGTAGCGGAGACCGAGACGTTGGAGCGGATTCGTGCACTGCGGATCCCGCCCGCTTGGACGGACGTTTGGATAGCCGCCTCCCCGAACGCCCACCTGCAGGCCACCGGCCTCGATTCCAAAGGGCGCCGACAGTATCTGTATCACCCGCTCTGGCGCGTGCGGCGGGACCACGAGAAATACGACGACATGCTCGAGTTCGCGGGCAAACTGCCGCGTATCCGAGCCACCACGAGGGGCCTGCTCGGTGCGCGCCGCGGCGAGCGCGATCGGACGCTCGCTCTGGCGATCCGATTGCTCGACATCGGCTTGTTCAGGGTCGGCTGGGACCGCTACGCTCGCGATAACGGCCATGTTGGCCTGACCACGCTCCGGCGCGAGAACGTGACGCTACGAGGGCGTGAGGTTCATTTCGACTTTGTCGCGAAGTCAGGCAAGCGTCGCCGGATGACGGTGCGCGATCCCCAGTCGGTCGATGTGCTCGCCGAGCTCAAGCGCCGCCGCGGACTGCCGGATGAGCTCCTCGTGTATCGATCGGAGCGCGGCTGGCAACGGATCCACGCTCCCGACGTGAACAACGCCCTGCGCGCCTGGGGAGAGGGGCCGTACTCGGCGAAGGAGTTCCGCACCTGGTCGGCGACGGTGCTCGCCGCTGTCGCTCTGGCCCGCGAGCACAAGACGGGCAAACATGACGCGAGGGCAGTCAGCCGGGCGGTGCGCGAGGTTAGCTCCGCGCTTGGCAATACACCGGCGGTCGCCCGCGCCAGTTACATCGACCCACGCGTGATCACGCTGTTCCAGAGCGGCCGAGTCATCGAGGTTCCCGACGCGCCGCGGCCGGCGGCGTCGACGCTAGAGATAGAACTGGCCGGTGACAACGTCGTCGTGGAGCTGCCGACGGATGTCGACGGCGACGCGGTCCGGCTCGAGGTCGAGCAGCGCGTGCACGCGCTCCTGCTGGAAGCGTGTTGAACGCCATGCACGAATCGGGATCGACGCCCTCGGGGACGCCCAGCAGCCGCAGGTGCACTCGTTCGGGGCGGACGTGTACACGCAACCCGACGGGTAGCCGAATCGGTCTCCACCCACGCTGCCACGCCGTAACGGTTGCCAGGCCGGCGAGCAGCCGGCCCACGCCTGGGTCGGCTCATCGGCGGCGGTGCGCGGCGCTCAGCGCTGTGGTGCCGAAGTTCCACATGTTGTCGGCAATGTTGATCGTGACTCCGGGGGCAACGATCTGGTCGATTCGGTCGAGTAGATCGGTCGGCAGCTCGATCCCGTCGGCGGCTAGGTACCCGTCCATGTGCTCCATCGTGCGCGGGCCGATGATCGCGGAGGTGACCGCCGGATGGCGGGTGACGAATCCGATCGCCATCTGGACCAGGGTGAGCCCGGCCTCGTCGGCGAGCGCACCGAGGGCGTCGGCAGCGTCGAGCTTTGCCGCGTTCGCGGGGTTCGTGGCGTCGTAGGCGCCCGGGAAGCGCTGCGAGCGGGCGGCGGAGCCCGGTCCGGCGACGTCTCGCCCCTTGCGGTACTTGCCCGATAGCCAGCCACCCGCAATGGGGCCGTAGGTCATCACGCCCATCCCGTGACGCAGGCAGGTCGGCAGCACGTCGTACTCGATCGCGCGCGTCAGCATCGAGTAGGGCGGCTGCTCGGTCCGGAACCGGCCGTGGCCGCGGCGGTCGGCGGTCCACTGGCCTTCGACGATCTGGGAGGCGGGGACCTTCGACGCGCCAAAGGAGCGAATCTTGCCCGCATGGACGAGGTCCGAGAGCGCGCCGAGGGTCTCGTCTATATCGGTGTTCGGATCGGGAACGCCAACTTGGTAGAGGTCGATCCAATCGGTCTGAAGCCGGCGCAGGGACCCCTCGACCGCTTCGGTGAGCCACCGCCGTGAGGCTCCCCGCTTGTTGGGGTCATCACCCAGAAACTGAACGCCGGTCTTTACGGCGAGTACGACGTTCTCACGCCGTCCACCGGCGAGCGCCTTGCCGAGGATCTCTTCTGATTCGCCCGCAGAGTAGCCGTCGGCGGTGTCGATGAAGTTGATCCCTGCGTCCAGACCCTTGTGGATGGTCTTGATCGCGTCGTCGTGGTCGGGGTTGCCGAAGGCGCCGAACATCATTGCGCCGAGGCACATCTGGCTGACCGAGACGCCGGTGCGTCCGAGGGGGCGGTAGTCCATGGAGTGCTCCTTATGCGGCCGCGAGCGAGCGCGGTCGTGAGGTAGAGTCCGTCGACAGAACGGATAGCTTGTCCGCTTTACTGTAACGGATAACCTATCCGGTTAGTAGTCGTGTCCGAATCGCCCGCCAGCTCACCTGCTCGACGCGCTGACGCGCAGCGCAACCGCGAGAAGATCCTCGCGGCCGCTCGCGCTGCCTTTGCCGACACAGGAACGCGAGTGTCGATGGCCGAGATCTCGCGCCGCGCCGGAGTGGGCATGGCGACCCTATACCGCAACTTCCCCAGCCGGCAAGAACTACTTGAGGCTCTCTTCACCGACGATGTCAACGCCGTCTGCGCAGCCGCGGCCACCGTCGAGGGCGAAACGCCCGGCGCGGTGCTCACGGCCTGGCTACACAGGTTCTTCGCGTTCTACAACAGCAAGCGCCACGTCGGCTCCGAACTGCTCAAGCAGTCCAACGACAGCGAACCACTCCTCGACGAAGGCCGCAGCCGCGTACTGGCCTCCGGTCGACCCCTGCTTCTCGCGGCCCAACGTTCCCACGAAGTCCGGGGCGACCTGAACCTCGAGCAGGTGCTCGATATGGTCATCGCGATCGCCAAGATAGACGGCGACGCCGGCTATCTTCAGCCGATCCTGAAGGCCGCGCTCGACGGGCTGCGACCCTACAGCGCGGCGCCGGTACCCGAGCCTGTCTTGGGG
>CAVZAK010000013.1:0-13010 GCA_963773165.1 uncultured Solirubrobacterales bacterium
GAAACGCCTCGAGAAGTGGAGCGCAGAAGCCCTCGTGCGCCGAGAGGCACAGGAACACGTCCGTCGACCGGTAACGATCCCCGAGCGCGGCTTCGGTCAACCCGCTCTCGATCGTGACCGCACCGGGCGCCAGGCTCTCAGCCAGCTGCTTCAGGTGTGCGACATAGTCCGTGCTGACGGGATCGCCCACGAGCATCAGCCGCGCACCGGGAGCCCGGTAGCGGCGGTAGAGCGCGAACACTCGGATCACATCGGCCTGGCGCTTGTGCGGCGACAGACGCCCCACGAACAGGACCACCGGCGACCGGCCCGGATGGCGAACCGTTGGCGGGCCGAGCCGCGCGGTGTCGACGAGCAGCGGGATCACCTCGGTCCGCGTAGCTCCAAGCGACCGGAGCTCCGCTGCGCTGAAGGCGGACGCTGCGGCGGCGACGTCTACGGCCTGGACAAGTTCGGGAAGCTGTTCCAGCCCGATCGCGCAACGGAACGCCGCCACCGGCGCCTGATCCCACAGCCAGGCCGGAGGGGTGACGTTGTGGTAGAGGAGCAGCTTCGGGTTGGGGAGTCTGAGCAGTTCGGCCAGCCGCGGTGCGCCGGCGGAGTGGTGCAGGAGCAGCACGTCATCGCGCTTCACGGACAGTCGCGGGAGCGGCGCGATCGAGCCGTTCGATCCGGGGGCGATCCGCGCTGCGTGGTCCGACCCTCCCCAGCCGAACTCTCGAAACCTCGAGCGGAACTGGAGCGCCTCGCTGGTGATCGCGTCGTGTCGGCCCGCCCCCGAGAGGATCTGATGGACGTTCATGACGGGCCGTGCTCGTCGAGCTTTCGCTCGAGCCCGTCGATCCTTTCCTCGAGCCGGCGCAGCTCGCCCACGACGCCGACGTTGAACCGAGCCTGGCTGGCGAGAAGCTCGGAGTGATATTGCGCAAGGAGACGGAGGAGCAGGCGCTTGATGTGCGTTATCGGTGCCCGAAGGCGGTGTGTCGAGCCGACGACGCTCAGATCGGGATCGATCAGCGCCCACGCGAGCAATTTGTCCGTTGTCACTGGCTCCGGTTGCCGCCGGAGGGCTTCGGTGTGGTCTCCGTAGCCCTCCGAGGCGCGCATCGACGCCGCCGACGCGCGCGCCCGCTCCAGGGCCTCCTCGGGGTCTGTCATCTCATCGATTATCTAGGGTTTTCCAGGATGACCGTGACCGGGCCGTCGTTCACGAGCTCCACCGCCATCGTGGCCCCGAATATCCCGCGGCTTGCACCGAGCCGCTCGCAGAATCGCTCGTACAGAGGCTCGGCTACCTCTGGCGGGGCGGCGGCGACATAGCTGGGCCGGTTGCCCCGCCGAGCGTCGCCGTACAGCGTGAACTGGCTGACGCACAGCACCTCGCGCTCGCCGAGCGGCTCGTTCATCCGCCCCTCCTCGTCGGCGAAGATCCGCAGCGCCAGGACCTTGTCGGCGAGCCAGGCCGTCTCGCGTTCGCCGTCTTCGCGACCCACGCCGAGGAGGACCAGCATCCCGGGCCCGATCTCGGAGACGAGCTCGCCACCGACGCTCACTGCCGCGCGGCTGACGCGCTGCACCACCGCCCGCACGGCTACAGCCCCCGCAGCTCGGCTGCCGTCTGCTCCGGAGCGACGATGTTCAGGTTCACGCCGGCGCCGAGCTCGAGCCCGGCCAGGTGCGTGAGCCGCGGCAGAATGTCGATCCGCCACGAGAAGTGCTCGGCGCCGCTGGGGGCCGTGCGTATCCACAGGTTCAGCGGCGGCGCACACTCAAACCGCCGGCGCAGACGGGACAGCGCCTCGTGGAGCATCGCCGCGCCCGAGGGCCCCGCGTCCTCGTAGCGGAGCCGTGGCGTGCGAGGAGCAATCAGCAGCTGGAACGGGACGCGCGCTCCGTACGGGGCCATGAGGACGGTCTCGTCGTCGATTGCCACGATCCGTTCGCGCTGGCGGACTTCCTCCTGGACGAGGTCGGCCAGGAGGTTCCCGCCCATCGTCCGCGTCGCGTAGGCGCCGAACCGCTCTCGCTCGCGGGCGATCGCGGCAGGCACGAAGTCCAGCGCGTACAGCTGGGCGTGGGTGTGTGGCAGCGACGCCCCGGCTTCGCGGCGTTCGTTGACGATCAGATGGACGTAGGCGGCGTCGGCGTGGGCCCGCATCCGTTCGCGCCAGACGGCCGTCGCGGCCTCGACATCTTCGGCGGTCAGCTCCGACAGCGACACCACCGGCTTGGGCGAGTTGACGATCACCTCGTGGGCGCCGCGGGCGGGGGCGGACCAGAACAGATCTGGATTCGCATGGCGCTCGGGCTGCTCGGAGTTCTCGCGCAGCGCCGGGTACAGGTTCGGGACGACTCGCACCGTCCAGCCCGGCGTGTCCGGCGAGCTCCCGTTCGGCCGGACCGCGTAGACCTCCGGAGGAGTCCGGTCCTCGTGGCCTTCCGCGAACGGATCGGAGTCGGGGTCGATCGGCGCCGGCGGCTCGACCGACAGACCACCGCCGGGACGGTCGGCCCTGTCGCGCGCAACGATCGCCCGCTGCCCGCTCAGCGGATCGACCCGAAGCTCCGGCATCTCAACTTTTCCTCAGAGCTGCTTCTCCATCGCGATGTGATCGATCCCGGCTTCGGTGAACATCCGCCCGCGGGGACGGTACCCGGCCCGCTCGTAGAGCTCCTGGGCGTACGTCTGGGCGTGGAGCACGATGCGCCGTCCGCCGAGCGCACGGGTCTCCTCATCGGCCATCTCCAGCAGCTCGGTGGCGATCCCGCGCCGGCGCATCGACGAGCGGACGGCGAGCCTCGAGAACTGGGCGGTGGAGCCGATCAGCAGGATGCGGCAGGTGGCCACGACCTCCCCGCCGTGGATTGCGACCAGGTGAATCCCGTCGTGATCGCGCCCGTCGAGCTCCTCTTGCTCGGGCACGCCCTGCTCCACGCAGAACACGTCATGGCGCAGCTTCAGCGCGGCCTGCATCTCGCTCTGGTCGCGGAGCCGGCGGACCTCGTAGCCGACCAGAGTCATGTCAGCACGTAGTGCCGGATGTCGCGCTCGAGCTCGGCGACGCTCAGGTACGGGCCGGCCTTGTCGAACACCTTCTTGCCCTGGCTGTTGAAGAAGAACGTCTGGGGGTACGCCTGATAAGCATTGATCGCAGAAGCGATACTTCCTTTGGGGTCGGTGTAGCTGGGATACGTGACCGGGAACTTATGCAGGAACGTGGTCGCATCCGCGTTCTGATCTTTGGCGTCGATGCCGAGAAACGCCACCTGACGACCGTACGCGACCGATGCTCGCTGGTAGGTGGGGAACTCCGACTGGCACGGCTCGCACCACGAGGCCCACATGTTGACGACGACGGGATGGCCCCGGAGCGAGCGCAGCCGCGCCTCGAAGGCAGCGGGGCCCCCGCCGATCAACTGGTTGGCCTGGGCGTGGATCTTGGCGAGCGGCGCCGGTGAGTCCTTGAAGGCGGCCGTCACCGTGCCCTGCGGTGGCGCCGCGTTGTGGGGGGTCGCCGCGCCGCAACCGGCGAGCCCGGCGAGGACAATCGTGGCCCCGATCCGGGCCGCCCACGACGCGCGCTTGTTCACGCTTCACAGCTTGCCACAGCCTTAGTTGATCCAGCCGCACACCGATCTGCTTAAATAGTCGTTATCTTCTCAGGGAGAGTCGGCGAGGGGGCAGCGTTTCTGTGGACTTACCTCGCCTTTGCTCGGCACCTGCCGAGACCACCTGGAGCCGCCGACACACGTAGACGCGCGGCTTGCACCTCGAACGCAACCTTTCAATTCCGATGGGTGATTCCACCCCTTTTCCGAGTCCTGCCGCGATCGCGCGAGCTGAGCTGTTCACGCGCGAGCGGTTCGTCTATGACGGCGAGACACTCGAGGACGCCCTGGCAACCGGCTCCGCGAGGCGCCGTGCGCTGGACGCTGCCCTCGGCGAGGTAGACGCCGGCGCCAAGCAGCCGTCGATCGAGTGGCGGCGGCACTTCTCGCTCCTGCTCGGACTCGAGCGGCTGCTCTCAGAGGAGGAGCCCCATCTCGTGGACGGCACGATCCTGTCCGCCCACCAGGTCGACGCGCTATCGGGCACGCTGACCGCGCTGCTCGCCGAGGCTCAGCGCAACGGCAACGGCAATGGCAACGGGAGCGTCAACGGCTTGCCCCTCGAACCGACTCGGCTCGCATCGGTGGCGATCCCCGGCGAGGAGGACTCCGACCTCGAGCTCGATGATGACGACAACGACGAACCTGAGGACGAGGAGCCCCAGGACTGGCGGGACGATGAAGGCCTCGACGACGACATTCAGCTCCCCGAGCAACCCGAGGATCCCAATGCAGCGCGCCGTTTCTGGTTCGAACACGCCACGGGTGCGGGCAAGACCGTCGCGGCCCTCGGATTCGTCGAGGCATCGCGGACGGGCGGCATTCTGATTCTCACCCACCGTCGTAACCTCGTCGACCAGTTCAACGGGGAGCTGCGCGACCGGGGCTACCGCGATCGGATCTGCGCGCCGCTGCTCGGCAGTCATGACGCCGCCAACGGCCCGGTCACGGTCGAGACCTACCAATGGTTCGTTCGCAACTCCGGCAAGGTCTCCGACGCCTACACGATCGTGATCTGCGACGAGGCCCACACGGCGCTCGGCGAGAAGACCTCAGCGGCGATCCGCAGCTGGTCCGGACCCGTGTTCATCGGCATGACCGCCACCGGCGCCCTGATCGCGCGGCACGTCACGGACCTGTTCCCGACTCAGACCTCGCGCTTCGACCTGGCCCAAGCTGCGCGCCGCGGCGTCATCTCGCCCTTGCGCTGCATCCGAATCCCGCCCGGGCCGGGAGTGCGCACGATCGCCAAGGTACCGCTGCGGCGCGGCGAGGTCGACACCGAATTCGACCAGGAGATGCTGGCCGAACTGCTGGATCAGACGCCCTTCAACCTCGCGATCGCCGATCTGTACAAGACCCGCTTCAACGGCGTCCCGGGGATCGTCTACTCCGCCGGCGTCCGCCACGCCTACAACGTCGCCCAGTCGTTCCGCGACCTCGGGATGAAGGCGCAGGCGGTGTCCGGAGAGACGCCCAAGCGCCAGCTGGCCAAGATCCTCGCCGACTACGAGGCGGGCAAGATCGACGTGCTCGTCAACGCCCAGCTGCTCGCCGAGGGCTGGAACAGCGCCCGGGCCACGATCTGCATGCACCTGGCGCCGACCGCGTCCAAACGGATCTACCAGCAGCGCGTCGGCCGTGTCACCCGACGCAACCAGGGCAAGGAGGCGGGGATCGTCATCGACTTCGTCCACCCCGCGACCAAGCACGACGATCCGGTCGTGACGCTGCACTCGCTGCTCGACCGTGACGTCTATCGCGGCGGCGCGATCGTCGTCGGGCCGGTCCGGCGCGGCCGGGGCCGGAGGGTGCGGGTGGAGCGCCGCGTGCTGCCGGTCACGCCCGACCCGGAGCGGCGCGCCGAGGTCTTCGAGCGCGAGCTGTGGCGGATCGCCGTCGAGCATCTCGACTACGGCGAGCAGCACGTGTGGGCGGCTCTGGCCGGAGCAAGGGTCGCTCCCAACGGATGGCGCCGGGCCAAGGCGATGCTCCACTTCGATCGGGGCGGCGAGCTCAAACGTCGCTTCCTGCTCAACGCCGTCCAGCGCAACCGCAACTCTCAGCTCCGGCTCCGAGCCCTCCAGGAGATCGCCGCCAGCCGCGACGCCGAGGCCTTCGATACCGCGATCGACATGATGGCCGGGTGGCCGCGCGACGAGCGGCGCGAGGGCGTGAAGATCATGCTCCAGGCACTCGCCGAGCGCCGGATCGGACGGCGCGACCAGGCCAACGCCTGGATCTGGCGGATGGCCGAGTACACCCGCGAGGTCCACGAGGAGTACGCCGTCCAGCGGTGGCCCGAGACCAAGCGGCTGCTGGGACTGCTGGTCAACTCGAGCGGCGCCGCCCATGCCCGCAACGCCCGCCGGCTCGTGCACGCAGCGCGCAAGGAGGATCGACGCCTGTCGGCTGCCCTGCTCGCGGCGGCGCTCGCGCACACCCCCGAGGCCGAGGAGGCTCTTCGAGGGGCGCGTACTCGGATGGCTCGCAAGCCCGCGGCGCTGGCGCGCGAGCTGCTGCGCAACTTCCCGAAGGGTCGGCGTGGCAAGGGCCGGCGGCGGCGCAAGTCCGGCGGCGAGGCCCAGGTGGCCCCGGACGAGGGCGCCGTGGTCGCGACGGCCGTCGCGACCGACGAGGAACAAACCGACACCGACGGGGCGAGCATTGACGCGACGGATGACGTCGATGAGCTCGACCGCGATGACGACAGCGCCGTCGACGACGATGACGACGACATCGACGACTCGGACAACGACGATGACGACGATGACGACGACTCGGACGATGACGACATCGACGATTCGGGCGATGACGAGGACGACACGCCCGACGCCGGGCTCGACAACGAACCGGCCCCGCGCGGCCACAGCGCCGAAGAGGCCGCCTAGTCCGGCTGCCTTGTGCCGAGGTGGACCTCGCCCGCCTCGAGCGTGATCGACCCATCGTCGGTCACGACGATCAGTCGCCCATCGTCGTCGACGCCGGCGGCCTCACCTTCGCCGCCTCCCCAGCGCACGGGAAATCCGTGTAGCGCATCGCGCGCTCGCACGCCCTCCAGAACGAGGCCCGGATCGGAGTCGATCCACTGGCCCAGCGAGTCCAGGAGCCGCTCCAGCGTCGGCTCGACCGCGTCGAGCGCGAGTCCCATCGTCCCGGCGGTATCCCGGAGCTCCGGTGGGAAATCCTCAGCCCGGAGCGCCACGTTGAGGCCGATGCCGAGCACGGCCCAGTGCTCCTGCGGCCGGCCCTCGACCAGGATTCCCGCCACCTTGCGACCGTCGACGAGGACGTCGTTGGGCCACTTCAGCTTGGCCGCCGAGCCCACGACCTCAGCCGTGGCCACACCGGCAGCGAGCGGGAGCAGTCGCGGCGGATCCCGGATCACGACGGAGCACAGCACGGCCCTCCCCGGCGGTGCGAGCCACTTCCTGCCCTGGCGGCCGCGGCCGGCGGACTGTTCCCGCGCCGTCACTGTGGTGCCGTGGGGCGCTCCGCGCGAGGCGAGGTCACGGGCGAGGGCGTTCGTCGAATCGGTGAGCCGGAGGTGGAGCCGCGGCCGGCCGAGGGCAGCGCTCACTTCGGCGCGATCCGAATTTCGTCGTCGACCGAGAGCCGCAATCGCTCGGCGGCATCGCCATGGCTCACGGCCAGCGCCAGCCGGCGGTGGGCGTCCTCGTAGATGAGCAGGCGGCCCGGGTCGACATCCGCGAACGTCCGGGCAAACTGCGCCTCCTCGGGCCCGCCGGAGGGAAGCGTGAGCTTGGCGCGGTGGCCGAGCTTGAGCCCCGAGTCGGCGAGGTCGTCGTGCTCGACGTCGAGCTGCACATTGCCAAATCGGTCTATATAGACGACGTGTGAGATGAACGCCCCGTCCTCGCGACGGGGCCGGGGCAGGTTCAGCCGGACCAGCAGCTCGGGATCGCAGGGGTGACCCGCATCGGCGAGCGGAGCGCCGGCCGCGAGCCGTGCCGCCACAGGCGCGAAGATGTCGCGCCCGTGGAACGTCGCCGACACCGGTTCAATCCGAAACGGTGAGGTCGCGATCTCCACCGCCTCGACGGTCCCGCCCCCCGCCTCGGCCGCCGGCCACAGCAGCCCGTTGTCGGGTCCGACGAGCATGCGGTCATCCGAGAGCCGCAACGCCACCGCTCGCCGCTCGGCACCGACGTCGGGATCGACCACGGCCAGGTGCACGCCGACCGGCATGTACGGCAACGCGCCGGCGAGGATCACCGCGCCGGCGCGTACGTCGTGCCTCTGAACGCCGTGGGTGATGTCGATCACCCGGGCCTCGGGGCAGATCGTCGCGATCACCCCGTGGCACACGCCGACGAAATCATCGGCGAGGCCGTAGTCCGACAGGAACGTGATGACCGGAGCGCTCACCGCGCTCGTCGGGGCTACCGCCCGCTCTTGGCGAACGAGGCGGCCTCCGCCTTGACGATCGCGATCAGGTTGCCGAGGGCGACGTTCGAATCGATCAGGTGCAGACCCCACTCCGGTGTGGGGCTGGGCTTTGCCATCTGCGCTCCGCCCTGTGCGGTGATCTGCAGCACGTTGGCGCCACCGGCCGATGAGCACTCTGCCCGGTAGGCGCCGGGCTCCGTCGACCACACCGTGTTCGGCGTCGGCTGCGTGAGACCGAGCAGCTTGATGCCCACGGCGAGCGTGCTCTGCGGATCGAACGGCGCGCTCGGGAAGATCGGATCGACGAGCGCGCTGCCCCCGGCTAGCGCCGCGGGGTTCGTGCACAGAACCGATTCGCCCGGCACGGTCGTCCGGCCGAACAGGCTGTCCGACGGGACCGGCTGATCGAACGTCGAGAACGCGATCACGCAGCGGAGCTGAGTCTTCGAGCGACACGCGGGGATGTGCTTGAACGACCCACCGACGCCGGTGCCGGTCTTCACCAGTACGTTGCCGCCCATCAGGATCGCCGACAGCAGCCGGCGGCGCACGGCCGGCTTCGGATCGACGGCCTTGGCGATCAGCGACTCGAGCACGAACGAGCCCTGCGAGAGTGGCCGATCAGCACAAAGCCGCGGCCGTGGTTGTACCTGGTCAGGTAGGTGTGGAAGGCAGCCTCGACGTCATCGAGCGCGAGCGCCGGGTTAGGCTTGGTGGTCGGCGTGCCGAGGCCGATGCCGTCGAGCGTCACCTGCCGGTACATCGGCGCGAACACTCGGCAGTACTGCGAGTACCGCGCCGCCTGGTAGAGCGCGATCGACTTCTCCTCCGGGTCGATCTGCAGATTGGCGTTGCCGGTCTTCTGGTCGCTGACCGTGGGATAGACGTAGAAGCAGTCGATCTTTGGCTTCCTTACCGCCTTCGGATGCTCGACCCGCAGCTTCGTCAGCGTCGGGGAGTAGGCGGTGGTGGACAGGCCCGGGGTGCAGGGGTCGGCCTTCTTGCCCGGGGCGCACAGCCAGACGGTGTGGGCGCCGGCCGGCGCCGCGGCAACGGACGCCGCAAACGCGGCGACGAGTACAACTGCGAACAACGCTCTAATTCTCATGGGTCCGATCCTAACGCTGGCCGACGTAGGGCGATCCGCTTAGGAACCGCGGCGACCAGATGGGTGACGATAAAAAGTCTTAAGGGACGAGCGCCCCTGCCGGCGCCCGTCCCCCAAGTGCAGGGAGCCTCTGTTTAAGCGACGGTGACGGAGCTCGAGAGCGTCCCGAGCTCAGTGCCTCCCGTGACGATGTGCTTGCCGAGTCGCTTGTTGATCTTGTGCGCGGCCGCCGCCGACAGCGTCAGCTCGCCGGTCAGGGTTCCCGTCTTGCCAGAGACCGTGCGCGAGGCGTTGATCAGCCGCGCCACCGTGATCCGGCGTCCGCCGACCCAGGCCAGCAGACGGCCGTGGACCTTGTGGGCGATCAGCACGAAGTGGGTGACCGCCACCGAACGCGAACCAACCGTGAACTTCAGGCCGCCCGTGTGGCGCAGCAGGCCCCCGTTCGTGGATTTCGTGACAAACCCGCCGGCGATCGGCAGCGTCACGGCGCCGCCCGAGATCGTCGCCGGGCCGATCGCGCTGACCGTGACGTGATGAGAGGCGAGGAAGCCCGCCACCTGTGAGGTCGGCGTGATCGTCGTCTGGCTGCCGGTGACGTGGAAGACCCTCGCCTGCGCCGCAGCCGAGGTGACAGCCATCAGGCTCACCGTCGCGGCGAGCACCATCAGGGTGCTGCGAGAAACTCGTGACATTCAGAACTCCTTCGGAGCTTGATCGCTAACTCGACTTCGAAGAACCCGTGTGTGGCGCGAGAGTTGCGGCGGGGCGGTGGCGTTGGGGCGGGATTGCCGCTCCGGGTCTCTCGATGCTCGGTGGCTTTCGACTCAGAGCATGCGGGCTCTCCGCGCCCGCGGCTTTCGCGGGTGGTCGGCTCGGTCTTTGGCAGCGAGAGGGCGGAGTGGGCGCGATCGCACAACAGACCGCCCAACTGACGCCTTTTTCTCTCGATTTCCGGGAGAAAATGGCGTTGGTTCGAGACGCAGAGGCAACTGAATAGAAAATGACGTTCAGGCTGCGACTTCGGTTGGGGTGTTGGTCGTTAGCGTGACGGTGTGTCCGAGTCGTTCGAGTTGGGCGATCAGTCGTCTGGTGGTTCGTTCGGGGTCACGGCGGGCGAAGTAGTCGCCGCCGAGGTCGTGGTAGATCTCGCCGGTCGAGAGCATGTGCCAGGCTGCGGTGAGGATCGAGTGCGCGACCGAGACGCTCGCGCGATTGGCGCCGCGTCTGGTTCTGAGGCGTGCGTATTGGGCTGAGAGGTAGGTGTTCTTGGTTCGGGCGGCGGATTTGGCCGCTTCGATCAGCGCGCCGCGGAGCCATTTCGAGCCTTTGGTCGTCTTCCCCGATCGGCGTTTGCCGGCGGATTGGTCGTTGCCGGGGCAGACCCCGGCCCAGCTGCTCAGGTGCTTGGCGCTCGGGAACGCGGTCATGTCGCCGCCGGTCTCGGCAATCATCACCTCGGCGGTGTAGCGTCCCACGCCGGGGATCGTGCAGAGGAGATCGACGGCACTACCGAAAGGGCGGATGTGCTCCTCGATCTCGGTTGAGAGCTGGTCGATCGAGTCGTTGAGGAAATCGATGTGCGCGAGGATCCGTCCGATCACGAGCTTGTGCTCGGCCTGCAGGCGCCCCTCGAGCGCTTCTTGGAGCTGCGGAATCTTCGTGCGTAACTTCCCGAGCGCGAGATCAGCCACGACTTCTGGGTCTGTGGTCCCTGAGACGAGCGCGTCGAGCATCGCCCGCCCGGACTTCCCGAGCAGATCCGAGGCGACGCAGTCGATCTTGATCCCGGTTTCTTGGATCACCTTGTGCAGCCGGTTCGCCTCGCGCTGGCGGTCGCGGATCAGGCTCTTGCGATACCTGGTCAGGTTCCGCAGCGCGCGGATCGGCTTCGGCGGCACCAGGCACGCCTTCAACAACCCGGCCTCCAACAGCTGGCAGAGCCATTCCGCGTCCTTGACGTCGGTCTTGCGACCCGGGACCTGCTTGACATCCCTGGCGTTGACCAGCAAACACGAGAAGTCGTCCTCGAGCACCGCCCACACCGGCTTCCAATACGTACCCGTCGCTTCCATCGCGACCTGCGTGACCTGATAGCCCGCAAGCCAATCCCGCAACGCCAACAACCCCCGGACCGTGGTTGAGAACTCCTCCACGAACTGCTCCCGCCGGCCGTTCTTGGCCGGCGTGCGAACACACGCCATCACGCTCGCGTTGTGCACATCAAGCGCCGCCGGGCGCTCCACGATCAACTCCACCAGTCACCTCCAGACCGATCGGATCACAGAAAGCGCGCCGGCCGCCAGGAGTCTCGATCACAGTCGAATCTGAATAACGGGCTCAAAGGCACCAGACCGGGGTTCCGGGCAAGACTCCCACGCCATACTTTGGACGGGCACACAGGCACCAAGTTCACCGACGGCGTTCCGGCAGCCAGCACCCGGGCAGTCTCCCCGAAAACATTTTCATCCGACCAGGGTGGCCGCCCCCGGCCATGACTACTTTGGCGTTTTCGTCCCACCCCTCGGGGGTGGATTCATCCGGTCATCGCAACACGATGGTGTTTTCGTGGTTTGGTGATCGGAGGGTGGGATGGCGAAGGGCAGGCGGTATCGGTGGTTGACGCCGGAGAATCGGCGGTTGGTTGAGGAGCGGTTGGCGGTTGGGGTGCTGCCGCGGGTGATCGCGGTCGAGTTGGGGTGCTCGGCTAATACGGTGTTGCGGGCGCAGGCGGATGCGGTGTTGCGCCGTCAGCGGCGTCGGAGGGATTCGGGGTTTCGGCTCTCGATCGAGGAGCGGATCGAGATCGGGATGAGGGTCGCGGCTGGCGAGTCGAACGCTGTGATCGCGCGGGGGTTGGGTCGGCATCGATCGACGATCGGGCGGGAGCTGGGGCGGTGTGGGAAGCGGCGTGGTCACTATGCGCCGTTCGCGGCTGAGCGGCGGGCGCGGCGGTTGGGGTGCCGGCCGAAGGCGACGAAGCTGTCGGCGAGTCCTCGGTTGTTGGCGGAGGTTGAGACTGGGCTTTTGAGGCAGTGGTCGCCGGCGCAGATCTCCGCGCAACTGAGGGTCGATTACCCGGATGATCTGGAGATGCGGATCAGCCCTGAGACGATCTACCTGTCGTTGTTCGTGCAGTCGCGTGGGGAGCTGCGCCGACAGCTCACGGCCGAGTTGCGGACTGCTCGAAAGGCCCGCAGGCCACAGGGTCGGGTTGAGAATCGCGGTCGGATCGCGGAGATGATCAATATCTCTGAGCGGCCGGCGGAGATCGAGGATCGTGCGGTTCCCGGGCACTGGGAAGGGGATCTGATCCTGGGTGCGGGGCAGCGCTCTGCGGTCGTGACGCTGGTTGAGCGCCAAACCCGGTTCGTGATGCTCGCGCGTGTCGGGAGGGACCGCAGTACCGAGAACGTGATCGAAGCTCTGAAGGACCGGATCCAGGCGCTCCCGGCTGGTCTTGTGCGGTCGCTGACCTGGGATCAGGGCCGGGAACTCGCCGCGCATAAACGGTTCACGGTTGACAGCGGCGTGAGCGTGTACTTCTGCGATCCGCACTCGCCGTGGCAGCGAGGCAGCAACGAGAACACCAACGGCCTGCTGCGTCAGTACCTCCCGAAAGGCACCGACCTCAGCGTGCATGACCAGGCCGAACTGGACCGGATCAGCGACTTGCTCAACGGCCGCCCGCGCCAGACGCTCGGGTGGGCCAAACCGGCCCAGAAGATGGCCGAGCTCCTCGCCGCACCCCCCACCGGAGGTGCTTAAAGCGACCATCGCCGCTACGCGTCGCCCTTCGGGCTCGGCTCCGCAACGACGGTCGCTACCTGATGTCAGCGTCCTTGGCAAACTGACCGTGTTGCGCTGACTGCCTGAGCCCGCC
>CAVZAK010000014.1:0-15924 GCA_963773165.1 uncultured Solirubrobacterales bacterium
GGATCGCGCTGCTGGTTCGCCCCACCGCGCGGTGGGGGGCGCTCTGCGCGCTGCTCATGATGCTCGCGTTCGCCGGCGCTGTCGACCGGGCAATGTCGAGAGGAGAGGCCCCCGACTGTCACTGCTTCGGCCAGATCCATTCGGAACCCGCCGGCCCGACGACACTGATTCGGAACGGCGTTCTGGCAGCGATGGCGGTGGTGGTTGTCGTCGCGGGTCCCGGGCCGAGCGTCGTAACAGCGGTGACGGGCCTGCACGGTGCCGCGATCGGCCTGGTGGCTGTCTCCGTCCTCGCCGCGGTCTTCGCGGTCGCCGTCGTGCAGCTATGGGCGGACAGGCGCCGACTCCGAGCCGAACTGAGGATCGCGATCGCGGGGCAGGCCACGCCCGGCCTGTCCCGGGGGACACCGGCGCCCGACTTCGACCTCGCCCCCGTGCGCGGCGGCGTGCGCTCGCTGACCGAGCTCACCGAGCGACTGCGACCCTCGGTGCTGGTGTTCGTCAGCACAACCTGCGGCCCCTGCGTCCAGATGCTCCCGACCCTTGGCCGTTGGCAGGGCTCGCTGTCCAGCTCGGTGACGCTCGCGGCGATCTTCACTGGCGAGCGGGAGGAGGTCGAGCGGCTCAGCGCCGAGCACGAGCTGAGCCTGGTTCTGGCGCAGGAGGACAACGAGGCGTTCGACCTCTACGAGCTTCAGGCGACCCCGACTGGAGTGCTGATCGACGTGAGAGGGATCGTCGCCAGCGCACCGGCCGAAGGAGTACCGGCGATCGAGGCGCTGATCCGCACCGCGGCGGCGCAGGAGCGTCCTGTGGAGCTCGCGGTCGAACACGGCTGACATTGCGCCGCGCGCACGCGGGAGCTACGCTGGCGGTGGGCCGGAGCTGCGGAATTTGCCATGCACGATCGACCGAAGGCCAAGACGGACGGCGTCGTATCCGAGCGGATCGACAACGAGCTCGTCGTCTACGACGGGACGAGCCACACGGCGCATTGCCTTTCCTCCGAGGCGGCGTTGGTGTGGGAGCAGTGCGACGGCCGTGCTTCGCAGGGGGAGCTAGCGGAACAGCTCGCGCTCTCGGCCGCGGCGGTCGAGCGCGCCGTGCAAGCCCTCCATGAGTGTGACCTGCTCGACTCGGCTCCAGCCGCTGGCGAGCCCAGCTACTCGCGCCGCGAGGCGGCGGGAAGGCTAGCGAGAGCCGGCGGCGCTGCGTTTGCCGCGCCGCTGATCTATTCGGTGGCGGTGCCCTCGATGGCGGCCGCGATCTCGCCCAACCCGGCGTGTCGCAGCCAACCTCCAGGGTGCACTGGTCTCACCACCGGCACCACGGCGGTGGGGACCGCGGTGACCTGTCAGAACCTGGGAGCGGGCTGCGGCAACTCGCAGACGTGCGGCAACTTCACGCATACCGCGTGCTGCTACGGGATCTGCGCGTGGACCGGCACTGGCACATGCGGCGGGACTGGCGCCACCTACGTCTGCTCAACGCAGTACATGTGCAAGCGGCGCGGTACGGCGTGCCCCAACAGCACCAATTCGACGTGTGGTACGGGCGGGAGCTCCCTGTGCTGTTCGCCGAACGGGAAAGCGGTGTCGTGCTCCACCACGACGGGAGCCAACTTCGGCTGCTGCAGCGGTCAGTGCAGCGCCGGCGCCTGCACCTAACGAACGGAGCGGCGGGCGCGATAGCACGCCAGTAGCCCCGCCGGCGTGCGGCGCAGTAACCACGCGGCGCGGCGCACGTAGGCGCGCGCCAGGCCGACGCGACCGGTCGCCGCGTCCGGATCGGTGTCGCGCATGAACGCGGGCGTTGGCACGAGCTTGCGGCAGGCGATCTGTAATCGCGCCCGAAACCCGCGCGCCTGCGCCAGCTGCTCGAAGCCGAGCGCCAGCGGCGGGGCTGGGCCGCTGCGGAGCTCGACCTCGACCGAGCGGGCGTCGGGCAGCGCCAGACGGCTCACGAGCCGCTCTCCGGCAGGCAGGAGCCGCAGGCCCGTGACGAACGCCGGCGTCGCCCGCAGCTCCGCTGCCAGTGCCGCGGCGCGTCGCCACAGGTCATCGCCCTCGGCGGCGAGAGCACGCTCAAGGTCCGAGATCGCTGTCGACCAGTTCGAGCCGTGCTGCGCGGCGTGCAAGGCGACGTGCATCGCCCTCGCCGGCAGTCCCAGCGCCCGCACGGGATGTCCCGCGACCACGATCTCCTGCGCATCAGCCGAGAGGAGCCGCCACGCGGTCGCGTCATCGACCGCTACCCCGATCAGCGTCCGGTGGAGGTCGACGCTCAGCCCGTCGCTCCGGCGCTGCCAGACGGCGGCATGTTCACACCACCACGGCGGCATGCCCAGGTTCCGGAGGAGGCCCGTGTAGCCGAGCGATTGCAGCTCATGCTCGGCGGCCTCGAACTCGGCCGGCCTCACCAGCAGGTCGCAGTCAATGTAGTGGCGCTCGGTCCCGTTCTCGTACAGCCAGCGCCCGATCGCGGGTCCCTTCAACACCAGCGCGTGGACGCCAGCGAGCTCGAAGCGCTCCAGCACCTCGACCGTCGCTGCGTCGATCCGCAGGCGCTCCCCTGTGGCCGCCAGCCATGCGATCTTCTCGGGATCGTGAAGCGCCACGTGAGGAAGCGTACGCTCCGGTCACGCGACCGCAGGGGAAGCCCGACTCCCGATGTCTGACGCGATGATCCGCCGTGCCGAGGGCCTGATCTTGATCGTGGTCCTCGTGGTCTACGTGCTGGCGTACGTAGTCGGGCGCCTCCGGCGTCGGCGCCCCGACTTTCACATCGGCCGGCCCCTGATCGTCGGGCTCACGCTGAGACTGGGCGCCGTGGCGGCGATCAACGCCACCAGTCTGCAGACGCAGCTCCGCGGCGGGGACGAGGAGACGTTCCTGAGCCTCGCCCGCGCGCTCGCCGCCACACCTTGGGGCCGAGGCTTCCGTCCCCATGGACCCTATCAGCTACAGACGATCGTATTTGCCATCCAGATCAAGCTGGCTGACTTCAGCCCGACCGCGCTGCGGGTGACCCAGATCGGCATCGCGATGCTGGGGATCGTGCTCATCGTCGCGGCCGTCCATGACCTCGCCGGGCCGCGGGCCTCGCGGCTGGCGGCGTGGCTGCTCGTACTCGAGCCCGCGAGTATCTTTTTCAACAGCGAGCTCCACAAAGAGCCGCTAATGGAGCTGGCGAGTGGTCTGGTCGTGTTCGGGGGCACGAAGATCTGGAGGCGCCTCGATCTGAACGGCTTCATTCTCTGCGCCCTGGGCGGGTTGATCGCGGTCGAGACGCGCAGCTACGCGGGGTGGTTCCTGGTCAGCGCGGCCGTCCTGCTGACGCTGCAGGCGGCGCTCCGACGGCTCGACCGGCCATGGCGCGCGATGCCGATCGTGTACGCGGTGGCGCTGATCGTGTTCCTGGCGACGCCCACGCTGCTCAGCATCACCTCCGAGGCAAGCCTCCAACGGCTCCAGCAGGCCCAGAACTTCACCACGCAGACGGAGGCCGGCCACGCCACCGGCGGGCCCAATTCGGACAACCTGGCGTTCGAGTCGGTCGACTTTTCGACCCGGGGGGCGGTGATCAGGAACCTGCCCCAGCGGGTGTTCGACCTAGTCGTCAGGCCATACCCGTGGCAGCTTCAAGACACCAGCCAGCGATTGGGCGCCGTCGGCTCGGTGATCGCGCTCGCGGTGTTGGCTCTGTTGCTCGCTTATGCCTGGCGCAGCCGAGGTCAGGTCCTCACTATCACGGCCCCGATCCTGTATCCGCTCGTGTTCCTGATGATCGCCTACTCGCTCAGCGCGGGCAATGCGGGCACCGGCTTTCGCTATCGCACCCACCTAGTCGTCCTCGCCATCGCGATGCTCGTCGTGCTCCGCGAACATGTTCTGCGCGCCCACGAGAAGAGCCAGGCGCCGTTATCGGCCGCGGACCTCGCACACGCCCCGCTCGACTCCACGCTCATTCACGCCTGATGCCTGCCCGAAACTACTCTCGCATACGTATCATCCGATGAGCGTGGCTCCGGATTCGACCGGCCAACAGGATCTCAGCACCTACCTGAGGATCTTCTGGCGCTGGAAGTTCCTCCTTCTCGCGTTCGTGGTGCTGATTCCGCTCGCGGTATACGTCATCGAGCGGAGCAAGCCGAAGGCCTACGAGTCAAGCACGTTGATCGAGCTTCAGGACATCTCGGCCCAATCTGTTGGAGCGACCGGCGGACCGATCGTGACGGGCAACCTCGACGCGGTGGCTCGGTTGGTGAGCACCACGTCCGTGGCCGACATCGCGGCCCGCCTTCTGAATCAGCCGCCGGGCTCTCTGCTCAGCCATGTCAGTGCCAGCGCGGACCCGAACACCGGCTTTCTGACAATCGCCGCGCAGGACCGCGATCCCCGCCAGGCCGCGGCGATCGCTAACGCGTTCGCGGCGGCGCTCGCCGATCGCCAGGCGGGCCAGGCGACCTCCGAGATCGATCAGCAGGTGCGCGCGCTCCGCAAGCAGCTGGCCGCCACGCCGCGATCCAACCCCAGCGCTCGCGTGACCATCAGACAGCAGATCGCCCAGCTGGAAGCGCTGACCGGATCGACCAGCTCGGGCGCTTCCGTCATCCAGGCGGCCACGCCCTCCGCCACCCCGGTCGCGCCGAAGACTCGGCGCGCCGTCGAGCTCGCGCTGGTGATCGCCCTGTTGCTCGGGATCGGGGCCGTGCTCGTGGCCGAGAATGCGGACCGCAGGCTCCGATCGCCCGAGGACATAGAGAGTCTCACGAGCTGGCCGCTGCTCGCGGCGATCCCCCTGAGCGCGTTCTCGCCCGACAATCTCGCCGACCCGGGCAACGAGGAGGCGTTCGAGATGCTCCGCAGTGCGCTCACGTATTTCAACGTCGAGCGCCCGCTGGCCAGCGTCGCGATCGTGAGCCCGCAGGTCAGCGCAGGGAAGACGACCGTGGCCACGGGTTTGGCGCTCGCGACGGCCCGCGCCGGCAAGACCGCGATCCTCGTAGACGCTGACCTGCGTCGCTCGCAGGTCAGCGCCCGGCTCGGGATCACTACGGATGCGGGGCTGGGTGCCGTCCTGGCCGGAGAGAGCCCGCTCGAAGACGTGCTTGTGGAGCATCCGGTGGATGCGGCGGAGGGCGGAAAGCTGCTCGTGGTTCCGGCCGGGCCGGCGCCGCCCAATCCCGCGGCCCTGCTCGGCTCGAAGCAGATGCGCGAGCTGGTGCGCAAGCTCGAGAAGCGGGCCGATCTCGTGATCGTCGACAGCGTCGCCGCGCTGGCGGTCAGCGACGCGCTGCCGCTCCTCCAGGAGGTTTCGGGAAGCGTCGTGGTCGTCCGCATGGATCGCACCTCCAGGGCGGCCGTCCGCCGGCTGCAGAAGATGATCGCCTCTGCGCAGGGGACAGTGCTCGGGGCAGTGGCGACCGGGACGGGGAGCCTGGCCCGCTCCTACGGCGGATACGCCTACGGTTATGACGGGCACCCGAGCGGTTTACGCGGACTGCTGCCGTGGTCATGGTCCGCGGCTCCCAATCACGCCGGCTCGACAAACGGAGCGGAGCCCGCCGGAGAGGAGGGCACGCAGCCGGCGGAAGCTCGGGTAGGCGAGGCGAGCGGCGACCCATTGAGCGGCGGCGATCAGGGGTAGTAACGATTTCGCCCAGTTCGGAACGGCGGGATCATCGCGGACTCTGGCCCTGACCCGTCTGGCGTTCGCGAGCAGGATCGCCGGGGCCAGAGCGGCAGCGCCGGGGGAGTCTTCGCGGCGCCGGTAGCACAGCCCGGGCCGGCGGTCGAAGCCGACGCGCCCACGAAAAGCCAGTGAGGTCGCCAGCACCCAATCCTCGCCGCGGTCGCTGTCGGCGTAGCCGCCGCACGCACGGACGTCGTCGGCCCGCATAACGGTCGCGCCTTGCGTCGGAAGCAGCGACCAGATCGTGTTGGCCAGCGCGAACGAGGTCGGCAAGCTGAACAGGACCCGGGCGAGCCGCCGGGGCGAGCGGTGGCGCTTCCCGGTCACGCCGTCGATGATCGAAAGCACATACACCCCACGGCGGGGATCGGCCTCAAGCCCTTCGACAAGCCCAGCCAGGCAGCCCGGAAGCAGCTCGTCGTCTGCATCGAGGAATACGACGTAGGGCGTTCGCACGCGTTCCAGTGCCGCGTTGCGCGCCGCGCCGGTCGAGCCACGGCGCGTCAGTCGGACGATCTCGGCGGACTCGAGCGCGGGTAGCGGGACGAGCGAGGCGTTGTCGACTACGATCAGGGCCGCCGGCGGGCTTTGGGCTCGCACGCTGGCCTCGGCCGCAAGCAGGCCTTCGCCCGCGTACGCGTCCCACACTGGTATGACAACAGTGACCTTGGGTGCCACACGCTTACTCGGGATGGAGCAGGTCCCGGTACACGCCGTCGATCCGGTCGACCAGCGCCTCTAGCGAGAATGCGCGCGCCACCTCGGCGCCCGCGGCCGCCGCCCTCGTTGCCGCGGTGGCATCGTCGAGGACGCGCGCGATGGCATCGGCCATCCCGTGCTCGTCGTAGCGGTCGACGATCCGTCCCGCGCCACCGGCGCGCACCACGCTGGCCACGCCACCGACGCGCGTGCCGACGACCGGGGTGCCAGCGGCCTGCGCCTCGATCAGACTCACGGGCGTTCCCTCGTTGTCGGAGGTCAGCACGACGGCATCACTGGCGAAGCAGACGTCGGGGATGTCGCGGCGGAAGCCCGCCCACCTCAGGCGGCCGTCCAACTCGGTCGCCTCGGGACTGGCCTGAAGCTGATCCCGCAGCTCCCCGTCTCCGACCACGAGGAAATGGATCCGTTGCCGCTGGCCGGCCAGCTCGCGCGCCACGCGAAGAAAGCGATCCACTCGCTTGATCGGGACGAGCCGGGCGATCAACGTCACCAGCTGCTCGTCGTCACCTATGCCGAGCTCGTCCCGAACACGGCGCCGGCGGCGCGTGCGCTCCGCGCCGCCCACCTCGAACGGCGTCAGATCGAAACCGAGCGGGACGACGGTGAAACGGCCGGCGTCCGCGACCCGCAACCGGACGAGCTCGTCGCGGACCTGGTCGCTGACAGCGATCAGCAGGTCGGTGTGGCGCGCCAGCCATCGCTCGATCTGGCGATACACGGACGCCGTACGCGGCGAGAAATAGCCCGTCAGCGAGTGGCCGTGAAAGGTGTGAATCAACACCGGCCGCGGGCCGTGGCCAATCCGCGCGATCAGCGCGGCGCAGCGGCCGAGCGTCCCGGCCTTCGCCGCGTGGGTGTGGACGATGTGCGGCTGCTCGCGCCGGATGATCCCGATCAGCGAGACGAGGGCAAGAACGTCGTGCCAGCCCGGATTGCGGCGCATTGTTGAGATGAGCACGGGGGCGACACCCAGCCGATCCGCCAGGTAATCCATGTCGCCCTCATCGGGCTCCTCGCGGCCGCGGACCAGAACGGTCCGATATCCGAGCCGCTCGAGCAGGTCTGTCAGCGTGATCGCCTGGATCGCGGGACCGCCGATGTTCAGGCGGGCGATGACGCGGACGACTCGAACCGGCCCGCCTACGGCTCCCGGGCTGCCCGGGCTCATTGCCGATCGACTGCAGTCAACCCAACAGCGCCGCGGGCCGCACCGGACGCGGGGCCGACCGCGATCCCCACCGGCCGCCACCGGGCCGTGTCGAGCACGGCGATCGCAAACACGCCGATCGTGACCGCCGCAAGCGCCAGGCTGACGAGGACATCGGCGCCCAGGCGATCTCCAACGATCGCGCACGCGCACAGGATCGCCTGCGTGGTGGCCAACACCGTCGCCACGCCGCGCGGCGAGCCACGCGCGATCAGCAATCGGTGGGTCAGGTGGTCGCGGCCGCCCGTGACAAGCGTCACCCCGCGGCGCAGGCGCGACACCGTGACGAGCGAGGTATCGAGGATCACGAGGCCGACGAGCAGCGCCCCGGCAAGGACATTGGCATCCCCCATCCCCAAATGGCGGCAAGTAGCCATCGCCAGTCCGGCGACCAGCAGTCCGATCGGGCGGCTGCCGCCATCGCCCAGGAAGATCTTCGCCGGACGTGCGAGGTTCCAGCGCAGGAACGCCAGGCACGCGCCGGCCAGCGCGAACGCCAATGCCGCCAGGAGCCGGTCGCCTTCGATCGCCGCCAGCGTCCCTACCCCCGCCGACGACACGCTCGCGACGGTTCCGCACGCGCCGTCGAGGTTGTCCATCAGGTTGAACCCGTTGACGAGCCCGACGACCCACACCACGGTCAGCGCGACATCGGCGGCACCGCCGGCCGACGTCTTCCAGCCGAGCCCGGCCGAGATCAGCGCCAAGGCGGCCACCGTCTCGGACAGCACACGCCACACCGGAGCGACAGGGATCCAGTCATCGAGCGTCCCGACGAGCCACAGACCAACTGCGCACGCCACCAGCACTAGCAGCCTGCCGCTGACGCCGACGGCCATCGCCCCGATTAGAAAGCCGGCGAGCACCGCGGTGCCGCCAAGGAGCGGCGTCGGCACTCGGTGCTTGTGGTAACCGTGCGGATGGTCGAAGAACTGCAGGCGCCCGGCGGTGGCGATCGCCACCGGCGTCGTGAGCAACGTCGCCGCTCCCGCGACGGCGAACCCGACGGCCGCCGAGGCCTCAGCGTCCACCCGTAACCGTCATCCGCTCGCCCGTACTCCGAGATCGGCGGCCGCGCCGTTTCGCTGTGCAGCGAACCGCGCCTGTGCCTCGAGCGCCAGCTCTCCGTGCTGGAACGCGATCACTTCGTCGAGCGCGTCGTCGAGGGTGTGGCGCGGTCGCCAACCGGTCAGCTTCTGGAGCGCCGTGATGTCGGGCGTGCGCCGACCGAGCTCCTCGAAGCCGTCGTCGTAGGCCTGCTCGTAGGGGACGCAAACGATCGGTGAGCGCGATCCCACACGCTCGATGATCCGCTCGGCGAGGTGCTGGATCGTGATCGAGTCCTGGCTGCCGATATTGAACGCGCCACCATTCGCGCCGTCGGCGTCCACGAGCGCGATCAGCGCCGCGACGGCGTCCAACACGTGCATGAAGCACCGCGCCTGACTGCCATCGCCGAATACCGTCACGTCCTCGCCGGCGATCGCCTGGCGAACGAGACTGGGGACGACCATCCCGTATGCGCCGATCTGGCGCGGGCCGATCGTGTTGAAGAGCCGCGCCACGGTCGTGTCGGCGCCGTACTCACGGTGATAGCCGTGTGCGATCGCCTCGCCGTAGGACTTGGCGGTCGCGTACGACCACCGGCTCTTCTGGTTCGAGCCGAGGATTCGATCCGAGTCCTCGCTCAGCAGTCCGTTCGAGCTCTTGCCGTAGACCTCCGAGGTCGACGCGAACAGGACGCGCTTGCCTCGGGCGGCCGCGGCCGAGATCACCACGTCGGCCCCACGAACGATCCGTTGAAGCGTCTCGAGCGGGTAGGAGACGACCAGCCGGACGCCAACCGTCGAGGCGAGATGGAGACAGCGGTCGCAGTCGGCCATCAGTTCGCCCACGAGCTCGGAGTCTGTGACGCACCCTTCGACCAGCTCGACCGAGCCGCTCGCGACCAGACGCTCGACGTTCGCCCGGCGGCCCGTACTGAAGTCGTCGAGGATCGCGACCTCGTCGTCCCTGGCCGTCAGCGCATCGGCAAGGTGCGATCCGATGAAACCTGCTCCTCCCGTGATCAGGTACCTCGCCGTGGCTCCTACCTCGTACGCCGCTTTTCTGTGCACCCGCGAACGCACAGCGGCGCCGCGATCGCCTCACGGGGCCCCGCGGCCACGAACGCACTCACGCCGCCACCGCCTCACGCGCCGAGTCCCAAGGTGAGACGCGACAATGCTATAGCCCGCTCACCGGGCGTTGGCGATGAGTTCTCGATTCATTCCACCCAGAACGACGCATATTGCGCCATTCCTTACAACCCTTCTTCACCCATGACGGGTTAAGGCGGCGTCAGCGGTAATTTGCCGCACACACCTCCCCGAGTCGACGCGGCGTGGGCTATCGCCCAGCCGGAGCCTGTTCGGCGGCTCCGAGTTCGCAGGCCCGTTTCGGGCGAGGACGGCCTCCTCGCCCGTTGACGTAGCGCGCGACAGGCGCCCGAGTCTCCGGGCGACTTGCCGGATCTCCTCGTTCAGGCCCTTACCCAGTGACGGCCGGCTTCGGCGGCCGGGGACGCTTGTGCTTGCGCTTGAAGGTGTCGGTCAGATGCGCGGTGGCTTTGCCGTTGGCGCGTATCGTGACCTTGCGGCTCTTGCTCGCGCGCACGCGAACCTGGTGCGTGTGTCCGTTCGCAGTCTCGCTGACGGTGCAGCGCGATCCGGCCGGGATGCCGTTAAAGTGCCGCGACACCGAACCGGTAACGTGGGCCCGGATGTCGAAGGCGTAGGCGTGGAGCGGCCCGCCACACGCAACCAGGATGGCGATGCGACCGTGCCGACGGGCGGCCGGTCCCGCGATGGTCTTGGTCACTTTCAGAGCGCCGAGCGCGCCCTCGTACACGTCCATCAGGTTCACCGGTACCACCTTGCCCGCGGGGACGGTCACCTCCCCGCCACTGCCCGACACGGTCGCGGTGACGGTGGCGGTGGCACCGTCCGCGGTTTCGGTGATGGTGCACACCGAGCCTGCCGGGATTCCGTCGAAGCTGTGCGACACGCTGCCCGCCGCGGTCCCCGGGGCGATCACGAAGTCCGGCGACAGGGCGACGCCGTTACAGACGACGTGGATGGTGACGGGCCCCTGGTGGCCGGCGAACGGACCCGCGATGGTCTTGGTCACGAGTAGGGAGCCGGGGGCCGGGCCGTAGGTGTCAGTGATCTGCGCGGCCCCACTTCCGCCGGGCGGGATCATGACCGTGTGCGGGTTGCCAATGACGGTGACCGAGACGGCGCTGGTGTGCCCGTCGATGGTCTCTGTGACGACACAACTGGCCGGCGTAGGGATACCCGAGTAGATGTGCGAGTGGTCGCCTGTGGCGCCCGCCGGGATGACGAAGTCGGGGGTGAGAGCGGTGCCGTTGCACACCGTGTGGATAACGACCTCCCCCTGCGAGCCGGCAGCGGGACCGGCGATGGTCTTCGTCACCTCCAGCTGGCCTGGGACGAGCCCGTACGTGTCGCTGATGTCCGCTTCGACGATGTCACCGGGCGGAACGGACACGGTCTGCCCGCTCCCCTCGACATCGACTGACACCGTGCTCGTGGCCCCGTCCGCGGTCTCCGTGACCGTGCACGTGGCCGGAACCTCGATGTGATCGTACTGCTGGGTCTGGTCCCCCGCCGGAGTTCCGGCGGGGATCACAAAGTCCGGCGTCAGGGCGGCGCCGTTGCACACCGTGTGGATCCGGATCTCCCCTTGCTGGCCCGCACCCGGCCCGGCGATCGTCTTCCTCACGAGCAGCGAGCCGACGTTGTGATAAGTATCGGTGACCTCGACCGTCTCGCTCTTGCCGGAGGGGATAGTCACCTCCTGCCCGTCCCCGGTCACCACCACCTCCGTGCCAACCACGCTGCCGTTCGAGGTCTCGATGACGGTACATTTCGTTCCGACCGCGATGGGCTCGTACGTCTTGGATGTGGTGCCCGCGGGCGCGCCGGCGGGGATCACAAAGTCCGGCCTCGTCACGCCATCATCGCAGTCGACCTCGATGACCACGCGCCCCTGCGATCCGGCCGCCGGACCGGCGATCGTCTTCTTCACGACCAGCGAGCCGGGGGCGAGAAACTCCGCGGTGCCCGTGACCGTGCTCGTCAAGGTGCCCTCCTTGGCCAGGATCAGGTGCTGGGCGTCGCTGACCCCGCCGGTGTAGCCGTCGTAGAGATAGACGTTGCCGTGTGGGACCGTGGACTTTGAGGTGGCCTCGAGCACCGCAATCGTGGGACCCTCCGAGCGCACCCAGATCTTCTTGCCGGACGGCACCGAGGCGCCATTAGCGAGCGGGTCCGTCCCTGCCGCGTCCGAGAACATGCTCCCGCCCGTGGCGGTGACGGTCGCCGGCGGGTGGCTGGTGGTGACCGTGAACGGTCCGAGCACCTTATGCGCGGGGCCACTCACATGCGACGGGGTGATGGTGAGGCTCGGCGCCGGCTGCTCGGGCAGCGGCCCCGCATCTATGACGTGGTCCACGATCTGGACCACTTCGCCGCGCAGCGGGTCGGAGGTGCTCAGCACGTAGCGGTCGGTGAGGAACCAAACGGCCGCCTGCACGGCGGCAGCCTTCTGGTTGAGGTTGGTCAGCGCGGCGGGTTCATCGGTGTTGGGGTAGTACTCGTTGAGCAGCCGGCCCACGTAGTCCACGTTGGGGACATTGGCGGTGTCCCAGGTGCCCAGTACGTACCCGATTCCGCCGTACGTAGCGGTCAAGATGTCGATGCAGTAGAGCTTGAGCTCGGCGCTGCCATCGGTCGGCCGGCCTCGGATGATGCCGGCGAAGCCCTCGTCCTTGCGGGTGAAGCCCGGGCAGGTGGTCGCACACGTGGGATAGCCGTCGGTGACTGGGTCAAACGGGTTGGAGGCGTCGGCGATGAACCCGGTGACCGCCTGGCCTTCGCCGGTGCCGGACATCACCAGCTGAGTGCCGGCGCGGTGCTCCGGTGGCACGGGCGACGGGCCACGCCAGACCGCACTGGCAGAACCGGCCTGCAGCAGGAACGCCCCCAACACGAACCCTAGGACGACGGCCACACTCCGCCCGCGGCGAAACATAGAAGCGACACCGTACACGACGCAAACCCGGTCCGCGCAAGAATCTTTTCGCTCGCGATCAGGACACCGCCCACGTCGCTGGACCCCGACCGCGTCCGTCACCATGGGATAACGTGCCCGCCAGAGATGCGCGGTACGCGACTGATCCTGGTCGTGGTGTGGTCACTGATCGCGGCCGCCGCGGTGCTGCCGGTCGGAACCGCCCACGCCAAGGATTCCGTCTGCTCGCGTGTGCTGGGCGGGGCTTCTGTCAGAGGACCCGCGCACCCCGTCGCCTGGCGGGCGGAAATTGAAGCGCGCACCGCGGTCTTCGACCGGCTGCCCGGCAAAAACCTGCGTCCCGCGCGCTGGGTCGCCCCGACGGACGCTCCGTGGCTGCTGGTCCTCGCGCGCCCTCGGGCCGCCGACGGCCGTTGCTGGGTGCAGGTCCGGCTTCCGTGGCGACCAAACGACGCAGCCGGCTGGGTCAATGCCACCAAGGTGTTCATCGAGCAGACGCGATGGCGCATCGAGGTTTCGACCGCGCGGCGGACGCTCACCGTGTATCGGGCCGGAACGCCGGTTCGCGCTATCAGCGTCGTGGTCGGGAAACCGAGCACCCCGACGCCGGTCGGGCTGTTCGCGATCGCGTGGGCGATACCCTGGAATCCGGACGATTTCCTCGGCAGCTGGGTCCTCGAGCTGACCGCACATAGCGACGTGTTGCAGCAATTCGACGGCGGCGACGGAACCGTTGGGATCCACGGCCGGGGCGGCGCGAGCCTCCTAGACCCGCTCGGATCCGCCGCGAGTCACGGATGCATTCGGCTGGCGAACGGCTCAATCGACTGGCTGGTGCGAACGATCGGCAGAAACCGGCTGCCCGGCACACCGGTTCAGGTCAGCTGACAGGGGAAGCTAGATCGGGGCGCGCCCGAGCGCGGAGCAGCAGTTAGTCTCATTTCGTCGATGACGACATCTGTCGGCCCCCGGATCGACGCGTCCTGGGTGATCGCCCAGCTGCGCGAGCTCGACCGCCGCACCGGCGGTCCGTCCGGCGCTCGCCGCGTCGCCTGGACCGAGCCGTGGCGCGAGGCCCGCGCGTTTCTGGCCGAGCTCCTCGCCGAGATCGACATCGAGCCTGAGCGCGACGAAGCCGGGAACCTGTGGGCATGGCTCAAGGGCGACGAGGAACCGGCGCTGGCCGTGGGCTCGCATCTGGACTCCGTGCCGGCGGGCGGCTGGCTCGACGGGGCCCTCGGGGTGATGGCCGGGCTCGGCGTTCTGCGTAGTTGGGCGGCCCGGGGGGACCGGCCGCCTCGGACGCTCGCGTTGGTCGACTGGGCGGACGAGGAAGGCGCCCGGTTCGGTCATAGCCTGTTTGGCAGCTCAGCGTTCGCCGGCACGCTTGCCGTTGACGATGCCCGGACACTGGTCGATCGTGAGGGCAACTGCATGGAAGACGTGCTGGCGGCCGCTGGGATCGACCTCGATCAGGCGCTCGATGCTGGGAGCCGCCGATCGCTCCTGGCGGCCTATATCGAGCTCCACATCGAGCAGGGACCTGTGATGGAGCACGAGCGGCTGCGGGCAGCTGCGGTCGCGGGTTGCGTCGGCGTCGAGCGCCACCGCATTCGCTTCATCGGCCAGGCAGCGCACGCCGGCACCACGCCGATGGACATGCGGAGCGACGCCGGTCTCGCGGCGGCTGCGGTAGCGCTGGCGATCGAGGAGATCGCTCGGGAGCACGGCGGCACCGCGACGACCGGCGTGCTCGAGCTCTCTCCGGGCGCGGTGACGATCGTCCCCGGGCGGGCCGAGCTGTCCGTCGACCTTCGCAACTCCGACCCGGAGCGGTTGGCGGCGATGCTCGACGAGACCAGGACAGCCGGCCAGGTGGCCGCCGACCGGCGCGGCTGTGACATTCAGTTCGAACCGCTGTGGGAGATCGCGCCGACAGCCTTCGACGAGCGCCTCGTCCGACAGGCTCGCGAAGCGTGCGCGGAGGCCGCCGGCTCAGACCGCGTCCTGATCAGCGGCGCCCTTCACGACGCCGCGGAGGTGGCCAGAGTTCTGCCCGCGGCGATGATCTTCGCGCCATCGGTCGGGGGTCTCAGCCACACGCCCCTCGAGGACACTGGCGAAGACGATCTGGCGGCCGCGATCGAGGCGTTCGGTCTGCTCGCGGGCCGTCTGCTCAAGGAGGAGGTCATATGACCGACGAGCTTGCACCCTTTACGCGCGCGCACACCCGCGCGCGAGACCCGGGCGAGGCTGCGCAGGAGCGGATGCTCTCAGCGGCCGAGCCGCCGTTTCTCGAGGACCTCGAGTCAGCGTGGGGAGCGAATTGGGGCGCTTCTGACGAGATCGGCCCGCTGCGTCGAGTCGTCGTCCGCCGCCCGGGCGACGAGTTCGACGTGATCGATCCCGAAGCGTGGGATGAGGAGATCGGCGCGCTGATCGATCCCCAGGGCCTGTGGTACTGGACCGAGCGCGAGCCGCCGAGGCTCGACGAGATCCAGGCCGAGCACGACCAGCTGGTCGCGGTGCTGCGCGCCGAGGGGGTCCACGTTGACGAGCTCGCGCCGTTGGGTGGCAGGTTCATCAAGTCGATGTACATCCGGGATCCCTTCCTCGTCATCTCGGGCGGCGCGATCGTGAGCCGGATGGCGGTCCGGATGCGCCGGGGCGAAGAGCGCGAGGCGACGCGGCTGCTGGGCGAGCTGGGAATGCCCGTGCTGGGCACGATCACCGGCACGGGGACGATTGAGGGCGGATCCTTCGTCAAGCTCGGCCCAGACCTCGCGGCGCTGGGCACGTCAGTGCGATGCAACGAGGAAGGCGCGCGCCAGCTCGAGCTGCTCCTGCGCCTGCAGGGCATCGAGCTGATCTGCGTCCCGCTCGCCGGATACAGCATTCACCTCGACGTCCACCTGGCGATGGTCGACGCGAGCAAGGCGCTCGTCGACGTCATCGGCCTCCCGTACACGTTCATGCTGGAGTTGAAGCGGCGTGGGATCGAACTCGTGGAGGCGGATCCGGGCGAACGTCCGTGGGCCCTGAACCTCCTCTGCCTGCGGCGCGGTCGCGTATTGATGGCGGACGGAACCCCGAGAACGGCCGAGCGGCTGCGGCAGAGCGGCGTCGAGGTCCTGACGATCCTCTACGACGAGGTCCAAAAGAACGGCGGCGGGATCCACTGCTCGACCAACGAGCTGATCCGAGCG
>CAVZAK010000015.1:0-116347 GCA_963773165.1 uncultured Solirubrobacterales bacterium
CGAGCCGCTTCCGAGCGATGTCTCGCCTCACCGACTGACACGCGGCGTGCTGAGGCTCGGTGGGTTGGTCGCGATCGCGGTGGTGGTCGTGACTCTCGCGCCGGGCCTCGGGGACTTGCGTAGCCGATTTGCCCATGCGCGACCGGTCTGGATCGTGACCGCCTGCTGGTTCGAGGTGCTGTTGAGTGTTGTCCTACGTTCCGGCTTTCCGGGCCGTGTTCTGCACGCGAATGAGCTGGGCCACCAGCTACAGGATCGCTGTCGCCGAGGAGGGCGCCGGCTCCTTGTTCCCGCTCGGTGGCGCAGGCAGCTTGGCGCTAGGGGTGTGGGCGCTACGCCGCGGCGGAATGCCCGCCGACGAGATCGCGCGCAAGACCGTCGCCTTCTTCCTGCTGACGAGCTCTGTCCCCGTCGCGATGCTCTTCCTCTTGGGGGCAGGGTTAGCGACAGGCGTAGTGCCCGGCCGCCCCGGACTCGCTCTCACCGCGCTGCCCGCGGTCATCGCCGCTGGGACAATCGCGGCGAGGCTCACCTTGCGGCGGTTCACCCCGCCGAGCCGAAGCACAGATAAGGCGCCAGGGCGAGGGGTCGAGATGGGCCCGCCTCGTCCCAGCGCTGACAGCCACGTCCGATGGCATCGAGGAGGCGCTTCACCAAATCAGGCAAGCCGACCCGCTCCTAGTCATCGGGCTCGTCGGGTTCTTGGTGTTCGACCAGCTCGCCTTCTGGGCAAGCGTTCGCGCAGTGGGCGCCGCACCCAACCTCGCTGTTATCTGGATGGCCTACCTGATCGGCCGGCTCGGTAACTGGCTGCCTGTTCCGGGCGGGATCGGCGAGACCGGGGTCGGCTCGTAGGAGCGCTGGTCCTGTGCGGCATCCCCGTTCTCACCGCGACCGACGGGTTGCTCCACCGCGTGGTCGAACTCTTGGATTGCCGCCGTCCTTGGCATCATCGCGTTCGTCCAGCTGCGCCTGCTGCTCAGGCGAGAGACCGAGGCAATCAAACTCTGCACAAAAACGACACCATCGAGATCATCGGCCTCGGCCCCGCGACCGTCGATCGGTCCGGTGGGAAATCGAGAGTGACTGCCACGCGCGCACCCGCGGCTTAGGTCAGTTAGCTGAATGGACGCAAACCTCGGGATCGAAGCTCACATCCACTTCCATTCCGACGTATGTCTTGCTCACAGGCCAAACGCCCCCCTCTGGGACTTCGGCGCCGAACTCGACGTACTCGCGGTGTCGTTCGATGTACGCGTTCACGAACGGGCAGAACGGCAGAACGGCGAGTGCCTCGGTGTCGCGCGTCCTCGAGTGCGTCGTGTGCTCAGGATCGACCCCACGCCGTGCCCTTCGAACACTGGGTCAACCTCGATGTGGATGAAGGCGATGAATCCGGGCTTCTGGTGATATCGGGCAAAGCCGTTGCCAGCGCACCGTCGACGGTGGCCTCGTACCGCTCCCCGGCGGGGTTGTCATGGACTTCTATGCGATTCAGCGTCGCCGGTCCAAGGAACTTCGCCCGTTGGCTCCTGGACTATGTCGGTCACCTTGAGCTCCGTTCTGCCCGAGGTCGTGGACTCCGCAGTCGCTGGCGATGCCGATGCGCGCTGAGCCGTTGTCGCCCGGTACACGACGCGCGGGGCCACGATCGGCGGGTTCAACGTTCTCGATCGAGATCTCGTAGATCGGCCCGCCGAACGTTCGGTCAGCGGTGACGAAGCTCGAGTGCCAATCCGGTTTCGCCGAGGCACTCGTGATGAAACCGACCGCGATGCCGTCGGTGCGTCCAAACGTCCCGTTCGGGACGGTCACGCAGGTGAAGGTACCCGACAACTGGAACGCTACGATCCCGGGGAGGGCGCCAAAAGCCTGAGTGGCAAGGCGCGCGACGTCAGCGCCGGCGACGGGGTGCTCGATGCGAGAGCGGACGCCATCGCGAAAGTCAACGACCGTGGCCCAGTGGACTCGCTCGAGCGGGTACGCCCGGCTTACGGCCATGCTGGCGTCGAGCCGGTAACAGACTCCATTCACGATGACCATTGGGTCCGCCGGTGCCAGCAGCGTCCCGATGCCCATGCGCCCGGGGCGGGCGAGATCCCGACGATGGGCCGCACGTGTGCATTCACTTCAGAGCGTGCTGTCCACGCGCAAGCCGAGGGATCAGCCGTGTCGCCGATTCGCCGAGCACGCCACGGCGCTCGCGGTCGTCAAGCTCGACCGTGTTCTCGAGGTGACGCAGCCCGCCGATCGAGATGGCATCGCGGGGTACGGGTAATCGGTCCCGAACACGACATTCCCGAGGCCCGTGACCGATCGCAGCATGTGGAGTACCGGGTCGCTGAACGCCGAGGCGGTGTCCCAGTAGAGGCGAGGGAGGACGTCGGCGAATGCTCCCCGCACCTCTCCGCCCGGGATGACATCCATCTCATCGACGATCGCAAACCGCGAGGCGAGGTACGGGATCGTTCCGCCGGCGTGCACGAACACGTACTTGACGTCCGCCGTTCGGGCGAACGTGTTGCTGTAGTGGAGTTTGGTGATCGCGCGCGATGTGTCGACGGGATAGTCAAGGAGCGTGTCAGGGAGACCCAGGGTGTGCGCAATCGGGTCGGGGGACGCGATCGGGTGGACGAATACGACCGCGGCGCGGCGCTGGAGTTCGGCGAAGATCGGATCGAAGCGGCTGTCTCCCAGATAGCTGCCGCCGGCGTTGGTCATCACCGACACACCGTCGAGCTCGAGAACTTCGAGCGCGTATGCGATTTGTTCGACGAACCCTCGACGTCGGGCAGCGGCAGCGCCGCGAACCCTCCGAACCGGTCCGGACGGTCCCGTTTGATGTCCGCGAGATATTCATTGACCCGGCGCGCGAGGAGCCGTGCCGCCGCGTCGTCACCAAGGTGCACGCCCGGCGTGCTGATCGACGGGACCGCGACGTCGATGCCCGCCTCGTCGAGGTACGCGATCGCACCGTCGATGCTCCAGGCGGGCGGATTGATGCCCCTGCGGCATTCCCACCCTCATTCGAGGCATCCCAATAGAAGTCGGGAATGACGTGGTGATGAATGTCGACGGTGAGACTCATTCTTTCAACAGGCGGTCGGTGAGGACGATCTCGACGATCGCGGGAACCGTTTCGAGGCGTGCCCAGTCGCGCTGTAGCTCGCAGGCGAGTGACACCCAGCTGATCGGTTGCGCACCGGCTTGAACGACGCGCTCGAGCCCGGCGCGATGCGCCTCGAGCGACGTACCGCCGATCGCGTCGACAACGGGATAGACCTCGTAGCCCTCGCGCAGCGCGTCGAGCGCCGTGAACGCCATGCAGACCTCGGTCCAGAGCGCGCAGAAAATGAGCTTCCGGCGCCCGGTCGCGTGAACAGCCTGAACGAACTCTGTGTCCTCCCAGGAGTTGACGGTGGTGCGGTCGAGCGGAGGGCTGTCCTCGAGCAGTTCGGCCAGCTCGGGAACGGTCGGCTGCTGCTGGCCTGACGCGACGTTAACGGTCGAGTGAACGATCGGCAGTCCGAATGCTCTGACTGTCCTCACCGTCGACACGATGTTCTTGCGCAGCAAGTCCTCGTCCATCGAGCGGACCGTCGCGAACTGCGACGGCTGGTAGTCGATGAGCACGAACGCCGAGTTCTGCGGGGTGATGAGATGGTCCGCGAGCGAGTCACGGATCGCTTGGCTGGTCATTCCTTGTCGGCTTTCCTTGTCGGCTTTCCTTGGAGGCTGGGGTGGAGGCGAGCTGGCCCAGGTCGGCGCGCTGACGGGGCCCCGGGGGGTTGCTCGGTCGGGCAATGTTCCAGCGGCTCAGGTGAGGCGTCGTCGCCGGATCCCGGTGATCTCCAGAAGCCGTCGAAGCCACGCGCATGGTGCGATCGCGAGCCTCATCTTCGGTCGCGTACACCGCCTTCGCGATCCGCTCGGCGATCATGATCGTCGTCGGGTTCAGGCCACCGAGACGACGACCGGCATGATCGATGCGTCGACGACACGAAGTCCCACGATCCCCTTGACGGCACCACGCGAGTCCACGACCGCCCACGGGTCCTGGGGGCCGCCCATCGGCGCTGTTGCGGCTGGATGCCCGTAGGAGGCCAGGTTCGAGGCGATTGCGTCTGCGAGCTGGTCGTCGCCGACGGCGTCGCCGGGGATGATCTCGAGCTCGAGGAACCGGGCGAGCGCCGGATTGCGGCCGATCTTGCGGGCCAGCTTCACGCCTTCGAGCATCCGGCGCGCGTCCCGCTCCTCGGCCAGGAAGTTGCAGTCGATCTCCGGCTGCTCGCGCGGGTCGCGGCTTCGCAGGGTGAGGGTTCCGCGGGAGTCGGGCTTGACCACAGCGACGCTCAGCGCGATCGCCCCGCCCGTCGGGCTGTACTCCGGTGGCATGAGGTGGGTCACCGCAATGTGGACGTCCAGCTCGTCGCCGCGGGCTTCGCTGGACTGGCTCCAGAGCAGGGCGCCGACCGCCGGCCTCATGTCGAGCGCATCCGTCTTCAGGGCGTAGGCGTTGTAGTAGAAGGGCTGGTCTTGAAGGCGTTGCCCGACCGGCAGATCGGCTACGACGTCGATGCCGAGCGGCGCCAGGTCGGTCGCCGGGCCGACGCCTGAGCGCAGCAGGATCGCCGGGCTCCCGTACGAGCCCGCCGGAGAGGATCACCTCACCCGCGGGGATCTCAGCGCCACTCGCTGTGACAACGCCGGCCGCCCGGCGGCCGTCGAAGAGAACGCGGTCGACGAGCACATCGCCGGAGATCTTGAGGTTGGGGCGGTTGCGGACCTCCTCGGTGAGATACACGAGCCGGTGTTCTGTCGCACGCCGTCGACGACGTTGACCGGGTAGCGCGCCGACACCGCTCGGATTCGGCCCGTTGAAATCGTCGACCCGGGGGAACCCTCTGCCACCGCCGCGTCGATGAACCCGCGCAGCGAGGAGGTCAGATCGTCGTACTTCAGGTGCCGGATCGGAAACGGTCCCGTGCGCCCGTGATAGGCGTCGTCGCCGTCGGGCGTGTTTTCCATCTCCCGGAACGCTGCATCGACGCTCCTCGATCGTCCAATCGTCAAGTCCATGGAGTTGCCAGTCGCGGATGTCGCTCGGCCGTGCGCGCATCGCGACCGTCGCGTTGTGGGCCGAGCAGCCGCCGAGTACCTTCGCTCGGGCGGCATCGATCTCCGGCGAGGCCGGTCCACCGCGGGCGGTGTAGCCCCACTCGTGCTCGGGGTTGGCGGGCACGTGCGCGGGGTCCCGCAGGTCGTCGGGGTAGCCGTCGACTCCGTAGGCGGTGCCCGCCTCGAGGAGCAGCACAGAGCGGGTCGGGTTTTCGCTCAGACGGCTGGCGAGCACGCAGCCGGCGGAGCCTCCTCCGACGATGACTACGTCGGCGCGACCGGCTGCGACCGTTGCCGATATCGGACATGGAATCTCGTTCTCCTCGGGTCGATGACTCGCCTCCCGATCGTGGACAGCACGGGGGTGAAGCGTCATCGCCAGATCCCGGTGATTCGGCACCAGCCGATCATCGTGATCAGAACTTCGGATCGGGCCGAGCTTCCGTCCGGGACCTGACATCGAGCTTGCGGAAAGCCTTGCGCAGGTGGTATTCGACCGTGCTCGGGCTGATGAACAGTTGAGCGGCGATCTCTCGATTCGTATGTCCGTCCGCCGCGAGCCGCGCAACATGGGTCTCCTGGGGCGTGAGTTGGTCGAGCGAGTCCACGCTGCGTTTGCGGGCGTGCTCGCCGGTCGCGAGCAGCTCGCGTTCGGCCCGGCGTGCGAACGCCTCCGCGCCCATGGCGGTTGAACGTACTCGAATGCGGTGCGCAAGTGCGCTGCTGGGCGTCGACGCGTCGACGCTCCCGCCGTAACCACTCCCCGTAGAGAAGCTGAGCTCCGGGCGAGTTCGATTCGCGCCTGTGTACCGGAGAGCTGCTCGATCGACCTGCGGTAGAGACTCATCGGCGACATCGCCCTCACTCAGCAATGCCCGCACACGCGCCTCGACTCCACTCGCCCATTCGGAGCTGATCGCCCGCGTTCGCTGCTCGTGCACCCACTCGAGGCGCGGACTGGAGGAGCGCGTCGGTCGTCGGTCTTGGAAGCAGCCTCGGCGACCTCGGGCAGCCAGCCACGTTCCGTATCCGATCGGGATCGGGCCTGAATCCTTCCAAGGCCGCATCCCGCGCGACGTCATGTCGGCCGAGGCCGTTGTAGAGCACGGCTCTGGCGTAGTCGTTCGATGTCCATCGGCGTGCGGCCGCCTCGGTCCGAGCCTGGCGGCGATCAGTTCGGACGCTTGCGTCGCATCGCCCGCGCCAAGCGGCAGAGAATCAGCGGGGCGTTCACGAGCGGCTGGATTGCCGGTCGCATCAGAGATGAAGCTGGCTTCGTCGATCATCAAAGGCTGGCTGAATTCAAGCTCGCCGGCGAGCATCTGGCTCCTCGCCAGGAAACTGAGCGCAAACGGCAGGTGCACGAGAGCGCCGGTATCGCGGGCGACCTGCACCTTGGCGGGCGGCGAGATGATGCAGAGCATCGTCGTCCCACATCTCGAGCGCAACGATGTTGCCGTTTCTAGCGGTGGAGGGCGAGAGCCGCCGACCGACATCCTCATCGGAGACGTCGCTCGCGAGAAGCAGCTCAAGAGCCCGAGCGTGCGTCGGCGCGGCGGCTGTGTATCCGTCGGTGCAAGCGGATCGTGAAGGCGTCGAGCAGCACGTCGACCGTCCGTGGCGGGACGGTGCCGGGGTGGCGCCGCTCGTGCGGCGGCTGCGCTCGCCGGCGGGCCGCCGATGCTCTCAACGTCGCTGGCCATGGCTCCCGCGAGCGCCTCGAGGTACGTTTCGCGGGCCAGCTCGGGGTCGAGCTGCTCGAGGCGTCCGGCGGCGCTCACGAACAGGCGGCCGGCGTCGCTGCCGCGCTGTTGCTCGAACGCGATCTGCGCCTGCAGGAGGTGCGACATGGGCGAGCCCGAGATCGTTGAGGGTTCCTGGCTCGACGTCCGCCAGCAGCTCGAGCGCAGTCTCCAGCTCTCCGGCCTCGCATTTCGCGCCGGCGGCGACGAGCAGGCGCTCTGCCCGGCGCGCCGGCTCGGGTGTGAGTGCGGCGGCGCGCTCGAGGAACGCGCGCGGCGGCCGCCAATCCGCCTCGTGCCTGTGCACGCCCCGCCGAGCGCTCGAGCTCGGCGGCGACGTCCTCGTCTGGCATGGAGGCGGCTTGCGCGCGGTGCCAAGCGCGCCGATCCGGGTCGAACTCCGGGTCGGTCGCTTGCGCCAGGGCTCGATGGACAGCGCGGCGCTCCTCCAGTCCCGCCGCGCGATATACAGCTGAGCGGACAAGCGGATGACGGAAGACCACTCGGGCGACCAAGCTCCAGCAGACCGTCGGCCTCCACCATGGCCGCGGCCGACCGCGGGGATTCCGAGCTGCCCGGCCGCCCGCCACACCAGTGCCGGGTCGCCGACCGGGTCAGCCGCGGCGACAAGCAGAAAGCGTCGCGCGTCGGCTGGCAGGCCCGCCAGCCGTCGCGCAAAGCTCTCCTCGATGCTCGCGGACAGCGGCATCGCCGCCGGCAGACCAAATCCGCCCGCGAGCTGTGCTGGCGTCAACCCGCGCGGCAACTCGACGAGAGCGAGCGGATTCCCGCGGGTCTCGGCAACGATCCGCTCCAGCACGCTCTCATCGAGCCGCGCCGGCAAGCACGGACTCCAACAGCGCTCGCGCATCGACGGTGCCCTAGTGGCTTGACATGGAGCTGCGGCAGACCCGCGAGCACGGCTCCGCGATCGCGCGCCGCGAACACGAGCGCGATCTTCTCCGCCAGCAGGCGGCGAGCCACGAACGCAAGCGCCCGCGCCGACGCATGGTCGAGCCAATGGGCGTCATCGACGATAGCCAGGAGCGGCCGCTCCTCGGCCGCCTCGGACAGCAGGCCGAGGACCGCCAATCCGACCAGCAACGGATCCGGCGCGGGCCCCGTGACTCAGTCCGAACGCGACGGCGAGCGCGTCGTGCTGGGGCTGCGGGAGACGGTCGATCGAGCTTGAGGAACGGGGAACACAACTGCTGAACCGCCGCGAACGGGAGCTCCATCTCCGCTTCGACTCCGGCTGTCCGGGCGATTCGAAACTCGAGCGCAGCCTCGATCGCATACTCGAGCAGGGCCGTCTTGCCGACGCCCGCTTCGCCGTCCAGCACCAACACACCGCCGCGCCCGCCGAGCACGCTCTCCAACACCCGGTCGAGCATCTCCCGCTCGCGGTCCCGGCCGATCAACTGCGCTGGTGACGACAGAGCCGGTCCGATCATTCGGCCTAAGCATGACTCAGAACGACGCTCGGGTCACGGCTAGGGAAATCAAGGACTCGAACGCGCATTCGAAACTCGTGCGCGGCGTCGATCGCGTACTCGAGCAGGGCCGTCTTGCCGACGCCAGCTTCGCCATCGACCACCAACACGCCGCCGCGCTCGCTCTCCAGCAGCCGGTCGAGCACCCCCTGCTCGCGCTCGCGGCCGATCAACCGCGCTCGTGACGAGGGAACCGGTCCGATCATTTCGTCTAAGCATGACTCAGAACGAGGCTCGGGTCACGACTAAGGAATTCCAGGATTCGAAGGCGTAGGCGCGGCACCATGATGTTGGAATCACGTGGAGACCAAATACGTCGCACCAGGACCGGTGAGAGGCAATCAAGCTCCGTCAGGTGGCCCGCGGCTGCTCAGATTGCCGCGATCTCCGCAGGAGCGCCGGTCCGCCTTCCCTCACAACCGCAAAGCTCTGGGCGTTTGCGCCGCGGCGTCCGATCCGCATGAATAGCTTGGGGATGACGCAGCGCGAGGGAACCTGGCCCGGGCGATCGAGAGAGACCCTTCTGCGGCTCCGGGCTTGGTCGACCGGGATGACCTCCTTCGACTCGTGGATCGCGCTGTGACCAAGCGGGTGACGGTCATCTCGGCGCCGCCGGGAAGTGGGAAGACCTCGCTGTTGCGTGCGTGGGCTGACCGCTCGACCGACCTTCGTCGCGTCGCGTTCGTGTCCGTCGACCGCGACCAACAGGATGCGCAGCGGTTCTGGTCCGCCGTCCTGGACGCGATCCGCAGCCCGGCGCGCTCGATCGATCCTGAGGCGCAACCTGCGGCGACCGCTGCGCTCGACGGCGACCAGCTGGTCGACAGAGTCCTGTCGGAGCTCGCCGAGCAGGTCGAACCCGTCGTGCTGATCATCGACGATCTCCACGAGCTGAGGTCAGCTGACGCCCTCGCGCAGCTCGAGCATTTGCTCGCGGTTCTGCCGAGCTCTGCGCGCGTGGTGCTGTCGTCTCGCCGGGATCCGCCGATCAGGCTGCACCAGCTCAGGCTTGCCGACGAGGTCGCCGAGATCCGGGCCGGCGATCTGCGGTTCACCGAGCGCGAGACGCGCGAACTGCTTGCTGCGTCCGAGATCAGCCTGTCCGACGCCGGGGCGGCCGCGTTGTACCAGCGCACGGAAGGTTGGGCGGCTGGCCTGCGCCTGGCGGTGATCTCGCTCAGCGGTCACCCGGATCCCGAGCGTTTCGTGGCTGAGTTCTCGGGCACCGACAGGGCGATCGGGGAATACCTGATGGCCGAGATGCTCGAACGCCAACCGAGCGAGGTTCAGAGCATGCTGTTGCGAACCTCGCTCGTCGACCGGATGAACGGTGAACTCGCCGACCTGCTGGCAGGCCGCTCGGGCTCGGAGCAGATGCTGCTGGAACTGGAGGACGCCAACGCGTTCGTCGTGTCGCTCGACGCTCAGCGCACCTGGTTTCGCTACCACCAGCTGCTGGCGGATTTCCTGCGCCTCGAGCTCCGCCGAACGTCGGCCGATGAGGTTCCCGACCTCCACCGCCGGGCCGCACGGTGGTTCGCTGACCACGGCGAGGTCGTCGAGGCCGTGCGACACACGCTCGCGGCCGGCGACTGGCCCGATGCCGCCCGGCTGGTCGCAGACCACTCGTTCAGGTGGGTGCTCGACGGGCAAGCGGGAACGATCGGCGCGGTGCTGCAGGCGTTTCCCGAGGGCGCATCAGCCGATCATCCTGACCTGGCGCTGGCTCACGCGGCAGCTGAGCTGAACCAGGGACGGTTGGAGGAAGCGGCTGCGCAGCTGGCGCTGGCCGAGTCCCACGTCCAGAGCGCCCCGCCGGCTCGCCGCCGCCGCCTCGCGGTGGCGATCGCGTCCCTGCGGTTGGCGCTGGCACGGCGTAGCGGTCAGTTCACGTGAAGTGATCGAGCAAGTGAACCTGCTCGATGCTTCGATCGCAGACGAATCGAACGAACAGATCGCGATGGGTAGTGAGCTGCGGGGAGTCGCGCTGCTGAATCTCGGGATCGTCGAGACGTGGTCCGGGCGACTCGCCGACGCCGAGCGGCACCTCTCCGAGGGAGCCGCGCTCGCCCAGACGATCGGCCGACCCTACCTCGAGGTCGCGTGTCGCGCGCATCAAGGCTTCCCGTCAAAGCTGGTCTCGGTCGCGACCGCACGCGAGCGCGGCCGTCAGGCGGTGGCCCTGGCCGAGCGTCATGGCTTGGACGATCGGCCGATACTCGCGCCCGCGCTCGGGGCGGTTGGCGGCATGGCGATCTGGATGGGCGAGTTCGACGAGGGAGAGCGCTGGCTGCGCCGCGCCTGGGAGGTCGCCGAGGCACACGTTGACCCGGCCGCCGCAGTGCTTCTGCACGTGGCGACGGGCATGTTGCACGCCGGTCGCGGGCAGCATCAATCGGCGCTCGAAGAATTCGCGGCGGCAGCGCAGGCGCAGTCGCTGCTCACAGGTGTGCACGCTCTCGCGCCGCGGATCACCGGATGGCTCGCGGCCACGCAGGCTCGCCTTGGGATGCTGGATGAGGCGCGCGCAACGCTCACCGGATTCTCCGCCGAACCGCGAGCGGATGGGTGCCATTTACAACGCGCGTGCAGTGATCTGCCTGGCGGAGGGGGACCCCGCTGCGGCGTTGGATGTACTCCGAGATGTTCGGGACGCCACGCCCCCGGTCGTCCCCGCGTTCACGCTCGTCGAAGCGCATCTGCTCGCCGGCATCGCGCACCTGTACCTGGGGGATCGAAACGCCGCCGCTGCCGCAGCCGAGGCGGCGCTCGCGGCCGCCGAGCCGGACCGGCTGATGTTCCCGTTTGCGATGACCGAAGCCGCGGAACTGCTCGACGCGCTCCCGCGTCACGAAACGGCTCATGGCGCCCTGCTCGCCGACATCGTCGACCTGCTGCGAGGCGCGTCGGCGCCGAGCACCGACCGAGAGCGCCTATCGCAACCGGAGGAGCTCAGCCCGAGCGAGCTGCGCGTACTGCGGTATCTGCCGACAAATCTGACGCGGCCCGAGATCGCGCGAGAGCTCTACGTCTCCGTCAACACGGTCAACACGCACATCCGCAACATCTATTCCAAGCTCGGTGCGCGCGATCGCTCTTCCGCCGTTCAACGCGCACGGGAGCTGCGGCTCCTCTCGACCGGGCGCTCCTGAACATCGCCGAAGTAGCGCGAGCAGCCGGCGCCGCGCACAATCACCAGATTCCGGCGTCGCCGGCTCACTAGGTCGGGCTGCAGGATGATCGGGTGGCCACACCGCCGGGCTTGTACACGATCCGGATAAGGGGCCGGCTCGGAGCTACCGCCCTGTCGGCCTTTCCCTCGATGGTGTCTGAGCTGAAAGGCAGCGAGACCGTGCTCACCGGCTTGCTCGAGGATCGGTCCGCGTTGTTCGGCGTCGTCGCGCAGATCGAGGCGCTCGGCCTCGAACTGCTCGAACTCCGACAGATCAGGCGCGACCGGTATCCCGTGAGTCCAAGCGATGACCGCCAGCGTATGGCGTGTGAGGTCAAGCCGCACATCCCGACACCCAGGCAGCGAGCGGCGATGCGACCGAAGCAGTCTGGCCGACGACGACCGGATGCTGCTGATCCCCGGCACGAGTGGCGGGGAGAATCACCATCATCCGGTGAGGACGGCTCACCTGGGTCGGCGCGATCGTGCGGCCTGTGCAACAGAGCCAGCACATTCCCGTCGAGAGTGGCCCCAGATGAAGCTTGTCGTCAACGGCGCTGAGCTCGAGGTTGACGACCGGCACGCGAAGACCCCGCTGCTGTGGGTGCTCCGGGACGTCGTCGGTCTACACGGCACGAAGTTCGGCTGCGGAGCCGGCTTCTGCGCCGCTTGCACGGTGCTGATCGACGGTAAGAACACGAAGTCTTGCCAGACCGCGACCGAGCGGGCTGTCGGGAAGGCGATCACGACCGTCGAGGGTGCCGCCGGTCCGGTCGTCGACGCCGTCCGTAGCGCCTGGCACCAGGGGAACGTCGTGCAGTGCGGCTACTGCCAGCCCGGGCAGACGCTGGCGGCGGTGTCGCTGCTCGAGGCGAACCCGACGCCCGACGACGCGGCGATCGACACGTGGATGAGCGGCAACCTGTGCCGGTGCGGGACCTACCCTCGGATCCGCGCGGCGATCCATGCTGCCGCCGACACGCTGAAGTCAGGTCCAGAGCCCGCCTCGCTCGCAGCTCCCACCGCGCTCGAGGATCGCGCTCTCACGGACGAGGAGCTGCTCGACCCGGTCCATCCGTACATCCGGATCCGTCCCGATGGGACGGTCGTCGCGTATTCGAGCCAGATCGAGATGGGGCAGGGGATCCACACAGGGCTCGCGACGATCGTCGCCGAGGAGCTCGACGCTGATTTCGATTCGGTTCGTGTCGTCAATGCCGCGAACGGGAGGGGCCCGGCAGGCGACGTCTACGGTAATCCCGACCTCGGCAGCGCGTTCCAGCTAACGGGCGCCTCGAATTCGATGAAGGGGCTCTGGGTGCGGTACCGGCTCGCCGCCGCTGGGGCGCGGGCGCGGCTGGTGGGCGCCGCCGCACACGCCTGGGACGTGCCAGCCGGTGAGGTCGAGACAGAGAGCGGTGTTTTGCGCCACCGCAGCGGACGGCAGGCAGCATTCGCCGAGTTCGCTGAGCGAGCCGAGCAACTTGCGGTCCCCGATGACGTCCGGCCCAAGGACGCGGCCGACTACAAGCTGATCGGGCGGGAGGGGCGGTTACGCGTCGACGCCGTTCCGAAGATCCTCGGCAGCACCCGGTACACGATCGACCAGAGCCTCCCAGGGATGCTGACGTCGGTCGTGATGCACCCACCGAGGTTCGGCGCCACGGTCGCCTCGGTAGATGACCAGGCGGCGCTCGCCGAGGCCGGCGTCACGGCCGTCGTCCCGATCGAGGAGGGCGTCGCCGTGGTTGCCGAGACCTTCGCCGACGCGCAGCGAGGACTTCGAGCGCTGGTGGTGGAGTGGGATGACACGAACGCCGAGCGTCGGAGCACCGCAGAGCTGCTCGCGGAGCACATGCGGCTGCTCGAGTCGGGCGAGAACGCCGTGACAGCCCGGGACGACGGCGACGTCGACCAGGCGCTCGGTAACGCGGCCTCGAGCCTCGACGCGACGTACACCTTGCCGTACCTCTCTCACGCACCGATGGAGCCGAACAACGCCGCGTGCCGGATGCGCGAGGACGGCGTGCTCGAAGTGTTCGTTGGAAGCGAGGCGCCTGAGTACGTGAAGATGAACGCCTCCGCGATCGCCGGGATCGACAAGGAGCAGGTGCAGGTGCACATCACGTTCGCCGGTGGATCGTTCGGGCTGCACTCGAGTGCCGATCACGACCCGACCGCTGAGGCGGTGCAGGTCGCGCGAGCGCTCGACTGGAAGCACCCGATCAAGCTTCAGTCGCTGCGCGAGGAGGAGTTCAAGGTCGGTCGTTACCGCGCGATGGCTGTCCATCGCGTGCGGGCAGGGGCCGACGCGGACGGACGCCTGACGGCGTGGCATCAGGAGATCGTGGCTGCACCGACATCGGTGAACCTCCCGTTCGTCCGTGACGTGATGTTCACGAACGGCGTCGATTTCTTCACGACCACCGGTGCGGTCGACCCGCCGTACGCGGTCGAGAACTTCCGGCTCGAGTCGACGAATTTCGAGTCGCCGATCAGGACGATGGTGTGGCGGTCGGTCGGCAACTCGCACACGGAGTTCGCGCGCGAGTCGGCGATCGACGAGCTCGCGATCGCCGCCGGCCGGGACCCCGTTGACCTGCGTCGAGATCTCTTGGCGGGCAGCCCGCGAACGCTGCGAGCGCTCGAGCTCGCAGCTGAGCGCGCCGACTGGGGATCACCACTGCCCGAGGGCAGGGCGCGCGGGATCACGAGTTCGGGCTTCCTCGGCTCCAGCGCCAATGTGACCGAGATCTCGCTCGATGACCGCAAGCGCGTCCACGTCGATCGGATCGTGTTCGCGCTCGACTGCGGGCGGAACGTCAACCCCGACCTCATCCGCGCGCAGGTCGAAGGCGGGCTCTTATGGGGATTGAGCGCCGCCGCATGGGGCGAGGTCGTTCTTGGCGAGGGCGGCGAGATCGTCACCCAGAACTTCGACAGCTATCCGGTCATGCGGATGCGCTCCGTTCCCCGGATCGAGGTGCACCTGATCGAGTCGACCGAGCCGCCGACCGGCGTCGGCGAGGTCTCTGTCCCTTCCGTTGCTCCAGCGCTCGCGAACGCCATCGCGGCGCTCACCGGCACCCGCATCCGTCAGCTCCCCTTCTCCAAGACGATCAAGGTCTACTAACGAAAGGTCATCCCAATGCCCGACGTCACCATCACCCCCAGCGAAGACGGTCCCTACATCGTGTCCGGCCCTGTGGTCCTGACCGCCCCGGACGGGCATGTGATCGAACATCCCGACCCGATGGCGATGTGCCGCTGCGGACACTCTTCCAACAAGCCGTTCTGCGATGGCACGCACGCCACGATCGACTTCGACGGAACCCTGGCGAACTGACCGCAGCCGTTACGCGCCTGTGAATCGATACTCGGTCTGCCAGGCGTCCGTCGGGTCCGTGTGGGCGGTCCAAAAGAGTTCCGCGATCTTGTCCGGATCGAACGCCGTCCCGGGCACGACCTGACCGGCGATCGTGATGGTTGCGGCATGGATGCCGTCCTCCTTGACACCGGCGGCGACCAGGGTTGCCGCCGAGCGCATGGCGGCCTTCCCCATTGAGAGGCTCGCCAGTGCGGGCACCGGATGGTCGGCGAAGCCGCCGCTGGTGAAGAGCAATGTGCCGGTACCGGCGGTCCGCAGGACGGGTGCGGCGACCTGTGCCATGACGACGGCGCCGAGGACATCCACGTCATATGCGGTCCGGAGCCGTCCGATCGTCGTATCGAGGATCTCGCCAGGATCCGGCAGGGCAGCGTTGTAGACGGCGACACCGGGCGCGCCGGAAGCGCTGAAGATCCGCTCGAGTGTCTCACGGTAGACGTCCAGATCTTCGATGTCTGCGCCGACCGCCTCGATCTCAAGCCCGGCACTACGGAGCTCAGGGGCGAGTTTGTCGAGCGTTTCGCCGTGGGAGATGAGCGTGCTGCGGAAGCCTTCGCGGCCGAAGCGCCGAACGACGCCGGCGCCGACGCCGGGTCCGGCCCCGATCAGCAGGAGGTGGCGAGGATCAACAGAATCGGGCATATGCTGCCTCCGAGTAGAGCTTCGCCCGGCCGTCGGGTCGGGCCACGTGTCCTTGGGGTCCAATCACCCGACGAACATTCGCCAAGGTTCGGGTGAGACGTCATCACCCCATCACGGTGATTTCGGCCCCTCGGGGATCTGACGGAGCTCGAGCAATGCGCTGGGCCCACGCTGTCATTAGCCTGTTGTCGGTCCAAGCGAACGGTTGCGGCGCGGCTGTTTTGTCGGGCCGGCCAGCCCCGGCAGTGCCCCGCCGCTCGGAACGAGGTGAACATATATGTCAGCCGGTGAGAACGACAGTCGGGTCGGATTGCTGGGGATCGGCCTAATGGGAACGGCGATGGCGCATCGGCTGCTGAGCCAGGGCGTGGCGGTCATCGCTTGGGACCGTGCGCCCGGTCACGTGGAGGCCCTCGCCGAGCACGGCGCGGAGGTCGCCGGCACGCCGGGTGAGGTCGTGAGCAGCGCTGACGCGGTGATCACGATGCTGCCGAGCGCGGCGGTCGTACTTGACGTGGTCGAGCCGCTGCTCGGCGAATGGCCCGAAGAGACGATCTGGCTGCAAATGAGCAGCGTTGGAGCGCCTGAGGCCGACCAACTCGCCCAGCTCGCAGCGGCGCACGGTGTGACGCTCTTCGATGCGCCGGTCTCAGGTAGCACCCATCCCGCGGAGGAAGGCCAGCTGACGATCCTTGCCTCGGGGCCAGAGTCGGCCCGCGCGCAGGTCGAGCCGATCTTCGCGGCGCTGGGTTCGAGAATCCAGTGGGTCGGCGAGGCCGGCATGAGCTCGCGCCTGAAGCTGGCGGCCAACCACTGGATGATCGCGATGGTCGCCGCACTCGCCGAGACGATGCATCTGTGTGAGCTGATGGGACTGGACCAGCAGCAGTTCGTCACGCTGCTGGACGGAGGCCCGCTCGGGTCCTCCTATGCACTACAAAAACTCGGCGAGATGCAGAGCCATGAGTACCCGGCTGGTTTTCCCGTGCGCCTCGCGCTCAAAGACCTCAAGCTCGTGAAGGAGGTCGCGACTGCCTCGGGCGTCGAGTTGCCGGTGCTGGGTGCCGTTCTTGAACGGATCGGGGGCGTCGAAGACACCCACGGCGACGACGATCTCGCCGCGGTCTACGAGCTAGCGCTCCCAAGCGTCGGCGCTTAGCTGGGGGTGCCGGCGTCGACCCATCCGCGGAACCGCTCGACCTGGTCAGCCGGCCATGCCCCGTCGCAAGGCATGCTGCCGTTGGCGAGGCGCTCGTAGATTCGCTGGGCATTAGTCCGCACGTCCTCGTAAGAGGACAGATCGAACGCACTGGACATCGCCTCGACGTCCTTGGACCGGAATAGCGGCCTGATGTCGCGCTCGAAGCTGGGCGCCTGAGCTTCCATGAGTCATGCCTCCTGTGCGGTCGGCGGGGCCGCCTACGTTACTCTGACTCGGCACCGCTAGTCGTTCTGAATGCTCGGACGGCTACCCGAATATTTGGCAGCCAACGCCACGGTCTGAGAGCATGGGGAGGTGTCGACTGACATGACGTCGATCACGGGCGTCCCTCTTGCGGGCCGCGACGCGTACCACACCGCGCGGGAGCATTACCTGTGGCCGCGCGTTCCGCGGGCGGACGTGGATGCCGGCTTTCCCCTGATCTTCGAGGAGGGCAGGGGCGTCTACCTACGCGACGTCGAGGGCAACGAGTACATCGACATGATGAGCAGCTCGACGCGGGCGTCGGCGCTCGGTTATGGCGACGAGCGGATGGCCTCGGCGATCAACTCGCAGCTGCTAACCCTCCACTACGCCGGCACGGGGTCGATCGCGGCGCTGCCGACCGTGAAGCTCGCCGAACGGCTGGCAGGCTTGGCACCGGACGACCTCACCACCACCGTCTTCACCGGCAGCGGTTCGGAGGCCAACGAGGCGGCGATCAAGCTCGCGAAGCTGTACCAGCAGGAACGGGGAAAGCCGCGTGCCTTCAAGGTGATCTCCCGGTGGTACGACTACCACGGCTCGATCGGCGGAGCCCAGGAGGCCAGCGACTGGCTCGGCGTGCGCGGGCCCTCGGAGCCAGGCCTGCCCGGCTTCTCGCGAATCCCAGCGCCGACCTGCCGCCAGTGCCCGTTCAGCCTCGAGTTTCCGAGCTGCAACCTCCGTTGTGCCGACTTCCTCGCCGACCACATCGAGCACGAGGGGCCCGACCTTGTCTCCGCGTTTCTGATCGAGCCGATTCCTCAGGCCAACGGCATCCAGATTCCGCCGCCCGGATACCTCCAGCGCGTGTTCGAGATCTGTCGGCGGTATGAGGTGTTGTTCATCGCCGATGAGGTGATCACGGGCTTTGGCCGGACGGGCGAATGGTTCGGCGTCCAGCACTGGGACATCGAGCCGGACATCATGACCGTGGCGAAGGCGATCACCGCCGGCTACCTGCCCCTGGCGGCCACGATCTTCGGCGCCGATATGCGGGACGCCCTGAACATCTTCCCGGACATCCACACGTTCGGTGGCCATCCGGCGTCCGCGGTCGCGGCGCTCACCGCGATCTCCATTTATGAAAACGACGGCTTGGTCGATCGCGCCAAGGAGCTCGGCGACGAGCTGCTTGCCGGACTTCGGCGCCTAACCGATCTCCCCGTGGTCGCCGATGTGCGAGGCCTCGGTCTGTGGGCGGCGGTCGAGTTCGCGAGTGGTCCCGACAGTCGGGAGCCGCTGGCGCCGGAGTTTCTCAGGGCCATCGTCCTACGAGCCCGTGAGTTGGGTGTTTTCGTGTGTCAGAACGGCGCGGCGATCGAGATGGCGCCCCCGATGATCATCACCTCAGACGAAATGGGGGAGGGAGTCGTGCGCTTCGAGCGCGCGGTCCGCGAAGTCTTTGGCAAAAGTCAGTGATAACCGACGCGCGCCGAGATCTCGACCGCTGTGTTCTGCAGGATCGGCGTCAGCTGCAGAACGAGGTCTTCGATTCGGACCCACGAGTTGTGCACGCCGAAACCGACGGAGGCGACGACGTTGCCCGACCGTCCCCGGACCGGCACGGCGATCGCCCGGATGCCGAAGGCGATCTCCTCGTTGTTGATCGCGATCCCGGTCGCGCGTACGCGCTCGAGCTCGGCGAGGAGCGCCTCCCGATCGGTGACCGTGTTGGGGCCGTGGCGCTTCAGCGCACTGCGGTCGAGTCTGTCGTCGCGGTCCTCGTCGGACAGGTGGGCGAGCAGCACCTTTCCCATCGACGTGCAGTAGGCCGGGAGGCGAGACCCCACGTGGAGGTCGAGCTCGACCTCGCTCGGGTTCTTCTTCGAGCTCCGGCAGCGCTCGATGTAGATGATGTCGGTGTCGTCGAGGATCGCCATGTTGGCGGTGTAGCCGGTCTCGTCGCTGAGGCGCTGGAGGTACGGCTGTGAGATCGCGCGTAGCTCCATCGAGTTGATCGCCGAGAACCCGAGGTCGATCACCTTCGGGCCCAGGCGGTACTTGCGCGACGGCGGGTCCTGCTCGAGATATCCGAGCGCGCACAGCGTCGCGACGTAACGGTGGGTGGTGCTCCGACCGAGTCCAACCTCGCGCGCGAGTTCGCTGACACCCATCAGCGGACGGCTCGGCTTGAACGAGGAAAGAATCGCCAGCCCTCGCTCGATCGACTGCGAGAAGCTCGGATCGGGCTTCGGCTTGGTCAGCTGCTCCGTGCCCCCAGACTGCGTGGACCCCTGCTGTTCAGACACGCTCATGGCCCAGATGATACCGATCTGTTCGGAATAGTCGAATGCATGCTTGATAAACGGACAGTTTGGGGGTAGCGTCACCAACCGTAGGCGATCCGGCCGGCCGTCTGTGCGCTGGCGAAAACCACGGGTGGTGTGCGCAAGATGAGCATCGAGCTGGACCGCGACGGCCATGTGGCGCTGATCACGATCAACCGGCCGGAGCGACTGAACGCTCTCGACGCGCAGCATTATTCTGATCTCTCCGACGCCTGGGTCAAGGTCAGGGACGACAGCTCGATCCGGGCGGCAGTCGTCACGGGGGCCGGCGAGCGCGCCTTCACCGTCGGCGCAGATCTGAAGAGCTTCATCCCCGACGTTCCGCAGCTGGACGAATTCTGGTTGACCCAGCGCGGGCAGCTGCTGAACCGGGGTCTCGAGGTGTGGACGCCGGTGATCTCAGCGATCAACGGGCATTGCCTCGGTGGCGGGTTGACACTTATGCTCGCCACCGACATCCGCGTCGCCGCGAACCACGCGAGCTTTGGACTGCCCGAGGTGACCCGCGGCGTGCTGCCGGCCAACGGCGGCACTCAGCGGATCCTCGACCAGGTCCCGTTCGCGATCGGAATGGAGATGTTGCTCACGGGCGAGCCGATCGATGCCGACACGGCACTTCGGTGGGGCCTGGTGAACCGGGTTGTTCCTGCCACCGAACTGCTCGATGCCGCGCTCGCGTACGCGCGACATATAGCGTCGAATGCGCCGCTGGCCGTCAAGGCGGCGAAGGAGCTCGCGTACCGCTCGCGCAATCTCGACCTCGCCACGGGACTGCGGGTCGAGCAGGCGATCGCGCGGATCGTGCGCGAGAGTGCGGACGCGCACGAGGGTGCAAAAGCCTTTGCCGAGAAACGCGAGCCAGACTTCACCGGCGCCTAGCGGTCGGCTCGAAAGGCGCGTCGGCGGCGCCGCTTTCAAGAGACGATCGGCCCGGCCTATTCGGATAACCCGAACAGATGCCCGATTACTTGACGCTTATTACGGGCGGTCGCATAATGGGCGCCGCAGCGACTGAGTCGAGCGGAAGCCACAACCACCTCTGCTGGGGAATGCGCTGCGCGATAGACGGACGCATTTCGACAACGCCTCGAGGAGAGCTGTATGCGAGTGACTGACGCAATCGGAGACTGGTTCGCGGCTCGCGGGATCAGGCACTACTTCGGTTACTCGGGTGCTGCGGCGCTGCCAATTCTCGACGGGCTCGTCAGTCATCCAGAGATCGAGCCGATCCAGCCCAAGCACGAGTCGCACGCGGTCCACATGGCCGACGCGTATTACCGCGTGACCGGAGAGCTCGCCCCGGTGATCGTGACGAAGGGCCCGGGGGTCCTGAACTGCGTCGGTGCGCTTGCGACCGCCATGTACGACACCTCGGCGGTGCTGGTGATCTGCGGCGGCGGCCCGACTCACCACCTCGGCAAGAGCATGCAAGAGCTGACCCAGCACGGATTCGAGGACGTCGTGAACCTGATGCGTCCCGTGGTCAAGAGGGCGTGGTTCCAGGTGCGGCCAGACACCGTGATGGACACGCTCAACCAGGCGTACAAGATCGCCACCACTGGCCGGCCCGGCCCGGTGTTCGTGCAGCTCCCGCTCGACGTGGTGCTCGCCGAGGTCGAGGGCGAGATCCGGATCCCCAAGACGGTGACGTCGCGAATGCGTCCCGACGCACAGAGCATCGAAGAGGTGGTGGACCTGCTCGAGCAGGCCGAGCGCCCGTTCCTGCTCGCCGGCGGAGGCATCGCTCACTCACCGGGCGCCGCAGCCGTGCTCAAGGCGTTCGTCGAGGAGATCCGGATGCCCATGGCGACGACGCTGCCGGCGAAAGGCGCGATCTCCGAAGAGCATCCTCTGTCCATGGGCCCGGTCGGGCGATCGGGGAGTGCCGCGGCGGCCGAGATCTCGCGCCAGGCCGACCTCGTGCTCGCCATCGGCGCGAGATTCGCTGATAACAACACGAGCAACTGGCGCTCGGGCAAGGTCTACGACATCCCCGGTGCGAAGCTCGTGCAGGTAGACGTCGACATCTCCGAGCTTGGCCGGACGTACCCCGTCGACGTAGGGATCCTCGGCGACGCGGAGGCGGTGCTCACCGACCTGCTCGCCGCGGTCCAGGGGCGCGACCTCGGCTCTCGGTGGACAGGGTGGGTCGAGGAGGCGGCCGAGCGAAGGCGGGCCTGGGAAGACGAGCTGCAGGCGATCCTCACCGATTCATCGACGCCGACCACACCGGCGCGACTGATGCACGAGGTCGGAGAGGCGATCGCATCGAGCGGGCGCGTGTTCGTCGACATCGGCGACTCGATCTCCTACTCCGAGCCTTACATGAAGATCCGGCGGCCGGGTTCGTTTGTCATCACGCCAGGGTTTGCCGAGATGGGCTCGGCCTCCACCGGGGTGCTCGGCGCGGCGGTCGCCGACCCCACGCAGCCGGCGATCGCCGTCACGGGCGACGGCGCCTTCAACATGACCTCGGCGATCGTGGCCACAGCGGTTGAGTACGACCTGCCGGCCGTGTGGGTGATCGTCAACAACTACGAGCTTGGCATCGAGCGCAAGGCCTCGGAGCTGCTGTTTGGCCGGGCTCATCCGTGGGGCCGCTTCCGGCGCAAGGACACCGGCGAGCCGTACAACCCGGACTACGTCAAGCTCGCCGATGCGTACGGCGCCGTGGGCGAGCGCGTCGAGCACCCCGACGAGCTACGCGGAGCACTCGATCGGGCGCTGGCGAGCGGCCGGCCATACGTGCTCGACGTGCCGACCGACACTGAGCAGAAGACCTACTTCGTGCGCGGAGTCGAACGGACCTACCCAGACAAGTGGGGCGAGTCCTACCCGCAATACAGCGACCTGCGCATCGTCCGCCGATGAGCCGTGGGGCGCGGTGAGGGCTGCGAACTTCATCGGGGGGGAGTGGCTCGACAGTGTCGGTGGGCGCACCTACGAGAAACGCAATCCGTACCGGACAGCGGATGTGGTGGGCGAGTTCCCGGCGTCCGGGCCCCGAGATGTCGATGCCGCTGTCCAGGCGGCGAGCGACGCGCGCCGCGCGTGGGCGGCGCTGCCACCTCAGCAACGCGGCGCGATCCTGTTCCGGGCTGGGGACGCAATACAGGCGCGGGCCCCGGAGATCGCCGCTGACATGACACGCGAGATGGGCAAGCCGATCCGCGAGGCGAATGCCGAAGTCGCCCGCGGGGCCGAGCAGTTGCGCTTCTACGCCGGCGAGGGCTGGCGAGCCCAGGGCGAGATCTTCACCCAAGGAGCGACGGGCAACCAAGTCCAGGTGCTGCGCCGTCCAATCGGTGTGGTCGGTCTGATCTGTCCCTGGAACTTCCCGTTCTCGATCCCACTGTGGAAGGCCGCGCCCGCGCTCACCTACGGAAACTGCGTGGTGCTGAAGGCAGCGACCGAGGCGCCTGCGAGTGCACTGCACCTGGCGGCGTGTCTGGACGGGGCCGGACTTCCATCTGGCGTTTTCAACGTCGTCATCGGGCGTGGCGCAGAAGTCGGAACGTCCCTGATCAACCATCCCTGGGTCAAGGCGATCTCGTTCACCGGCTCGGTGCCGGTCGGCCACCAGGTGCGCGACCAGGCAGTCCCGCTCGGCAAGCGCGTCCAGCTCGAGCTCGGAGGCCATAGCCCGCTCGTGGTGATGGCGGACGCCGATCTGAACCTCGCGATCGAGGCCGCGTTCGCCGGCGCGTTCTGGTCCGCCGGCCAGAAGTGCACGGCGACGCGCCGCATCTATGTCCAAGACGCGATCTACGACGAGTTCAAGCGGGGCTTCATGGAGCGGATCCAAAACGGTGAGGTTGGCGACCCGACCGCGCCGGCGACCGAGGTCGGCCCGCTGGTGTCCGAGCAGCAGCTCAGTGATGTGCTCACGGCGATCGAGCGCGGCCGCAGCGAAGGCGGCACGCTCGTTCGCGGCGGCGGGCGGATCGGGACCGACGGGTACGTCATGTCGCCCGCGTTGTTCGAGAATGTCGACGATCGCGACTTCCTCTCCCGGGAAGAGGTGTTCGGCCCGGTCACGACGATGTACCGGTTCGTCGACCTCGACGAGGCGATCGAGCGCTCGAACAGCACGCGCTTCGGCCTCTCGGCCTCGATCTTCACGTACGACTCGAGCGCGGTCCAGCGCTTCGTAGATGGGATCGAGGCCGGCGTGATCCGGGTCAACGCGGCGACGGCGGGCGGCGAGCCCCATGTCCCCTTCGGTGGAAGCAAGGAGTCGGGATACGGGCCGCGCGAGCAGGGCCGCGCCGCGCGCGATTTCTACACGGAGACCGTGACCGTCTACCAGAACCCATGAAGCGACGGACCAAACTGATCACCCCGGCGCTCCGGCGCGACCTGCTCGAGAAGGCGGCCCAGTCGGGAGCCGACGTGATCCACATCGAGCTCGAGGACGGGGTCGCGCCGAACCAGAAGATCGCGGCACGTGAGGCGGCGCTCGAGGCGCTGAAGGAGATCGATTGGCAGGGGCGTGAGGTGTGGGTCCGGATCAACTCCCCGACCAGCGACGAGGCGCGGGCCGACATCGAGGCGCTCGCCGCCGGCGGGCCGCACGCGTTCCTGATCCCGAAGGTTTCCGGCCCGGGGGAGATCAGAGCGGTCGCCGCGCTCCTCGACGAGGCCGAGCGCGGGAACGGACACGGTGAGCGCCACATCCTGATCGCCGCCGTGATCGAGCGGATCGCGGGCCTGAGCAAGGTCGAGGAGATCGCCACCGCAGACCCCCGGATGACCGCGCTCGTGCTCGGAACCGAGGACATGAGCGTCGAGTACGGCTACCGCCTGGACCGCACGGGCGAGAGCCTCGAGACTCTGTATCTGAAGAGCCGTTGCATCCTCGCCGCACGGCTCGCGGGCATCGACTGCATCGACGCGGCGCATTTCTACTATCGCGACCTGGAAGGCACGAGGAAAGCTGCCGAGTGGGCGGCACAACTCGGATTCAGCGGCAAGACCTGTTTATCGCCAGTCCAAGTGGCTCCGGTCAACGAGGCGTTCGCGCCGACCGAGGAAGAGATTCACTGGGCGCACAGCGTGCTCGAAGCGCTCGCGGAAGCCGCGTCCAATGACCTCGTGGTCGCGGTATCGCAGGGGATGATGGTGGACGCGCCGCACGCGGTTCAGGCTCGCCGGATCCTCGAGCTTGCGGATGGGCGCAAGGCGGAGTCGTCGCTGTGAGCATGCCGATCGGGACCGCGCTGTTCGGCTTTCTGTACCGCGCTGACCGCGAGCGGGCGATGCAGCAGATCGCCGAGGCCGGCTACCGGCTGCTGGAGATCTCGGCCGTGCCCCCGTTCCTGGACCTCACCGACGTCAGCGCCGGGCAACGGAGGCGGATCCGTTCCGAGCTCGAGCGCCACGAGCTTCGGTGTGTCGCCTTGAACCCGGTCGAGCTCAATCCGATCACCACGAACGAGGAGCTGTCGGCGGCCTGCTACCACCAGTACCGCACCGCGATCGAGCTGACCGCAGAGCTCGGAGGCGAGAGCATCGTGATGATCACTGGGCGCAGGAACGTCCTGATCCCGGCGCCCGAGGACCAGGCCAGGGAACTGCTCCGTAACCACCTGGAGAGGCTTGCTCCAGTGGCGCGGCGGATCGGCGTCACGATCTGCCTCGAGCCCGTCCCGTATGGATTCCTCCAGACCGCGGCCGAGCTCGCCGGATTCATCGAGGAGTCCGGGATCGAGGGACTCGGCATCGCGCTCGACTGCGCCAACAGCTTCTTCGTCAAGGCCGATCCCGCGGAGGAGGTGGCAGCCGCGGGGGAGTTCCTCAAGCTCGCTCACATCAGCGACTCGTGGCGGGATCGCTGGGCACACACGCAAGTCGGGAAGGCCCAGATTGATTTTGGGGCGTTCGCGCGGGCGCTCGAACGGTCCGGATACGCGGGCCCCACGATCTACGAGCTGGTCGACGGCGAGGATCCGGTCCCGCGGCTGCGTTCGGATCTCGAACAGTTGTCGGAGTGGGGATGGTCCACGTAGCCTCGCCGGCATGACGAAACCTGCAACAGGAGCCGTCCGGCCGTTTCGCATCGAGATCTCGGACGAGACGCTCGCCGACCTGAACCGGCGGTTGGGCCTAACTCGCCTGCTCGACTTCCCGCTCGCCGATCCCGATCTGGGGCTCGACTCCTCGATCCTCGGTCGTTTGCTCGAGCACTGGCGGGATCGCTTCGACTGGCGCGCCGTGGAGGCGCGGCTGAACGCGGTCGACCACGTGCTCGTCGAGGTTGACGGGATGGACGTGCACGCCGTGCACGTTCGAGGTCAGGGACCGAGCCCGTTGCCGCTGCTCGTCAGCCACGGCTGGCCCAGCTCGTTCGCGGAGATCCTGCCTGCGCTCGACCTGATGACCAGGCCGGGCGAGTTCGGCGGCGACCCGGCTGACGCCTTCGATGTGGTCATCGCATCGCTCCCGGGCTACGCGTTCAGCGCGCCTCCCTCGTTCTCGCCGATGCCGGCGCACAGCGGATGGCGCGCCGGTTTCACGGTTTGATGACCGCGCTCGGATACGAGCGCTATGGAGCCAGCGGTGGCGACATCGCTGCCCGCGTCGAGGCCTGGATGGGCGCCCAGGAGCCGGACGCGATCATCGGCCTGCACCTCAGTTGCAACGCGATCTCATCACCGAGCGCGCCCGAGGTTGAGGCCGACGCCGAGCAGGTGGCGTGGCTGGCCCGCGAGGCGGCATGGTGGGACGACGGTGGCGGCTACGAGCACATTCAGCGGACACGGCCACGCACTCTGGCGGTCGCTCTGAACGACTCGCCGGTCGGCGCCGCCGCCTGGATGATCGAAAAGTGGTCGGCGTGGGCCGGACGCCGCCGCCGATCCGATCGCTCGGTTCGGCGCCGACGAGCTGTTGACGCACGTGATGCTGCACTGGTGCGCGGGAACTGTCGGCAGTTCCGTCCTGACCTACACCGCCGCCGGGGACCGACCGGGGATGCGACCGCCGGCCGGCCTGGTGAAAGTTCCCGTCGGGTTCTACCTCTCAGAGGCCGAGCCGCATGGCATCCCGCCGCGGAGCTTCGCCGAACGGCAGTACGAGGTCGCGCGCTGGAGCGTGCTACCGCGCGGAGGCCACTTTCTACCCACCGAGGAACCGGAGCTGTACGTAGACGATCTCCGCGAGTTCTTCCGTCCACTTAGGAGACCAGCATGAGGACCATCGACGGCACCGACCTGAACGTGTTCGAGCTGTGTCTCGGCACTAACCCGTTCGGCTGGACGGCGAGCGAAGAGGAGTCCTTCGCGGTGCTCGACGCGTACGTCGCCGCCGGCGGCAACTTCATCGACACCGCCGACGCGTATTCGGTGTGGGCCGACGGCCATGTCGGCGGCGAGGCGGAGACCGTGATCGGCCACTGGCTGGCCGCTCGCGGTGGGCGGGACGGGCTCGTGATCGCGACCAAGATCGGATCGTTGGGGGGATTGGGCGCGGACAACATCGCCAGGCGGGTAGACGATTGTCTCGAGCGGCTGGGGATCGACCAGATCGATCTCCTCTACGCCCATCGTGACGACCCGAACACGCCGCTGGAGGAGAGCCTGCGCGCCCTCGACGCGGTCGTCAAGGAGGGCAAGGCACGGTACCTCGCCATCTCCAACTACGATTCCGCGCGTCTGTCCGAAGCGCTCGAGATCTCAGAGCGAGAGGGGCTCGCCAGGTTCGTCGTGTTCCAGCCGCAATACAACCTGCTCGAGCGCTCCTACGAGGAGACGCTCGCCGACCTGGTCGTCCGCCACGGCCTGGCGTGCGTGCCGTACTACGGGCTGGCCAAGGGGTTCCTGACGGGCAAGTATCGCCCCGGCGCGACCAACATCAGCAATCGCGGACGGCTCGACGGCACCGCCTATATGGAAGACCGCGGCTGGCGGGTGCTCGGCGTGGTCGATGAGGTCGCACAGGCACACGACACGCCCGACGCCGCCGTCGCGCTCGCCTGGCTGCTCGCCCAGCCGACCGTGCTCGTCCCGATCTCGAGCGCCCGGACACCCGAGCAGCTCGCCGACCAACTGCCGATGACGCAGCTCAAGCTGAGCGACGGGGAGCTCGACCAGCTCGCCACCGCCGCGTGAGCGCATCGACCGGCGGCGTCGAGCGTGGCTATGTCAGTCGCTCGCGAGCCGTCGACGCGATGCTGCTCGGGACGGTGGTGCTGTGGGCGCTGAACGTCACCGTCACCAAGTACATGGTCTCGAACGGCTGGTCGCCGCTCGCCTACGCAACGATCCGCTACTTCCTCGCGATCGTCCTGTTCGCTGCCTATACCTACCGGCGCGAGCATTCCTTCGCGATCGAGCGGCGCGACGTGAAGCTCGTCCTGCTCGCGGGCGGACTGATCTTCGGCAATCAGCTGTGCTTCGTGTACGGGCTGAAGCTCACGCAGGCCTCGACCGTGGCGCTGCTGTTGGGCGCGATCCCGATGTTCATCGGCGTGATCTCGGCGGCGCTCGGACTCGAGCATCTCCGGCGGTCGTTCTGGATCGGCGCGGTGACAACGTCCGTCGGCGTGGCGCTCGTCGCCGTGGCGTCGGGACGCGTCGACTCGAGCGCCGGCGGTGTACTGCTGGGGATCGGCACGGCCCTGAGCTGGAGCGCGTACACGGTGGCGATCGCGCCGATGATGCGGCGCTACTCGCCGCTGCGGATCTCGAGCGTTGTCCTCGCTGTCGGGTGGGTGCCGTTGGCCATCACCGGCGCGCACCAGGTGGCAACCCAGGACTTCTCGTTCGGATGGCTCGTGTGGCTCGGGTTCGCATATGCGGTGATCGGGCCTCTGTTCATGACCAACATCCTGTGGTTCACGGCGATCGATCGCGTCGGACCGTCGCGCGCGGCGCTGTTCGCGAACTTCGAGCCGTTCTGCGCCACGTTGTTCGCGGTCGTCCTGCTGTCCGAGAAGCTGTACCCACTCGAGATCGTGGGGGGCGCGCTGATCCTCGCGGGGATCGTCCTCGAACGGGTTTGGCACCAATCGACCGCGGGCGCGTTCTCGGCACTCGACTAACGGCACTTAGGAGGAGGCGATGGACCTCGAACTGATCGTCCAGAAGCTGGAGATCACGGACGTTCTGTATCGGTATGCGACGGCGCTCGACACACGCGACTGGGAGCTGCTCGGAGAGGTGTTCGCGCGCGACGCGGTCTACACGATCGGAGTGCACGGCGAGTTCGTCGGGCCGCCGGCGATCGGTGCGAAGATCGCGTCGCTGATCGGCGGCTACGAGTCGACGCAGCACCTGATCACGAATCCGGTTATCGAGATCGACGGCGACCGGGCCCGGGCGAGCTGCTACCTGCACGCGCAGCACTACCTGCCAGATCAGCGCACCGGCGGCAACACCTACGAGATGGGCGGCACGTACCGCGATGAGCTGGTCCGCACGGCGGACGGCTGGCGCATCGCCCGCCGAGTACTCGATGTCGCCTGGCGGGACGGGAACGCCGCGATCTCGGCCGAGGCGCAGAAGCGGGTCGGCGCTTCCAGGGGTTAGCTCCGCGGCCCGCGGAGTAGCTCGCGGGCGATGATCATCCGCTGGATCTCGTTCGGACCCTCGCCGATCCGGCGGATCCGCAGCTCGCGGTACCACCGCTCGAGCGGCAGCTCCTTGGCCACTCCCATGCCGCCGTGGATCTGCATCGAGCGATCGACGACACGGCCGGCGGCCTCGGTGGCGACGACCTTGGCCATCGCCGCGGCTGCGTGGAAATTCTCCGAATGGTCGGCTTTCCACGCGGCGTCGAGTGTTATCCATCGCGCCTGCCGCAGGTCGATCTCGTTGTCGACGAGCATCCACTGCACCGCCTGGCGGGTTGACAGCGGCGCGCCGAACGTCGAACGCTCCTTTGCGTAACTGATCGCCATCTCCTGCGCGACCGTGGCTACGCCGATGCAACCGGCCGAGTAGGGGATCCGCTGACGGGCGACGCGATCGCGCGCAATGCCGAATCCCTTGTTGACCTCCCCGAGCACGTTCGCCGACGGCACCCGCAGGTCCTCGAACTGGATCTCTGTCGCGTACCGCGCCGATCGCAGCGTGTGTATCACCCGCCGGACATGGAACCCCGGCGCATCCGTGTCGACGATGAAGCAGGTGATCCCGTCACGGCCGCCGTCCTTGTCCGTGCGGGCGAACGTGATCCCGAAGTCCGCACGGTCGGCCCCGCTGATGAACTGCTTGGTCCCGTTGAGGATCCAGTCGTCGCCGTCGCGCCGTGCCGTCGTTTGGATCGCCCCGGCCGGGTCGCTGCCGCCCGAGGGCTCGGTCAACGCGAAGAAGCTGCGCTTCTCGCCGTTCAGAATTGGATACAGGTAGCGATGTCGCTGGTCGTCGTTCGCCTCCAGGAGCTGAGCCAGACCCGACCCGCCGAAGACGCCGTAGCACGGTGCATACAGGCCGGCGCGATGCTGTGAGAGCTCGATGCTCATCAGCGTGTAAGTCATCGTGTCGACCCCTGGCCCTCCGAGTGCCTCGGGAACGTCGGCGCAATACAGGCCCATCGCCTTCGCTTTGGCGACGAGGGGCTCGTACTGATCGCGTGGAAGCTCGTCCGCGTCGGGATCGAGCTCCTGCTCGCGCGGAACGATCTCCCGGCGGACGAAGTCGCGCACGGTCGACACGATCAGTCGCTGCTCGTCACTCAGCTCGAGGTCCATGTGGGCGGGCTCTCAGCCGGGGCTCAGACGGCCGAGTTGCAGGTCGCCCGAGGTGTTGCCGCTGGGGAGCGATCGGTGATCGGCGACGTGGGCCATGAGCAGCTCCCGGTAACGGCTGAGGTATGCCGTCGTGACCTCGAGGCGAAAGCTCGCGCCGTTGCAGCCGCCCTCGCGCAGCGCACGCGTGAGCTCGCCGCGGAGACCGAACACCGACCGGCCGCCGGCGAACCCGATGAACACGACCTCGCCCTCCGCCGACGCGAGCTCGTAGACGCCCATGTGGCCTCCGACGCTCTCCAGGTTGGCTTCATCGAGCGGCCGCCAGGACGCTTGCATGCGCACGCCGCTCACGACTGCCACTCCCGCAGAACCTGCTCGGTGTGCTCGCCGAGACGGGGAGCTGCCACCGGCGCCGGCGGGTTCCGGCCGTCGTAGCGGATCGCGGAGCTGAACACGCGAATCCGGCCATGGGACGGATCCTCGACTTCTCGCAGCAGACCCCTGTCGCTTAGGTCGGGATCCTCGACAACCTCCCGGAGGTCTCTGACTGGGGCGGCGGGTATCCCCTTGGCAAGAAGCGCGTCGACTACCTCGGCCCGTGGGCGCGGCTGCGTCCAGGTGACGACCGCGCTGTCGAGCGCGTCGATGTTCTCGACGCGCAGCGCGCGCGTCGTGAACCGTTCGTCGCGCGCAAGACCGTTTCCGTCGATCAGCTTCCCCAGCGCGTACCACTGGTCATCGGTCACGCAGATGATCGCGACGTAGCCGTCCTGCGTGGGGTAGACGTTGTACGGCGCCTCGCCGCGGCCGCCGTGTCGGTTTCCGGTTCGAGACGGCGTCTCGTCTGGCGTTCCCAGGGCGACGGCCAGGCTCGACAGTAGCGACGGAAGCGCGGCGTCGAACATCGCGACGTCGACCGAACAACCGTTGCCGGTCCGCTCACGTTGCACGAGCGCGCTGACGATGCCGCCGTACATGTGCACGCCCGCCATGAAGTCCGCGATCGCAACGCCCGCCTTTACCGGAGGCGCATCCGGAAAGCCCGTCACGCTGGTGACCCCGACCATCGCCTGCACCGTGAGGTCCATGGCCGGGCGATCGCGATACCGGCTGACCCCGCCGTAGCCGCTGCTGCTCGCGTAGATGAGCCGAGGGTTGGCCTCGCACATCACCTCATAGCCGACGCCGAGGCGGTCCATCACCCCCGGGGAGAAATTCTCCAGCACGACGTCGGCGACGGCCACGAGCTGAAGAAACTGCTCGCGGCCGGACGGAGTCTTGAGATCGAGGCAGGCGCTCCGTTTGTTGATGTTCAGCGCGACGAACGGGTACCAGGCCCCGTGCGTCACCGGCCGGTTTCTGAGATTGTCGCCGCGCGGCGGCTCGACCTTGACCACGTCGGCGCCTGCCTGGGCAAGCAGGAATCCGGCGTACGCGCCGTTGTAGATCTGGCCCAGGTCGAGGACACGGATGCCCTCTAGCGGCAGCGGTCGATTGTGGTTGTTCGCGATCCGGTCGCCCATGATCTCCTTGCCGGAATTATGGAAGGGGCATAAAGTATGGTCAAGTAATCGGGCAACCGTTCCAATAATCTGACACTGGCTCAGTCGAACGGAGGCCCGGGTTTCGTGGGTTCGCGGGCCCTTCGAACGCCCATGTTCCGATAGGCGGAACAAATGGTCAATTACTTGACATCTGATCGCCTTCGGCAGATACTCGCCCCGCGTCGAGTGACGTTCGGCGTGCGAGCGGAATGAAGGAGTGGGAATGGGTCCTGAAGATGGGTCAGGCTTTGGCGTGCGCGGAAGGTCGCGCCGGGATTTCATTCGGGATGCGGTCGCCGCCGGCGGAACGCTCGTCGGCGGGTCAGCGCTCCTGGCGGCGTGCGGAGGGTCGAGTGGCGTCTCGAGCACTACTGCGGCGCTGGTAACCGGCAAGCCCAAGATGGGCGGGGCGATGCGCCTTGGCGTCTCGGGCGGTAGCTCGAAGGACACGCTCGACCCGCACACCTGGGCGCAGCAGATCGACGGCGCACGCGTTTCTCAGCTGTACGAGTGGCTCGCCTACCGCGATCCGGACTACGTGCTGAAGCCGATGCTCGGCGTGGAGTTCACGCCGAACTCATCAGGCGATCAGATGCTGGTCAAGCTCCGCAAGGGGGTCACGTTCCACAGTGGCAAGCCGCTGACCGCGGACGACGTCGTGTTCTCGTTCCAGCGCGTGATGACTCCGAGCGTCGGGGCCGCCGAGTACGGACAGTTTCAATCGATCATCAAGAAGGTCGAGGCGGTCGACGCGGGAACAGTGCGATTCACGTTCAAGTTCCCGTTCAACCAGCTCGAGGATTTCGCCGGCAGCTCCTCGATGGGGATCATCCCCGTCGGCTGGCAGGAGAGCAAGCCGGACGGCACCGGTCCCTTCAAGTACGAGAGCTTCACGCCCGGTCAGCAATCCGTGTTCGTGCGCAACGAGAATTACTGGGATCACCCGAAGCCGTACGTGGACTCGGTGACGATCGTTGACCTCGTCGACGACTCCGCACGCGTCAACGCGCTGGTCTCGGGCGCCGTCGACGCGATCGACTCGGTCCCGTACGCCCTGCTGCCATCGGTACAGGCGAACCCCAATCTGCACGCGCTCGTCTCGCAGACCGGCAACTGGTATCCGCTGACGATGCGCGTCGACAAGCCCCCGTTCAACGATCCGCGCGTCCGTCAGGCGATGCGCTGGCTGATCGACCGCAACCAGATGGTCGCCGACGCCTACGGCGGGCACGCGCGGATGGGGAACGATCTGTTCGCGATCGACGACCCGCTCTACGACCACTCGATCCCGCAGCGCCAGCAGGACATCGAGAAGGCGAAGTTCTTGCTCAAGCAGGCTGGTCACGGGGACGGACTGACCGTGAACCTGGTCACCGCTCCGATCGAGAATGGCGTCGTCCAGTCCTCGGTCGTGTTCGCTCAGCAGGCCAAGGCGGCGGGCGTGAACGTCGTGCTTTCAAAGCTTGACACCACGACGTTCTACAACAATCTGTACATGGCGCGTGTGTTCTCGGTCGACTGGTGGGACGCCGAGTCGTTCCTGTCGGGGACGGCGTACACCCAGCTCCCGACCTCCCACTTCAACGAGACGCACTACAACGACCCCCAGTTCACGAAGTGGTATCTACAGGCCGTGTCGACGACGGATTTCAACACACAGAAGGAGATCGCCGCGAACATGCAGCAGCGGCTGTGGAATCTCGGCGGTGAGATCATCGTCGCCTTCGCCGACAACATCGATGCCTACAGCAACAAGGTCACCGGTTTCATTCCGAACAAGACCGGCTTCAACCTGAACTACTGGGGCGTCAAGGATGCCTGGTTCGTCTGAGCTCAAGATCGCGGTCGCGCAGCTCGCACAGCGGATTGGGGATCTCGACGGGAATCGTCAGCGGGCGGCCACGGCGATCGCCGCGGCGGCGGACGCCGGTGCCGCGGTCGTCGTCCTACCCGAGCTGTGCACCAGCGGCTACGTGTTCGCAGATGCCCGCGAGGCGCGAGCGCTGGCCGAGCCCGTCGACGGCCCGTCCGTAGAGGGGTGGCGCGCGCTGGCCGGCGACCACGGAATGGTGATCGTGGCGGGCCTGTGCGAGCTCGACGACGATGGCGCCGTCCGCAACAGCGCCGTCGTGATCGACCGAGGCGAGTTGCTGGCGGTCCATCGCAAGGCCCACCTCTGGGATCGCGAGAAGCTGTGCTTCGTGCCGGGCTCAGTGCCGCCGCCTGTGGTGCAGACGAGCGCCGGACGGATCGGCGTCGCGGTCTGCTACGACGCGTTCTTTCCCGAGGTGATGCGGATGCTGAGCCTCGCCGGCGCCGAAATAATCGCGGTGCCGATGAACGCCCCGGTACTCGGGCCGCCCCTGGAGCCGCTCGTCGCGGACCTGATCACCGCGTGCGCCAGCGCGCAGGTCAACCGCGTCTACGTGGCGCAGGCGGACCGCACCGGGACCGAGCGCGGCGTCGAATGGGTCGGGGCGAGCGTGATCGTCGACCCCGATGGGCGGATGCTGACCGAGAAAGCCCCTGGGGAGGCGCTGCTGACCGCGACGATCGACCTCGCGCGCGCGAGAGACAAAGCGTTCGGCGAGCGCAACGACGTGCTCGGCGACCGGCGGCCCGAGCTCTACGGCCGGGCCGCGACGGTCGTGGCCAGCGAGCACGGCAACACCGCGCGACCTGGCCTGGCTTCCTCCGCGATCGCGTAATCGTTCGGCTCATTCGAACGAGTAGCCAGTTAATTGACAGCCCTGACGCTGCTCTCGATAATGGCGGCCCGCACATGCGATCGCGAAGGCACCCACGCTAAATGCCTCGAGGTGTCCAGGCCACGACTGGTGCGCCGCTCGTGACCGACGCCGCGTTGAGCTTGGAGGTCCCGCCCGGCCCGGCGGGGCCGGCGGTCGACGTCCGCGGCGCACGGGGCCACTTCGGACGATGGCTCGCCCGCCGCCTGGCGCTGGGGGTGGTGATCCTGCTCGCCGTTTCGATCATCGTGTTCCTGGCGACCCAGGCGCTTCCGTCCAACCCGTCCCAGGCGATCCTCGGCCGCAACGCGACGCCGGCCTCGGTGGCGGCGCTGAACCACAAGCTCGGCCTGGATAAGCCGCTGATCACTCAGTACACGGACTGGCTCGGCCGGCTGCTGCAAGGTCACTTCGGCGTTTCGCTGGCCACCGGCCAGCCGGTCGGCTCGCTGATCTCACACCGCGTCGCCAACTCGCTCACGCTGCTCGTGTTCGCGGCGCTGATCGCCCTGCCGTTGTCGTTCTTCCTCGGCACGATCACCGCCGTACGCCGGGGGGCGTTTGACAGGGGCACGCTGCTGATCGGGGTCGTCCTCTCGGCGATGCCGGACTTCGTGATCGCGATCACGCTGGTAATCCTGTTCGCGACGGTCGTATTCACGATCTTCCCCGGGGTTGCCCTTGTTCCCCCGGGCACGAGCCCCCTCGATCACCCGAACGAGCTGGTGCTACCGGTGATGACGCTCGTGCTGCTCAACGTGCCCTACCTGTACCGGCTGGTACGCGCGTCGATGATCGACGTGCTCGGCTCGGAGTACGTCGCGATGGCGCGGTTGAAAGGGATGCCGCCCCGGATCGTGATCGTCCGCCACTCGCTGCGCAACGCGCTGCTGCCGGCGATCGCCGGCGCGGGGATCGTGCTCGGATGGCTGCTCGGGAGCGTCGTCGTCGTCGAGAACGTGTTCCAGTACCCGGGGCTCGGGAGCGCGCTGACCGATGCCGTCCACAACCGCGACCTGCCGGTGATCCAGGCGGTCGTCCTCGTGTTCGCGGTCGGGATCGTGCTGTTCAACCTGATCGCCGACGCGCTCACTATCTACCTGACGCCGAAGCTGCGAACCGGCTCTGACCTATGACCGCGACCGCCGCGCCGTTCGACGTCGCCGTCGAGGAGAAGCCCGATCTCAGGTCCTGGTGGCTGATCGCGCTCAAGGACTCGTGGCGCTACGGACGCACGCGCGTCGGACTTGGGATCACCGCGTTCATCGTGTTGCTGGCCGTGTTCGGGCCACTGGTCGCGCCCCATTCGCCGACGCAACTCGTCGGGACGCCGTTCGCCGCGCCGTCGAGTGCGTATCCGCTGGGCACGGATTACGTCGGTGAGGACGTCCTCTCGAGAGTGCTCTGGGGAGGCCGATTCGTGCTCTGGATGGCGGTCGCGGCCGGGTTGATCGGCACGATCGGCGGGACCACGCTCGGCATCATCGCCGGCTACGGGCGCAAGTGGGTCGACGAGGCGATCATGCGCTCGCTCGACGTCCTGCTCGCGATCCCCGTGCTCGTGTTCGCTCTGCTGTTCATCTCGATGCTCGGGTCGAGCCCGCTGCTCATCGTCCTGCTCGTCGGCATCAGCTGGATGCCCACCGTGGCGCGAACCGTGCGCGCGGCCACGCTCGAAATCGGCCGCCGGGAGTTCATCGAGGCCGCGGAGGTGATCGGCACCCCGCGCCGGCGCATCCTGGTCCACGACATCCTGCCGAACCTGATGACGATCATCCTGGTCGAGCTCGGTCTGCGCATCGCGTGGTCGATCGCGCTCGTGTCGGCGATCAGCTTCCTCGGCTTCGGGATCTCGCCGCCGCACGCAGACTGGGGGTTGATGATCAACGAGAACAGCATCGGCTTGTCGATCCAGCCGTGGGCGGTGGTCGCGCCCGCGGCGTGTATCGCGCTGTTCAGCATCGGCGTCAGCCTCCTGGCTGACGGCCTCGGGCACGCCGTTTCCGGGATCGACCGGAAGGTCGAGCAATGACGGGCGGGATCGAGGTCAAGGGCCTATCTGTGTCGGTCGCGCGTGCCGGCACCGAGATCGTCCACGACGTGTCATTCTCGGTGGCGCCCGGCGAGGTGCTCGGGCTCGTCGGCGAGTCCGGCTGCGGCAAGACAACGGTGGCGCTCGCCGTGCTCGGCGGCACCAGAGCCGGCGCGCGGATCACCGCGGGCGAGGTGAACGTCGGCTCGCGCCCGATGCTCGGTCTGACTGCCGCCCAGTTGCGCACCCGCCGGGGAAAGGACGTCGCGTACGTCTCGCAGGACCCGACGGCGGCGCTGAACCCGTCGTTGCGGATCGGCCGCCAGCTGAGCGAAATGCTCGAGGTGCACGCGCCGGACCTCGGGAAGGGAGCTGTCCTCGACACGATCCGCGAGACGATGAAGGACGTCCGGCTGCCGAGCGAACCGGATTTCCTGCGCCGGTACCCCCACCAGCTTTCGGGGGGACAGCAGCAGCGGGTGGCGATCGCAATGGCGGCGGTTCTCAGACCGCAGGCGATCGTCATGGACGAGCCCACCACCGGTCTCGATGTGACCACGCAGGCCCACATCCTGCGGACCGTTCGCGACCTCTGCGAAAAGCACCAGGCAGCGATGGTGTACGTGTCGCACGACCTCGCCGTCATCGGCAAGATCGCCGACCGCGTGCTCGTGATCTACGCCGGCCGGGCCGTCGAGTTCGGCCCGACGCGCGTGCTGGAGCGTCCGCTCCATCCGTATACGCGCGGGCTCGTCGGAGCGATCCCGGTGATCTCCGAGGCGCGGATGCTCGCGACGATCCCGGGCCAGCCACCGCGTCCCGGATCCCGTCCGAGCGGCTGCACCTTTGCCGACCGATGCTCATTCCGGATCCCGGAATGCGTCGCCTCCGAGCCCGAACTGCTCACGGTCGACCCCGGCCACGCCGCGCGCTGCATCCGCGCGCAGGCCCTTCGTGCGAGGCCCCTGGCGGCGACCGTCCCAAAGCTCGACGCCGCAGGCGCCGGCGGGGCGCCGCTGCTCGAAGTCACCAACCTCGAGGCGTCGTACGGAGCGATTAAGGTCCTGCATGGCGTCTCAATCGAGGTCGGCGCGCAGGAGTGCGTCGCGCTGGTCGGCGAGTCGGGCTCGGGCAAGACCACCCTCGGCCGGTGCGTCGTCGGCCTCAACGCGACGTGGGAGGGACTCGTTGCCTACAACGGCGAGCAGCTCGCCCGCACCGCGCGCCAGCGTGACCGGCATGTGCGCCAGCAGCTCCAGTACATCTTCCAGAGCCCCTACAACGCCCTGAACCCGCGGCGAACGATCGCCGAGTCGGTCGGAGCCCCGCTGGCTCAGTTCTTCTCGCTCGGCGGCCGCGACCGGCAGGCGCGGGTGAAGGCGGCGCTCGAGCAGGTGTCGCTCGGCACCCACCTGGGCGGTCGCTACCCGGACCAGCTGTCAGGGGGTGAGCGCCAGCGCGCGGCGATCGCGCGGGCGCTCGTGTGCGAGCCCCACGTCCTGATCTGTGACGAGATCACCTCGGCGCTCGATGTCTCGGTCCAGGCGTCGATCGTCGGCCTGCTCGCGGAACTGCGCGCCGAACGCGACCTGGCGCTGCTGTTCGTGACCCACAACCTCGCCCTGGTCAGGAGCATCGCCGACCGTGTGATGGTGCTCAACGCCGGGCGGATCGTCGAGTCCGGGTCGACCGCGCAGGTCCTCGACGCGCCGGTCGATTCGTATACGCAAGCGCTCGTCGCGGATACGCCGACGCTCGATTACGAGGCCGAGCTCATACATTCGACGGGAGGGTGAGTGCCGCGGTCCGGCTGGGTCCGGCTGAGTGACGCGATGATGTCCGGCGAGTCGCTCGAGCCCTACGGCGATGGCGTGCTCTCGAACGGCTACATGGTCAGCAAGACGCCGCACGAACCGGGCCAGAAGATGCTGGCGGTCTTCGAGGGCGAGGTGTGGGTGGCGCTCTACGAGTTCACCGGCGGCGAGAACATCGCGTCGTTCTTCCCCGGCGACGAGTTCGTGTACATCGTCGCCGGCACCCTGACGCTCACGGACAGCCGGACCGGCGAGGCGCGGACCTTCCTCGAGGGCGAGCACGTCCTGATCCCGAAGGGATGGCAGGGGTCGTGGGCCAACGAGGGCCTCTATCGGGAGGTCGCGGTCTGCTCGCGCGACTGGCTGCGTCCGTACTCGCGGACCTTCCAGGACGGAATCGCCGATGCAGGACGCCGGACCGAGTTCCTCGCGATCGACCCGCGCGCCGCCGCCACCGAGCTGGGCTCGCGATACGGGAACGTCCACATCCACGGCAGCGATCTGGAGGTGCGTGTCGTCGCGGCAGATCACAACAGCTCGGTCGAGACGTTCCGCGACGGCCGTGACGTATTTGTGCACCTACTCGAAGGTGCCGTCGCGCTGCGCGGTGAGGACGGCGCACAAGAGCAGTTCGCAGCCGGCGACTGCTTCATCGTGAGGGGCGAGGGCAGCTCGGAGTGGCAATCGGCGGATGGTTACCTCGCGTTGGTCGTGCAGGCCGGCGCGCCGGGCGACTTCCGGTCAGGCGACGGCGCCTAGACACTCGGCGATCACCGAGCGAGCTTGGTCGAGGTCGTGCCACGGCGGATCGATCGATACCTCGTCGAATCCAAGCCGGGCAAGCGCCGCGAGCGTCTTTCGCCGGGCGGGCACCTCGCCCATGCTCATCGAGCCGGAGACGCGGATCACGGTCCGCAGTGCCGGCCTGTCCGGCGGGCGGAGCCCGCGGACGTGGTCGAGCTTGCGCGCCAGATCGTCGATGTCGAGGTCGTCCCACCGGGTCAGGGCGAGCCAGCCGTCGCCGAGCCTCGCGGCACGCTCCCGCGCCAGCTTCCCCATCCCGCCGACCATCACGGGGATACCGCCGGCAGCGACCGGCCGCGGGAAGCACAAGGTGCCCGGCTCGATGCGGAAGAACTCCCCCTCGAACGCCGGCGGCTCGCCCGTCCAGCACGCGCGGAGAACCTCGATCGCCTCGCTGGTCCGCCGGCCGCGGGTCGCGTAGTCACGGCCGAGCGCCGCGAATTCCTCCGCGTACCAGCCGGTGCCAACTCCGAGAAGCAGCCTCCCGCCGGACAGCCAGTCGATCGTGGCGGCGGTCTTAGCAAGCTGTATCGGGTCTCGCAGCGGCAGGATCAGGACGGCCGGCCCGACCGAGATCCGGCTCGAGGACGCGGCCAGCCAGGTACAGGCCGTCAGCGAGTCGGCGAAGTCGGCTCTCGCGTCCCACGTGACCTTGCCGCCGGTGGCGTAGGGGTAGTGGGAGTCGGTGCGCTCAGTCATCACGATGTGGTCGGCCACCCACACCGAGCTGGCCCCCGCCGCCTCGGCCTCGGCCGCCATCACCCGTAGCCCCGGGTCGAGCGTTGGCGGGCCGACGGTCGGGATCTTCAGGCCGAGCGTTGACACGCCGGATGATCAGGCGCCGGCCGTCGCCAGGCCGTGGACGTCGGTCGAGGCCAGCACGACCTTCTCGCGCGCGAACGGAAGCGGCGTGGCCGGATCGTCGGAGTCGATCTCCCGCGCGAGGCGATGGCCGTCGAAGATGCAGTCCGCGATCAGCCGCGGCTCGATGCAGTCGCCGATCCGGAACAGGCCAGAGATCCCCTCGCGCTCCAGCCGGTCCGGATCGTCGCGGAGCCCGTGGTAGAGCGCGTCGTCCGAGTGTCGCTGAGTCACGAGCACGACGCTGTCCGCCTCCCACGTCACCGTCGGGCCCGGTATCTCAAAAGCGCTCCCGGACACCCGACCCGGCTCGATGGCGGTCAATACGTGGTCGGTGACCACGTCGACGTCGAGCCGGTGAAGGACGCGGTTGACGTACGGGAGCTCGGCCGTGAACACGAGATAGGGCCCGGCGTTCGCATGCGGCGTGACGAGCGTGACACGCTTGCCCTCGTTGGCGAGCTTCTCGGCCAGCGTCGAGCCCATGAAGTAGCCCTCACAGTCGTAGATCACAACACGCTCGCCCGGGACTTGCTTGCCCTCGAGCATGAGCTGCTCGGGAGTCAGGCAGTGCGGTTGGCTCGTGTCCGCACCGGGGACCGGGACCCGGGTGAACGCGTTCATCCCGTCCGCGGCCCACGCCGCTCCGACCGCGATCACGACCAGCTCCGCTCCATACTCGGCGACTCCTTCGGCGTCGAGTCGAGTTCGTGGAATGAATTCGAGGTTTCTCAGTTTCTGGATCTGGATGCGGCGATGGTCGACGACGCGCGCCCACTCGCCCAGACCCGGTAGCCGGGGTACCCAGCGCATGATCCCGCCCATCTCGTCGGCGGCGTCGACGAGGTGGACGCGACGCATCCCGCGCTTGGCCAGCACGATCGCGCACTCCATCCCCGCCGGCCCGGCGCCGACGACGAGCACGTCGTTATCGGCGTTGCTCGCGCGCGTGAAGTTCTCCGGGTGCCAGCCGCGGCGATATTCCTCGCCGGCCGTCGGGTTCTGGGTGCAGACGAGTCGCAGGCCACCGATCTTGAACCGCGACAGACAGATGTTGCAGCCGATGCACTCGCGGATCTCGTCCAGCCGCCCAGACTCGATCTTCGCAGGCAGGAACGGGTCGGCGATCGACGGCCGCGCCGCTCCGATAATGTCGAGCTGACCCGACTCGATCGCCGCGACCATGACGTCCGGGTCTGTGAACCGGCCGACGCCGACGATCGGCTTCTCGGTGTGCGGCCGGATCTGCTCGACCCACGACTTCTGGTGGTTCTGTTGGCGGACGCGCGAGGACGCGACGGACTCGGTCATGTCCATCAGCGATGGCGGTCCTACCTGTACGTCCCACAGGTCGACGAGATGGTCCACGTGCTCGACGAAGCGAATCCCGTCTTCGCCGACCTTCGTCCCGAGATCGTCGCCGCTGAGCGTGTCGACCGAGAATCGGCACCCGATGGCGCAGTCGTCGCCGACCGCGTCGCGAACGAGTTCGAGCACCTCTCGGGCGAACCTGGCGCGGTTCTCGAACGAGCCACCGTACTCGTCTGTGCGCCGGTTGAAGTACGGCATCAGGAACTGCTGGGTGATCGGGATCGTCTCCGCGACGTAGATCAGGACAAGGTCGAACCCGGCCTCCCGTGCGCGCTTGGCGGCGGCGACGTAGTGGCCCTGAAGCTCGCGGATGTCCCGCTTGTCCATCTCGTAGCACGAGCGCATCAGGAACCGCGGGCTGGGAATCTGCGAGACGCCGCGCGCCGGCAGCCGCGTCTCGTACCCCGAGTGGTTCGGGCCGCCGAAGTGCAGCTCGATCCCGGCGAGCGAGCCGTGGTCGTGCGCCCGATCGCACATCAGGCTCAGGTTCTGGACGTCGTTGGCGTCCCAGATCCTCGCCTGAATCGAGGGCAGGTCGTCGCTCTCCGGATGGATCGAGCAGTACTCGGTGTTGACCAGCGCCCAGCCGCCCGCGGCCTTCATCCCACGGAACTCCGCCTGGGTTCCGGCGTAGTCGCTGCCGAAGCCCGAGCAGTGGGGTGTCTGGTAGAAGCGGTTGCGCATCACCTTCGGCCCGATGCGCACCGGCTCGAACAGCACGTCGTATTTCGGATCCCGAGCCATCGACTTGGATCATCCAAAGTCGCGCTCGAGGAGTCAAGAAATTGGGCGTCCGTTCCGATAATTCGACAATTTCGGCCGGGGAGTATGAACGGACAACCCAGACGTGGGTGATACGTTGGCGGAAAAGTCAGGAAGGATGAGATGACCGCCACCACAGGATTCACCGCCGACGACTTTTTGCGGCGCATGGCCCGCGCGGCGCGCGACGCGACCGACGCCGGGTTGACGGGAGTGCTCGTGACGCCGGGCCCGGATCTCATCTACTTCACGGGCTATGAGCCGACGACGATCTCGGAGCGGATCACGATGCTCGTGATCCAGGCCGATCGTGAGGCGGCGATGATCGTTCCGATCCTCGAGCGCCCGGACGCCGAGAGCGCTCCCGGCGCCGCGGTCGTCTCGGTGCGCGACTGGACCGACGGAGGCGATCCGTACGACGCGACGGCGAAGCTCCTTGACCCGGCCGGCCGCTACGCCATCTCCGACTCCGCCTGGGCGATGCACGTGCTCGGCCTCCAGAGCGCGCTGCCCGGGTCGGGCTACGTGTCGATGACCTCGGCTCTGCCGATGCTACGCGCGATCAAGGACGACGACGAGCTCGAGCTGCTGGCGACTGCCGGGGCGGCGGCGGACGCCGCCTTCGAGGGGATTCGCCAGATGCCGTTCGCGGGGCGGACCGAAGCCGAGATCTCCGACGAGCTCGGTGCGTTGCTGTCTCGGCACGGCCACTCAAAGGTCGAGTTCGCGCTCGTCGGCTCCGGGCCCAACGGCGCCAATCCCCACCATCAGGTCGGCGAGAAGCAGATCCAGGAGGGCGACATGGTGGTGATGGACTTCGGAGGGATCAGGGACGGTTACGCGTCGGATATCACCCGCACGGTTCACGTCGGCGAGCCCAGTGAGGAGGAGCGCGAGGTGTACGACGTGGTTCGGCGGGCGCAGGAGGCGGCGTTCGAAGCGGTACGTCCCGGGGTTGCCTGCCAGGAGATCGATCGGGCCGCGCGCGCCGTGATCACCGACGCCGGCTACGGCGAGCGGTTCATCCACCGCGTCGGTCACGGCATCGGACTGACCGGCCACGAGCCGCCTTACATGGTGGAGGGTGAGACGCTGCTGATCGAGCCTGGGATGTGCTTCTCGATCGAGCCTGGGATTTACCTGCCCGGGCGTTTCGGCGTGCGGATCGAAGACATCGTCGCCGCGACCGACGACAGAGGCCGGCGGCTAAACAACGCCAGCCGCGAGATGTACATCGTCAGCTGAAGAGGCACCTGTCTCTCTCGCGGAGCGATCGTCAGCGGGGGCGCGGCCAGTAGAGTCCGACGAGGGGCCCTGAGTTTGCGTCCAAAGGCGACACTCACCTGGTTCGCGCTCGCGCTTCTGACACTCGGATCGGTGGGAGATCTCGGCACGGCGCCGGCGACGGCCGTGTTCGGACTGGCGTCGGTCGCGCTGTACGTGATTCCCGCCATCGTGTTTCTCGTGCCGGCTTCGCTCGTCTCGGCGGAGCTGGCGTCCGGTTGGCAGGGCGGCGTCTACAACTGGGTCGGCGAGGGGATCTCGCCGGCGTTCGGCTTCGCCGCGGTTTGGTGCCAGTTCGCTCAGACGATCTTCTACTACCCGGCGGTGCTGGCATACGTAGCGAGCACCATCGCTTACATCATCTCGCCCAGCCTGGCCCACAACGGGGTCTACACGAGCGCTGTGATCATCGTTCTGTTCTGGGCCGCCGTCCTGGCGGCCGCGCAGGGCCTCGTCGGCGTCGACAAGTTGGCCTCGTATGGCATCTTCATTGGGACCCTGATCCCCGGCGCGTTGATGGTCGTGCTGGCGGCGCTCTACCTGATCCAGGGCAACACCTCCGCGGCGCCACTGGACGTCCATCACGTCCTGCCTCCGTGGCACGGGTTGGCGAGCATCGTTCTGATCGTCAACGGCTTCTTCACGTACGCCGGCGTCGAGGTCAATGCCGTCCACGTCGACGCCCTGCGCGACGCACCCCGGGAGTTCCCCAAGTCGATCCTCGTCGCCGTGATCCTGATCCTGTTGGTATTCATCCTTCCGACAGTGGCGATCGCCGTCGTCGTGCCGTCGGCGGACATCAGCCTCACTGCCGGCGTGATGCAGGCATTCCATGCGCTGCTGCACCACTTCGGCCTGACGCTGTTGGAGCCGCTGGTCGGGCTTGGACTGGTGGTCGCATCGCTCAGCGGGCTGCTGGATTGGCTCGCCGGACCGTCTACCGGCCTCGTCGCGATCGGTCGCGAGCGCGGCTACCTTCCGCCCTACTTCCAGCACCTCAGTTCGCGCGGGGTGCAGGTCCGTATCTTCGTCGCGCAGGGGATCGTCATCACCGTGATCGGGTTGTTGTACGCAGCCGTCCCAAGCGTGTCACGTGCCTATTGGATCTTCGCGGCGCTGGCCACCGAGGTCTACCTGATCATGTACGTCCTGATGTTCGTGGCGGCGGGCAATCTGCGGCGCCGTCAGCCTGACCATCAACGCGGCTACCGCGCCCCGGCGCTCGTGACGATCTGCGTCGTCGGGGCGCTTGCCTCCGTTGCCGCATGCGCGATCGGACTCGTGCCGCCGTCTCAGCTCGGTCACGTCAGCACGCCGATCTACGCCGTCGCGATGCTCACCGGCGTTCTCGTAATCGGCGTGCTTCCGCCCGTGTTGCTGTACCGGTTTCGCCGTCCCTCTTGGAAGGTCGGCTGAGACGCGATCCCGCTGCGATCTGTAACGTGATCCGAACGCCAATGGACGCGAACGACCTGCAGCGACTCGGCGACCTGATCCCCTTCGGGGCGATGCTCGGGGTGGAGCTGCTCGAGGCCGGCCCCGAGGTAGTGCGCGCCCGCTTCGAGTGGGCGCAGGAGCGATGCACCGCCGGCGGGATCATGCACGGCGGCGCGATCATGGCGCTCGCCGATAACAGCGGCGGGATCCTCGCGATCCTCAACCTCCCTGAGGGCGCGCAGGGGACGGCCACGATCGAGTCGAAGACCAACTTCCTCCGAGCCGTCCGCGAGGGCTCGGTGACGGCAACGACACGCCCGCTTCACAAGGGCCGGACGATGATCGTTGTCGAGACCGAGCTGTCAGACGACACCGGCAAGCTGGTCGCGAAGGTGACCCAGACCCAGATCTACCACTATCCCCGAACATAAGACGAGGCCCTGACGTGGGCGACCGAGTTCCTCGCGCAGAAGAACTCGATCACCCACGTCGGGAGGCTCAACTACTTCAAGGCGTGTACACCGAGGTGTGGCACGGCTGGCCGCCGCAGACGTTCACCATTGAGCCACTCGGCGCTAGGAAGTCAGAGATCTGCTCCTGAGCGGCCGGCGACTTGCGCGGATCCTCGTGCGGATCGATGTTGTTCGAGCCGGCCGTCGGCGGGATGTTCCCGGCCGGCGGCGGCTGAACGCGACCGGCCCCGCTGTCCCAGACCTCGATCGCGGAACCGCTGAACGGGAAGTGGCCGACGGCGGGGATCCCGTAGAACAGGTTGCGATCGCGCGAGCGGTCGGCGTCCAGAGCGGGCTCATAGGCGGAGGCCCCGATCGTCCGCGCCTCGGCCGCGCCGGCGTACATGCTCACCTGGAAGTCGCCGTAGGCGATGTCCATGAGGACCGTGTGCGGCGGCGTGTCGGGAAGCGGGTGTGTGGTCATCTGCGGGGCGTAACCGTCCGGATCGCCTCGATCCCACAGCTGCTGGATCAGGTCAGTGATCACCGGGTACAGAGACGGGTCCGGATAGGCGGCGTCGAGGACGGCCTTGAACGGCGCGAAGTCGGTGCTCCGCTGGATCAGCAGATTGCCATAGTCGATGCCGGTCACCCCGAGGACCGCACGCCGGATGTCGGGCGAAACGGCGGTCGTCAGTCCACCTTCGATACCGCCCTGACTGTTGCCGTCGTAGAACAGGTTCGACGCGTTGATCACCGGACGGCCGCCGGACTGGAACGCCGGGTTGGCGGCGAAGCCCTGCGGGTTGTCCATCAGCCGGCCCAGATACAGGAAGTTGAGCACGCCCTGCTGGAGGCGGTCCACCACGTTCGGGAACAGGTTGAGGTTGGCGATGGCGCTGGCATCGAATGGCAGATCGTCCTGTGCCAAGCCCCACCAGTCGCTAGCGCAGAACGTCATGTTGTAGTTCGTCGCCAGTGACTGCACCCACGAGTCGGTGACCTCGCTGCGCGAGCCGAGCAGGCCGTGACCGTAGAGCGAGATCCGCGATGGATTGCTTGGCGTCGCCGACGTCGGGACGATGCACTCGAATTGCGCGGTCGCGACGTTGCCGGGGATTTGCGTCGGCAACGCATCGGGCTTGTTCGAGCTGTAGTGGAAGCCGGTCGTCGCGCTGAGTCCACACGTCATGAGGTAGCACGGCACCTGGAACGTGCCCTGAACGTCGCGCAGCTGGGAGGTCAGCATCGTGTTGCTCGTGACGGCGTAGCTGGGAGCCCGTCCCTGGACCTTCCCGTCGGCGAGATTGGTGTCGCCGAGTTGCGCGAACGCGTCGTTGCGGATCGCCAGCAGGCGCGAAGTCAGGCTCTTCTCCGAGCCAACCGTGAAGTTCCACGCCTCGTAGAGGTTCTTCCGGGGGATCCTCGCGTGCTTCAGGGCTTTGAAGATCTTCTTGTAGCGGGTCCGCTGTGAGCGCTCGTTCGAAGGCAGCCGCTTGCCGTCACGCAGCTTCTCGAACCACGCCGGCGCGCGGAGCACGTGTCCCTTCGCGTTGCGCAGGCTGCGCAGCGCCACGATGTAGGTGTGACCCTCGGTGAACTCCTTGCCGGGGAGGATCATCAGGTCGGTGGTCTGCGGTGTGCTCGCGTTGGCGTCGAGCTCCGCGTACACCAACTGCCGGCGTCCGGTCGCCTGGTCGATCACGACGATCGGCTGGTTCCTGGCGAACTCCGCGCCGATGTTGAGAACGCCCACCGGATTTGTCTTTGCGAACGCGGCGGCGTTGTCGAGACCGGTGACGTGCAGGATGATCGCGCTGCCCGGGCTGAAGCCGTCGTTGCGGTTGTACTGCGAGGGACTCATCCGATCGCCCTTGCCGTTCACCGGCATCACCGAAGCCGGGAGATTGACCCTGACCCCAGTCGGAGTCGAGCGATCCCGTTTCGTGTAGAGATTGTTCGGGAACGGGAGGAGGCATGGCTGCTTGCTGAACGGCTGGCAGTCCGCGGCGGGCTTCGCCGCGCTGACCGTGGCCGGCCTGGGCACCCGGGCCGCCCCGGCGGTCGAGGCGATCAACATTGCCAACAGAGCAGCAAGTAGCAGCGCTCCGCCGACAAGTCCCCACAGCCACTTCACGCGTCCTGCAATCCGATTCGTTCGCATTCCATTCCTTCTAAAGGCTGACAATAAGGCAGCACGTGAATATAGGACTCGCGCGGTCGCGAGTCCGGAACACGAATTCCCGCAGCTTTGTCCTGCATGGACAGCAACTAGTGGGCGGCGAGAGGTGTTCTTAACGTCCCCGCGCGCGCGCGCCTGCGAACGATCAGGGGTACGCCTCCTCGCGGGCCGATCGTCGGCATCTGCCGGATTCGCAGCCTGTACCCAGGCTCCAACTTAAAGTCGAAACGCTGGAGCAGCGCGGTCGCGATCGCCTTCACCTCGAGCTTGCCGAACCGCATACCGATGCAGATCCGCGAGCCTCCGCCGAACGGCACGTACGCGCCCTTCGGGAGCGCCGCCTTCGCCTCCGGCGCGAAACGCTCAGGCCGGAACTCGCGCGGCTCCGGAAACACGTGCGGGAGATGGTGCGACACCCAAGAGCTGTAGTCGACGTAGGCCCCGCCGGGAACCTGCTTACCCGCGAACTCGAACGTGTCGATCGACTTGCGAGCGCCAATCCAAGCCGGCGGGTACATCCGCAGCGTCTCGTCCTGGACCATCTCGAGCAGTTCGAGCGCTCCGCTCGTAAGCACCGTCGCGTCGGGCGGCTCGCCGCCAAGCACACGATCCTCTTCCTCGTGCAGAGCTGCGGCGATATCGGGGTGGCGCGCCAGTTCGTAGAACATGAAGCCGATCGTCGAAGTCGTCGTGTCGTGGCCAGCGAAGAGCAGCGTCATCACCTCGTCTCGGATCTGCTGGTCGGTAAGCCCCTCGCCGTCCTCGTCGGTTGCGTCCATCAGGAGGCTGAGCAGGTCCTGACCGCGTGCGCCGCTACGCCGCCGCCCCGCGATCTCGTCGAAGATCACGCCGTCAAGTGCTCGTCGCGCCCCCTGCATCTCGGCGAACGGGGTGCGCGGGCCGCGCATCACCTGCAGCCAGTAATCGCGCGCCCAGAATCCCAATCCCTGCTCGAAGTTGCGGGCGACGTCAGTTCGCGTGCCGGCGGCATCGGGGTCGAAACCGAACAGTGCTCGCATTGCGATCCGTAGCGCCAGCCGGCGCGTCCAGTAATAGATGTCGATGCGCGCGCCGTCGTGCCAGCCGTCGAGCGCGCGCTCGATCTCGCTGTTCATGGTCGCCAGCGCACCAGCGATCGTCTCGTGGTGGAAGGCGGGCACCATGATCCGTCGCGAGCGGCGATGGAACTCGCCGTCGGTCGTGAGCAGGCCATCTCCGAGCAGCGCGGCCAGGTCGCCCATGTGGCCCTCGCGGTAGCTGAAGTTGTCCGCGTGGGAGACGGTGATGTAGTGGTTGGCCTCGGGCCCGATCATGAACACGCTGTTGCCGTGGAAAACGCGCATCGTGAACACTGGCCCGTAGCGCTCATAGCCATCGAGCAGGATCGGCAGGGGATAGAGCGCGAACCCGCGGGTGCGCCGGATGCTGAAGGACGTATCGCCGGGCGGGAATGGGACTTCGGCCCGTCGCTCGGCAAGCAGATCGCCCACCACGCGCTGCAGCGGGTTGAACGAGATCGGAGCGGGTCCGACGAGAGCCATCAGCGGAAGCGTAATGCCGCGTCTAGCGGGTTGAGCGTGCGGGCGCCCGCCGGGCGGACTTCTTGGCCGGGGGCTGCGCGAGCGCCACCAGTTCCTCGAGCCCGAGCTCGATCCCCTCGCAGAGGACGTCGATGTCGGGCGCCGTGTCGTAGTCGCCGCTGACCCCGAAGCTGAGCGCGCCGTCATAGGAGAAGATCGCGACGGCGACGCGCACGCTCGCGAACAGAGGGATGTAGGGGAACGATTCGAGCATCCTGCGACCCGCCAGGTACAGCGGGAACTGTGGGCCGGGCACGTTTGTCGTTCCGGTGTTGAGGCTCCGCTGGGGCAGCTTGCTCGCCACCCGCGCACCGAGCGCCAGCAACATCGGTGGCGCGAACCCGGACAGCGAGGTCAGCACCTCGCCCGCAACGGCCTGCTTTGACTCCTTCAGATCCGCCATCTGGGCGGTGATGGCCCGCAACCTGCGCGCGGGGTCCTCGATGCCCACCGGGAGCTCGGCAAACATCGCCGAGACCCGGTTGTTGTACGTGCCCCGCTCTCCGGGCCGGCGTACCGACACGGGGACCAGCGTGCGCAGAACTCGGTCGACGGACTCTCCGCGCGATTGCAGCAGCGCGCGAAATCCGCCGGTGATCGCGGCGAGCACGACATCGTTGACGGTGCCACCGAGCGCCCGCCGAACCTGTTGCACGTCCGACAGCCGTCCGCGTGCCCAGCCCCACCGTCGGTGAGGCCCCAGCGGACCGTTCAGCGACGACCCGCCACCGAGCCGCGCCACGCCCGCAAAGCCGATCAGCCCGCGCGAGGTGTCTTCGAGCAGCGCCGCAAATTGGCGCGGCGTAAGTAAGGCGCCGGCGAACCGTTCGGAGAAGGAGACCGGACTCCTCGCTTGCTCGATGACCGCGCCGGCGAGCAACCGGGCCGAACCGGGCATCGCGCCTGGTGCCCAGGCGTCCGGGCGGGGAAGCTCGGGGTCGCGTTCCTTGTCGAGCAGCACGCTCATCAGATCGGTGCTGGCGATCCCGTCGACCATGCAGTGATGAACCTTTGACAACAGCGCCCACCGCCCGTCCTCGAGACCTTCGACGACCCACATCTCCCACAGCGGCTTCGCCCGGTCGAGGTTCTGTGACATGACCCGGCCGACAAGGGTGAGCAGTTCTTCGTCACCTCCGGGACTGGGAAGCGCCGTGCGGCGGACGTGGTAACCGAGGTTGAAGTGTGAGTCGTCGACCCACACCGGACGCGCCAGCGCGAACGGGACGAACCTCACCACCTGGCGATAGCGCGGCACCAGGGCAAGCTTGCTGCGCACCCGCGCGAGGATGTCCGCGAACGGCGCAGGCGGGCCCTCAAAGATGCTCACTCCGCCGACATGCATCGGGCTGCTGTCGGTCTCGATGTGCAAGAACGATGCGTCCTGAGCACTCATCCGCTGCATCCTGACTCTCCTCTCACACTCGAACTTCGATGATCCAGACTAATGTGTAGCGGGCGCAGAGTTGCACACCTATCCTCGCCGCTCGATAGGGTTGCCGCTCGCCAGACCGGACAGCCCAGTTTTGAGGAGAACACTATGGCCCAGCAGGACAAGGATTTGTTTGACCGTTTGCGCGAGGCAGGACTACGCAAACAGGTTGCTAAGACTCTAAGCGAGCTGAGCGGCGACGCCAGTAAAAAGGCGACTCGTGCGGCCCGCGGCACAATCGGCGAACTGCGCTCGCTTGCTGATGAGATTGAGAAGCGGTTGCCGCGCTCGGTGCGCGCCGCCAGCGCGAGACGCAGGTCGAGCAGCGGGACAACCACTCGCCGCCCATCGAGCAGCGGCACGGGGACTCGCCGCGCCTCCAGCGCGGCGACCTCGAGGAAACCGTCGAGCAGCACAGCGAGTCGATCGCGCGCAGCAACGCCGCGCGCCTCGCGGTCCAGCGCTGCGACCGCCAGCCGTACCCGTCGGGCACCGGCGAGCGCGACTAAGAGCGCGCCGGCACGCAAGCCGACGAGCGCGTCAAGGGCAAATGGTGCGCGCGCACCACGTGGCGCGAACAAGGCGAAGATCCTCCGGTCGCTGCGTTCCGGTCCGAAGACCGCCTCGGAGATCGCGAAGGAAACCGGGATCGGCGCCGGCACCGTCGGGAGCACACTCAGCAAGATGGCGATTTCGGGCGAAGTCCGGAAGGCCGAGCGCGGCTACGGCCTCCCCAGCTGAGAGGCCCGCCGGACCGCCCTCTCGCTGTCAGACGACGAGCCGACTGCGGGCGGTGGCGGTCGCGCGAGTGCTTTTGCTGGGGAGGGAAGGGTTCGCGTCCGAGGGCGGGGATCCGGGGGGCGAACTTTGGCGTTCTTGTCCCGGCGGGCTCAGGCAGTCAGCGCAACACGGTCAGTTTGCCAAGGACGCTGACATCAGGTAGCGACCGTCGTTGCGGAGCCGAGCCCGAAGGGCGACGCGTAGCGGCGATGGTCGCTTTAAGCACCTCCGGTGGGGGGTGCGGCGAGGAGCTCGGCCATCTTCTGGGCCGGTTTGGCCCACCCGAGCGTCTGGCGCGGGCGGCCGTTGAGCAAGTCGCTGATCCGGTCCAGTTCGGCCTGGTCATGCACGCTGAGGTCGGTGCCTTTCGGGAGGTACTGACGCAGCAGGCCGTTGGTGTTCTCGTTGCTGCCTCGCTGCCACGGCGAGTGCGGATCGCAGAAGTACACGCTCACGCCGCTGTCAACCGTGAACCGTTTATGCGCGGCGAGTTCCCGGCCCTGATCCCAGGTCAGCGACCGCACAAGACCAGCCGGGAGCGCCTGGATCCGGTCCTTCAGAGCTTCGATCACGTTCTCGGTACTGCGGTCCCTCCCGACACGCGCGAGCATCACGAACCGGGTTTGGCGCTCAACCAGCGTCACGACCGCAGAGCGCTGCCCCGCACCCAGGATCAGATCCCCTTCCCAGTGCCCGGGAACCGCACGATCCTCGATCTCCGCCGGCCGCTCAGAGATATTGATCATCTCCGCGATCCGACCGCGATTCTCAACCCGACCCTGTGGCCTGCGGGCCTTTCGAGCAGTCCGCAACTCGGCCGTGAGCTGTCGGCGCAGCTCCCCACGCGACTGCACGAACAACGACAGGTAGATCGTCTCAGGGCTGATCCGCATCTCCAGATCATCCGGGTAATCGACCCTCAGTTGCGCGGAGATCTGCGCCGGCGACCACTGCCTCAAAAGCCCAGTCTCAACCTCCGCCAACAACCGAGGACTCGCCGACAGCTTCGTCGCCTTCGGCCGGCACCCCAACCGCCGCGCCCGCCGCTCAGCCGCGAACGGCGCATAGTGACCACGCCGCTTCCCACACCGCCCCAGCTCCCGCCCGATCGTCGATCGATGCCGACCCAACCCCCGCGCGATCACAGCGTTCGACTCGCCAGCCGCGACCCTCATCCCGATCTCGATCCGCTCCTCGATCGAGAGCCGAAACCCCGAATCCCTCCGACGCCGCTGACGGCGCAACACCGCATCCGCCTGCGCCCGCAACACCGTATTAGCCGAGCACCCCAACTCGACCGCGATCACCCGCGGCAGCACCCCAACCGCCAACCGCTCCTCAACCAACCGCCGATTCTCCGGCGTCAACCACCGATACCGCCTGCCCTTCGCCATCCCACCCTCCGATCACCAAACCACGAAAACACCATCGTGTTGCGATGACCGGATGAATCCACCCCCGAGGGGTGGGACGGAGGCGCCAAAGTTGGGGCCTGTATCCCCAACTGACGCGCGATCGCGCCCAATCCCGCCCTCTCGCTGCCAAACACCGAGCTGCCACGCTGGCGCCACCGTCACGGCGGCCGCCCGCGCGACGTCGACCGCTGCTCCACGCGCGACCATGGAGTTCTGGCACGCTCGTAACATCTGAGCGGCATGCTCATGGGAGGCCGTTTCCATCTACGCAGAACCCGATAAGCGCCCGCTCGAGCCACCAGGCGACAGCGCGCCGGGTCCTGATGAGGAACTCGGCGACCTCGAGGCCATCCGAGCCAAGCTCGCGGCAACCCCAAGCCGGCGCCAGCGCAACCGCATTATCGAAGTCGCTGCTGTGCCGTTGGGGCAGCGGCGGGAGCCGAAGGCGGCCGAGTTCCTTGCCGAGTTCGTCCGCGACCGGTCGTCGACTCGTCGCGTCAACCGCGCCGCGGTGCAGGGGCTGAAGGAAGCCGGTCCGGCCGCCGCGCCAGCCATGCGCGGGCTGCTGAAAGATGGCGTGGCGGATGCCGGCGCCGTGTGGCTACTCGGCGAGGTCGGATCCGCCGAGGACGTCGAGCTGCTGGTGCCGATGCTGCGCCGTCGTGGTTTGCGCTTGCGCTACTACACGGTCATGGCGCTCGATGAGCTGGGCGATCCCAGCGCGGTGGACGGTCTCTGTTATGCGCTCAGTGACCGCCGGATGTTCGTGCGCGAGAAGGCGCTCGTCGCCCTGGACAGGTACTACACCGACGATGAGCTGATCCGCGCTGTCGAGGATGCGCGCAGCCGCGTCCCGTGGTACCGAGTGCTGACCCACCACACCTATCGGCAGTGGGCACGCCGGCGCCAACGTGAGCGTCGCTGAGAAAGCGTGGTCGCACGCTGAGCACTCATCGGTCACAGACAGGCGCGCCCGCGCAATAGAGGAGCAATGATGCTGCATCAGGAGGATCAGCGGCGATGGTCGGACGCTGAGTTGTTATCAGCGATCTCGGCGCGGGACGGGGCCGCGTTCGGCGTCTTCTACCGCCGCCATCTCCCGGTTGTGCTGGCGTTCCTTTTACGCCAGACCGGGGACCGCGAGGTCACCGGTGATCTCGCCGCAGAGGTGTTCGCCGCCGTGTTGCTGTCGGCGAGCGGCTATCAGACGCAGGGTGAGTCGGCGGGGCCATGGGTCATCGGGATCGCGCGCAAGAAGTGGCTGATGAGCCTCCGGCGAGGCCGCGTCGATGCGCGTGCGAGAAGGCGCCTCGGGTTCAACCAGGTCGCGTTCGAGGATGGTGATCTGGAGCGGATCGAGGCGCTGGCCGAGAGCGGCACCGGTCAGTTGGCCGCAGTGTTCGAAGCGTTGCCGAGCGCTGAGCGGTACGCGATCCGCTCCCACGTAGTCGAAGAGCGCAGCTACCGGGAGATCGCGGACGAGCTGCAGTGCTCGGAGATGGTGGTGCGTAAGCGCGTAAGTCGCGGTCTGGCACGGATGCGAGAGCAACTGAACGAAGGCGGATCGGCGTGACCAGTTACCTGGATGAAGTCGAGGCGCAGCTCGAGTCGCTGACCGGGCGGGGAGCGCACCGCAGGTTGCGGTTGCGCGCGGTGCCCGGAGGCGGCGGCGGCCGTGGTCCCCGGCGGCTCGCGGATTTGATCGCGTGCGCGGCGGTGATCCTGGTCACGGTCGCGGTCGCCGCGGTCGTGTTGAACGGGCACGGCGCCAAGCAGGGAGGTGCGCCGGCCGCAACTCACCCGACCCGCTATCGGCAACCGGAGAGACACGGTGGCGGTGCAAGTGAACATAAGGCGAACGTCGCGACGACGCCCACGAAGCGCGCGGCGCCTGCCGACCTCGCTGGCCCCGTCCCCCCCGGCTTCGAGCCCCGCTCGTTCACCGCGATCAGTGAGCTGACGTGGTGGCTGCTCGGCACCGCGCCCTGCAAGAGCGGGCCATGCACCTCGATCGTGCGCACCACCGACGGCGGCCGTACGTTCGTGGGTATACCGGCGCCGCGGATCTCGCTGGCGACGGGGGCGGCACAGGTCGGGATCTCCCAGCTGCGGTTTGCCGACGCCGACGACGGGTTCGCCTTCGGACCCGCTCTGTTCGTCACCCACGACGCCGGCTCCACGTGGCATCAGGTCAACGTCGGCGGCGCCGTCGACGATCTGGCGATCGCGGACGGCGAGGTGTACGCGGTGGTCACGCCGGCCGGGAAAGAGCTCGCCAAATCTCGGCTGCTCCGCTCGCCGATCTCGCGCGATCAGTGGGGCGTGCTGTCGGGCGCCGGCGATGTTGCCGGCGGATTGTGGGTCCACGGCAGCGATGTCCTGATCCAGTCGAACGACAACAGCAAGCTGCTCGCCTCGCATGACTTCGGCGCGAGCTTCAACCGCTATCCGGTTCCCTCGCCGGGTCTCCCGTGCCAGTTCCAGGAGATGGCGCCGCCAGTGCTGTGGGAGCACTGCGCCACCGGCATGATGAGCGATGTGTGGCGGTCGCTCGACGGTGGGGCGACGTTCCAGCCGGCGTACTGCCTCGGTTGCGGCCCGCGTGGCAACGGCCAGCTGCCCCCGCAGCCGAACTCGGCGACGTTCGCCGCGGCCTCGCCGACAACGGCGGTTGTCGGCTACCAGCAGCTCTACCAGACCGCTGATGGTGGCGCCCACTGGACGCCCGTGGGACCAAAGGGGCTGAACTGGCTGTATCTCGGCTTTACCGACGCCACCCACGGGGTGGGGTTGGCGAGCTCTGGATCAGGAACCGATGAGCACCTGTACTACACGACCGATGGCGGAGCGAGCTATCACCCGGTCCCGATCCCATGATCGTCGGCCCGGCCATCGCGCCACGCCCCGGCGTGATCGTCGGATCCGTGGTCTCGCCACAGCTCACGCAACACGCGGGGGCAGAGCCGGTGCTTAGGGATGAACGCGGCCGCTCCGCACGCGCGCTGGACCGCGAAGTCGGGTTCCTCGATTGATACGAGCACCACGACGACGTCGGGCTGGCGCTCGGACAGGTGGCAGGCTGCCTCGACGCCACTCATCCCCGGCATCCGCTGGTCCAGGAGCATCAGCATCGGCGACAGGATCGAGGCCGCCGCAAGCGCCGCTTCGCCCGAGGCCGCCTCGCCGACAAATGTGAATCCCTCGGTGGCGGTGACGACGTCGCGCATCGCTCGCCGGAACGCGTCGTGGTCGTCGACCACCAGCACGGTGACCAGATCGTCCGACGGTTGTCCGGCGCTGCGCGGGTCGTCTGGTTGCAGGGCCAAGCTCAGGACCCCCTTTTCCTCCTTTTCAGAGGCAACAAACATCCGTCGGACTCAGGCCAGGGTGGGGGGGCGTGTTCACTATCAGATCGATCCGCGTCGGGAAGCTCAACCGCCGGGCGGCTTCGAGGCGCGGGCACGATACCGCCGCGAACGACACGCTGCGAACGTTTGCAGCAAGAACTCCGCAAAACGGTTGTTTTTCAATACGGCTGAGGGCACCCGCCCCGGGAAGAAGCTATGGCAGACTGTCGCTCAGGAGAGTGAGTGCACGAACGACGTCATCGCCGTCACGTCCAATCCGCGTCGTCGCGGCGGAGGATTCGTACGTCGTACGCGAGTTTCTGACAACGACGCTCGAGTCAGCGCCTGAGGTAGACCTCCTCGCGGTGTGCTCGAATCGCCCTGAGCTCGAGGCTGCGATCACGTCTGAGGAACCAGATGTCGTCGTCACCGACATCCGCATGCCCCCGACCGGGCGGGAGGAGGGAATCGCCGTTGCGACCTCGCTGCGCGAGAGCCATCCCGACGTCGGCGTCGTCGTCCTCAGCCAGTACGCCGAGCCGGAGTACGCGCTCGCGCTGCTCGCATCTGGGTCCGGCCGGCGCGCGTACCTGCTCAAGGAACGGATCCGCAACCGGGAGCAGCTGATCGGCGCGATCGAGGCCGTTGCCGACGGCGGATCCGTCATCGACCCGAAGATCGTCGATGTGCTGATCGAGGCCAAGGCAAGGCCGGGCCGCTCTTCGCTCGCCGAGCTAACGCCACGGGAGCGTGAGCTGCTGGCGGAAATCGCCGCGGGTAAGAGCAACGGGGCAATCGCCGAGACGCTGGTCCTGACCAAGCGGGCTGTGGAGAAGCACGTCAACTCGATCTTCTCGAAGCTCGGACTTCCCGAGGACCAGGACGTCAGCCGGCGCGTGAAGGCGACGCTGATCTACCTGTCGGAGACCGATCGGGAACAGGTTGGCTCCTTCGACGGACAGGCATCTGGCTAACGGCTGGCAGGCCCCCCTTTGGCGGTGATATGCCCACCCCCATGCGCACGGCGTAGGGTACGCATCCTCACCACACACAGGCCCACCCCATTGATCGGCGCTCACGCCGTCGTCACAGTCGAGTCTCCACCTAAGGTGATCGCACGTGCAAGCCTGTTGGTGCAAGGTACGGCGGGGAGATAGGTTCGGCCGTACAAAGGAGCGCGTACCGTGAGCTTCGTCGACGCAACCGATGACACCAGGCCCGCGACCGTCAATGACGGACGCGGATCGGGGTGGGCCTCGCTGTTCTGGCAGGCATTCCGGCGTTCGCGCAACGCGATGGTGCTGCTCGACGAACAGCGCCGCCACGTCGACGTCAACGGTGCCTATCTACAGCTCATCGGCTACCGCCGGAGGGCGCTGCTGGGGCGGCCCGTTCACGACTTCGTCGACCACGGCCCGGTCGTCACGCCCGAGGAGTGGCGCCAGGCGCTGGAGCGGCCGCAGTTCCATGGCGTCGTCGACGTGATCCGGAGTGACGGCGGCCGGATCACGGTCGAATTCGCCGGCCACCCAGAGCTGGTCACGGGGAGGCAGCTGGTCCTGGTGGTCGTGCTCAGATCGGTGCCGACTGGCCGGCGTCGCAAGGACGAAACGCGCGGCCTGGTGGGAACCGGCGTGCTCTCCAAACGCGAGCGCGAGGTCGTCAGCCTGCTGTCGCTCGGCGCGACCGGCCCGGAGATCGCGGAGGACCTGCACGTGTCGCACAACACCGTTCGCACTCACGTGCACAACGCGATGACGAAGATGGGCGCCCGCTCGCGCGCGCAGTTGGTTGCGATGACGATGGCGAACGGCAACGCGCTCGCGTGAGACCGACAATCACGCGGTTGCGTTATCGACGTGGCGAGGTCCTTCGGGCACGATTGCTCGCTTGCCCAAGCGGACGAGGACTATCCGTGTCTTGATTGTCGACGACGCGCCGTCGTTTCGACGCGTTGCGCGAGAGTTGCTCGAGCGGCGAGGTTACGCCGTCGTCGGAGAAGCGGACTCTGCCGCGGCCGCGCTCGACCTGTGCGACGAGCTCGTACCCGATGCCGTCCTGCTCGACGTGCGACTGCCCGACGGAACCGGCTTCCAGGTTTCCGCGCTGCTGAGCGTCCGCCAGGATGCGCCGGCGGTGCTGTTGGTCTCTGCCGATGAGGATCTGAGGAGCTACGCGCTCGTCGACCAAAGCGGAGCGCGCGGGCTGGTTGCCAAGGCCCAGCTCGCCGCGATCGATCTCGCGACGTTCTGGCCGAGCCCCTGACCTAACGAGCTCTCCTCACCCGATCCGGGGGATGCCCAACCGCTGCCGGTCGGCCAGCATCGCGATGTGGCTGTCTCGGGGGAGAAACTGCTCCAGCGGCTGAGCGCCAACGAAGAGCGCTCGGTCCGGATGGTCTTGGCGCTTCGCCCGGAGTCGGCCGACCCTGACACCGAGTTCGATCCTGGGCTGACGCCGCGGGTGAGGATGCTGGTCCGTCTGGCTGCATTGGTCGCGCTGGACGCGTCTACGACGTGTCTACGCTGGGCGGTCGAGCTCGCATCCTGCGCCGGGGCCGACGACGAGGAGATCGTCCAGGTGCTGCTCACCGTTGGCCCCGACGTGGGGATTCCCCAAGTCATCAGCTCGGCACCTCGGCTGGCGCAGGCGATCGGTTACGACATCGGCGGGGACGGCGCCGACGGGTCCTGAACCGACACCTCCACGAACAGATCCGGCAGGCCTAGATTCCGAGCAGCCCGGCACTACGGGCGCGCGCCACGGCCTCGGAACGGGACGCCGCATCGAGCTTGCGATAAATCGCGTGGGCCTGGGTCTTGACGGTATTGACTGAGACGTCCAGACGCTGCGCAATCTCGCGAAACGACCGGTGGCTCGGGAGGAATCTGAGGATCCGAAGCTCGGCGATCGTCAACGAGGAGGGGCCCGAGAGCGCCGTCTCCGCCAGCGTGTCGATTTGCGCCCAGGCCTCATCGAACCAACGCTGGAAGATCACGACGTCGGACGTTCTGCGGGCCAGTCGCGACGCCTCGGCAAGGAGTGTCCGCGCTCCCACAGTGTCAGCCAGTCCGAGCGCCGCGCGAGCCAGCATGATCCGTGCCTCGGCGCCGTACCAGGGAATGAAATCGCCCAGCGCGACGAGCTGGTCGGCTGCGCGCCGGAGGTCCCGCTTGGCTTCGTCCACCCGGCCCAGACGGGCCCGTGTGGCGGCGGCCACGGCGAAGACGAGCGCCGAAATCGAGGACGAGCCAAGCGACGGCGCCTCCTCGATGATCGTTCCGGCGCGGTCGGCAAGTTCGCCGGCGCTGTCCCATTGCTCCTGGTCGATCGCGACGATCGCGAGCTGGGCCAGACACAGCGAGGCGACGATCGGTGCTGCGGTGCAGCTCAGCTGGACGCCGTCCTCGAACAGCTCGACGGCGCCGTCCCGGTTACCGGCCAGGTGCTCTGCCACACCACGCAGCAGGCAGCAAAGACCCCGCCACGGACCATGACTCGGCTCCAGGTCGTAGGCCCGGGTCGCCGCTTTCGCCATTCCGACCGCGCTCGTGGCGCCGGCGGCATCGACGATCAACATCCCGGCTTCCAGCGAAGGTACTTCTTTGGCGGGGCGCCCTCGCTTCTTGGCCTCGGCCGCCAGCAACCTCCAGTGCCGGGCGACGTCGACCTGTCCGGTCATCAGGGAGCTCTGCGCCGCGACCAGCGCCAGCGGCGCGTAGCGAGCGATCTGATCGTCGCTGAAGCGATCCAACCATTCTCGGACGAGCTCGTTGCGGCCGTTGCCGAGGTAGGCAGCCACATTCGCCCACAGCAAATCGCCGGTCCGCGGGATGTCGCCGGCAGCGACGGCGTGCTCGATCGCGCCATCGAGATCTCCGTGGCGGCCAAGCCAGGTACTCGCCCGGGCGTGCAGGCGCGACTCGACCTTCGGTTCGGTCCGGCGCAGCTCCGCTCTCAGCATCGTCCTGAACAGGCCGTGCCAGCGGAATCGCTCGTGGCTACGGTCGAGCGCCGTCAACATCAGATTCCGGCGAGCCAGCCGGGCGAGCATGTCTGCCGACCCGGTCTCCCGGAGCACCGCGTCGCAGACAGGACCGGAGAGCTCGTCCAGCACCGAGCTCCGGCTGATGAACCGCGTGAGCTCGGGAGTGAGCTCGGCGAGGAATTCGTCGCGGAAGTACTCGGCGATCAGATGGTCCGATCCCGCGAAGCCCTTGAGTCCAGCGGCGACATCGTCCTGCGCCCGCAGCGTCAGCGCCGCCAGATACAGCCCGACTGGCCATCCCTCGGTCTGTCCCGATAGGTTCTGGACGGCGCCGAAGTCAAGCTCGAGTCCGGCCTGTCGGAGCAGTGTCGCGGCCTCCGCCGGGGCCATCGCCAGATCGTTGGTGCGCACCTCGACGAGCGCACGGTGGGCGCGCAGCCGGCCGATCGGCAGCGGTGGCTCGGTCCTCGTCGCCAGCGCGATCTGAGAAGCCGGTGCGAGGCCCTCCAGCAGCGCCGTGACGATATCCCTGAGCACCGACGGGCGGCCGTTGTGCGCATCGTCGAGGACCAGCACGAAGCTGCGGCTTCTCAATTCGGTTGAGCGCAGCAGTCGACCGAGAGGCGATCGAGCTCGGGCACGCTGCGACGCGGTGAGGGCTGGCCAGAGATCGGGCTCGATCCAGCCGGCATCCTCGAACGCCGAGGCGACCCGCTCCGCAACGCCGAGCTCGTTGCGATCGGAGACTCCCATCGTGATCCAGATGAACGGGCGTGGATCGTGCGCCGCCCATTCGGTCAGCAGTGTCGTCTTGCCGTAGCCCGCGGGCGCGGCGATCAGGGCAAGGCGGGCATCGTGACCGTCCAGCAGGCGCCGCACGAGCAGGGGCCGGGAGACGAGCCCGTCGCCAAACGACGGCACGCCATGCCGGTTTTCCTCAGCGCGCGCTGAGATCCGCGCGCGCGATCTCAGAACGCCGTTTGCTGCTGGCCCCATGGACATAGAATCTGCGCCTCCGAACAATGGTTCGTGCGTCGATGCATTTCTCTCGCAATGAGCGCCGCGGAGCAAGCCGGTACGCCTCCGTGTTCAGGGAGGCATACACCACCCTTGATCAGCGCTCAACAGTCGCGCGATGGCTCATCCCATCTGGGTGATGCGATCGAGCGGAGTGAGCGGAAACCTCCTTCCATGATCCTCGGAGGGCCGATCCGTCGCGGCTGCATGGGCCTTTTGCCTGCATTTGCCGTCGCGGCGGTGCTCGCCGGTTGTGGTGGTTCGAGCAAACCCGCGTTCTGCTCGTCGATGAACGATCTGAAAACGTCGGTCGAGAGCCTTAAGAACGTCGACGTGATCAAGAACGGCACGAGCGCCGTGACGTCAGCGCTACAGAAGGTGCAGAGCAGATGCCAAGTCGGTCGTGAGCTCCGCGCAGAGCGATTTCCCAACCCAGACTCAGGCGATCAGTGGCGCCGTGACGACGGTCGAGACGACCGTTGGAGAACTGAAGAGCTCGCCGACCCAGCCGTCGCTGATCGTGGCGCTTCCCGGTCAGGTCAAGGCGCTGGCGGACTCCGTCGAGACGTTCATCAGCGACGCCAAGTCGAAGTGCTGAGCCGTCACGAGGCGATCAGCGTGATCACCGCGCGCAGGATCAACAGCGATCCAACCGCCCCGGTGCCGATTATCAGCGCCCTACGGCCACTGCGCCTGAACGCCGCCTTGACCCGCTCGATTGCCTTTGGCGTCCAATCCGGCGCCACGACGAAGCAGATCAGCGGAACTTCGAGGAGCGCGAGCATGATCACGTTCACCATCAGCACCAACAAGACTGTCTCGGCGGTGCTGTAGTTCAGCTTGGCGATGCTGGTGAGCGCCGCGAGGTATGAGGCGCCGGGAAGCGTGAGGACGGCGCCGACGGCGGCACGCGATCTTGGGGTCGCCCTTGCTGAGGACCTGCTGCCACCGCGGCGTCTTCTTCGGCTTCTCGCGTTTTCGCTCGGCGCGCCGGTCTCGGTAGTGCTTGTCCCGGCCGCTGTGCAGGAGAAGCGATATTCCGACCAGGATCGCGCCGAAGGCGAAGTCGATCGCCGGGTTGATGGTGGTCTTGCCGGACTGGACCACGCCGGACTTCTTGGCCGCGAACACGATCACGAGCCCGAGCGTGATGCTCGTGAAAAGCGCCCCGATCAGGTATCCGAACATCAGCTTCTTGGGGCTCGGCAGGAGCAGCAGCAGCGTCGTCACCCCGACGAGTGTGGGATTCGCCATCGCCGTCAGGGAGAACAGCAGAACGTCTTGCATGGAGCGGCTGCTACGACGCTTCCGGTGAGGCCGTCGGACGCCCTGACAGCAGGAGCGTCACCACAAGCGCGACGACGGATCCGACGATGATCAGCGGCTCGACCCCATCGCCTGACTTCGCTGTAAGTACGCTGGCGATCACGACCGCGCTGAGGGGCAGTCTGAGTACCGACGACACACCGGCGGCGATCCCGACCGCGACGCCCGCAGTGAGCGGGAATCCGGGCAGGTGGGAGGCCATGATTCCGGCGGCCGCCCCGAGGAACATCGCGGGGAACGTCGGGCCCCCGCGGAAGCTCCCCAGCGACAGCGAGTAAGCCGCCCCTTTGCACAGGAGCAGCAGTGCCAGTGCCCCCACCGAATACGTTCCCGCTTGGGCGGCGAGTCCCGGGAGCTGGTCCTGGCCGGAGAACAGGACCTCGTTGACGCTGTGGCTGGTGGCTTGCGAGAACGCGATCGCCAGCCCGGCGATCAGGAGGCCGGCCGCCGGGAGAACCAGGAATGGTCGCGCCTTGGCGATTCCCAAGATGCTCACGCCGCCACGCATGATCACCTGGGTGCCCGCGGCGATCGCGATCCCGAGCGCGATCGTCCACGCGAAGTTGCCGAGGTGGGGATGGCTGAACGCCGGCAGCGGCAGGGCGGAGATCGCGTACGCCGAGCTGCTGAGGCCGGTGAACGAGCCCATCCCGAGCGAGACCAGCGAACCGATCCCGGCGGCGAGCAGTCCCGGCACCAGGACGAGGCGCAGCCGCGGTCCACCGATCGCAGTGACTTCGATCATGATCACCGCGGCCGCGAGCGGAGAGCTGAACACAAACGACAGCGCGGCGAAGCTGCCCGCGGCGGCCACCAGGGTCACGATCTGGTCGGTCGCGTCGCTGCGGGCACGTCGGATCGCGATCACCCCAAGACCGGCGCCCAGAGCGATCAGAGGCGCCTCGGGGCCGATCACCACGCCGAGCCCGATCGACGCCATTCCCGCGAGGATCACCCCGGGCAGGTCGGCGGGCGCGGGAGGGCCTCCCGCCGCCAGGCCGTACGCCGGGATGTGTCCTCCGTTCCCCGGAAGCTTATGGATCGCAAGGGCGACGAGCACCCCGGCGATCGCCAGGACCGGGAGCGGCCACCAGACCGGTGGGCTCGAGTAGCCGAGGGCGTGGGGAAGGTGGGTGAACACCTCCTGCTGGATCTGGTGGACGAGCTCGAGGAAGCACCATGCGGCCAGCGAGACGACGACCCCGACGATCGAGACGAGCACCAGCAGGACAACGAATGGCCTGCTGGCCATGGTCGCGCTCGCCTGCTCAGTGGTGAGCTCCTGTGGAGCCCCGGCGTTAGCTGGCGGCGTGGCAGTACCCGACATGCCAGAGCTCGCTGGACCTCACGGACTGAACCTACGGGCCGGGTCGGACGCCTTCATCACCCCGTTTGGATGAGCCGCCTCGAGACGTTCGTCACCCGATTTGCATGATGTGAGCGGCGCTTGGGGCAATTGGACTTGGGCCAGTGCCGGAGAACCGGGCGTCCAACGCTGGGCGGCGGGGCATCGTCGACCCGCGACTGTCGCGCTACGCCCGCGCCACCCGCACGTTCATCGCCGCCTCGATCGGCGTCGGCGCGCTCAGCGCGTCGCTGGTCATCGCCCAGGCCTGGCTGATCGCGGTCGCGGTCGCGGGCGCGTTCGGCGGTAAGGGGCTCGCTCAGCTGTCATCGGCGCTCGTGGTTCTGGGCGGGGTTGTGCTCGCCCGCGGGCTGGTGGCCTGGGCGGCAGAGCTCCTGGCCACTCGTTCCTCAACCCGCGTCAAGCAGCAGCTGCGGGCCGCGCTGCTGGCGCGCCTTGCCGCGATCGGACCAGCGTCGGCTCCGGGAGCAGCGGACGGGTGAGATCGCGACGCTGGCGACCCGAGGGATCGATGCGCTCGACGGCTACTTCTCGCTCTATCTGCCCCAGCTGTTTCTCGCCGTGCTCGTCCCCCTGGCAGTGCTGGCCGCCGTGCTCGCCAGCGATTGGATCTCGGCGCTGATCATCGTCTTTACGCTGCCGCTGATCCCGCTGTTCATGGCGCTCGTGGGCGCGAGCACCCGTGATCGGACCGAGGCTGAGCTGAGGGCCCTGCAAAGACTGGCCGCTCACTTTCTCGACGCGGTCTCTGGACTGACGACGCTCAAGGTGTTCGGGCGAGCGAAGCCGCAGATCGAGGTCATCCGCGAGGTCTCGGAGCGCCAGCGGGTGGCGGCGATGTCGACACTGAAGGTGACGTTCCTGTCCTCGCTGATCCTGGAATTGCTGGCGACGATCTCGGTGGCGCTGGTCGCGGTCGCCGTCGGGCTGCGGCTTCTGTACGGAGATCTCGACTTCCAAACGGCCGTGTTCGTGCTCGTTCTTGCGCCCGAGGCCTACGTCCCGCTCCGTCAGCTGGGCGCCAACTACCACGCCAGCGCCGAGGGTCTGAGCGCTGCCGAGCAGGTGTTTGAGGTGCTGGAGATGCCACTCCCGTCCGCGGGCGCTCGCACCGAGATCCCGGATCCGTCGAGGACCGGCATCTCCGTCGACGAGCTGACCGTGCAATACCCGGGGCGCGACCGCCCGGCACTGGAATGCGTCTCCCTGCGGGTCGATCCGGGCGAAGTTCTCGCGCTGACCGGGCCGAGCGGGGCGGGCAAGTCGACACTCTTGAGCGTGCTGCTCGGGTTCGTGGCGCCGACAGCGGGATCGGTCCGGATCGGAGACTCGGAGCTGTCCGAGCTGGATCCCGCGGCGTGGCGGGAACGGGTGTCGTGGCTCCCGCAACGGGCGCACCTGTTCGCGACCTCGTTGCGGGAGAACATTGCCCTCGGCCGTGCAGACGCGACCGACGCGGAGCTGTGGGCGGCGGTGACGGCGGCCGGGCTGCGCGATGTCGTGGCGCAGCGGCCTGGCGGACTTGACGCCGTCGTCGGCGAGGGCGGGGTGGGGCTCTCCGCCGGCGAGCGCCAGCGGGTCGCGCTCGCCCGCGCGTTTCTGCGTGACGCTCCCTTGGTGCTGCTCGATGAGCCGACGGCCAATCTCGACGGCGCCACCGAGGAGGAGGTGCTGATGGCGATCCGGCGGCTGATCCGGGGCCGCACGGTGATCCTTGTCGCACACAGGCCCGCGCTGGTCGCCCTGGCTGACCGCGTCGTCGACCTCGGCTCGGTGGCGTTGGCGGCATGAGCCCGCCCTCGATCAGAGAGACCGCCGAATTCGCCCGCCCCGCACGGCGGGAGTTGATCGTCGCGAGCCTGCTGGGAGCCGGTGCGATCGGAGCCGGCATCGGTCTGTTGGCGACGTCGGCGTGGCTGATTTCGCGGGCCGCCCAGCACCCGACGGAAGACGCGCTGGCGCTGGGGATCGTGGCCGTTCAGTTCTTCGGCCTCTCAAAGGGGATCCTCCGGTATGGCCAGCGGCTCGTCTCCCACGACGCCGCATTTCGTGCCCTCGCCGAGCTCCGCGTCCGGATCTACGAGCGGCTCGAGTCGTTGGCTCCGGCGGGCCTGCCGGCGATCCGCAGCGGCGATCTGATGGCGCGCTTCGTCCACGACGTCGACTCGCTCCAGGATCTGATCGTGCGGGTGATCTCCCCGTTCGCGATAGCGGTGCTCTCCGGGGCGGTGGCGGTGGCGCTCGTGTGGCTGATCCTGCCCGCGGCCGGCGCAGTGTTGCTCGTCGCGCTCGTGCTGGCGGGAACCGCACTGCCCTGGCTCACCGGCAGGCTTGCCCGTGGCAGCGAGGCGCGGCAGGCTTCGACGCGAGGCGAGCTGACGGCGGCCGTCGTCGATCTCGTCCGGGGCGCGCCAGAGCTCGCCGCGTACGGTGCTCTGGACGACCAGCTCCACCGGGCCTCATCGATTGATGCGCGGCTCGGGCGGATCGCAGACCGGACCGCGCGGACAGCCGGCGTCGGACAGGGCTTGGCGACGCTGTTGCCGGCGCTGGCTATGGTCGGCGCGCTCGTGCTCGGGATAGCGGCCGTCCGTGCCGGTCACCTGGACGTGGTCATGCTGGCGGTGATCGCGATCGTTCCCCTCGCGGCCTTCGAGCTGGCGACGGGGCTGCCGGGCGCGACGCAGACGCTCGCGCGTGTGCGCCCCTCACTCGGGCGGGCGCGCGATGTGCTGCAGATGGAACCGGTGGTGATCGATCCAGTGGAGCCCACGGCGGTCCCGCCCGGCCCGGCCTTGGTGCAGGTGCGGGGCTTGCGTTGCCGCTACGGCGACGAGGGCCCCTGGGTCCTGGACGGCGTAGACCTGGACCTCGCGCCCGGCCGGCGGGTGGCTCTCGTGGGTCGCAGCGGCGCGGGCAAGTCGACCCTCGCCGATGTGCTGTTGCGGTTCCTGCCCTACCAGGCGGGGTCGGTGACGCTCGGCGGCGTCGAGCTCAGCGAGCTCCGGGGTGACGACTGCCGGCGGGTGGTCGGCCTGGTGGCGCAGGACGCGCACATCTTCAACGCCACTCTGGAGGACAACCTCCGCGTCGCCGACCACGGCGCGACCGAGGAGCAGATCGATCGAGCGCTGGCCCGCGTCCGGCTGCTCGACTGGACTGAGTCGCTGCCGGACGGTCTGCGGACAGAGGTGGGCGAGTTTGGCGATCGGATGTCCGGGGGCCAGCGTCAGCGGCTCGCCGCGGCCCGGGCGCTGATCGCCGAGTTCCCGGTGCTGGTGCTCGATGAGCCGGGCGAGCACCTCGACACGGCGACCGCCGACGCGATCGTGGCCGACGTGCTCGATGCCGCCGCGGAGCAGGCGATCCTGCTGATCACCCACCGACTGGCCGGACTCGACGCTGTCGACGAGGTGCTCGTGCTCGACGAGGGCCGGGTCATCGAACGCGGGACCCACGACGAACTGCTCGCGCGGAACGGGGCCTACGCCGAGATGTGGCGGCGCGAGTCGGGTGAGTCATGAGCTGGTCGTGGCGCTTTCGAGCTCGGCAGTACGTCCGTGGAAGCCTGTGGGTGCTGCCGCTGATCGGTGGGGTCCTTGGGCGTGGCGCTGGGCGCGCTCGACGTGCTCATCGACCGGTCGCTCCATCTGTCCGGTGAGCTCGCCTACTCGGCGTCCACGGCAAGCACGCTGCTGGCGACGATCGTCGGCGCGATGGCTGCGTTGACCGGGTTCGTCGTGACCGTCACGACCCTGGTCGTGCAGATGGCGACCGGCACGTTCTCGGCGAGATACATGCGCCTGTGGTACCGCGACCGCATGCTCAAGGCGCTCCTGGCATTGCTGATCGGCACGCTGGCGTTCTCGTTCACGCTGCTGCGGCGCGTCGAGAGCGACTTCGTCCCGAATCTGGGTGTGTCGGTTGCCGGCGTCCTCGTGGTGAGCACCCTGCTGGTGTTCGTTGTCTTCCTGGACGTCTACCTGCACCGGCTCAGACCGGTGGCCGTGGCCGTGCTGGTGGCCGACTACGTGAGAGATGAGTTCCAGCCGCAAGAGGCGGCCCTGGCGGCGACGCCGGACATCTGGCTGGGCCAGTTCGAGGCGCACGGCGAGCTGCCCGCGCTCGCGGTCCACAGCGCCCACCCTGGTGCGATCCAGGCGATCGACATCACGGGGCTCGTGCGGTGGGCGCGCGAACACCAGCGGCTCGTGGTGTTCCGCCACACGATTGGCGATTTCGTGCCGGCCCGAGCCCCGATGGTCGAGGTCTTCGGGGGCGACCGCGTCGACCCGCAGGAGGAGAAAAAGCTCCGCGGGATGGTGGCACTGGGGGCGGAGCGCACGATCGACCAGGATCCGGCGCTCGCGATCCGGATCATGGTCGACATCGCGAACAGGGCGTTGTCCCCCGCAGTTAACGACCCGACCACCGCGGTCCAGATCCTGGACCACCTCAGCGACGTCCTCCGCCTGATCGGCTCAGTCGATTTCACGCAATCGGCGTGGAACGGCGGCGGGGGGGTTCGCGCGGGTGTCGTCCTGCCGGTGCGTCTCTGGGAGGACTATCTGATGCTGGGGACGACTGAGATCCGGGAGTACGGCGCCCACGCCATCCAGGTCATGCGCCGGCTGCGCGCGATGCTCGAGGAGCTGCGCGAGGAGGTTCGACCCGAGAATCGAGTGGCGGTCGAGGACGAGATGGCCCGGCTCGACGCGACGATCGCGCGTAGCTTCGGAGATTCAGTGGACCTGGATCGGGCGAGCATGCCCGACGCCCAGGGGATCGGAGGTCGCGAGAGCTCAGGGAGGCTGTATCGCTGAGCCGGTCAGCCGTCGGCGGCGACGCTCTCCGGGGCTCGGGCGGTCGAGCGTTCGCCCTGGAGCAGGCGGCGCCACCCGGTGAGGAGGCCGTGCACCTGCGCGGCGCCGAGGATCGGCTCGGATGGGACGGGCAGCTCGACCGGCGAGAAGATGAAGGGACGGGTCTGCGGACCGCCGAGCCCTCCGTGGAACGAGATCAGCTCCTCGAACGCGCACCCCTGCTCGAGCTCCGGCTCGTAGAAGCTGTTGACCATGATGTCCGCCACGTGCTCGAACCCGTCGGTCCGGCGCAGATGCGCGGCGGCGTTGGCCGGGAACGGCGCCAGCGGGTCCTCGCCCTCCACCCGGTCCTCGTCGAGGTAGCGCGCGCCCCGGGGCCCGAGTACGACGGCGCCATGGTCCCGCGAGCGGACGAGCAGGAAGCCGATGTGCGGATGCTCGCGCAGCGCCGGAAGCAGGCGGGGATGGCGCTCCTCGATCTCCTCGAGCGTCAGCCGGCGCCGCTCCTCCATCAGATAGATGAGGCCGAGGTTGCCCGAGGCGAGGGCGACGACGTGCTGAGCGCTCAACTCGCCCTCGCCACTGCCGGCCTGCTTGCCGCCCGTCGCCTCGGTTACCGCGTGGCCGACGGCGGCATCGTTCTCGTCCCCGCCGGCGACCCGCGCCATCATCCCCGTCTCGATCGAGCGCTCGACGAGCTCGGTCAGGTCGTATCCGTTGCGCTGCTTGAAGGTCGCACCCTGCGTCTGTCCGTGGTCGGAGAGCACGACGAGCTTGTACGGACGGGGCGCGAACCGCCGGGCCCGGTTGATACGCGCGAAATGCTGGTCGAGCTTGCGGAGCGCCTCGAGCGTGTCGGCGCGTTCGAGCCCCGAGTGGTGGGCGACCTCGTCGTAGCTCGAGAACGTCGCGTAGACGGCGGGACGGCCGGCCATCATGTCCGTAAGCACGCCGAACACGATCAGGTCGCGCACGGCGACGCACAGGCCGGCGCGCAGCATCGCGTATTTGCGGGTGCGCTCCCCCCGCGGACGGACATCCCGACGGACCTGTCGCCACGCCCACGACCGTTCGAGCATCACCTCCCACGCGAACAGCACGAGCACGCGGGTAACGTTGAAGCCGTTGGCGAAGAACGCACGGTAACCCGGATTCGCCTTCTTCTCGGCGCTCATCCTGCTGACGGTGAGGATCGCGGCATCGGCTTCCCCGGAAAACAGGTTGCCCCGGCTTGCGCCGTCATCGATCAACAGGCCCTCGCCGGTCGCGTGGCGGCGCTCGAGCAGCTCGCAGTCCGATGGCGAGGAGCAGGCGATGACCTTCCCGGTTTCCTTCTCGACCCACCGGAACGCCGGGATGTTCTCGTTCGAGCCGAGCAGGATGCCGGCCTGGCTCGCGCCGGTCTGCGAGCTCAAATCGGTCTCCCATTCGATCAGCTGGTGTGTGCCGCTGCTGCGCCAGCGGTTCATCTCAGGGACGTTGCCGTCGCGCATCGCCCGCTGAAGAACCGGAAGCGCCAGACCGTCGATCTCGAGGAAGATGATCCCGGGCGCATCCGTTGCCGTGCGCTTGCCCTGCCGCTTGGCCACCCGTCTGATGACATAGAGCATGTACGTGTCGTCGTCGTTAGCGCCGAGGATCACCTCGAGCACGACGGTGGCGGCGGCGATCACGAGCGATGCCAACAGCGCCCAGCCGAACGAGTCGACCTGGATCGAGTTCGGGTCGATCTGCGAGGCCAGCAGCAGGATCAACGGATCGAGGATCAGCGCCGCGACGAACCCGAGGACGAGCGTGTAGGGCAGCCGGAGCGCGGCGACCAGTGGCGGCAGCGCGGCGTTCAGCAGTGCTATCAGCAGGGCGGCGACGAACGCGTCCGGGATCCGCTGGACGGTCACATGGGGGACGATCGCCGCGGCCACGAACACCGCCACTGCCCCCACCACCCAGTGGACCACGAAGCCGAGCGGCCGGAACCGCGGCGACTCGGGGCTCCAGCGAACCTCCTCGCCGTAGGTTGTGCTGTTCGGTCCATCCATGGGGCGGAGTATCGCGACTGGCGGCCGTGTCGCCTCATCCCGTTCGGGGGATGAGGCGCCTGGCGCCACCGCACAAGATCGGCTGATCGGTCGGCCATTGAACGAACTGCGCGACTCATCCGCCACGGTCACCTGGCTCGGGCACGCGACCGCGCTGCTCGAGATCGACGGCGTCCGCGTGCTCACCGATCCGGTACTGCGGGGCAGGGTCGGGCCGCTGGTCCGGATCGCGGCCCCGGTCGACGTGGCCGCGGCCGGGCGGGTCGACTGCGTCGCGCTCTCCCACCTGCACGCCGATCACGCGGATCTCTCGACACTGCGCAAGCTCGAGCGCACGGGTCCGCTGCTGGCACCCCGGCCCGCAGCAGCGTGGTTGCAGCGCGCCGGTCTCAAGGACGTCCACGAGCTGCGACCTGGCGAGCTGGTCTCGATCGGTGGGGTCAAGGTGATCGCGACGCCGGCGGTCCACGATGGGCGCCGGCGGCCGTTCGGGCCGGCCGCCGACCCGGTCGGTTACGTTGTGAGCGGCTCTCGTCGGGCGTACTTCGCCGGCGACACCGACCTGTTCGAATCGATGGCAGCTCTGGGCGACCCGCTCGACCTGGCGCTGCTGCCCGTCTGGGGATGGGGGCCCGACGTCGGCGCGGGCCATCTCGATCCCGACCGGGCGGCACAGGCGGTCGCGCTGATCAACCCCCGGCTGGCGGTCCCGATCCATTGGGGAACGTTCGCGCTCCCCTGGGCGGCGCGACGGGGCGCTGACCCCGCGTGGCCGGCTCGGCGGTTCGCGGAGCTGGTCAGCGAGCGAGCGCCGTCGGTCGAGATCCGGGTGCTGGCGCCGGGCGGGCGGACGGATTTCTAGCCGGGGATGATCCCAAACACGGCGCTGCGCTCCTCGCCGGGCGGCACCCACTGGAGCGCGCCGTCCGGACCGTTCAGCGCGTTGGCCGGCGCCGTCATCGGCTCGATGCAGATGTAGTCGGTCCCCGGCGGTGCGAACACCTGCGCAACCGGGAAGCCCTCGGCGTACTGCACCCCGATCGTCGCCCCGGCGCCTTGGATCTCGAACCGCCCGGGCGGGTCGATGCGGTCAAAGCCGTCGTCCCAGGTGCGGTCGCCGATCAGGCCGGTGAGCGGCTCGGTCGGCTCGGTGGCGCCGGTGGGGATCATCTGCTCGTCGAGCAGCAGGTGGCGGCGAACCGGGAACGACACCACGAAGTCGGACCGCGGCACGCCGGGGATTTGGAGGTAGGGATGGAACCCGAACGCCAGCGGCACGGCGTCGTCTCCGGTCGCGAGCACCGTCGTGCGCACCCACACGGCGCCGTGCGCCAGGTCGATCTCCATCTCGACGCGGTGGCGGAACGGGAAGGCGGCGAGCAGCTCGGCCCGGTCGAAGTCGAACGTGGCGAGGAGCCGCGCTCGGTCCTCGTCGGCCCCGTGCTCGCGGAGCGACCAATCGCGGGAGGCGTTTAGGAGGCCGTGGATGGGCAGGCCGTTGTCGTCCAGATGAAGCAACGGCGAGGAGCGATCGAGCACGACGTCCCGGCCGCCGGCGCTGTAGCCGAAGCCGCTCAGCCGGTTGGCCCACGGATGGAGGAACGGGATGCCCATGAACTTGCGCTCCTGGGCATACGCGTCCGGCCCCGCCCCCTGCCACAGTAACTCGGCGCCCCGGTGGACGAGGGACGCCCCGAGCATGCCGGCGCCGACGAGCCAGGTGGCGTGGAGGTCAGCAGTCTCGTCGTGAAGCGTGCACGCGGAGAAGCCCGCCAGCTCCGTCAGCTCCGAGCGGTACCCGGCCGGCATCAGAACACCGCCACCGGGTTGAGCGGCGAACCGGTGCCGCCGATGATCCGAAGCGGCGCGGCCACGAACAGGAACTCCCACCGTTCCGCGCGCTCGCACTCGCGCCGGACATCCTCGAACTGGAGGTAGTCGAGCAGGTGGATCCCCATCGCCGTGATCGCGAGCACATGGATGGGGAATTCAACGCCCTCGGTCGTGCTGGGGGCGGTGTCGCTGTTGCCGTCGGACCCGAGCGCGGCGACGCCGCGCGCCCCGATCAACTCCATCGTCGTCGGGTGCAGTCCAGCCTTGGCCTCCTCCGTGTTCCACGTCCCGAGCTCGGCCAGGCGGAGCGGATGCCCGGTGCGGATCAGCAGGATGTCGCCCTCTCGCACCTGCACGCCCTGCTCGCGCTCGGCGGCTTCGAGGTCCTCGGCGAACACGTGCTCTCCGGGCTCGAGCCACTGGACGCCACGGTGGCGGGGGATGTCGAGCAGCACGGCGCGGCCCACGAGCCCGTCCTTGAGCACCTCGATCGAGTTCACAGGCGCGCCGTCTGCGGTCACCGCGTCCTCGGAGCGGCCGTTGTAGAGATCGCCCTCGTAGCCGACGTGGCACAGCGCGTCGATATGCGTGTGGCCGTCGTTGTGGTAGTCGACGCCGACGTAGTCCTTCATGAAGTGCACGGATTCGTCGATGGTCGCGACCTGGCCGAGCAGCGTCATGTGGTGGTCCGCGGGCATCGGGTTGTGAAGCGCGGCCTGGGTGTTCAGGGGGAGGCTGAGGGTCACGGTCAAGCCTTCGCGCACGAGCTGGGTGCCCCCGGCGACCCGGTCCGGGGTAAGTAGGTGGAGCGTTCCGCGCTCGTCGTCCGCCCCCCAACGCCCCCAGTTATTGAGGGTGTCGAACAGCGATCGGAATTCCGCCGCGCTGACGGCCGCATCGCCCATCTCAGACCACCGCCGCCGGCGGCTCGCGCCCCTCGATCACCGCGATTACGTTCTCGGCTACGAGCTGAGCCATCGCGTCGCGCGTCGCGCCAGTGGCCGACCCGACGTGAGGCAGAAGCACCGTGTTCGGGAGCTCGCGCAACTCGGCAGGGACGTCGGGCTCATCCTCGAACACGTCAAGGCCTGCCGCTGAGAGATGTCCCGAACGGAGCGCCTCGATCAGCGCCTCTGTGTCGACGAGGGCGCCGCGGCCCGTATTGACGAGGATCGCGCGGGGCTTCATCAGCCCGAGCGTATCCGCGTTGATGACGTGGCGGGTGTCGGGCGTAAGCGCCAGATGCAGGCTGACGAAGTCGGACATCGCCAGCAGCTCGGGGAGCTCACGTCGCTCGGCACCGTGGCCATCCGCGTCACTTCGGTTGCTGTAGAGAATCCGGGTGTCGAACCCGCGGAGCAATTCCGCCACCCGCTGGCCGATCCTGCCGAAGCCGACGAGCCCGACAGTCGCGCCGACGAGCCCCTGCCCGAGAAAATCGTCATCGGACCAGCCGCCGGCGCGGACGATGCGGTCGCCTTCGGCGACCCGACGGGCAGCCCCCAACATCAACGTGACGGCGAGCTCCGCAGTGGCGTCGTTGAGCACGCCCGGCGTGTTGGTCGCGCGCACTCCCCTGACGCGAACGGCGGCCAGATCGATGTTGTCGATGCCGACGCCGAAGTTCGCCACGACAGCGAGTGACTCGCCCGCGGCGTCGAGCAGCCTGCCGTCGACGGGCGTCGGCGGGTGTACAACGATCGCGGCCGCTCCCTCCACTCGCGCGAGCAGCGAACCGTGATCCGCCGGGTCGGGTGCTTGATCGACGACGAACCGCTCCCGGAGCAGCCCGAGGCCCGCCGCGGGCAGCGTTCCAGCCACGACGACGCGGGGCTTGTCCATCCTGCGGGGACCGTAGCTGGCGGCGCCCGCCCATCGTTCATCCAAACCGGGTGATGATCCACGTATGCCGCTGCCGTAACTTGAACGGCCCAGACGACTGCCGAGGGCCTGGTCCCCGGCCGCGACAAGGAGATCGACACATGGCAGTGGCCACCGACCAGCAAGCCGCGGGAGCAGGGAGCTCAGCGGATGTGAACAAGCAGGCGGATGCGCTCGTCGTGTTCGGGATCACCGGCGACCTCGCGAAGGTGATGACGTTCCATTCGCTGTACCGGCTCGAGGCACGCGGTCTGCTCAGGTGCCCGATCATCGGCGTGGCCAGCAACGACTGGACGGTCGACCAGCTCCGCGACCGGGCGCGGTCGTCGATCGAGGGGTGCGGGGAGCAGATCGATGAGGTTGTGTTCAAGCGGTTTGCCGATCGCCTCTCCTACGTCCAGGGTGACTTCACCGACGCGGGGACGTTCAGCCGCGTCGGCGAGGCGATCTCCGGAGCGCAAACCCCGGTGTTCTATCTCGAGATCCCCCCCTTCCTGTTCGCAACCGTGATCAAGGGCCTGTCCGAGGCGGGTCTGACGTCGAACGCGCGGGTCGTTGTGGAGAAGCCGTTCGGCCACGACCTCGAGTCGGCGCGCGCGCTCGCCGCGGACATACATCAATACATCGACGAGTCCCAGCTGTTCCGCATCGATCACTTCCTCGGGAAGATGGGATTGGACGAATTCCTATACGTCAGGTTCGCGAACGCGAACCTCGAGCCGATCTGGAACCGAAACCACATCGCGGCCGTCGAGATCACGATGGCTGAGAGCTTCGGAGTGGAGGATCGCGGCCACTTCTATGACCCTGTCGGCGCGCTGCAGGACGTGGTCGTCAACCATCTGATGCAGCTGCTGGCGGCGGCGGCGATGGAGGCCCCCGCCGGAGACGACTCAAAAACGCTCAAGGATGCGAAGTTCGCGGTGTTCCGCTCGATGGCGGCGGCCGATCCGCGCCAGTATGTCCGCGGCCAGTACAACGGCTATCTGGACATCGACGGCGTCGCCAAGGGGTCGACGACGGAGACTTACGCGGCGCTGCGGCTGGAGATCGACAACTGGCGCTGGTCTGGGGTCCCCTGGTTCATCCGGACCGGCAAGCGACTGCCGGTCACCCAGACCGAGGTCCGCCTCGTGTTCAAGCGCCCGCCGCGGCTGGGCTTCATCACCATGCAGGGAATCCGCGAGCCGGTCGAGAGCCAGCTTGTGATCAAGCTCGACCCCTCCACGGGGATCCGTCTGATCATGGACGCGCACCGCGCCGATCGCGGCGGGCCCCAGGAGATCACCCTCGACATGGAGTTCGCCGAAGAAGGAGGCGAGGGGCCGACGCCATACGAGGTCCTCCTGCAGGCGGCGATGGACGGCAACAGCGCGCCGTTCACCCGGCAGGACAGCATCGAGGAGACCTGGAGGATCATGATGCCGCTGGTCGAGCACCCATCGCCGGTGCACAGCTACGAGCCCGGCACATGGGGACCGAAGGAAGCCGACAAATTGCTGGCGGGGATCGACCGCTGGCACGGACCGTGGGTGGCGTCATGAGCACCGCGGAGAGAGAGAAGGCAGACGTGAGCGCGACCGCAAAGAAGAAGCCGGCAGGATCCGACCATGCGGGGCAAAGCCGCGCCCAGCGCGGGCCAGAAGGAGCCCCAGAGCGCGGCCGCGCCGTCGCCATTCACGCCGATCGCCGAGTACGCCTTCTTGTCCGATTGCCATACGGGCGCGCTGATGGCGCCTGACGGGTCGATCGATTGGCTGTGCGTTCCGCAGTTTGACTCGCCGAGCGTGTTCGGCGCGCTGCTCGATCGCGGCGCGGGTACGTTCCGCCTCGGGCCGTTTGGGATCAACGTCCCGAGCGGCCGCGTGTATGAGCCGGGTACCAACACGCTGGTCACGTCCTGGAAGACGCCGACGGGGTGGGCGACGGCCCGTGACGCGCTGGTGATGGGTCCTCGCCGTGGCGAGGACCTGGTCACGCCTCATACCCGCCCGCCGGCGGACTACGACGGCGCGCACATGCTGGTGCGCACGGTCGCGTGCGTCGACGGGAACGTCGAGATCGAGCTCGTGTGCGAACCGGGGTTCGACTACGGGAGCGTGCCGGGCGTGTGGAAGCTGTCAGATGACCGTCATAGCGGTGACATGTCCGGCGCCGGGCAGACGATCCGGCTTGTGACCGACATGCTGTTGGGGGTCGAGGGCAACCGCGCGCGGGCGCGGCATACCCTGCACGAGGGCGAGCAGCTGTATTGCGCGATGACGTGGGCCGAGGGGTTCGCGGCGCCGGCCACGGTCGACGAGGCCAACGCTCGGCTGGCGGAGACGTCGCGCTTCTGGCGTTCGTGGTTGGGTCGGGCCCGGATTCCCGACCACGAGTTGCGTCCGTTGATCCAGCGCTCAGCGCTTGCGATCAAGGGGCTGACATACATGCCGACCGGGGCGACGGTCGCGGCGCCGACGACGTCGTTGCCGGAGACGCCCGGGGGGGAGCGCAATTGGGACTACCGGTACACCTGGATCCGCGACTCGACGTTCACGCTGCAGGCGTTGCACTACCTGAACCTCGACTGGGAGGCCGACGAGTTCATGCAGTTCATCGCCGATCTGGAGCGCAACGATGACGGCGGGCTTCAGATCATGTACGGGATCGACGGCCGTCGTGATCTGACCGAAACGCTGCGGGAGGATCTCACCGGCTACGCGGGCGCGAGCCCGGTGCGGATTGGGAACGGCGCGTTTGACCAGCGCCAGAACGACGTGTTCGGCGCGGCGCTTGACTCGGTGCTATTACACACGCGTCGTAGTCAGCGCCTGCCGCGGAGGTTGTGGCCGTTGGTGCAGTCGCAGGCGGAGTGCGCGACCGCGGTGTGGCGCCAGCCCGATCAGGGGATCTGGGAGGCGCGCGGTAAGCCGCAGCACTATGTCTCCTCGAAGCTGATGTGCTGGGTGGCGATGGACCGCGCGTGCAAGCTCGCCGACATTCGCGGCGACAACGACCTCGCAGCCACGTGGGGAGCGACCGCCGCGGAGATCAAAGCGGACATCCTGGAGCACGGCGTCGACAAGCGCGGCGTGCTGTGCCAGCACTACAACACCGAGTCGCTCGACGCGTCGACCCTGCTGGCCGCGATTTTCGGGTTCCTCCCGGGCAACGACAAGATCCTGCGGGCGAGCGTTCTGGCGATCGCGGATGAGCTGACCGAGAACGGGTTCGTGCTGCGCTATCGCACCGACGAGACCGACGACGGCTTGTCGGGCAAGGAGGGGACGTTCGTTATCTGCTCGTTCTGGCTGGTCTCGGCGCTCGCGATCATCGGCGAGACGCAGCGCGCCCGCGACCTGATGAACAAGCTGGTGAAGGTTGCCTCGCCGCTGGGGCTCTACGCCGAGGAGTTCGACGTCGACACCGGCCGGCATCTGGGCAACTTCCCCCAGGCGTTCTCGCACCTCGCGCTGCTCGAGGCCGGCGGCCGAATCATCGTCGACGAGATGCTCGAGGAGCTGGGCGGATGAGCGATTCATACGACGTCATCGTGATCGGTTCGGGGGCCGGCGGCGGGACGCTGGCTCACCGTCTGGCGCCGTCGGGCAAGCGGATCCTGCTGCTGGAGCGCGGTGGATGGCTGCCGCGGGAGCCACAGAACTGGCTAGCCCAGGACGTGTTCGTGGACAACCGCTACGTCTCGCCGGACACGTGGTACTACCCGGACGGCTCGTCGTTTGGGCCCGAGGTGCACTACTTCGTCGGCGGTGCCACCAAGCGGTATGGCGCCGCCCTGTACCGGTTGCGCAAGGAGGATTTCGGCGAGCTCAAGCATGGCGGAGGGATCTCGCCCGCGTGGCCTATCTCCTATGAGGAGATGGAGCCGTATTACACGCAGGCCGAGCAGCTCTACCAGGTGCACGGCGCGCGCGGGGAGGACCCGACCGAACCGCCGACGAGCGCGCCCTACCCGTTTCCGGCCGTCAGCCACGAGCCGCGTATCCAGCAGCTGTCGGACGACCTCGCCAAGGCCGGTCTGCACCCGTTCCACGCTCCGTGCGGAATCATGCTCAACGAGTCCAATATGCCCTACAGCAAGTGCGTGCGCTGCCAAGACTGCGACGGCTTTCCGTGCCTGGTGCACGCCAAGTCAGACGCCGAGGTGATCGCGGTGCGTCCGGCGATCGAGCACGACAACGTCACCCTACTTATTGGCGCGGAGGCGGTGCGCCTGGAGTGCAACGACGCGGGGACGGCGGTGACCGGGGTCGTGGTCGAGCGCAACGGTCAGCGCGAGACGTTCGAGGGCGACGTGGTGGTCGTCTCCTGCGGCGCTGCGAACAGCGCCAAGCTGCTGCTCGCGTCCGCGACCGACGAGCATCCGCGCGGGCTGGCGAACGGGTCTGACCAGGTCGGGCGCAACTTCATGTTTCACAACAGCCAGGCCGTGCTCGCGCTGTCTAAGGAAGAGAACCCCACCATCTTCCAGAAGACGCTGGGGATCAACGACTTCTACTTTTCGGGCGGCGAGGACTTCGAGTTCCCGCTGGGAAACATCCAGATGGTCGGCAAGTCCCAGGCGGCGATGTTCCGCGGCGAGAAGCCGGGCGAGACGCGGTTTGCGCCGAGCTGGACGCTGCGGGAGGTCGCCAGTCACGCGGTCGACTTCTGGCTCTCGACCGAGGACCTGCCGGTGCCTGAGAACCGCGTCACGCTGACGAAGGACGGCAGCATCCAGATCAGCTACACGGCCGGCAACGAGGAGGCCAAGGACCGCCTCTACGACCAGCTCAAGGAGATGCTGGACGGCCTGGGCATGCACCACGGGCATCTGCTGCCACACCACGCCTATCTCAAGAACGAGATCCCGGTCGCAGGGTGCGCGCACCAGGCGGGCACCGTCAGGTTCGGAAGCGACCCGGCCACATCGGTGCTGAACACGGACTGTCGCGCTCACGAGCTTGACAACCTGTACGTGGTCGACACGAGCATCTTCCCGAGCATCGGCGCCGTGAACCCCGCGCTGACGGCAATGGCGAACGCGCTACGGGTGGGCGACCACCTGCTCGAGCGAATGTCGGTTGGTGCGACCGCGACCGAGCCCGCGGTGCAGTCATGAGCGCGACCGACGGGAGAAAGCATGTGGTGGTCGTCGGCGGCGGGTTCGCTGGTTTGGGCTGCGCGCAGCGGCTAGCCGACCACGACGACGTCAGGATCACGCTGCTCGATCGCAACAACTACCACCAGTTCCAGCCGCTGCTCTACCAGGTGGCCACCTCATTGCTGGCGGCGAGCAATATCTCCCACTCGCTGCGATCGGTGTTCGCGGGTCGGGACAACGTCGACGTGAAGCTCGCACAGGTCTCGGAGGATAGACCTGGCGACGAGGACCGTCCGATCGAGCGAGGGAGAGGAATGGACGGGAGACGCGCTGGTCTTGGCAGCCGGCTCACAGCCGAACTTCTTCGGCACGCCTGGCGCCCCCGAGAACTCATTTCCTCTGTACTCAGTCGACGATGCGACTCGGCTGCGCTCGCGCATTCTCGGCTTGCTCGAACAGGTTGACAGCCACCCGGAGTTGTTACAGCGTGGCGCGCTGAACTTCGTGATCGTCGGGGGCGGCCCAACCGGCGTCGAGGTGGCCGGCGCGATCGGCGACATGATCGCCGACACGGTGCCCGCCGAGTACCACAACATCGATACGACCAGGGCGCACATCTACCTCGTCGACCTCGGGGACGCACTGCTGAAGCCGTTCTCGGATGAGGCTCACGGCTATGTCGCCAAGGTGCTGAAGGAAAAGGGCGTCGACGTTCACCTCGGCATCAGCGTGAAGGAGGTCCACAGCGGCCATGCCGTGCTCTCCGACGGGGCGCTCGTGCCCACACGCTGCGTTATTTGGGGCGGGGGCATCAAGGCGGCGGCGCTCGCGGCCGACTGCGGTCTGGCCGAAGGCCGGGGTGGACGCGTCGACGTCCAGTCCGACCTGACTCTGGCCGGCAGCCCCGGCGTGTACGTAGTCGGAGACATCGCCAACATCGCCGGTGCGGACGGTCAACCGCTTCCTCAGCTCGGCTCCGTCGCCCTTCAAAGCGGCACGACGGCCGCGGACAACATCCTCGCCGACTTCGAGGGCAAGCCACGAACGGAATTCGCCTATCGCGACAAGGGCATCATGGCCATGATCGGCCGCGGCGCGGCCATCGCCGAGGTCGGCAAGAACCACCACGAGGTACACGGGCAGCTCGCGCACATGGCCTGGCTCGGCGTGCACGCAAGCCTGATGACCGGAACGCGGGACAAGATCGAGGCGATCATCGATTGGAGCTGGGACCGCTTCTCCAAGACCGGCGGCCCGCACGTCCTCGATCGCGGCGATGCAGCCGAGATCGACTGGGAAGACGACGCGGCAGTCCTTACTGATCGGGCGTAGCCGTCGCCGGCCTGCGCCGGCGGGGCTGCTCCCCGGAGGGCTGCTTCCCGCCACTGATCCGGCCACGGAAGACGTGGAAGGACCAGCCCTGGTAGAGGAGGACGACGGGTAGGAAGAGCACGGCGGTAACCGTCATAACGACTAGGGCGTAGTGACCCGAGGCGGAGTTGTTGACGGTCAGGTTGTAGGCCGAGTTCGTGCTCGAGATCATCACGTTGGGGTACAGCGAGATGAAGAGCTGGCCGATCGCGGCGGCGATCGCGAATCCGGAGGCGGCGAACGCCCAGCCGTCGCTGCCGCTGGCGCTGCCCGCGAGCAGGGTGGCGCCGATCACGGCGATCATTCCGAAGATCTGGGTCGGCTCGGGCACAGTGCCGCCGCCGATGACGACCAGTGTCCAGATGACCCAGGCCAGGTTGACGAGGATCGCCACGGGTCCGATCGCCCGGGCCGCGGCGTGGGCGCGATCGCGCATGTCGCCGGTCGTCCTCAGCCCGAGGAAGGTGGCGCCGTGAAGCAGGCTGAGGACAACCAGGGTGACGCCGGTCATCAGCCCGTAACCGGTCAGCAGGTCGAAGAAGTTGCCGGTGAAGTTGTGCTGCTGGTTGATCGGGAGCCCGTCGAGGAGGTCGCCGAGGGCGACGCCGATCAGCAGCGGGATGAGGACGCTCCCGATCGTCAGCGCCCAGGACCATCCGTTGCGCCAGCGTTTGCCGTCGCGCTTGCCTCGCCACTCGAACGAGACGCCGCGCCCGAACAGGGCCAGGAGCAGCAGCACCAGCGCCAGATAGAGCGCGGAGAACATGGTGGCGTACCAGCCTGGGAACGCGGCGAACATCGCCGCGCCGGCGACGATCAGCCAGACCTCGTTCCCGTCCCACCACGGTCCGATTGTGTTGATCGCGACCCGCCGATCCGTCTCGGAAGGGCCCATGAACATGTGCAGGGCGCCGACGCCGAAGTCGAACCCCTCGAGCACGAAGAAGCCGGTCCAGAAGATCGCGACGATGACGAACCAGATCGTGTGAAGCTGCATCGAATCAGTAGGTCAGAGCTGGGGCGGTCGCGCCGGGCGCTGCGCTCGGCTCGGCCGCCTCGGCGTCGGCGTGGGCCAGTCCGTGGCGGGAATAACGGAGCATCAGAACGAGATCGGCCGCGCCCAACACTATGTAGGCGAGGATGAACGCGATCAGGCTGATCCAGAGGTCGGTGGTACTGACCGACGGCGAGTTCGCGTTGACCGTCTTCAGCAGCCCTTGGACGATCCAGGGCTGGCGGCCGCTCTCGGTCAAAAGCCAGCCCGCCGTGTTCATCAAAAACGGCGTGACCACGGCCCACACGCACAGCGTCAGGAACAGCCTGCGAGCTGCGCAATCGGTCCTTGTGCAACAACCACCCGCCCCACAACGCGAACAGCAGCACCAGCGAGCCCAGGCCCGCCATCATCCGCATCGACCAGTACTGGATCGCCACGTTCGGGATGTAGTTGCCGGGCCCGTACTTCTTCTGATACTGAGCCTGGAGCTGGTTCAGCCCAGTGACCGGACCGCTCCAGGTACCGGTCGCCAGCACCGACAGCAGATGCGGGATCGGGATGATCTCGGTCGCCGTCTCGTCGCTGCTGCTGAAGCCCCCGACCTGAGCCGCCGAGAACGAACAAGGCTTGCAGCTGTTCCACAGCGCCTCGGCGGCGGCGATCTTCGCCGGCTGATAATGGGTCTCGATCACGCCGAGCTGGTTGCCGACGGACAACTGGATCGTGATCGTCGGGATCAGCACGATCAGCGCCACCTTCGCCGTGCGATGAAACGACTCGACGTGCTCCTTCTTGCGCAGATACCACGCCGACACCGCGAGCATGACCAGACAGCCAGTAACCAGCGACGCGAGGATCACGTGCGCGTAGCCCCACACGAACGTCGGGTTCACGAACAGCGCCCACATGTTGCTCAGCACCGCCTGGCCGCTCTTGTCGATCTTGTAGCCAACCGGGTGCTGCATCCACGAGTTCGCCATCAGGATGAACATCGCCGAGAGCACCGAGCCCAGCGAAACCAGCCAGATCGTCGCCAGGTGAACGCGCTTGGGAAGCCGGTCCCAACCGAACAGCCAGAGACCGAGGAACGTCGACTCGAGGAAGAACGCGAGCAGGCCCTCCATCGCCAGCGGAGCGCCGAACACGCTGCCCACATAACGCGAATACACCGACCAGTTCATCCCGAACTCGAACTCCTGGACCAGCCCCGTGACGACGCCGATCGCCACGTTGATCAGCAGCAACGTCCCGAAGAACCGCGTCATCCGCTTGTAGTCCGGGTTGTCCGTGCGATACCACACCGTCTCCAGGGTCGCGACGAGGAAGGCCAACCCGATCGTCACCGGCACGAACAGGAAGTGATAGATGCTCGTCGTCGCGAACTGCCAGCGCGCGAGGTCGTTGGTCATCGCCAGGGGGATGCAATCCGAAACGGGAGGGCGCCTCATCACCCCAAAGGGATGAGGATCCGGCGCTCGGCGCTATTTCGTCCCAACGCGCCACCGAATGTCGTCCTTAATAGGTGATGTCGCCGGATCGATTTCGCGCTTTCATTAAGGCCCTCGTTCTCGCACGACCCAGGGAGGCCAGGCATGTCCTTCGTTAGTCATCAGACGATCAGGTTGAGCGCGGGCAAGCACTCCTCTCCGGAGGAGGGCGCTTGCGTGATGGAGCTCGCATCGATGCTCGCCGGCGAATCGTTCACGGACCATCCGGCCTGCGTCTGCCCCGTGATCGGGTCGTTCTTGCGGGCGTACAACGACTCGGTCGGTGACCAGCGCCGCCAGGACCTCTACCCCTACGTCTCGATGGTGGTCGGAAGCCTCGCCTCGGCCGAAGTCGAGCGATCCCGCGCCGAACGTCTGGTCGCGTGGAGCTCGGAGAACTTCCGCCGGCGGTGGGCCCGATTCTTCCCGCGCCCGGTTGCGCGGGCAATGTCCCACATGCGCAAGCCGCCGATCCCCCTAGACGCGCTCGGGGCCCACGCCGTGCACTCGATCCCGAGGCACACGGACGAGACGCACTCGGCCGCGCTCAAGCTGATCGACGAGCTCGTCGCGATCGGTGAGGGCCAGCGCCACGGTTCGCCACCGGTGAGGACCGAGAGCGGCGCGCCGTCGCTCGAGGAAGTCGCCTGACCGGCACCCCGGCCCTGGGGGAGTGAGCGTTGCCCGAGGGCCTGTCCCCTGCTGAGGTCGGGAAGGAGATCGCTGAGCACAAGGAGCGTGCTGAAGGCGAGCGCTCGGAGCAATCCGAAGGCCACGACCAGTGGCTGTCGATCCTCGAGGCCGTGCTGCTGTCGCTCGTGGCGGTCCTCGCCGCCTACTCGGGTTACGCCGCGGCGAAGTGGGGCACCGAGTCATCGGTGCAGCTGGCGAAGGCCGCCTCGAAGCGCAACTTCGCCACCCGTCTCGACACGGAGGCGATCGTCACCCGAACGCTCGACTCCGTCTCGTTCAATGCGTGGTTCAGCGCCTACGTCTCGGGCAACCGTACGGCGCAGCAGCTGGCGGTAAAGCGGATGCGCCCCGGCTACCGGCCGGCGTTCGACGCCTGGCTGGCCACGGACCCCGCACATAACCCGAACGCTCCGCCCGGGCCGTCGTACATGCCGCAGTACGTGATCCCACAGGCCACGCAATCGGCGGCGGCCGATGAAGCCGCGAACGTCGCCTTCGCCACGGGCACGGACGCCGGCGAAACGTCGGACAAGTACATCCGCGACACCGTGTTTCTGGCGACCGTCCTGTTCCTGGTCGGGATCAGCGGCCACTTCCGCGTGCGCCAGGCGCGGTACGGTCTGATCGGGATCGGTGCATTGATCCTGGCGTTCGCCGTGTTCCAGCTGCTGGGCCTTCCGGCGCCGCCGTAGCGGCTGGAGTCACCGCGGATCCGCCTTATCACCCTGTTCGGGCGATGTGCGGTGTCCGGGTCACTCCTAGGTTCGGTGTGCAGTGGACCGAGCAGAGGAGCTCCTGCGCCGGTTGGCGCTGAACGACGAACAGTCGGTCGGCATGGTGCTCGCCAGCGGAACGGTTCCAGAAACCGACCCGGTGCTCGTGCCGAAGGTCGACTTGCTCGTGCGCCTCGGCGCGCTGGTCGCCGTGGGTGCGGCGACGGCGTCGCTCCGACGGACCGTCCAGATGGCGCTCGCCGCCGGCGCGACCGAGACGGAGATCGTCGGCGTGCTCGTGGCGGTGGCGCCAACCGTGGGGCTTGCCCGAGTCGTAGCAACGGCGCCGAAGCTGGCCTCGGCGATCGGCTACGACACGATTACCGAGGAGTGAGCTCGTGCCCCAGGCGCGCGTCGTGATGCTTCGACGCCGCACTGCGCGATGTGCCATAAAGGGCGGTGATGACGGGACGACGTTCACCAACCCTGTCCCGGGTTGCCCTTGTCGTCGGAGTGCTCCTCGTCGCGACGCTGTGCGCGCTCGCGATCATCTCGCGGACGTCGTCCTCGCCGGGCGACGGGCTGGCGCGCAACCAGTACCTCGACCCCGGCTCGCCGGTGTCCGGGCCGGCGCCCGATTTCACCCTCACCGACCAGTTTGGCCGTCCGGTGTCGCTCCATTCATACCTGGGACGGATCGTGATCCTGGCCTTCAACGACTCCGAATGCACGACGATCTGCCCCTTGACCACCACGGCGATGGTCGATGCCAAGGAGCTGCTCGGCGCTGCCGGGTCGAAGGTCCAGCTGCTCGGGATCGACGCCAATCCGAACGCGACCTCGATCAAGGATGTGCGGTCGTACTCGCAGGCGCACGGGATGCTGACCGACTGGCACTTCCTGACCTCATCGCTGCCCACGCTCAAGCGCGTGTGGCAGGCCTACCACATCGCCGTCGAGATCGAGGCGGGCCAGATCGACCACACGCCGGCCCTGTACGTGATCGACACCAAGGGCCGGCTCGCGCGCCTGTACCTGACGCAGCAGTCCTATTCCGCCGTCGGCCAGCTCGGCCAACTCCTCGCGCACGAGGCCGCGAGCCTGCTCCCCGGCCACCCCGCCGTCCACTCGGACCTTTCGTATAACCAGATTCCGCCGATCACTCCGACCGCCGCGGTCTCGTTGCCACGGGAGGGGGGAGGAACGGTGGCGCTCGGGCCCGGACGCTCACCGCGCCTGCTGCTGTTCTTCGACACCTGGGACTCCGAGGTCACCGATCTCCGGCGCCAGCTCGACGAGCTCGGCGCCTACGGGTCAGCCGCCGCCGGCGGGCGGCTCCCCCAGCTGGTGGCGGTCGACGAGCGCACGGTCGAGCCGTCGTCGACCGCGTTGCCCCGGTTTCTGAGCAAGCTCGGCCACCCGCTCACGTACCCGGTCGCGATCGATCAGAGCGGACGGGTCGCCGACGGCTATGGGGTACAGGACGAGCCGTGGCTCGTGCTGGTCTCCTCGGCGGGCCGGATCCTCTGGTATTACGACGTCTCGACGTCGGGGTGGCTGAGCCACACCGAGTTGATCAAACGGGTCCGGGCTGCACTGGCACGGGCGCCGAGCAGCCCGTCGAGCGCCGCGGCCGTCCAGCAGGAGCTCGCGGGCTCGCCGACGCCGCTGGCAGCGCTGCATGACCAGGCCAGCAAGCTCCTGGGCTCCGAGTCCGCGCTGATGGCGCGGGTGCACGCGCTGCGCGGCTACCCGATCGTGATCAATGCGTGGGCCTCGTGGTGCACGCCGTGCCGGACCGAGTTCTCGTTGTTCGCGTCGGCATCGGCGCGGTACGGGCGCCAGGTGGCGTTCCTCGGTGCCGACACCGACGACTCGGCCGGCGATGCACAGAGCTTCCTCGCCCAGCATCCTGTCTCCTATCCGAGCTATCAGAGCAGTACTCCGCAGCTCCAGTCGTTGGTGCCGCAGGGGCTCGAGGGCCTGCCGACCACGATCTACATCAATCGCGCCGGCAAGCTGGTGTACGTGCACACCGGTCAGTACGTCGTGCAGGGAACGCTCGATCAGGACATCACGACGTACGCCCTGGCGCCCGGGTAGGCCCGGCCGCGCGGCGTAGCCCCCGGCGAGGCCGTCTAACTGAAGACGGGCTCCTCAGCCCGCAGCTCTTCCTCGATCGAGAGAGGCTCGCGCTGGAGCTCCCCGTCCGGCCCGATCCGGTAGGCGCCGGTGCGGGTCAGCGGCGGGGAGTAGGCGTGAATCGTGACCGCGGGGCGATCGCCGGCGTGGAGCACGCGATGTATCGCCACCGGGGGCACGGTGAACGTCTCGCCGGGGCCCAGAACGCGCGCCCGCGGCCCCGAGTCGACCCGCAGCAGCTCCTCGCGGACGTGGCCGGAGATCACGGCGATCGCGGCGCCGGAGACGTCGTGGTCGTGGAAGCCGGTGTCCTGGTCCTCGCTCCAGCAGATGATCCAGGCGTTGACGTCCTCGTCGTCCCAGATGAGCTCGTAGACGCGGGCGTCGTCGGTGTGCCTGACGAGGTGGCGCCAGCGCTCCGGCCAGTCGGCCAGGTCCTCCGCGAACTGCTCGAGCTCTTGAAGTGTGAGGGACATCAGTGGTGCGTCACCCCATAATGCATGGTATTTCGATCAAGTCACTGTAGAATATCGCACGGGCACGTGTCAACCCTTGACGGCGGGCGCGCGGTGGACCGGGATCAGGTCCGCGGGGAGTAGTGCAGCCTCGGAAGCTGGACCGGAGGAGCGGTCGCCGGCAGCGATCGCCAGCGGGCCGGCCGCTCCGGCGTGCGCGAGCGAACGAGCTGCCTGGCTCGGGCGGAGCTCGCCCCGTGGGCGGGCGTCGTCAGCACGATGCGCTGGTAGTTGAAGCCATAGCCGGCCGCGCAGCTCAGCCCGCGCGCGCAGCCGTCGAAGTTCGCGGCCCAGATCAGCCACAGGTCGTGTCCGTGGTTGCTGATCCACTTGACCGGAATGCCGGGGTCGTAGCCGTTGGAGGGTCCGAAGAACGGTTGACGGGCCACAAACGAGAACGGGCCCCAGGGGTGCGAGGCCTCAAGCATGACCAGCTCGGAGCCGTTCTTCCAGATGCCCGGCGGGGTCGTGGCGTACGAGTGGGTGAACGTCAGCAGGTAGACGCGCAGACCGGGGTCGAACGACATCCGCGGGTAGGTGATGTGACCGGGCCACGTCAGGATCGGTTGGGCGGAGCTGATCGAGTCAGACCAGTTCGGCCACGGCGTGGGCGTTGGCGCCCAGCCCGACGCCCACTGCCACATAGCCGGATTGGTCATATCGGCGATCTCCGGCCGGCTGCGGCCGAGGAGCAGCGTGGTGGCGTTGAACTCGCGCTCGGTCGAGATGGCGTAGTCGTAGCCATCCGGAGCGGTGTCGTCGCGTCCTCGCTGCACCCAGTTGAGGTTGCCGGTCGCCCCGGGGAAGGGGTGGGACGCGAAGCTCCAACTGGTCCCGTGGTTCGTGGAATAGGCGATGCCCGCGAGGCCGGCGAACGTTCCGTTGGCTCCCCAGTTCCAGTTGTTGACCTGGGTGGCGTAGAACACGTGGTCGACCGACGTGAACCCGGTGGCGTAGTAGTTGCCGAGCGGACCCGTCCACAGGTTGCTGTTGCGGTGGATCTGCGACCACGTGGCCGCGGGCGGCGAGTTGCCGATCCGCTGAAAGCGGAGGTTGTTGAGCGGCGCGCCGGTGATCCGCGCGAACGAGTTGCGCCACAGCGCGCCCGACTTCGGCGAGTCGGTGCCCCCGTCGTCCATCAGCACGTATAGGTCGTTGTCATCGCCCCAGGCGACGGGGAGGATGTCGCCGAACTGGTTACGGGGCGGCGCGTGACGGGCGCTGGCCCAGTGAGCCGCTGTAATCGCCGCGCTGCTCGGAAACGGCGTGTCGTTCGAGCTCGTCATCGCAGCCGCGAGCGATGGCGCAGCCCACGTGACCGCGGCCGCGGCAACGGTTATCACGGCGCAGCGCAGCAATCGCATGAGATTCAACTCGCACGTTCTTAACCCTTGCTGCCGCGCGGAGTATCGCTGAGCGCTGGAGGCGATCGCCCGGAAAGGTAGCGCGACGACGCGGGAGCGCGGCGACGGCTACGCTGCCACGGGTTCGGGGGCCAACCGTCTGAGTTCCTGGCGGGCGATCGTCCGTTTGTGGATCTCGTCGGGCCCGTCCGCGAGGCGCAGCGTGCGCAGGTGGGCGTACATCCACGCCAGCGGGAAGTCATCGCAGACCCCTCCGGCGCCGTGGACCTGGATCGCGCGGTCGACGACCCGCAGCGCCACGTTGGGCGCCGCGACCTTGATCGCCGCGATCTCCGTCCGTGCGTGCTTGTTGCCGACCGTGTCCATCAGCCACGCGGCCTTCAGCGTGAGCAGCCGTGCCATCTCGATCTCGACGCGCGACTCGGCGATCCAGTCCTGGATGTTGGCCCTCTCGCTGACCGGCTGACCGAATGTGGAACGGGACGCGGCACGCCGGCACATCAGCTCGAGCGCGCGCTCGGCGGCGCCGATCGCCCGCATGCAGTGGTGGATCCGACCGGGACCGAGCCGCGCCTGTGAGATCAGGAAGCCGTCGCCCTCGTTGCCGATCAGGTTCGAGGCCGGGACCCGGACGTCGTCGAAGGTCAGCTCGGCGTGGCCCTCCTGGTCGACGTAGCCGAATACCGGGAGGTTGCGCACGATCGTAAGACCGGGCGTTTCGCGAGGGACCAGGACCATTGACTGCTGCCGGTACGACGGGGCGCCGGGATCGGTCTTGCCCATCACGATCATGATCCGGCAGCGCTCGCGCATCATTCCCGAGATCCACCACTTACGGCCGTTTAGGACGTACTCGTCCCCGACGCGCTCGATTCGCAACTCGATGTTGGTCGCATCGGAGCTGGCGACGGCCGGTTCGGTCATGGCGAACGCGGAGCGGATCTCGCCCTCGAGCAGCGGCGCCAACCAGCGCTCCTTCTGTTCGGGGGTCCCGAATAGCGTGAGGACCTCCATGTTCCCCGTGTCGGGCGCCGAGCAGTTGCACGCTTCCGAGGCGATGTGACTGCGACCCATGGTCTCCGCCAGCGGCGCGTATTCCAGATTCGAGAGACCCGGCGCCGCCAGATCGGTGTGCTCGTAGGGTAGGAACAGGTTCCAGAGCCCGAGGTCCCGGGCCCGCGCCTTCAGTTCCTCCATCACCGGCGGATGGGAGTGGGGGTCACCGGATGAGACGAGCTGCTCGTGGTAGATCGGCTCGGCCGGATACACGTGGTCGTCCATGAACGCGAGCAGACGCTCGCGTAGTTCCTTGCAGCGGTCACTGAGCTCGAAGTCCATCTATTCCATCTCCTTGGTAATGCCGAGTGCGTTCACCCAGAGGCGTGTGAGCGTCCGCGTGAGCTTCTCCGGGGACGCGGTTCCAAATCCGAGGACGTACCGCAGATAGGCCATCCTGCTGACCATGCCGCTGAGCGCGTCCGCGGCGAGCTGCGGATCGAGCTCGCGATCCGCGAGGCCACGTTGCTGGAGCCTCGAGATCGCCTGCGCGTTGCGCTCGCCGAATGCGCGCGCTCGGCGCAGCCGGAGTTCTCTGAAGTCGGAGTCAATCTGCGCTACCTGCTCCATCAATGCCATCAACTTGGAGTTGCGCCGGTATGCGGCGAGGTAGGCGCGATTCGCGGCGTCGATCACCGCCACGGGGTCATCACGGTCGGCCAGCTCCTTCAGCCGCGGGTGGAGCATCTCCTCGTTCACGTCCTCCATCACGGCGGCGAGCGCGTCCTCCTTGCTGGTGAAGTAGGTGTAGAACGTGCCGGCGGCGACCCCGGCCTCCGCCGTGATGTCGGTGATTCGGGCGTCGAGAAACCCGTCGCGCTCGAACACCCGGCGCGCCGCCTCAACGAGCGTTTGCCGGGTACGCGCGCCGCGGGCGCTGGCCGGCGCACGGCGCGTCTGGGCAGGGAGGGCACGCGTTGGCGAGGGGAAGGATTGACGCTCTGCCATGGTCGAGCCTGAGCCTAGTTGAAATCGGGTTCAACTTCAAGTATTGTCCGCCGCGTGGAAGTGACCGACCGTCACGTCGTGGTGACCGGCGCCGGCAGCGGCATCGGCCGGGCGCTGGCGCGGAGGTTCGCCGCCGAGGGCGCCCGCGGCGTGGTCGTGGCCGACGTGGCCGAACGGTCCGCGGCGGCCGTGGCGGAGGAGATCGGCGGACTTGCGGTCCCCACCGACGTGAGCAAGAACGCCGACATCGAGGCGCTGGTGGCGCGCGCTCGTGATGAGTATGGCCCGATTGATCTGTTCTGTTCGAACGCCGGCATCGGAGGACCGATCGGCGGTCCCGAGGCCCCGGATGACCAGTGGCAGCGGATCTGGGAGATCAACGTCATGGCCCACGTGTGGGCCGCTCGCGCCGTGCTGCCGGAGATGGTGGAGCGGGGCGAGGGGTATCTGCTCAGCACGGCTTCGGCCGCCGGCCTGCTGACGCAGGTCTCGGCGCTCGCCTACTCCGTCACCAAGGCGGCCGCCGTGTCGGTCGCCGAATGGCTGTCGATCACCTACGGCGACGCTGGGATCAAGGTCTCGTGCCTGTGCCCGCAGGGCGTGCGGACGCCGATGCTCGACCTCGCGCTCGAGGATCCGATCGGCTCGGCACCCCTGCTCGCCGAGCAGCTGATCGACCCCGAGGATGTCGCCGAGGCGGTGGTGGCCGGCCTCCGGGCTGAGCAGTTCCTGATCCTCCCGCACCCGAAGGTGGCCGACTACATGGTGCTGAAGGCGACCCAGCCCGACCGGTGGCTTCGCGGAATGCGCCGGCTCCTGCGTCAGGCGCGCGAAGCGGCGAACTCCGGCGACTGAGCACTAGAGAGGCAGGCCCGCAGAATAGGCCCGGTCGGGTCAGGGATGAAGCACGTGGCGGAACCGCCGCAGAATGCGGCCGAGCCGGTTGTGCACGGCGCCACCCAGACCCGTGATGCCGAGCAGGATCACGAACGTCCCGGCGATCAGCGCAAGTGCCGCCAGCAGCACCGGCCAGTGGCGCTGAAGCATCTGCCGCGCCCTGTTGAGAAGCTCATCGGCCTGATCGCCGCCCAGCCGCAGCGTCGCGGCGATCGCCACCAGCGGCAAGACGAAGCAGAGGTTGAACAGGACGAGCAGCGTCACCTGCCGCGCTGGACCGACGCCGGAGCCGACGATCGCGGCGATCGCCGCGAAGTAGGGGAATGCGGTGGGCAGCTCGACGGCGGTGATCGTCGCCCCGAGGATCGCACTCGATCTGCCTTGGGCCTTGACCTCCGGTGGATTACGGTGGGCGAGCCGGTCGCGGTTGACCCAGAGCATCACGGCCGCCACAAGCATCGCGGCGCCGGCGACGATCTCGAGCACATATCGCGCCGTCTCATCCGGCTTGGGCACCAGCGATAACAAGAGCTGGCCGGGGCCGAGGGCGATCAGGACGCCGCCCGCCAGGTAGACGACGAACACCCCGACGGTGAACTCGGTGACGCGCATGAGCGGCTGGTCCTCGGTGGCGAGGTACAGCGCCGGGGCGATCGTGGTCGGGTTGAGCGAGTCCGCCAGCCCGATCGAGATGACCACGCCGATCAGTCGGATCATGCGACCAGGGCACCCCCAGAGATGCGCGGGTCCGGCTCATCTCGCATACGTGACTCCCTTCGTGCGTGGCCGCGGACATTGTGGCGATGTGCGCGCGGCTCTGCACGGTTTGCGGGAAAGTGGCGAATCGGTTTACCTGCTGCGGCCGTCTGCTCCGCGTCCCGCTGTTGATGGCTATGGTGCGTCGCGATGTCGCTCCGCGTTACTTGCCCTCGCACGGCGGCTTGCCTCGCCGGCCTCGTTGCGATTGGGGCGGGGTTGGCGGCGGGGTGCTCTAGCTCGATGCCGTCCGGCGCCATCTCCGCGTCGCGCGTCGTCATCGCCAGCGTGACCGCGCCGCCGGCCGGTCCGAAGCCGGGGGTGCTGGCGGGCACCGTCGTCGGGATCGACCCGGGCCACAACGGCCGAAACTACACCGATCCCTCGTTCCTCAACCACCTGATCTGGAACGGGCGGGAAGAGGAGACCTGCGACACCACCGGCACCGAGACCGACGGTGGGTACACCGAAGCGCGGTTCAACTGGAACGTGGCCAGGTATCTGACGGCGGACCTTCGCGCCGAGGGCGCCAAGGTCGTCCTCACGCGCCGCAGCAACGACGGGGTCGGCCCTTGCGTTACGACGCGCTCTCAGATCATCAACCGCGCCCACGCCAACGTCGCGATCGACATCCACGCCGACGGTGGTCCTCCGGGCGGCCGGGGGTTCGCGATCCTCGAGCCCGTCGCCGACGGGCCCAACGACCGGGTGATCGCCGCCTCGAAATTGTTCGGGAGGGAGTTGCGCCAGCGCTACCTGGCCGTCACGCATATGCCGGAGAGCACCTACGACGGGGTCGACGGGATCACCTATCGGGACGATCTCGCCGGCCTCAACCTGACGCGCGTCCCGAAGGTCCTGATCGAGTCCGGAAACATGCGCAATGCGACCGACGCGGCGCTGCTCGTCCGGCCATCGTTTCAGCGGCTCGCGGCGAAGGCGTTCGCCGAGGCGATCACTCAGTTTCTCCGGCGGCGGCGCTGAGTGGCGCGGTGGCGCGATCGGGCTGGCTCAGAACCTGGGCAGCACGACAATCCCGCGCCAAAACCCGAGCCTTGTCATGCTGCCCATGAAGAGCATGGGTAGTCCGACACCGCTTGCGCCTGGCGCCGATGTTGTCGTGTTGTCCAGGATTTGACCGCCGGGATCCCGCGATCCAGACCCACCTTCCCCCTTCCCAGCATAAGCACTCGCGCCACGGGCACGAGCGCGCGATGGGCTCCGTGTTGGCATCGATGGGGCGCGATCGCACCCGTCTCGATGATGCATGGCGCGCCAATTCCCCGGCGAATGCCGAGGCGCGGCGTGCTGTGCACGAGGAGTGTGCTTGGTGCGCCAGGGCTCGGATCTGGCGCAGGTGTTGGCGCGCCATGCACCATCCCCCATGACACTGTCGACACGCTCCCTCACAAAGTCGCAAAGAAGACCTGCATGAGCCCGTTTTGGGGGTCTCAGGAGGTCAACCGCGGGCTCGGCGACCCCTATCGGCCCGGCGCCACCCAACCCTCACGCGAAGTGGAGCTCCTCGCCTTCTTCGTCTGAGACCGGCCGCTCGCACGTGGGACACCACCACCGGGCCTCCATCGGCGTCCCGCATACCGCGTGGCGCGGCGCTGCCGCATCCTCGGCGTTCCGGGCGCCCCAGCCGGCGAGCAGCCTCAGCGCACCCGCGAGCTCGCGGCCGGCGGCACTCAATTCGTAGACGAACCGCGGCGGGCGCTCTGAGTAGAGCTGGGCGACGACGAGCCGGTTGCGCTCGAGCTGGCGCAGACGCTGTGTGAGGACGTTGGGCGCGATCCCTTGCACCTCCTCCTGCAGCTCGCCGAACCGGCGCGGGCCGTCGAGCAGCGCCGCGATCAGGAGCAGGGTCCAGCGGTCACCGACGGCGGCGAGCGCGTCCGCGAGCGCGGACCGTGATTCCTGTTCCGATGCGTCGGTCTGTTCGTCTCGTTCAGCGATGGTCACAAGATCGTACGGCTGAGTCATGGTCGAGCACCAGCGTGGTTTGGAGAGGTGGTACGCTATCGACTTGCATTTCGCAAGTGACCATATCAGTGCCTCGTTTGCAGATTGCGCGGGGCGCACGGTGAAGACGGATGAAGGGTGATTGCAGTGACGTTGCTAGAAGAACTTGAGGCCTCCGTTCAGACGGCCTCGGAGCGGACCGGACCGGCGGTTGTCGGGCTCGGTCGCGGATGGGGCGTTGGATCAGGCGTCGTGATCGGGCCCGGACGGGTGCTCACGAACGCCCATAACCTCCGCCATGACGAGACGACGGTCGCGTTCCACGACGGCCGCCGTGCCCCGGGTCGGGTCACCGGCTCGGACTCAGACCTGGACATCGCCGTGATCGAGGTCGACACGGCGGACATCGAGCCGATCGCGTGGGCGGACGACAACGAGGCGCAGCCTCCGATCGGCCGCGCGGTGCTCGCGCTCGCGAATCCAGGCGGCCGGGGCCTGCGCGTCACCCCGGGTTTTGTCTCCTCGGGCGCCCGCAGCTTCCGCGGGCCGCGCGGCCGGCGGATCTCCGGAGCGATCGAGCACACGGCCCCGCTGCCGCGCGGATCGTCGGGTGGTCCCCTGATCGACACGGCCGGACGGCTGCTCGGGGTCAACGCGGTTCGCGTCGAAGGCGGTCTGATCCTCGCGATCCCGGCCGACGCCGCACTGCGCGACCGGGTCGAGGCGCTCGGCCGCGGCGAGGCGCCGGAGCGAGTCAGGCTGGGGGTGGCGATCGCGCCGCCACGAGTCGCCCGCCGACTGCGCCGTGCCGTGGGGCTCCCGGAGCGCGACGGACTCCTGGTCCGCGCGGTCGAAGAGGGCAGCCCGGCTGAGCGTGCGGGGATCGAGCGCGGCGATCTGATCGTCGCGGCCGGCGGTCACGAGCTCGAGCGGGTCGACGTCCTGTACGAGGCGCTAGACGGCGCACGGGCGGACGGGAAGCTGGAGCTGATCGTTCTCCGCGGCAGCGACGAGCGCGCGGTCACGGTCACGTTCTGAGAGGACATCGCATGAGCACCACGATCGATAACTCTGAGCTCGAGAGGCCCGAACACGACGAGCGCGAGTCAGAGGCGCTCGACGCCTACTCACGGGTCGTCGTCGGGGTCGCCGACCGGTTGGCGCCGTCGGTCGCGAACCTGCGCGTGATGCGTCGCAGCAGGGTCGGTCAGGTGCCCGCGGGCGCGGGCAGCGCAGTGGCGCTGACGCCCGACGGGTTCCTGCTGACCTCGGCCCACGTGGTCGCCGGCCCCGGGCGCACCGGTCGCGCGGCGTTCGTCGACGGGCGCGAGCTGAGCTTCAGCGTGGTCGGGATCGACCGGCTATCCGACCTCGCGGTGCTCCGCGTCGATGGCGATCAGCTCGTGCCGGCCACGCTCGGCGAGGCCGAGCGTCTGCGCGTCGGCCAACTGGTCGTCGCGATCGGCAACCCGAACGGGTTCGCGGGCTCCGTGACCGCGGGCGTCGTCTCGGCGCTCGGCCGGTCGCTGCCCGCTCGGGCGGGAAGGACGGTCCGCTATATCGACAACGTGATCCAGACGGATGCGGCCCTGAATCCGGGCAACTCGGGCGGAGCGCTGGTCGACAGCGCGGCGCAGGTGGTCGGGATCAACACGGCCGTCGCCGGGGTCGGCCTCGGGCTGGCGGTACCTATCAACGCGGCCACGCGTCAGATCATCGGCGCGCTGATGAGGGACGGTCGGGTGCGTCGCGCGTACATCGGAATTGCCGGCGGCCCCCGGCCGCTGCCTCCCCATGCGCGCGTGCGAGTGGGACGGCGCAGCGGCGTTGAGGTCGTCGAAGTGGCTTCTGGAAGTCCGGCCGAGCGCGCCGGGCTACGGGCCGAAGACCTGATCGTAGAGCTCGGGGGTCAGCCCATCGAACGGGTTGACGACGTCCAGCGGCTGATGAACCACGAAGCCATCGGCCGTCCGCTGCCTGCACGCGTGCTCCGTGGCGACCGGCTCCTGGACCTAGAGCTCGCGCCGGTCGAGCTGGCCGAATGACGCTACACTCGTCGGTGGCGCCGGGCGGCGTTTTTTATCGCGCCTGCGACCGGCACCCAAGATCGATCATTCCGAGACGGGAAGCGCGTAGATGGCCCGCGGAGACGTCCGGATCGCCGCCACTCTCGCATGCGAAGAGTGCAAGCGCCGGAACTACCAAACGAACAAGAGCAAGCGGAACAACCCCGAGCGACTCCAGCTGCGCAAGTACTGCCGCTGGTGCAGGTGTCACACAGCGCATCGCGAGACGCGCTGAGCTGACGGGGGTCGAACCGTGGCTCGCAACCGTAAACGTGCCAAAGAGCGGCAGGCGCGCCGGCGCGAGCCCGTGGGCACCGCCCCGAGTGAGCTCGACGAGCCGCCGGAACCGACTCGCCATGCGGCCCCCGACGTCGAACTCGCCGAGGCCCAGCTGGCGGTCGGCCGCCCTGAGCTGATCGGGGAGGACGACGGCGCGCCGGCGCCCGATCTCTCCGAGGAGGCGTTCGAGGCCGAGGAGGATGATCTCGAGCACGAGGACTTCGACGGTGGGGGCGACGGCCGAGGGCCGGACGCGATCGAGCGCGCCCCGGACGGCGGTGGCGACGGCGCTGCGGCCCACCCTGCGCACAAGGCCGGCATCATCGCCCGGCTGGTCCACTTCCTGCAGGGAAGCTGGCGAGAGCTGCAGCGGGTACAGTGGCCGGATCGTCGGCAGGTGGTCCAGGCCACGGGTGTCGTGATCGGGTTCGTGATCGTCGCCGGGGTCTACCTGGGGCTCGCAGACGAGGTCGCCACGAAGCTCGTCACGTTCGTCCTCAAGTAGAAAGGGTGGGTGCGCCAAGCGCCCGGTCAAGCGAGGCTGGATGCCGCGCGATATCGTCAACACGCGGGTCTGGACGGACCCTGAAGGATCAAATTATGTTTCGCTGGTACGTCGTAAATACATATTCCGGCCACGAGAACAAGGTCAAGCACAACCTCGAGCACCGCGTCGTGTCGCTCGGTCAGCAGCGCGCCGTCCGGCAGATCGTCGTGCCGACCGAGTCCGTCTCGGAGCTCAAGGACAACCAGAAGATCACCGTCGAGAAGCGGACGATGCCCGGGTACGTGCTCGTGAACATGGACCTGAACGAGGATTCCTGGACGCTGGTGAAAGGGACTCCTGGCGTCACAGGGTTTGTCGGCGCGTCGAACGAGCCCGTGCCGCTGACCCAGGCTGAGGTCGACCGTCTCCTCCATCAGGAGACCGCCGAGCGTCCGCGCAGCCGCGCTCAGTTCTCGATCGGCGAGCAGATCAAGGTGATCTCCGGACCTCTCTCCGACTTCTCGGGCGAGATCTCAGAAGTCAACGAGGACGCCCAACGGCTCAAGGTGCTCGTGTCGATCTTTGGCCGCGAGACGCCCGTCGAGGTCGGATTCGATCAGGTGAAGAAGGTTTAAATGGCGAAGAAGGTCCTCACTCAGATCAAGCTTCAAGCCGTGGGCGGCCAGGCCAGTCCGGCTCCGCCGGTCGGCCCCGCGCTCGGCCAGCACGGCGTGAACATCATGGAGTTCGTCAAGGCGTTCAACGCGCAGACCCAGAGCGATGCCGGCACCGTGATCCCGGTGGTGATCACCGTCTACGAGGATCGCTCGTTCACGTTCATCACCAAGAGCCCGCCGGCGGCGGTCCTGATCAAGCAGGCGATCTCGCTCGAGAAGGGCTCAGCCGAGCCGCACCGCGACAAGGTGGGCAGGATCACCCAGGATCAGCTCCGCCAGATCGCCGAGAAGAAGATGAATGACCTGAACGCAAACGACGTCGATGCCGCCGCGAAGATCATCGCCGGCACCGCCCGGTCGATGGGCGTGGAGGTGGTGTGATGTCCAGGCATGGAAAGACATACGAGGACGCTAAGCAGCGGTTCGACCGTGAGCGCGAGTACTCGCCGGCCGAGGCGATGGCGTTGATCAAGCAGCTCGCGCGCGTGAAGTTCAACGAGTCCGTCGAGGTCCACATCCGGACCGGGCTCAACGTCCGTCACGCGGACGAGCAGCTGCGCGGCACGATCGCGCTGCCAAACGGACTCGGCAAGGACGTCAAGATCGCCGTCTTCGCCCAGGGTGACAAGGCGCGCGAGGCCGAGGAGGCCGGCGCGGACATCGTCGGCGCCGAGGATCTCGCGGAGCGGATCCAGGAGGGATTCGACGACTTCGACGTGGCCATCGCGACCCCCGATTTGATGCCGGTCGTCGGTCGGCTTGGCCGAATCCTCGGCCCGGCCGGGAAGATGCCCAACCCGAAGGTCGGCACCGTGACGATGGATGTCGCCAAGGCGGTCGAGGAGTCCAAAGCCGGCAAGGTCGAGTACAGGACGGACCGCAACGCGATCGTCCACCTGGTGATCGGCAAGCGCGACTTCGACGAGCTCAAGCTGCTCCAGAACTATGCGGCCGTGATGGACGAGCTGATCCGGGCCAAGCCGTCGGCGGCAAAGGGCCGCTACATCCGCTCGGTCACCTTCGCAACTACGATGGGGCCGGGCGTCAAAGTCGACCCCGCCCGCACCCGTGACATCGTCGAGGAGCCGGTAGCCGCGTAGACTCGGCGTAAGAAACTTCAAGAGCGCCAAGCCCAAGACCCCCGGCAGCGTCCAGCGCAAGTCCGGGGCAGGCGGAGCCTCGAGGGAGCCGGCATACGGCTCGTGCTTCGACGCCCGCCATGAGCGGGCGTTGTTCGTGAGAGGACTATGGATAGATCACAGAAAGCAGCAGTCGTAGAGGAGATCGCCGGCGAGATTCAAGACGCCAGCGCGATCTTTGCCGTGGACTACCGCGGCCTGTCGGTCGCTCGGGCGGCCGAGCTCCGCGCCAACCTCCGCGAAGCCGACACAAAATTCCGGATCGTCAAGAACTCACTCTCGGAGCGCGCGGCTGACAAGGCCGGCGCCGAGGCGCTGAAGTCGATGCTCGTGGGCCCGACCGCCCTCGCGCTGGTGCGCGGTGACGTCGCGCTCGCCGCGAAGGCGCTCAACGACATGGCCCGGTCGCTGAACATCCTCGAGTTCAAGGGTGGGTTGATGGATGGGGCCACGCTGAGCGCGGACGAAGTCCGCTCGATCGCACGCCTGCCCTCGCGCGAGGTCCTGAACGCCCAACTCGTCGGCACGATCGCGGCGCCGCTGACCGGTCTGGTTCGTGGCCTGAACGCGCTGATCGCCGGGCTGGCGATCCAGCTGAAGTCGATCGCCGACCAGGGTCTCGTCAGTGGCGAGGCGCCGCCGCAGGCGGAGCCCGAGCCGGTGGCCGAGCCGCGAGGCGGCGGCGGAGCCCGAGGCGGCGGCTGAGCCCGAGGCGGCGGCTGAGCCCGAGCCGGTGGCTGAGCCCGAGGCCCCCGAACCTGAAGTTGCAGCCGAACAATCTGATCAACCTGAAGCGGAAGCCGCGTCGGACGCGGAACCGTCCGACGAGTAAGGAGGAACCATGGCCACTACTCAAGAGTGGATCGACGAGCTGAAGGGCATCTCGGTGCTCGAGCTATCCGAGCGGATCAAGGCGCTCGAGGAGACCTTCGGGGTTTCCGCGACCGCGGTGGCTGCTGCCGCACCTGCCGCGGCTGCCGACGGTGGCGCGGAGGCCGAGGAGGAGCAGACCGCATTCGACGTGCTGCTGACTGGTGCCGGCGAGAAGAAGATCCAGGTGATCAAGGTCGTGCGCGCCGCGACTGGGCTCGGGCTGAAGGAGGCCAAGGCACTGGTCGACGAGGCCCCGAAGGCGGTCAAGGAGGGCATCGACAAGTCCGAGGCCGAGAAGCTCAAGGCGGACCTCGAAGAGGCCGGCGCCTCCGTCGAACTCAAGTAATTCGGGCTCACCGGTGGGGTGGCGCAAGCCGCCTCGCCGGCCGGACCTTCTCTCGTATAGTCAGATTCTGTGGCGGCGGTAGACGCACGCGGCCTGGTCAAGCGCTTCGAGGCCACGGTCGCTCTGGATGGGGCGGATCTGCTGGTTGAGGAGGGCGAGGTCCATGGCCTGCTCGGCCCGAACGGCGCTGGGAAGACGACCCTGCTGCGACTGCTGTTCGGGCTGATCACGCCCGACGCTGGAACGATCGAGCTGTTCGGCAAGCGCGTCGAGGGGCCCGGGCCGTTGCCGCTCGACGACGTTGCCGGGTTCGTCGAGGATCCGACCTTCTACCCCTACCTGTCGGGTCGGGCGAACCTGGAGCTGCTCGCCGAGCTCGACGGGGGAGAGGCGGCGAAGCGCGTCGACGCGGTGCTCGACAAGGTGGGGCTGGCCGAGCGCAGCGGCGACCGGGTGAGTGGCTACTCCACCGGCATGCGCCAGCGCCTGGGGATCGCGTCCGCCTTGCTGCGCGCGCCAAAGCTGTTGCTGCTCGACGAACCGACCAGCGGCCTGGATCCGGCCGGTGCTCGCGAGATGCGCGCACTCGTCCGCGAGCTCTGCGCCGAGGGGGTCGGAGTGCTGCTCAGCAGCCACCAGATCGGCGAGATCGAGGACGTCTGCGACGGCTTCACGGTGCTCCGGCGAGGAAAGATGGTGTGGCACGGCACGGCCGCGCAGCTGCGCGAACAGGCGCCTGGTTCGGCCTATCTGCTGATCACCAGCGACGATCTGCGCGCTCTGCGCATCGCGGCGACCCACGCCGGCGCCGTGGCGATGCCCGCGCCGAACGGTGGCCTATCGCTCACGATCGACGACGAGGGCCTGGATGCGTACATGCTTGCGCTCGGTCATGCCGACGTCGCAGTCCGTCGGCTGGAGCTCGTGGTCAGCCCGCTGGAGTCGATGTTCTTCGCGCTGACCGGCGAACGGGCCGGCGAGCGCCAGGCCGATGCCGACACGGCCGACAGCGTTGTGGCGGCGCGATGAGCGCGATCGCCGCTGCAGGCGAGCTCGCCGTCGGAGGCGATACCCGGGGCCTCTGGCGGGTCTACCGGACCGAGCGACGGAAGCTCGCGAGCCAACTGGCCACTCGCGTACTGGCGCTGCTCTGCGTGCTTGGCCCGTTCGCGTTCGTGGCGATCCTCCAGGCGCAGAGCGCCTCGCCCGCGGACACGTTATTCGGTGTCTGGGCCCACTCGTCCGGGTTCGCCGTCTCGCTCGTCGTCCTCGGCTTCGCAGCCCAATGGGGGTTCCCGGTGATCGCCGGGGTCCTGGCGGGCGACATCTTCTCCTCGGAGGACCGCTACGGAACCTGGAAGATGGTCCTGACCCGGTCCTGCAGCCGGGTCGACGTGTTCGCGGGGAAGGTGCTCGCGGCAGCGACCTTCTCGGTTGTGATGGTCGCGCTGACGGCGATCTCCAGCGTGCTCGCCGGTGTGCTGCTGGTGGGCGACCAGCCGCTGGTCGGCCTCGGCGGGACGCTGCTCTCGACGGGAAAGTCTCTGTGGCTCGTGTTGTTGAGCTGGCTGATCTGCGTGCTTCCGATGCTCGCCTTCACCAGCCTTGCCGTGCTGTTCTCGGTCGTCACCCGTAACGGCATCATCGGCGTGCTCGGCCCGAGCCTGGTCGCGCTCGTGATGCAGCTGCTGGCGCTTATCGGGACCGGCGCGTGGGTTCACCTCCTGCTCGTCGGGGCGGCATTCAACAGCTGGAACGGCCTGTTCACCGCCCATCCGTTCTACGGGCCGCTCGTCGTCTCGATGGTCGTCAGCCTGCTGTGGACCGTGGGCGCGCTGACCGCGTCGTGGCTGATCCTTCGCCGACGAGATTTCGCCGGCACGCCGGTCGCTCGCCGGGTCGGCTGGGTCATGCCCGTGCGAGTCGTGATCGTCTCAGTCGTCGTGATCGCGCTCCTCGCCTTGGCCGCCAGCTGGGGCCCCGCAGCCGTCACGCCGGCGCGGCTGAAGGCGAGCATCACGCCGGTCTTCAACAACCTGACTCTCCTCCAGCAACGCGAGCTCGGCCGGACGGTCCCGGCCGGCTACAAGCTCCAGATCCTGTCTGGCTGCAATCGGCGCTCCGGCGGAAATACCGGTCCCGGCGACGACTGGGTGTGCACGATGAACGTGCTCGTTCCGCAGCAGGGAGGCGCGTTGCCGTTCCAGGTGACGCCCGTCAGCTACGACGTGAGCGTCAAGTCCAACGGCTGCTACAAGGCCGACGCACCGCCGTCATTCGTGGGCCAGCAGATGATGCGCGTCCCCCACGGCCACAGCGTCGTCAACCCCTTGTTCACGATCTACGGCTGCTTCAACACGCTCTGAGCTGAGACGTCGTGCGTCCGGGCGGTCGTGTGCGGTATTTGCCCGAACACCCCTTTTTCCCCTACACTCCCCCCGTCAGCCAATAGTCGAAGCCGCCCGGATCATCCGGCGCCGCACCTCACATATGCGGCGATCGAGGGCGGGGTCCGTGAGAGCTGAAGGCCCCTGCACAGGGCGGCGCTGCCGTGTGCTATCTTTGATGGTCGCGCTCTTGGGAGCTGACTCGACCTCATCTGTTGCTGGGCCTGCGTCGCATTGGGATCTGGCTTGAACGTGTGTGAGAGTCGAGAGGCCCCCGCGAGCGAGTCTCTTCCTCCCTCTCGACCGCCCGAGGAGTCGCCGTCTTGGCAACCGCTCACGCCCCCCGGACGCGCCGGAGCTTCGCGCGTCTGAACAAGGTCCTTGAAGTCCCCAACCTAATCGATATTCAGCGTAAGTCCTTCACGTGGCTGACCGACCCTGATGGCGGCGGCCTGCGCGAGACGATCGACGACATCTCGCCGATCGAGGACTACACCGGAAACCTAGCTGTCCAGTTCGGCGAATTCACGTTCGACGAGCCGATCGCCAGCCTGGAGCAGTGCCGCGAGAAGGATCTCACCTACGCGCGCCCGCTCACCGTCACCGTCGCGTTCATCAACCGGGAGACCGGCGAGATCCGCGAGCAGTCGGTGTTCATGGGCGACTTCCCGTGGATGACCGAGCGCGGCACCTTCATCATCAACGGCACCGAGCGCGTCGTCGTTACGCAGCTGGTCCGTTCCCCCGGCGCGTACGTGATGGAGCCCAAGGATCGGGAGAAGCAGGTCTTCATCGCGAATCTGATGCCGGCTCGCGGCTCCTGGCTCGAGCTCGAGATCGACAAGAAGGGTCGCGTCTACGTTCGCATCGACCGGAAGCGCAAGCTGCCGGTGACCGTGCTCCTGCGCGCGATGGGTTACGCCTCGGACGAGGAGATCCTCAGCCTCTTCGACAACTCGCTCTACATCCGGCTGACGCTAGACGCGGATGCCGAGATGACGCGCACCGAAGAGGGCGCGCTGATCGAGCTGTTCAAGAAGCAGCGGCCGGGCGAGCCGCCCTCGATCGACGCCGCCAAGGCGCTTCTGCACCAGCTGTTCTTCGATCCCAAGCGCTACGACCTGACCCGGGTTGGCCGTTACAAGCTGAACTCGCGGCTCGGGCTCGATGTCGATCTTGACACCCGGACCCTGACCCACGACGACATCATCGCCCTGGTCAGGGAGCTCGTGTCGCTGCCCAGGCTCCTCGGGATGCCCGAGGATCCGGGCGAGGAGATCAAGGACTTCGCGGCCGAGGCGCTGTCCTTCTCGCGCGAGCCGATCCAGGATCACCTCGACGAGTACGAGCACTTCGGCAATCGCCGTCTGCGCACCGTCGGCGAGCTGATCCAGGAGGCGTTCCGCATTGGTCTCTACCGGATGGAGCGAGTCGTTCGCGAGCGGCTAACCACCGAGGACGCGGACACGATCACCCCGCAGACGATCGTCAACATCCGGCCGGTCGTGGCCGCGCTGAAGGAGTTCTTCGGCTCGAGCCAGCTGTCGCAGTTCATGGACCAGACGAACTCGCTGGCCGGCCTGACGCACCGGCGCCGCCTGTCGGCGCTCGGAGCGGGCGGCCTGACCCGCGAGCGCGCGCCGATCGAGGTCCGCGACGTGCACCCCACCCACTACGGGCGGATGTGCCCGATCGAGACCCCCGAGGGTCCGAACATCGGCCTGATCGGCTCGCTGTCCTCCTACGCCGAGATCTCCGAGCACGGCTTCGTCACCACGCCGTACCGAATCGTCAAGGACGGCAGGGTCACCGACGAGATCGTGCGGATCGACGCGACCCAGGAGGAGGAGCGCCGGATCGCCCAGGCCAACACCCCGGTCGACGACAACGGCAACCTCCTCGGCGACGAGATCCTGTGCCGGACCCAGGCGGGTCAGTACGTCACCGTCACGCCGAAGGAGGTCGACCTGATCGACGTCTCGCCCGAGCAGATCTGGTCCGTGGCCACGGCGATGATCCCGTTCCTGGAGCACGACGACGCCAACCGCGCGCTGATGGGCTCGAACATGCAGCGCCAGGCGGTGCCGCTGCTCGTGACCGACGCGCCCCTGATCGGCACCGGCATGGAGCGCCGGGCGGCGATCGATACCGGCGACGTCGTGCTGACGCGCGATGCCGGCACGATCTCCTACGTCGACGCCGAGCAGATCGTGATCGATCGCAAGGACGGCGGCCAGGACGAGTACGAGCTCCAGAAGTTCATGCGCTCCAACCAGGGGACGCTGATCCACCAGAAGCCGATCGTCGACGTCGGCGGGGATGTCAAGTCGGGCGATGTGCTCGCTGACGGCTCCGCGACCGACTCCGGCGAGATGGCGCTCGGCAAGAACCTGCTCGTGGCGTTCATGTCCTGGGAGGGATACAACTTCGAGGACGCAATCATCCTGTCCAAGCGTCTCGTCCAGGACGACGAGCTCACCTCGATCCATATCGAGGAGTACGAGATCGACGCCCGCACGACGAAGCTCGGCGACGAGGAGATCACCCGCGACATCCCGAACCGTTCGGAGGAGTCGCTGCGCAACCTCGACGACCGCGGCATCGTCCGGATCGGGGCGGAGGTCGCGTCGGGCGACCTGCTCGTCGGCAAGGTCACGCCGAAGGGCGAGACGGAGCTGACGGCCGAGGAGAAGCTGATCCGCGCGATCTTCAAGGAGAAGGCGCGCGAGGTCCGCGACACCTCGCTGAAGGTGCCACACGGTGAAGGCGGCGTCGTGATCGACGTCAAGACCTTCAGCCGTGACGAGGGGGACGACCTGCCGCCTGGCGTCAACGACCTGGTCCGCGTGTTCGTGGCCAAGAAGCGCAAGATCGCGGAGGGCGACAAGCTCGCCGGCCGCCACGGCAACAAGGGCGTGATCTCGAAGATCGTCGACGTCCAGGACATGCCGTTCCTGGAGGACGGCACCCCGGTCGACGTGATCCTCAACCCGCTCGGCGTGCCGAGCCGTATGAACCTCGGCCAGATCCTCGAGACCCATCTCGGGTGGGTCGCGGCGAACGGCTGGTACGACGACGGATCGGAGGCCAGGAAGCAGCTGGCGGCCAACGGCGGCTCGGACAGCCGCAACGGTGCCAACCAGAAGGTGTACGTCGCCACCCCGGTGTTCGACGGCGCCACCCTCGCGGACGTGGATACCGCGCTCGTGCGGTGGAGCGACGAGCACACGGGCTCGATCAAGATGGACGTCGACAAGGGCCGCCGCGAGGGCGACCAGGCCTCCGGCAAGGTGCGGCTGTTCAACGGCCGCACCGGCGAGCCGTTCGAGGAGCAGGTGACGGTCGGCTACATGTACATCCTGAAGCTGCTGCACCTCGTCGACGACAAGATCCACGCCCGGTCGACCGGCCCGTACTCGCTCGTCACCCAGCAGCCGCTGGGCGGCAAGGCGCAGTTCGGCGGTCAGCGCTTCGGCGAGATGGAGGTGTGGGCGCTGGAGGCATACGGTGCCGCGTACACGCTCCAGGAGATGCTCACGATCAAGTCCGACGACACGGTCGGGCGCGTGAAGGCCTACGAGGCGATCGTCAAGGGCGAGAACATCGCCGAGCCCTCGATCCCGGAGTCGTTCAAGGTCCTGCTCAAGGAGATGCAGTCGCTGGCGCTCGACGTCAACGTCGTCTCCGAGGAGGGCGAGCGTGCGGAGATGCGCGAGGAGGACGACGACCTGCTGCGCGCAGCCGAGGAGCTCGGAATCGACCTGAGCGGCGTCCGGGCGACGGACGGCGCGGCCGACGAGGCCGTCGAGGAGGTCGAGGACGCGGCGAACGCAGAGGACGCAGGCGAGACCGTCGAGGCGTCCGAGGCGGAGGCCGAGACGGAGCCCGAGACCGAGGATCCGGACCTGGAGCCCGTCGAGGCTCTCGAGGAGGAAGAGGAATTCTCCTCGGATGAGGATCCGATACTCGAGGCGGATCTCGACGGCGGCGAGGCCGAAGGAGTCACCGAGGAGGCCGAGCGTTGAGTTGGTTGGCCGCCCGGCCACCCGACACACGAACACTTTTAAAAGCAGCAAGCATTAAGGAACTCACTTGATTGACATCAATAATTTCGACGCAATTGAGATCGGTCTCGCGTCCTCCAAGCAGATCCGCTCGTGGAGCTCGGGGGAGGTCACCAAGCCTGAGACCATCAACTACAGGACGCTGAAGCCGGAGAAGGACGGGCTGTTCTGCGAGCGCATCTTCGGTCCGACGAAGGACTGGGAGTGCTACTGCGGCAAGTACAAGCGGGTCCGGTACAAGGGCATCGTGTGCGAGCGGTGCGGTGTCGAGGTCACGCGCTCGAAGGTTCGCCGTGAGCGGATGGGCCACATCGACCTGGCCGCGCCGGTGTCGCACATCTGGTTCTTCAAGGGCGTGCCGAGCCGGATCGGCTACCTGCTCGATATGGCGCCCAAGGAGCTCGAGAAGGTTCTGTACTTCGCCGCTTCGATCGTCACGTGGGTCGATGACGAGGCCCGTGGCCGCGACCTCGACTCGCTCGAGGGCGAGGTCAACAAGGTCCTCGACTCATACGCAGCAGAGAAGGAGGAGCGGATCCTCGAGCTCAAGGAGTCGCTGGCGCGTCGCGAGCAGTACCTCGAGAGCGGCAAGGCCGGCCGGGATTTCTCCGACGAGGACCACCTGTGGGCGGACACGCTCGAGGTCAACATCGCGAAGATCTCCGATGAAGAGCGCGACAAGATGCTCAAGGAGCTCCGCAAGAGCTTCCAGGCCGACATCGACGACACCGAGGCCTACATCGAGGACGCCGCCGAGCGGATGCGCCAGGTGTGGGAGCTGTTCAAGACGATGAAGCCGAAGGACGTGGTCAACGACGAGACCACGTTCCGCGAGCTCAAGGATCGGTTCGGCTCCCCGTACGGCTTCGGCGAGTACTTCCGTGGCGGCATGGGTGCCGAGGCGGTGCGCGACCTGCTCCAGCAGGTGGACCTCGACGATGAGTCAACTGACCTCCAGGACCAGGTCAAGACGGCCAAGGGCCAAAAGCAGGCCCGCGCGGTCAAGCGGTTGAAGGTCGTCTCGGCGTTCATCAGCTCCGGCAACAAGCCCGAGATGATGATCCTGGAGGCGGTGCCGGTGATCCCGCCGGAGCTGCGGCCGATGGTCCAGCTCGATGGAGGCCGGTTCGCCACCTCCGACCTCAACGATCTCTACCGCCGCGTGATCAACCGGAACAACCGGCTGAAGCGGCTGCTCGACCTCGGCGCCCCCGAGATCATCGTCAACAACGAGAAGCGGATGCTTCAGGAGGCGGTCGACGCGCTGTTCGACAACGGCCGTCGCGGCCGGCCGGTCACCGGACCGGGCAACCGCCCGCTGAAGTCGCTGTCCGACATGCTCAAGGGCAAGCAGGGCCGGTTCCGTCAGAACCTGCTCGGCAAGCGCGTGGACTACTCGGGCCGCTCGGTGATCGTCGCCGGGCCGTCGCTGCGGCTGCACCAGTGCGGTCTGCCGAAGCTGATGGCGCTCGAGCTGTTCAAGCCGTTCATCATGGCCCGCCTCGTCGAGCGCAAGTCGGCTCAGAACATCAAGGCGGCCAAGAAGATGGTCGACTCGATGATCCCCGAGGTGTGGGACGTGCTCGAAGAGGTCATCCACGAGCATCCGGTCCTCCTGAACCGCGCGCCGACTCTCCACCGCCTGGGCATCCAGGCGTTCGAGCCAGTGCTGGTCGAGGGCAAGGCGATCCAGGTCCATCCGCTCGTTTGCCACGCCTTCAACGCCGACTTCGACGGCGACCAGATGGCGGTCCATCTGCCGCTGTCGGCCGAGGCCCAGGCAGAGGCGCGGATCCTGATGCTGTCCGCCAACAACATCCTCTCGCCGGCTCACGGCGCGCCACTGGCGACGCCGACCCAGGACATGGTGCTGGGTGCCTACTACCTGACCTATGGTCCGGACGTGACCGAGCTGGCGAAGATCGATCCCGCGACCCACGATCCGCGCCCGCACGTGTTCCGCACCGCCCAGGAGGCGGAGTGGTCTTACGAGCACGGCGTCGTCAAGCTGCATGCCCTGGCCGAGTACCGGCCGCTCGGGCGTGAGGGCGGGCACGTGCTGACGACGGTCGGACGGATCATCTACAACGACAAGATCGAGCGCGCGCTCGTGGAGGCGTTGGGCGACCGGTTCGACCCGGATACCTACGAGTTCATCAACCGCTCGATGAAGAAGAAGGACACGACGAAGCTCGTCGACAACCTCGTGCAGGCATACGGGGCGGCGACGATCTCGCAGGTGCTCGACGCATTCAAGGACATCGGCTTCCACTACGCCACTCAGGCAGGAGTCACGATCTCCAAGAACGACGTACAGACGCCGCCGACGAAGCCAGAGATCCTGGCGCGCTACGACGACGAACTCGCCCTGATCGAGTCGCAGTACGACTCGGGCGAGATCACCGGCGAGGAGCGCCACGAGGCCGTCACGAAGCTGTGGGACCGCGCGACCAACGAGGTCGGCGAGGCGCTCAACAACCATCTGGATGAGCTCAACCCCATCTTCATGATGGCCAACTCCGGGGCCCGGGGGTCCTTCTCCCAGATCCGCCAGCTCGCCGGTATGCGCGGCCTGATGGCAAACCCGAAGGGCGAGATCATCGAGCGGCCGATCAAGGCCTCCTTCCAGGAGGGCCTGACCGTGCTCGAGTACTTCATCTCGACTCACGGCGCCCGCAAGGGCCTCGCGGACACGGCGCTGCGCACCGCCGACTCCGGCTATCTAACCCGCCGGCTCGTCGATGTGGCGCAGGACGTCATCATCCGCCAGGAGGACTGCGGCGCCGAGGAGTTCATCGAGATGCCAGTCTCGAAGCTCGAGGTCGACCCGGAGAGCAGGCGGCTTCGGCCCACCAACGAGCCCAACGACAACCTGATCGGCCGGATTGCGGCCCAGGACATCGTGACCAAGCGCGGTCGAGTGATCGTCGAGAAGGGCAACGAGATCGATCGAGCCGAGCTGGCTGATCTGGTCGAGGCCTGGCGCGACGACACGGAGAAGGGCACCGTCATCCAGGTGCCGGTCCGCTCGGTGCTCAAGTGCGTGGCTCCGACCGGCGTGTGCCAGGCGTGTTACGGCCGCTCGCTCGCGACCGGGAAGCTGGCTCAGATCGGCGACGCGGTCGGCATCATCGCCGCGCAGTCGATCGGCGAGCCCGGCACGCAGCTGACGATGCGTACGTTCCACACCGGCGGCGTCGCCGGCGCGGACATCACGCACGGTCTACCGCGTGTCGTGGAGTTGTTCGAGGCCCGCAAGCCGAAGGGTCTGGCCAAGATCGCCGAGGTCGGCGGCAAGGTCTCGATCGAGGAGTCCGACAAGGCGATAACGGTCGTGATCACCGACGACGGTGGCGAGGAGCATCGCCACACGTTCCCGCGCCGGACCCGGCTGTTCGTCGACAACGGTCAGAAGATCGAGCCGGGCACGCAGCTCAACGAAGGGTCCCTGTACCCGCACGAACTGCTGGCGATCCGGAACCGGACAGAGACCGAGCTGTACCTCGTCCGCGAGGTCCAGGAGGTCTACAAGTCCCAGGGCGTCGACATCAACGACAAGCACATCGAGCTGATCGTGCGCCAGATGATGAAGAAGGTGCGGGTCGACCAGAAGGGCGACACCGACCTGCTGCCGGGTCAGTTCGTCGACCGTCACGAGTATGCCCGGGTCAACCAGGGCGTCATCGACGCCGGCGGCGAGGCGGCCCAGGCGGAGGAGATCATCCTCGGGATCACCAAGGCATCGTTGAACACGGACTCGTTCCTGTCCGCGGCGTCGTTCCAGGAGACCACGAAGGTCCTGACCGACGCGGCACTGGAGGGCAAGATCGACCGTCTCAACGGGCTCAAGGAGAACGTCATCATCGGCAAGCTGATCCCGGCTGCAACGGGGCTCAAGCGCTACCGGCGGATCGAGATCGAGCCGTCCGAACCGCTCCCCCGCGGGATGGACGATGTCGGCCTGCTCGATCACGACGATCTCGCCGCTGAGCTCGGCCTCACCGACGGCGAGTCGCTGACGGGCTTTGGTGGCATGGAGCCGGATCTCTCGGATCTCGAGGAGATTGGGACCGGCGGCGCCTCATCGCTCGGCTTCGTCGAGGAGCTGGCCGATCTCGACGTGCCGTCCGACGACGGCGACTCGATCGACGAGTAGCCGGCACAGACGTACTTGCTCGGGCCGCCCGATCACGGGGCGGCCCGACGCTGTTCAGATGAACGTATCCGTTTCGCCGAGCGAGATTCTCGATTAGAATCGTGTGAATCTAGATTCACACGATTGGAGAACGACCTTGGACCTCAATGACACTCCGGAACAAGCGTCCTACCGCCAAGAGGTGAGGGCGTGGCTCGAGGCCAACAAAGCGCAAGCGCCGCCTCGCTCGGGGGCCAACGAGGACGCCACGTACATCACCGCCCGCCGCGGTTGGCAGCGCAAGCTCGCTGAGGCCGGCCTGGCGGGAGTGACCTGGCCGCTCGAGTACGGCGGCCGCGGTGTTGGCCCGATCGAGCAGGTGACCGTCAACCAGGAGATCTCGCGCGCTGGGGTTCCGGGGATCCTCGACGTGATCGGGATCGGGATGCTGGGGCCGTGCATCATCGCCCACGGCAGCGACGAGCAGAAGGCTCGCTACCTAGGCCCAATGCTCCACGGTGACGAGGTCTGGTGTCAGATGTTCTCCGAGCCGGCCGCTGGGTCGGACCTCGCGGCGGTGCAGACGCGGGCCCGCCCGGCAGAGGACGGGACGTGGACCTTGAACGGTCAAAAGGTGTGGACGACGAACGCGCAGTTCGCGTCCTTCGGACTGCTGCTGGCGCGTACCGATGCCGACGTGCCCAAGCACAAGGGGCTCACGATGTTCATCGTCCCGATGGACGCTGACGGAGTGACCGTGCGCGGCCTGCGCCAGATCTCCGGCGAGCCCGAGTTCAACGAAGTGTTCTTCGACGACGTCGTGCTGGACGCCGACGCGGTGGTCGGCGGTGTCGGCAACGGCTGGGGAACGGCGCTGACGGTGCTGATGTTCGAACGACTGACGATTGGCTTCGGTTCCGAGGGTTTCGGGTCGCCGGCGCGCCTCGCCGAGGCGATCGGCGCCGATGCGGTTGCCGGCCGCGATCCCGTGGTGCGAGAGCAACTCGGCCACGTGATCAGTGAGCTGTTGGCTGTGCGCTTCAACGGCTACCGCGCGTTGACGATGCTCGCACGGGGACAGATCCCCGGTCCTGAGGCGGGGCTGGCCAAGGTGACGATGGTCAACGCCGCGATCGCCGCCACCGATCTAGGCGCCGACGTCGTCGGTCCCGACGCGCTCGAGCCCGGCAGCGAATGGAGCTACCTGATCTCGTTCCTGCCCGGCCTGAAGTCGGCGGGTGGTACCGAGCAGATTCTCCGCAACACAATCGGAGAGCGCGTGCTCGGGCTGCCGCCCGAGCCACGGCTCGACAAGGGAGTGCCGTTCAGCGAACTCCGCGCCAAGGAAAAGGAGACGGTGACCCGATGAACGTAGCTCTCTCAGACGAGCAGGTATTGCTACGCGAGGCCGCGCGCGGTGCCCTGTCGCGTTTCAAGACGATCGAGGCCGCCCGTGAGGCGCTGGCCGACCCGTCGGCGTTGCCTGACTTGTGGCCCACCGTCGTCGAGGCGGGCTGGCCTGGCCTGCTGATCGACGAGGACCACGGCGGCGCCGGGCTCGGGGCGTTCGACGCTCTCCTCGTGGCCGAGGAATGCGGTCGCGTGCTCGCGGCGGTCCCGGTGCTGGGGCTGCTGCCGGCGAGCGCCATCCTGAACGCGGCTGGGGACGAGTCACTGACGGCGATCGCCGCCGGTGAGCTCCGTCCGGCCTACGTGCCGGCCCGTCCACCCAGCGATCTCGAGCTCGCGTGGACCGTCGATCCCAGATCGGGTATGGCGCGCCTGCCTGCTCCGCGCGCCACCGTGAGCGGTGACGAGGTGACGCTCGAGGGCGAAGTGGCCTTCGTCCCCGACGCGCCGGGCTCCGAGCTGCTTGTCGCAGTCGGCGTCACCGACGATGGGTCGCCGGTGGCGGTGGCGATCGAGGCATCCGACGCCGGCGTGACCGTCGAAGCGGTGACGCGCTACGACGCGACGCGCTCGCTTGCACACGTCGCGTTCAGCGGCGCCCGGGGGCGGCTGCTCGACGTCGACGCCGGCGCCCTGGCCGACGCCTGGTACCTGGCCCAGGCGCTGATCGCCGGCGAGTCGATCGGCGCGGTCGAGACGTGCCTGCAGGTCAGCGTCGAGTACGCCAAGGACCGGTTCACGTTCGGACGGGCGATCGGCTCATACCAGGCGATCAAGCACGAGCTCACCGAGGTCCTGCGCCAGCTCGAGAACGCCCGCGGCCTCCAGTACTACGCCGGCTGGGCCCGCGAGTCCAAGCCGGACGAGTTCCCGCTGGCGGCGAGCGCGGCCCGATCGACCGCGGGCCACGCGCTCGACTTCGCGGCGCGGTCGATGATCAACGTCCACGGCGGGATTGGCGCCACCTGGGAGCACGACGCGCCGCTGTTCTTCCGGCGCGCCCAGTTGTCCCGGCGACTGCTGGGCGGCACCCGTGATGCCACCGATCGGGTCGCCGCGGAGACGCTGGCGGCGGCGTAGCTGCCCGGCCCGCGGTGCTTACTGCAGGACCTCGGCCAACAGCCGCCGGACCTCCTGGCTGTCGTTCAACTCGTCGAAACTGAAGCGCAGCGGAAAGAGCGGATGGTCGGCGAGGAGATCGCCCACCGCAGAACGGATGTCTCTGGCATCCGTCCCCTCGCCCACGGCTTGGGCGAGTAGACCGCCGAGCTCGCTGAACTCAGGTTCCGTCAGCCCTCGGCGAGTCAGTGCCTGTGTGCCCAGGCGCAGGCCGAGTTTGCCGTTCGTTCCCGGGATCACTACCGAATTGGTCCGGATTCCGCACATCGGCAGACGCTGATTGGCGATCCCGTTGGCCCGCTCTGCCGAGCCGATCACGAGATGGACCTGGTGATTCTGCGTGCCCCCGTACTCCATCCCTGCGACCCGCACGCCCTTTCGGTGGAGCACCCGAGCGAGCGTCCGTGCGTTTGCGATCGTCTGCTCGGCGTAGGCTCGGCCGTACATCGCTGCCTCTTCGAGCGCCAGGACCAGCCCGGGGAGGCACTCCGCATGGCTGTTCGACTGGAGCTTGGGGCAGACCAGCTCCCACACCTTCTCGGCCAGCGGATGGTTGCGATCCGCGAACGCGATCACTCCCTTGTTCGGGCCTGGCAGCGTCTTGTGGGTGTTGAACGTGAGGATGTGCGCTCCCTGCGTCAGGGGCGATGGGATCACGCCGCCGGCGATCAACCCGGCGGTATGGCTGACATCGACGGCGATCGCCACCCTTCGAGGAAGCGCGGCAGCCAGCTGCTCGATCGGTTGCGGTCGTCGGCAGTGGGACGGTTGGACCAGGACGAGACGGATGTGGCGGTTCTGCTCGACCAGCCGGGCCGTACTCTGAACGTCGATCAGGTCCTCCCGCATCGGGAAGGTGAGTCTCTCGGCGCCGAGCTTCTCGGCCAGTCCCCCGGCACCGAAGTGCCCGCCGTCGTTGTGACCAATCTCGATGAACGCGTCTCCCCTCCGGCAGGCCGCCATAAGCACGGCCTGCTCGCAGACCGATCCGCCATTCGGTCGCCAGTCGGCGATATCCGCTCCGAACATGAGCCGCATCTGCTGGAGGAACTTCTTCTGCAGACCGAGCAGGGCGCCCGACGCCGGGAACGTCCATTCGCCGGATTCGCCGCCGGTGGGAGGTTCGAAGAAATAGTGCTCGCCGCCGAGGAAGGCCGCCGCGGCCCGCACGAGAAGGCTCACGTAGTTCTCGCTGGCCGTGAGCGTCGCCATGACCGTGTGGTATTGCCGGTCTTGGGCAAAGATGTGCGCCAGTGACGCTAGAAACGCGCCGCTCCGGGCGCGGGTCGGATCTAGCGAGCGGTCTTGGGACCGATCGAGGAATGAGGCTATGTCGCTCGGCTGTACCGAGTCGTAAACGGCCATCTGAGTCGCCTCCTCGGGGATAGCGCAGCCGATGACTTAACGCCTGCTCGGACGCTCAGCTTGCGGGCATGGAAGAACCGAAATCCGGCTGACGTTGAGTCGTTGCCGGAACGTTGCGAGATCGTCTCCGCGGCGGATGTCGTCGTCGTTTCAGGGAACGCTCATCGGCCGCGGCTGGCGGATACCTTGTCGGTAACTCAGTCCCCGCACCACGATTCGATAGCGCCCAACCGGGTGTCGCCTAGCCCGTTCCAGCCGGAGTTCTGGCGTAGCCCGCTGCGCGGACCGTGGCTGACGTCGTTCCTGGGCACGCTGCTTGTTCCGGCGATCGCGGTGCTGGCGGTCACGGGCTTCGTCAGCCACTGGGCCTACTACCCAGAACTCACCGGGAACGCGACGGTCAATCCGGGGAGCGACCTCCCGGTCCTATTCCATCTCCCAGGTTCGTGGCCGTCGTGGAGCTATGCGCTCAACCAGGGAACCCACGTGACGCTCGGGTTGATGACGCTGCCGTTCATCTTGGCCAAGCTGTGGTCCGTCATGCCCAAGCTGTTCGAGCGTCCGGTGGTTCGCAACTTCGCCGGCGCCCTGGAGCGGATCTCGCTCCTCCTGCTGGTGGGGAGTGTCCTGCTCGAGTTCGTCACGGGCATCCTCGACATCGACAGCTACTACCGGTTGCCCGTTGACTTTCGCACGATTCACTACTACGGCGCTTGGGTTTTCGTCACGATGTTTGTGCTCCACTTTTGCGTCAAGCTCCCCACGGTCCGCCGCTCCTATCGCGAACGCGGAGTTCTGAAGCCCTTGTTGCAGGGGCTGCCGGCGACGAAGCCTGAGCCGCCGGTCGCTGGCAGCGTGGCTCCGATCAGTCCGGCCGCTCCCACCGTCAGCCGTCGCGGGCTATTGGCGATGTTGGGCGGTGCGTCGCTGACCATCTTTGCGGTGCAGGCCGGGTCGTCGATCGGCGGACCATTCCGAAAGCTGGCGCTGTTGGCGCCACGGGGCCGGGTGTTCGGAACGGGCCCGAACGACTTTCAGGTCAATCACACCGCGGCCTCGGCTCAGATCACGCCGGCGATGATGGGCTCCAGCTGGCGCCTGACGCTCGTCGGTGAACGGACGATGTCGTTCACGCGGCAGCAACTGCTGTCGATGGCGCAGACGACGCACACGCTGACGATCGCCTGTACAGAGGGATGGTCGACGACGCAGCACTGGACGGGGGTGCGCCTCGCCGATCTGGCCCGAGTAGTCGATGCGCCGGCGGATTCGATCCTTCGGACGGTTTCGCTCGAGGGGTGGCCGGGCGTTTGGTCGAGCTTTAGCCAATCGCAGTGGAGCGACGAGCGCGCTCTCCTCGCCCTGCGCGTCAATGACGCGGACCTGTCGCCCGACCACGGCTACCCGGCGCGGCGTAATCGTGCCGAACACGCCAGGGACGCACAACACCAAATGGGTAGGCGAACTCAGATTTGAGGCAGCGTGAGGCGAGCGTGGCTATTCGGGTTCCGCCGGCGGTATGGCGCGAGTCCGCTGCACCTGGCGGGCCATCTCGCGGCCTTGGCGATCGTCGCGCTCACATTCGGAGTGATCCTCAGCGGCGGAAACCTTCCGAAGCTGCTCCTTTTGTACGTAGGGATCGTGATCGCTCACGATCTGATCTTCGTGCCGATCTATTCGGGTTTGGATCGGGTTACGAGGCGGGCGCTCGCACGACTGTCGCTACCTCGTCGTCTGGGAGTTCCGATGATCAACTATGTGCGCGCGCCGGCGTTGATCTCCGCCCTCCTGCTGATCATCTACGGCCCCCTGATACTGCGCTTGTCCGACAGTCAATACTTCGCCATCAGCGGTCATCATCTCGAGCACTATCTGCGCAACTGGTTGCTGATCAC
>CAVZAK010000016.1:0-97551 GCA_963773165.1 uncultured Solirubrobacterales bacterium
AGCATCATGCGGTGGTTCTCGCGTCCCACGCCGGAGCTCTTATAGCCGCCGAACGCGGCGTGCGCCGGGTACTGGTGATAGCAGTTCGTCCACACGCGCCCGGCCTTGATCGCGCGGCCCATCCGGAATGCGCGGCTACCGTCGCGCGTCCACACGCCAGCGCCGAGTCCGTACAGCGTGTCGTTGGCGATCTCGAGCGCCTCGGCCTCATCACGGAATGTGGTGACCGCCAGGACCGGTCCGAAGATCTCCTCTTGGAACACCCGCATCTTGTTGTGGCCCTTTAGGACGGTTGGCTCGAAGTAGTAGCCGCCGGTTAGGTGCTCGGCGACCTCGGGGCGACTGCCGCCGATCAGCACCTCGGCGCCCTCATCGCGTCCGATCTTGACGTAGCTCTCGATCTTCTCCAGCTGCGCTGCCGAGACCTGCGGGCCCATCATCGTGTCGCGGTCAAGCGGATCGCCTTGTTTGATCGCGGCGATCCGGGCCAGGCAGCGCTCCATGAATTCGTCGTAGATCGATTCGTGGATCAGCGCCCGCGACGGGCACGTGCAGACCTCGCCCTTGTTGAACGCATACAGCACCAAACCCTCGATCGCCTTGTCGAGGAACGCGTCATCGGCCGCCAACACGTCGTCGAAGAAGATGTTCGGCGACTTCCCGCCCAGCTCGGTCGTCGAGGGAATGAGGTTCTGCGCCGCGTAGCTCATGATCAGCCGGCCCGTGACCGTCTCGCCGGTGAACGCGACCTTCGCGATCCGCTTGTTCGACGCCAGCGCCTTGCCGATCCCGGCGCCCGGGCCGTTGACGATGTTCAACACCCCCGGCGGGAGGACGTCGCCGATCACCTCGGCAAGCTTCAACAGTGACCACGGCGTCGGGCTCGCCGGCTTGATCACGGTGCAGTTACCCGCGGCCAACGCCGGCGCGATCTTCCACGCTGCCATCAGGATCGGGAAGTTAAACGGGATGATCTGACCCACCACACCCAGCGGCTCCTGGAAGTGATACGCGTAGGTCTGATCATCGATCTCCGAGATCCGACCCTCCTCGGCACGCACCGCAGCAGCGAAATAGCGGAAATGATCGGCCGCCAACGGAATGTCTGCCGCGAGCGTCTCACGCACCGGCTTGCCGTTCTCATAGCTCTCGGCCACGGCCAGCATCTCGAGGTTCTCCTCGATCGCATCCGCGACGTCATTCAGAACAGCGGCACGCTCAGCGGGGGAGCGTTCGCCCCACTCATCCTTAGCCGCGTGCGCCGCGTCGAGCGCCAGCTCGATGTCGTCCGCACCCGAATACGCGACCTCACAGAACGGCTCGCCCGTCGAAGGCGTCAGATTCTCCCGGTACTCCCCGGTCGTCGGTGCGACCCACTCGCCGCCGATGAAATTGTCGTAGCGCTCCCGGAGCTCGACCGGACTATCGGCCTCACCCGGCGCCGCGAACGTTGTTGACTCGGCAATGGCCATTACCTGGCCTCCTTGACCTCGAAGATGGATACCTGCCCGACTCAAGCACCGCTCGCCGGCCGCGCCATCCGTCATCAGTCCTGGATCGGGATGTGGAAAACCCGCGGCGTCCGTTCGCGTTTAGGCGGATCACGGCGCGCGTTTCGCTCTTTAGCGTCGAGACGACACACCCAGAGGCGTGACCAGAAGAGGAGGTCGGCGATGCCCGATACCACAACCCACTCCTACGGCGGCAGCTATCTCATGCCCTCGCTCGAGCACGCGACGGTGGCCGACGCGATGCATCCCGGCATCCTGTCGTGCGACCCCGACGCGACGCTGACCGACGCAGCGCGCATGATGGCTACCCACCATGTCCATTGCCTTGCGGTGATCGGCATCTCCCACCAAGGGCCCGAGTTCGCGGTGTGGGGGATCCTTTCGGATCACGACCTTCTCCGGGCAGGGGTCGGCGACGGCGGGGACAAGTGCGCGGGCGCGTTGGCGCAGGAGCCAGTGTTCAGCGTCACTCCGGCGACGCCTTTGCGAGAGGCCGGAGGGCTGATGCTGACTCATGGCGTCAGCCACCTGGTCGTGATCGAACCCGAGTCGGAGCGGCCCGTCGGGATCCTGTCGACGCTCGACATTGCCGGGGTGCTCGGCTGGGGCGAGGGCTGAGGCGGTACGTCGCAGGATCAACCGCCGGTGAGCGATGCGTAGTTGTCCGCAAGGCACATGCGGAGCCCGGCGGATGAGGGATGGACGGGGCTAGCCGAGACTGAGGATTGAGGTTTTTGCGGCTGCGGATCGTGGCCGACTGTCACCGAGGAGGAGCCATGCCTGAAGCGGTTATTGTCGATGCAATCCGGACGCCCGTCGGACGGGCGATCAGGGGGACGCTCCGGGACATTCGCGCCGACGACCTCGCCGCGATTCCGCTACGCGCTCTGGTGGAGCGCAACCCGGAGATCGATTTCAAAGAGACGGACGACGTGATGATGGGCTGTGGCTTCCCCGACCACGAGCAGGGCTACAACGTCGCTCGCAACGCTGTGTTGCTGTCGGGGATCGACCATCACGTGCCGGCGGTCACGGTCAGCCGCTTCTGCGCCTCTTCGCTCCAGGCGATCCGGATGGCGTTTCACGCCATCAAGGCGGACGAAGGCGATCAATACATCGCGGCAGGGGTGGAATGCGTGTCGCGGGGCGCGGGCATGACCCTCCCGGTCATGAACCCGCTGCTCGACGGCTCAGATGACACCTCTTACTACGTGTACATCCCGATGGGGCTCACGGCAGAGAACGTGGCCGAGCGCTGCAAGGTCAGCCGCGAGGCCCAGGACGAGTGGGCGGCGCTGTCACAGGCCCGCGCGGTCGCGGCGCGCGAAAGCGGCTACTTCGACAGCGAGATCGTAGGGGTAAACGTACCGGAGTCCCACGACGCCGGCGGCGACGTCGTCGCGGAGCACACCGTCACGAGAGACGACGGGCCTCGCGCCGGCACGACGGTGGAGGGGCTCTCGAAGCTCAAGCCCGCCTTCAAGCCCGACGGGACGGTGACGCCGGGCAACGCATGCCCTCTGAACGATGGCGCTGCGGCCCTGCTGGTGATGTCGGAGGAGAAGGCCCGCGAGCGCGGCGTCAAACCCCGCGCACGGATCGTCGCCTCCTCGGTGGCGGCAATCCGACCCGAGATCATGGGCCTTGGGCCGATCCCAGCGATCAAGAAGGTGCTGAAGCAAGCAGGCCTCCAGATCGACGACATCGACTTGGTGGAGATCAACGAGGCCTTCGCGGCACAGGTGCTGCCCTGCCGCGACGAGCTTGGCATCGATCCCGAGAAGCTCAACATCAACGGCGGCGCGATTGCGCTGGGTCATCCCTTCGGGATGACCGGTGCGCGGATCATGACCACGCTGCTCAACAACCTTGACTCGGTGGGGGGCAGGTACGGACTGGAGTCGATGTGCGTCGCCGGCGGGTTGGGGATGGCGATGGTCGTCGAGCGGCTCAACTCGAACGGAAAGGGACAGCACAATGGCAACGACAAGTTCTAAGACTCAGACCGCTCGCCGAGATAAGGATCTCACCGGGCGGGTGGCGATGGTTACCGGAGGCACCCGTGGGATCGGCGCGGCGATCTGCCAGGCCCTCGCCGCGGACGGCGCGGTGGTCGCCGCCGGATACAGCTCAAATCGTGAGCGCGCCGAGGAGCTCCGCCAGCAGGTCGAGGCCGACGGAGGCACGTGCTCCTTGCATCAGGGCAACATCGGCGACGCAGATGACTGCAAGCGCGTCGTCGGTGACGTGATCAAGGACCACGGACAGCTCGACATCCTCGTCAACAACGCCGGCATCACGGTCGACAAGCCGGTCTGGAAGCTGTCGCCGGACGATTGGGACAAGGTGCTGAGGGTGGACCTTTCGGGCTCCTTCTACATGGCCAAGCCGGCGATCGAGCACATGATCGAGCGAGGCTCCGGCCGGATCATCAACATCTCGTCGGTTACCGGCGAGATGGGCAACATCGGCCAGGCGAATTACGCGGCTTCGAAGTCGGGGCTGTTCGGGCTTACGAAGACGCTCGCCAAGGAGGCGGCGATCGCGCTGCGGGTGGCCGGAAAGCTCGAGAGTGGGATCGGGGTCACGGTCAACTGCGTCACCCCGGGCCTGATCGAGACCGACATGGTTGTAACGATCCCACCGTACCTGTTAGCGGACATCGTGGAGCGGGTTCCCGTGCACCGGATGGGACAGCCCGAGGAAATCGCGCGCGTCGTGTGCTTCTTGGCCCAGGACGCCTCGGGTTTCATCACCGGCCAGATCTGGGACGTCGACGGCGGACTCAACATGTGATTCGAGGACGCCCGCATGAGCCTCGCGAGGCGGACGGTGTGCGACTACTACCAGCTGATCAACGAGCCGTAAGAGAGGACTAGCGATGGCAACCAACGTTTCAGAGAAGGAGGCTCGCGATGTCGTCGAGGCGGCTCGTGAGTCGGAGTGGAAGCTGCCCAGCTTCGGCAAGCAGCTGTTCTTGGGCGATTTCCGGCTCGATTTGATCCATCCGCAGCCGCGGTTGGACCCTGAGGCCGTCGCGAACGGGGAACGGTTCCTCGATCAACTTCGCACCTTGCTCGAGGAGGAGGTCGACCCGCTCGAGATCGAGCGCGAGTCGAAGATCCCCGACCGCGTGGTGGACGGACTGAAGAAGATCGGGGCGTTGGGGATGAAGGTCAACCCGGAGTACGGCGGGCTTGGCCTTTCGCAGCTCTACTACAGCCGCGCGCTCGCAATCGCGGGTGTCTACCACTCATCGTTGTGCACGCTCCTGAGCGCGCACCAGTCGATCGGAGTGGCGGAGCCGCTGCGGATGTTCGGCAGTGAGGAGCAGAAGCGCAAGTGGCTGCCGATGGTCGCCACGGATCACATCAGTGCGTTCCTACTGACTGAGCCTGACGTCGGCTCCGACCCTGCCCGGATGGGTTCGATCGCCACGCCGGTGCACGAAATGCCGATCGCCAAGGGTTATGACGACATCGTCGCCACGCCGATCGACGGCGGCTATGAGATCTCGGGCCGCAAGCTGTGGGCGACCAACGGCACGATCGCCGACATCGTCGTCGTGATGGCTAAGGTGCCCAAGAGCGACGGCCACCGCGGCGGCATCAGCGCGTTTGTCGTGCCGTACGACGCGGCGGGGATCACGATCGAGCACCGCAACCAGTTCATGGGCCTGCACGGGATCGAGAACTCCGTCACGCGCCTCGAGAAGGTCTTCGTGCCCGAAGAGAACCGGATCGCGCGCGAGGGCGACGGTCTCAAGATCGCGCTCAGCACGCTGAATACAGGCCGTCTATCTCTGATGGCGGTCGCGGTCGGGGCTTCGAAATGGGCGACGAAGATCGCGCGCGAGTGGACGTCAGAGCGGGTGCAGTGGGGCCAGCCGATCGGCAAGCACGACGCGGTGGCACAGAAATTGGCCTTCATCGCCGGCAGCGCGTTCGGTCTCGAGGCAATGCTCGACGTTTCCGCCCGCCTGGCCGACGACAAGCGCAACGACGTCCGGATTGAGGCCGCGTTGTGCAAGGTGTACGGCTCGGAGCTGTCGTGGCGGGTGGTCGACGAGCTGGTCCAGGTCCGCGGTGGGCGCGGCTACGAGACTGCGGCGTCGCTCAAGGCGCGCGGGGAGAAGCCCGTGCCGGTCGAGCAGTGCATGCGGGACACGCGGGTGAACCGCATCTTCGAGGGGTCCAGCGAGATCATGCACCTGTTGATCGCCCGCGAGGCGGTGGACACACACCTCCAGGCCGCTGGGGGCCTGCTCATGGGCGACGGCGACGCCAAGGCCAAGGCGGATGCTGCGATCAAGGCCGGGAGGTTCTACGGCAAGTGGCTGCCGCAACTGGCCGTCGGCAAGGGCCAGAATCCCCGCTCCTACGAGGAGTTCGACGAGCTCGCGGGCTACCTGCGCTACGTCGAGCGTTCGTCGCGCAAGCTCGCGCGGTCGACGTTCTACGGCATGGCTCGGTGGCAGGCAAAGCTCGAGAAGAAGCAGACCTTTCTCGGGCGTATCGTCGACATCGGCGCCGAGCTGTTCGCGATCTCCTCGACTGTTGTCTACGCCGACACGATCGGTCGCGAACAACCCGAGCGTAAGGACGAGGCGGTCGAGCTCGCGCAGCTGTTCTGCGCAATGGCTAGGCGCCGCGCTGACACTCTGTTCCACGAGCTGTGGGCCAACGACGACGACGACCGTTACGCCGCCGCCCAGAAGATCTTGGCCGGGCGTTACACATGGCTTGAAGAAGGCATCCCCGATCCCTCTGGCGAGGGGCCGATGATCCCGCCCCTGGACTAGGAGGAACACTATGAGCACCACAATCGAAGAGCCGATCACCTCGACAGACGCGGAGTGGGCCGCACGATTGGACGGCTTCGTGGACCGCGCGACCGAGGCCGCAAAGGCGCTGCGCGAGCTCGATCAGGAAGCGGTCGACCGGATCGTCTGGGCGATGACCGTCGCGGGGCTGGAGAACGCCGTTGAGCTGGCAGAGCTGGCGATGGAGGAGACGCATTTCGGCGTGTTCGAGGACAAGGTGCTCAAGAACTACATCGCCACCGAGTTCCTCTACGACTACCTCAAGGACAAGAAGTCGGTTGGTGTCATCGACGAGGATCGCGAGCGTGCTCTCGAGTACATCGCGGAACCGATCGGGGTCGTGCTGGCGCTGCTGCCGATCACGAATCCGACGTCGACGACGCTCTTCAAGTCCATCGTCTGCGCGAAGACCCGGAACGCGCTGATCATGCGTCCGTCAGCGCAGGCCGCACGGTGCGCCGCCCGCGCGGCCGAGATCCTGCAGGAAGCAGGCGAGGCGGCGGGTCTGCCGCCCCACTCGCTCCAGGTGATCCCCGACCCGTCGCTCGAGGTGTCGCAGTACCTGTTCCACCACCCGGGCGTCGACTTCATCTGGACGACCGGCGGCCCGAAGGCGGTGGCCGCCGCCAACGCCGCCGGCAAGCCATGTCTCAGCGTGGGCTCAGGCAACGCTCCCGTCTACGTGCACCGCAGCGCCGACATTCGGATGGCGGTCGTCGACATCCTCGTCTCCAAGACGTTCGACTCGTCGGTGATCTGCCCCGCTGAGCAGACGTGCGTGATCGACGATGAGGTCTACGATCGGATGGTCGAGGAATTCCTGCGGATGGGGTCCCGGCTGCTGACCGACGAGCAGACGGCCGCTCTGGCGGCGCGGTCGTTCACCGACGAGGGGAAGATGCAGCTCGACGCCCTCGGGCAATCGTGCGTCAATCTCGGGGCCTTGGCTGGCTTCGAAGCGTCAGAGAACGACAAGGTTCTGCTCGCCCCGCTCCCGACCGATCTCGCCGCGCTCGCCGCGCATCCGTTCATCGCCGAAAAGCTGATGCCGGTGCTCGGGCTCGTGCGCTCGCCTTCGGTCGAGCACGGGATCCGGGCGTGCGAGCTGGTCACCGAGCACGGCGGCCTGGGCCACACCTCGGCCGTGTATGCGACCGACGACGATGTCATCGATCGCTTTGCGCTTGCGATCCGCACGGGGCGGATCCTCGTCAACGCTCCGACCGCGGTGGGAGCGCTCGGCGGCATCTACAACTCGATGACGCCGACCTTCTCGCTCGGCTGCGGCACCTGGGGAGGGTCGAACACGACCGAAAACGTCAACTACCGAAACCTGCTCAACGTCAAGACCGTCTCGCGCCGGCAGACACCGCCCCAGTGGTTCCGGGTTCCGTCGGACACGTACTTCAATCCCGGGGCGCTCGACAACCTGAGACAGCTCGACGCCTCCCGCCCGATGATCGTCACCGACGACGCGACCGTGGCGCGCGGGGTGGCCGAGCAGGTGCGCCATTACCTCACCGCCGGCGCGGTCAACGTCTTCTCCGGGGTCGAGCCGGAGCCGACCGAGGAGCAGATTCGCGCCGGAGTGGAGCAGCTCGAGCGGTTCGATGCCGATGCCATCATCGCGCTCGGCGGCGGCTCCGTGATGGACGCTGCGAAGGCGATGCGCCTGTTCCACGAGAGCCCACATCTGAGTGTCCGGGAGTTGTCGCTGCCGTTTCTCGACGCGCGCAAGCGAATCGCGGTCTTCCCGCAGATCAAGCACAAGATCCGGCTGGTCGCGATCCCGACGACATCCGGCACGGGCTCAGAGGTCTCACCGGCCGCTGTGATCACCTCGGGACAGCGGAAGGTGACGCTGGTCGACTACTCCCTCGTCCCTGACATGGCGATCGTCGACCCAAACCTCGCGTTGACGATGCCGCCGGAGATCACCGCGGACACCGGCATCGACGCGCTCACCCACGCACTCGAGGCGGCCGTCTCGATCTTCGCCTCGCCGTTCACCGACGCGTTCTGCATTCAGGCCGTCAACCTGATCCTGACGTCGCTGCCCCGAGCCTACCGGGACGGCTCGGACCTCGAGGCGCGCACCGCGATGGCCAACGCCGCGACGATCGCGGGGCTGGCGTTCTCGAACGCATTCGTTGGCCTGAACCACGCACTCGCGCACCCGGTTGGCGCGCGGTTCGGGATCGCGCACGGTCGTGCGAATGCGATCTTCCTCCCGCACGTGTTGCGCTACAACGCGTCGCTGCCGAGCAAGTTCATGCCGGCTCCCGGCTACTCCGCCTACGTCGCGCCCGAGAAGTACGCGCAGATCGCCTACATCCTCGGGCTCGGCGGCCGCACCGAGCGCGATCGGTGCGAGCGCCTGTTCGCCCGCGTCGATGAGCTGCTGGCCGAGGTCGACGAGCCGCGGACGCTCGCGGGCTGCGGCGTGAATCGCCGCGAGTACCACGAGGCGCTGCCCGAGCTCGCCAAGGCGGCCTTCGTGGATCCGAGCATTCGCACCAATCCGCGCATCCCGATGATTCGCGAAGTCGTCCAGCTGCTCGAGGCGGGCTACCCACAGGGGGATTGACCGCGGGGCGGCGCGATCGCCGACGGCTCATGCTCCAACGCGAATTCTCACGCCTGGCGATCGTCAATCGTGGCGAGGCGGCGATGCGCGTCATTCACGCCGCGCGCGAGCTGGGCCGGCCTGGAGCCGATCCGCTGTGTCTGATCGCCCTGTACACCGAGGCCGAGCGCGACGCGATGTTCGTGCGGCACGCGGACGAAGCCGTGTGCCTTGCTCCGGCGGTGCGGTCGTCGGTGGCAGCGCGGGACGGCTCGCCTACCTGGACCACGAAGTGCTCGAGCGTGCGCTATGCGCTTCCCGCGCCGACGCCGCATGGGTCGGCTGGGGGCTCGTGGCCGAGCGGCCCGAGTTCGCGGAGCTCTGTGAGCGGCTGGGCATCGTGTTCATCGGTCCGGATCCGGCGGCGATGCGCCTGGTGGGGGACAAGATCGCGGCCAAGCACCTCGCCGAAGAGGTGGGCGTTCCGGTCTCGCCGTCTGAGCGGACCGTCTTCATGCGTCGGGTTGAGGTGCCGATCATCGCCGACGGCCACGGCAACGTCTGGCCGCTCGGAGTGAGCGAGTGCTCGTGTCGACGGCGCGAGCATCTGCTACTCGCGGAGTCCTCCAGCCCAGGACTCACGGCTGAACAGGAGCTGGAGATGATGGACGCGGCGCGGCGGTTGGCGGAGCGCGCGGGCTACCGAAACGCAGGGACGGTGGAGTTCCTGTACGACCCGGCTGCGCACCGCTTCTCGTTCCTGGAGATGAACCCCCGCCTCGGGGTCGACCATGCCGTCACCGAGGCGGTGACTGGGCTCGACCTCGTCAAGCTTCAGCTGCACGTCGCGGCGGGTGGATGGCTCGAGGGCGACCCGCCGACGCCGGCCGGGCATGCGATCGAGGTCCGCCTGTCCGCGGAGGACCCGGCGCTCGGGTTCGTGCCCGCGCCCGGGCGGCTAGTCCACCTGAGGCTCCCGACCGGGCCCGGCCAGCGGGTGGACACCGGCGTGACCGAGGGCGACTGGATCCCCGCGGAGTTCGACCCGGTGATCGCCAAGCTGATCGCCTGGGGTAACGACCGTGACGAGGCGCTCGCGCGCATGCGCCGGGCGCTCGCGGAGACGGTCGCGGTGGTCGACGGCGGGACCACGAACCAGGGCTTCCTGCTCGAGCTGCTCGACGATCCGAAGGTAGGCGCCGGCGAGGTCGACACCGGCTTGCTCGACCGGCTCTACATGAGCGGCGCCACGATGCCGGTCCGCCACGGCGACGTCGCCCTGCTACAGGCGGCGATCGAACTCGCGGACCGGGACGCAGCAGATGACCGCGCCCGCTTCTACGCGTTCGCTCGCCGGGGACGGCCACAGGCGCCGGGTGCCCTGTCGCGCACCTACGAGCTGCGCCACCGAGAGCAGTCCTACCGGCTCGCCGTCTCGGAGATCGCCCCGGACCGATACCGCGTCACGGTCGAGGGGCAGTCTGTCGAGCTGAGCGCTCGGCGGATCGGGGCGCACGAGCGCCGGCTGGAGCTGCTCGGCCGGGCTCATCGCACACTGACCTCGAGCAGGGAGGACGACCTGGTGGTGGAGGTCGACGGCGTGCCTCACCGTGTCTCGCGCGACGACGGCGGCGTCGTCCGGGTTCCGGGTCCCGCGCTCGTGGTCGCGATTCCCGTGTCCACGGGGGACATGGTTGAGGCGGGGGATGTGGTCGCGGTCGTCGAGGCGATGAAGATGGAGTCGTCGCTGACGGCGCCGTTCCGTGGGCGAATCAAGAGGGTGTTCGTCGGCGAGAACGTCCACGTCGGCGCCCAAGCGGCGCTGGTCGCGCTGGAGGCGATTGAGCAACCCGCGCAACCGCCGCCCGGCGAACGCCTGTCATTCGCGTCGCTAACTGCCTCGGGAGACACCGCGGCTGACCCCTGCCGGCAGAACCTGCACCGGATGGAGTGGCTGGTGCTCGGCTACGACATTGGCGCCATGGAAGTGGAACGTACGATCGCCGACCTGCATGGCCAGTGCGCCGACCTGCTCTCGTGCGACCCGGCGCTGATCCCCGGCGAGCATCACCTGCTGGGGATGTTCGCCGACCTGCGCGCGGTGTCGCGTCCCGACCGCGGCGACCAAGAGCCCGGGTCCGAGCCCCTACAGAGTCCGCAGGAGCACCTGCACGCGTGGCTGCGCTCGCTGGACGCCGATGCGGAGGGGCTGCCACCACGGTTCAAAGCGGTGCTGCGCCGAGCGCTCGCTCACTACGGGATCGACGGCCTCGAGCGGACGCCCGGGTTGGAGGAGGCGGGCTACCGGCTGTTCCTCTCCCAGCAGCGCGCCGAGATCGCGCGCACGGCGATCATCGCCATCCTCGATCGCCGCCTCGAGGATGCAGACGAGCTCGTCGGCCACGTAAGTCGGGAATTCCGCGAGGTCCTCGACCGGCTCGCGATTGCGCTCGAGGGCCGAGACCCGGTCGTCGCCGACCTGGCCCGCGAGGTCCGATTCCGCTACTTCGACGAGCCGGTGATCGCGGAGGCTCGCGAGCGGGTCTACGCGAAGATGGCGGAGCACATCGCGGCGCTCACGAGCGAGCCCGAGCGACCAGACGCGGAACAGCTGATCAAGGAGATCGTCGACTGCCCCCGTGCGCTCGCGCCGCAATTGACCGTCGCGATGGGCTCGGCATCACCAGCCGCTCGCCGACTGCTCGTCGAGGCGATGGCTCGCCGCTACTACCGGACGCGCTCGCTCGCAAGATTCGAGCATCTGAAGTTGGGCGGATATGACGTGGCTCTCGCCGGCTACCGATTCGGCGGACGGCAACGGCAGCTGGCGACGGCATACGTCGAGCTCGATGAGGTTGCGGCGATCGCGACCGCTTTTTCGCATCACGCCGAGAAGCTGCCCCCCGGCGAGCTCGCGGTGCTCGATCTTTACATTCCGCAGCGCGAGCAGGCGCCGACCCTCGAGGGGCTCGCAGGGCGTTTGCGTGCCTTGCTTGCGGAGGTTCCGACACCGCCGGCGCTTCACCGGATCGTGGTCGCGGCAGCCGAGCCGCGGCGGGGCCGGGGGATGTCGGCGATCGACCTGTTCACGTTCCGGCCCGGACCGAGCGGGCTCGTCGAGGACAAGGTGCTGCGCGGCCTGCACCCGATGATGGGCGATCGGCTGCAGCTGTGGCGCCTGCGCGAGTTCGACCTCGAGCGGCTGGCCTCGCCCGAGGACATCTACATGTTCCACGGGGTCGCGCGTGCCAACGCCAAGGACGGGCGGTTGTTCGCGCTGGCCGAGGTCCGCGACCTCACCCCCGTCCACGACGAGCGGGGCCGCGCGGTCTCGCTGCCGGAATTCGAACGCGTGCTCGTGTCGGTGCTGGAAGCGATCCGCGGCTTCCAGGCTCGACGGCCGCTGCACCGGCGCCTGATGTGGAACCGCGTCCTGCTGCATGCGTGGCCGGTGATCGAGCTGAACCCCGACGACGTTCGCACGGTCGTCGAACGCTTGGCGCCCCGGACGGCCGGACTCGGGATCGAGCTGGTCGCGATACAAGGACGTTTGCGCGAGAAGGATGGGACGGCCCATGACCGAGTCCTGCGCTTCTACGCGCCGACCGGACACGACGTCGCAGTCGAGGTGACGGACCTACCGAGCGAGCCGCTCCGGCCCCTCGACGAGGGAGCCCAGCGGATCATCTCGGCCCGTCGCCGCGGTGCCCTACACCCGGCCGAGATCGTCAAGCTGCTGGCGCCCGCCCGTCGCACCGGTGGTCAGCCGGCCGGTGAGTTCATCGAGCACGAGCTGACCGACGACGGCTGGCTCGAGCCGATCGAGCGCCCACCGGCGACCAACCCCACCGGAATCGTCGTCGGCACGGTCCGCAACTTCACCGAGCGTTATCCGGAGGGGATGCTCCGGGTGGTCCTGCTGGGCGACCCGACGCGCGCACTCGGATCGTTGGCTGAGCCCGAGTGCCGGCGGATCATCGCGGCGATCGATCTGGCCGAGCAGCTCGGCGTCCCGCTCGAGTGGTTCGCGCTTTCAGCCGGAGCGAAGATCGCGATGGACTCGGGCACCGAGACGATGGATTGGATCGCGGCCGGGCTACGACGGATCGTGCTGTTCACGCAAGCCGGCGGAGAGCTCAACGTGGTCGTTGCCGGCATCAACGTTGGAGCGCAGCCCTACTGCAATGCGGAGGCGACGATGCTGATGCATTGCCGCGGTGCGCTGATCATGACGCCGGACGGCGCGATGGTGCTGGCCGGCAAGCAGGCGCTCGAATACTCGGGCGGCGTCTCGGCCGAGGACAACCTGGGGATCGGGGGCTACGAGCGGATCATGGGGCCCAACGGCCAGGCGCAGTACTGGGCGAGCGATCTCGCCGACGCTTGCCGGGTGCTGCTTCGCTACTACGAACACACCTACGTGGCGCCGGGCGAGCGCTTCCCGCGCCGGGGAAACACGTCGGACCCCTCTGATCGCGACGTCGGCGAGGCCCCGCACGACGCGCCCGGCTCGCTGCTGACGCGGATCGCCGACGTGTTCTCCGACACGTGCAACCCGGGTCGCAAGCAGCCGTTCGCGATCCGCTCGGTGATGCGCGCGGTGATCGACTCCGACCACCCGCCGTTGGAGCGCTGGGCGGGGATGCGCGATGCGGAGGTCGCGGTCGTGTGGGACGCCCATCTGGGAGGATGGCCGGTGTCCGTGATCGGAATCGAGTCCCAGCCGTTGCCCAGGCACGGGACGATCCCCGCCGATGGTCCAGACCATTGGACCTCGGGCACGCTGTTTCCGCGTGCGGCCAAGAAGGTCGCGCGTGCGCTCAACGCGGCAGCTGGGTGCAGGCCGATGGTCGTGCTGGCAAACCTGGCCGGCTTCGACGGTTCGCCCGAGTCGCTGCGCGAGTGGCAGCTCGAATTCGGCGCCGAGATCGCACGAGCGGTCGTCAACTTCGACGGTCCCATCGTGTTCTGCGTCCTGTCGCGGTACCACGGCGGAGCGTTCGTGGTCTTCTCGCAAAAACTCAATCCGCATCTCGAGACGGTCGCGCTCGCAGGCGCCCACGCCTCGGTGATAGGGGGGGCCACCGCGGCGGCGGTCGTATTCGCGGGCGAGGTCGAGCGGGCCACAGCCGGCGACAAGCGAATCCAGGCCCTCGAAAGCTCGATCGCCGATGCCGAGGGCGCAGAGCGTCAGCGCCTGCGCGCGAACAGAGCTGCGCTGTGGGAAGAAGTGCTGGCAGAGAACAGGCGAGAGTTCGCCGAGCGCTTCGACCGGGTCCACAGCATCGAGCGAGCGGTCCGGATGGGCTCGGTCACAAGCGTCGTCGACCGGCCGCGCTGCGCAGGTCCCTGATCGAGGCCGTCGAGCGGGGGATCCGGCGTTCCGATCCCTCAGCTGACGGGATCGACCGCGCCGTCGTCGCGAACCAGCACCCCGCCGTGGTGGGCGCGCAGCCACCGACGCCCGGCCGCGGGACCTAACAGCAGTGCAGCCTTGGCCAGGGCCTCGGCCTCCAAAGCAGTCGGTGCGAGCGCGGTGGCTGTAACCACTCCCGTCCACGCTGGGGTTCTGGTGGCTGGGTCCAGCAGGTGGTGAGCGAACTCGCCGCCGTGGCGCTGCCAGAGTCGTGCGTCGATGCCAGAGGTCGCCACGCCACCCGCGCGAATGTGGAGCGTATGGGCGACCGCGCCCGTCAGCGGATGGCGCACGCGCACCTCCCACGGCGCTCCACGTCGCGCCGTCAAGCGCAGGTCGCCGCCACAGTCGACGGCGCAGCGCCCGTGGCGCTCGAGCTTCGCCGCGAGAAGGTCAGCCGCCCATCCTTTGGCCGAGCCCCCCAGGTCGATCTCCAAGCCGGGTGGCCGACGGATCACGCCCGCGTCGTCGTCGACCTCCACCGCCCGCCATCGGGCGGCCGGATCCGGCCGAGCCGGGCGACGGGGTGGCGCTGTCCGCAACGCCTGCTCCAGCGACGCGGGCGCCACGTCCGCCAGCGACCCGCAGTAACCGTTACTACGCAGCGCGCCGAGGAGCGTCGGGTCGACGAGGCCGCCGCCCATGGACGCCGCGCGCAGCGCCGCCGTGACCGCGGCGCGGAGCAGGGGTCCGGCAGGGACGGAGGGCCTGGGATCTGCGTTCAGCCGGGAGAGATCGCTGTCCGCGTGAAAGCGCGACAGCCGGCGATCGATCTCGGCGAAAACCGACCGCGCGTCGACCTCGCCGTCAGCGTCGCGCACGACCCTTGCGAGTGTGCCCATCGTCGGGAAGTGGTCGTCGAGCATGCGCCGCCGCCGCCGCGGTCAGCCGTCCTCTTGGCCGTCGCCTCGTGGCAATCCGGTTGATGGGGCCATGTCGGCGCCGTACGCCTGCTGCATGTCCGCGATCTGGCCGGGACTGGACTGCGTCGTCACGGGCGGGGGCGTTGGCGGGCTCCGCGCCGTCCGACGACGGCGAACGAGCTCCCCCACACCGCAGGCCGCTGCCGCCACCGCGACTGACCAACGCACCTGTGAAACCCGCTGGCGCGACGGCATCCCCCAAGCCTACTCAGGTCGCCATCAGCCCATGGTCGAGCGCGTAGCGGACCAGCTCGGAGCGGGATCTGAGCCCGAGCTTTTGCTGGATGTGCGCGCGGTGCGTCTCGATCGTGCGCACGGATACAAACAGCGCCGCGGCGATCTCGGCGTTGGTGTTGCCCAGCGCGATCATTCGCAGGACCTCGAGCTCGCGCTCGGACAGCCCGTTGGGACGGTCAGACGCGACCTCGACCGCGACGCTCGCGCCGAGCCGCGGGTTCAAGTACCGGTCGCCGTCCGCGGCGCGGCGAAGCGCCTCCACCAGCTCGGATTCGGCAGCCTCTTTGAGCACGTACCCCAGCGCGCCGGCAGCGAGGGCCCGGCGGGCGTAGGCCGGCTCGCTCTGCATCGTCAATACGACGATCTGTGTCTCCGGGCACTCGGCGCGCAGCTCCGGAATCGCCCCCAAGCTCAGGCCATTGGTCAGGTTCAGGTCGAGCACCAGCACATCGGGATGGTGGCCGCGTACATACCGCCGCGCACTCTCCAGGTCGGCGGCCTCCCCGACCACCTCGAACCCATCTTCGGCGTCCAGCAGCTGACGTAATCCGCGGCGCACCACGGCGTGGTCGTCGGCGATCACCACCCGTATCGCGCCGGTCGTGCCGGTCATTTCGACCACGCTAGAAGCTGAGGACTCGCTCGGCCAGCGTGCGAATCCGAACCGTTCGTGCGGGGAACTACGCAGGGCGGTCCGAGCATGCATCGTGGGGGAAAACTACGTAGTCGGCTTAGGCAGCTCCCACCGTTGCGGCGGGCTGATGCTGCGGCGAGACTTTGTGTTCGTCAGGTCGAGCGATCTGGGAGAGATGAGATGACCACGCAAGTAGAAGCCGGCACCGTCGATGGGTCTGGCGCGGGTGCGCACAAGTGGGTCTACGACTTTGCCGAAGGGTCGCGGGAGATGCGCGAACTGCTCGGTGGCAAGGGCGCGGGGATCGCCGAGATGACTCACATCCTCGGTTCTTCAATGGTCCCCGCTGGGTTCACGATCACCACCGAGGCGTGCGTTGGGTACATGCGTGGCGGTCAGACCCTGCCGGCCGGTTTGGACGAGCAGGTTGATCGAGCGCTCGCGGCGCTGGAGGAGCGAGCCGGTAAGCGGCTTGGCGACGCCCAGGATCCGCTGCTCGTTTCGGTGCGCTCGGGCGCACGCGTTTCGATGCCGGGGATGATGGACACGGTGCTGAACCTTGGGCTGAATGACGAGTCGGTTGCCGGTCTGGCCGCGCGCACCGAGGATGACCGCTTCGCGTGGGACTGCTATCGCCGCCTGGTCCAGATGTTCGGCAACGTCGTCCGTGGGATCCCGGGTGAGCGCTTCGAGGATGAGATCGCCCGCGTCAAGCGCGACCGCGGTGTGACTCTCGACACCGAGCTGGACGCCGAGGCGCTCCGCGAGCTGACCGAGAGCTTCAAGTCGTTCTTCGACTTCCCGACGGACCCGAGGCAGCAACTGACGGACGCCATCCGCGCGGTGTTCGACTCGTGGCTGGGCGAGCGGGCCGTGCAGTACCGGCGGATCAACCGCCTTCCCGACGATTGGGGCACGGCCGTCAACGTCCAGCAGATGGTGTACGGCAACAAGGGCGAGACCTCGGGCTCCGGGGTGGCTTTCAGTCGTGACGAGGTCACGGGCGGCCCCCAGCCGTCGGGCGACTTTTTGCCGCGCGCACAGGGAGAGGACGTGGTCTCTGGCGTGCGGACGCCACGCGACCTTTCCGAGCTGCACGACTGGATGCCGAACGTCGCCGAGCAGCTGACCGGGATCCTGCGCAAGCTCGAGGACCATTACAAGGACATGCAGGACACCGAGTTCACGGTTGAGGAGGGGCGGCTGTTCATGCTCCAAACCCGAAACGCCAAGCGCCCCGCGCAGGCCGCCGTGCGCTTCGCGGTGGACGCCTTCGAGGAGCGGATGCTGACGAAGGCCGAGGCGATCGCGACGATCGACGCCGGGTCGCTTGACGCGCTTCTGCACCCATCGTTCGATACGGCAGCCCGCTACAGGGTGATCGCCCATGGCGTCGCCGCTTCGCCCGGCGCGGCCAAGGGCGCGATCGTGTTCACCGCCGAAGAGGCGGTTGAGCAAGCCGCGGACGGAGCCGCTGTCATTCTCGTGCGTCCGTTCACAGAGGCCGACGACGTAGCCGGCTTTCACGCCGCCGTCGGGATCCTGACGTCGGAGGGCGGCAAGGCTTCGCACGCCGCCCTGGTGGCGCGCGGCATGGGCCGTCCCGCGGTCACGGGTGCGGCCGATGTGGACATCGACCTGAAGCGGGGGGAGGTGAGGATCGGCGACCTGGTCCTACACGCGGGCGACCACATCGCGATCGATGGCACGACCGGTGACATCACGACCGACGACGTCCCGCTCGTCGAGGCACATGTTGACGCGCGATTTGAGACGGTCCTGCGCTGGTCCGACGAGCTGCGCCAGCTCGGCGTGCGGGCCAACGCCGACACCCCGGAGGACGCCAGCCGCGCACAGCGCTTCGGCGCCGAAGGAATCGGGTTGTGTCGGACCGAGCATATGTTCATGGCAGCCGATCGCCAGCCGAAGATGCGGGCGATGATCATGGCCGAGGACGATGCCGGCCGTCGCTCCGCGCTCGACGAGCTGCTACCGCTCCAGCAGAGCGACTTCGAGGGGTTGTTCGAGGCGATGGTCGGCTGGCCCGTCACCATTCGTTTGCTCGACCCGCCCCTGCACGAGTTCCTCCCGGACCGCTTCGAGCTGCACGAGGAGATCGTGCGCGCGCGGATCGACCGCAGCCCGACTCTGGGCGGGCTGGAGAGTCAGTTCGACCGTGTGCGCTCACTGGAGGAGACCAACCCGATGCTGGGAACGCGCGGCGTGCGGCTGGGCGTGATGCAGCCGGAGATCTACGAGATGCAGGTGCGCGCGATCGCCCGTGCCGCGCTCGCGGTGCGCGAGCGAACGGGGCGAGCGCCGGGGCTCGAGATCATGATCCCACTGGTCGCGTACGAGCACGAGCTTGAGCTGGTGCGAGCCCGCGTGGTGGCGGTGGCCGAGGAGGAAGGTCTCACCTACGGCACGGACTTCACGGTTGGGACGATGATCGAGCTGCCACGCGCATGCTTCATCGCTGGTCGCATCGCTCGCCACGCCGACTTCTTCTCGTTCGGAACCAACGACCTCACGCAGTGCGGGCTCGGCTTCTCCCGCGACGACATCGAGGGTCGGATCATCCCCCGCTACGTCGAGGAAAAGATCGTCGACGGCTCGCCGTTCGCGACCATCGACCGGGAGGGCGTCGGCGAGCTCGTGCGCACCGCTGTCGAGCGCGGCCGCCGTGAGCGTCCTGACCTGGAACTCGGCGTCTGCGGCGAGCATGGCGGCGATCCGGACTCGATCCGCTTCTTCCATGACGCCGGGCTCGACTACGTGAGCTGCTCGCCGTTCCGTCTGCCGATCGCGCGCGTCGCGGCCGCTCAGGCCGCGATCGCGGCTCCGCGACAGCCGTGACCGTTGGGCGCGCTGAGCGAGATCAAGTACACGAAGGCGGCTACAACCCCGAGATGAGTGATATGACAGAACCCAGCAAATCCACGTCCGGCCGGATCGTCATCGTCGGCGGCGGAGTCGCCGGCTTAGAGGCGCTCCTCGCGCTGCGGGCCCTTGCTGGCGATCGCGTCGACATAACGCTCGTTTCGCCGCACGATCGCTTCATCGATCGGCCGATGACAGTGACCGAGCCGTTTGGCCAAAAACCGGCAGAAGAATATTCACTGCCAGAAATCACGGCTGAGTTCGGCGCAGACTTCATCCGCGCGAGCGTCACGGCGGTGGACGCCACCAACCACCGGGTCAATTGCGCGGGGGGAGCAGACCTCGGCTTCGACACGCTGATCCTCGCTCCGGGGGCGCGGATGCGCCCGTCGTTCGCCAACGCCATCACGTTCGGGCTCGAAGGGTCGAGCCAGGCCATTGGGGAGATGCTCGACCAACTGCGCGGTGGGGAGGCACGGAGCGTGGCTTTCGTTTCCCCTACCGAGACGGGATGGCTGCTGCCGTTGTACGAGCTCGCGCTTATGACGGCGCTGGAGCTCGCGCGGAGCAACATTGACGGTGTGCGATTGCGCTTCCTCAGTCCCGAGGATCGCCCTTTGGCGCTGTTCGGCCCTCGCAGCAGCCAGACGAGCGGCCGCTTGATGGCCGCTGCAGGAATCGAGTTCGTCCGCGCTTCCTACGTGGAAGGACCGGGTGGCACCTTGATGCATGCCGCTCTCGGAGAATCGACCACCGATTACGTAGTCACCCTCCCCCTTCTGCACGGTCCGGATCTGGCCGGCGTGCCGGTCACGCAGCCCCACGAGTTCATCCCCGTGGACGAGTTTGGGCGCGTGAAAGGGCTGACCGACGTGTACGCCGCGGGCGACGCGGTCGACTTCCCGATCAAGCAAGGTGGCCTCGCCGCGCAGCAGGCGGATGCGGTGGCCGAGCACGTCGCGGCGAGCTACGGCGCGAGCTTGGAACCCGAGCCGTTTCGTCCCGCGCTGCGGGGAATGCTGTTCACCGGGACGGAACCGCGGTACTTGCGCACCGGAGTCCCAGGCGCCGACGCGGACGGCCCGGACGCTCCGGGATCCTGGCATCCCCTCTGGTGGCCGCCGACGAAGGTGGCCGGCCGCTACCTCGCACCGTATTTGTTCGGACGTGGCGAGGAGGAATGGTTCGGCCCTCACCCCGACGGGTTCACCGACATCGAGATCCCGCTTACGGCAGCGACCCTGCCAGGGTGAACGTCGGTATTAGACGGGTCGCCGAGGAGGGCCTCACGACCTTCCTCGGCGCTCCTCACTCCGTCACACTCGTGCCAGCTCTGGGACGAGGACGCTTGCGGCGAGCTCGACCAGGCGGGTCGCGTAGCCCCATTCATTGTCGTACCAGGCAACGACCTTGACCTGGGTGTCGTTCATGACGCTCGTCAGCGGCGCGTCGAAGATCGATGAGTACGGGGACTTGACGATGTCGCTCGACACGATCGGGGCCTCGCTGTAGGCGAGGATCCCGGTCATCGCGCCGGTGTCCGCGCGTTGCCTGAACGCCTCGTTGATCTCCTCGGCCGTGGTGGCGTGCTCGGCCTCGACGGTCAGGTCGACCAGCGACCCGGTCGGAACCGGCACCCGCACGGCGATGCCGTTCAGGCGGCCCGCTAACTCCGGGATGACGAGCCCGAGCGCACTGGCCGCTCCCGTGCTGGTCGGCACGAGGTTCACCGCCGCCGCCCTGGCCCGCCGCAGGTCCGAGTGGGGACCGTCGATCAGGCTCTGGTCGGCGGTGTAGGCGTGGATCGTGGTCATCTGTCCGTAGCGGATGCCCACCGTCTCGTGGAGGACCTTGGCCACAGGGGCCAGGCAGTTCGTGGTGCACGAGGCGTTGGTGATGATGTGATGGGCCTCTGGGTCGTAGACCTCGTGGAAGTTCACGCCCAACACAACGTTGGCGTCGGCCGGCTCTGACCCCTTGGCCGGCGCCGAGAGGATCACCTTGCGTCCCCCGGCCTCGAGGTGCTGTGCTGCGTCCGCACGAGTGCGGAACCGCCCGGTCGACTCGATGACGACGTCGGCGCCCAGTTCTCGCCACGGAAGCGAGCCCGGTTCGCGCTCTGATAGCGCGCGGATCTCGTGATCATCGATGCGGATGACGCCGTCGGCGTAGGAAACGTTCGCCGGGAAGCGCCCGAAGACCGAATCGTAGGCGAGCAGATGGGCGAGCACGGCCGGGTCGGCGACGTCGTTGACGGCGACGATCTCTATGTCGGCGCCGTGTTCGAACGCGGAGCGTACGACGCACCGGCCGATGCGGCCGAAACCGTTGATGGCGACGCGGGTGGGCATAAGGCGATCTCCTCAGGCGTGAACAGTGGAGGCCCGAGACTACGTGCGTCCGGCGTGCCGGCCATCGTAGTTATGTGCGCATCCGACTCCGTAGTTCTGTGCAGCCCGGCCGCGGTCAGAACCGAGCCGGCGCGAGCGTCCGGGAATCGCTCACGCCAACACCACCGCCGCGCGCCCGGCGAAGCGCGCGTGCTCGCCCAGCTCCTCCTCGATCCGCAGAAGCTGGTTGTACTTGGCCACCCGCTCGGTCCGCGCCGGCGCGCCGGTCTTGATTTGGCCCACCCCGGTGGCGACAGCCAGGTCGGCGATGAACGTGTCCTCGGTCTCCCCCGAGCGGTGCGAGATCACGGCTCGATAGCCCGCGTCCCGGGCGACGTCGATCGTGTCGAGCGTCTCGGTCAGCGTTCCGATCTGGTTGAGCTTGATCAGGATCGAGTTCGCCACTCCCCGCTCGATCCCCTCGCGCAGGATCGCCGAGTTGGTGACGAACACATCGTCGCCGACCAGTTGAAGACCGCTCCCGAGCCGCTCGGTGAGCTGGTGCCAGCCATCCCAGTCGCCCTCCGCCATCCCGTCCTCGAGCGACACGATGGGATAGCCGTCCCGGATCGTCTCCCAGTAGTCGACCATCTCCTCGGGGGACAGCGAGCGCCCCTCGCCGGCGAGCTCGTAACGGCCGTCAGCGAAGAACTCGCTGGCCGCCGGGTCGAGGCAGATCGCTACCTCGTCTCCCGGCGTGTAGCCGGCGCTCTCGATCGCGGTTACAAGCAGCTCGAGCGGCGCCTCGTTGGAGTCGAGCGCCGGCGCGAACCCGCCCTCGTCTCCGACCGCCGTGCCCAGCCCTCGGCGCTTGAGGGTGCGTTGCAGCTCGTGGTAGACCTCGGCCCCGAGCCGGAGCGCCTGGGCGAACGAATCAGCCCCGACCGGAGCGATCATGAACTCCTGAAAGTCCACCGGGTTGTCGGCGTGTACCCCGCCGTTCAGGACGTTCATCGTCGGCACCGGAAGAAGGTTGGCGTCGGCTCCGCCCAGGTATCGCCACAGGGGCTCGTCCGCATCTGTGGCGGCCGCACGCGCGGTGGCCATCGACACGCCGAGAATCGCGTTTGCTCCCAGCCGCGACTTTCCCTCGGTGCCGTCGAGCGCGATCAGCGACTCGTCCAGCCCTCGCTGGTCGGTGGCGTCCCGGCCGCGCACGGCGTCGGCGATCTCGCCGTTGACGTTCCCGACCGCGCGGAGCACGCCCTTGCCCCCGAACGGCGCCTCGCCGTCTCTGAGCTCGAGCGCTTCGCGCGTGCCGGTCGAGGCACCGGATGGCACGGCTGCGCGCCCGAGCGCGCCACCGGCCAGCCGGACCTCCACCTCGACCGTCGGGTTGCCTCGACTGTCGAGGATCTGGCGAGCGTGCACGTACTCGATCGCGCTCATGATGACGTGTGCACTGCCGGGAGCACTCCCTCGTAAACCCGGACGAAGCGCAGGTAGTTCTCGGCGATCTCCGCCGCGGCGTCTTCGCGCGAGAGGTCGTGGGCAAGAAACGCGGCCAGCGGGTCCCACCAGATCGAGCGGCCGATCGCGAACCCGACGAACCCGTCCACGCGTGCCGCCTCTTCGAGCCAGTGGGCGACCTTGGCCCCCGAGGCGCCCCGTCCCAGCACGACGCACGTGACCGCCTCGTGGCCCGGGAGCGACCGGGCCTGCTCGGCGAGCATCGCGGCATCGCCGCGGTCGTCGACGCCCTCGATCTTCCATACGTCGACCTTGATCCCGGCCGCTTGGATCTTTTCGATCGCCTGGCGCATCAGCTCGGGTCGCAACTCGGCGTCGTAGCGATCGCCGTCGCCGCCGACCGACTCGAGCTGAGCATCGGTGGCCGGGACTAGCAGCTCGAACAGGAACTTGCGGTCGCGTTCGTGCAGCCAGTCCGAGAGGCGCTTCAGCCGGTCGAGCTGGCGCGCGTTTAGCGCCGGGTCGTCCTCAGGGTTGAGCCGGACGAGGACCTTCGAGAAGTCCGGGTCGAACTTCTCGATGTGCCCGCCGAAGTCCTCGCCGTAATCGAAGTCGAACTCGTTCTGGCCGGATTTCTCGACCGGCATGGCCAGCTTCAGTCCCCGCTCGCGGGCCCGCCGCGGGATGTCGGAGCCGAACTGCTCGTCCACCAGCACGCCCGTGGCCTGCGGATCGGCACCGCGGCTGACGGCCTCGAGTACCCCCTCGAAGATCAACCGCTTGGCGTCAGAGATCGTCTCGGCCTCAACCGGCGTGGGATCCCCCTCGATCCCGAACATCTTCTTCTGAAACGACCCGCGGTGATCAAACGCCAGTATGTACAGGAGGCCGTCGTAACCCAGTGTCGCCATCTCAATCCTCGCTTTCATCCGAACAGAACGCCGTAGCGCTCGTACTCCTTAGTTGGCACCTGCCGTAGCTCGGCGACCGCCTCGGCGAGCGGCACCAGTTTGATCTCGTTCCCTCGCAGTGATGTCATCATTCCCCACCGGCTGTCGTGGACGGCCTGGACCGCCCTCAGACCCAGGCGGGTCGCGAGCACGCGATCGAACGCGGTCGGCGTGCCGCCGCGCTGGACGTGACCCAGGACCGTGGCCCGCGTCTCATACCCGGTGCGTTTCTCGATCTCGTGCTCGAGCCGTGTGCCGATGCCCCCCAGCCGGGGATGGCCGAACTCGTCGACGGCGCCGGTCACGACCTCCATCGTGCCCACCTTCGGGGTCGCCCCCTCGGCGGCGACGACGATCGAGAACGGACGGCCGCGGTCGCGGCGGCGGCGGATCAGGCGGCAGACCTCGTCGATATCGAACGGGATCTCCGGGATCAGGATCACATCGGCGCCGCCGGCGACGCCCGAGTGCAGCGCGATCCAGCCGGCGTGGCGCCCCATCACCTCGACGACCAGGATCCGGTGGTGGCTTTCGGCCGTGGTGTGGAGGCGATCGATCGCCTCGGTCGCTATCTGCAGCGCGGTGTCGAACCCGAACGTGACGTCGGTGGCGCCGAGATCGTTGTCGATTGTCTTCGGCACGCCGACGACGTTCACGCCCTCCTGATGCAGTCGGTTGGCGACGCCGAGCGTGTCCTCGCCACCGACCGCGATCAACGCCTCGAGCCGGAGTTCCGCGAGCGTCTCGCGGACACGCCGGACGCCGTCATCGCGCTTATAGGGGTTGGTCCGGGAGCTGCCGAGGATCGTGCCGCCGCGCGGCAGGATTCCACGCGTCGCCTCGATGTCCAGCTCCATCCACGAGTTCTCGAGCACCCCGCGCCATCCGTCGCGGAAACCGACGAGCTCATCGTCGAACCCGTCGACCCCGCTGCGCACCACCGCGCGGATGACGGCGTTGAGTCCCGGACAGTCGCCGCCGCCCGTGAGCATGCCGATCCGCATGGCTCGATGCTAAGCGCGAGGTGGCGACCGGGGCTTGCGTAGTTCTCCGCAAGTTGACGGTGGCGAACTGCAGATGGACGGAGGTTCCTGCCCGCGTACGGTCGGCTGACCGCGGAGAGCGGTGCTGCTGTGACCACGGGAACCTTTTCGAACCTTCCGCATGCGCTTTCAGATGCCGGGCCGCTGAGCATGGCGGCGCAGACATACACGGCGAGCGAGTTCGAGCTCGCCTACGACGGCTTCGACCCGGCCGAGGAGGGCCTCCGGGAGACGATGACGTCGATGGGCAACGGCTACCTGGGCGTTCGCGGCGCCGCGGAGTGGGAGTTCGCGGACGACGTCCATTACCCCGGCACCTATGCCCACGGGGTCTACAACCGCGAGACCACGATCCTGGGTGGCCACCCCGTCCACAACGAGGACATGGTCAACCTGCCGAACTGCTCCGCCATGTGGCTGCGCATCGAAGGCGAGGATCTGATCCGGCTCGCCAACGTCGAGCTGCTGGCTTATCGGCACGCCTACGACGTTCGCTATGCGCTGCTTACCCGCCAGCTCCGCTTCCGCGACCGCGCCGGGCGTGAGACGAGCCTCACGAGCCGGCGGTTCGTGAGCATGGGCCGGATGCACATGTCGGCCGTCGCTTGGGAGCTGGTGGCCGAGAACTGGTCGGGGCGAGTGGAGGTGGTCTCGGCGCTCGATGCGCGGGTCTCCAACCGGGGCGTGGCCCGCTATCGGGAGCTCGAGGGGCGCCATCTCGATCCCCAGGGTCCCCGTCTGCCCGCTCCCGATGTGATCGCGCTCAAGGCCCGCACCCGTCACTCCAGGATCGAGATCGCCGAGGCAGCCCGCACGCATGCCTACTGCGGCGAGGATGAGCTCGACGTCGGACGCACCACGCACCAGCTGGAGGACTATGTACACCAGATCCTCGACTTCCAGGCTGACCAGGGCACGCCCGTCCGGGTCGAGAAGCTGGTCGCGCTGTACACCTCGCGCGACCGCGGCATCAACGAGCCGCTCGCCAACGCGGCCAAGAGCGCAAGCCGCTACCCGACCTTCGCCTCGGCGTTCGAGGGTCACAAGCAAGCCTGGGATGAGCTGTGGGAGGTGTGCGACATCCGCCTGCCCCGGGAGCCGCGGGTCCAGTTCCTGCTGCGGCTGCACATCTCCCATCTGCTACAGACGTGCTCGCGCCTGACGGCGCACCACGATGCCGGCGTCCCTGCCCGCGGGCTCAACGGCGAGGCTTATCGCGGCCACGTGTTCTGGGACGAGCTCTACGTCTACCCGTTCCTGAACCTCCGGCTGCCCGAGATCACGCGCGGGCTGTTGATGTATCGCTACCGGCGGATCGGCGAAGCCCGGGCGGGGGCCGAGGAGGCCGGCTTCTGCGGGGCCATGTACCCCTGGCAGAGCGGCAGCGACGGAGAGGAGGAGACGCAGGTCATCCACCTCAACCCGCTGTCGGGCCGCTGGGAGCCGGACCTGAGCCGCAACCAGCGCCACGTCAACGCCGCGATCTTCTACAACATCTGGAAGTACTACCAGGCCACTCACGACGTCGAGTTCCTCCGCGACCACGGCGCCGAGATGATGCTCGAGATCGCGCGGTTCTGGTCCTCGATCGCGCACTACAACGCTGAGCGCGACCGCTGGGAGATCCACGGCGTGATGGGCCCCGACGAGTTCCACGAGCGCTACCCGGGCGCGGCGGAGGGAGGGCTGCGCAACAACGCTTACACCAACGTGATGGTGGCCTGGATCTGCGAGACCGCGCAGAAGGTCCTCGATTTGCTCCCGGCCAGCCGGCGCAACGTGCTGCGGGCCCGGATGGGGCTCAGCGACGAGGAGATCCGTCAGTGGGAGCAGATGAGCCGCAAGATGTTCGTACCGTTCCACGATCACGGCATCATCAGCCAGTTCGAGGGCTACGAGCAGCTGGACGAGCTCGACTGGGACGGCTACCGCTCCAGGTACGGGAATATCCAGCGCCTCGATCGCATCATGCGCGCCGAGGGCGAGGACCCCGACCGGTTCCGGCTCGCCAAGCAGGCCGACACGGTGATGTTGTTCTTCCTGTTTTCCGCGAGACGAGCTTCGCCGGTTGTTCGAGCAGCTGGGGTACGAGTACACCGACGACACCGCCCGGCGGACGATCCAGTACTACGACCGGCGCACGTCCCACGGCTCGACGCTCAGCTTCGTCACCCACGCCGGGGCGCTCGCCGCGATCGATCCGGAGAGCTCATGGCAGCGATTCCTCGTTGCGCTCGAGAGCGATATAGGCGACATCCAGGGCGGCACCACCCGTGAGGGCATCCACCTGGGGGTGATGGGGGGCACGCTGGATCTCGTCCAGCGCGCGTACCTCGGGCACTGAGATCCGTGGCGACGTGCTCCTGTTCAACCCCACGCTCCGCGACCGCCTGGACGGGTTGTCGCTGCCGATGCAGTTTCGCCGCAGGCCGATCAGCGGTGTCGCTGGACGGAGACGAGCTCACCGTGGCCGCGCTCGCCGACGGCTACAGCGGCGCGATCAAGGTGGGCGTCGGCGACACGGTCCGCAAACTCCGCGCCGGCGAGAGCACCTCGTTCGCGCTCGACGGCTCGGCGCCACGGTCCGTGCGCCGCGGCGATCGCGCCCCGAAGGCGGGGCGCCTGGCCAGCCGGGACCGCACGACCGTCGAGCCGGCTTGATCGTATGACCCCGCGCCCGAGAAACCCCACGGATTTGATGCTCGCGCCTGTGGCGGTCCAGATCGACACCAACCTCCAGCGCCTCCGGGACCGCACGCCGGTTCAGGTCGAAGCCCAGCTGGAGCTCGAGCTCGACCGGCCCTCGAATCCCCCGGACCGCGAGGAGCGGGCGGGGCTGATCCTCCGGCAGGCGCTGCGCGACGTCGAGCTGCACGGCTGGCGTGCGGCGATCACCGACGATGGCGCCCGGGTGCACCTCGAAGGCGGATCGGTTCCGCTCGACCTCGGCCTCAGCACCGGCATCACGCGCTACATCGAGGAGGGGCTCGGGAACCAGCGAGCGTGAGCAGCTGTGGGTTACCGGAAGCGTCCGCGCCACTCACCCGCGTCGAACCGGGCGGGCTCCGTCTCCTCCAGAAATTCCTCAAGTCCCGAGACGAACCTCGCGGGGGCCTCGAGTTGTGGTAGATGCCCGACGCCATCGAAGATCTCGAGACGGCTGCCGGGGATGGCCTCGTGGGCACGTTCCCCATGGCGGACCGGAACGATGGGATCACGCGATCCCCAAATGAGCATCACGGGCACGGCCGCGGCCAGGTACAGCCGATCTGTCGCATCGACCCGCTGGCCGCGTGAGTCGATGACCGACCGCAGGGTGGCCAAGAACGCTGCGCGGCGGTCACGATCGGCGAGCGATCCGTAGCCGCGGGCTACCTCGGCCACGTCGACGCTCGGCCGAACAATGAAGAAGACGTCGGCCGCAACCCAACGGAAGCCAAGCCACGCCCGACCATGGGTGCGGACCTCCTCCCGATACCCGCGGTCACGGCAATGAAAAGGTCGGATCCAGGTAATGCGGCGGCGCGCAGGAGCGGGCTGACTTCGGGACCGAGACCACCACTGGACACCAGCACCAAGCGCTCGGCGAGCTCGGGGAACTGATAGGAGAACTGCATTGCGATCCCGCCGCCGAGAGAGTGCCCGACGAGCGTCGCGCTGTCATGGCCGAGGGAAATCAGCAGGTCGCGCAGGCTCGCGGCGAGCGCTCCGAGTGAGTAGTCGCCGGCGCCCGTTGCGGAGCGGCCGTGGCCCGGCAAGTCTGGTGCGACGATCGTGTGATGCCGTGCCAGCGGATCGATCACCGCCCGCCAGTTCTCGTAACTGCCGCCCATGCCATGGATCAAGAGCAGCACCGGACCCGTGCCCGCCTCGACGTACGTGACGAGTCGCCCGTGCAGGTTCGCTGTCCGTGGCTCCATGGCGTCGGCTTCGACGCCCGGTCGATGATTAGTGTGGCCCATGCGTTCAGCGTTTATGGCCGTCAAATCGAGTCATCCGCTCAGACAAAACGCGAATTCACCCCGAGGGCGGCGTACCGTGCGCGGGCGGTCCAACGGCCCCGTCGCGGATCCGCGACCCACGTCGAGCAGGCGCCGGTTTCGGTCGTCGTCTGGCGAGCGACGCCAGCTCCTCGATCCCTTCCTCTACCCCTCGCGCGAGCACGTCGAGGTCGGGCGTCGACCCGCTCTCGGCGATGATGCCGAACGTGACCTCGCCGTCGTAGGAGAAGATCGCGATTCCCACCGCGTGGTCGGCAGCCAGCGGCACGATGGGATAGATTTCGCGCAACCGGGCGCCATGCGCATATAGCGGGATCTGCGGGCCCGGGACGTTGGTGATCGTGATGTTGAACAGGCGGGTTGCGTAGAGCGATCGGGCGAGCGCGGCGTGGACGACGGGCGGTGCCAGCGCCGCCAGATCGATCATCGTCGTCGCGCCGGACGCGGCACCCGAGGACTTCAATTGGGCGGTCGAGGCGATGATCTGGCGGTAGCGCACCTCCGCGACCGGCTCTGCCACCGGCAGCTCGACGAACAGCGAGCTGACCCGGTTTCCGAGCGCGAGGTGCTCAGAGGTGTCGCGGAGATTCATCGGAACCATGGCGCGCAGGCTTTGGCTCGGCATCGGGTCACCGCGCTCGACGAGCAGCCGGCGCAGTCCTGTCGTGCAGGCGGCCAGGACGACGTCGTTCACCGACCCGCCGAAGCGGCCGCGGATCGCCTTCAGCTCGGCGAGCGGGACCCGGACGACGGCGAACCGCCTCGTCGATCCGATCGGCACGTTGAGCGAGCTGTGAGGGGCCCGGATCAGCTCGTCGCGGACGAGCAGTTCGGCCACGGAGCGCGAGCGCGCGAACGCTTCCCGGGGATGCAGCGCCGCGTGTACCCCCGCGCGAGCCACGTGCGCGCCCGCGTTCGCCGCCTGCACGAGCGGCTGGGGAGGGCTCGGGACGAACGTCGCCAGCGGCGACCTGCCGTCCTTCGGCGGGGGCGGGCCGAGCGCGCGCTCGGGCGGGTTCGGCTCGGCGTCGAGGAGCAGATAGGCCACGTCGACGGATCCGACCCCATCGACGAGGCAATGGTGCGTCTTGTTCGCCAACGCCCAGCGCCCGGCCTCGAGCCCCTCGATCAGGGCCACCTCCCACAACGGGCGCGTGCGATCGAGTCGATGGGAGTAGAAGTCGGCCGCCCACCGGCACAACTCCGCCTCGCCCCCAGGTGCGGGCAGGGCGACATGGCGGACGTGGGCGCGGATGTCGAAGCGGTCGTCGTCAATCCACCGCGGCCATGAGAAGCCGCCCGTTCGAGACGAGGACAGCCGCTTCGAGTAGCGCGGCAGCTGTGCGAGCCGAGCCTCGAGGTTTGCGCATAGTTCTTCAACCGTGGGAACCGTGCCACTCGGTGGCGGGTCGAACACCATCACGCCGCCGATGCTCATCAATGCTCCCTCGTCCTGCTGCTCAAGCTCCAGGAAGGTCGCGTCGAGCGCTGTGAGTACGTCGCTCATGATTGGACCCTAGGCGGGGGCCGCGGCTGGGTGATCGGGGCACAGGACGGATTTCCGCGCGGAAAACTACGTACACGGGCTGGGGAGTTGTCACGATGATCGTCCGCTGGCCTCGGTGGGACGCTTGGTCGGTGACGACCCGCGACATGCAGGCTCACCCCGCGCCCAGCGCCGCGTTGATTGTGCTCGACGGCTGGGGGGTTGCACCGGCGGGACCGGGCAACGCCATCTCGCTGGCAACCACGCCGGTGCTGGACCGCCTCTGCTCGGCCTATCCCCACGTCCGGCTCGAGGCCTCCGGCCGAGCGGTGGGGCTTCCGGAGCATCAGATGGGCAACTCGGAGGTCGGCCATCTGAGCCTGGGCGCCGGCGCAGTGCTGCTCCAGGACCTCACCCGCATCAACGACGCCGTCCGGGATGGCCGGCTTGCCGAGAACGAAGTATTGCGTCACGCCCTAGCCGCGGCCGAGCGGGTCCATCTGATCGGCCTGGTGTCCGATGGCGGAGTCCATTCCGGGTTCAAGCACCTCGAGGCGCTGATCCGGCTCGGAGCGAAGCTGGGCGTCCGCGACCTGGTGCTGCACGCGTTCACCGACGGTCGCGACACGCTGCCCACCTCCGGTGCGGGGTATCTCGAGGCGGTCGAGGCGTGGATGGCGGACGCGGGCGCCGGGAGGATCGGCTCGGTCGTGGGGCGCTACTGGGCGATGGACCGCGACCGTCGTTGGGACCGGATCCAGCGCGCCTACGACCTGCTCGTCCACGGGCGAGCGGAGCATCGCGCCGACTCGGGCGGGGCGGCCGCGCGCGCGGCGTACGAGCGCGAGGAGACGGACGAGTTCATCACGCCGGTGCTGGTCGGTGCGGAGGCGCGTATTCGCCCCGGCGACTCGGTGATCGCGTTCAACTTTCGCCCGGATCGGATGCGCGAGATCACCCGCGCGCTCGCCGAGCCGGGGTTCGCCGAGATCGACCGCCGCGGGGTGGCGCCGGTCGAGCACTACGCCACGATGACCCGTTACGAGGACGATTTCCCCTATCCGGTGGCGTTTGCGCCGGAACATCCGACGACGACACTGCCGGTCGTGCTCGCGGAGGAGGGTTTTCGACAGCTCCACGTCGCCGAGACCGAGAAGTACGCGCACGTGACGTACTTCTTCAACGGCGGCGAGGAGGAGCCGTGCCCGGGCGAACGACGCGTGCTCGTAGCGTCGGCTCGCGACGTGGCCACCTACGACCAAAAGCCCGACATGAGCGCGCCGGAGATCGCCGCCGCGTTCGTCGACGCGTGGCGCAGCGACGCCCCCCGGTTCGGAGTCATCAACTTCGCCAATGCGGACATGGTCGGCCACACCGGTGTGATCGACGCCGCCGTGCGGGGCGTCGAGACCGTGGACCGGTGCCTGGCCCCGGTGATCGAGGCGGTGCAAGCTTCCGGCGGTGTCTGTCTGATCACCGCCGATCACGGCAACGCCGAGCACATGCTCGAGGACGACGGCAGCCCCAACACCGCCCACACCACCAACCCGGTGCCGCTGATCGTCACGAATCCCGGGGTCGTGCTTCGCGACGGCGGGATCCTCGGCGACGTCGCGCCCACGTTGCTGCAGCTGCTCGGTGTCGAGCAGCCGTCCGGGATGACCGGGCACTCCTTGATCGAGCGCCCGGCGCCCGACGCCGCGCCTTTGACCGAAACCGGACTGGCACGATCGGGGGCGGAGGACTCAGGCTAAGCCTGTAGCGCCGCCGGCGGCGGCTGCGCCGGCACCGTCTCCACACGCACTCGCGCGTCGACGATCACGACGCCATCCGCCGTGGCAATCAGCGGGTTGAAGTCGAGCTCGACGATCTCGGGGTGAGCCTCGACCATCACGCTGAGCCTGAGCAGCACATCCTCGATTGCGTCGACATTGCATCGAGGGGCACCGCGATACCCATCGAGCAGGGGGAATGTGCGCAGCGCGCGTATCATCTCGTGCGCGTCGAGCTTGGTGAGGGGGGTGATCCGCACGGCCACGTCCTTGATGAGCTCCGCTGTCGCCCCGGCGGCGCCACAGGCGATGACCGGGCCGAAGCTGTGGTCGTTGACGACCCCGACGATCAGCTCGACCCCGGCCGGCGCCATGGATTGGACGACGAAGCCGTCGAGTCGGTAGCCGGCGGCGTCTACGGCGTCCTCAATCTCGGCGGCGGCGGCGCGGACTTCATCAGGGCCGGCGAGGCCGAGACTGACTCCGCCCGCATCGGACTTGTGCACCAGGCCGGGAGCGATCGCCTTGAGCACGACGGGAGTGCCGAGTTCCTCGAGTTTTTGGATCGCCTCAGCCACATCCGCGACGACCCGCGTCTCGATCTGGGGCACCCCGTAGCAGTTCAGCAGGGCCACGACGCGGTCGAGCTCGAGCCAGTCGGGGCCGCTCGCCAGCTGCTGGCTGATGATGGCCGCGGCCTCATTGGGCCGGCTGTCCGCCAGCGCCCACGGGTCCTGCTGGGGACGCGTGCGCCAGCGGCCGTGCTTGGCCGCCAGCGCGATCGCGCGGGCTGCGTCCTCGGGGAACTCGTAGCCGGGAACCGTGGCGCCATCCGAGGACAGCTCTTTTGGCGGACCCTCGCTGGTCATGAACACCGTCGCGATTGGAACCCCGGGCTGGGACTCGGCCACTCGGCGGATCGCGGACGCCACGTCACGCGCCTCAGTGACCAGCGAGGGGACGAAGATCGCGAGGATCGCATCGCACGCCTGCGCCTCGATCAGCGTCCGGAGCGTCGACTGGTAGTCCTCGGCGGACGCGGTCGCGAGCACGTCGATTGGGTTGTGCAGGGAAGCGCCGGCGGGGAGGAATTCGGAGAGCCTCGACTTGACGCTCGTCCGGGAGCTGCGGGACGTCCACGCCGTCGGCGTGGCAGGCGTCCGCGCACATGATGCCCGGACCGCCCGCGTTGGTCACGATCGCGACCCTGTCGCCACCCGGGACCGGCTGAGTGGTCAGCAGCGACGCGACGGCGAACAGCTCGTGAAGGGTGTCGGTGCGAATCACGCCCGCCTGATCGAACAGTGCGCCGACGGTCACGTCGGAGGCCGAGAGCAGCGCGCCGGTGTGCGACGAAGTGGCACGGGCGCCCGCCGGCGAGCGGCCGCTCTTGACCGCGAGGAGCGGCTTACGCCGCGCGAACCGCGGTGCGATGCGGGCGAACGTGCGGGGGTTCCCAAACGTCTCCAGATACAACACCCCCACGTCGGTGCCGGCGTCCGCCTCCCAGTAGCGCAACAGGTCGTTGCCGGACAGGTCGGCCTTGTTGCCGACCGATACGAACGATGAGAGCCCAACCCCCAGCCGTCCGGCCGCCTCGATGATCGCGATCCCAAGGCCGCCGCTCTGTGCCATGAACCCCACCCGTCCAGGGGCCGCCGGATGCGGAGCAAATGTCGCGTTGAGGCGTACCTGCGATGCCGTGTTGAGTGCACCCTGGCAGTTGGGACCGACAACTCGCATGCCGGCGTCACGGCATAACCGGAGCAGCTCGTCCTGCCGGCGAGCTCCCTCCTCTCCTGCCTCGGCGAATCCGGAGGAGATCACGAGCAGCACACGTACGCCGGCCGCAGCACACTCGCGGGCGACGTCCTCGACCGCTTCGGCACGAACAACGATCACCGCGAGGTCTACGGGTCCCGGAATGTCTCCGATCGCACGATAAGCGGGCAGCGATTGGACGACGTCGCACTGGTCGTTGACGGCGTAAACGGGCCCGTTGAACTCGGCCGCCAGCAGGTTGTGGAGGATCTCCCCTCCGATCGTGCCGCGCCGGCGCGACGCCCCGACGACCGCCACCGAGCGCGGCTCGAGCAGGGCGCGCACGGCCTCGACCGCGGCCCGATCTTCGCGCTCCTCGAAGCGCGCAAGCGCCTCGTCCGTCAGCGATGTCGGCAATTCGACCTCGATCGCCTCTGGCGTCGAGCGCAGCTCGACCGGGAACCCGCTGTCGCGGAAGACCTGGATCATGCGGTTGTTCTGCGGAAGCACCTCGGCGACGAAGGTCGAGATGCCGTGCTCCTCTGCCACGGCGGCGAGTTGCGCGAGCAAGATCGTCGAGATCCCCTTCCCCTGCCACCCGTCCGCGACGAGGAACGCCACCTCGGCACGGTCAGCGTTCGCTCGAATCGCTCTGATGTAGGTCGCGTGCGCGACGATCGCGTGCTCCTCACCGCTCTCGACGACGAGCGCGTAGCGATCGCTGTAGTCGACGTCGAGCGTCCACTTGATCACGGCTTCGATGTTGGGGATGCCAAAAAAGCGAAAAGCGATCGACTCCTCGGAGACCGTCTCTAAGAACTTCCGGATCGCCGTCTCGTCATCGGCTCTGATCGGACGGACGTGGACCGTGGATCCATCGCGCAGCACGATCTCGGTTTCGTGCTCGCGTGGGTAGGCGGGTGAGACGGAGGGCCCCATCGGTTCCGGAGTATCGGGAGAACGATCGGGGGACGCCATCCGCATGTTCTACTGAGTCGGTTGGGGAGAGGAACCCGGATTCCAGCCGCGGTTCGAGTGTCTAGCCTCGGACAATGGCCACGACCCCCGTCTCGGTGTCCTCGCAGATCGTTCCGATTCGAGTGCTCTGCGAGATCTCCGCCGCCGAGGTGGCGTATGCCGGCGGCAAGGGCGCCCACCTCGGGCAGCTCACCCGGACGGGTCTTCCTGTGCCGCCGGGGTTCGTCATCGGCGCTCCAGCCTACGCGGCGTTCAGGGACCACGCCGGACTGGCCGGACGTCTTCAGACCCTCTTGGGCGACCTTGACGTCGAAGACGCCATCGCTCTTCGGCAGGCGGCTGGCGAGGCGCGCCTCATGGTGAACGAAACCGACATGCCCGACTGGCTCACTGACGCGATCGGTGCTGCCCATCGGCGGCTCGTTGTCGGCGAGTCCGATGCCGTGGTCGCCGTGCGCTCGTCGGGAACGGCCGAGGACCCCGCATCTGCGTGGTTCGTGGGGGTGAATGAGACATTCCTGAACGTCCGAGGGCTTGGAGCGATCGTCGACAAGATCAAGAGTTGCTGGATGTCGCTGTTCAGCCCCGAGACGATCTGCTACCGCGCCGAGCGTGGATTGAGCACCGGCGACATGGACATTGCGGTCGTCATCCAGCTCCAGATCGCGGCGACACGCACCGGCGTCATGTTCACGGGCGAACCCGCCACGGACGCGCGCGATCAGTTGGTGATCGAGGGGTGGCTCGGATTCGGCTCCCCCTTGGCGATGCCCGCCGGCGAGACTCCGGATCGACCGCTACGGGATTGACAAGCGGCGGATGTCGGCCGTGTCGCGATCGGATGGGGGTCGCCCGGTCCTCACCGACGACGAGGTGCTCCGGCTCGCCGAACTCGGTGTAGCCATCGAGCGCGAATACGGCGCGCCGCAGGAGATCGAGTGGGTAATCGATCCCGGCGGCCGGATCTGGTTGCTTCAGAGCCGACCGCTTCGGGTAGAGGCGGCGCGCCTGTGACCTCCGGCGGGTCGGCCGCTGAGACGGCGAGCTCCAACTCAGTTGAGGGCCTCCAGATCAGGCCGATCGCCCCACACGACAAGCAGGCGCTCGCCGATGGATTCGAGCACCTGAGTGACGAGTCGCGCTACCGCCGGTTCATGGCGCCCCACGGCAGTCTGTCCGATGCGGAGCTGCGTTACTTCACCGAGGTCGATCACCACGACCACGAGGCGCTCGTGGCCATCGACCCGCAGACGGGCCGCGGCGTCGGCATCGCCCGCTGCGTTCGCTCCAAGACCGATCCGAAGTCCGCTGAGCTCGCGATCGCGGTCGCCGACGACTGGCAGAGGATGGGCGTCGGCACTCGCCTGGCCACCGCCCTCTCAGAGCGCGCCAAGCACGAGGGCATCACCGTCTTCACTGGGCTCATCCTGGCGGATAACCAGCTGATTCTCAGCCTGGCCAGGGACCTGGGCGAGGTCCGTATCGACCGCCAGGGCTACGGGACGGTCGAGGTGACCGTCGAGCTTCCACGAAAGCCGAGACACGGTGCGCTGGCGTCTCGGTTGCTTCGAGGCTTCGCGACCGGCGAGCTGACGTCAGTTCCAGCGCGAAAGGATCCGGACTGAGCCCGGGGCGGCAGAACACATTCAGCGGACTGTATCGGCGTACACGCCGGCGAGATCGAGCGCGGAGAGAATCCCGATCGGATGCCCGCTTGCAGAGTCGAGCACGACGAGGTGCGACACGCTGTGCTCCGACATCAGCTGAGCCGCGCCGTCAAGTGACTCTCCGGCCGATATCGCCGGCGCCTCCGTCCCGGCCATCTCGAGCGCGCTCGGCTCATCGCCGCTGGCTACCGCGGAGGCTACGTCGAGGTCCGACACGATGCCAAATGGACGAGATGTCTCAGGGTCGGTGACCACAACAGCATGCACGCGGTGCTTTGCCATCATCCCGGCGACTTCACCGAGCGGCGCGTCCGCGGTGCAGCTGAGGATTCCATGGTGCATGCAGTCGCCGACGCGGACGTGTTGAAGTTGTGGGGGCTGCTTAGTGCGATGGGTCATGGACGTAGCATCGCGGGAAGCCGAAGCCGCAGCATCCGCGGGAAGGCCTCCCCGGTCCAAGTGGTTTCCCACAATTGAGGACGCGGGAAACAGCCGATTCGCGCCTAATATCCCGACCGTCGATCCTCAACTAAGCTTCGGGTTGCACCACTCGATGACTAAGAACACTGAAGATCTGCGAGTCGCCGACCTGATGAGCAGCGAGATCATCACGTGCTCGCGCGACGCGGAGCTGGGCGCGGTAGCGGCGACCCTCGCTCGGCGCGGCGTCCACGCCGTGTTCGTTCTCGACGACGAGGGCGCTCCGTCGGGCGTCGTGACCGACTTCGATCTGCTCGCCGGGGAATGGCTTGCGGACGATTCAGAGAGCCTTCAGACGATGCGAGCGATCACGGCCGCAGAGCTGATGAACTCGCCAGTCGAGGCGATCGGCACGGACGCGCCTGCGGCTGAGGCGGCAGCGCGCATGCGGCGGCTCCATCTGAGCCGCCTGCTCGTTACCGACGAACGTGGCTCCGCCGTTGGCGTGATCTCCGTCTCAGACCTGGTCGCGCCGCTCGGGAGAACTGTGAGCGATCGCCGCCTCGTCCGTGACGTGATGAGCCATGCAATCGTCACCTGTCCTCCCGGAGCCTCACTCGAGGCGGCCAGCCGTGCAATGACCGAGCGCCGCTCACGATCGATTGTTGTCATCGACGAAGGCGGCCGAACCGTCGGGGTCATCACCGGCAACGATCTCCTGTCGCTCTACGAGGCAAGCGAGCATCGTGGGACCGTCGCTGAGCTGATGAGCGCGCCCATCACCTGCGGCCCTGACCTTGCTCTCCCCGATGCGGCTGACCTGATGATCAGCCACGAGGTGCATCGCCTAGTGGTCACCGACCCGGCTCGACCGGACGGGGCACCGGTCGGGATCGTATCGACCTCGGACATCGTCGCTGAGATGGCACACGAGCGCTCCGTATGGCGAGCAACTGACGACTAACGCAGTAGGCACCGCGGGCGTACGGCGCGCGTAGTCTCCCGGCTGGATGCGCGGAGAAGGACTGATGCCGACCTGCAGCGGTTGGTGTGGACTGCTGGTGTGCATCTCTCGCGGTTTCAGATCTTGCTGTTGGCGAGCGTGCTTGTGGTGTTGCTCGGAATTGTCGCATCCTGGCGGCGACAGCAAGCACCACCAGCCGCCATGCACTGCTCGGCGAGCTGGAGCGGGGGGCCGTGCCGCTCGTGCGACGGGTGCGCAGGGGTTCCGCGTCGCGCGCATCGTCGGCCACCGGTAGCTCGATGGTCCTTGCGCTCGGGCCGAATCGGGCGCATGTCGCGAACAACATCGCACTTACGGGTCACCGACCACGGTCGTCCCGTGTCTGGGGCGCGCGTGCGGGTTTCGTTTTCGATGCCGTCGATGGGGATGTGGAATGCGTATATGGCGGTGCTCGCGCCGGCCGGCGTGGGTCGTTATTCGGCGGTGGTGCCTGTGCTGGGGATGGCTGGGCGGTGGCGGCTTGGTGTTGTGGTTGTCTTCGTGTCTGGCGGGAGCTCTCGGTTCATCGTGACGGACGGGCTGGGCGCGTAGCCGGCCTGGTCGGCTGTTGCGGCAAACCCGCATCGATGCTCCGGAAAAGTGCGTGGTGGGTTCGGCGCTTGTGCACCGATTGCACCGGAGACGCGGCGTGCTTACGGTTGTTCCATCATCGCCTACTCGAAGAGGAGATCACCATGGCCGACCAGACTGAACCCACCAAACCAGACGTACCCGACGAGCGATGTCGAGGATCAGCGTGAGAAGGCTTGGCATGAGTGGATGGGTATCGCCGTCGCGCTGACCGGCGATCCTCGCGATCCTCGCGATCATCCTTTCGCTGGTTGCGCTCTCGTCGGGCAATTCGGGAACGAACGCTCAGGCGGCGGTCGTGAGCGCGGGGAACGCGGCCGCGATCGCGAAGCCCGCGCCGGTCGTGAAGTCAGAAGCGGTCAGGCTGGTGGTCAAGGCCGACGACGAGCACGCGAAGCTCGGACCCGACGGGAAGTGGCACGACGCGTTCCTGCCCGCGGACTTCGCCATCCACCCCGGTGACCGGGTCACGGTCACGGTCGTGAACTACGACGGTGGTCCGCATACGTTCACCTCGCCCTCACTGGGCGTCAATGAGACGATCCCCGGCGGCGGGTCGATCAGCTCACCGCGCGAGGTCACGTTCACGTTCACCGCCCCGAAGACCCCCGGGAAGTACCAGTGGTGGTGCGCGGCTCCGTGCGACCCGTGGGCGATGTCTCACAACGGGTACATGCGCGGGTTCGTGACCGTGGCCGCGTAGAGGATCCCGTCGCACATGTCGGCGCGCACTCGCGACACGGACCTCTTCGAGCCCAACCGGGCCCAGGTCTCCCACCGGGACCTGGGCCCTAAGGGCGTTCCGGGCGAACCGCCCGCGCCCCGCGCTCCCACGCGGCTTTCGCGCTCCGTGCACGTAGCGAAAACGCTCCAGCGGCTCGATCGGGATCGGCGTGCTGGCCGTGGGGATCCCGCAGCTCGGGTTCGACCCAGCTCGACGCCGACGAGACGTCATAACGACCGCGAGGCGATCACCCAATGGGGATGATGCTCGGCCGCCCGCGGTGGGCGATCCTCGGTCGACATGCCCGGAGTCAACGAGGTCAGATCATGAGCAAGCCGTTTCAGGGAGTCATCAACGTCGACATTCGCGACTCGGTGCCTGATTGGGCGCCGTTCGAGCCGCCGAGGGCACCTGACGGAGCGCCGAGCGTGCTCTATATCGTGCTCGATGACGTTGGGTTCTCGGCGATTGGCTGCTACGGCGGCCCGGTGGAGACACCGAACATCGACCGGATCGCGTCGCAGGGCGTGCGTTACACGCAGTGGCACACGACGGCGCTGTGTTCGCCTACGCGTTCGTGCTTGCTGACGGGTCGTAATCACACGCGCAACAGCATGGCCTGCATCACCGAGGCGGCGATCGGGTTCCCGAACGCGAGTGGCACGATCCCTCCGGAGAACGGGATGCTTCCGGAGATCCTCGGCGAGCTCGGCTGGAACACGTACATGACCGGGAAGTGGCATCTGTGCCCGACCGACGAGATGCATCTCGCCTCGACCCGGCGCAACTGGCCGACGGGGCGCGGGTTCGAGCGCTTCTACGGCTTTCTCGGCGCTGAGACCAACCAGTGGCATCCGGACCTGGTCTACGACAACCATCCGGTCGATCAGCCGTATCAGCCCGAGCAGGGCTATCACCTGACCGTCGATCTGACCGACAGGGCGCTCGAGTTCATCCAGGACGCCAAGGCGGTGGCGCCGGACAAGCCGTTCTGCCTGTACTACGCGCCCGGTGCGTGCCACGCGCCGCACCAGGTGCCTAAGGAGTGGATCGACAAGTACAAGGGCCGGTTCGACATGGGCTATGAGGCGATGCGCGAGCAGACGCTCGCGCGCCAGAAGAAGCTCGGCATCGTCCCCGAGGACACAGAGCTGCCGCCGATCAATCCGATCGGGACCCCGCAGGATCGCAAGGGACCGAAGGGTCAGCCGTTCCCGATGATGGACTTCACCCGCCCGTGGGCCTCGCTGTCAGACGACGAGCGCAAGCTGTTCTGTCGTATGGCGGAGGTGTACGCCGGGTTCCTCGCGCACGCCGACAATCAGATCGGCCGCCTGCTCGCCTACCTGGAGGAGACCGAGCAGCTCGAGAACACGATCATCGTGTTGGTCTCCGATAACGGCGCCAGTGGCGAGGGTGGCCCCAATGGCTCGCTGAACGAGAACAAGTTCATCAACGGAATCCCCGACGACATCGAGACGAACCTCAAGATGATCGACGAGCTCGGCGGCACGAAGACCTACAACCATTACCCCAACGGGTGGGCGATGGCGTTCAACGCCCCGTTCAAGATGTGGAAGCGCTACGAGTTCAACGGCGGCAGCTGCGACCCGTGCATGATCTCCTGGCCCAAGGGGATCAAGGCCAGGGGCGAGATCCGCCACCAGTACCACCACGCGATCGACATCACGCCCACGATCCTCGACTGCCTCGGCGTCGAGCCGCCGGAGACGATCAAGGGGCACGTGCAGAGCAGCTTCGACGGGATCAGCATGCGCTACAGCTTCGACGAGGGGTCGATCCCGAATGCGCGATCGACGCAGTTCTATTCGATGCTCGGCTCGCGGGCGATCTGGCACGAGGGCTGGAAGGCCGTCAGCACCCACCCGAGCGTCGCCGGTTGGAGCGACTTCAACGACGACACCTGGGAGCTGTACAACGTCGAGGTCGATCGCGCGGAACTGCACGACCTCGCCGGCGAGCATCCGGACAAGTTGCGAGAGCTGATCAACCTGTGGTTCTCCGAAGCCGGCCGAAACGGCGCGTTCCCGCTCGATGACCGTTCGCCGATCGAGATCATCAACACGCCGCGCCCGCAGCTCACCAGCCCGCGCGACCGCTACCGCTACTTCCCAGGCGTCGCTGAGGTCCCCGAGGCGCAGGCGGTCAATATCCGCAATCGCGACTACATCATCGGAATGTGGGTCGACATCCCGGCTGCCGGTGCGAGCGGGGTGCTGTTCGCCCAAGGCTCTCAGTTCGGCGGGCACACCCTCTACGTCAAGGACAACCGGCTGCACTACGTCTACAACTTCGTCGGCATGCTCGAGCAGAAAGTCGACGCCAGCGAGGAGCTTCCCGTCGGTGAGAACCAGCTCCTGTCGGCCGAGTTCGTCAAGGACGCCGAAAACCAGCCGGGTATCTGCACCGGAACCCTATCCCTCTACTACGGCGAGAAGAAGGTCGGGGAGGGAAAGATCAAGACCCAACCGGGGACCTTCGGCCTGACCGGATCCGGGCTGACCGTCGGACGCAGCCTCCACACGATCACCTACGACTACCCCGGCCAGCGGCCCTGGCCGTTCACCGGCGGCACGATCCACTTCGGCGCCGTCGACGTCAGCGGCGAACCGTACGTCGATCTGGAGCGCGAGGCCGCCGCGATGATCGCCCGCGAATAGGAACCACGTAGGCAGCGGCTGCTGCGTCCATCGTCAGTCCATGTGGCAGAGCAGGATGACCGCCTTCTCCAGGTTCTTCAGCTCGAACGGCGTCGTCCAGCTCACCTTTCCGCTGGACGAGCCTGAGAGCGTGGCCTCCTCCGCCTGAGCGAAGGCCGCGGCCGACGTCGAGGCCGGCGGGGTGTTGTCGTGCACGTTCGCGTACGGCGCGATCAGCTGCTTCTCCGTGTATATGTTGCCGTTCTGCATCACGTAGACATCGTTCGCGATCGTCTCGATGTGCTCGAGTGGATTGCCGTTGATGATGTCCATGTCGGCGATCATCCCCGGCTGGACCGTCCCGATCTGGTTCGAGAGGCCCATGATCTTCGCTGGCTCCACCGTGAACGCCTCGAGCGACTGGAAGTTGGTCAGGCCCTGCCACGGGCTCAGCAGCGCCTCGAGCCGCGGGTCGGCCGGAATCGGCTAGACCAAAAACAAGTCATTGCGCGCGCCGCCGGGTGCGGCTGCGAGCGAGGGCGACGCCGGCCAGGCACAGGATGCCGCCTGGGAGAGCCAGCACCGGCGGCACTTGGGCGAGCAGGATCCAGCTGAGCAGGACCGCGATCGGCGGCACCAGGTAGGTCGTCACACCGAGGCGCCCAGCGTCGGTGCGGGCGAGTGCGTAGGCCCACGTGGCAAATCCGATCGCGGTCGGGAACAGCCCGAGATAGACCATCCAGGCGATCGTGTCCGTTTGAGCGTGGCCCAATTGCCGGACGAGCAAAGGCGCATAGGGCAAGCAGACGACCGCCCCGACCGTGCATGCCATCCACGTGATCGTCAACGCCGGTGCGTAGCGAAGCGCCGGCTTCTGCGCCACCACGCCGGCCGCGTAGGCGAGGGCTGCGAGCACGCACAGCGCCGCGGCCCATGTGGCCTGGAGTCCGTGCTGTGAGACGCCGACACCGATCAGCGCCACGCCGGTGAAGGAGACGAGACATCCGGCCAGCAACCGCCGTGGAAAGCCTTCGTGCAGGAGGGAGCCGGCGAGAATCGCGATGAAGATCGGCCCGGTGTTCACCAGCAGCGACGCCGTGCCAGGGTCGATCGTCCGCTCGGCCGCGTTCAGCGCGACGTTGTAGACGCCGAACCACAGAACGCCGCATGTGAGGGCACCCGCGAGCGCGCGGCGCGGCGGCAATGGACTAGAGCGAGCCACCATCGCTGCTCCCAGCGCGACGCTGCCGACGAGGAGGCGGCCCAGCGCCAGCGGGCCCGCTCCCAACTGCCGGTCGGCGAAGCGGATGGCGACGAATGCCGACGCCCACAGCGTGACGCTCGTCAGCGCCGCCGCGATGACGAGCGTGCGGTCACTCCTGGCAGGCTCGACGGTGGTCGTGGCTGCCGTCATCTACATCTCAACGTACCGAGTGGCAGAAACGTGAGATGGCGCGGCACTTCAGGCAGGCTTGTCTCCGTTGAGCGGGAGCCAGACGTGGAACGCCGTCCGGCCAGGCTCCGAGTCGAAGTTGATCGAGCCGTCCAGTCGCTCGATGACGATCCTGCGGGTCGTATCGAGGCCGAGTCCGGTGCCCTCGCCCACGTCCTTCGTCGTGAAGAACGGATCGAACACCCGGTCACGGATCGACTCGGGGATGCCCGGGCCATCGTCGATGATGTCGATCCGCGCGCACGGACCGTCGCGCTCGGTCACGATTGTGATCGTCCCCGAATCGCCCAGCGCCTCGATCGCGTTGGCGAGCAGGTTCGTCCACACCTGGTTGAGCTCGGAGCCTCGGAGCGTCAGCTTGGGGAGCGAGCGCTCGTAGTCGCGGTGGATCTCGATCGAGGTCTGCTTGAGCTTGTGGCCGAGGACCAGCAGTGTCGTCTCCAGACCCTCGTGGATGTCGGTCTCGACGAGGTCGCCGCGGTCCATGAACGCGTATGCCTTGATCGCCTTCACGAGCTTGCCCATCCTGTCGGTCGATTCGGCGATCTCGGTGGCCAGGCCCTGCGCCGTCAGGCCGGCCGCGATCCAAGCGACGGCGGCACCGGAGCCCGGTTCGGCGACCTCAGCGAGCCGATCGATCCAGGCTGCGTCGATGCCCGCCGCCGCGAGCGGTTCGGTCAGCCGCCACGGCTCGCCAACCTTCAGCCTTTCAAGTGATTCGAGCAGCGCGTCCTCCGCGTCCGCGGCGTCGAGCGCCGACAGCGATCCCTGTCCTGCGGCCCGCTCGAACGCCTCCCGCTGCATGACCACGAGCTCCTCCGCTTGGTCGCGCTCGATCCCGGACTCGACGAACTGTCCGACCGTTGAGGCGAGGACGTCCAGTGCCTCGGCAAGATCGGACGCGGCACGGCTCGCGGCCGCCGCCGGGTTGTTCAGCTCGTGCGCCAGACCCGCGGCCATCGTCCCGAGCGACGCCAGCCGTTCGCGGTTTTGCTCGCGGACCGCTGTGCGCGCGGAGACCGTGCGAATGGCTCGCATCACGCGGCGGTGCACCGACCGCTGGCTCAGCGCCAGCTCGGTGAAGTCATCCGGGGAGATCACCGCGTACCGCACGTCGGTCACGGCCCGCATCTCACCGGCGTAGCCGGTCTCGGTCATGGCAGTGATGGCGCCCATCCACGTCGGCGCCACCTGACGGGTGACTGGCTCGAGCCGTCCCGACTCGAAGATCAGGCCGTGGATGATGCCATCGAGGAGCAGGAACACCCCCGCCGCGACGTCGCCGGCCTCGGCGACGACCGCCTCCGGTTTCGCGTAACGGATCACGGCGACGTCTCGCCACAACGCAAGCTGCTCGTCGTCGAGATCGTCGAACAGGTCGATCCGGCGGAGCTCCTCGAGCGTCGGCCGCTCCGCCTCGGTCATGCGCTGGCTAGGTACTCGTGGATCAGCGACACAGCCATCGAGCCCTCCCCGACCGCGCTCGCGACCCGCTTGATCGAGCGCATTCGCACATCGCCGGCGACGAACACGCCGGGGACGCTGGTCTCGAGCGCATATGGCTCGCGGGAGAGCGGCCACGCGTGTTCGCGAACATCGATGCCGGCGCGGATGAAACCTCGCTCATCGCGCGCGACGACGCCATCCAGCCAGTCCGTTCGCGGTGCGGCACCGATGAATACGAAGCACGCGTCGGCTTGCTCGAGGGTCTCCGTCCCGTCCGTAGATCGGATCCGTAGCGCCCGGAGGTGGCCATCTTCGCCCTCGGCGCCGACGGCCTGCGCGCCGGTACGGACCTCGACGTTCGGCAGCGCCGCGATCTGCTCGATCAGATAGTGCGACATCGATTTCGTGAGCGAGTCGGCGCGCACCAGCATCGTCACACGGCCGGCGTATCCGCTGAAGTACACGGCCGCCTGGCCCGCCGAATTGGCGCCACCGATCACGACGACGTGCTGGTTCGCGCAGGCGCGCGCCTCGGTCAAGGCGGCGCCATAGTAGATGCCGGCGCCGGTCAGCTCGGAGAATCCGGGAGCGTCCAGCTGGCGGTAGGAAACTCCGGAGGCGACGAGCACGGTGTTCGCGCTGAGGAGGCCCCCGCCGGTCAGTTGGACGAGTCGACCCGCCCCCTCGACCCGGAGTGCAATCGCCTCCTGGACGGTCACCAGCTCCGCGCCCAGACGGCGGGCTTGATCGGTTGCCCGGTGGGCGAGGTCGGATCCGCTCAGCCCGCGCGGAAAGCCCAGGTAGTTCTCGATCCGGCTCGACTGACCCGCCTGGCCGCCGGGTGCCTCGCGCTCGACCAATACGGTGCGCAGGCCCTCGGAGGCTCCGTAGACGGCGGCCGCCAGCCCGGCCGGCCCGCCACCGACGATCACCAGGTCATAGTGGTCGCCGACTGGCTGAGCCGAGATCCCGAGCCGCTCGGCCAGCTCGAGCATCGTCGGGCGCTCCAGGATCGAACCGTCCTCCAGCAGCGCGACGGGCAGCCGGTCTCCGTCGACGCCGGCGACCGCCAGCAGTTCGCGCGCCTCTGAGTCGCGCTCGACGTCGAGCCACCTGGCCGGGACGCGGTTGCGAGCCAGGAAGTCGCGGACATCGTGGGAGTCCTTCGAAAACCTGTGGCCGATCACGCGGACACCCCCAGATTCGAGCGCGGCGCCGTTCTCCCACGTCGTCAGCAGGTCCTCGACGATCGGGAACAGCTGCTCTTCCGGCGGATCCCAGGGCTTCAGCAGGTAGTAATCGAGGTCGACCTCGTTGATCGCCTGGATCGCTGCCTCGGTATCGGCGTACGCCGTCAGCAGAACTCGTTTCGCCTCGGGGACGAGTTGGCGCGCCTGGACCAGGTAGTCGGTGCCTGACAGGCCGGGCATCCGCTGGTCGGCGACGAGCAGCGCGACTTGCTCGCCGCGGGCGCGGACCTGCTTGAGGACCTCCAGCCCCTCGGGGCCCGATCCGGCGCGCATCACGCGGTAGCGCTCGCCGAACCCACGTCTCAGGTCGCGCGCGACGGCCGCCAGGACCGCCGGCTCGTCGTCGACGGCGACGATCGCCGGCCGGCGTCTGGCGTTCTGCTCGTCCGGCTGATTCGCCTCAGCTGTCGGCGACTCGATCACTGGAGCCGATGCTAGGCGATACGGAGCGTGGGCTCTGCCCGCCACTGCGCTCCTCCCACACTCGCCGTGGCAGGCGGTAGAGAACGTGGCGCCGGATCGGTCCCTCGGGGACCCGGGGATGGTCGAAGTCCTCGGCCGGGTCGCGCGTCATGCCGAGCCGCTCCATGACCTTCCGCGACCGTTCGTTGGCGGGCACGGTGAACGAGACGATCTCGTCGAGCCCCAGCTCATCAAAGGCGAATTTAGTGGCGGCGACGGCGGCCTCGGTCGCGTATCCGTTGCCCCAGTAGGGGCGGGCCAGCCGCCACCCGATCTCGACCGCGGGCATGAAATGCGCCTCGAAGGACGGCCGATTGAGGCCGACAAATCCGATGAACGGCGCGCCGTCCACGACCTCAACCGCCCACAGGCCCCACCCCTGCTGGGCGAGCGTCGCCTCGACCGTGGCTGCGAACGCGTCGCTCTCCGAAGCAGTCATCCGGGCGGGAAAGTGCCGCATCACGTCCGGATCGGAGTTGAGCGCCGCGAACGGCTCCAGGTCCGCCTCCCGCCACTGTCTGAGCAACAGCCTCGACGTGATCAGCTCGGTCACTTCTCGATCGTATCCGTCGCGCCCTTGGCCGATTGGCGAGAATACGAGCCGCATGGCTGACTCGGAGCCACAAGCCGTTCTCGCGCCGATCACCGAGGCGGCGATCTTCCTAGTGCTCACGGTCGACTCGGGCGGCGATGACGGCGTCCGGGACTTGCTGACCGATGTCAGCGCGCTGGTCCGGTCGGTCGGTTTTCGGATCCCCGAGGGCGAGCTCAGCTGCGTGGCCGGTCTCGGCTCGGCGTTGTGGGATCGCCTGTTCGGCTCACCGCGCCCCGTCGGCCTGCACGCGCTGCGCGAGATCGCGGGCGACAAGCATGTAGCCGTGACGACGCCCGGGGATCTGTTGTTCCACATCCGGGCTCACCGGCTCGACCTTTGCTTCGAGTTGGCCCAGCGACTGATGGATCGGCTCGTCTCCTACGCCCGTGTGGTCGACGAGGTCCACGGGTTCAGGTCATTCGACGAGCGCGACCTGCTCGGGTTCGTCGACGGGACCGAGAACCCAACCGGGCCGTCGGCTTTCGACGCGGGGCTGATCGGCGACGAGGAGCCGGGATTCGAGGGCGGCAGCTATGTCGTCGTTCAGAAATACGTGCATGACCTGGAGGCCTGGGATGCGCTGCCGGTCGAGGAGCAGGAGCGGGTGATCGGCCGCACCAAACTGAGCGACATCGAGCTACCTGACGACGTCAAGCCGACCAACTCGCATGTCGCGCTGAATACGATCGTCGGCGACGACGGCGATGAGCGACAGATCCTCCGGCTGAACATGCCGTTCGGCACGGTGGGCGCGCGTGAGTTCGGCACCTACTACATCGCCTACGCCCGGACCCCTGACGTCATCGAGCAGATGCTGACGAACATGTTCATCGGCGACCCGCCCGGCAACTATGACCGGATCCTGGACTTCTCAACCGCGGTGACCGGCAACCTGTTCTTCGTACCGACCGTCGACTTTCTCGACGAGCCACCCGAGCGGGGGGCGGCAGCCACCGCCGTCGAATCGGAGACCGACGCCTTCGATTCAGACTCCGCCGCACCGGAGCCGGCGGATCAGTCGCTCGGCATCGGCAGCCTGCGCGATCGCTAGAGGCCGAAGCTGGTCAGGCCGTCGGGTCCTCGCCCGGGGGATTTCCGATGGTGCCTCCCTGCGTTGGATCCTCACGCTCCGCTTCGCCGATCTCCTCGCCCTGGGTCGGGTCCTCGCCGGCAGGATTCCCAATCGTGGCACCTTGGGTCGGGTCCTCGTACTGGTTGGCGCCGGCCGTGCCTGACCCCATCGGGTCCTCGCCCGCCGGATTGCCGACCGTCTCGCCCTGTGTTGGATCTTCGCTGAACGACATGCCTAACCCCTCTGCTGTTGGAATCCGCTGCGAGCCAGATGGCGCGCAACAGCGACTCGACGACTGCGGTTTATCACCGCGGGACCCCCTTAGCAACAGCGCCTCAGCCTTGCGGATCGGGAGTGAGCACTTATCCAGGTACGGAGCGCCGGTCTCCGCGCGGGCCGAAGGTACCTCGGGTGGGCTAGGCGCCGGCCAGCTTCCGTAGCTGTTCGAAGGCCTCAGCCTCGAGCAGCTTGTTACACGCGTACACGCACGCGAGGCAAGCCTGCTCGCAGATCGCGCAGTGACGGTGATGGTGCGCGTGCTTGTGGCACTCCTCGGCGCAGGTCGTGCAGAGGCGAACGCACGCCTGTAGCAACCGATGGACGACGAAATCATCGCCATAGGCGGGACGCGAAAGGACCCGCGCCGTCACGTCGCACACGTCGGCACAGTTCTGGTCGATCGCCACGCACGTGCGCATCTCCTCCACGTCGGGCTCCGCGAGGTCCGAGTTCGCGCACGAGATGCAGGCCTGGAGGCAAGTCAGACACGCATCGATCGCCGCTGCGACCTCGTCCGCGCCGAGCTGGAGGGCAACCGGCGAGGCATCGAGCATCTGTCGCGTGTCGGTCATGGTCCATGGCTGACTCTACGCTGTCGTGCCCCTGGGCTGCACTTTTCTCGGCCTGCTGCCGATGATATGGCTGGGATGTCGCGACGTTCAGCCGTTGAGTGCTGCACCGATGAGGTTTCGGTAGATGACGGACCGCGGGTCCGGGTCGTCGTCGCCGACGACCACCCGGCGATGCGGGGTGCCCTCGCGCGGTTGGTCCGCGAGCACGACACGCTGGAGCTGGTGGGCGAGGCGGCCGATGGCGAGCAGGCGCTCGTGATGGTCGGGTCGCTGGCGCCCGACGTCGCGCTGCTCGACGTGCGGATGCCGGGGCTCGATGGCCTCGGCTTGCTCCGGCGCTTGCGAGCAGACGGCTCCTCGGTCCGGGTGTTGTTGATCTCCGGTAGCGACGACAGCGAGATCGCCCACGAGGCGATTGGCCAGGGAGCCGCTGGCTTTCTCTCCAAGGATTCCGAGGAAGACGAAATCTGCGACGCGATCATCGCCGTCGCCGATGGTCAGTCGGTGATCTCGACGGCGCTGCAGTCGGGCGTCCTCGACCTGATTCGCGAGCGCGCCGGCGGTGCCGTACGGCTGTCGGGCCGCGAGCGGGAACTGCTCGAGCTCGCCGCCGATGGATTGACGACGGCCGAGATCGCTGAGCGGCTGTACCTCTCTCCGAACACGGTCAAGACCTACTGGCAGCGCCTGTACGAGAAGCTGGGCGCGCGTGACCGCGCGAGCGCGATCGCCGAGGCGATCCGCCGCGGTTTGCTGAGATGAGGGCTTACTCGCGCGAGGACGGCAGCGCCGCGGTGACGATGGCGGTCCTGCGGGCCACGCTGGTGGCGGTGATCTTCGCCAGCGAGCAGCTCACCGAGAGCATGCAATTGGGCGGCGCGCAGTTCTACGCGGTCCTCGGCTTAGCCGGCGTGTACGCGATGGTGGCGATCGCGGTCGCGGTCGCACCGTCCGGGGTGCCAGGCACGCGCGCGCTCGTGCGCGCGGAACCCGTGATCGACGTGTGGTTGCTCACGGCTCTGGCGTACACGTCCGGTGGAGCTTTCTCCGACGTACGCAAGGCGTTCTTCGTGGTTCCGTTGGCGGCGGCGTTCAGCGAGCGTCCCCGGTTGACCGCCAACTGGTCGCTGCTGGCCGTCGCCGCGTTCACGCTGCAGGCCGTGATCGCCGCGGGCCATCCCGTCGGCGTCCACAACAGCTGGCCGCGTATGACGCTCAACCAGGACCTGTATCTGACATGGACCGGGGTGGCGGCGACGATGCTGGCGCTCGCCCTGCGCCAGCGAACGGCGCGGACCGAGGAGCTCGCGGGGAGCCGCCAGCGACTCGTCACGCACGCGATCGAGTCGGTCGAGCGCGAGCGGACGCGCCTGGCGGGCGCGCTGCACGACTCCCCCGTGCAGAACCTGATCGCGGCTCGTCACGACCTTCGGCGCGCAGAACGGTCCGGCGACGAGCCCAGCTTTCAGCGGCTCCATGAGGCCATAGACGTCACGATCGCGCAGCTGCGAGAGGAGATTTTCAACCTGCACCCACACGTGCTCGATCACGTTGGCCTGAGCGCAGCCCTCGACCAGGTCGCCCGCCGTCACGCCGGCGAGGGCGAGGTCCGCGTCACCGTCGAGGTCGACCCCGCCGCCGCTGGCCTCGCCGACCGCCAAGTGCTATTCGCGCTGGGACGCGAGCTCCTCGGCAACGCCGCCAAGCACGCCGACGCGAGCGAGATCCAGTTGAGCCTTCAGTGCGGTGGCGATTGCGTGGTCCTCGAGGTAGCGGACGACGGCTGTGGGATCCCCGACGGGCGTATGCGCCAGGCGCTGCTCGACGGCCACATCGGGCTCGCGTCGGTCAGAGAGAGGGTGGCCGCACTCGGTGGCGCGCTGTCGATCACTACTACCACCGGCGCCGGGACCATTGTCAGTGTCAAACTGCCCGCCAGGCAGGGCGTCGCGGAGCTGCCGCCCGTCTCCCAGATCGACCTCCTCGCGGCTCGGGCCACGACCGAGATCTCCGATCGGGTGACACCGCATGACACCCTTTGGGTGTCGCCCGCCTGACTACAAAAGAGACTCCGCACGAAGCTCGGAAGCGGCTCCTCAGGAGTCGATATTCATAGTGCCAGAGCCACAGGTGCCAAGGGCAAACCGCTCGTGAGGGTGGGACGCAAAGCCACGGGTCTCCGTCGGGGAGGAAGCCGGGTTGCCACGAAAGCTCGATGCTGTCCGAGCCACTGATGGCTGGGAACCAAGGGATCTGGCGAGACCCAATCCACCGATCCCAGGAGGATCAATGCTCCAAAAGCTCAATCGCCGCGCGGGGGACGAAAAGGGTTTCACCCTGATCGAGCTCCTCGTTGTGATCCTGATCATCGGCATTCTTGCCGCGATCGCGATCCCGGCGTTCCTCAACCAGCGCGGCAAGGCGTATGACGCCGCCGCCAAGGCGCAGGTCAAGACGGCCCAGACGGCCGAAGAGACGTACGCGACCGACCACAACGGTACGTACACCTCCAACAAGTCTGACCTCGTCGCAATCGAGCCGACGCTCGGCGACACCGGAACCGGCTCCTCCCTCACGACCGTCACCGGCAGCACCACCGTCGGCTACACGCTCACCTCCACCGCCGCTTCGACCGGCGATGCCTTCACGCTCAAGGCCGTGAGTGGCACCGTCACCCGCACGTGCGCCGTCGGCACAGGCGGAGGAAGCCCCGGCGGCTGCTCCGGCACGAGCTGGTAGTAGACGCACCGTAGGACACGCAAGGCACCGACTGGCAGCTCCGTGGGGCGGATCCGACTGGATCCGCCCCACGTCGTTGTGGCGCGGTGCCTTCGCTGGGGAAGGGTTCGTGACCGGCTCTTCATGGGCAGTGCGGCAGGGCTCGGCTTCTGCCCCGGAATTGTCGTGCTACCCAGGTTCGCGGCGGGTACGGTGGCGCCAATCCTCCCAGCACGCACGAGAGCCTCGGTCCCCGCGCGGCCGAGACGCCTGTGGCTACTTGGCGTAGGGGTCCGAAAGGTCGCTCGGATCGGGCGCCGTCAGATCGACGGGGACCGTGAGCGTGACCGTCGGAGCGACAGCCGTGGGATCGACGGTGGTCGTGGCGGCGACCGACACGACGTTCACCGGCGCCGCGCTCACCACGACGACGTTCGCAGAGGCCGCAGCCGTCGAACTGTCATCGCTGGACGAGTCTGCCAGTGCCGCCGGCGCAAAAGCGAGCATCAAGGCGCAAGTCGATGCAAACGCGAGTGCTCGTTTGTGTGGCCAGCGAGGTACGTACGGCATGAGACCTCCTTGTCCAGAACTTATGGAGGTCGGCGGCTGGGCTGTCTCGTTGAGACCCCTGGCTTTGCGTCCCCGCCTCGCGGCGAGTATGCCTTTGGCGACATATCGGATATCGACTCGGTCGGCTCGGCGCCTTTAGCGGGACTGGACCGATATTCGATTTTGGGCGGCCGGTACGTTCTAGGGGGTAAACGAAACGCTCGCCAGGAGGAGCCCATGGCCAAAGTCAGCGTCCGTTACATCGTCGACGATGTCGATGCCGCTCTCGACTTCTATTGCCGCCAGCTCGGCTTTCACGAGGACATGCACCCGGCGCCAACGTTCGCGATGGTCTCGCACGGAGACCTTCGGCTGGTCCTGAGCGCTCCGGGCGGTGGCCCCGGCGGGGGCCAGGCGATGCCCGACGGCACGACACCCGAACCGGGCGGCTGGAACCGCTTCCAGCTCGAGGTCGATGACATCGAGTCGACCGTCGCCGAGCTCCGCGAGCACGGCGCCCGCTTCCGCAACGACATCATCACCGGAGTCGGCGGGAAGCAGATCCTGGTCGAAGACCCCGCCGGCAACCCGATCGAGCTGTTCCAGCCGACGATCGCGGAGGCGAAGCTCTGATGCTCCGATCGCCCGGGCCGCCGTTGCGATGGCGGCCGGCGCCGTACCTCGCCAGCGGTCATTTCCTATGAGCACTCAGATCGACTGCTGACTCGTCCGTCCGACGGGACTGGCCGTGGCCCCGTCGGCCGCGGCAGTCACCCCGTAGACAGCCACGAAGCCCTGGCGCCAGCTCGGATAGCGGAGCTCCCACCCGAGTTCGCGCTTGGCCTTGGCGTTCGAGGCGCCGCGGGACTCGGTTCCCATCATCACCCCACCCTCGCCGGCGACGATCCGCGCGAGCCAGGCGGGGAAGTGGCGGGGCGGCTTCGCGCCGACAGCGCTGGCGAGCGCGGGCACCCACTCGCGGACCGGCGCCGGCTCGTCGTCGACGATGTTGTAGACGCCCGCGACGTCCTGTTCCACCGCGAGCACGGTGGCGGCGGCCGCGTCCTCGAGATGGATGAACGAGAGAACCCCATCGCCGTTTCCGACGATCGGGAACTGCCGCTTGCGGATCGGCCCGACCCAGCCGTCGTCGCCGGTGCCGTAGAAGCCGCCGTAGCGGAGCGCGACCCCGCCGGCGTCCGTGACGACGCTATCGAGGTGGCGCATGGCGGCATTGCTTGCGCGCGTGCCCGCCACCGGCGCGGGGTCGAGCTCGTTATCCTCGGTCTTGACCCAACCGCCCTCGCGCGCGTATCGCATGCTGGCGAAGCTCTGGGCGACGAAGCGCCGAACGCCTCCTTCGCGTGCCGCGGCGAGCAGCGCGTCCGTCCCCTCGGTCCTGAGGCGGTTGGTCGTCGCGAACGTCTTGTCGAGGTTCCTCGAGAACCGGGCATCCTTCAGCGCGGTCGCCTCGTGGACGATCGCCTCGGGCTGCGCTCCGAGCACGGCCTTGCGCACGGCGCTCGCATCGAGCAGATCGAGTGCGATCGGCTGTGCCCCGAGTGCCCGTACACGCTCGGCGCCTGACGCCGATCTGAACGTGCCAATCACCACGTGGCCCCGATCGATCAGCTGTGGGACCAGGCGAGTGCCGATCGCACCGCTTGCTCCCGCCACGAAAACTCGCATCATGTGCTCCTTGTTGGTTGGGCCGTTACCGGTAAGACCCATCACGCCAGGAGAACGTGACCGGCTGGCCTCGTCACATTTGCGGCGCCGCGCGGGTCTTGTTCGATGAGACGACCCGACGGAGGAACGTGACGATGCAAGATCAGGACTGGCTGGCGGAGCGCTTCGAGGAGAACAGAACCCGCCTGCGGGCAGTGGCTTACCGGATGCTCGGTTCGCTCAGCGAGGCCGACGACGCGGTCCAGGATGCGTGGCTGCGGCTGAGTCGCGCGGACACCAGCGACGTCGAGAACCTGGGAGCCTGGCTGACCACGGTCGTGGCCCGGGTGTCGTTGAACATGCTTCGCTCGCGCCGGTCCCGACACGAGGAGCCGCTGGGGGTGTACATGCCGGAGCCGATCATCGATGCGGCCGACGGGACCAACCCCGAGCACGAAGCGCTCCTCGGGGACGCGGTCGGCCTTGCGTTACTCGTCGTACTCGAGACCCTCAGCCCGGCCGAGCGGCTTGCTTTCGTCCTGCACGACATGTTCGCCGTCCCCTTCGACGAGATCGCGCCGATCGTGGACCGCTCCCCGGACGCAGCCCGCCAGCTCGCCAGCCGGGCACGGCGGCGCATTCAGGGCGAGCGGGCCGTCCCCGACACCGACCTGACCCACCAGCGCGAGGTCGTCAATGCATTCCTGGCCGCGGCTCGCGGCGGGAACTTCGATGCGCTCGTTGCCGTGCTCGACCCGGACGTGGTGGTCAGAGCCGACCAGGGCGCCGTCCTCGCCGGCGGCTCGCGCGAGGTCCGGGGCGCCGCGGCCGTCGCCCGCCAGGCCCTCACGTTCGCGCGTCTCGATCTCGAGGTGCGACCGGCACTGGTCAACGGCGTCGCCGGCGCCGTCACGACCCTCAATGGACAGCCGTTCTCGATCGGCGCATTCACCGTCCGGAACGGGAAGATCGTGGAGATCGACTTCCTCGCCGACCGCGAACGTCTCAGCCAGCTGGACCTGACGATGCTCGAGAGCTAGCTGCCCGCGGGGAGCCGTCTGCGCAGACCATCTCTGCCGGCGGTGGTTATGCCACTGAACCCCTGACGGGCACGCTCGCTCCACTGCGCCTCCGTGATGGCATCCGGCTCTGCCGGGAGATAGTGGGTCAGGATAAGTTCGGCGACCCGCGCACGCTCGGCGACGTCCCCGACCTGGGTGACATCGGTGTGGAGTCCCGCCATCCGTTCGAGCGCGGGGCCCGTGAAGCCTTGCTCCTCGAGGTAGCTGAGGTCGGCAACACAGTGGACGAGGATGTCGGCTCTCTGCGCCAACGCGATCAGGTCCTCGTTCATCGTGGTGTCGCCGGAGAACACCACGGCTCCGTCGCCCGTGTCAAAACGGTAAGCGAGCGCGGGAACCGCGTGGCCGTGCGTCACTGCCACGGCGCTGACCCGCACAGCCTCGTCCTCGAGGACGACGAGTGGGACCTGTCTACCGCCCTCGCCCGCTCGTGGTGCGTGGATGTCAATGGCTTGGACAAGTAGACCTGGATCCGGCATCGCTGCGTCCAGGGGCATGATGTTCAGGTGGTAGGCATACGCCGCGAGGATGTTGTTCACCAGGTCCGTCGCGCCGGGTCCGGGCAGTTCCGGGTGGATCGTCGTTTGGCGGTGGAAGTTGACATCGCCGGTCGGTCGCTCTTTGGGCCGTGCGGGACCGTAAACCCGAATTGGGGGTAGAGGTCCGCCCTCACCCAGGCGCACGCCCCAGGGATAGATGAGCATCCCGGGCAGATCGCCGGTGTGGTCGGCATGAAGGTGGGTGATGAGTACGGCTTCGAGGCGCCTGAAGTCGAGCCCAGAGTCGACGAAGGCCGACGGCGACCCGCGACCGCAGTCGACCACGAAGACCCGGTCCTCGACGATCAGGGCCGACGAGATTCCTGCCCGGCCGGCGACCGGCATCGGCGCGCCGGCCGTTCCGAGGAGCACGAGTTCCGTCGCCATTGGCGCCAATTCTTACAAGCACCCGCGTCCGGGCCGGCGATCCGCCCCCGGTCGGCTATCGGCAGGTGCTGCTCGAATGCGAGAACAGCGCCCGGGACTCGGCGCCGATGTGCGAGGTGATCAGCCGCAGCTGTTCTGCGTAGGCATCGCCCGCCGATTCCTCTCGGTCGAGCGCCGCGAGATATCCGCCGAACGCCAGGTCCCGGTCGGCCGCTGGAGCCAGTGAAAAGCGTTCATACGCCGCCTGCACCTCGGCGCATTCTGTGCGCCAATCGCAGTACAGGTCCATCAGCAGATCAACCAGATCGGGTCGGACTGTGACTGCTCCTGAGCTCATGCCTTCCACCTCCTCGCTCCGCTGCTCGGCACGGTCCGGCCGCGCGCACCGTGCCGCGGGTCGGCGGCTTCGGCGGCGGTCGCACGTGCGGGACGCGCCGAACCGCTGGTGCATTCCTGCCCGCCGGTCGCCGGACCGCGCCGTGGCCGCCGCGTCAGGACGCGGGGAAGGCGCACGGTCTGAGCGTCCGCTTGGCGTCCCGCTCGCAGGGTCAAAGCGCTCGCCGGGATCGAGCCCTCGGTCGAGGCACGAGGCGAGTCCTTCGACTGCGCCGCGTCTCTGAGCCGGTCGGCGACGAGTGTCTGGGCCAATTTCTCGATCAGAGTCGGATTCATGTCGTGATCAGCTCCTCGTCGGCTGTGGTCGGAACGCCGACCACAGGTCGTGGCCTTGCACCGTAGGTCGCGAATGGACTTCTGAGAAGGTCCAATCGCGTCTTTGCTCTAAGGACCAACCCGCACGCCGAAACTCATCGGTCCGGCGGGTCGCGATCTCTACGATGTCTCTCGCTAGTCCAATGGACATCCATCTGGTCTTGGATCGAGCGGCGCCGTTGCGCGCCCAGCTCGAACGTGAGTTACGGGACGCAATTCGATCCGGTCGTCTGCGGGCCGGAGGCAAGCTGCCCCCCAGCCGCCTTCTGGCGGACGAGCTCGACGTGTCGCGAGGAGTGGTCGTCGAGGCCTACTCGCAGCTCGTGGCCGAGGGGTATCTGGTCGCCCGCCCGGGCGACGGGACGCGGATTGCGGACGGGCTCGCGCAGCAGCCGCCCGCGGCGCGCGCGTCCCCGGGCACGGTGCGGGGGGTCCGTTATGACCTGCGCAGCGGCATTCCGGACCTGTCGTTCTTCCCCCGCCGGGAGTGGCAGTCGGCGACGGCGAGCGCGCTGCGCGAGCTGCCGGATGCCGCGTTCACGTACGGGTCGCGCCGGGGACTGCGCCAGCTGCGGATCGCTCTCAGCGACTACCTGGGCCGCGTGCGAGCGGTCGTCGCCGATCCCGAGCGCATGTTCGTTGCCACTGGGGCAGCGCACGGGATGTCGATTCTCTGGCACACCATCCACCAGCGCGGCGCCCGGCGCGTCGCCGTTGAAGACCCGACCTGGTCGGCGATCCGGGAGACGATCGCGCAAGCCGGCCTCGAGCCGGTCCCAGTCGCCGTAGACGAGCACGGCCTCGACGTGGCCGCCCTCGAGCACATCGACGTCGACGCGGTGGTCCTCTCGCCCGCGCACCAGTACCCGACCGGCAACGTGCTTGCCCCAGAGCGCCGCGCCGAGCTGATTACGTGGGCTCGGCGCCACGGCAGCCTGATCGTCGAGGACGACTACGACGCGGAGTATCGGTACGACCGTGATCCGATCGCTTCGCTCCAGGGCCTCGCTCCCGACTGCGTCGTCTACGTCGGCACATCGAGCAAGACGCTGGCACCGGGACTCAGCCTGGGGTGGATCCTCGTCCCGAGCCATCTCGTCGGGGAGATGGCGGCCCAGCACGGAGTCACGCGAGCAATGCCGGGCGTGCTCGTCCAATCGGCCTACGCGACCCTGCTCGAGCGCGGCGATATCGATCGCCACCTGCGGCGAACCCGGCGCCGCTATCACGCGCGCCGAAACGCGCTGGTCGAGGCGCTGGCCCGGGAGTTGCCAGAGGCGTTCGTCGGCGGCGCCTCAGCCGGCCTTCATCTGATCGCGTGGCTCCCCGAGGGCGCTGACGAGGCAGCGATCACCGACGCGGCCGCCGCTCGAGGCGTGGCCGTCCATTCGCTCCATCAGGACTGCTCCGTGACCGCGCCGTTCGGCCCCGCTCTGCTTCTCGGCTACGGGCTGATCGTCGAGCCTGCAATTCCGCGGGCCGTTCGTGAGCTGGCCAAAGCTGCCGGCCACTAGTCATTGGTCCACGGATCCGCTGCTCGATTGGTCCTTCGCCCTGAGGCGACGCAGCCGTAGGATCGCCATCGTTATCTGGGGTCTCACGGAAGACGCCACGCGTAGCTCGCACCATGGAGGGCCGAATAGCCAAGCGTGTATTGATAATTGGGGCTGGTGGTGTCCTAGGGATCCTCACCGCACGCGCGTTCGGCGACGCGGGATGGGAGGTTCGCGGCGGCGCGCGCCGGCCGCGGCCGGGACAGTTCGAGGTCGATCTCGACAGCTACGAATCGGTCGCGGCGACAGTCCGCGAAGACGAGCTTGTTGTCAACACAGTGCCTCACCCCGCGTTGCTGGCCGAGCGCTTCGTCCTCGAGGTCGGCGGCACGCTGATCAACACATCGGCGATGCCGGCCGCGGCCGGGCGTTCATTGCGCGCCGTCGCCGGCGGTGCGCGTGGCACGGTGCTGATGAATGCCGGTCTCGCGCCGGGCGTGACGACGCTCGTTGCCGCCGATCTGCTCCATCGCCATCCCGACGCGCACGCACTCGAGATCGTGTTCACGCTGTCCAGCGCGACGCCACGGGGACCGGCCAGCGCCGACTTCATCCACCGCGGCCTGACGACGGTCGCCCGCCACCGGACGACTGTAGTTCCGCTGCCAGCCCCATTCGGCGAGCGCCGGTGCGTGGGCTTTGGCGAGGGCGAAGCCGGTTGGCTCGGTGGCGTGGCCGAGGGCCGGGTGGTCCGTCTCTACATCTGCATCGTTGAGCCGTCGGCGCATCAGCGGCTGTTGGAGCTCAACAGCGCCGGTGCCATGACCGAGCTGCCCAGATCGCTTTTTCGCTCGAGGGAGTTGCTCGCTGGCGCGCCCGCCAGCAGTGAGCCCGTCGCCCACTGGATCGCGGCCAGCCGCGGTGAACGGCGCCTGAGCGCCCGCACGGTCGAGTGTCGAGGCGACTTTCTCCACGCCGCGCGGGTCACCGTCGCGTTCGCCGACACGCTGCTCGCCCAAAAGCGGCCCGGAGGCTGTTTCGACGTCGAGGAGATCTCCACCCTGAGCGGTCTGAGATCAACGCTGCGAGCAGCAGGCATCACGATCGCGTCCCACGGGTGGCGCGGCGGCGAGCTAGGTCAGATGCTCCAGGTGCCTACGCCACAGGCGCGAGGGTTCCCGAATCGAAGGGATCCGCTTCGCTGAGTACCAGACCGACTAGATAGTTCAGTGCGTCTTCGTGGTAGGTATCGGGATCGCTGGTCGCGAGTTTCGCTTCGAGCCAGCGCAAGAGAGCTATGTCCAGGTTGCGGCGGTCCGTCATCACCAGGACGGTAGGTGGGGGGTGGTCCGTTGGCCAGGACCAATATCGCCGGCAAATCCGAGACCAACTCCCACCGGCTCATCGCCGGGTCAAGGTCACGGTCCGCCGGCGCCACCCGAACATTCGGCCAGCTATGGGTAAGTTTGAGGAGCTATATGCCGATACAGCCGTGTCGACAAAGGCAAACCCGTCGCGAGGCGGGGACGCAAAGCCAGGGGTCTCTTCGAGACGGCCCAGCTACCGACCTCCTGGAAACGAGTCAGACAGGGAGGTCTGAATGCCGTACGTCACCGATTGGCCGCCCAGGCGGTTGTTGGCCGTCGCAGCCGCGCTCGCCGCGTTTGCTCTCACGCTCGCTCTCGGCACGTCCGCCGCGACGGCGGACACGTCCGCGTGCCCGATTCCATCGTCGTCCCAGGTGTTCTCACAGTTCGGGGACAACGCGTACTACTCGCTCGTACCCGGCGGCAACTTCGAAGGCAGCATGGCGGGATGGACGCTGAGCGGCGCGTCCGTCGTCTCGGCCAACGAGCCCTGGTATGTCGACGACGCCGGCGACTCGCAAGCGTTGAGCATCTGGCCAGGGGGATCCGCGATCTCGCCATCGTTCTGCGTGACCGACCAGTTCCCGTCGTGGCGCTTCTTCGCGCGCCTCGTTGGCGGATCGTGGAGGTCATCGCTCTCGGTCTCCGTTGAGTGGGCCGACCAGAACGGAAACCACGGCCTGAGTCGCGTGGCCACGCTAACGGGCGGCAGCTACAGGATGTGGCGGCCGACGGCATCGCTGGATCTGGGACCGGCGCTCGACGACTCCACGACGATGACCGAGAGTCTCGTCTTTTCAGCCGGAGGAGGCTCCGGCTGGCAAATCGACGACGTCTACCTCGACCCGTACGCCAAGCGCTGACAGCGCGGCGCCGACGCGACCGGTGTCGGCGCCCTGCGGTCATCATCTGGCGGGATGAGCCCCGACGAGCTCCGCGACTACTGCCTGTCGTTCTCCGGAGCGCAGGAGACGTTTCCGTTCGGCCCGGACAATTCGGTGTTCAAGGTCGAGGGCAAGATCTTCGCGATGTCCCGGCTCGCGGCAGACTCACTGCGCGTCAGCCTCAAATGCGACCCGGCGCTGGTCGAGCAGCTCCGCGAGGCGTACGCCGCCGTGCTCCCGGGCTATCACCTGAACAAACGCCACTGGAACACGGTGGTCATCGACGGCTCGTTGCCCGATGAGACCGTTCGCGACATGGTCGAGGATTCATACGACCTGATCGTGAGCAAGCTCCCTCACGCGCGTCGCCGGTTACTCGGCTGGGGCGGAGAAGGCTGACCGTCAGATCAGCGAGGGAACGACGGCGTCGATCAGGTGGGGACCGGGCTCGGCAATCGCTTGTTCGAGCGCTTGGGCGAACTCCTCACAGGTGTGGACGCGTGACGAGGGAACGCCCATGCCCTCGGCGATCTTGGCGAAGTCCAACTCAGGTGCTGAGAGGTCGAGGAGCGCCTTCGCGGCCGGACCGCTGAGCTCTGCGCCGACGCGCTGCATCTCGAGCCGGAGGATCGCGTAGGCGCTGTTGTTGAGGACGATCGTCGTGATGTCGGACTTCTCCCGAGCCTGTGTCCACAGCGAGGAGATCGTGTACATCGCGCTGCCGTCGGATTGAAGGTTGATGACAGGGCGGCTGGGCGCGGCGATCGCGGCGCCGGTAGCGACTGGCATGCCCTGGCCGATCGCACCGCCGGTCAGTGCCAGGACGTCGTGACGGGGGGCGCCAGCCGTCGCGATTGGAACGAGCGCACCGGAGGTGTTCGATTCGTCGGAGATGATCGCCTCCTCGGGAAGCAGGGCGCCGAGCACGTCCGCCCAGTTCTGCGGCGTCAGCTCGCCGCTGGGCATCGCCGGGCGGTTGGCCGGCGTAACCGTCGGGTCGGTGTCGGGTGCCGCCTCTTGGGCGAGCTCCTCGAGTGCGCCGATCACGTCTTGGGCGCGGTCGGCCAGCGTGTGGACCTGAGCGCCATCCGGTGTGAGGTCGCTTGGCCTGCCTGGGTAGGCGAAGAAACTCACCGGCGACCTGGTGCCGGCGACGATCAGGTGCTTCACCCCCTCGAGCTGTGCCGTGGCTTGTTCGGCGAAGTAGCCGAGCCGCTCGATCGCCGGGAGTCCGGCGCCGCGTTCGAGGCGGGCGGGGAAAGTCTCGACGAACACTCTGGCGCCGGTCGCGTTGGAGATCGCGCTGGCGGCGCGTAGACCCGGCTCCCGGCAGGCCGGTCCGCCGAGCAGCAATGCCGCCGGTTCGCCGCTGCGAAGTGCCGCGGCCACGGCTCCGATCGTGGCGGAGTCCACGGGCTCCCGCGACCTGGCCGATAGGGGCTCGGCGACCCGGCCGCCGTCTCCCCAGGAGATGTCAGCGGGCAGGATCAGGGTCGCCACTCGTCCGGGGGGGTCGGTCGCCGCGGCGACGGCCGCGACGCCCTCGGCTCCCAACTCCGGCGTGCTGTTGCACCGGCGGACCCAGCCACGCAGTGACTCCGCCAGCGGTTCGATGTCAGATTCGAGCGGTGCGTCGTACTGCTTGTGGTACGTGGCGTGGTCGCCGACGACGTTCACGATCGGGGTGTACGCGCGTCGTGCGTTGTGGAGGTTGGCCATCGAATTGCCGAGCCCCGGACCAAGGTGGAGCAGCATCGCGGCGGGCTTCTCGGCGATCCGGCCGTAGCCGTCGGCGGCGCCGGCGACCACGCCCTCGAACAGCCCGAGCACGCCACGCATCTCCGGAACTTCGTCGAGCGCCGCCACAAAATGCATTTCGGAAGTGCCGGGGTTGGCGAAGCAGACCTCGACGCCTGCGCCGGCGAGGCTGCGGATCAGGGACTGCGCACCGTTCATCGTGCTCGCTTTCTCCGTCGTGGTTGGGATCACCAGGTGTGCATTCTCTCCGGTGGGCGCTGCTTCGCGCGCTCACGTGCGTTTCTGGAGATCGCCACCCAACTGCATAGGTAGTGTTGTGCCGGTGGGCCCAGTCCACGATGTCCGGTTGTCACCTTCGCCGTACCCTCGCCGCCCGGGCCAAGCCGCGGGAACGACGCAGCGGCCGGTCGTCAGTGCGGTTCTCGCCCTCCAGCGATCGGCCGGCAACCGGGCCGTAGTACGAGCGGTGAACGCCGGTCGCGGGACGCGCACGCTCAGCCGTTACCACCACGTCAAGCCCGACGAATATGCAGTCACGCTCGATACCGGCCCGACGGCGCGAGCGCCGTTCACGATCGCCGGTGACGAGATCAAGCCACAGCCGCGGGGCCAGGGTGAGCCCGGACTCGCGATGGGCTACGACATAGCGCGGCCGGACAAGCCGCCGCTCCGCGTCTCTCACGACAATTCGCTGGCGATGAACGCCCAAGAGGGTGAGGTCAAGGAGTTCTACGCGACCCCGGCGGTGATCGCCGAGTCCAACGAGCTCCTCGAGCAAGCAAACAGCCCGGTGCGCCTCGAGGGCCTCAGCCACAAGCTCACCGTGCCTGAAGCACGGAGCCGTGCCACCGCAGCAGCTCTCGATGGTCCAGCCGGTGATCGACGGCAAGCGTCCACCCGATCGGCTCTCCTTCGTGCAGCTCGCGATGGACGTCTGCCGGGACGCGGCGAAGCAGATCATCGGTGGCGACATCGGGAGCGTCAGACTTGGCTCGGGTCCGAGCGAGCAGCGCTTGGCGGTCGACACTACGCACTCGAAGGTCGTCCAAGGCACACACGAGCTCGCGCAGGCGCTGAGCGGCGGCGACATATCGGTGCCAGACGCCGCCCAGGTAATGAAGGATGCTCCGAGCGGACACAACCCCAACTTCACAACGGTCGAAGGTCGCGCCTATGGTGAGGCCGTGAACCGGGGCGATGTCACCTCGCGCGCCCAGACGCTCGGCATCAACCAGTTCGCCCGGGCCGGCATCGGTGAAGGCTACGTCACGCAGACTGTTGGTATCAGCGGCGCCGAGCCGCTCAAGGATTACTCGGGCGACCGCACCCAGGACTTCACGTGGGGCTATCACTACGCAGCCGTCGTCGCTGACAGCAGTGACCATCGGGAGCAGATCCTGATGGAGAACTATGCGCGGGTCAGCGATGTCCGAGAGGGCAAGACGCGGCTGCTCAACAAGCTGCGCGAGCAGTTCGCAGATGAACTCGCCGGTCTTGTCAGCGCCGGCAACGAGAACCAGCAGATCGGCGAGATTCTGCACTGGCTCGTGTTCAAGCTGCAGGCTGTCGGGCGCGAAGCTGACGATGCATACATGGCGATGTTCCGCGAACTGGGCCCGCTGAAGTCGATGTGGTACTTCCGCATGGTCGGCAGTCACAAGGGCCAGTCGTTCCACGAGCTGATGCAGCGCAGTGGTTACTTTGCAAACCCGATGACGCTGGTTGTGTCCGGGCGCAAGCCCGGCGCGTGAAGGTGGGTTCGCGGCCGATCAAGGCGATGGTTGGCTACGGGCAGTCGCGCCACATGCCGGCGACTGTGGGCCCGCCGCCAGGCGCCGCGAATTCGCCTGTCTTCACAAAGCCGAGCCGCTCGTAGCGATGATCGTTGGCTGGGTTACTTGACTCGAGGTACGTGGGGAAGCCTTGCCCGTCGATCCACGCGAGGTTCGCTGCCAGGAGACTCATACCCTTGCCCCGGCCACGGTGGTCAGGGTGGGTGCCCAGGAGGCTCAGGTAATAGTGAGGCCGATCGCTGGGGTGGTTCGCCTCGAAGCGCTCGAGCAGAGCCAGAACGTCGTCGGCACGTGAGCCCACCAATTGGCGGAGGAGGGGCTCCATTCTTGCCTCGTCCTCTTCATTGAGCTCGGGCTTTCCGGGCGGAATCCACAGAGCGGCGGCGCCGCCGTCCTCGGTCATCCACACAGATCCATACGGAACTGCGGTGTGCATGGCGAGGCCCCACCACAGTCGCTGTTGGTCCACGCGCCTCTCGCGATCTGGGAAGGCCCAACCCCACGTCGGGTCATCGCGGAAGGCAAGCGCGAACAGCTCGGTGACCTGATCCGCCTGCGCTTCGCCAACCCGCGTGATCCCCGGCATCGCGGCTCCGTCGGTGGCGGCCATGCTCCCGCAGAGGTTACGCGGCCTGGAAGGTCTCGAAGTAGTGACCCTCGCCGAGGTCCTCGATCAGTCCGGGGTGGACCGGCTCCCAGCCGAGCAGCTGCTTGGTGTAGTCGCTCGACGTCGGGTTGTCGAGCGACACCAAGCCGCCGAGGAAACTGAAGTGATCGCCTGCCTCTTCGGGCGAGACGCTCGCCGTCGGGACGCCGAGCTGGCGGCCAATTACCCCGGCGATGTCGCGGAACGGAACGCCCTGATCCGCCACGGCGTGCAGCCGCGATCCCGCCGGGGCGGCCTCGAGTGCCAGTCGATACGCGCGCGCGGCATCGAGCGTGTGCACCGCCGGCCACCGGTTAGACCCATCGCCAACGTAGCCGGAGACGCCCTCCTCGCGCGCGATGGCGATCAGGGTCGGGCCAAAGCCATGATGATCGAGCGAGCTGTGAACTAGCGGCGGGAGTCGAACGACCGACGAGCGAACCCCGCGGTCGGCGAAGGCGATCATCGTGTTCTCGGAATCGGCCCGCGGTCCCGCGTCCGCTACGTCCTGCTCCGTTCCCAACCGACCCGCGACGCCGGCCATCGTGAGTATCAGCGTGCCCGAGGTGCTCACAAACGGTCTGCCGGACCCTTCGAGTGCCGCCCCGATCGTCTCGACAACGCGCAGGTCGGTAGCCGCTGCTCCGACGAAGTCGCCGGAGCGCATCGCTTCGTGCTTGAAGGCCAGGTGGATGACACCGTCGGCTGCGGCGGCCGCCTGCCCGATGCCGTCGAGATCATCCAGGTGGCCGCGGAGCACCTCTGCGCCGGCGGCTGACAGCTTGGCCGCCGAGCTGTCCGAGCGGGCCAGGCCGAGGACCTGATGGCCGGCCCCGAGTAGTTCCGGGACGACGGCGGAACCGATGTGTCCGGATGCGCCGGTGACGAAAACACGCATGAGAAACCTCCTGGGGTGCCGCCATCGGCGTCGATTCCGTTTCAACGGCGACTGATGTCACTTAGTGTCATCACACTAGCACACAGATGGCACCGGGTGTCATCAACTACGCTCTGATCGCATGGCTAGGTGGCAACCAGACGCCCGCGGCCGGCTTCAAACGGCGGCCCTCACCCTCTATGGCGAGCGCGGCTTTGAGAACACCACGGTCGCTGAGATCGCCGAGCATGCCGGGCTGACCAGGCGGACGTTCTTCCGCTATTTCGCGGACAAGCGCGAGGTGCTCTTCTCGGGCGCGAAAGAGCTCGAAGACCTGTTCACGACTGAGGTGTCCGCGGCCCCCGTGTCTGCGTCGCCGCTCGATGCCGTGGCGACCGGGCTGGAGGCCGTCGCCGCGATGTTTGAGCCGCGCCGCGAGTACGCCGCTCGCCGCCAGCAGGTGATCGCCTCAAACCCGGAGCTGCAGGAGCGCGAATTGATCAAACTGGCGTCGTTGGCCGAAGCAGTGGCCGAGGCGCTCCGTGGTCGCGGTGTCGGCGATCCAACCGCGATCCTCGTCGCCGAGGCCGGCGTGACCGTGTTCCGGGTCGCGTTTGAGCGGTGGGTGGATCAGGCCAACGACGAGGACCTCCAGCAACTCATCCGTGAGTCGCTGGACCAACTACGAGCGGCGACCGCCGACTCCCCGACGTGAGCCCGGACGGACGCCGAGCTAATCGGTGACCGGTAGCCCGCGGCTGTTGCGGAGGCGGGTCCAGATGTCGCCGAGTGCGATCTGGTCGCTGGTGGTGATGTAGTCGAGAAAGAACTGCCGGACGCCCTGGCGGTGTGTGGCCCGGGCGGCTTTGACCTTGTGCAGACCGGCGGCGGTCAGCTGTGCGTTTAGGCCGCGGCCGTCCGTCGTGGCGGCGGATCGGGTGACGTACCCGAGGTCGACCAGCCTGTTGACGAGCCGGGTGCAGCCGCTGCGGCTGAGCAGAACGCGCTCAGCGATGTCGGACATCCGCATGCGGTGTTCGGGCGCATCGTCGAGGAACATCAGGACCTCGTAGGCGGAGACAGACAGTCCGTGTTCGGACTGCATCTGGGCGTCGAGCTGCTGCGTGACGAGAGCGTGAACCTCGAGCATCCCGCGCCAGGCGGCGAGCTCATATTCCGAGAGGGGGGCGTCTGTTGGAGTCCGTCGTCATGGGTGCGTAAATGATTGCAGATACAACTAGCCACACAATCATTGCCGCCTGGCCAGACGCCCCCCATCGCCCTACCAAGCAACAGACTCGCCAGGTAGTTGCGCCAGCAATCATCCGGTGATATAGTTGCTGGCGCAATCACTTATGGCTTGGGTTCCGCCACCTTCTCAGGAGAGATCGATGAAGCTAGATGGCATGCACCACCTCACGATGATCACCGGAGACGCGACCAAGAACGTCGAGTTCTACGCCGATGTCCTCGGCCTGCGGATGGTGAAGAAGACGGTCAACTTCGACGCGCCGGAGGCCTACCACCTCTACTTTGGCGATGAGCACGGCTCACCGGGGTCGATCCTGACCTGGTTCGAGTTCGCCGGCGCACGACCGGGCCGGGCCGGCGCGGGGATGATCCACACGATTCAGCTCGGTGTGGCCAACGACGCGTCTCTGGATTTCTGGGCCGAGCGACTCGCCGGGAAGGGCTACGACAGCGCGCGTGATGAGCGGTCGTTGACGTTCGAGGACTACGACGGGCTGCGCCTCGAGCTTGTAGTCGCGGACGGCAACCCGCCGCTGCGCGCGTCGCATCCGGAGGTGCCGGCCGAGCGCGCGATTCTCGGCGTCGAGGGCGCTCGCGCGTACATCGCCAGGGGCACAGACGCCGACCGTGAGCTGCTGACCCAGACGCTCGGGTTCACGGAGATCGGTGACGGCGAGTATCGCCTCGATGGGGACACTCGCCACTTCCATTGGACCTATGACATCGCCGGCGAGCCCGGGATCCAGGGTGCCGGGACCGTCCATCACATCGCCTGGCACTCCCGCGATGAGGACCACGTGGCCTGGCAGGAGCGGATTGCTCAGGCGGGCATGGCGGTCACGCCGGTGATCGACCGCGACTACTTCCTGTCGATCTACTTCCGTCAGCCGCAGGGGATCCTGTTCGAGATCGCCACGACCTCGCCCGGGTTTGCGGTCGACGAGGACGCGGACCACCTCGGCGAACAGCTCCGGCTGCCGGCTCAGCACGAGCACCTGCGCCCGCAGCTCGAGCGACACCTGACGCCGCTGAACAACCCGCGCGCCACGGGGGCAACGACCGTCCGGGCGTAGGATCGGCCGGTGTTCAGGCTGCGGCTGACCTGGTTTTGCTCTGTTAGGGGTGTTGGTGGATTCTTGACACTGTCGCGCTCGCCCTTCTAGATTGCCCAGCCTGTATTCACGGGGAAGAGGGGTTTGAGATGGGTCGTAGTCGTTTTGTCGCCGCCGGGGTCCTTGCCGCCCTTGCTGCCCTCGCGCTGAGCGCGTGCGGCGGCTCCAGCAGCACCGCCAGCGGCACCTCGGGATCGCTGTCGCAGCCAGGTCTGTACGGCAAGCTGCCGCCTGCGGGCACGGCCACGCACGGTGGCACGATCACCTACGGGCAGCTGAACGGCAACACCCCGAACTACATCTTCCCTGTGGTTCCGTCGGGCAATGCCAGCACGATCAACTACGCCTGGCAGCAGGCCATGTACCTGCCGCTCTACAACAACTTCCCACTCGGCGGCTCGCCCGGAGTCGACTTCGGCATCAGCCTGGCGAACAAGCCCACGTTCAGTGATGGCGACAAGACAGTCACGATCACGATGAAGCAGGGCTACAAGTGGTCTGACGGCAAGCCCGTCAACGCCCAGGACCTGCTCTTCGGGATCGCGATGGTCAAGGCGGCCGTCGCCGAGAGCGCCGCCAACTGGGGTTCGTTCACTCCTGGTTACTTCCCTGACAGCCTCGCGAGCGTCAGCGCGCCAAGCCAGTACACGGTCGTGATGCACCTCAAGCATGCCTTCAACCCCGGCTTCTTCCTCAACAACCAGCTCGCGGCGAACCTCTACCCGCTACCGAGCCAGGACTGGAACGTGACCTCGCCGACTGGTCCGCACCTCGACTGGACCGTCCCGGCCAACGCCAAGAAGATCTACGCTTACCTCGGCAAGGCCGGCGGCCAGGTCGGGAACTTCGCCAGCAACCCCCTGTGGAAGATCGCCGACGGTCCGTTCTCGCTGACCAGCTTCAGCCCGGTGACCGCGTCGTGGACGATGAAGGCGAACACCGAGTTCGGAGGCACCCCCAAGCCGTACATCAGCAGCCTCGAGGGCGTCACCTACACCGGGATCACGCCGATGATCAACGCGATGCGGACGGGCAGCCTCGACGTCGGGACGCTCGACTTCTCCCAGCTCGCCGACGTCTCCAGCCTGAAGTCCCAGGGCTACACCGTGTTCGGGTATCCCGACTTCGGCTGGGCCGGGGTGATCTGGAACTTCAAGAACACCGTCCACCACTTCGACAAGATCATCTCCCAGCTGTACTTCCGCCAGGTGATGGCGATGCTGGTCGACGAGCCCGCGATCATCGCCGGGATCTACCACGGTGCCGCCGGACTCGCCTACGGCCCGGTCCCGTCGGTCCCCAAGACGCCGTACGTGCCGGCCAACGCTGTCAACCCGTCGTATCCGTACAACCCGGCGAAGGCGGTGTCGATCCTCAAGGCCCACGGCTGGCACGTCGTCCCGAACGGCCAGACGACCTGTGCCGACGCCGGCACAGGGGCCAACCAGTGCGGCGCAGGCATCCCCGAGGGGACGCCGATCTCGTTCCCGTGGGCGACGGAGACGGAAGCCGCCGGGCCATACGTGCCGCTCACCGATGAGGCGGTCACCTCCGAGGCCAAGCAGGCCGCCGGGATCAGCATCCAGCTCAGCCAGAAGACGTTCAACTACATCGCCAGCAACTACAACGACGCCGACCCGTCGGTGGCGAAGTACACCAACGACTGGGCGGTTGAGAACTTCAGCGGCTACACCGACAGCCCGTACCCGACGCAGAACTCGATCTTCAACACCGGCGGCTCGTTCAACAGCGGCGCCTACACCGACCCGAAGATGGACCAGCTGATCCACAACTCGGTGTTCGGGTCTGACCCCAACGCGGTGACCAACGAGGCGTCGTTCGAGGGCCAGCAGCTCCCGGCGCTGTTCCTGCCCAACTACGACATCCTCTACGCGGTCTCAAATCGTGTCGGCGGGGACCCGCAGTCGTATCTCGGGCTTACCCAGCTCGGGTTGTTCCCGCAGTACTGGTGGGTCAACAAGAAGCAGTAGGCTCGCCCGGGCCAGCGACCTGCCGCACCGATGCTCGGATACATCATCCGCCGGATCCTCGTCGCGATCGTGATCACGATCGGGATCGCCGCGATCACCTTCGAGCTCCTGCACCTGATCTCCGGCAGCCCGGTCCATGAGGTCCTCGGGCGCGGCGCGAGGCCCGCCCAGATCGCCGCGTGGAACAAGCAGCACGGCTACGACCGGCCGTACATCAGCCAGTTACTGACGTATCTGGGCCATCTGGTCGTGCTCAACTTCGGCTACTCCTACAAGCAGGGGCAGAGCGTCGCCCAGCTGTTCAAGGAGTACGCCGGCCGCAGCCTCTATCTGTCCGGGTCCGCGCTGGTGCTCTCGCTGCTGATCGCGATCCCGGTCGGGATCGCCCAGGCCGTCAAGCGGAACACCATCGGCGACTACACGATGACCACGCTGACGTTCGTGCTCTACGCGATGCCGCCGTTCTTCCTGGGGATCATCCTGATCGACGTCTTCGCGCTGCACCTGCACGTCTTCCCACCGCTCGTGCCCTCTTCGCAGACGAGCACCGGAGCGGCGCTCACCCACCCACGCGACTACGCGCTCCCGATCCTCACGCTGACCGCCGTCAACATCGCCTCGTTCAGCCGGTACATGCGCTCCTCGGCGCTCGACAACCTGAGCCAGGATTACATCCGGCTCGCGCGCGCGAAGGGACTCTCGCGGCGAGCCATGCTCTATCGCCACCTGCTGCGCAACGCGTGCCTGCCGATGATCACGCTCGTCGGCCTCTCGATCCCTGATCTCCTCGCCGGCAACCTGCTCGTCGAGGTGCTGTTCAACATCCAGGGCCTGGGGCTGCTGTTCTTCAACGCGCTTCAGAACGGGGACTATCCGATCCTGCTCGCCTATACCGTGCTCGGCGGCATCCTCACCGTGCTCGGCAACCTGATGGCCGATATCGCCCTGACCGTCGCCGACCCGAGGGTGCGGATTTGACCGACGACCTTGAGAACCGCGTAAAGCCGCTCGGCGCGACCGGGCTGCAGGTGGCGCTGAGCGATCCCGAGCTGATGCCCGAGGGCGGCGACGTCCAGGCGATCGCCAGCGGCTGGCGGCTGGCGCTGCGCGAGTTCGCAAAGAACAAGGTCGCAGTCCTCGGCGTCGGGATCCTCGTCTTCTTCGTGCTGTTCTGCTTCATCGGCCCGCTCTTCTACCACACCAACCAGTCGCTCACTCAGCCTCTGAACGCCAACCTGTCACCGGGTCAGACCAGCCCGATCAACGGCCAGACGTATCCCCTCGGGACCGACGAGCACGGGTTCGACGAGCTCGGTCGGATCATGCTCGGCGGCCAGACGGCGCTCGAGGTCGGCTTCTTCGCCGCCCTCATCTCGATCGTGATCGGCACGCTCTACGGGGCCGTCTCCGGCCTGTCGGGGCGCCTGATCGACGGGGTGATGATGCGGTTCGTCGACATCGTCTACTCGATCCCGTTCCTGTTCATCGTGCTCGTGCTCGCGACGAAGTTCAGCGCCACCGTGCTCGAGATAAGCCTGCTTTTCGGCTTCTTCTCGTGGCTCGTGCCGGCCCGGCTGATGCGGGGCGAGGTGCTGACCCTGCGCGAGCGGGATTTCGTGTCGGCGGCGCGGGTGATGGGCAGCGGCCGCTCCCGCCTGGTCTACAGGCACCTGATCCCCAACGCGCTGTCGGTCGTGATCGTCAACGTCACGTTCCTGGTCGCCGACTCGATCCTGGCCCTCGCCTACCTCGGCTTTCTCGGCTTCGGATTGCAGTACCCGACGGCGTCGTGGGGGGACATGCTCGGCAACGCCGACAACTACATCTCCAACGGGCAGTGGTGGCTGGTGTATCCGGTGGGGTTCTGCCTTGTGGCGGTCGTGATGGCCTGCAACCTGGTCGGCGACGGCCTCCGCGACGCGCTCGACGTGCGGCTGAGGCAGCGCTAGCGATGTCGAACGGAGGGGCCGAGCGCGCTCGAGGTCACCAACCTGAGCACGCACATCGAGCTCTCCCGCTCGACGGTCCAGGCGGTCGGCGATGTCGACCTGGCGATCGCGCCCGGCGAGACGCTCGGCCTGGTCGGCGAGTCCGGCTGCGGGAAGTCGATGCTCGGTCTCTCGATCCTCGGCCTGCTCCCGCCCGGGGGCAAGATCATCGATGGGTCGGTCAAGCTCGAGGGCCGCGAGCTCGTCGGCCTCCCGGACCCCGAGCTGCAGAGGCTTCGCGGCAACGAGGTCTCGATGATCTTCCAGGACTCGCAGTCTTCGCTCAATCCGACCAAGAAGATCGGAGAGCAGGTGGCCGAGCCCGTCCGGCTCCACCGAGGGGCATCGCGCAAAGAGGCACGCGACCGCGCCCTCGAGGTGCTCGAGCTGGTCGGCCTGCCCAGGCCCAAGGAGCGCATGAACCAGTATCCGCACCACCTCTCGGGCGGGCTCAGGCAGCGTGTGATGATCGCTGTCGCGCTCGCCTGCGAGCCCAAGGTGCTGCTGGCCGACGAGCCGACCACCGCGCTCGACGTGACGATCCAGGCGCAGATCCTCGCGCTGCTCGATGACCTCGAGGAGCGCCTCGGCATGGCGACGCTGCTCGTCACGCACGACATGGGCGTTGTCGCCGGGAGGGCCCACCGGATCAGCGTCATGTACGCCGGCCGGATCGTCGAGACGGCCTCGACTCAGGAGATCTTCGGCGCCATGCGCCATCCCGTACACCCAGGCGCTGCTCGGCTCGATCCCGCGGCTGGATCAGGACAACACCAAGGCCCTGATCAGCATCCGCGGACTGCCCCCCGACCTCACGAACCCGCCGGCCGGCTGTCGCTTTGCCCCGCGCTGCGCGTTCGCGACGGATAAATGCCGCGCCGAGGAGCCGCCGCTCACCGGCCGCGATCCCGAGCACTTATTTGCGTGCTGGCACCCGGTCGACGGGCCGGCCGAAGCACCGAAGGTGTTCGTGCAGCGGACCCCCACAGCAGCCGCGGAGACGAGCACCAACGGCCACCTGCTCGAGATCGTCGACGCGGTCCGGGAATACCCGGTGACCGCGGGTGCCGTGCTCCAGCGAAAGGTCAACTCGGTCAAGGCCGTCTCCGGCGTATCGCTGCACGTCGACGCCGGCGAGGCGCTCGGCCTGGTCGGCGAATCGGGCTGCGGCAAGACCACGCTCGGGAAGCTGATCGTCGGCGTCGAGAAGCCCGACGCCGGCAGGATCGCGCTCGCCGGCGTTGAGATCTTCGGGATGCACGGGAGGGGCTTGCGCCGGGCTCGCCGCGACCTCCAGATGATGTTCCAGGATCCTTACGCCTCGCTCGACCCGCGGATGCGGGTCCAGGCGATCCTCCGCGAGCCACTTGTCATCCAGAACATGGGCGGCCGCAAGGAGCAGGACGCGAGGATCAGGCAGCTGCTCGACGAGGTCGGCCTTCCTGAGAATGCGCTCGAGCGCTACCCGCATGAGTTCTCCGGGGGTCAGCGCCAGCGGATCGCGCTCGCCCGAGCGCTGATGCTCGAACCGAAGGTGATCGTCGCCGACGAACCGGTCAGCGCCCTCGACGTCTCGATCCGCTCACAGGTCCTGAACCTGATGAAGCGTCTCCAGGCCGAGCACCAGCGGGCCTCCGTGGTCATCTCCCACGATCTGGCCGTCGTCAAGTACCTGGCCGACCGGATCGCCGTCATGTACCTCGGCAAGGTGGTCGAGCTCGGCACCGGCGATGACATCTACCGACGGCCGGCGCACCCATATACGGACGCGCTCATCAAGACGATCCCGCTGCCCGATCCGGCCGCCGAGAAAGCCAAGACCGAGGTGGGCATCCGCGGCGAGCTGCCCAGCCCGATCGATCCCCCGTCCGGGTGCCGCTTTCGGACGCGCTGCCCGCGCGCACAAGGGCTGTGCGCCGAGGAGGAGCCGCTGCTGCGCCGGTTCGGACCAACGCAGCAGGCGGCGTGCCACTTCCCGCTGCACGAGCCCGAGCCGACGCAGACCGCGGCCGCCGAGGCCGTCTAGTAGGGGCTCTACCTCGAGGGCTGGGAGCGAGCCGCGCTATGTATCGCCACCGGCTACTCCCCGATCCCCATCGCCTCCAGGATGAACGCCTGGACCTCGGCCTCGTAGCGGAACTGGGCGCTGCGACCGGACGGACCGCCGTGGGAACCGACCCCGAGCTCCGGCCGGAACAGCAGGCGTGAGCCCTCGCTGTCGGTGGCGCGGAGCCGCGCCACCCACTTCGCCGGCTCGTGGATCGCCACCCTGGCATCGTTGACCGCGCCCGTCACCAGCATCGCCGGCCGGCGGCGTCGCCGGCGGGTTGTCGTATGGGGAGTAGGACCGGATCCACGCGTACTCGTCGGGCTTGCGCGGATCACCCCACTCGTCCCATTCGTTGATGGTGAGAGGAATCGACGGATCCAGCATCGTCGTCACGCAGTCGACGAACGGCACCTCGGCCACGACCGCGCGCCACCGATCCGGGCGCATCGAGTAGACGGCGCCCTGGAGCAGACCGCCGGCGGAGGCCCCGCGGGTCACGATCCGGCTGCCGTCCACGAGAGCCGGCCCGCTGTCTCCGCCCAGCCAGTCGGCGACCGCGAGATAGTCCGTGAACGTGGTCGGCTTGGCCTGCAGTCTGCCCTGCTGCCACCACCGCCGCCCACCTTCGCCCCCGCCACGGATGTGCGCGACGGCGTAGACGACGCCCCGGTCGAGCAGCGAGGGCAGGGTGCGGTCGAACTCGAAGTCGAGCGTGGCCTCGTACGCCCCGTATCCGTACAGCAGGCACGGCGCGCTCCCGTCCAGCGCGACGTCCTCTCGATACGCGAGCGTGACCGGGATCGGCGTGCCGTCCGGTGCCCGAGCTGTGCGTCGCTCGGTCCGGTAGCGGGCCGGATCGTATCCGGGAACCTCCATCCGCTTGAGCAGCTCCCGGGTGCCGGTGGCGAGGTCGAGCTGATACCAGGCGGTGGGCTCGATCAGCGACCCCTCGGCGACGATCACCGAGCCGCGGTCGTAGTCATCGCCGTGTTCCATCCTGATCCAGCCGGCGAGAAGGCCCGGGGGGATCTCGCGGAGATCGCCGCCGGCGTGGTCGGTGATCACGAGCAGTTGCTCGCCGTGCCGGCGGACCGTGAGCACGAGGTGGTCGGCCAGGACGTCACACTGGTGGAGCCGCGTGTCGTTCCGAGCCGGGGCAATGGCCTGACAGTCGACCGGCTTCCAATGATCGCGGGCGGGCGCGGCGAGCGGCGCACGCATCAGCGTGAACTCCTCGGCGCCCGCGTCGGTGACCACGTACAGATCGCCGGTTTCCCGGGCGTGATCGACCCGGTACTCGATCCCGCGCCGCCGCGGCTCGACGATCACAGGATCATCCAGGGGCCGGTCCAGCGGGATCACCCGGACCTCAGTCGTATCCCGCGAGGCGGCGGTGATTATCGCCAGCCCGCCACTCCGCGAGCCGTGCAGCGTCAGCTCGAACCGCCGATCCGGTTCCTCGAACACGAGCGTGTCCTCGGCGGCCGGCGTGCCCACCCGGTGGCGCCGTACCTGAAACGGACGGTGCAGCTCATCGGCGACGAGGTAGAACAGGTAATCGGAGGCGACGCTCCAGGCAACTCCGGTGTAGGTGCCGGCAATCACGTCGGGCAGATCCTCGACCGTTCGCAGGTCCCTGATCCGCAGCTCATAGAACTCCGCGCCGGTGGTGTCCGCGGACCAGGCGAGCAGGGCACCGTCGGGGCTGGGCTCGCGCGCCCCGACCTCGGCGTACCCGGTCTGCTTGGCGATCACGTTCTCGTCCAGCAGAACGCCCTCGGAGGAGTTCCCTGTTCGCGAGCGCAGCAGCTGCCAGTTGTCGCCGTGCTCGGGCATCCTGGTGCGGTACGTGAAGCCAGCCCGGGGCCAACTGACCGAGTATTCGTCGCCGTCCGGGATCCGGCTCGCCGCCTCGTCCGCCAGCCTCGTGACGAGCCCGTCCAGGTGCCCGCTGCTCGCGTCGTAGTAGGCGCGCTCCACGACGAGGTAATCGTGGAACGCCGGTCCATCGGGGTCGCGCATCCACGCGTAGTCGTCGGTCGCCGTGTCGCCGTGCAGCTCGCGGACCGACGGCACGCGCGGCGCGACCGGCGGTGTGGGAGGCTGGCGCGGCGATGCCGCATCGGTTTCAATCGTCACCGCTCTATCTCCTTTGACTTGCCAGCAGCTCACGGACCTGCTCGACGGGAAGGCCGGGGACGGTGTTGCCGTCCCGGCCGGTGACCGTGGGCGCGGCCACCATGCTGTTCAGTACGGCCTCCTCGGTCGCCTCAACCACCGCCGCGAAGAACGGGTTCAGGTCAGGTCCGCTCAGCGGCGGCCGCCGCTCCTCGAGGCCCGGAGGCACGGACCCACGCCCGTCGGTCCGCGGGCCGCGCAGGCCCGTCCCCAGCGCCATAAAGATCTCGCCGCTGCCGTGGCTGGCCGTGGATCCCGTCCGGGCCAGCCCCAGGCCGGCCCGCCGCGCCAGCCGGACGCACGCGGCCGAGTCCACCGGCGCGTCGGTCACGACGACCACGATGCACGAGCCCTCAGGGGGAGCGGGTGGCGCGGGCTCGCCTGCGTCCGGCGGCAGCAGCCGGCCCACGGGGACTCCATCGACCGTCAACCGCTCACGCGCTCCGAAGTTCGACAGCAGCAGCACCCCGACGGTGTGCCCGGATGCAGTCAACCGTGACGCCGTGCCGATTCCGCCCTTGAACCCGAGACAGCTCATACCGGTCCCTGCGCCCACCGCCCCTTCGGCCGGTGCGGGACCGCCGACGGAGGCCCGGGCGTCGGCCAGTGCGGCCGCGACGTCGGCGCGGGTTACCTGCATGCGGCGCGCGTCGCTCAGGAAGCTGTCGTCGCATTCGGCGACGATCGGGATGATCACGTCATCGCAACCGATTCCAGGGTCCTCCTCCATCAACAGCTCACAGGCCGCGTCGTACACCCGGCCCAGCTGCATCGTCGAGGTCAGGAACACGGGTGTCTCCGCGAGGCCCCACTCTGCGGCCGCCAGGAAGCCCGTGCACTCGCCCGCCCCGTTCAGGACAGCGCCGCCGGCCGGGACTGGACTGCTGAACAGGTTGCCCCCGATGTCGATCACCGTAACGCCGGTCCTTGCCACCCCGCGGCCGGCTGGCGGCGGCGGCTCATCGCGCCAGACCGTGGCGTGGCCGACCCCGACGCCCGGGACGTCGACGATCGAGCCGGTCGCCCCGCTCGGCAGGATGCCGATCCTGATTCCTAGGTCGGCGGCACGTGTCACCTCCTGATCATTACGCACTGGTCGGCTTCCCCGCCGTCTGGCATGACGACTGTCTGCTGCACGACCCGGATGGCGAAGTCTGGCTCGGCGTCTGGGAGCCCGGCACCGAGGTGCCGGAGCGCGCCACCGTGCTGCTTGATGCAGTGAGAGCCGCCGGCGCCGACGTCATCCAGGGGACCGCCCACGACGACGACGCGCTCCTGGCCGTTCACGATCGCCGCGCTCGTCGAGCACCTGGCCACGATCTGGGCCGATTGGGAGGCGGGCGGCTACATCTCCGAGTACGGCCGCCGCCGGGTTGTCCCGTACATTTTCCCGACGCCCGGACTGCTGGCCGGGGAGCCGCTGCGATCGCCGCCAGCCGTTCACGGGCGAGTGGGCAGGTTCTGCTACGACACGATGACGCTGATCGGTCCGGGGACCTGGCCGGCCGCCCGGGCGGCGGCCGACTGCGCCCTGACCGCCGCAGATCTCGTGGCCGCCGGGGCGCCGGCCGCATACGCGCTGTGCCGGCCGCCGGGCCACCACGCCGGGCCGTCGGCCCACGGAGGTTCGTGTTATCTGAACAACGCGGCGATCGCGGCGCAGGCATTGCGGCGCTCAGGCGCGGCGCGGGTCGCCGTCATCGACATCGATGCCCACCATGGCAACGGCACGCAGGCGATCTTCTACGGGCGCGGCGACGTGTACGTCGGCAGCGTGCATGTGGATCCCGGCGCCGGGTGGTTCCCCCACTACGTCGGCTACGCCGACGAGCGCGGAGCGGGCGACGGCCTTGACGCGAACCGGAATCTCCCCCTGGCCCCCGGCACCGCAGACTCCGGCTGGCTGGGTGCCGTCGACGTGATCTGTGCCGAGGTCCGGGCTCGCGGCACCGACGCGGTGGTCCTCTCCCTCGGCGTCGACGCGGCCGCGTCTGATCCGGAAAGCCCGCTCCAGGTGAGCGCGGATGCATACCGGCAGGCGGCCGAGCGGATCGGCGAGCTCGGCCCGACCGTCGTGGTCCAGGAGGGCGGATACGACCTGGCCGCGGTCGGCCGGTTCCTCGTCGCCGCGCTCGCCGGGTTGACTGGGTCAGCGGGCGCTCAGTAGGGTGCGGCGATGCCGCGCGCTCGAGCCTGGAACAGCAACCCGGTGGTGTTGACCGTTGCCGTGACCGGGGCCGACGTCTTCCGCGAGAACAACCCCAACATCCCGTACACGACCGCGGAGATCGCCGAGCAGAGCATCGACGCGGCAGAGGCGGGCGCGACGGTCGTGCACCTGCACGTGCGCGAGGACGACGGGACCCCGAGCGGGCGCCCGGAGCTGTTCAAGGACGTGATCTCGCGCATCCGCGCGGGCAGCGAGCTGATCACGATGGTCTCGACCGGCGGCGCCAACGACATGACGATCGAGGAGCGCACGACCGGCCTGGAGGCCCAGCCCGACCTGTCCGGAGTCGAGTCGGGATCGATGAACTTCGGCGACGATACGTTCGTCACGCCGCCGCTGGCCGCGCGCGGGATCATCGAGCGGGCCACCCAGGCCGGGATCGGGCTCGAGGTCGAGGCGTTCGACGTCGGCCACGTGGTGAGCGCGGTCCGTTGGATCGAACAGGGGCTGATCCCGGCGCCGATCCGGATCAACCTCGTCTTCGGCGTCCCTGGCGGGATCGACGCCTCCCCGGAGGCGCTGGCGGCGATGCTCCGGCCGCTTCCGCCGGAGACGTTCTGGACCGTGACGTGCGTGGGACGCCACCACCCGAGAATGCTGGCCCTGGCGCTCCTGTACGGCGCCCCCGGAATCAGGACGGGACTCGAGGACGCGGTCTACCTCAGCCGAGGCGTGCTGGCTCCGTCCAACGCCGCCCTCGTCAGCGCCGCGATCGATCTGGCTCACGCGGTCGGCCGCGAGGTGGCGACGCAGCAGGAGACACCCTCCCTGCTCGGGCTCGCATCGTCCGGATGAGTTCGTTGATCGAGGCGCTCGGCGCCGAGCGGGTGCTCGAGCCGCCCGGCGCACTGCCGCAGGCCGCGCTGCGACTGGACGCGGCGATGCCGATGCAGCCCTACGAGATCGAGATCGGGGTCGACACGCTTTGCGTCGACTCGAGCAGCTTTCGCCAGCTCGTCGAGTCAAACGACCACGACCCGGTGAGGGTGGGCGAGGCGATCCTCGGGATCGTCTCCGAGCGCGGCAAGATGTACAACCCGGTGACGGGGTCCGGCGGGATCCTGGCCGGAACGGTCCGGGCGGTCGGCGAGCGCTTCCCGGACCCTCCCTCGATCGGCTCGCGGGTCGTCACGATGGTGTCGCTGACGCTGACCCCGCTGCGGTTGGAGGCGGTCGGCGAAGTCGACTGCGACCAGCGCGCACGTGCCGGTCACCGGCACCGCGCACCTGGCCTCGGGCCTGCCGTGGATCGCCTTCCCCGACGACGTCCCGTTCGACGCCGCCCTGGCCGCACTCGACGTCTGCAACGCCGCCTCGCAGACGCGGTCGCTGATCGATCGCGAAACCCGGACCGTTCTCGTGTTGGGCGGCGGCCATGCCGGCCTTCTCGCCCTCGCCGCCGCGCGCGACGCGCTGATCAACGGCGGCCGCGTCGTGCTGATCGACGCCGACGAGCGGATCTGCGAGCGGGCTCGACGGCTGAACCTGTGCGACGTAGCGATCCGTGCCGACCTCCGCAACGCGCTCGAGGCGCTTCGGAGCGCTCGAGGGTGCCGGCGTGCCGCGCGCCGACCTGACCGTGGTCGTCGTCAACGCAGGCGACTGCGAAGCCGCTGCGATCCTGCTCACCGCGGATCAGGGCACGGTTCTGTTCTTCTCGATGGCCACCTCGTTCACGAAGGCGGCGTTGGGGGCCGACGGCCTCGCGTCCAACGCCCGCATGCTCGTCGGCTCTGGTCACGCACCGGACCACGGTGCCTACGCGTTGGAGCTCCTCCGCCGCGATCCAGATCTTCAGCGAGCGATCGCCGGCGGCTGAATCAGCTCTTCGATCAGCGCGTCGTTCCAGGCGGCCAGCGCTCGCGCGCGCTGGGTGTAGCGGTGCAGCGGATATTCGAGCGTGAAACCAATCGCGCCCGTGACCTGGTGGCAGGCCGCGCATGCCTCCGCCACGGCGACGCCGGCATGGGCAAGAGCGTCGCCGTCCGGCTGCTCGCCGGCCAGCAGCCGCACTCCGCGCACCGAGGTGGCGGCGCCAGCGAGCAGCTGCTGCACCGGAGCCAACGCGGCCAGGGTGGTCCCGAAGGCACGGCGCTGGCGGACGTAGTCGACCGTCAGGTCGAGCGCGCCCTGGCCGAGGCCGGCGAGGTAGCCCACGCCGCCCGCCATCCAGGCGCCGGCCGCCGTCCGCCAGGCGTCGGCGCTCACTCCGACGGCCTCGCCGACCTCCAGCAAACGGTGCACGTCAAGCCCCTCAGCCGATGCGAGCGGTTCGGACTCCATCACGGCCCGGCGCCGCAGCACACCACGCTCGCGCACGAGCGCCACCCGCTCGGGCCCGAGCGAGCGGACGAGGTCGCCGACCGTCGGGCTGCCGCCCAGCAGGCGGTCGACATGGTGCAGAGGAGCCAACCGCCGGCCCAGCTCGACGGCACCGAGCCCGGCGCAGGCGAGGAGCGCTCGATCGTGCGCCAGCGTCTCCCACCCGAGCCCGTCCAGGGCGGCCGTCAGCTCCGGCTCCGCGGCAGCGGCCTCGTGACCCGGAGCCCAGGCAGGCTGGGACGGGGCGTGGCGCTCCACCACCCCGGCGACGCTCTCGGCGAACGCCCGCGCCTCGATATCTCTCAGGCTCGCGTTTGCCGACACTCGGCCAGCACCTCCTCGGTGTGCTCGCCCAGGGCCGGAATCGGCCGGCCGGGCGCGGTGACGACGCCATCGATCTTGAACAGCGAGCCGAGCAGTCTGACCGCGCCGACTCCTTCGTGATTGAGCGTGTGAACGAGTCCGTTGGCCCGGACCTGGTCGTGCTCGAAGAGCTGTTCCAGCCGGCGCACCTCCGCGGCCGGTACGCCGACCGCGCGGAACCGCCGCACCCACGTCGCCGCGGACCCGGCCGAGACGCGGCGCTCGAACTCCGCGACCAGCGAAAGTCGGTGCTGGCGCTCCTGCGGGCTGGCCGGAGGCGCCTGCGGGTTGGCCGCCCACGGATCCTCGACTCCGACCAACGCGGCGGCAGCCCGACGCTGGCTCTCGTTCAGGCAGGCAAGAACGAAGAAGCCATCCGCGGAGGCGTAAGCGCGGTAGTAGGGCTCGAGCTCGTCGTCACCGCCACGGGCCTGCGCGGCGGCGGTGCCGCCGGCCGACTCAACCGAGACGAACCGCTGCGCCTGGACCGCGAGCGCGGCGCCCAGCAGCGAGACCTCAAGGCCGGGCGCGCCGTCGCGCGCGCGCCCGAGGAGGCCGGCGAGTACGGCGATGGCCGCCAGCAGTCCAGCCGTGAAGTCGGCCATCGCGATCCCGCCGGCGCGCTGGGGAACGCGATCGGAGTCCCGCGCCCCCGCCATCAGCAGTCCCGAAAGCGCCTGCGCGACGAGGTCGAATGCGGTCAGGGATGCCTCCGGGCCGTCGCTGCCGAGCGCCGAGACGCAGCACCAGACTGCCGCCGGGTTGAGCTCGCGCACGCTGTCGCGGTCCAGTTCGAATCGTCGGGCGCGGTCGGGCGGGAGGTTGTGCAGCACGGCGTCCGCCGTCCGGATCAACGCCCGGCTGGCCTCGCGACACGCCTCGTCCTTGAGGTCGATCACCACCGACCGCTTGTTGCGGTTCAGCGCGTAGAAATAGCGGCTCTCGCCCTCGGCGAACGGCTCGTAGCGGCGCCAGGCGTCGCCCCGCGGCGGCTCGACCTTGATCACGTCGGCCCCCAGATCGGCGAGCAGCATGCCCGCGAACGGCCCGGCCACGTACTGGGCGTACTCGAGCACCCGGATCCCGTCGAGGGGGAGCGGTGCGGTCATCGGGGAGGAAATCCGAGCTCCCGGCGGGCGATCACGGCGCGCTGGATCTCGGCCGCCCCTCCGGAGATGGTTGTCGCTACCGATGCCCGCTGGAACGCAGCCACTCGGCCGGACAGCGTCGTCGTGCCCTCCTCCAGCAGCCCGTGGGGCCCGAGCAGCTCCACGGCGAAGGCGGCCACGCGCTGCATCAGTTCGGCGACCGACAGCTTCGCCATCGAGCTCTGGGCGCTGGCTGGACGGCCGGCCTCGAGCAGCTGCGCTGCCCGGCGCCCGTGGAGGCGTGCCGCCTGGGCCGCGCCGCGCAGCCGCCTCAGTCGACCGCCGAGCGCCCTCGTCCTTAACCAGGGGAGCCAATGCGTCGAGCAGCCAAAAGACCGTTCCCACCTTCTCGCTCGTCACGCGCTCGTAGTCCAGCGTGCCCATCAGCACCCGCCAACCTCCGTGGAGTTCGCCGACCAGATGGTCGGCTGGGATCTCCGCCTCGTCGAGCTCGAGCTCCCCGAAGGTCCCTCCTCCCAGCGTGCGATGCGTCCTCATCGTTATCCCGGGCGTATCCATCTCGGCTACGAGCACCGACAGACCGCGGTGGCGGTCACGCTCGGGATCCGTGCGCACGGCCAGGTAGACCCAGTCGGCGTATTCGGCGCTCGAGGTCCAGATCTTGCGGCCGCTGACGACGAAGCGGTCGCGGTCCTTTCGGGCCTGCGTGCGCAGTGACGCGAGATCGGAGCCTGCGTCGGGCTCTGAGAATCCCTGGCAGAACAACAGCCGACCGGCCGCCACGTCAGGGATCAGCCGCCGCTGAAGCTCCTTGGTGCCGAATCGCAGCAGCGCATTGCCGATCGTCTTGACCGACAGCAGATAGCCGGACAGTGGCAGCCAGTGGTAGCCGAACCGCTCCTCGCAGGCCAGCGTGTGGAGCGAGCTCAGGCCGCGGCCCCCCAGCTCGCCCGGCCAGTGAATCCCGATGAAACCTTCGGCGCCCAACGCCTCGTAGACCGCGGTGCAGTCGCCGTCGGACGGCATCCCCTGGAAGCGCAGCTGCGGCTCGACGGCGGCCGTGCCGGAGAGCGTGCGGGCGAGTGTGTCGGCCGCGTCCGCGAGTTCCTCGACTCCGGCCTCGCCGATCACCGGACGCCCATCTCCCGGTCGATCGCACGTGCGGCGCGGAGAAGCGCAGCCGTCAACTGCCTGCGGAACTCGAGCGTCGCCCGTCCCTCCGGTAGCGAGACATTGATCGCCGCCGTGCCGGGACCGTCGATCCAGCCCAGCGGCACCGCGATCGAGACCAGTCCCACCTCGTACTCCTCCTCCGAGATGGCGATTCCGGTTTCGCGGATCGTGGCGAGGTCCGTGTTGAGCCTTCTCCACGTCGTCAGCGTCCGGTCGGTGCGCCGGGGATACGGCTCCTCGCCGAGCCGCGCGCGGCCGACGTCGGGCGGAAGCTGCGCCAGCAGACACTTGCCAAGCGCCGTGCAGTGCCCGGGCAATCGCATCCCGACCGAAACTCGGGAGGTGAGGACGCGGTTAGCGGTCTCGCTCAGCAGGTACACGACCTCGGGCCCCTCGAGGATCGCGACGTTCACCGTCTCCTGTACCTCGGACGCAAGCCGCATCACCTGGGGCCGCGCCACCTCGGGCAGCCGCATCCCGGCCAAGAGCGCCGGCACCAGGCGCGCGACCTCCAGGCCCAGGCGCAGGCGCCGCGTCGCCGGGTCCCGGGTCAGCCACCCGCGCTCGCTCAGCAGCGCGACCAGCCGGTGCACCGTCGGCATCGGCAGGCCCAGCGCGTCCGAGATCTGCTTCTGGGAGAGCTCCGGCTCCGCCGACGCGAAGCACCCGAGCACATCCAGCCCGCGAGCCAGGGTACCGACCGAATTTTCAGTTACCGAAACTTGCTTCCGCATATCGGTAACGGATAACGTACGGCCCGGATGAGCCCGCGTCAATCCCAGGCCTCCGAGACGGTCGCCGAGGCCCGAGCCGTGCGCGTCATCGACAACGACTGGATCGAGCTGCCCGACGGGGTACGCCTCGCGATCCGGATCTGGCTTCCCGACGACGCGGAAGCTCATCCGGTCTCCGCGATTCTCGACTCCGTTCCCTACCGCAAGAGCGACGGCACGGCGATCGGGGACGCTGACTGGGGGACGTATTTCGCCGCGCACGGCTTTGCCTACGCCCGGGTCGACCTGCGTGGCAGTGGCGACTCCGGGGGAATCCTCGAGGACGAGTACACCGAACAGGAACAGCGCGACGTCGAGCTGGTGATCGCCTGGCTCGCCGAACGCCCCTGGTGCACCGGGGCAGTCGGCATGATCGGCGTCTCGTGGGGCGGGTTCGCCTGTCTGCAGATGGCGGCTCGTCACCCCGATCGGCTCCGCGGCGTGGTGCCGATCCACGCCAGCGACGACCGCTACGCGGACGATGTCCACTACATCGGCGGCTGCGTATCGGCGATGGACATGACCCAATGGGCGACGTCGATGCTGGCCTACCTCAACCAGCCCCCGGACCCTGTGGTCGTCGGCGACGGGTGGAGGCAGGCCTGGCTTGAGCGGCTGAACGGCGCCAGGGCGTTCATCGAGCCGTGGCTCGCTCATCAGCGCCGCGACGCGTACTGGCAGCAGGGGTCCGCGTGTGAGGACTACACCGCGATCCGCTGCCCCGTGTTCGCGGTCGGCGGATGGAGCGACGGCTATCGGGACATGGTCTTTCGCATCGTCGAGCACGTTCGAAGCCCGGTCCGAGGGCTGATCGGCCCGTGGGGCCACACGAGTCCCGAGCGCGGCGCACCGGGTCCGGCGATCGGGTTCCTCCAGGAGTGCGTGCGGTTCTTCGCCGCCAGCCTCGACGGTGCGCAGAACGGCTTCTTCGACGAGCCGCAGCTAATCAGCTACATGCAGGAGCCGGTCCCGCCGGCCGGCACCTATGCGGAGCGAGCCGGCAGGTGGGTGGCCGAACCGTCGTGGCCCTCGCCCGCGGTCGACTCCTGGTTGCATTCGCTCGGACCCGACTCACTCGACGAGGTCGGCGCGGGCGGACTCGACGAGGCGGCGGCAATCAGCCGGAGCCTCCGTGGCCTGCAGACCACGGGTGTCGACGGGGGCGTGTGGTGCGGCGACGGCAGCCCCGCGGACTTCGGGCTCGATCAGCGCCCGGACGACGGCGCCTCGCTGTGCTGGGACAGCGCGCCTCTGACCGAGCGCGTCGAGCTGCTCGGCAACGCCGAGGCTCAGCTCGAGGTGAGCGTCGATCGTCCCTGGGCGCTCGTCGCGGTGCGACTGTGCGACGTCGCTCCGGACGGGCGCTCCACGCTGATCGCGCGAGGCCTCCTTAACCTGGCGCGCCGCGAGGGTCATGACCGGAGCGTGCCGATGCCGCTGAACGAGCCGGTGGTCGTAAGCGTTCCGCTTCAGTCGACGGCGTATGCGATTCCCGCCGGGCATCGCATCCGGGTGGCAATCTCCAACACCTACTGGCCACTCGCCTGGCCATCTCCGGAGCCGACCACGGTGAGCGTCGTCTGCGGGCCTCGGAGCGTCCTGTCGCTACCGCGCCGGCGGCCCAGCGAGCTGGATGCTCGGCTTCGGCCGTTCGAGGCGCCGGAGCACGGCACGCCTATGGCGAGCGAGACGAAGATGCTGCGCGATGGCGGCCGCCGCGCGCGCAAGGACCTGTCGACCGGCGAGACGGAGGTCGAGTTCGATTGGCACGGGTCGCGCACCCGTATCATCGCCACCGGCACCGAGATGGGGGAGGAGAACGTCACGACTTATCGCATCCTCGAAGGCGATCCGCTGTCGGCGACCGTGACGTGCCGCGTCGAGGTGTCGCTCGCTCGCCCGGGGTGGAACTCACGAACCGTGGCGAGCAGCACCATCACTTGCGACGCCGAGCGGTTCATCGTGACCAGCACCCTCGACGCGTTCGAGGACAGCGTCCGAATCCACGCTCGCGCCTACACTCACCAATTTCGACGGGACGGGACCTGATGACCCTGACTGAGCCTCCAACGCACCTCGCCGGCCGCCCGACGGTGCCATGGTCGTGGTATTCGGATCCAGCGATCCTGGCCTTGGAGACGGACCGGATCTTCCGCGGCACGTGGCAGTACGCCGGCCATCTCGGCGAGCTCCAGGGCCCGGGCAGCTATTTCGCCTCTGCCACCGGCCCGGTGCCTGTCCTCATCACCCTCGATGGCGACGGGACGTTGCGAGGCTTCCTCAACGTCTGCCGCCACCGAGGCGCGATCGTGGCCACGGACGCCAAGAAGCGGGGCACGGTCCAATGCCCGTACCACGCCTGGACGTACGGCCTCGACGGTTGCCTGCGGGCCGCTCCTCGAGGGGGCGATGATCCCGCCTTCGACGCCGGTCGCATGGGGCTGCTGCCCGTGTCCGTCGACACCTGGGGGCCGTTCGTATTCCACAATCCGGATCCTCGGGCCGAGCCTCTGTCCAGCGCCCTCGGCGACCTGCCCCAGGTCGTGGCCGAGCACGGGCTCGACGTCGACTCGCTGCGGTTCAACCAGCGAGCCCACTACGAGGTCCGAGCCAACTGGAAGATCGCAATCGAGAACTACCTCGAGTGCTACCACTGTCCCGTCAGCCATCCCGACTTTGTCGAGGTGGTCGACGAGCGCCGGCTGGAGCTCCAGGCCGCGGGCTTGCGGGCCAGCCAGTTCGCGCCGGCGCACCCCCGTTCGCTCGAGGGTCGCGGTCCGCTCGACGCCCAGGGCGAGCTGGAGATCTCCCAGTTCCATCTGTGGTTTCCGAACATGAAGTTCAACGTCTATCCCGGTCAGCCGAACCTTTCGATCGGCCCGCTGTGGCCGACCGACGCGGTCACCTCCGCGGGCTACCTCGACTACTTCTTCGCCGACACAACCGACCAGAAGTGGATCGACGATCTGTTCGAGCTCGACAACCAGGTTGGCGCGGAGGACATCGCCCTCGTCGAGGGCGCGCAGCGCGGGAGCTCGGTCGGCATCATCGAGCGGGGGTGGGTACTCGGGGGTGCCGAGACGCTGATCGGCCACTTCCAGGATTACATGCGCCACCAGCTGGACCTGGACCAGGCTTAGTACTGCTCGCCATCAATACGGTCGCATTCGACCGGCCCCGGCGGCGTCCGGCGCCGCCCGTCGGCGCCGCGCGCCACCTCCCCCCGCTAGCGCCGCGCGCCACCTGCCCCGCGGACGACCGCCCGGTGATGCACAGCACGCCACCACCGGCCGAAACGACGAGCCCTGGCGCGCTGTGCACAACTGTCAAGCACAACACGCCCCGGCTCGTGTCCTGAACCGACATTGGCGCGCCATGCATCACCAGCGGCGCCCCGCCGGCACGAATCTGGCGCGGGCCGGTGACGCTCTCGTGACACGTTGCCCAGGATCCACGCTATCGGGCCGCGAGGCCGTCGGACCGGCTCTCTTCGTCGCCCTGGGGATCGAGGTCGCAGCCGACCAGAGGCTTGACAACCCCGTACGCCGTGATTAGGCTTGAACGGCTGTTCAAGTTCTTGATTAGGCATTCAGTCAACCGTGCAGCCGTTCAAGGTTTGGGTGGGCCGAGACGTCTCGTACGGGTGAGTAAGTAACTCAAGCCAGATCGGGAGAGGGATCAATGACAGACGTTTCGGGGCGCGATGGTTTCAGCCGGCGCGATTTCCTGCACGGCGGCGCGATGGGTGCGCTCGGGCTCTCGAGCGCCGCATTGCTGGCGGCCTGTGGCGGCACGCATGCCGCGACCGCGGGCACGACGAGCGCGACAAGCACCGGACCCACGGGCGGATCTGCGGTCAAAGGCGGGACACTGCGAGTGGGCCTCGTGTCCGCCGGGAGCGCAGAGACGATCGACGTCCGCAAAGCGCTCAACTTCCCTGACTACGTCCGTCTGTTCAACCTTCTGGATCCGCTGTTCTTCGCCGCTCCCGGCGGCCTGGTCACGCCCGGCCTGTGCCAGGCGGCGCACCCGAACAAGGACGCGACCGTCTGGACGCTCGAGCTGCGACCCGGCGTGGAGTGGCAGGACGGATCGCCATTCACGGCCGACGACGTCATCTACACGATGCAGTCGTGGCACACCAAGGAGAGCAACATCTACTCGCTGGCCGACTCGATCATCGATTACACGCGGCTGCGAAAGCGAGACAAGCTCACGGTCGAGGTCGGACTCAAGCACGGAATCGCCCAATTCCCCTCGACCACGTTCACGCAGAACTCGTCCGTGATCAAGAACGGAACGACGGACTTCAACAAGGTCATCGGGACCGGGCCGTTCAAGCTCCAGTCCTTCACGCCGGGCTCGCAGAGTGTGTTCACCGCCAACCCCAACTACTGGGGCGCGCCAACTCCGTACGTGGACACGCTGATAATCGACTCGAGCTACGCCAACGACACGGCGCGGCTGAACGCGCTGCTGGCGGGAGACGTGGACATCGTCCCGACCGTCGCCCCCGCCCTGGCCAAGGCCAACGCCGCCTCGGGCCGGATCGTCCTGGGCAACGCCCCCGGCCCGGCCTTCATCGCGCCGACGATGATCGTCACCGAGCCCCCGTTCACGGACGTTCGGGTCCGCCAGGCTCTGCGGCTGCTCGCCGATCGAAAGGCCCTGGCGTTGGAGGCGCTCGCCGGTTACGGGACGCCGGGCAACGATCTCCCTGGCCAGACCCTTCAGTTCTGGGCCGGCGACTTCAAGCGCCCCCACGACCCGGAGCAGGCGCGGTCGCTGCTGAAGGCGGCCGGTCACGAGAACCTGTCTCTCACCCTCTACACGTCGGACATCATTCCCGGCATGAACGAGACTGCGACCCTGTACGCGCAGCAGGCTTCGGCCGGGGGTGTGAACATCAGTGTCAAGGTCGTCGACCCGTCGATCTACTACAGCGCGGCGTCGCCCGGGGGCAACTATCTCGCCAAGACGTTCTCGCTCAACAACTGGACCACCGAGACGAGCTCGATGGCCCTGTTCTACCTCTCGGCGCTTTACAAGGACGCGCCGTATAACGAGACGCACTGGACCAGTCCTCAGGCCGACAAGTTGCTGTTCGACGCTCTCTCGGACACCAATGACGCCAGTGCTGAGCAGAAGTGGCACGCCGTGCAGCAAATGCAGTTCGACCAGGGCGGCTACATCGTCACCAACAACTTCAACTGGCTCGATGCCTACGCCCCGAAAGTTAGAGGGATTCAGACCACCTCCGCGGGGCCGTGTGACTATTACAACTTCAAGACTGCATGGCTGGCCACCTGATCCTCCGGGGATAGTGTGGCCTCGGTGTTCCCACTTGAGGAGGCGCTACCGGCTGGCGAGGTGCACGACGAGGTGCTGGACGAGTCCGACTCCGGAAGCTCGCCGATGCTGGCTTTCCGGACCCGTCATCCCACCGTCGCGTTCCTGATCCGGCGGGTCGGGGCCGGGCTGGCCACGCTGCTCGTGGCGACGATGCTGATCTTCGCCGCCGTTCAGGTGCTACCGGGGAACGTGGCGTCGGTCGTGCTCGGGCGCAATGCCACGCCGGCGCGCGTGGCCGCCCTTCGCGCCGATCTTCACCTGAACGATTCGCTTCCGACGCGCTACGTGAGCTTTCTTGGAAACCTGGTGACCGGGCACCTGGGTGACTCGTCGGCCGCCCTGGCGCAAGGCCGCACTCTGCCGGTGTGGCAGGTGATCAAAGACCCGTTGCGCAACAGCCTCGTGCTGGCCGTGCTCACGATCATCGTGTACGTGCCGCTGTGCCTCTTTCTGGGGACGCTATCCGGCCTGTTCGCCGGCAGGAAGGGTGACCACGCGATCTCGCTGGGGGCGCTGAGCATCGGCGCGATGCCGGAGTTCCTCATCGGCACGCTCCTGATCGTGATCTTCTTCACGAAGCTGAACCTGCTTCCGCCCGTCTCCCAGATCACTCCGGGCGAGACACCGTTCTCGCATCCGAGCGGGCTGATTCTGCCCGTCTTGACCCTCCTCCTGGTAAGCACCGCGTTCGGCACCCGGCTGGTGCGCGCTTCGGTAGTCGAGGTGCTGCGGGAGGACTACGTGGCGATGGCCCGGCTGAACGGTCAGCCGGAGCGCAGAGTCATCGTCCGCTACACGTTGCGCAACGCTCTCGGCCCCGGCATCCAGGCCCTGGCGCAGACGGTGCAGTACCTGATCGGCGGGATCATCGTCACCGAGAGCGTGTTCGATTACCCGGGGATCGGCAGCAAGCTCGTCCAGGCCGTGTCGGTCCGCGATGTCCAGGAAATCGCGGTGATCGCCGCGATCCTCGCCACCGTCTACGTGTTCACGAACATCCTGGCCGACCTGGCCGTGATGCTCGCGGTTCCGAAGCTGCGGACTCAAGCGTGAGACGGCTGGGCGAACACATGCCCCGGGTGCTCACGACGCGGTCCGGCGCGGTCGGATTCACGATCCTGGTGTTCGTTTTCGCCGTGGCCATCTTCGGGCCGATCTTCGCCCCGCACGGCATCGCCACGCCGATCGGCGCTCCCGGACAGACACCGTCCGGCGCCGCGCCGCTCGGCACCGACTACCTGGGGCGCGACGTCCTGTCGCGGCTCCTGAACGGCGGACGGTCGGTGATCTGGATCGCGGGAGTGGCGACGCTGCTCGCGTACCTGATCGGGGTCACGATCGGACTCGTGGCCGGGTACGTCCGGTCGATCGTCGACCCGCTCCTGATGCGCGGGGTCGACGTGCTGCTGGCCTTCCCGGCCCTCCTCGTGCTGCTCCTTCTCGTCGGGGGACTCGGGCCGCACGTCGGCGTGCTGATCGTCGGCGTCGCGCTCGTACAGCTCCCCGGGATCGCTCGGATCGTACGGACTGCGACGCTCGAGATGTCCACGCGCGGATTTGTCGAAGCGGCCGAGGCGCGCGGGGAGTCGACCCCCTCGCTGCTGACGCGCGAGATCCTTCCGAACATCGCGCCGATCATCCTGGCCGACTTCGGGATCCGTTTCGGCTACTCGATCATCCTGATCGCCAGCGTCAACTATCTGGGCCTCGGCCTGGCTCCGCCCGCCGCAGACTGGGGCTTGATGATGTCCGAGAACCAGCAATTCATCGCGGTCAACGTCTGGGCCGTGCTGGCGCCGGCGATCATGCTCGCGCTCCTGACGATCGGCGTGAACCTGGTCGCCGACGCGTACGTCCGCACGCTGGGCCGGTCGACCACCGTCAGGACGCGCCCCTCGATCCTGATGAGTCTCCGCACGAGGACGTGATGGCTCTCAGCGCTCCCGCCCCCACGTCTCAGCAACCGGTTCTAGACGTCCAAGGACTCCGAGTCGAGACGGCGTCGGGCGCGCCAATCGTCGCCGACGTGTCGCTTCAGCTTGCGCCTGGAGAGGCCCTCGGCCTCGTCGGTGAGTCGGGTTCGGGCAAGACCACGACGGTCCTGTCGCTGCTCGGCTACACCCAGGCCGGCGCCCGGATCACTGGGGGCGAGATCGCGATCCGCGGCGAGGCGATGGAGGCGAGCCGCCCGAGTCGCGCGCGACGGCTCCGCGGCCGCCTGATCTCCTACGTCCCGCAGAATCCCGGCACCGCGCTGAACCCCTCGATGCGAGTCGGTCCGGCGGTACTCGACATGCTGCGCGCGCATCTCTCGGGCGAGATGGCGCCGCCGCTCGACGCCGTCGCCGGATCAGCACTGGAACGGGCCGGGCTACCCGCCGACACCGACTTCCAGCAGCGCTACCCGCACCAGCTTTCGGGAGGCCAGCAGCAGCGCGTCTGCATCGCGGTGGCGCTCGTGTGCGAGCCGCCAGTGGTCGTGCTCGACGAGCCGACCACCGGGCTGGACGTCGTCACGCAGGCGCGGATCCTCGACGAGCTGCGCCGGCTCAGGCGCGATCACGGCATGGCGATGCTCTACGTCACCCACGACCTCGCCGTCGTCGCCGGGTTCGCCGACCGGCTCGCGGTCATGTACGCCGGACGGATCATCGAGGACGGACCGACGGCCGAGGTCCTGCGTCGTCCCAAGCATCCTTACACGCGGGGACTGCTGACCTCGATTCCCGATCACGTCCACCCCCAGGAGCTCGACCCGATGCCGGGGGTGGCGGTGGGCGTCGGCGAGCACCCACCCGGCTGTGCGTTCGAGGAGCGCTGTGCGCTGCGCACCGACGCATGCTCAGAGAGGGTGCCCGAGCTCCGGACCGTGCAGCTCGGACATCGCTCGCGGTGCCTGCACTCCGACGCCGTGACCGATCCCCCGGAGCGACCGGTACGGGCGGCGGCGGCGAGCGTTCCGGGAGCGCCGCTCCTCGCGATCAGCGGCCTGCGCGCCGAGCACCGCGGCCGACACGGCGTCCTCACCGTGGCCCGGGACGTGGATTTCACCGTCGGCCACGGCGAGTGCGTAGCGCTGGTCGGCGAATCGGGGAGTGGCAAGACGACGATCGCGCGGACCATCGTCGGGCTGCACCCGATTGCCGCGGGGCGGATCACGCTCGGCGGTGAAGAGCTCGCCGGCGCGGCGCGCGTCCGCTCGCGCGAGCAGCGTCGCCGGGTCCAGATCATCTTCCAGAATCCGAGCGACGCTCTCAATCCGCGTCACCAGGCCCGCAGCATCGTCGCCCGGGCGGGGCGGACACTGCGCGGTCTGTCCTGGCCCGAGGCCCTGACGGAGGCCGACCAATTGCTCGAGCTCGTCCGCCTGCCGCGCGGCACGGCGGACCGGTATCCCGCCGAGCTGTCGGGCGGCGAACGCCAGCGAGTCGGGATCGCCCGAGCGCTGGCGGCCGAGCCGCAGCTGATCGTCTGCGACGAGATCACCTCCGCTCTCGACGTCTCGGTCCAGGCGGCAGTGCTCCAGCTGCTGGGTCAGCTGCGCGCCGAACTCGGTCTCGCCCTGCTGTTCATCACCCACGATCTCGGGGTGGTCGCATCCGTCGCCGAGCGAGTGCTCGTTCTCGAGCGCGGCCAGCTGGTCGAGACCGGTGACACTCTCACCGTCCTGCGTTCTCCCCGACACAGTTACACGCAACGCCTCCTCGCGGCGGCCCCGAGCCTCCACGATGCGCTCCACGGTGTCAACCAACCCGCCCAGGACCCGCTGAACATGGAAAGTAACTCGACCCGCGTCGCCATCGAGGACATCCGTCGCGTGGAATTGATCACGGCGACGCTGCGCGTGATCTCCGCGCGGGGGTTCGAACGCACAACGGTCAGGGACATTGCAAGCGCCGCCGACGCGTCGGTGGGGAGCGTCAACTATTACTTCAAGAGCAAGGACGAGCTCCTCCGCGCCGCCGTCGCCGAGACGGATGCTCGGTTCCGCAGCTCAGGTCCGAGAGGCGGTCGCGGATGCGCCTGAATATCCGGCCAAGCTCGCGCGCGTCGTGGATCTGTGCTTTCCCGACGAGGCAGCCGACGGCCCGGACTGGGCGGTTTTCGTCGACTTCTGGTACCGGGCGTCGCGGCACGCGTCCTACCGCGCGATATTCGAGGAGGCGCACTCCGAGTGGATCGCGCTGCTCAGCCAGGTGCTGGCCGACGGCGCGGCCGACGGCGTGTTCTTCCTGAGCGCGGACCCGAGGGACGAGGCACTGGCCTTCGCCTCGATGATCGACGGACTCGCGCTGTACACGCGCGTGACCAAGCACGTTGACGTTGGCACGGCGAGGCGAATCGCCAAGGAGCACGTCGACGCTCTCTGTCAGAAGGCGGCTCCGCGTCGCCGAATGAAGCAACGATCGGAACTGGGGGTTGGACGATGAAGGCTGCCGTGTTCTTGGAACCTGGGGTGCTCGACGTGCTCGAGCGCCCAGAGCCGACCGAACTCGCTCCCGACGAACTCCTCGTCGAGGTCGAATGCTGCGGCCTGTGCGGAAGCGACGTGCACGCGATCGCCGTTCCCCCCGGCCACCCAACCGCGCCCAACACGATCATGGGTCACGAGTTCGTCGGCCACGTCGTGGCGCAGGGGAGCGGCGTCGAGGAACCTGCCGTCGGCACGCGGGTGGTGATCGACCCTGATCCCAAGTGCGGCTCGTGTGCGAATTGCCAGCGGGGGATGCCGTCGGCCTGCCTGCGCTTGCGCGCGATCGGCGTCTACCGCGACGGCGGCCTCGCGGCGCGCTGTCGTCGTCCCGGCGCGGGCCGCGTTCGAGATCTCGGAGAGCGTCCCCGCCTCCCTCGCCGCGATCGCCGAGCCCCTCGCCTGCGTCGTGCACGGCGTGCAGCGCACCGCCGTGCAGCCGGGTGAGAGCGCCTTGGTGTTCGGCGGCGGTTCGATCGGGTGCATGTTCGCGGCTCTGCTCAGCAGCGCCGGCGCCTATCCGACTGTGGTCCTGGAGCCCGAGGCGCGCCGACGCAAGATCGCGCTGCAGTGCGGTGCCGATCACGCACTTTCGCCCGAGGAGTGGGCGAGCACCGGACGCGACTTGCTTCCCGGGGGCGCTGACGTAGTGGTTGACGCGGTGGGATCACTGTTCGCGGCAGGGCTCGACGCCGTGGCCACCGGGGGCCGCATCGTGCTGATCGGCATGAACTCGAATGCCCGCGCGGAGGTCGCGCAGAACGAGATCACCCGCCGTGGACTGTCCGTGCTCGGTTCCTACATAACGAACTTCACGTTCCCGACGGCGATCCGCGTGCTCGAGCGCGGGGTGCCCGACCTGTCGCCGATCGTCACCCATCGCCTCAGTCTCGACGAGGTGGGCCAGGGCCTCGAGCTACTGCGGACGGGCGAGGCGCTGAAGGTGGTGATCGACCTCAATGGAAGCCAGTGAGCTGACAGAGCACCCGGCCAGGGTGGTGGTCTCGATCGCCAACGCGCCGTGCAGCTACGGCGCATTCGAGGAGACCATCGGGGTGGACCCGCTCGTCCCCGACGCGGTCGAACTGCTCGACCAGGTGGCCGACGCGGGCTACGCCGGGATCGATCTCGGACCGGTGGGCTACCTCGGGACGGTCGAGGAGCTGCCGGCCCGGCTCGCGGACAGGCGCCTGGCGCTCGCCGGCGGGTACATGCCCCTGCCGTTCGGCGACCGTGATCGGCTTGCCGACGAGATCGGGCAGCTGGACCTGCTGCTGGACACATTCGATGCTGCGGGCGCGTCGACCTGCCCCCCAAGGCCGACGCTGGCCGGGATGAGCCCGCCCGAGGCTCGGCTCGCACCGTCCGCACGAGCGCGCGAGTGGTCGCTCGCAGAGTGGCGGCGCTACGCGGACGGCGTCTCGACGGCGACCGAGCGCTGTCGGAACCGGGGTTATGAGCCGACGTTCCACCACCACATCGGCACCGAGGTCGAGACTCCCGAGCAGATCGAGCAACTGCTTTCGCTCACCGACGTCGGGCTGTGCCTGGACACAGGTCATCTGGCGGTGGCGGGCGGAGATCCTCTCGAGGCGGTGCGCAGCTGGGGTCCACGCATCAATCACGTGCACATGAAGGACGCCGATACGGACGCCCTGGCGGCACTCGCGGCCGAACGTGCCCCCGTCGACGAGCTGTGGAGGGGGCGGGTATTCGTCGCGCTCGGCCGCGGCGACCTCGAATGCTCGCGATTCCTGGGTGCGCTCGAGGAGATCGACTACCGGGGCTGGATCGTGGTCGAGCAGGACATCTTCCCCCAGCGCGGCCCGCTGGCGGACGAGGTGCGACTCGACCAGGAACGCAGCCGCGAGTTCCTGACCCAGCACGGACTGTGAGCTCCCTGACCGCCGAGCTCAGCTACGACCCGTTCGCGGAGCTCGGGGTCGAGGACCCCTACCCTCTCTACGCGCGCCTGCGCGACGAGGCCCCGGCCTACCACAACCCGGACCGGGACTTCTGGGCCCTGTCGCGGTTCGAGGATGTCCAGGCCGCCGCGCGCGACTGGGAGACGTTCTCGAGCGAGCCGTGCGTCGACCCTGACTACGTCGGAGTTCGGCTGCGCCTCAACAGCTTCCTAGACCTCGACCCGCCGATGCACGACCTGCTGCGGCGGATCGTGAAGGCCCACTTCACACCCAAGGCCATAAAAGAGCTGGAGGTGACCACCGGCGCCGTCGCCGAGGAGCTCGTCGCGACGTTCGTCGCCGCCGGCGAGGCCGATCTCGCTCGGGATTTCGCCTGGGGCCTGCCGCTCAAGGTCACGATGGCGCTGCTCGGCCTGCCGCGGGAGGACTTCCCGTTCCTGCGGGACACCTTCGAGCTGCTGTGGCAGGACAACCGGTTGTGGATCGAGCCCGCCCAGGACGCGCCGTCCCGGGTGGCCGCCGCCCAGATCCACGAATACTTCGCCGCCCGGCTGCTCGAGCGCGAACGGCATCCCACCGGCGACGTGCTTTCGACGATCGCCGGAGCCCTCGGCACTGAGGAGCTCGAGATCGACGTGCTCGCCGAGCTGCCATCGTCCTCTACATCGCCGGTTACGAGACGACGGCGAATCTGCTCTCCAACTCGGTGCTGCATCTCGCCGAGCATCCCGAGCAGCGAGCGTGGCTGGCTGCCGATACGGGCCGGCTCCAGGATGCCGATCGAGGAGCTGCTCCGGTTTGATGCGCCTGTGCAGGTTCTGGCGCGCAACACCACGAAGCCGGTCGAGCTCCACGGTCAGCTACTGCCGGCGGGAGCGCGTGTGCTCCTGCTCTACGGCGCCGCCAACCGGGATCCGCGACGGTACGACGATCCGGATCGGCTCGATCTGGGACGCCCGGTGCTGCGACACCTCTCCTTCGGTAACGGCATCCACCACTGCCTCGGCGCACCCCTGGCCCGTCAGGAGGCAAAGGTCGCCCTGGCCGCTCTGCTCGCTCGAGTCCCCGACTACGCGATCAGCGGGCCGGTGGTGCGAAACACGAACATGGTCTCGACGCGGGGCATCGTCTCGCTGCCGGCGCGCGTCCCGGCGGACGCCTAGCCGTAACGGACTTCAAAAGAACCCCAAAAAACGTGCGAGCGCCAGGTGTCAGAACCTCCGACATCCCCGCTCACCAGCCATTGCGGTGCACGACCTCGCCGAACGGCCGACGGTTCAAGCGAGTGCCGGGCTTGAGTGGCCGGTCCGCCGGATAGCCGAGATCGATCACGAACGCGACGAGCCTATCGTCGGGAACATGCAGCACCGACCGGGCCAGGTACTGATCGCCGACGGCCGAATGGCCGGCGCCGATCCCCCGGTCGGCGGCGGCGATCATCATCTGCATCGTCGCTTGGCCGACGTCGAAGCGATTGCGCTCGCGGGCGCGCGGCTCCTCCTCGTCGGGGATCACCACCGCGATCGCGGCAGCCGCGTTTGCGATATGCCCGCCACCCCGCCACACCGTGGACAGCTCACGCAGCATCTCCCGGTCGGTCACGGCGACGAAGTCACACGGCTGGTGGTTCTGCGATGAGGGCGCGATCCGGCCTGCCTCGAGCACGCGGTCGAGGTCGGCCTCGGGGATCACTCGCTCATCGAACTCGCGGACGTTGCGCCGAGCGGTGATGGCATCCCAGGTCTCCATCTACAACCTCCTCACTGGTGGCAAGCGATTTCATGCGGTCGGTGCGGCTCCTCCAGCCTACGGATCCT
>CAVZAK010000017.1:0-66363 GCA_963773165.1 uncultured Solirubrobacterales bacterium
TCCAAAACCGGGGGTTGCAGGTTCGAGTCCTGTCTCCCCTGTTCCGCGTGATGGCGGGGCAGCCCCCGGGGTCAGCCAGGGCTGCTCCGAAGCCTCCAAGGGCCCCATTCATCGAGATCGATGCGGGCGGAGGGACTCGAACCCCCAAGGACTTTCGCCCACCGGCACCTAAAGCCGGCGCGTCTGCCAATTTCGCCACGCCCGCGTCAATTGCAGCAATCCGGCGCGGCAGATTGTATGTTCCGCAGCGTGGCGCCACACAAGACGCTCCGCCCTGGCTACGTGGTCGTTTACCCGAATCGGGAGAAGGCGTCGAGCAAGACCACGAAACTGATCGTGATCGTCCTGATGATCATCTCGGTTGTGCTGATGCTCGCCATCACGATCGGCGGCTGGACCAAGCTGGAGGGCCTGAAGCCCATCAACATCATCTGGTGCCTGATCTACCTCGTGATGGCGTTCTACATCTGGCGGTGGAACCGCGGACTGCTGCCGATCGCAGCCGCGCTGGCGATCCTGCTGCTGATCCTCGCGGTGATCGCCGGGACCGGGTTAGCTGGCACGAGCTGGTTCGACCGCGCGCACGTTGGGTTCGCGGCGCCCCAGACGCCTTTTGGTGGCAAAGGCCTTAGCCCCGACACGCTGGGTGCGCTGACGCTGATCCTGATCCCGGTGCAGGTCCTCCTGATCATCTTCGGCATGCAGGGGTTCGCCCAAGGCTGGAACGTGGAGCAGGAGGTGCCGGCGGAGGAGGCCAAGCGTCGCGGCGGCAAGTCGTCTGCTCCACCCGCAGAGCCGGCCACCGCCTAGTTTCGCGAGTCATAAATTCGGTGGCACCGACAAGGGGGTCGGTGGGGTTCGCTCGCAGGATCCGCGGGCCCCGAAAACCTGCATGGCACGACAAGCTTGGCGCCAGGCGCGAGTCGTGTCGGTCTGACCAGGCTATGCATGGGCAGTGCGGCAGGCCTCGGGTTATCGCGCGAGATTGTCGCGCTGCCCAGGTTCTGGGCGGGCGCGATCGCGCCCTTCGATGATGCCTGGCACGCCAATTCCGGGCCGGATGCCGAGGCGGGGCGTGCTATGCACGAGGAGTGTGCTCAACGCGCCACAGCCCGGATCTGGCGCCGGTGTTGGCGCACTGTGCACCATTCCCGCGACACTCTCGACACGCTCCCAGCACACTCCCGGCAGAAACCGCGGGTTCGGAGCAGGAGCAGGTCAACCGCGGGCTCCGGCGACCCGCCACCGCCCTCACCCCCTCTCCTGCCGCCTTTTACCGAGCCGCCCGCCAAGCAAGGCTGCGGGCGCGCAGCGCCACTCGAGGCGGCTCGAATGCCGCCCAATTCATGACTCGGGGCACTAGCACGACCTCGGCTCAAAAGCCCGCCCTCCACCGGGGGCGGGATGTTTTAACTAAAGGTATGGCGGGTTTCGCGTCCAGCGTCCCCTGCGACACGAGTCTGGACGCGGGCACGGGCACGACGCGAGTGCGGCGGGTGGGATTCGAACCCACATGCCCGTAAGGACAGCGCCTTTTGAGGACGCCATGTATACCGTTCCATCACCGCCGCGATGGCGCCCCAGTTTAAGACCTCCGCCCGGCCGCGCTGCCCGCCAGACCACCATCGCGGGCGCCCGGCACAGCAGCGCCACCGCCTACGCCACCAACCGCCCCAGCTCGTCGATCAGCGCCGCCGGGGCCACCACCACCCCGGCCGGGTCCCCCCCGGTCGCCGGCATCTCGCGAACCTCGAGCCCGGCCCGCCGCGCGATCAGCGACCCCGCGGCCACGTCCCAGCGGTGCACGCCGCGCTCGTAGTAGGCGTCGTAGCGGCCACAGGCGCACCAGACCAGATCGATCGCGGCCGCGCCACCGCGCCTGATGTCCCGCACCTGCGGCAGCACCCGGCTCACCACCTCCGCCTGGCGTGCACGCACGCCCGCGTCGTAGCCGAATCCCGTGGCGACCAGCGCGGTCGCCAGCTCGAGACGTCCCGATCCTCGGATGTCAACGCCATTCAGCGATGCGACGCCTGACCGGGTCGCGGCGAAGCACTCGTCGCGGATCGGGTCTAGCACGACCCCGACCAGCGTCTCGCCGGCGGTCTCGCAGGCGACGCTGACGGCGAACACCGGGACCCCGAACAGGAAGTTGACGGTGCCGTCGAGTGGGTCGACGACCCAGCGGAGCTCGCCATCGCCAGTTGCTCCTCCCTCCTCGCCGAGGATCGAGTCATCGGGCCGCCGGCGCGCCAGCACCGATCTGATCGCCCGCTCGGCTGCCAAGTCCGCTTCGGACACCAGGTCGGTGGGGGTGCTCTTGGACTGAACGTCCGCGGGCCGCTCGCCAAACCGGGCCAGCAGCTCGCCGGCGGCGGCTGCAGCGGCCTCGCGCGCGATCTCGAGCAGCGCATCCTCGTCGGTCGGGGTCACCACCGCGGTTCTATCGGATCGCCGCCGACAGGCGCCTTGCGATCATCCCAGCCGATGCGCGCAGCCGACACCGCAGCGACGCTCTCCGGCTTCGAGGGCCGTGGCGCCGGGACCGATGCCGAACGGCGCGCGGCGCGATGGCTGGCGACCGAGCTCATGACCGCCGGACGCTCCGTCCGCATCGAGCCCTTTTGGTGCCGGCCGAACTGGGCGGTAACGCACGCCTGGCACGTCCTGCTGGGGCTCATCGGCAGCCTCGTGTCGGTCAACTCGCCGCGAATCGGCGGCGCGATCGTGCTGGCGGCCGTGCTGTCCGTGATCGTCGATGAGCGGCTGGGGGTCTCACCCGGCCGGCGGCTCACGTTCGAGCGCGCGAGCCAGAACGTCCTGGCGATGGCCGCCCAGCCGCCAGGGCGCGACGAAGAGACGCACGAGCAACCGCCCGTCCACCTGATCATCACTGCCAATTACGACGCGGGCCGGACGGGCTTTGTCTATCGAGAGCAGGTGCGCCGGCCGTTCGCCCGCGCCACGGCGACGCTCGGCCGTCTCGGCCCTCTCTGCCCCGGGTGGCTTGGGTGGATCACGGTGGCGCTCGCAGTCCTGCTGCTGACAGCCATCCTCCGCCTGGGGGGCGACCGAGGGACTGCGGTGGGCGTGATCCAGTTCGTGCCGACCGTCGCGCTCGTGATCGCGCTGGCGCTGCTCATCGACATCGCGAGCTCCAAATACAGCCCCGGGGCATCGGACAACGCGAGCGGCGTGGCGGTGGCCCTGGCGCTCGCCGGCGCACTGGGCGCGGCGCCCCCGCGGCGAATGTCGGTGGAGGTGGTGCTCCAGGGGGCGGGCGACTCCTTCGGAATCGGATTGCGCACGCATCTGCGAGCCCGCCGCGGAACCGTGACGCGACGGAACACCGTCGTACTCGGGGTCGCTGCGTCTGGCGCCGGCCGGCCCCACTGGTGGCTGAGCGACGGCCAGCTGGTGCCGTTGCGCTACTTCAACGGTCTAGCTCAGCTGTGCGCCCAGGTCGCGAGCGAGGACACCACGCTGAAAGCCAAACCCCATCGTGGCCGGGGCGGAGCGCCCGCGTTCCGCGCGACCTCGGCCCGCCTCCCTGCGATCGCCATCGGCTCCCTCGACGAAACGGGCCTGCCGCCTCGCTCGCATCGCGCCACCGACACCGCCGACGAACTCGAGCCGCCGGCGCTCGACGCGACCGTTCAGTTTGGGCTGATGCTCGTCGATGCGATCGACGCGTTTCTGCGCGACCAGCCGTCAGGTCGGGGTAACCGGGTTGCGCTTCGCCGGCCACTCCCGGTTCTTGCCGGCCGCGAGCGCGAACCGCCGGATCAGCTCAGCCCGTAGGTCCTCGGGCTGAATCACGGCGTCGATGACCAGCTCGGACGCGAGGTGCAGGATGTCGATGTCCTGCGCGTACTCCTGGCGGAGCTCCTCCGTCCGCGCCGCCCGCTCAGACTCGTCTTCGATCGCCTGGAGCTGGTTGTAGTAGACGGCGTTGATCGCCGCGGACGGGCCCATCACCGCGATCGATGCGCTTGGCAGGGCCAGACAGCCGTCGGGATCGAACGCGGGGCCGGCCATCGCGTACAACCCGGCGCCGTACGCCTTGCGGACGATCACCGAGATCTTCGGAACGTTCGCCTCCGAGACGGCGCTGATCATCTTCGCGCCGTGGCGGATGATCCCCTCGCGCTCGACCTGGGTCCCGATCATGAACCCGGGCACGTCGGCGAGGAACAGCAACGGGATGTTGAATGCGTTGCAGGTCCAGATGAAGCGCGCGCTCTTGTCGGACGAGTCGACGAACAGGACGCCGCCCTTGACCTTCGGCTGGTTCGCCACAACGCCGAGGACCCGGCCGTCGAGCCGTGCATAGCCGACGATCACTTCGCGCGCCCAGCGGGCGTGGATCTCCAGGAATGACCCGTCGTCCAACAGCGAGTCGAGCAGCTCGCGCATGTCGAACGGCTTGTTCTCGTCCGCTGGGATCAGATCGCGGATCGGGCGATCGGACGCGGGGACCAAGGGCGGGGCGTCGGGCGGCTCACCGACAAACGAACCGGGGAAATACGACAGGTACCGGCGGGCGAACTCGATCCCCTCCTCGTCTGTGGCGACGAGCGCGTGGCCAACGCCGCTGCGAGACGTGTGCATTCGGGCTCCGCCCATCTCCTCGAGTGTCACCTTCTCGCCGATCACCATCTCGGCCATCCGCGGCGAACCGAGGTACATCGAAGCGTTCCCGTCACGCATGATCACCACGTCGCAGAACGCCGGGATGTACGCGCCGCCGGCGGCGCTGGGGCCGAACAGCACACAGACCTGGGGCACGACGCCAGACAGGCGGACCTGGTTGAAGAAGATCCGGCCCGCGTGGCGCCGGCCGGGGAACATCTGCACCTGCTCGTTGATCCGGGCGCCGGCCGAGTCGACGAGATATACGAGCGGCACCCGCAGCGTCATCGCCCGCTCCTGGATCCGCAGGATCTTCTCGACCGTCCTCGGCGCCCACGACCCCGCCTTGACCGTCGGGTCGTTCGCCATGACCGCGACGGGGCGCCCGCCGACCGTGCCGAGCCCGGTGACGACGCCCTCGGCGCCGAGCCCGTCTGCCTCCCAGCTCGCGAGCAGTCCGTCCTCGACGAACGACCCGGAATCCAGCAGCAGATTGACCCGGTCGCGAACGGGCAGCTTGCCCTGCTCGGCGGCACGGGAGCGGTGGCGCTCCGGGCCACCGGCGAGGGCACGGGCGCTCGCCGCCTCCACGGCATCGGTGTGGTCGATATCGGTCATCGCTGGTCCTGGATCCTGAAGGGTACGGTCGGAGCGGCCTCTTGCTCCCCCGGAGGTGGCGGCAGCGGCTTGCGCGGCCTGAGTCCGATCGCGACCCCGGCGGCCCCGATCACGAGTAGGAACAGCGGCCAACCGACGAGCGAGCCGCGTCCGGCGGCTTGCCGATCGGCGAGAAACGCGAAGCCGGCCAGGACGCCGACGCCAAGGTACGCCGGCCCCCGTTCGCGGTCAACGGCGGCGTACGCCACCAGCCCGAAACCCGCGGCGAGCAGGTAGAGCTCCCAGCCGAACCCCGGGGTGGGAACCTGCCCTAAGAAAGACCCGACCATCGAGAGCTCGAGTCCGGTGACGACGAGCGGCACCGACACCAGCGTCAACGCCAGCGCGAGGACGACGACCCCGCCCGCATCGACGAGCGCCACGGCGTGCCGACGCCGCGTGTCGCGCAGCCGAACGGCGCCAGCGGCGAATACCAGCGAGAGGACGACCAAGATCGCCCTGAACGTTCCTTCCCCTCTCGGTCGGAACAGCCAGGTGACAAATGCCTCCACGGCGATTGCGGCTGCAAGTGCGGCGATCAGTGTGCAGACGGCCGAGTTCGCACGCCGGGCCAGGACCACTGCCGCCACAGCGGTGATTCCGAACGTCCAGCACAGCCCGCCCGGGCCTGGCGGCCGGTGGGCTCCGAGGATCTCCGCCAGCAGCTGCAGGGCCACGATCAGCGGCACCAGCCCCGCCACGAGCAGGATCGAGTGATAGGTCCTCGGCGTTTCCGACTCGAGCGGAGCCAGCCATGCCATCGTCAGCAGCAGCAACGAGATCAGGGCCACGACCGCAAAACGTGGCCCCAGCGACCACTGGGTCATCCGTAGCTCGATCACGATCGCCGCGAGCGCGAGCGGGACCGCACCCGCAGCAATCACATCGCCACGGTGCGGATGTGGGCGCAGGTACTCCAGCATGGCGTGCAAGGCTATCCGCCGGTCCACTGCACCGGACCCGCCGACAGCACGTGGCTGCCGAGCGGACGGCCCAGCACCTCCTGAGCCGATCGCGAGGCTGCGATCAGCCGCGGAAGGTCGATGCCGGTCTCGATCCCCATTTCGTGGAGCATCGAGACGAGATCCTCGGTCGCGATGTTGCCGGTGGCGCCCGGGGGGACGGGACAGCCTCCCAGCTCGCCGAACGAGGACTCGAAGCTCTCGATCCCAGAGTCGAGCGCGGCGAGCGCGTTGGCCAGACCCTGACCTCGGGTGTTGTGGAAGTGCGCGGTCAACTCGACGCCGGGAAGCTCGGCGGCGGCCGCGGCGAAGAACTCGCGAACCTGTACCGGGTTGGCCATTCCGGTCGTGTCGCCGAACCCGATCTCGGCCGCCCCGGCGCCGACCAGCCGCGCGGCGATCTCGAACACCCGCCCTGGCGGTACGTGCCCTTCGTAGGGGCATCCGAACGAAACCGAGATCACGCCCTCGCAGCGGAGTCCCTCTGCCCTGGCCGAGGCGAACGTCCGCTCCAGCCCGGACAGCGACTCCTCGATCGAGCGGTCGACGTTCTTCTGGTTGTGACTCTCGGAGGCGGACAGGAAGCCGTTTATCTCCTGAAAGCGCGCGCGGTGCGCAAGCGCCCGCTCCAGCCCGCGCTCGTTGGGAATCAGAACGCTGACGGCCACCTCGGGCCGCAGCTGCACGGCCTCGAGCACCTCCTCGGCATCGGCGAGCTGCGGGATCACGTCGGGCCTAACGAAGCTCGTGACCTCGATCCGCCGAAGGCCGGACGCCCCGAGCTGCTCGATCAGCCGGACCTTGTCCGCCGTCGGGATCACCTCGGGCTCGTTCTGGAAGCCGTCGCGGGGGCCGACCTCTCGAATCCGGACGGCACGGGGAATGGTGCTCATCCCCCTACTTATAGATGAGGCGGAGTCCCAGCATCTGCGCCACGGTCACGAACCTGTATCCGCGAGCCCGGAGGGTTTCGATCTCGCGAGGGAGCGCCGCCACCGTCTCGTAGCGCGGGCCGCCGCCGAAGTGCTGGATCACGATCGCGCCGTTGCGGGCGTTGTCCACGACGTTCTCGCAGATCGCGCTGACTCCCGGCAGCGACCAGTCCCGGGGATCGACGTCCCACATGACCGTCACCAGGCCCAGCGAGCGGGCGAGCGATACGAGCTCCGGGCTGATGTCCCCGTACGGCGGCCGCCACAGGCACGGCGTGAACCCGCCCGTCGCCTTGCGGATCGCGCCGATCGTCTGCACGAGCTGGAAGCGCTGTTGGCTGACCGGCAGCGTGGCCACATCGGGATGGCTCCAGCTGTGGTCGCCGATCATGTCCCCGTCGGCGAGCATCCGCCGCTCGAACGTGCCGCCGGGGTCATACGGAGCGATGTGTTCGCCGATCTCGAAGAACGTCCCCACCGCGTGCTCGCGCTCCAGAACGTTCAGGAACGCCGAGGCGGGCGGCGTGTCCCACGGCCCGTCGTCGAACGTGAGGGCGATGTCGTGGACCTTCGTCGACCCGCCGTACACGAGCGATGACCCACTCGCCACGCAGCCAACGACCTGTGGCACGTGGAGCTTGGCGAGCGCCGGCCTCGCAGGAAACACCGTCTTGCACTCCTTCGATGCTGCGCGACAGCCGGACGTGCTCAGGACCTGCCAGCGGAGCGACGTGTACGCGTTGCCGATGTCGTTCGGGTCGAAGCGGACCGTGATGCCGCTGCCCCCGTCACGTGAGATCGACGCCGAGATGGGTTGCCCGGGACCGCGTCCGCGACGGGTTACGTGTTGGAAGACGAGCTCAGGCTTGCGGCGGCCCTGATCCACGCACAGCACGCCCGACACGCTCGTGTTATGAACCCGCTCGACCAGGAGGCACAGCGATCGCCGCTGCTGCTTGAGCGATCCCGGCGAGAACGGTCTCCCGAGCTCGACCTTCCACACCACGTCCTGGGCGGCCTGCGTCACCGACGCGGAAGCCACGGGGAGCGGCGTCGAGGCCGGCCCATGCGCTCCGGCGTTCTCGACGGCCGGCACGCCTACGGCCAACGCACCCACGGCGAATGCGACCGCCGCGAGCTTCACCCCTTGTCCCCGCCGGCGGAGATAACCCGCCGCTCATGGGTCCCCACCCCGATCGTACGGCCGTCCTCGGCCACGACCTCAACGGCGAACCGGAGCTTGCGTCCGTCGACGATCTCATCCAGGCGGGAGCTGGCGGTGCACCGGGTCCCCTTGTTCGCGCCGGCCACGTGCTTGACGCACACCTCGAAGCCGACCGTCGCCTGGCCGGGCTCGAGCAGTGGATAGACGAGCATCGTGGAGGTCTGCTCCATCATCGCGATCATCGCGGGCGTCGAGAGCACCTCGAAGCCGAGCGTCCCCCCGACATCGGTGAGCAATCTTCCATCGACCACGAAATCCTTCGTGCCTTCTATTCCCACTGCCAATGCGCTCCCCATCGCCCGCCGGACAGTACTACCCGCGCCGCATAGACTCCACGAGCTCGTGTCAGACCCTGTCTGCATAGTCGGCGGTACCGGTGCGCTCGGATTCGGGCTTGCGCTCAGGCTCGGAAAGGCGGGCGTCCCGATCGTGATCGGCTCGCGCGATCCGGGACGCGCGCAGGAGTCAGCTGCGCGCGCCGTGGCCCAGGTCCCGGGCGCGGCATTCGACGGGCTCGAGAACGCAGAGGCGGTGAGGAAGGCCGAGGTCGTGATCCTCAGCGTCCCATTCCGCAACCAGTCGGAAACGCTGACCAACCTCAAGACCGCCTTGACGCCAGGGCACCTGCTCGTCGATGCGACGGTGCCGCTCGCAGCGGCGATCAGCGGCAAGGCCACCCGGACGCTCGGCGTGTGGCAGGGGTCGGCCGCCGAAGCGGCGCAGGAGATGGCGCCGGAGGGCGTTCGGGTCCTGTCCGCCTTCCACACCGTCAGTGCCGCGCTGCTGAGCGATCTCGACCACGAGCTCGGCGAGGACGTGCTGATCTGCGGAGATCGCCGCGAGGACAAGGATCGCCTGGCGGCGATCGTGACCCGGATCCCGGGTCTGCGCCCGGTCGACTGCGGCGCGCTCGAGATGGCTCGCATCGTCGAGCAGCTGACTGCCCTGCTCATCTCGATCAACGTCCGCAACAAGGTCAGGGCGGGGATCAAGATCACAGGCCTGTGAACGGGCCTGTCGTCGTCCTCGCCGGCGGTACGGGCGGCGCGAAGCTCGCCCGCGGGATGCTCGACGTGGTCGGCCCGGACGAGCTGACCGTGATCGCCAACACGGGCGACGACATCGAGATCTACGGCGGCTACGTCTCCCCCGACCCGGACCTGGTCACGTTTTGGCTCGCCGACCTGATCGACGATCGCGGCTGGGGGCTGTCCGGCGACACGTTCAACGTGATGGACGGGCTGCGCGCGCTCGGCGTCGAGGTCTGGTTCAACCTCGGCGACCGGGATCTCGCGATCGGGCTCGAGCGCGCTCGGGCGCTGCGCGCCGGCCAGCGCCTGACCGAAGCACACGCGTCGATCGTCCGCGCCCTCGGCGTCCGTGCACGCGTGCTGCCGATGTCCGACACGCCGGTCCGCACTCGAGTGATGGCGAAGGGCCGGTGGTGGCCGTTTCAGGAGTTCATGATCAAGGGCCACGGGGAGGGGCCGATCGAGCAGATCGACCTCCACGGAGCACGGTCGAGCCTGCCGACGCCCGAGGTCCTGAACGCGATCGCAACCGCACGGGCGATCGTGATCGGTCCGTCCAACCCGGTGATCTCAATTGGGCCGATCCTGGCGATGGAGCCGCTCCGCGCCGCGATTGCGAGCAGTCCGGCACCCGTCGTTGCCGTCAGCCCGCTCGTCCGGGGCGAGGTCGTGAAGGGACCGACGGCGGCGTTCATGGAGTACGCGCGGCTGGCGCCGAACAGCGGCGGGATCGCCGCCGCGTACGGCGATCTGCTCGACGGGCTCGTCGCGGATCGACCGACCGGCGAGCTCGCCGTGCTTCAAACCGACGTGCTGATGGACAGCATCGCGACGCGGGCCCGGGTGGCGGAAGAGACGCTGCAGTTCGCCCTCGCGCTCGGATAGGTTTCCCGGCAGATGCGAACGCTCGCGATCCTCCCGATCAAGAGCTTCGGCGAAGCAAAGCAGCGCCTGGCGCACGAGATGAGCCCCGGCGGCCGGCGGGCACTCGCTGAGGCGATGTTCTCGGACGTCCTCGTGGCCCTCAGGCGCGCCGACGCGGTCGACGGGGTCCTCGTCGTGACAGCAGACAGCGGCGCCCAGCAGATCGCCGGAGGGTACGGCGCGATGGTCCTCGACGATGACGAGCAGGGCCACAACCCGGCGGCACGGCGCGGGATCCGGTCGGCGCTCGAGTCCGGTGCCGATCGGGTCCTGCTGGTTGCAGGCGACTGCCCGATGATGGACCCCGGTCAGCTCGACGAGCTGATCGGCCGTGACGTGGACGAGCGCTCGGCGCTGATCGTCCCCGACCGCCACGGGACCGGAACCAACGCGCTGCTGCTGACTCCTCCAGGCTCGCTGACGCCGGCGTTCGGTCCCGGGAGCTGCCAGCGACACGCGGAGAATGCCCAGGCGGAGGGGACGACCGCCGAAATTGTCGACGTACCCTCGCTGGCGCTCGACGTCGACACGCCCGACGACCTTGAAGCGCTCCGCGAGGCACTCGAATCGATCCACGGTGGCGCGGCGCACACCCGCGGCATGATGCGCCAGTTGATGCGCAGCCAGGTTTGATCACCGCCGTCGCGCTACCAGGGCTGCCGGAGATCTCACGGGGCGACGATCTCGCGGCGCTGGTCGGATCCGCGCTGCGACGCGAGGGCGCAGAGCTCCACGACGGCGATGTCGTCGTGGTCGCCCACAAGGCGGTCTCCAAGGCCGAGGGGCGAGTGCGCAGGCTCGCCGACGTCGAGCCTTCGGCGCGGGCGCAGCAGCTCGCCTTGGAACTGGGCAAGGACGCCCGCCACGTCCAGGTCGTGCTCGACGAATCCAGCGCCGTCCTGCGGGCGACGCGCGGGGTCATGATCTGCGTGACGCACCACGGTTTTGTGTGCGCGAACGCCGGGGTCGACGCGTCCAACGCGCCAGACGAGGGCACGGTCATCCTGCTGCCGCGCGATCCGGACGGCTCCGCCCGCGGCATCCGTCGAGCTCTGCGAGCGACCCTCGGCGTCTCCCCGGCTGTTCTGATCACCGACTCCTTCGGGCGGGCTTGGCGCCACGGGCAGTGCGACGTGGCGATCGGCTGCGCCGGCCTCTCTCCGCTGGATGATTGGCGCGGGCGCACCGACTCGGTCGGGCGCGAGCTCAGCGCCACGTGGATCGCGATCGCGGATCAGCTCGCGTCTGCGGCCGATCTGGCCCGCACCAAGGACGGCAGGCAGCCGGTCGTTCTCATAACCGGCGCCGAGCGTCACGTCACCGCCGACGATGGTCCCGGGGCCCGCGTGCTGCTGCGCCCCGAGGCCGAGGACTTATTCAGATGACCACTCGACCGCCGGCTCGCGCACTTCGCGCACTTCGCGCACATCACGCGCATCGCGGACCTCGCGCCGCCGCGCCAGGCGCCGGCGCCCCATCGGGCTCGTAGCCGCCAGCAGCGCCACGAGCACGATCACCACCCCCAACAGCTGCAACGAGCTCGGAGACTCCCCGAGGATCAGCGCGGCGAGTGCGATGGTCCCAACGGGCGTGATCGCCAGCGTCAGCGACATCATCGCCGCGGGCAGCCGCGGCAGCGAGAACATGATCAGCAACCAGCCGAGAACCTGCGAGCTCAGCGCCAGCAGGATCAACCATCCCGCGCCGGGCCACGCCGGCACCAGCTGCGCGTCGCCGATGATCAGCCCGGCGATAACGCACAACACCATCGCAGTTGCCGTGGCCTCGAACAGCGGCGCGACGACCCGGCGGACGTCGGCGCCGCCCCGTCGGAGCAGCAGCAGGAAACCGACGTAGGCGATCCCAGCGCCGAGGCCAAAGATCGTCCCCCGGGTGGGATCGCGTCCATACGCGCCGTGCTCCAGCGCGCCGGAGATCAGCAGCACTCCCACTAGCGCGATCGGGAGCGCCGCGAGCACCCTGCGTCCGGGCCGCTCCGCGAGGACCATCCAGGCGACGAGCGGGACGAGCACGATCTGGATGTTCGCCAACACCGTTGCCAGCCCGGCGCCGACGTACTTGATCGCGTTGTGCCACAGGAGCAGGTCGGCGGCGAAGAAGAACCCCGACGCCACCGCGATCCAGCGATCACGCCCGCCACGTGGCCCGAGCCTGCGCGCCTCGAGCCACGCCAACAGCCCCAGCACCGGCAGCGCATAGGCACAGCGGAAGATCGCGGCAGTCGACGGCGAGGCGTGGCTCAGCCGCACGAGAATGCTCGAGAACGCGATCGTCACGGCCCCGAGCACAGCCGCGAGCCGAACGTTGCGCTCGCTGCTGAGAATCCGCTCCACTACTTCCAGAGTAGGGGAGCGCGCCTCACACCTCGGTCGGCGCTCCGACCGCGTGAAAACCGCCGTCGACGTGCAGGATCTCGCCGCTGATCGCCTGCGAATAATCGGACAGCAGGAAGCAGATTGCACGGGCGACCGGCGTCGGATCGGCGGTGTCCCATCCGAGCGGCGCCTGCTTGCGCCACAGCTCGGCGAGCTGCTCGAAGCCCGGGATGCCGCTGTGCGGCAACGGTGCCGAGCGGCCCGGCCGAGACAAGGTTGACGCGAATGCCCTGCGGACCGAGGTCACGGGCCAGGTATCGAGCCGACGGCCTCAAGCGCCGCTTTGGCCACGCCCATCCAGTCATAGATCGGCCAGGCCACGGCGGCGTCGAAGTCGAGGCCGACGATGCTCGAGCCCGACTTCATCAGCGGCGCCAGCGCAGCGGCCAACGCCTTGAACGAGAACGCGCTGGTCTGGAAAGCCTGGACCGCGCTCGCCGCCGGGGCGGTCATGAAACGACCGCCGAGCGCATCTTCAGGCGCAAACGCGATCGCGTGGAGCGCGCCGTCCACCTCGCCCCAGCGATCACGAAGGGTGTCGGTCAGCGCCTCGAGGTCGGCCTCGCTGTTGACGTCGAGCTCGAGCACGTCGACCGGCTCCGGCAATCGCTGGGCGGCCCGCTCGGTCAGGCGCCGTGCCCGGCCGAAGCTGGTCAGCAGTACGGAAGCGCCCTCCTGCTGCGCGCGCTCGGCAGCATGGAACGCGAGCGAATCCTTCGTGAGGACGCCCGTGATCAGCAGCCGCTTACCTTCGAGGAGCATCGGCGGCTCTTATCGGGCGAACGCGCGCAGCGCCCAGATCAGCCGGTCGCGGGTGTCGGCCGGCGCGACGATCTCGTCGACGAATCCCGCCGCGGCGGCTGCGTCGGCGCGCAGATGCTCGTTGGCATATGCCTCGGCCAACCGCATGCGCTCGGCGTCCGGCTCGCCCGCGACGCGCAGTTCGCGGCGGTTGACGATCCCGACCGCGGCCCGCGCACTCATGATTCCGAGCTCGGCATCGGGCCACGCCAGCACGAGATCCGCGCCGAGATCGCGCGAGTTCATCGTGATGTACGCGCCGCCGTAGGACTTCCGGAGCACGACGGTGAGCTTCGGGACCCGCGCCGAGGCGAACGCCCGCACGAGCGACGCGCCGTGCCTGATCACGCCGGCTTGTTCCTGACGGGAGCCCGGCATGAACCCCGGGGTGTCGACAATCGCGATCAACGGCAACCCGAATGAGTCGCAGAAGCTGACGAACCGGGCGGCCTTCTCCGAGCCCTCGGCGTCGAGCACCCCGCCGAGATAGTGGGGCTGGTTGGCGACGATCGCGACGGGACGTCCCTCGATCCGGGCAAACGTCGTGACCACGTTCCGAGCCCACCGGGGGCACAGCTCTAGCAGCGAGCCCCCGTCGACGATTCCGGCGAGAGCATCGCGTACGTCGTACGCCCGACGCGACTCGCGCGGGACCGCGGAGCCCGGATCGGAAATCGTGGACGCGACTGTCGCCGTCAGCGGCATCGGCTCGCCGGCGGCCGACGGCAGATACGACAGGAGCTCGCGTACGCGATTGGCCGCCGCGCGCTCATCGGGCTCCACCAGGTGACAGACGCCGTTGCGATCGTGGACCCGGGGTCCCCCGAGCCCGGCCGCGTCAATTTCCTCGCCGAGCGCCTCGCGCACGACGCCGGGACCCGTGAGGAACATCGCAGCATCCTCGGTCATCAACACCAGGTCGGTCAGCGCGGGCGAATACGCCCCGCCCCCGGCGGAGGCGCCGGACACGATCGAGATCTGCGGAACAACGCCCGTGAGAGCAACTGTGTGGCGGAAGATCCGGCCATACCCCGCGAGCGCGGCTGTGCCCTCCTGCATCCGGGCACCCCCGGACTCGACGAAAGCGACGACCGGTACCTTGGCCCGTCCCGCCGTCTCCAGCACCCGGACGACCGTGTCGGCATGGCGTTCGCCCAGTGACCCGCCCATATAGGTGCCGTCCTGGGCGTAGCAGACGATCGGCCGGCCGCCCACTGCGCCCGTCGCGCCGACCACGCCGTCGCCGGCCGTGGCGCGGTCGCCGAGCTTGGTCGAGATCACGCGCGAGCGCAGCACGCGCAGGCTGCCTGGATCGCATAGCGCCTCGAGCCGCTCCACCGGACTCAGCCGCGTCTGCTCTGGCAGTGCCGTCGCCGTCATTCGGACGCTCCTCGTAGGACCAGCGACACGTTATGGCCGCCGAACGCGAAAGAGTTCGAGATCGCGAGCGGTGGCCCTCCATTTGCAGCTATGAGTGGCCGTGCCTCTCCGGGCACGTAGTCGAGGTCGAGCTCTGGGTCGGGCACCTCGTAGCCGAGGGTCGGCGGGATCACGCGGGTCGCCAGTACCTGCAAGGTCTCGACGGCCTCCACGGCGCCCGCGGCGCCGAGCAGGTGGCCGATCGCCGACTTGGTCGACGAGATCGGGATCTGCTTGGCCCGCGCCTCGCCGAGCGCACGTTTCAGGGCGGCGGTCTCGGCGGCGTCGTTCAGCTGGGTCGATGTGCCGTGGGCGTTGATGTAGCTCACGTCATCGGCGGTCGCGCCGGCGTCGGCGAGCGCGAGTTCGATTGCCCGCGATGACGCAACGCCGGTGGGCTCGGGAGCGGTCAGGTGGTAGGCGTCGGACGTCGATCCGTACCCGGCGATCTCGCCGAGGATCGTTGCCCCGCGCTCGCGCGCGGCCGATTCCTCCTCGAGCACCAGTACGCCGGCGCCCTCGCCCATCACGAACCCGTCGCGCCGCGCGTCGAACGGACGGGAGAATCCCGTCGGCGACAGCGCCTGCATCGAGTTAAAGCACGCGAACCCGAACGGGGTCAGCGTCGCCTCGGCACCCCCGGCGACGACGGCATCGGCGTCGCCGTACTGGATCATCCGCAGCGCTGAGCCGATCGCGTGGGCGCCACCCGAGCACGCCGACACTACGCCGTACGTCTGCCCCTTGAGCCCGTGCTTCATCGCCACGGCCGCCGCGCCGGCGTTCGGCATGTACTGGGGAATACCGAGCGGGGAGACGCTCCTCGGCCCCTTGTCGCGCATCACGTCGTGCTGGATTTCGACGGTCTCGATGCCGCCGATTCCGGTGGCGATCACGCACCCGGTCCGCAGCTCGTTGTACGGGAGCCCCGAGTCCCAGCCGGCCTGCGCCAGCGCCTCGGCCGAGGCAACGAGCGCCAGCTGCGAAAAGCGATCGAGGCGGCGCACCTCCTTGATCGAGAAGTGATCGGCGGGCTCGAAATCCTGACACGCGCCGACGCCGTCGACGATCCCGCAGTCACCCGCGGCCCACCGCTCGTGCAGCGAGGCGGCTCCCATTCCCAGGGGCGTGACGGCCCCCAGGCCGGTTATCACGATGCGGCGCTTCACTCAGGAAGCTCGCTCCGCGATCAGGTCAATCGCATCGCCGACGGTCTTGAGCTCCTTCATGTCCTCGCCCTTGAGCACGACTCCGTACTCGTCCTCGACGACCTGGGCAAGCTCGACCAGGTCGAGCGAGTCGATGTCGAGCTCCTCGAAGGTCGCCTCGCGAGTGATCTGGTTCGCATCGGGGCCAAAGCTCGCGAGCGTTTCGACCACGCGGGCCTCGACCTGTTGGCTGGTCACGGTTGGCATCTGGAACTGCTCCTTTCTGTTGTTGGTTTCACGCTGCAAGTCCTCCGTCGACCGACAGGACCGCGCCGGTGACGTAGCTCGCCTCCGCGGAAGCCAGGAAGCGTACGCATGCAGCGACCTCGGCCGGAGTGCCGGCGCGCTTGGCCGGCACGGCCTCGAGAAGATCTGTTGAGACGTCGGTCATCATTTCGGTGTCGATCCAGCCGGGGGCGACGGCATTCACGGTGATCCCGCGACGGGCGACCTCGACGGCCGAGGTTTTGGTCAGTGCGATCAGCCCGGCCTTGGCCGCGGCGTAATTCGACTGCCCTGGATTCGCGCGGAGCCCGACGACCGATGAGATGTTGACGATCCTCCCGGACCGAGCCCGCAGCATCGGCTTCAGCGCCCGTCGCGTGAGACGGAAGGCGGCGGTCAGGTTCGTGTCGAGGACGGCGGCCCATTCGTCGTCGCCGAGCGACGGCGTCAGGTCGTCACGGGTGATCCCGGCGTTGTTGACGAGGATCAGCACCGGCGCGCCGAAGTGCTCCTCGAGCGCGCTGAACAGCTCGTCCGGCACGGCGGGATCGCAGACGTCGCCGACGAGCGCGACGGCGCGCCCACCGTCCCGCTCGATCTCTTCGACGACCGTGTCCGCGCGGTCGCGATCGACGCGGTAGTTGACGCCGACCGGCCACCCGTCGGCGGCGAGCGCGCGAGCGATGGCGGCGCCGATTCCGCGCGAGGCGCCGGTCACGAGTGCGCAGCCCTGGCGGTCAGGCATTGACGAGCTCCACGTCCCGGAGCGTTCGCTTGGCGAGTCCTGTGAGCACCTTGCCCGGGCCGACCTCGACGAACCTCTCCGCGCCCCGCGCGTGCAGGGCCAGCAACGTCTCGCGCCACCGGACCGGCATCGTGAGCGCCTCGACGAGCCTGCGGCGGACGTCGTCGAACGGCTCCGCGGTGACGGCTGAGAGGACCGTGACCCGCGGCGACTCGATCTCCACGCGGTCGAGCGCGGCGGCGAACTCCGGGACCGCGCCGGCCATCATCGGCGAGTGGAAGGCTCCGGTGACCGGCAGCTCCATCGGGCGCAGGCCGAGCTCGCGCGCGGCGGTCGCCGCGCCCGGCAGCGCCGCGCGTGCCCCCGAGAGGACGACCTGCTGCGGCGAGTTGTCATTGGCGACGGCCAGGCCATGGGCCTCCGCCAGGCTCTCGGCGTGGTCGGCCGCGCCGGAGCCGAGCAGCGCCAGCATTCCGCCATCGCCGGCGCGTTCACCGGCCTCCTGCATGAGGCGCCCGCGGAGCGCGACCAGCTCCAGCCCGTCGCGCTCGGTCAGACAACCGGCAGCGACCAGGGCGCCGAGCTCGCCCAGCGAGTGGCCGGCCATGAAATCCCCTTCTGGGGACCCCATTGCGTTCCAACCGGCCAGGCTGGCGCAGAAGATCGCGGGCTGGGCGTACATCGTTCCTTCCTCGGCGAGCGGAAACGGGTCGGTGCCGACCACGGTTACGGCCAGCGACAGCAGGTCGGGCCGGATCGACGCAACCGATTCATGCATTTCAGGAGTGTGGGAGCCCTGTCCGGGGAACAGGACTGCTGTGGGAGCCATGCATCTCACCCTACGCGGAGCCCAAGGCCTGGATACAGTGCTCGCGCGGACTTCCCCCCGAACGGGGGGACACCCACGATGAGCCGCCTCACCCTCCCGGAACCAGCTCCATCCTCAGCCGCGCTCGTCACCGGCGCGTCGGCCGGGATCGGCCGCGCGATCGCGTCCGAGCTCGCCGCACGCGGGCACGGCCTGGTGCTTGTTGCACGGCGCAAGGAAAAGCTGGTCGAGGTCGCCGAGGAGCTCAGCGCCGAGCACGGGATCCGTGCCGAGACGATCGCCTGCGACCTGGCCAAGCCCGCGTCCCGATCGCGTCTGCGCGGTCGGATCACCGAACTTGAGCTCGACATCGAGATCCTGATCAACAACGCCGGCTTCGCCACCAATGGGCCGTTCTACGAGTCCGATCCCGACCGAGAGCTCCAGCAGATCCGCGTTCTCGTCGAGGCGGGCGTCGCATTGACGTCCGCGTTCCTTCCCGAGATGGTGGACCGCGGCCGCGGCGCGATCCTCAACGTGTGCTCCACCGCAGCGATGCAGCCCCTGCCCTACTCCGCGGGCTACTCGGCTGCGAAGGCCTACATGCTCACCTTCTCAGAGGCGCTGCACCAGGAGCTCAGAGGGCACGGGGTGATCGTCAGCGCGCTGTGCCCAGGACCGGTTTACACCGATTTCTGGGAGATCGCGGGATGGGAAGTCGCCGGGGGCCGTTCGTTCGAGAACACAGTGCCGCGTCCGGCGTGGATCACGGCCGAGCACGCGGCCAGGGCGGGGGTCGAGGGGCTGGCCGCCGGTCACCGGGTGATCGTTCCGGGACTCGGGATGCGCGCCGCGATGGAGGCGGCCCGCCTCGTCCCCCACGCCGTAAAGCTGCCGGCGATCGAGTGGATCATGCGGCACGGATGACCGAGTTCCTCACGCTAATTACCGGCTGGGCGGACTAGAGCCCGGCGAGCTCGCGCGTTCGCTCGGACGCCGACGCAGCCTCGGCCCCACGCTCGGCCACGACCTGCTCGTACTCAACGACTGCCTGGGCAGCGCGGCCGCGCCCGGCTCGCTCGGCGAGCGCCGAGGCGAACAGCTGCCGGAACGCGAGCGCCTTCAAGAACCATCTCGGGTAGGCGACCCGCCGGCGCCGGTGCTCGATCGCGGCCACCAGCTCGTCGATCGCTGGACCGAGCGGATACGTGCGGGCGAACACCGCCGGCATCTCGCCCTTGACCCGCTCCATCATCGGCATCTCCCGCTCCGCGTCGCGGACCATGTCGGTGTCGAGGAACAGGAAGTACGCAACACCGACCTGGACGCCCAGCGGCGCCATCTCCGTGCGGATGCAGTCGCTCAGCGCCTCGACTCCGGCCTTGGCCGCACAGTAGGCGCTCATCCCCGGGGCGCGGAGGACGGCCGCGGTTGAAGCGATGTTGAGCAGATAGCCGCCGGTGCGCTCGAGGTGCGGGAGCGCCGCCCGATCGGTGTACATCACCCCGAGCAGGTTGATCTCGATGACCCGTTCCCAGGACCGCATGTCCTGGGAACGAAGCGGCCCGCCGGTCGCGATCCCGGCATTCGCCACGACGACATCGAGGCCGCCGAGCGCCTCCGCCGCGGCGTCGATCGCACGGCCCATCTCCTCCCTGCGCGAGACGTCGCACTCGCCGACGAACGTCCCAGCGCCACAGCGCTCGGCCACGGCCGCCAGCCTCTCCGGCTCGAGCCCGACCAACGCCAGCCGCGCGCCGCGCCCGGCGAGCTTCTCCGCGAGTGCCGCGCCGATGCCCCGCGCCGATCCGGTGATCAATATCCGGCGTCCGGCGAGCGATTCTGCTGCGCTCATCCCGCGACGATACTCCGGCCCCGACGGCTGGCGCAATTCGGGAGCCAGCGCCTAAGCAGCGTTGCGCGCGGGCTCGTCGACGACGGCTGCGGGATCGGGCATCCGCACTTTGCGTGCCAGCCGCCGGCCGATCCAGTCGAGCGCCACGGGCGTGCCGGCAAGCGCGCCACTGATGTGATCGACGCCACCACGGGTGACGTATAACCGGACGTCGGAGCCCAGCCGCTGCCAATCGTCGAGGAGGGTCGAGCTCTGCTCGAAGGAGACGATCTGGTCGCGGCGGGCGTGGTGGAGAAGCACCGGCGCCGCCGGCGCGATGTCGCCCAGGCGATTCTCGCGGAGGCGAGCCCGCCACGCCGGGAGCTCGAGCACGTTCGGCTGGGTCAGATCCGATGAGTGCACCCACCGGGGGCCGAACAGCGCCGCCTGGAAGACGGTGGACTCGCGCAGCGCGGCGATCCCCTTGCGGCGCCATCGGCGTGAGGTGAGTGTCGAGGTCGAGCTCGGGATAGGCCGCGGCGTAGCCGATGCCCCCGTAGGCGATGAAGAACGAGAAGAACGTCCCGTCCAGGCTGGGGCCAGCGGTCTGTACGTCGGCCGCAGCCGCGCCGGCCGCAACCGCCAGCAGTGGCACGTCGGGCGCATAGGTCGGTTGCAGCTGCGCCGCCCATGCTGCCGCGGCGCCGCCCTCGGAGTAGCCGATGACCGCCGCGGGACCTTCGACCGGAAGCTCGCGGTAATCGAGCTGCCGGGCGGCCCGCATCGCGTCGAGCACGTTCGGCCCCAGCGCACGCCCGACCATGTACGTGTGGTCGCCGGGAGTGCCGAGGCCCTCGTAGTCGGTGATGGCGACTGCCCAGCCGCGCGCCAACACCATCGCGATCAGGCCGGCTTCCCATTCGCGCCCTCGGGCGAGCAGCCGCGATGGCGCCGCCACGTCGCCGATTCCGTGTGTGCCGACCGCGTAGCCGATCAGCGGGCGGGGCCCTCGGGCGCGGGAGTGCGGGATCAGGACCGTGCCCGAAACCGCGGTGGGTTCGCCGGTGGCGCCGGTCGAGCGATAGAGAATCCGCCACACGCGGGAGCGGATGCGTACTCCGGGGACCAGGTAGGCGTCGATCTCCTCGGCCCGGATTACCTCGCCCGGCTCCCCATCCGGCAACGGCACGGGCGGCATGTAGAAATCTTCGGCGCCGGGGATCCTGCGGCGGGGCGGAGAAACGAGCCTCAGCTGCGCACTCGCGTTTCGCGCGACCTCCAGAAAGTTCACAGCGGCTGTTCTCCTTTCGCCGAGGCCGCTCCTTGCCGCCTCGCCTTCGGTTAACAGGTTATTCCAGTCAGGTGTCGGTATTCCCCTGTCAGCACATTAACGGCGCGGCGGGTTCGTTCGTACGCGGTGGCGCGGAGTGCTCGTTCCAGCCTGTGGCGCAGGGGCCGGCGCTTAGCCGAGTAGCCCGATCCGCTGCGCTCGCTGCACCGCGTCGGCGCGGTTGCGCGCCCGCAGCTTTCGGTACAGCGAGCTGGTGTGCTCCTTGACCGTATGCGGCGACAGATACAGCTGCTCCGCGATCTCACGGTTGGTCGAGCCTGCAGCGATCAAGTCGAGGACCTCGCGCTCGCGCTCGCTGAGCAGCGGCGCCGGCTGGTCGGCCTTGGGGGAGAACATCGTCATCCCCAGACCGACCATCCGAACCGTCGTCGCGATCTCGGCGGCGTCCATGTCCTTGGAGACGAACCCGGAGGCACCGGCTGCACGCGCGGCCGCCGCCGACATCCGGCCGGCCCCAGAGATCAACAGCACTCGGGTCGACGGTGACGCCTTGCGGATCGAATCGCACAGCTCCGCGCCGGACTCGCCGGCCAGGAACAGATCGACCAGCGCCACGTGCGGCTCGAAGATCCGGACAAGCTCGAGCGCCTCGGCGCCGGTCCGGGCGGCGAGGCAGCGCTCAACCCAAGGCTGGTCCACGAGCAGGACCCGGAAGCCCCAGTGGACGACGTCGTGATCGTCGACCACGAGCACGCGCAGCTTGCGATCCGGGAGCCGGCGGGACGCGACCGCCGAGCCACTCACGATCCGGCCATCGCCCACATCACGCCTCACCGCTGAGCGGGACGACCAGCCGGACACGCCAGCCGTCGGTGCCGCTCGCGCCGAACTCGACCACCCCTCCGTGCTGCAGCGCCTCGAACGCGGCCAGGCGCAGGCCCATTCCGGCGCCCGATCTCCCAGCTTTGGCGCCGTCGTTGCGCACCTCGAGCCCGAACGTATCCGCGTCGCGGCAGACGGCAACGTCGACCCGGGTCGGGTCGGCATGCTTGCCGATGTTGCGCAGCGCTTCAGCCAGCACGGACTGGGCCAGCGGCTCGAGATGCGCGGGGAGCACGACATCGGACGGCCACTGCACCGAGACCGGCGGACCCGGGGCGCTGCTGATCCGCTCGAGCTCGGCCGCCAGCGTCGTCCCCGTTTCGGGCGGCAGCGGCGCCAGCGGACGCTCCAGCGCCTTGCGCAGGTCGCTGAGGGCCTGCTGCATTTCGACCCGGCAACGCTCGCGCTCGGCGTGATCAAGCGGCGCCTCCGCGCTGAGCGCGAGCGACACGCCGAACAGGCGCTGCATGACCCGTTCGTGGATCTCGCGCGCCAGGTCGAGCCGCTCGCCGAGGCGCCTGGTGCGCTCCTGCTGGCGGGTGGCGTTCCGGGCCGTGGCCACGAGCGCCGCCGTCTTCCCGAGCGTCCACAGCAGATGTCGCTCGCCGTCGGAGAGCTCGAACCGGCCGCCGCCGCGATCGGCGCAGATCACCCCGTACGCCCGCCCGGCGGCGCTGAGCGGCGTGCAAACGAGCGTCGTGATCCCGAGCACCCGGGCATACTCGGCCGGCACCGCCTCCTCGACGCCCTCCGAAACCACGACGACCTGGTCCTCGAGCAGCGCCTGCTGCGCGATCGGGGTGGTCACCAGCGTCGGGCGCAGCCGTGCCAGCTGCGAGAACGAGGTCCCGTAGGAACCGACGACGCGCACGCGCCGGCGGCCGGGATCAGCGAGGAAGATCGCGGCCCGCCGCATCGTCGTCAGGCGGCAGATCGCTTCGCAGATCCGGTCGTAGAACTCGGTCGAGGAAGTGTCGGTCTCGATCTTCGCCAGGAGCTCGACGAACACCTCGAGCGGCTCGACCCCGGCGAACAGCGACCGCGGGTGATCGACAACTGCCTCGCCGCCGTCGGTACCCCGCATCGGTGCCTCTCCCAGGTTCACGCAACCGCCGCCGGCAGCTCGTAGCGCCGGCGGATCTCGTACAGCGTGGTGCGTTCCGCTGCGGACCGGCCGGCCCGGTGGGCCGCGGCGACGAGATCGTCGGGCGTCAGCATCACGCCGTGATAGCTGCCGGCCATCCGCGAGATCGACTCCTCCATCAGCGTCCCGCCGAGGTCGTTGACCCCCCACCGCAACGACTCCGTCGCGGCATCGAGGCCCATCTTGACCCAGCTCGCCTGGAGGTTGCGCACCGATTTTCCGAGCGCGAGGCGGAACGCGGCGGTGTGCTTGAGGTTCTCCTCCGGGGTGATCTCCTCGACCCCGTGGGTGCGCCCGAGGAGCGTGTGGAACGGAATGAACGACAGCGGCACGAATTCGGTGAAGCCGCCGGTTCGCTCCTGGAGCTCGCGGACGACGCGCATGTGCTCGGCCAGCTCCCACGGCTCCTCGATGTGTCCGAACATCACGGTCACGGTCGAGCGCAGTCCGGTGGCGTGCGATGCCTCGATGATCTCGACCCAGCGCGCCACCGGCAGCTTGTTCGGCGAGATCCGCTCGCGGACACCGTCGTGGAGGACCTCGGCGGCCGTCCCGGGCGTCGAGTCGAGTCCGGCCTCGCGGAGCCGCTCGAACACCGCCCGCGGCGAGAGGCCGCTGATGTCGCACATGTGCGCGACCTCCATCGGCGAGTACGCGTGCAGATGCAACTGCGGCGCCAGCGATTTCGCGAACCGCAGCCACTTCTCGTACTCCTCGAGGCCCCAGTCGGGATGGATTCCCGACTGCATGCAGATCTCGGTCGCGCCGAACTCGATCGCCTCGGCCACGCGCCGCGCGAAATCCGCCTCGGAGTGCTCGTAGGCCTCAGGCGACCGCCGCGACTGGCCGAAGCCGCAGAACGCGCAGCCGACGACGCAGATATTCGAGACGTTGATGTTGCGGTTCACGACGAACGTCACCGTCTCCCCCGCGAGCTCGGCGCGCAGCTGATCGGCCGCCGCTCGCATCTCCTCGATAACGGTGGGCCGCGTCTCGGCGAACAGGGCCGTGAGCTCCTGCGGCGTCAGCGCCAGACCCTCCGCGGCCCGCGCAACCGCGCGCGGCGCCGCATCGTCGAGCACCGTGACCTCGGCTCTGCGACCCGAGCCCCGGCGCGGGATGAATGACCAGTAGCACCGCTTGATCACGTCGAGGACCGGCTGTGCGACCCAATCCGGATCGATGTACTCCGGGTAGACGCAAAGACGCTCGCTCAGCGCCTGTCCGTCCGCTCGCAGTTGCTTGCGGACCTGACTCGGCGACGGGAACGGATGCTCGGGCGAGATGTGGTCGCCGTTCGCGCTCAGCCCGCCGAGATCCGTCGCCCCGGCACGGATCAGCTCCGGCCACCAATCGGACAGGTTCGGAGGGACCTGGATGCCCACGTCGGGCATCAGCTCTCGCGTGCGCGCGACGAGCCGTTTCATGTCCTCGATCGTCACCTCGCAGGCCCACGCCGGCGGATCCAGATGCGGACCGTCCGACAGGCCCGTGCGCCAGTAACGCGACGCCGCCGCGTCGGCGATCTGCGCCGGCTCGCGCCCGTAGTAGCTCTGATGCGGAACGAAGTTCTGGAGGATCACCTCCTGGATGTGTCCGTGGCGCTCGTGGAGCTCCGCGAGCTTCTCGACCGACGCGATCCGCTCCTCCTCGGTCTCTCCGATGCCGACGAGCACCCCGCTCGTGAACGGGATCTTCAGCTCGCCGGCGGTGGCGATCGTCTCGATCCGGCGCGCGGGATGCTTGGTCGGAGACCCGGCGTGGACGGTCTCCATCAGCCGCTCGGACACCGACTCGAGCATCAGACCCTGGGACGCGGTCACCTCTCTCAGCCTGGCGAGGTCCCGACGGTCGAGCACGCCAAGGTTGGTGTGCGGGAGCAGCCCGCGCTCGAGCGCGCGCTCGCACGTCCACACCACATAGCCCGTGAAGTCGTCGAATCCGAACTCCCGCAGCCGCGCCGCGACCCCGGCATTGACCTCGGGCCGCTCACCGGTCAGCACCAGCAGCTCCTTGACCCGATGGCGCGACACCGCCTCGTCGAGGATCCGCTCGACCTCGTCCGGCGCGTACAGATGGGGCTTGTGCGTCGCGAACGCGCAGTACTTGCAATAGCAGCGGCACGTCCGCGACAGCGACAGCGTGAGATTCCGGCTGAACGTGACGCGGCGGCGCATGCGCCCGGCGAATTCTACGAGCCGCGCATGCCGCGCTTAGCCGAGCCGCATATCCTGCCCGGCCGGATGCCGCGATGGATCGTGATCATCTTGGTCGGAATGGCTCTGCCGCTCGCGGCGTGCGGGTCGACGTCGAGCTCCGGCACGAGCTCCGGCACCGGCGCGAGGGCAACCCCGCCGCCGAGGCGGAACGCCACGCTCGTCCTCGACTTCACGCCGAACGCGATTCATGCCGGTATCTACTCGGCGCTGGCCCGCGGATACGACGCCGATGAGGGCGTCCGTCTCCACGTGATTGCACCGTCGGCCTCGACCGACTCGATCAAGTTGCTCGAGACCGGCCGCGTGAACTTTGCGATCCTCGACATTCACGATCTGGCGATCGCGCGCGAGCGGGGTCAGGACATCGCCGGAATCATGGCGATCGTCGAGAGGCCGCTGGCGGCCGTGATAGCCGCCCCGCAGATCCACGACCCACGGCAGCTCGAGGGCCAGACCGTCGGGATCACCGGCGATCCGAGCGACACCGCCGTGCTCGACTCGATCGTCGCCGGTGCCGGCGGTGACCCGGGCAAGCTCAGGACCGTCACGATCGGCTTCAACGCGGTCGCCGCGCTGCTCTCCGGCCGTGTGGCCGCGGCGACGGCGTTTTGGAACGACGAGGGCGTGACGATCCAGCAGCATCGCCCGGGCTTTCACATCTTCCGGGTCGACGATTACGGTGCGCCGTCGTACCCCGAGCTCGTACTGTGCGCCACCGGGGACACGCTTCGGCGAGATCCTGGCTTGGCCCGTGCCGTTGTTCGTGCCCTGGTGCGCGGGTACGCGGTCACGTTGAGCCATCCGAAGACCAGCGCAGCCGACCTCGAGTCTCGCGTCCAGGGACTCGATCCGAAGCTGGTGAGCTCGGAGCTGGCCGCCGTCGAACCGGCGTTCGTCACCCGGGCCAAGCAGTTCGGCGTGCTGGACCCGGCGACGCTGCGGGCGTGGGCCCGATGGGAGCTCCGCTTCGGAATCGTCCAGCGATTGCCCGACGTCCAGCAGGCCTTCGATCCTCAGTTCGTGAGCGGCGCGGGCTCAGCCGGCAGAGGCTAGGAGCCGATCGACTAGCGCCGGGCCCTCGCGCGCCATCCGCGAGCGCGGGACCACGAGGTCTACTCCGGCCGCCTGGGCCTGGTCGCGCACCTCCGCCTCCACGTGCGAGTAGAACGCCAGCGACGGGACCGAGCCGAGAAGTCCTGCGACGTTGCTGAGCCGCTCCTCGACGTCCGCCGTCAGGTCGACGATCAGGAGGTCGGCCCCCTCCGCCGCACTCGGGTCCGAGACGAGCTGTACGGCATGGCCGGCGGCACCGAGCGAGCCCACGACGTTTGACCCGAACAGCAGGTCGGGGATGAACGCGACTACGCGCGCCAACGCACTACTGGGCTCGGAGCTTCTTGAACTCCTGGCGAACGGACTCGGTCCGGCCCCACCAGGGCTCCACCTCGAACCGCCCCGTCCTGACCTCCCGCACCGCCATCTCGCCGTCGATTCCAGCATCGTCGAGGAGCTTCAGGGCGCCGTGGACGACCGGGCTCGCCGCTGCGTGGCCGAAGCGATGGGCCACCAGCAGCCGCCAGTGCCAGTCGTTCTTGGAGTACGGCTGGGCGTTGCACATCATCAGCAGCACGGCGGCGTCGACGTAGCGGCGCTCGTCGAAGATGCGCAGATCGAGCTCGAGGTCCGTCCAGTCGTCAGGGAGCGACTCGACGATCTCGTTGTAGGTATCGGCGAGCGCCATCTAGAGAACCTGCTGCACGATCAGGAACACGTTCATCGCTGTGATCACCGCGGCTACCGCGCACGCGCCCGCGGTCGTCAGTCGGCGGTTGACGTGAACGCCCATCACGCTGCGGCGCGCTGTGAGGACAACCAGAGGCACGAGCGCGAAGGGTATCCCGAACGACAGCACGACCTGGCTGAGGACGAGCGCGCTGGTCGGGCTTATGCCGATCGCCAGCACGATCAGCGCCGGCACCATCGTCAACAGGCGTCTGATCACCAGCGGGACGCGGATGTTGACGAATCCAGCCATGACCACCTGGCCCGCGTACGTTCCGACGCTCGAGGACGACGCCCCCGAGGCCAGCAATGCGACGCCGAACGCCAGCGCGGCGCCGCCGCCGACGAGCCGGGCCAGCTCGTGGTGCGCTCCCTGGATCGTGCTCACGCCGGAGAGTGCCGGAGTGTGCAGGAGCTTGGCGGCAACGACAAGCATCGCGATGTTGATCACGCCGGCCAGTCCGAGCGCCAGCAGGATGTCGAGCCGTTCGAAGCGCAGCACGCGGGTCCGCTCGCGGTCGCTGTGCAGCGTCATCCTGCCGTTCGTGAGCGCCGAGTGGAGATAGATGGCATGCGGCATGACGGTGGCCCCGATGATCCCGACGGCGAGGAAAAGGTATGTCTCGCCGCCGAGGTTGGGGATTAGGCCTGTGAGCGTTTCATGGGCGGAAGGCCCGATCTTCAGCGTCTCGTAGAGGAACCCGGCGAAGACGAGCCCGAGCAGCGCTGTGATCGCCAGCTCGAACCGGCGCACCCCGTGTCGCTGGATCTCGAGAATCGCGAATGCGATCACACCGGTGATCAGGCCCGCGGTGAAAAGCGGAACTCCGAACAGCAGGTTCAGGCCGAGCGCTGCGCCCAGGAACTCGGCGACGTCGGTCGCCATCGCCATCACCTCGGCCTGGACCCAGAGGCCGACGCTCATCCACCGCGGGAGGCGCTCGCGGCACAAGCTCGGGCAGGTTCCGATCGGTCACGACCCCGAGCTTGGCCGACAGATACTGGACCAGCATCGCCATCACATTGGCCAGCACCACGACCCACAGCAGCGCGTAGCCGAATTTGGCGCCGCCCTGGATGTTCGTCGCGAAGTTGCCCGGATCGACGTACGCGACCGCGGCCACGAACGCCGGACCGAGCATCGCGAGCGTGGCGCGGAGCCGTCCTCGCTGGAGCAATAGGTCGAGCGGGGTGAGGACGGCGGCGTCCGACAGCGCCGCCTGTCCGTCGGCGGTCGCCCCCTCGAGGATCGGTGCGCCGATACCCCTGGGCGGCGGCGTCAACGGGTCACCTCGACGCGCATGGCCCGCGCCAGCGCGCCGCCGAGGACGTGGACGTCCTCGCCGAACTGGACGAACAGGGGTCCGTCGAACGGTTGCTTGTCGATCACCTCGAACTCGTCACCGGGCGCGATCCCGCGGTCCGCCAGCCACCGGAGCATGTCCGGTTCCGAGTCGGACACGCGGGTGAACGTGCCTCGCGCTCCGATGCAGAGCGTCTGGAGGCTGTCGGTCGAGCCCTCCTCGATCGTGAGCTCAGGCGTCGGGATCGGGTCGCCGTGCGGATCGTGGGTCGGGTTGCCGAGCTTGGCGGCGATCAGTGCCTCGAGCTCGTCTGAGAGGACGTGCTCGAGCACCTCGGCCTCCTCGTGGACGCGATCCCACGGGACGCCCAGGCTCTGGAACAGATACAGCTCGAGCAGCCGGTGATGCCGCATCACCTCGAGCGCCACCCGGCGGCCACCGTCGGTCAGCGAGACCCCGTGGTAGGGCTGGTGCTCCACCAGGCCCAGCTCGCCCAGTCGCTTTACCATGCCCGAGGCGGAGGCCGGCGTGACGCCGAGACGCTCAGCCAGCGCGGTCGTGCTGACCGGCTCGCCCGCCCGGAGCTCGAGCGCATAAATCGCCTTGGCGTAGTCCTCGATGGCCGACGAGATCGCTGCCGATTCCAGGTTTCCCATGTCTAAAGTTATGGTACGCCTAAATCTGAATTTCTTCAAGTCTACGCAGCAGTTTTTGCCAGCTTCTTATATTTGGTGTAGATGATTTCCACCGACGCCCTGATTACCGAATACCGCGCCGTCACCGAGCGCTGCGGGGTGCTCGACCGCTCAGACCGCGGGAAGCTGGCGCTCACCGGCGCGGACGCCAAATCCTTCCTACAGGGTCAGGTCTCCAACGACGTCGAGTCCCTGTCGGCGGGAGAGGGCTGCTACGCGGCGTTCCTCACGCCGAAAGGCAAGATGCTGGGGGACTTGAGGATCCTCGATACCGGCGAGGAGTTGCTGCTCGACACCGAGCGAGTCTCGCTCCAGGGGCTGTTCAACATGATCCGCCGGTTCAGCATCGGGTACGACGTGCAGCTGCACAAACGCACGCTGGAGCGGGGGCTGGTCTCGCTCGTCGGTCCTGACGCCGACGCCGTCTGCGGCACCGAGGCGCTGCCGAGTGCCGAGCACGCGCACGCCCCCGTTCAGATCGGCGAGCTCGCGACACGGGCGATCCGCACGGATGTCGGCGTCGATCTGATGTGCGACGCCGCAGCCACGGCGGAGCTGATCGCGGCGCTCGAGGCGGCCGGCGCGGCGCCGGTGTCGGAGGCGACCGCCGAATGCCTTCGGGTGCAGCACGGCCGCCCGCGCTACGGCATCGACGTCGACGACAGCGTGATTCCTCAGGAGGCGGGCCTGAACGCCCGCGCCGTGTCCTTCACGAAGGGCTGCTACGTCGGGCAGGAGACGGTCGCGCGCCTGCACTACCGCGGCAAGCCCAATCGCCATCTGCGCGGACTTCGACTCTCGGCGCCGGCGCACACGGGCGATGAGATCGAGTTCGAGGGCCGACCCGTCGGTCGCCTCGGCACCGTCACGAACTCGCCGGAGCTGGGACCGGTCGGCCTCGCCCTGATCCGCCGCGAGGCCCCGCCCGGGTCGAACGTCACGGTCGGAGAACGGGCAGCTCCGGCGGAGGTTGTCGAGCTTCCGTTCGATCGATGAGCGAGGTCTCGCCGTAGGCGAAGGACTCGAGCGCGCCCGCGTCGGGTGCCGGATCCAGCGCCAGCTGGGCGGTCTGCGGGTGCGAGGCCAGGTAGGTCGCGACGATCCGGACTTCGTCGATCTCGTCGGGAGGCACGTGAGCGCCGAGCTCGCCGGCGCGGCCGCCGCGGAGTACCGCCGCCGAGGTGCGTTCGTGGAGCTCGACCCGATCCGTGGGGAGCGCTCCCCAATCGACGAGACGGCCGCCCGCGATCCAGAACGCATCGCAGCTCCCGTCCTGCACCGGGTGCGCGACGAGCACGAGCCGCGGACGGGTGTGAGTCGCCTCGAGGACGCCCCCCAGCCGCCCCAGGATCGCCCCGAGCCGGCGGGCCCGCCGGCGCAGCGAGAGGGCGCGCTCGTACCGCCGCGCCTCGGACGCGTCGCGCATCTGGCCGTCGACGTGCGCGAGCAGGCGCTGGCCGCCGTCGCCACCGTCCACGAACAGCCGCAGCGCTTCGTCGAGCCGCCGCCGGTACAGATTCGGGTCGAGGTCGCCGAGGCACGGAGACAGGCAGCGACCCATCTGTCCGTAGGCGGAGGGATGGTCCCTGCGCACGAGGCGCCGGCCACAGTGGCGCAGCCCGAACAGCGAGTCGAGTTGCTCGACGAGCTCAAGTGCGAGCCTTCGACCCCGCAGCGGACCGATCGTCACCGCATGACCCCCCGCGGGGCGAGGCGAGACCTCGAGTATCGGAAACGCGATGTCGAGGCGGCAGCGGATGTACACGAGCCGGTCATCGGCGCGGGCCAGGCGGGTGTTTCCAGCGGGATGAAGCTCCTTGATCAGCCGGTTCTCGAGCACCAGCGCTCCCAGCTCCGAGCACGTCGCCCGGTAGTCGACGATCGACGCGTGGCGGGTCCAGTCCGCCCGCGGTGCTGACGGGGCGAAATGGGCGCGGGCGCGGCTCCGAATCGAGATCGACTTGCCCACGTACAGGGTGTTCCCGGCGCCGTCGCGAAACAGGTAGACGCCTGGGTCCCGGGGAAGCTCGCCGAAGTCGACCTCGGGCAATCGTGCGGGCAGAGCCTCCGTCGGCCTACGAGAGCGCGGCTGGCGCGCGCTGCGCGTTCCGGCGGGGCTTCAGTAGCAGCAGCGCCTCGCGGATCGTGGTCGAGTTTGCGCACAGCCGCGGGAGCAGCGCGCACAGGACGCGCGCGCACGTCTCGGCATCGGGTAGCGCCCGGTGTGCGCCCGGGACCTCGATCCCAAGCGCGTCCGCAAGGGCAACGAGTCGACGTTCGCGCTGGAGCGGGAGCATCGTCCTCGCCAGCGCGGCCGTACACAGCACCGGCGGATCGGGCCAGTCTCGACCGATCCGCGCGAATGCCTGGCGCAGAACGCGGCGATCGAACGGCGCGTTGTGCGCGACCATCACCCGTCCGTCGAGCTGCTGGTCGATGAGCGGGAGCACCTCCTCGAGCGAGGGCGCATCCTCGACCATCTGCTGGGTGATGCCGGTGAACCGCTGGATCCCGCGGCGCAGGGGTGCGCTGGTGCGGACCAGCGAGGAGAAACGGTCGTGGAGGTCACCGCCTCCCACCAGCACGGCGCCGACCTCGGTCAGCTCGCAGTCCTCGCCACCGAGGCCGTTCGTCTCGGTGTCGATCACGAGAAACTCGGCGGTCGCGATCGCTGAGTCGAGTAGCTCCAAGACTGGCGTGATACGCCCGCGCTCGGACGGCATGAATCCGCCGTTGCGAGGGCTGAATTACGCAGCTGGTGCGACTTGGCGACCGCGAGGCGGGGTAGCATCGCCGTCAGAGAGCTAGGAAGGAGTCCTGACGTGACAGCAATTGCCCCCGACAGTGACAAGCTTCGCCAGCTCGATGACGAAATGCGCCGTGCTTGGACCGCTTACAGCGAGCGCCTGCGCGAGCTCAGCGGGCAGGAGTACGAGCAGGCTGAACGCGAATCATGGACGAAGCTGCAGAGCGAGCTGCGCCGCGTGGAACACAAGCGACGCTCGGTGAATCAGTCCTCGACCGGCTGAACCGCCGGCAACGTGGTCCGGCGGTTAGCCTGGCTCGCGCTCTCCTTTCCAGTCAGTTAAGGTTCGGATTGTTGAGGGTCATTCTGGGGTAGCGACGCCCGGGGACCGAGAGGAGAGCCAGAAGCGAGCATGCGCAAGACGACCATTTCAACGGTTGCAGTTGCGCTGTTCGCTGTGTCGGGCTGCGGAAGTAGCGGGCACTTCGCGAACGAACCGCGGCCGGCGGTGCCGGTCAACCTCACCGTGTACATCAACAACGCTCGCGTCTCGCTGTCGCCGGCGTCGGTGGGCGCCGGCGAGGTCGTCTTCATCGTCACCAATCAGGCCGACAAGGCCGAGTCGCTGACGGTCCATCCGGCGGGCAACAGCTCACAGCGGCTCGCCCGCACCGGGCCGATCAACCCCCAGGGGACGGGCCAGGTCGCGGTTGACATCAACCGCCCCGGCGAGTATTCGGTCTCCACCGCCAGCAGTGCCCGGACCGACGCGGCGCTGGCGGAGGCGCGGTCGATCGCGCCGGCGTCGCTGCACGTCGGCCAGCCCCGGCCGAGCTCGAGCAACACGCTGCTGCAGCCCTAGGCGCGTCTATGCGGACCGAGGGGCTTTGCCCCACGCCGTCCGGGTACGATCCCGGGGCGTCAGCAGTTCCGAACCCGCAAAAGAGGTGCATTTCGAGTGGCCGTCGATCTGAGCCAAGTGTCGAACGTTGAGACAGAGCCTGGAGAGCTCCCGGCGACGATGGCCGCCTGGGTCATCCGCCAGGAGCGTGAAGGCGAACCCACCGACGCCTTCCAGATCGAGGAGATGGAGGTACCGGAACCAGGCGCGTTCGAGGTGATTGTGCGAGTGATGGCCGCCGGCGTGAATTTCAACAACGTATGGGCTGCGCTCGGTCAGCCCGTGTCGGTGTTCCGCTATCACCCCAACGAGGACCACCACATCGGCGGATCTGACGCCTCCGGGATCGTCTGGAAGGTCGGTGCGGGCGTGACCCGCTGGAAGCCAGGGGACGAGGTCGTGGTCCACTGCAACCAGGCGTCCTACGAGGATCCCGAGGTCCACGGCCTCGATCCGCTCGCAGCCCCGAGCCAGCAGATCTGGGGCTACGAGACGAGCTGGGGGTCGTTCGCGCAGTTCTGCAAAGTCCAGGCTCAGCAGCTGCTCCATAAGCCCAAGCACCTCGCCTGGGAGGAGGCTGCGGCGTACGGGCTGACGTACTTCACCGCTTACCGGATGCTGATCGACCGCTGCCGGCTCCAGGCCGGCAACCGCGTCCTGATCTGGGGCGCCGCCGGCGGGCTCGGCGTATTCGCGACCCAGCTATGCGCCCTGACCGGGGCCGACGCCGTCGGCATTGTCTCCAGCGAGGAGAAGGGCAAGCTGATCGAGCAGCTCGGTGCGATCGGCCACATCAACCGCTCCGGGTTCGCGGGAATGATGCGCCGTGGCGATGAGACCGCCGACGAGGAGAAGGCTCGGTTCAAGGAGTCGCGGCGTTTCTGCAAGGAGGTCGAGGGGATCCTCGGGGGGCCGCCTGACATCGTCTTCGAGCACGTCGGCAAGGCGACGTTCCCGACCTCGGTGCTCGTGGTCAAGCCGTTCGGCAAGGTCGTGATCTGCGGCGCTACATCGGGCTACCAGCTCGACTTCGACGTCCGGTACCTGTGGATGCGCCAGAAGGAGATCCTGGGCTCCCACTTCGCCAACGCCTGGCAGGCGACGAAGGCCAACGAGCTGATCGAGGAGTCCAAGATCCGCCCAGTGCTGTGGCAGACGATGGGCTTCGAGCGGGTCGCCGAGGCCCACCAGCTCCTGCGCGACAACAAGCATCTCGGCAAGATCGCGATCCTCGTCGGTGCCACCGAGGAAGGTCAGGGCAAGACCGCGGAAGGCCCCGGAGCGATCCGGGCCGAGGTCGGAGCGTAATCGTGGCCGGCGTCGTCTGGGTTCCCTGGTACGCAACGTTGTTCCGCAAGGACTCCTTCGCCGAGGAGGTGGCGGCGATCGCCCCGCTCGCGCTGCGCTACGGCGCCACCGAGTACGCCGTCCACCGCTCTCAGGACGACCACTACAAGATCACCCAGATGGCGTGGTTCGAGTCCAAGAGCGACTGGTACGGCTACTGGGATGGGCCCGAGATGGTCGAGTTCCGCCGGCGCAACTCGGGCCACTTCCAGGTTCCGGTCGTGTACGTCTGGCATGACGAGCTCGCCGCCGGAGCGCTTGGCCCGGAGGTCCCGACGGTCCCCGAGCCCGAACCGGAGCCCGAGCCCACTCCGCACGCTGCCGCGTAGCAGCTTCGTCAGCCCGCCACGCGCAGCGACAGCTCGAGCCAGAACCGCTCCTCAGGGTCATCGAGCGCGTCGCCGAACAGCTCCCGTAGCCGCGCCAGGCGGTAGCGCGCGGTCTGCGGGTGGACGCCGAGCCGCTCCGCGACCTGTCCCAGGCGCCCCTGCTCGGCCAGCCACACCCGGAGGGTCTCGGTCAGCCGCGCCTTCGAGCCCGCCGGCAGCTCGTCCAAGGGCGCGAGCCGGTCGGCGGCGAGCTCCTTCGCCAGGCGGTCATCGCTCCGCAACAGCAGCTCGCCGGCCTTCTCCCGCGCCACCACCAGCGCCGGCGTCCCTTCGCAGAGCCCCAGCGCGCCGCGCGCTCGCGCGAAGCTGATCCCTGCCGCGTGCCACTCAACGGTCGTCCCGAGCCCGGCCAGGGCGTCGGCGTCGATCACGGCCCGTTCGAGCTCCGCCCGCCGTCCCGGGCCGTCGGGGTCGGGCACCAGGGCGCATATCAGCTCTCCGATCGACTCGGCGATCGCGTCCCTGGGCAGGCGCGAGACCGCGGCCTCGCGGCCCGCGCCGCCGATCGCGACCGCCGCGAGCTTCCGGGGCAGCGGCCAGCCGGCCTCGCTCGCCGCCTCGGCGGCGGTGGCGGCGTCGACGGGTGGATCACGGATCAGCAGTCGCACCAGCCGGCGGCGCCTCATCTCCGCCTCGCCGGCGACGGCCGACTGTTCGAGCGCGTGCCCCTCGGCGGATTCCGCCGAGAGGACGTCGATGTAGGCGAAGATCGACTCCGCGAGCAGGTACAGCGTCTCGGGCTCGAATCCGGCCTCCACGCCCGCCGCCGCGAACCGCCGCCACGCGACGCGCGCCCCCATCCGGTAGGCGCTCAGCAGCGAGTCGAGGCTCCGCCCGGCGCGCATCTCGCCCCGGCCCAGCGCGACGTAGACGTCCGTCCTTGGAATCGGCCCGCCGGCTTCGATCTCGGCCAGGAAGTGGCCGAGGCCCTCCTCCACGCCCCCGCGCAGGCCTTCGCCGAACGCCCCTTCGAGCGGCCGGGCGTAGGCGGGAACCGTCCTCACCGCCTCGATCACCTCTTCGGCGATCTCATTCAGTACCGGCCGCAGCGACCGCGGCGATCGCCGGGGGCAGCTCGTGCCACGGTTGATCGGACATCCGTCGTAGGAAAGCTACAAGTTCTGGGTAGACCCTCGTACCGGGGCGAGGAGAAAGTTAGACCTTCTTCGACGTATCCTTGCCAGAGATGTCCCGCACTAACAAGATCGTCAACCTGATCGGCGTCCCTCTGCCCCTGATCGGCCTGGTCGCCGCGATCGTGCTCCTGTGGGACCAAGCGATCGGCCCACTCGAACTGGGGCTGCTGATCGGGCTCTACTTCTTCACGGCGCTCGGCGTGACGCTCGGCTACCACCGCATGTTCACGCACCGCGCGTTCCAGTCCTCGCGGGCGTTCCGCGCGATCATCGGCGTGCTCGGATCGATGGCGGTCGAAGGGATCGGTCATCACTTGGGTCGCCGATCACCGCAAGCACCACGCCTTCACTGACCAGGACGGGGACCCGCACTCGCCGCATCTCAGCGGCCCCGGGTTCTGGGGCGGGATCAAGGGCCTCTGGCACGCTCACATCGGCTGGCTGTTCGAGACCGTCGGCACGGCCGAGCGCGAGCGGTTCGCCCCCGACCTGATCAAGGATCGCGTCGTGCGCGCCGTCGACAAGCTGTTCTGGGTGTGGGTCGTCCTTGGCTTTGTGATCCCGTTCGCGCTGGGGTGGATCGTCGGCGGCGGCCTGGGGACAGCGCTCACCGCGCTCCTGTGGGGTGGTTTCGTGCGGGTGTTCCTGCTCCACCACGTCACCTGGTCGATCAACTCCGTGTGCCATTTCTTCGGCCGCAAGCGGTTCGACATCGAGGACGAGTCCCGCAACGTGTTCTGGCTGGCGCCGCTGTCGATGGGCGAGTCATGGCACCACAACCACCACGCGTTCCCCACCTCGGCATTCCACGGCCTGCGGTTCTGGGAGCGCCTCGCTGACCCGACCGGCCTGATGATCGCGCTCCTTGAAAAGCTCGGGGTCGTCTGGAACGTGGTCCGCGTGAGCCCCGAGCGCCAGCGGGCGAAGGCGCTGCCGACCGCCCCCGGGGCCACCCCGCGGGCCACTGCTTCCTAGGCCCGCTGCCCCGGCCTAACCCGATTCGAGCGGCGCCATCGTCAGGCCGGCGGCGTCGAGGTGCTCCCAGTAGGCCTCGGCGTCCTCGCGCGGTCCGCTCCAGACGATCGCGCATCCCGTGTTGTGGATGCGGTCGGCCAACCTGTACCCCGTCGCGAGGTTGATACCGGGAATCACACTGGCCAGCGTCTCAGCTACGTGGTCGAACGTGTTGACGTCGTCGTTGAGCACGACCACCCTCCACAGGCCGCCGACTCCGCTGCCCGGTCCTCCGACTCGCGGCAACTCGATCGTCTGCGACATCGAACTCAGGATACCGGCGGACTGCCGGCCGGTGGAAGGGCCTCTGCTCGTTTTTGCCAATACCGGGTGAGCCCGGCGTACAGCTGGTCTGGGGGGGCCGCCTGCCTGAACGCCTCGGTCCACTCGGGCTCCGTGCCGGCCGCGATCTCAGCCTCGATTCCGGCGACGAATTCCGCCCGATCTCTGGTGCGCGCGTCCTCGCCCCAGGCATCGAGCCGGCGACCGACCGCCTCGAGCTGGGCGTCGACGTCCTCGCTGTCTCCGAAGTGCGTCACCGCCAGCCGTCGGGGCCGCCACGCGGCGATCCTGTCGATCGATTCGTGCCATGCCTCGATGTCGATGTCCGGCGGAGGCGTGGGTGGGATCACCAACGAGGTGGGCGTGATGCGCACGCCTCCGACGTCGCCGACGAACGCGGTTCCGTCGTGCAGGTAGGAGACGTGATGCGAGGCATGTCCGGGCGTGTAGGCGACCTCGAAGGAGCCGGGCAGTTGCTCGCCCCCGGTGAGCACGCGCAGGTTCCGCTCGGGAACGGGCGTCATGTCGCCCCACAGACGATCCATGTCTGGACCGTAGAGGCGCCGCGCGCTCTTCAGCAGCCGGCTCGGGTCGACCATGTGCGTCGCCCCGAGCTCGTGGACGTACACCTCCAGATCGGGCCAGCGCTCGACGAGCGCGCCGCTCGCTCCGGCGTGGTCCAGGTGGATGTGGGTCAGCAGGAGCGCGCGCGGCCGCTGGCCGCCGAGCGCGTGGAGCAGCGTCGGCAGGCAGGACGTCGGGCCCGGATCGACGAGGACGTCATCGACCTGCCAGCACCCGATCACGCGCTCGCGCCCGAGATGCATGACGTCGATCAGGCGCATCGGCGCCGGACCCTAACGATCGTCTTCGTCCTGCTCGGGCTCCACAGCCGGGAGCACCGCGGTCACGTCGGCCCCGGGGCCTTCCTCCGGCTGGGGCTCGGGCTCCATCGGTTCGGTGAGCTCCGGCTCGGCCTCGGACGCGGCCGTCTCCTCGGCCGCCGGAAACCGCTCGCCCGCCGACTCCGCGAGCGCGAGCAGTTCCTGTGCCAAACCTCGCGTATCGCCGACGATCCGATGGCGCTCGGCCCAGATCCGGTCGGTGTCGCCGTCCAGGTCCTTGAGCTGCTGCTGGGCGCCGGCCACAAGCTGACTCGCCTCGTTGCGGGCCACCACGAGGCGGTCCTCGGCCTCGCGGCGCGATTGAGCGGTGATCTCAGAGGCGGTCTCGTGAGCTCGCTTGAGGATCCCCGACACCTCCTCCCCCACGCGTTCGAGCGCCCGTCGGATCGCCGCGTCAGGCGAGCGCGTCGCCTGCAGCTCAGCGACGAGCTGACTGGTCTTCTTCACGTAGGCGTCGACGGCGAGGCGGTCATATCCCCGCAGCGCGACCGGAAAATGCACGTCTGCGACTTCCGGCATCGGATCGTCGGGCAACGTCGCCAGCGGAGCGGTGATCTCCTGCAGGATGGCGTGCTCGTCGGCAGCTGAGCTTTGATCGGGCATGGCCTTGACCATACCCGCCTCCATACAATGACGCCATGTCGGAGACGCCATCGCCGCGGCTGCCCGAGCCCGATCGTCCATGGATGATGCGGACATACGCGGGCCACTCGGACGCGAGGCGCTCGAACGAGCTGTACCGGCGCAACCTGGAGAAGGGCCAGACGGGCCTGTCGATCGCGTTCGACCTCCCGACCCAGACCGGCTATGACCCCGATCACGAGCTCGCCCGCGGCGAAGTCGGGAAGGTCGGCGTCTCGATCGCACACAAGGGGGACATGGAGACGCTCCTGGACGCCATCCCGCTCGACCAGATGAACACGTCGATGACGATCAACGCGACCGCGGCCTGGCTGCTGGCGCTGTACATCGTCGCCGCAGACGAGCAGGGCGTGCCCGAGGACAGGCTTCAGGGGACCACGCAGAACGACATCCTCAAGGAGTACCTCAGCCGCGGGACCTATGCGTTCCCGCCTGGCCCCAGCATGCGGCTGATCGCCGACACGATCGTCTACACCGTCGAGCACGTCCCGAGGTGGAACCCGATCAACATCTGCTCCTACCACCTTCAGGAAGCGGGGGCGACGCCCGTCCAGGAGATCGCCTACGCGATGAGCAACGCGATCGCGGTCCTCGACGCGGTCCGTGACCGTGTGGGTGGCGGGGCCGAGTTGATGGTTAGCGTGTTCGGGCGGATCTCGTTCTTCGTCAACGCCGGGGTGCGCTTCGTCGAGGAGCACGCGAAGCTGCGGGCGATGTCCGAACTGTGGGATGAGCTCGGCCGCGAGCGCTACGCGGTCGAGGACGACAAGCACCGCCGCTTCCGGTATGGGGTGCAGGTCAACTCGCTGGGGCTGACGGAGGCCCAGCCGGAGAACAACGTCTACCGGATCGCGCTCGAGACGCTCGCCGTCACGCTCGGGCGCAGCGCCCGCGCCAGGGCTATTCAGCTCCCCGCTTGGAACGAGGCGCTCGGGCTGCCCCGGCCCTGGGACCAGCAATGGTCGCTACGGCTTCAGCAGATCCTGGCCTACGAGACCGACATCCTCGAGTACCCCGACATCTTCGAGGGCTCCAAGGTCATGGACGGCCTGGTCGAGGAGCTGCTCGACGGCGCGCGTGAGGAGATGGCCCGAGTCGCCGAGCTCGGCGGCGCCGTGGAGGCGGTCGACTACATGAAGGCCTCGCTCGTGGAGTCTCACCGTCAGCGCTGGCGGCGGATCGAGTCCGGCGAGCAGACCGTCGTCGGGATGAACCGGTTCACCTCGACCGAGCACTCGCCGCTTACCGCCGCTGATGACGGCGGCATCCTCACGGTCGATCCGCAGGTCGAATCCGACCAGCGCGCGGCGCTCCGGCGGTGGCGCTCCGAGCGCGATCAGGCCGCCGTCGACGCCGCGCTGGCGGAACTGGCCAGAGTCGCACGCGACGATTCGCAGAACATCATGCCGGCGACGATCACCGCCGCCCGCGCGGGCGTTACGACCGGTGAGTGGTCACAGACGCTGCGTGACGCGTTCGGCGAGTACAGGGCCCCGACGGGCGTCGGCGAAGCCGCGGCGGTCTCGAGCGAGCAGGTCGCCGAGCTGCGCGAGGAGGTCGAACGGGTCAGCGAAGCGCTGGGACGGCGGCTGAAGTTCCTCGTCGGCAAGCCCGGTCTCGACGGACACTCGAATGGTGCTGAGCAGATCGCTGTCCGCGCGCGCGACGCCGGCATGGACGTCGTCTACGAGGGGATCCGCCTCACGCCGACCCAGATCGCCACCTCGGCGGCGCAGGAGGGTGTCCACGTGATCGGCCTCTCGATCCTCTCGGGCTCGCACAGCGAGCTGATTCCAACCGTGCTCGACGCGCTCCGCGACGCGGGGGTCGGAGAGACGCCCGTCGTCGTCGGCGGCATCATCCCCGAGGCCGACGCTGTCCGCCTGCGCGAGGCGGGAGTCGCCGCCGTCTACACCCCCAAGGACTGGGACCTGAACCAGATGATGCGGGACATCGTCGGGCTCGTCGCCGAGCGCAACGGGATCGCCGCCACCGCTTGAACGCGACTGACCTCGACGGCAGCGAGCTCGCCAGGCGCCTGCGGGAGCGCGATCTCTCCGTCGCGCCCGCGGTTCTGAACCTCGTCGAAAGCCGCTCGCCGTCCGCGCGGGGGCAGACCGAGGCGCTCTTGGCCGCCGTGTCCCCGGCCGAGCTGGGCGCTGAGGCGCCGGCCCACATCGTCGGCATCACCGGTCCGCCCGGGGTGGGAAAGTCCTCGCTTCTATCGAGCCTGGTCGCGGCATGGCGCGGGCAGGACCAGTCGGTCGCCGTGCTGGCGGTCGACCCGACCTCCAGGCGCTCGGGCGGGGCGCTGCTCGGCGACCGTGCCCGGATCGACTCCGATCCCGGCGACCGCGGCGTGTTCATCCGCTCCACCGCGGCCGGTGACCGGCTCGGCGGCCTCGCCCCGGCGACGCGCGCAGCCGCCGGCGCCCTGGCGGCTGCCTTCGACGTGGTGGTGATCGAGACGGTCGGCGTTGGCCAGTCCGAGACCGAGGTCGCGGACGTGGCCGACACGGTGGCGGTGGTGGTCCAGCCAGGCTCGGGCGACGTGCTCCAGTTCCTGAAGGCGGGGATCATGGAGGTCCCCGACGTGCTCGTCGTCACCAAGGCCGATCTCGGCCGGATCGCCACCCGCACGGTCGCGGACCTGCAGGCTGCCCTGCGATCGCTCGGAGAGCATGAGACGGCCGTCGTGGCGGTCTCCTCGGTCCCGCCGACGTCGGGCGTCGAGGAACTCGCGGCGGCACTCGAAGCGCACCGGCGGAATCCTCGACCTGCCCTCCCGCCGGTTGCGGGCGCGGAGGATGCACGCGCTCGCCGACTTTGCGGCGGAGCACGGGGAGCGGGGGCTGCGGGCACTCGGAGGCCGGCGCGAGGTCGCGAAATGGCTGTCCGAGCAGGACCCTGGGCTCGACGTCCCGGGGCTGACCCACGCCCTCGAAGCACGCCTCGGCTGACTCGCTTTAAGTCAAAATCGTGGGCGTGCTCATCGACATCGCGATCATGGTCGGCTCGTTCGTGACAGCCGCTGCGCTGGCCGGCCTGCTCGGCGCGATCAACCTCGGAACGGCGTTGGCGTTCGGGCAGATCGCTTTCGCGATCGCGACGGTATTCGTGATCCTCCGGCGACCGTGACAACGCAACGGGTGAGACGGATCGTCCTGCCGGCCGAGCCGCTGTTCGACGAGCGGACGGCGCTGCGTCCGTGGCGGGACACCGACATCGGCCCACTGGTCGCGGCCTGCCAGGACCCGGAGATATCGCGGTGGACGTCGGTTCCGAATCCGTACGGAGAGTCCGATGCGCGGGCGTACCTTCTGCAGCGGTTCGACGCGATCCACGCCGGCACCGCGGCGCCGTTCGCAGTCGTCGATTCGGCCGATGGACGGCTGCTCGGCTCGATTGCGCTCAACTGGCTCGACTGGAAGAACCGGCGAGCCGAGGTCGGATACTGGCTGGCGCTCGACTCCCGCGGCCACGGACACGCGACCCGCGCTGTCAATCTGATCTGCGGTTGGGGATTCGAGATCCTCGACCTCGAACGGATCGAGCTGCTCGCCTCGACCGCCAATCCCGCGTCCCAGCGAGTCGCGGACCGCGCCGGCTTTACCCGCGAAGCGGTCCTGCGCTCCTACATGCGGGGCCGGGACGGCCGCCAGGACATGGTCGCCTTCGCCACGTTGCGCCCGGACATCCGCTCATAGGCCGGCCAGCGCGCGGAACTCGGGATCGTCTCGCAGGGACTCGAAGTCCTCATCCTCGCGGGCCCATTCCGCCGCCTGGGGACGTCGTTCGATTGCCGCCCGCAACGCCGTCAGCGCCTCATCTCTTCTCCCGTCGACGGCCTCGACGCACGCCAGGTTGTAGTACAGGCCGCCGGCTTCGGGATGAACGCGCAGGCCCTCCTCGAGGATCTCGCGAGCGCGCTTGGGGTCTTTGCCGATCAGCGGCGTCGCCAGGAACGCCCACTCCCACGCGCTGGGCTCGAACGTCGGCGGGCCACCGAAGCTGAGGACCGTGGTGTTGGCCTCGCTGGCCACGGCGTGGCGCTCCGATGCCGGGTCGGGGATAAACACGTAGGTCCCTGCCGGAGCGTCGTGGGTTTCGCCGTCGATCGTGAACGACGCTCGCCCCGCCGCGACGAAGTACAGCTCCTCATGCGCAAGCTTCGGGTCCTCAGAGGCGGCTCGACCTCCTCGGAGTGCGGCTCGACGACGTCCTGGCCCGCCTCCGCTGCCGTGTAGGCGTTGCACCCGAACGCGCGGATACCGAGTGCGAGCCTTACCGGGCGCCATGTGAGACTGCCCGGCCCCGGGACCGCATCGAGCTCGTCGAGGTGGACGATCTTCGGCGGGGTGCTCATCCGCTGTGCCGGGCCTCGGTCGTCGTAAGCGGCGACGCCAGGGACGCCAGTCGCCATCCCTTGGAGGTCTTGATCAGGTCGATCGCCTCGAGCGAGGCATCCTGGTTTTTCGCCGCGCTCAGCGTCAGCACTGACGCCCGGCTGCCGGAAACCGTGACCTTGCCGATGCTGATCGTCGGGTCCTTGACGGTGCCGAACGCGATCTGCATCGCCTGGGGACACGTCACGCCCGCCTCCTCCAGCCGCGCCACCAGCGACGGAGCCAGGACCTCCTGGCAGATCGTCGTGTATTTCCGGCTTGCGGCGGCCGTCACGAACTGGTCTACCTTCGCCTTGACCTGATCGGCGTTGCTCGTGCCGCAGCCCGCGAGAACGCCCGCGCACGACGCGACGATGATCCCCGGTGCTACCCGCATCTGCGGGAAGGGTAGCCTGTGGTCGATGACACTCGAGCCCTTGGAGGACGGTCACGGCCGCAAGATCGGGGACGTGCGCGTGTCGGTCACCGATCGCTGCAACTTCCGTTGCCAGTACTGCATGCCGGCAGAAGGGCTGCCGTGGCTGGAGCGCGCTGAGATCCTGACGTTCGAGGAGATCGTCCGGATTGTCGGTCTGCTGGCGGCGATGGGCGTGCACGACGTGCGTCTGACCGGCGGCGAGCCGCTCGTGCGCCGCGAGCTCCCGAGGCTGGTCGAGATGCTTTCGCGAGTCGACGGCGTGCGGGACTTGTCTGTCACCACGAATGGCTTTCTGCTCGAGCGAGACGCCGAGGCACTCGTCCGCGCCGGCGTTGGCCGCTTCAACGTCTCGATCGACTCGCTGCAGCGCGACCGGTTCTACGAGCTGACGCGCCGCGACGCGCTCGGACAGGTGCTCCGCGGTCTCGAGCGGCTGGCGAGCTTCCCGGAAGCGCACCCGATCAAGATCAACGCCGTCGCGATTCGCGACTTCACCGAGGAGGAGGTGCTGCCGTTTGCGAGGCTCGCCCGGAACACCCCCTACGAGGTCCGCTTCATCGAATTCATGCCGCTCGACGGCGATCACGCGTGGACCTCGGACCAGGTGCTCACGGGCGACTGAGATCAGGGCGGCGATCAATGAGGTCTATCCGCTCGAACCCGAGCCCCGCGAACCGAGCGCAACGGCCCGCCTGTACCGGTTCGCCGACGGCCACGGCCTGATCGGGTTCATCAATCCGGTCTCCGAGCCGTTCTGCGGGGACTGCAACCGCATCCGCCTGACCGCCGACGGCCGGCTCCGGACGTGCCTGTTCTCGCTCAACGAGACCGACCTTCGCGGCCCGCTCCGCGATGGCGCCGATGATCGTCAGCTGGAGGTCGTTATTCGCGACGCCGTGTGGCGTAAGGAGCTCAAGCACCACATCGGGGAACCCGGGTTCATCCAGCCGGCGCGGACCATGTCCGCCATCGGCGGTTAACGCTTTCGCAATTCTTTCGCTGCATCATCTGTCGTAGCCATGCTGCTGCTGATGCTGTTTGCCTTTATCGCCGGTGCGGGGACGGCGATCACGCCCTGCGTGCTCCCGGTCCTGCCGGCGCTCCTGTCCGCGAGCGCCGTCGGCGGTCGCCGGCGGCCGCTCGGGATCGTCCTCGGGCTCGCCGTCACGTTCACGATCGCGATCGTCGCGCTGGCGCAGATCGCCAAGGGCGTTGGACTCGCGTCGGGCGCCGCCCGGACGATCTCCGTGATCGTCCTGATCGGATTCGGCATCGTGCTGCTGATCCCGGAGCTGTCGGCTCGAATCGAAGCGCCGCTGTCGCGGCTGGCCCGTTTCGGACCTCGCTCACGGGGCGACGGCTTCTGGACGGGCGTCGGCGTCGGCGCCGCCCTGGGCTTCGTCTGTGCCCCGTGCGCGGGCCCGATCCTCGCCGCCGTCATCTCCGTCAGCGCCTCGGGTAACACGTCGGCCCGGATCGTCGCGATCGCGATCTCCTACGTGCTCGGGCTGAGCGCCGTGCTGCTGCTCTACTCGGTGGGCGGACGGCGGCTAATCGAGGTCGTGCGCCGCCACGCTCGCGGCCAGGTGGTCAACCGCACGCTGGGCGCCGTGCTCGTGCTGACCGGGGTCCTGATGGCCGCGAACCTCGACGTCCGTTTCGAAGAGGCGCTGGCCAAGGACCAGAGCCTCCCCGGCTTCCTCACCGATCCGACCCGGGCGCTCGAGAACTCGGGGGCGGTCCAGAATCGACTCGCGTCGATCCGGCCGCAGTCACCGTTCGCGGTCCGCCAGCGCGAGGCGTCGGCGACACCCGTCCCGACCACGCTCGGCGTATCGATTCCGGGGGTCAAGACGCCGTCGCTTTCGAACCTCGGTGCGGCCCCCGCGTTCACCCACAACCAGGACTGGTTCAACACGCCCGGCGGCAAGCCGCTGACGCTGGCCGGCCTCCGCGGCCACGTCGTGCTCGTCGACTTCTGGACCTATACGTGCATCAACTGCCTGCGGACGCTCCCGTTCGTCAAGGGCCTGTACGCGACATATCACCGCTACGGGCTGGACGTCGTCGGCGTCGAGACCCCTGAGTTCACGTTCGAGCAGGAAGCTGGCAACGTCGATCAGGCGATCCACTCCGACGGGATCCGCTACCCCGTCGTCCAGGACAACGACTACGGGACCTGGAACGCGTACCGGAACCAGTACTGGCCGGCCGAGTACCTGATCGACGCCCACGGCATCGTGCGCCACACGCAGTTCGGCGAGGGCGACTACAGGGAGGACGAAGCCGCCGTGCGCCAGTTGCTCTATGACGCCGGCGCCCGCCAGCTCCCGCCGCCGATGACCGCGCACGCGATCATGCCCTCGAACCAGCTCGGTACTCCCGAGACGTATCTCAACCCCGACCGCGCTCAAGCATTCGACAAGGCGCCGGAGCTGGGCGTCCATTCGTATCCGGGCGTGAGCCTCGACAACATCAACCTGAACGAGTTTGCGCTCAAGGGGACGTTCGACACCACCTCCCAGTCGATGACGCCGGAGTTCGGAGAGGCGTCGATCACGGGAGGGGTCCAGGCCAAGCACGTGTATCTCGTTATGACCTCCGCCGACAACAAGCCCCGCACCGGCGAGGTCCTGCTCGAGGGCAAGCCGATCCCGAACGCGGACGCGGGAGCCGACGTGCACAACGGCCGGTTCACCGTCGTCGGCCAGCGCCTCTACTCGCTGGTCTCATTCCCCGAGGACGAGCAGGCGGTGGTGACCGTCGTGCTCCCACCCGGCGTCAGCGCCTACGACTTCACGTTCGGCTAAGGGGCCGACCGGCGCGAAGCGCCGGCAATCACACGAAATCGGCGGTGTTCGAGGCCAGCTCGGCGGCCAACGCCGTGATCGCCGACGGAGGGATCTAGAATCAAACTCATGGAGGGCTCGACCGAAGTGAGGAGCTGGCTGCGGTGCTACCGCTGCTGGTCGCAGAATCTCGAGGTCCAGGTGCACTACGAGGGGATCCACCGAATCGACCCGGAGAGCGGCGAGCGCGCGGAGGTCGTGGACGAGATGCAGGAGGCCGTGGTGCAGTGCCTCGAGTGCATGCACGACCAGCCGCATCTCGGCTTCCACAATGGTCGCGTCGAGCCGGTCGAGGACCGCTGGGAGCGGATGATCGCGGGCACGCCGTGGGTGGCGTCGTGCACGGTCACGGTCGACGCCGACGACGTCGAGACGTGCTCGGGCCCGGAAGCGGGCGACGCGCTCTCCTACGCCGCCTTCGGCGACCACGGAACACGGGAATTCTTCACCCACGTCCGTTTTCACAAGCACGACGACGACCGGATCGTCGTCCACCTGCTCGTCGAGCTCTATGCGCGCTCAGCCGAGGAGGCGACCGAGGTGCTCGAGGACGCCGCGCGCGGAACGCTCGCGATCACCTCGCTCGCCGAGGAATCGCGTCCGCCCGCATCGACCGACGACGGGCAGCACTGACCCGCGGCGCCACCTCGATCACGATCAGGGCGAGCGCGACCGGGACCGTCGCCGGCAGCTCGTTGATCGTGAGGAACAGCAGGTCGAAGAGCGCGGCGATGACAAGTGTCAGCAGCGCCGCCTGGAGCTGCCGGCGCCGGTTCGCGGCCAGCACCGCGCCGAGCAGCGCGGCCACGAACAGATCGCCATAGCCCATCGACACGGTCCCGAACAGCTCGCTCTGGAGCTGCGGCAGCCCCGCCCCCGGATGGGCGGCGACGAGCGCCGCGTTGGGCGATTGGAGCAGATCTGAGATGACCAGCCAGCTGTCGGCCACGGCCATTGCGACGATCCCCAGCTTCAGCCAGGCCGATGGCGTCACCGCCGACAGCAACACGCCGAGCGTCACGCAGCTGAGCGCCGAGAGGATCGCGGCCGCCGCCTCGCCCGCGAGCGAGGTGCGCGAGAGCCAGGCGATCACGAACAGCGGGATCGCCGCCAGCGACGCCCACGGCGTCGCGCCCCGCGACGCCCAGCCGAGCGCCCCGGCCGCGAGCGGAGGCACTGCGATGAGCGCCAGGTATGTCAGCCCGGTCGCGGTGTCCGAGACGTAGCGGATCGCGAAGATGACGACGACGATCGAACCGATCGGCACGAGCGCCCATCCACGCCCGCCCAGCCGCTCGAACAGCGGCAGCCGCGGAACGGCTCGCGGAGCGGCGACGCACCCGGCCTGGAGCAGCAGCAGGCCGGCGTCAGACGGAATGAACGGGAGGGCCACCTCGGTGAGACTAAGGCCGCCCCTGAAGGGCCTGCTAAGAGCCCTGAGCGCCCAGGCGCCTTTCCAGCTCGGCGAGCTGCCCACGCAGCTCCTGGGGCAGCTGGTCACCGAACCGCCCGTAGTGCTCGTGCATCTGCGGGAGCTGCTCGCGCCACCACTCGGGGTCGACCTCGAGCAGCTTGGTCATCGTCTCGTTCGGTGACATCGAGGCCGTCCGTGTCGATTCCGCCCTCACCGACCGGAGGAACAAACCCGATCGGGGTCTCGATCGCCTCAGCGGTCCCTTCGCAACGGCGGAAGATCCACGCGAGCACGCGGGAGTTCTCGCCGAAGCCCGGCCATAGGAACTTGCCATCCTCGTCGCGGCGGAACCAGTTGACGTAGTAGACCTTCGGGAGCTTGACGTCCTCTCGCCGGCCGATCTTCAGCCAGTGGGCGAAGTAGTCGGCCATGTTGTAGCCGCAGAACGGGAGCATCGCCATCGGATCGAAGCGGAGCTTGCCGACCGCCCCCGCCTGGGCCGCAGTGGTCTCGGAGGACATCGTCGATCCGAGGAACACGCCGTGCTCCCAGTCACGGGCCTCGTAGACGAGCGGGACGACGGTGGCGCGGCGGCCGCCGAACAGCATCACGTCGATCGGAACGCCGGCGGGGTCGTCCCACTCGGGGGCGACCGACGGGCACTGCGCGATCTGGACCGTGAATCGGGCGTTCGGATGCGCCGCGGTCTTCTCGGACTCGGGCGTCCACTCGTTGCCCTGCCAGTCGATCGCGTGGTCCGGCGGCTCGCCGGTCATGCCCTCCCACCAGATGTCGCTGTCGTCGGTCTTCGCGCAGTTGGTGAAGACGGTGTTGCGCGAGACCATGTCGATCGCGTTGGGGTTCGTCCGGGCGCCGGTGCCGGGAGCGACGCCGAAGAAGCCGGCCTCGGGGTTGGCCGCGTACAGCCGGCCGTCCTTGCCGAACTTCATCCAGGCGATGTCGTCGCCGACCGTCTCGACCTTCCAGTCGGGCAGGGTCGGGATCATCATCGACAGGTTGGTCTTCCCGCAGGCGCTGGGGAACGCCCCCGCCACATACTTGGCCTCGCCCTCCGGAGAGGTGAGCTTGAGGATCAGCATGTGCTCAGCGAGCCAGCCCTCGTCGCGGGCCATCACCGACGCGATCCGCAGGGCGAAGCACTTCTTGCCGAGCAGCGCATTACCGCCGTAACCGGAGCCGAACGACATGATCTCCCGCGTCTCGGGGAAGTGGACGATGTACTTGTTCTCGGCGTTACAGGGCCACGGCACGTCCTCGGCGCCATCGAGAAGCGGCATCCCGACCGAGTGCAAACAGGGGACGAAGTCGCCGTCGGCGCCCAGGCAGTCGAGCGCCTCCTGGCCCATCCTGGTCATGATCCGCATCGAGGCGGCGACGTACGCCGAATCGGTGAGCTGGACGCCGATGTAGGAGATCGGGGAGCCCAACGGTCCCATCGAGAACGGCACGACGTACATCGTGCGGCCCCGCATCGAGCCCTGGAACAGCTCGTTCAGCGCCGCCCGCATCTCCTCGGGGTCGCTCCAGTTGTTCGTCGGTCCCGCGTCCGACTCCTTGGCTGAGCAGATGAACGTACGGTCCTCGACCCGGGCGACGTCCGCCGGGTCGGACAGCGCCAGGTAGGAGTTCGGGCGCTTCGCGTCCGAGAGCTTCTCGAACGTCCCCGCCGCGACCAGCGTGTTGGCGAGCTGCTCAAACTCCTCATCCGACCCATCGCACCAGTAGATGTCGTCAGGCTGGGTGAGCGCTGCGACCTTCTCCACCCACGCCCGCAGGCGTTTGTGGTCAGTCGTCGCTTGGTGCGTCGGTGCGGTGTGAGCCATGGCGTTTTCAGATACTCCTTAGCGTCGGTGGCCACCCGAAGCCTACCCGCGAACGGGTCCCGGAGGCCTCCGGGCGAAATACTGACGACCGTCCGGAACCCTACTCAACGTTCGCCTCGGCCCCCCGGGTTGGACTGCCCGGGTTACGCCGGGGAACGAGGACCAGGCGCTTGAACTCCGCCACCAGAACTCCATCCTGGTTCAGCACCCGGGTATGGACCCTCACCGTGCCCCGATCCGTCTTCGACTGCGACGGCTTGACCTCGAGCACCTCGGACTCGCAGAACAGCGTGTCGCCATGGAACACGGGCGCCGGGTGCTTCAGCTCCTCGGTCGCCAGGTTCGCGATCGCCTTGCCGCTGACGTCCGAGACGCTCATCCCCAGCGCCAGGGAGTACACGAGCGAACCCACGACGACGTTCCGGCCCTGCTGCGACTGCTTGGCGTAGACGTCGTTGATGTGCAGGGGGTGGTGGTTCATCGTGATCAGGCAGAACAGATGATCGTCGGCCTCGGTCACCGTCTTCGCGGGCCAGTGCTTGTACACGGCCCCCACCTCGAACTCCTCCAGGTAGCGCCCGTAGGGATGCGCGCCGCTGGCCTCGCGCGCAGCCTGATCTGTATCGACTTGATTCATATCCGGAGAATGTCAGGAAGACGAGGCCGCATGCGGCCTCGTCCCGGCGGTGCATGCACCGCCGGCGGGGACGTGCATGCACGTCCCCGAACAGCACCATTACTGTTCAGTTCATGAGAAACCCCCGTGACTTCGGAAAGGCCCTGGCGATCGGCGCCCCGACGCCGGTCATGGAGATCCCGTTCAAGCCGAGCCGGATGATCCATTTCCTCGACTTCTCGAACGAGAAGATGGTCACGAAGGTCCCCGACATCGCCCCCACCGTCGACATCCTGCTTGGCAATCTCGAGGACGCGGTCCCGGTAGACCGCAAGGAGGCCGCCCGCGAAGGGCTCGTACGCGTCGGCCGCGACATGGAGCTGGGCGATACGCAGCTGTGGACCCGCGTGAACAGTCTCGAGTCGCCGTGGGTGCTGGACGACATCACGACGCTCGTGACCGAGATCGGCCACAAGCTCGACGTGATGATGATCCCCAAGATCGAGGGCCCCTGGGACATTCACTACGTCGACCGGCTGCTCGCCCAGCTCGAGGCGAAGGTGGGGCTCGAGGAGCCGATCCTCGTGCACGCGATCCTCGAGACCGGCCTGGGGGTCGTCAATCTCGAGGAGATCGCCACCGCCAGCCCGCGTATGCAGGGGATGAGCTTCGGCCCCGCCGATCTCGCCGCCTCGCGGCGGATGAAAACGACCCGCGTGGGCGGCGGCCACCCGGGTTACCGCGTGATCGAGGATCCGGACCCTGACGATCCGGCCCGGCCGCGGGTCAGCGCTCAGCAGGACCCGTGGCACTACTCGATCGCCAGGATGGTCGATGCCTGCACGTCCGCCGGCATCCTCCCCTTCTACGGCCCGTACGGCGACATCCGCGACGTCGAGGGGTGCGAGACGCAGTTCCGGGCCGCGTTCCTGCTCGGCTGCGTCGGCGCCTGGTCGCTGCATCCGGTCCAGATCGAGATCGCCAAGAAGGTGTTCAGCCCAGACCCCGAGGAGGTCCTGTTCGCCAAGAAGGTCCTCGAGGCGATCCCCGACGGACGCGGCGTGCACATGATCGACGGCAAGATGCAGGACGACGCCACCTGGAAGCAATGCAAGGTGATGGTCTCGCTGGCCGAGATGCTCGCCCACAAGGACCCCGAGCTCGCCGAGGCCTACGGCTTCACCCCGGCGGCGGTGTAGAGGCCGGCGAACGTGCGGATCTCAGCCAAGGTCGATTACGCGGTCCGGGCGGCGGTCGAGCTCGCGGCTGCGACCGACGAGAAGCCGATCAAGGCCGAGCGCATCGCCACCGCCCAGGACATCCCGCTCAACTTCCTGGAGAACATCCTCGGCGAGTTGCGCCACGCCGGGATCGTCCGCAGCCACCGCGGCGCCGACGGCGGCTTCCGCCTGGCCAAGCCCGCCGACCAGGTGACGGTCGCCGATGTGATCCGCGCGGTCGAAGGGCCGCTCGCCAGCGTCCGTGGCGGCCCGCCCGAGGAGGCCTCCTACGGCGGGGCGGCGGAGGCGCTCCTCCGCGTGTGGATCGCGGTCCGGGCGAGTCTGCGCGGCGTCGCCGAGCACGTCACGCTCGCCGACATAGCTGACGGTCAGCTGCCAGTGGCTATCGACAAGCTCGCCGACGACCCGGAGGCATGGGTCACGCGCTGAGGGACGCCGGCTCCGGCCCGGCGTCGTCGCGCTCGGCCCCGGCATCGTCGATCGCCGGCGGACGCACGTAGACGATGTCGCCGCGATTGAGCTCGAGCTCGGCCGTCTGGGACCGCGTCAGCTGCGCGCGGGCGTGCTCGCCATCGGGAAGCTCGAGCTCGATCCTGACCTCGAACCCGAGGTGCACCACCCTGGACACCATCGCCTCGATCGCGCCCTCCCGGGGCGCCAGCGAGACCGTGACGTCGTGTGGGCGCACGAGCTTGCCGCCGAGGGTGCTGACGGGTCCCAGGAACCCCATCACGAAGTCGTTCGTGGGAGCGTCGTAGACCTCAACGGGCGCTCCGACCTGCTCGATCTTGCCGTCGTGCATCACTGCGATCCGGTCGGCGACATCCATCGCCTCCTCCTGATCGTGGGTCACGAGCACGGTGGTCACACCCTGCTCGTCGTGCAGGCGCCGCAGCCACTGCCGCAGCTCCTGCCGGACCGTCGCGTCGAGGGCGCCGAACGGCTCGTCGAGCAGCAGCACCTGCGGCTCGACGGCCAGCGCGCGCGCCAGGGCCATCCGCTGGCGCTGTCCGCCCGATAGCTGGTGCGGCCGCTGCTGCGCCCAGGTCGTCAGTCCCACCAGCGTCAGCAGCTCGTCGACCCGCTGGCGGATCTCGGCCTTCGGCCGCTTGCGGATCCGCAGCCCGAAGGCGACGTTCTCGTGGACACTCATGTGCGCGAACGGCGCGTAGTGCTGGAAGACGAACCCGATGCCCCGATCCTGCGGGCGCGCGTCGGTCACGTCGTTGCCGTCGATCAGGATCGACCCGGTGTCGGGCCCCTCGAGTCCGGCGATGATCCGCAGCAGCGTCGACTTGCCCGAGCCGCTCGGCCCGAGCAATGCCGTCAGCGACCCCTCGGGGACCTCGAGCGTGACGTCGTCCAGCGCAGTGAAATCGCCAAAGCGCTTGGAGATGGCGTTGATGTCGATCCTCATATGGATTCAGGCCTCCTCGGCCCCAGGACGGTCATCCCGAGCAGCACGATAAGGGAAATGATGGCGAGTTCGGTCGCGGCAGAGTAGGCCCCGGTGATCTGCCCGGCGCCGATCTGATCGGCACGTTGATTGACGAGCAGCGGCAGCGTCAGCGTCTGCCCGGCGACGTTCGAGGAGACGACGAGCACGGCCCCGATCTCGCCCAGCGCCCGGGCCGTCGTCAACACCACCCCGTAGGCGACTCCCCAACGGATCGAGGGGAGCGTTATCCGCCAGAACGTCTGCCACGACGACGCACCGAGCGTCGCCGCCGCCTGCTCCTGCTCGTCGCCGATCTCGATCAGCACAGGCGCGACCTCACGTACGACGAACGGCAGCGAGACGAAGATCGTGGCGATCGCCATGCCCGGCCACGAGTAGATGATCGGGATTCCGTGTTGAACGAACCACTTCCCGAACCAGCCGTCCACGCCATAAACGAGGATCAGCGCGAGGCCGACGATCACTGGCGAGACGACGAACGGCAGATCGATCAGCGAGTCCAGGAACGCGCGACTGCGACGCCGGCCGCGTCCGCGGACCAGCACGAGCGCGCAACCCACCCCAAAGATCGTGTTCAGCGGCACCGCGATCGCCGCCAGCTTGACGGTCAGCCAGAACGCGCTGACCGCGGCGGGCGTCGTCATCCAGTTCCAGGCCGTGCCGATTCCGTGCTCGAAGGTCCGAACGAACACCACGCCGAGCGGCAGCAGCAAAAGGAGCGTTAGGTAGAGCAGCGCGACTGCGCGGAGCGACAGCTTGGCTGGACGGCTAATGCGCAATGCGTCCCCCCAGCCGGCGCAGGCCTAGCAGGATCAGCAGCGAGAGGAAGAGCAGCACCACCGACAGCGAGGCGGCGGCGTGCGGCGCGTCGCCCTCGATGTCGTCGAAGATCACGATGCTCGCGATCTGGACCTTGCCGACGATCAGCAGCAGCGACCCGATCTCACCCACGCAGCGCGCGAACGCGAGCGCCGCTCCCGACAGGATCGACGGCCGGAGCGCCGGAAGGACGACCCGGCGGAACGTCACGGCGTTCGAGGCGCCGAGCGAGGCAGCGGCCTCCTCGACCTCCTGGTCGAGCTCGATCAGGACCGGCTGCACCGAGCGCACGACAAACGGAAGCGTCACGAACAGCAGCGCCACGATCACCGCTGCGCGCGTATACGCGAGGTGGATCCCGACCGGGCTGCCCGGACCGTACAGCGCGAGCAGCGTGAGGCCGGCGACGATCGTCGGCAGCGCGAACGGCAGGTCGATAAGCGCGTTGATGAATCGCTTGCCGGGGAACTCATCGCGAACCAGGACCCACGCCACCATGGTTCCCATCACCGCTCCGATCGCGGCGACGATCAGCGCGGCCAGCAGCGTCTCGCCGAGCGCGCGCAGCGACACCGTCGTCGTGACCGAGTCCCAGAACGTCGACAGGCCCTGGTTGAAGGCCTGGACGACGACCGCGGCGAGCGGGATCAGGACGATCACACTCATGTAGAGCGTGCACAGCCCGAGGCCCAGCCCGCCGCTGTGCGCCCCCCGCCGCGTGCGGCGACGGGGGGTTGCGGTCGGCGCGGTGGCGGCGTATCCGCTGGTGGAAGTCGACATGGATACGGTCAGCTGGAAGCGGTGGGCACTCCGGCCGCTTGCTCGATCTTCGTGATCGATCCCGACGAGGGGTCGAAGAACGTCTTCTTGACGGTCGTCCACCCGCCGAGGTAGTCGATCGTGAACAGCTGCGGCGGCGTCGGGAACTTGCTCGCGAACTGCTTGGCCACCGAGGCCAGGACCGGGCGGTAACCCTGCTCCCCCCAGATCGTCTGGCCGGCCGACGTCCACTGCCAGTTCACGAACGCCTGTGCCTGGCTCTTGTGCGAGCTCTTCTCCGTGACCGCGATCGGGGTTTGGATCAGGATCGTCTGGCTGGGGTAGACGATCTGGACCGCGTCGCCGGCCTTCTCGGCCGCCATCGCATCGCTCTCGTAGTCGAGCAGCACGTCGCCCTCGCCCCCGGTGAACGCCTGGAGTGCGGCGCTCGCGCTAGACGGCTGATCGGGCACGTTCTTGGTCAGCAGCGTGTTGACGTAGGCGAGCGCCTCCGTCGGCGTCTTACCCTGCTTCAGCTGGGCGCCATACGCCGCGAGGATGTTCCAACGGGCGCTGCCCGACGTCGACGGGTTGGGCGTGATCACCTTGATGCCGGGCTGGATAAGGTCATCCCAGCCGGTGATGTGCTTGGGATTGCCCTTGCGCACGACGAACACGACGACCGAGTCGCTGGAGAACCCCTTCTGGGGATTGGCGTTCCAGCCGGTGGAGACGATTCCGTCCTTTACCAGCCGGGTCATGTCCGGGGTCGTCGAGAACGCGACGACATCCGCGGACTGGCCCGAATCGACCGCCCGGCTCTGTGACCCTGAGGCGCCGAAGGACTGGGCGAACGACACGCCCTTGCCGGCCGAGGTCTGGGCGAACGCACTCGTTAGCGCGTCGTAGGCCTTCTTGGGCGTCGAATATGCGACCAAGTTGAGCTGCGTGCTCGCCGCCACCGCCCGAGGACGAGCTTCCGCCGCTGGAGGTCGAGCTGTCGGACGAGCCGCCGCAGCCGGCCAGGACGCCACCGATCGCGACGATCGAAACCGCTGCAACTGCAAGCTTTCGGCGGACCCGGCCCTGCCGCCGGTTCTGTCGTGTCATCAAGAGCCCCTTCTCTATTAGCCCTGTTTTCTCTATTGACTTCACGGGAATTGTAGCCTTTGTCGGCGACACGTTGTAGTGCTCGTTCCGTCGAGGGCAACTTCGCCGTCAGGGATGTGCGCGCTCGTGCGGTACGGGACGCGCATGCTCAGAACGCGTGGCGGCCCCGCTTCGCTAGGCTCCCCCGCCGTCGATGCGCTTCTTCGAGTACGAGTCCCGGGCGATCGTGGCCAAGGCGGGCATTCCCGTGACGAAACACGGCTTCGCGGACACGCCGGAGCGGGCCCGGCAGATCGCGGCCGAGATCGACGGTCCCGTCGTGATCAAGTCCCAGGTGCTGACCGGGGGCCGGATGAAGGCCGGCGGCGTCCAGTTCGCCGACACGCCGGATGAGGCCGAACGCCACGCTGAGCAAGTCCTGGCCCTCGAGATAGGGGAACACATGCCCCGTGGCGTGCTCGTCGATTCACGCGCCTCCGTCAGGCACGAGTACTACGCCGGCGTCGTGTGGGATGGCCTGCGCAAGCGGCCGGTGATGCTGTTCTCCGACATGGGCGGCATCGACATCGAGGAGGTCGCCGAGCAGCATCCGGACCACGTCGCGCGTGGCCACTTTTCGACGACGCGTCCGTTCTCGGACTGGCAGGCCAAGCAGGTGATCGCCTCGCTGGGCGTGACCGGCTCTGCGCTCAACCGCTTGACACCGATCCTGGCCCGCCTCGCGCGCCTGTTCCTTGAGTACGACATGACGCTGGCGGAGATCAATCCGCTGGGCGAACTCGAGGACGGCTCGTTCGTCGCGCTCGACGCGCACATGGACATGGAGAACGAGGCGCGCCCGCGACAGAAAGCGCTGCTCGCCGAACTGGGCGTCCGCGACGAGGAGACGCGCCAGGCGCGCGAACCAACCCCGTTCGAGCTGGCCGGCGAGGAGGTCGACTCCCAGGACCACCGCGGCGTGGCCGGCAACGTCACCGAGTTCGACGGGAACCTCGGGCTCGTGATCGGCGCCGGCGGTGGTTCTCTGACGCTATTCGACGCCGTCCGTGCCCACGGCGGCAATCCGGCCAACTACTGCGAGATCGGCGGCAACCCCTCGGTCAGCAAGACCTCCGGGCTGGCGAAGCTCGTCCTCCAGAAGCCGGGCGTCGACAAGATCGCGGTGATGATGTCGATCGTCTCCAACACGCGCGTGGACATCGTCGCCCGTGGGGTGATCAAGGCGTGCGTCGAGCTCGGCTACGACCCGGCCGAGAAGATCGCCATCTTCCGGATTCCCGGCGCCTGGGAGGAGGAGGGTTTCAAGATTCTCGACAAGTACGGAGTCGAGTACGCCGACCGCAGCGTGTCGCTCCATGAGGCGGCGCGGCGAGCGGTGGAGAAGATTCAAGGGGGGGCTGGGGTCGCGTGAGCATCCTCGTCGACGAGAACACGACGTTCATCGTCCAGGGGATCACCGGCCGCGAGGCCGTGAACCTCACGCGCGAGTGCCTCGACTACGGCAAGGGCGCAAGGATCGTCGGCGGCGTCACGCCAGGACGGCTGGGGCGCGATGTCCACGGCGTCCCCGTGTTCGACACGGTCGCACAAGCCGTCGAGCATCACGGCTCGCCGATCGACGGCTCGGTGGTGACGGTACCCCCCGCCTTTACCAAGGACGCCGTGTTCGAGGCGCTCGAGAACGGCGTGAAGCTCGTCGTGATCGTCACCGAGCGGATCCCCCGCGGCGATGTGGCGCAGATGGTCGAGCTCGCCACCGAGCGCGGCGCTCGGATCATCGGTCCCAACTGCCTGGGGATCATCGTCCCCAACGTGATCAAGATGGGCGGCATCGGCGGCCCGGCCAAGGACGCCACGAAGTCCTATAGCCCCGGTCCGGTCGGCGTGATTTCGCGATCCGGCGGGATGACGACCGAGATGTCCTCGACCCTTACCGCCTCCGGACTCGGCCAGTCGACCGCGGTCTCGATCGGCGGCGACGCCATCATCGGATCGACCTACGCGGAGCTGATGCCGCTGTTCGAGGCCGACTCGGATACGGAGGCGATCGTTATATACACGGAGCCGGGCGGGCGGATGGAAGCCGAGCTGGCGCGGTGGGTCACCGAGAACAACTCGCGCCTGCCGATCGTTGCCTTCATGGCCGGTCGGTTCATGGATGAGATGCCGGGCATGAGCTTCGGCCACGCCGGCACGATCGTCGAGGGCAAGGAGGACACGGCGGGCGAGAAGATCGCGCGCCTGGCGGACGCCGGCATCGTGGTCGCCGAGGAGATCTCCCAGATCCCTCAGATCGTCAAGGAGAAGATGGGAGCGCGCGTTTGACCGAGGCGCTGTTCATCGACGTCGAGGTCGACGCGCGCGTGGCGAGCGATCCGGGCATGGCGGCCAAGCTCGCCGAGGTGTGCCCCGTGGACATCTTCGCCCTGAACGACGACGGCACGCTGCGGATCGTCGAGGGCAACCTCGACGAATGCGTCCTGTGCGAGCTGTGCATCAATGCGGCGCCGGCGGGGACCGTTCGCGTGATCAAGCTCTACTCCGGCGAGACGCTTCCGGCCTAGGTGGCGCCGGCGCTTGGGTCGCTGGCGCCGGGGTCGCTGGTGCCGGCGGGCGCTGGGGGCATCACGACCGGCGTCCGCCAACCCCCCAACGAAAGCCATTTTGTCCCGGAAGCCGGGAGAAAAAGGCTTCAGTTCGCGGATCGTTCGATCGGCGGTGGCGTTGCAGCGACCCAGCGCCGCGATCTCATCCATGCTTGGCGCCACAGCCCGGACGCTAAGTTCACACGACGTGAGCCCTGTGAGCATTCGACCCGCCGAGCCGGCCGACGTCGCGCTACTGCTAGAGCTGATCGTCGAACTGGCGGACTACGAGCGTGCGGTCGGCGATGCTGTCGGCACCCAGGAGCAGCTGGAGGAAGCGCTGTTCGGCTCAAAGCCGGTCGCCGAAGCCGTGATCGCGGAGCTCGACGGGGCTCCGGTCGGCTTCGCGCTGTTCTTCACGACGTTCTCGACCTGGCTGTGCCTTCCCGGAATCTGGCTTGAGGATCTCTACGTCAAGCCGGAGCACCGGCGGGCCGGCGTCGGCCGCGCACTGTTCCGCCACGTCGCCGAGATCGCGGTCGGGCGCGGCTGCGGCCGAATGGAATGGTCGGCGCTCGACTGGAACACGCCGGCGCTGTCGTTCTACGAAGGGCTCGGCGCGAGCGTCGTCGACGGCTGGCACACCCATCGCCTGCACGGCACGGCGCTTCAGGACGCGGCGCGGCCGCAGTGACGGGCAGCGCAGCCACTCCCGCCCTCAGATGACAGGTCCTTCAAATAGAGAAGCCCCGCCGAGGCGGGGCTTCTCCGTAGCAGGCCTGTAAGCCGGATCTTGTCGAGAGCAGTCATCCATCTGAGCGACCTACCCGGACCTTGGCGGGCCACCTACAAGCGGTCCTGCTTGGCCTAGCATCAGGTGGGGTTTACCTGGCCGCCGCGTCACCGCGACGCCGGTGCGCTCTTACCGCACCATTTCACCCTTGCCGGCCTGGAGCTCTGCAGAGGCTCCAAGCTTAGGCGGTGTCTTTTCTGTGGCACTTTCCCGCGGGTTTCCCCGGGTCGGAGTTACCGACCACCTTGCCCTGTGATGTCCGGACTTTCCTCGAAGGCGATTAACCTCCGCGACTGCTCAGCCTGCGGTGGAAAGGATAGTCGCCTTGACCGGCAGTGTGGAACCCCGTCAACGCTATGCGAGCGTCGAGCCGCACTGAGTGCAGTGGCCCCCGAACGGCAGCGCATGCGCGCCGTACTCGGGGCGCATCTCGCCCTCGCACACGGGGCACGCTACGACCGCGTGGGCGGTGAGTCCCTCCCATACGCCGGCGATCAGTTGATCCAGCGTCGGCTCACCGCCCAGGCCGCCAAACAGGCCCGGCGCGCTCGTTGCGCTTGTTGCGAGCAACGTCGTCACGTCCCTGCGTACCTCATGTGATGGTCCTCATCAGACCGACGACCCGGCCGAGAATCCGGACATCCCGGCTCCGGATCGGCTCCATCGCCTCGTTCTCCGGCTGCAGCCGGACGTGGTCGGACTCCTGGAAGAACCGTTTCACGGTCGCCTCCTCCCCCACGAGCGCCACGACGATGTCGCCGTCGTTGGCCGTCTCCTGAGGCCGCACCACGACCAGGTCGCCCTCGAGGATGCCGGCGTCCTTCATCGACTCACCGCGAACCCGCAGCAGGTAGTCGCCCTCGTCGCCTCCGGCGACCGTCGGCGTCTGGATGTAGTCCTCGATGTTCTCCTCGGCAAGCACCGGCTGACCGGCCGCGACCTGGCCGACGAGCGGCAGGCCCGGGCGTACGAAGCCCCGCATGCCGGCAGCGGCTCGATCGAGCAGCTCGATCGCTCGCGGCTTGGTCGGGTCCCGCCGGAGCATCCCGATGCGCTCCAGGTTCGCCAAGTGCGCGTGCACCGTCGAGGACGATGCCAGCCCCACTGCCTTTCCGATGTCCCGGACTGTGGGCGGATAACCGTACTTGGCCGAATAGCGTTTGATGAAGTCGAAGATCTCCTGTTGACGCTTGGTCAGGTCCATCCGTCCACTCCTTGCTGGATGCGGCCCAGGTAGGCTCGCGCCGTCGAACATGTGTTCGGAAATGTAGCGAGGCTCACGGACGGACTCAACCTAGGCGAGGCTCGCCGCACACTCAGATCCCGGTGCGACGGGCCCGCAAACTCCCCGATTTCACTCCAGGCCGCACTCCTCAAGCACCCCTCGCGGCCGCCATCGGCAAACTCCCGGCGCCCGCCCCCTCCAAAGCTATACTGGCCGCCCAAGGCGCCTGTGGCGGAATTGGTAGACGCGCAAGGTTGAGGGCCTTGTGGACTGAATGGTCCGTGGAGGTTCGAGTCCTCTCGGGCGCACTGGGAAAGCCCCGCGTGGCGGGGCACCGCCTGTTCAGCTCGGCCGGCGGCCACGCCGCCTTGCCGCCCGCGCGTTCCGGCGCGCCTGCTTACGGGCGTCGTTGTGCCGCTTCGTCGACGTCCGACTGACGCGCTCGTGTTCCCATGAGCCGGGAAGCGCTCGGAGCGCAGCGACATGAAGCTCTCGGTCATACGGCTGCTCGTCGTGCAGCGCCCCCCAAACCTGATCCGTGACAGGTCGGCTGAGCATGTGCAGGATTTCGTGTCGCTCGTACCCCGCGTCGAGAAGTCGCACCGCCGTCTCCCACACCTCCGGCGGCGAGTCGTCCCACAGTTGCGTCGCGACAATCTCGTGCATCGCAAGATGCAGACGCGGGTTCATCGGCCCATCGCCGACATCGATCTCGTCGAGGCGATCCTTTGGTGCGTTCTCGAACTCACGATGTTCGTGTCGGATCACCAGCGAGCGCACGTCGGGATCAGCCAGTTCCTCAACGGTGACGCCTAGCGCAGCGAGCACGTCAGCGTCACCGACGAACTGCCTCCGATCGCTATTGCGCGGAGCGGCCGGCGGCCTCGACATGGCACGCATTGTTTCGCACGCAGCTACGCCGCATCGCCGAGGTCCGCTTCGTCCCAGCCGTATGCGGCGGACCAGCGCCGCGACTCTCGAGAATGGCCGTCGCCGATGCACCGCCCGTCTCGCGAATCTCGATCAGCTTAAGGCGTACCCGCCACTCGTCACCGAAGTCGAACAAGTAAGCGACGATCTGACCGGCCTCGAGGCCCAACCGATCAAGCCGGATCCGGGAACTCCGATCACCGGAATCGCGGCAGAAGCCTGGTCGACCGAAACCGGCTCCCGGCTCACGATCCCAGAACTTGCCGCTCGGCCAGAAGGCGTAAAGATGATCGTCGTCCCAGTCGTACGCGATCTGCAGCAACCCGTGAAGGTCCTCCAGTGTACCGTCAGCCCGTACCGCGAGTTTCCGGCTCACGCCACGGACGCCGACGAGCGTCGCACGGAAGATGTAGACCTTGGATTCGGTACATGTATCCGCGGAGAGCATGAGCGGGAAGATAGATGCGACCACGGTCGGAAAGCAGCCGGCGAGAGCGACGCGCTCCGCGCGCCGAGCACTCCGACACCGGTGCTCGCTTAGCCGCTCGCGCATTAGTGGTCTCGGGCGCGACTGGGACGCCGAGCGTATGGCAGGGCTTTTGTTCGTGATCAGGCTCGGTGGTCTCGCGGACGCAGAGTGCGCGGTCGGCGGAACTAATGCGTGCGGCGTCGCCGCTTTGCGGTTCCGACAGGATTCGGGTCCCGCGAAGCTGCGGATACCCGTGGCTCAAAGGGATAGCGACGTCTCATGAACGGCGCGAAATGAGGCACGGTGAAGTCCACGAGTCCGAAGTCGGGACTGAAGATCAAGCCTTTCTTGATCAGCGAGTCGCGGTAGACCGAAGTACCGGAGCTACTCCCGAGTCGCTTGACGACGTCCCCGGTGCGACACGGGCCATTCCCGATGTCAGCCATGGCCGCCATGTAACGACGCTCAGCAGGCGTCGCCTTCTCGAAGCGCACGTGGAAGAACTCGTCGTCCAGTTTGCTCATCACGACTGGCTCAGCTGCCGCAACGTCGGCGATCTTGATCGGGAACTCGGCGCCATGTTCCAGACCTCCTTGCCGTAGGCCTGAATGAATGCCGGGTAGCAGCCTGACAGTTCGATGACCCGATCCAGCGCGGCTGCTTCGTACTGGACCCCCTCGTCGCTGGCCGGGCCAACAAGCGCGTCCCGGGCAGCCGATTGACTGAGGCGTCCGATCTCGGGATACGAGAACAGCCGCTCGGCGTAGGACTTCGCCTCAACCATCAGACCAGGTAACTGCGGGAGGCCGGTGCCGACAAGCGCGACCGGCAGCTTGCGCTGCGAAATGCGATGCATTGCAGCCGCGACAGCTTCCATCTCGTCCCGCCTCAAGAACTGCATCTCGTCGATTAGGAACACGACGCCGGTGTCGTATTCCTTAGCCGTTTCTCCGAGTTCCGCGAACAGCTGTGTGAGATCGCGTTCAAGGTCCCCGGTAGAAGCATTCACGGGGTTCGGATCGAATGAGAACTCCACCCTCCCCTCGACTGACGCCCCGACCTTAAAAGCCCTGAGGATCCCGGTGAACGCCTTCAGTCTTTCCCCAAGCGCCTTGCGGCGGTCGAGTCGCAGAAGCGCCTGGTAGGCCGCGTCCGCAAGCTCAGCCCGGAAATCGGTGTCCGACCGAATCTCAATTGGATCCGGCGCCGTCCATCCCTCGGCGTCCGCCATGCTCTCGAACTCCAGCAATAGCACCGTCTTGCCAACGCCGCGAAGCCCGAAGATGATCATGCTCTGCTCGTTTCGGTTCCGGCGCAACCGACCGAGCAGCGCCCTGAACTGATCTTTCTGTGGTTCCCGGCCCGTGAGAGCGGGCGGTGGATTGCCTGCACCCATCGAGTACGGGTTCGCGAGCGGGTCCATGGCGGCAGCCTATCAGGACTTCTCACCGATTATGAGATAAATTTGATATCTCCTGATAACTCCTGAGATTCTGGCGCCAGATCGATGGACACGAGCCTTGCTTGACGCCGCCGCCCCGCCCTGCCGGTTATCCGACGAGCCGGCCGTCCGTGACAACACTCGTGACAACATCCACCCTTTCCAGAGCGTCCAACCCGTACAGGAAACCCGCCGATTTGCCTGCCTCGGACGCTAGGAAACCCATCTACGCGGGGTGATTCGGGTTGAGGGCCTTGTGGACTGAATGGTCCGTGGAGGTTCGAGTCCTCTCGGGCGCACTGGAAAAGCCCGCGTGACGCGGCTTTTTTGTTGGTCGGGGCGATTCGGCCCTGCGCCCCACTGGTGTATCCCAAAATTGAGGTGGAGATGCGGACCGAATTGCGAGGGTGGCCCGAGCGTTCGGCGATCCGGTTCGGTTAGAGATCGTCGATGTGCTCCACCACCATGCCGGGTCGGTCTGTGTATGTGAGATCAACGACCTGTTCAACTTGGCCCACGGAACCATTTCCCATCACCTAAAGGTTCTCCGCGATGCCGGGATCGTGGATTATGAAAAGCGAGGGCTCTGGGCGTTCTACTACGTGAAACGCGAGGCCCTGGACGAACTCGGCTCCTGGCTGCTCGAAACACCTCTCGCGCAGCGGCCAGTGCACGGCGCGTAGCCCTAAGAAGCACCAGATCTGGCTGCTGACGCGAAAGCCGTTGCGGTCGTTGCAACGCACGGAGCGGACGGAATCCTGGCACTCCACGGCATCTAGCCGCGGCCGTCAGGGCTTGGCGTCGCCGGGGCTCGTACGGCGGCGCGACCCCCACCCCCACCGTGGCACCGGCGCGTGCGCAACCGTCTGGGCGCCCGGCTGAGAGTTGTGGACCGCCAACCGGGTGCCCCATTCCGCGTAGCCCATGATCGCGGCGCGGAACTCGGGATCGTCCGGAAGCCCGGCGTCGTCGGCCGCTCGGCTGAGCAGCGTCACGAACGCCAGGCGCTGCCCGGCGGTGATCGCGAGATCATGATGGTGGGCGAGCATCCGCTCATAGCCTCCTAGCGTTCGGTGTAAACGGCCGGGCCGCCCATCACCTCCACCCACCAGTCCGTCACGTGCGCGCGATGCTCCTCGCTGACGCGCCCGCCGAACATCGCAGCGATATCCGGAGCCTCGAGCTCGACGAGGTCATAGAACCGGTTCAAGCCAGCGCGCAAACGCGTCACGCCCACCGCCCCAGCCATAGATCGTCGCGGCCGCGGGGGACATCGCCCAGACGCTACCGAAGCGCACCAGACCCACGACATGTGCGTCCATCGGAGGCTCGCGTCCCAGGTCGAGCTTTCCGCTCCGTGCAAAGCAGGGGACGACGTCGGCCAGATGAGTGCCGCGCAACGAATCCAGGCAGGGCTCGGGCAGAGCGCGAGGTTGTTCTAGCGCGCTGTGAACGCCAGCGCGTCCGCGTGACGTCGCCACGTTTGAGCACCGGCTTGGAGGGCGTGCCAGGGTGAGCCGAGGGGCGGTGTGTACGAGAGGTCGAGGTCGCAGATAGCCTCGACGGTCATCCGGTTGAAGATCGCCGTCGCCGGTATATCGATCCGCTTGGCGATCTCGGAGCCGAGGTGACCGACGAGCTGGACGCCTAGTAGCTGCCCCGTTCGCCGATCGCCGGTGTAGCGCATCGCGATCTTGTGGGCGCCGGGGTAGTAGGCCTTGTGATCGTCGGCCTGCGAGCCCACGGTCACCGGGTCGAAGTCGGCGGCCGCCGCTTCTGTGTCGCGCAGGCCGGTCCGCGCAGCGACGAGGTCGAACACCTTGACGACTTGGGTGCCGAGACTGCCGGCGAACTCGCGGGAACCGCCGAGGGCATTCTCTCCAGCGATTCGGCCTTGCTTGTGGGCGGTGGTCCCGAGCGGGAGGTAGCTGCTCCCGAGGAGCCGGTGGTGGGTGATCACGCAATCACCGGCGGCGAGCACGTCGGGCGGGTTCCGCGCGTACTGGCGGTCGACGACGATCGCTCCCTTGATTCCGAGCTCGGTGCCGGCGCCGGCGGCGAGCCGGCTGTCGGGTCGCACCCCGACCGAGACGAGCGCCGAGATCGGCCGGGAAGCGAAGCGGAGCGCCGTCGGGGTCGCTCGCGCTGACTTCGAGCCGGTGGGCCGATCCGGACTCGAGTTCTTGGATCGCATCGACGCGGGTGGCGCACGACACCTCGACGTCGTGACGCACCGACTCGGCGTGGACCAGCCGGCCGAGTTCGCGGTCGACGGTGGGGAGCACTTCGGGCAGCTGCTCGACCTGGGTAACAGCGACGCCGCGCGCGACGAGCGCCTCGGCCATCTCAAGCCCGACGTAGCCGGCGCCGACGATCACCGCTCGCCTGACCTTTTGCTGTTCGAGGGTTCGCATCAGGGCGAAGCTGTCTTCCATCGAGTGCAGAAGGTGCATGCCCTCCCGCGGGCCAAGGTGGTCGAGGCCGGGGATCGGCGGCCTGACCGGCAACGCTCCCGTGGCGACAACGAGCGCGTCGTACTCGAGAAACTCGACGTCATGGCCCGCAGCGAGCGTTACGCGGTGGCCCTCAGCATCGATCTGCCGTGCGACAGTGTCGAGCCTTAGCGTCATCCCGGTCGCCTCGAGCTCCGCGATCGTTCGGTGCACGAGGTTGTGCCAGTCGGCGACGTCGCCGGAGATGTAATACGGGATGCCGCAGATCAGAGTAGTTCGGGTAGGCGTCGCCCAGGATGACGGTGACGTCAGCGCTCGGGTCGAGCTCCCGGGCGCGCAGGGCGGCTTGAATGCCCGCGTCGCTTCCGCCGATCGCGACCAACCGCATCGATGCCGCCTGTCAGGGGAGAGTCGGCGGTGTCACTCAGGCGCCTGCCTGTTCGAGGACGTCGCAGGTGTCCTTTCGCAGGCATTCGCGGGTCTGCCGATGGGCGAGGGTGAAGATGTGGCTGCGGATCGGGACGTCGTCGTACTGGTCGAGGATTCGGTCAGTGCAGCCGCGGATCACCTCGGGCTCGCGCGCATCGCCGAACTCCTCGATCAGCGACGGGAGCATCTTGGCGAGTCGCCATTGATGGGATGTGCGATCGGATTGGATCTCGTCGATGTGGCCCTGGACGAGCTCGCTGACCCGCTCTTCGATCAGATCGCGGATCTCGCGCACCTCCTCAATCGACTTGCCCGCCGGATCGGGGATGTCCCAGTCGTCGACGCGCGTCGGTACGTAGGGGCAGACGTCGCCGCAGCCCATGGTGACGGCCCAGTCGGCATGGAGTTGCATTTCAACCGACAGGCGCTTGGGTTTGTTGCCGGCGAGGTCGATTCCAACCTCTCGCATCACCTCGACTACTTCGGGCCACACCTGGCGCGCCGGCTGGGAGCCGGCGGACTCGGCCCGGCAGTCGGTCGTGCAGTCGCGGTCAAAAAACGCCTGGGCCATCTGTGAGCGCCCCGCGTTGTGGGTGCACACGAACAGTACGTACTTCATCTGGAA
>CAVZAK010000018.1:0-77661 GCA_963773165.1 uncultured Solirubrobacterales bacterium
CGATCGGGTCGTCGCGGACATCGACGAGTGTGACGTTGTCGCGGTTGTAGGTCGCGTAGTAGTCGATGTCGACGCAGACGCGCTTGGTGCCGATCGGATGCGTGGTCGGGCACAGCGCCTCGGCGGTGGCCGCGTCCTGGACGATCTGACGGATCTTGGAGCGCACGAACTCGGCGGCGGTGCGGTTCGCCTCTGCGTTCGTGTTGATGTCGTTGAACGCGAGCAGCACCGCGCCGATCCCGCCCTCCGCCCATCCGCGCTCGTAGATGGCTTCGCGCGCCTGGGGCGCGACTTCGAGCGCCGAGCTCTGGGGCACGGCATCGGGGTGCGAGCGCGGAACGCCGCTGAGCGACTCCCGCGCGAGCCGGCGCCGCTCCCGATAGGAGGCCTTGACCGCCCGCTGGCGCTCCGGATCGAGCGGCGCGTTGTGCGCGGGCATGCTGAAGTTTGCGGTGCGCTGAAAGACGTACAGGTGCTCCGCCCCCTTGGCGAGCTGCGGATCAGCTGGATCCCGGTCGAGCCGGTCCCGATCACGCCGACGCGCTTGCCGGCGAGCCCGACCCCGTCCTGCGGCCAGCGTGCCGTGTGGTACCAGTCGCCCTCGAACTCGTCGAGGCCGTCGTAGGCGGGGCGGTTCACCGCCGACAGGCATCCGGACGCCATCACGCAATACCTCGCCGAGAATCGCGCCCCGTCCTCGCTCGCCACCCGCCAGCGCCCGCTCGATTCGTCGTAGTGCGCCTCGGTGACGTGAGTGCTCAGCTGGATATCCCGTCGCAGGTCGAAGCGGTCGGCGACGTGGTTCAGGTAGCGCAGGATCTCGGGCCCCGTCGGATACCGTTCGCTCCATTCCCATTCCTGCTCGAGCTCCTCCGAGAAGGAGTACGAGTAGTCGACCGACTCGATGTCGCAGCGCACGCCGGGGTAGCGGTTCCAATACCAGGTGCCGCCGATACCTTCCCCCTGCTCGAGCACGCGCACGCTCAGGCCCATCTCGCGCAGGCGGTGCAGGGCGTACAGACCGGCGAAGCCGGCGCCGACGACGATCGCGTCGAAATCGCGAGCGGGTTGGGCGATGAAATTCGTACTCGCCTGATCCAGCATCTATCGCTCCTTGCCGGCGGCTGTGGTCGCGGCCGGCCGGCTCCCGCCCCGGAGGGAGCAGGAGCCGGCCGTGCGCCGCCGTGTCTGCCCTAGGCCGTCCGGCCCCAGAGCTTCAGGAACTGGCTCTGGTAGTCGGTGACGTCCGGGAACAGGTTGGTGTGGCTGCTGGGCAGGTTCGTCTTAGTCACCATCCACAGCGGTGGTGGCGTCAGCTGGACCGAGGCGCCGGCGAAGTGGCGCGCCACCGCGTCGACCATCTGGTAATCGACGTTGTAGTAGTCAAACGGCACCAGCGCCAGCTCCTGGCCATCGGCCAGATACTGGAAGTCGGTCGGACCTCCGCCCTGACCGACGATCTTGACGTTCGACAGCCCGGCTGCCGAGAGCGCCGCCGGAAGACCCGTGTCGAGCTCGTTCGCGACCGACAGCGCCACGTAGTTGACCGACGGGTGGCTGCGCAGGTAGGAGACGATCAGGTTCGGCGCGTTCGCGAGCTGCGTCAGCGGCACGCCGATCGAGCCATACCCGCACGTCGGGCAGTACTGCTTGTAGGCTGCCTTGAACGACGTATCGAGCGATCCGAGGATCGTGAACGCCGGGATGTTCACGTACAGCGTGTTCGCCTTGCCCTTGCTGTTGGTGGCGACCTCGGCGGCCAGAGCCTTGCCAATCGGCTCGCCCTGCGACGGGGTGTCGGTGTTGTAGATGAACGGCGAGGCGACGGGATCCGTCGAGCAGCAGTCCGACACGACCACGCCCTTTGACTCCAACTGCGGAATCTTCGAGGCGATCTCCGCGCGGAGCGCGGCCGTCGTGACGATTGCGTTCGCGCCCTGGCGCAGAGCCGTGTCGTACGCAGCCTGAACGCTGGTCGGCGTGCCGTCCGTCGTGACGGTGGACGTCGACCAACCCAGCGCCTTCGCGGCCTGGGCGACGATCTGGCCCTGCAGCTGGCACACCGACACGCCGCAACTGATGTACACGATCTTCTTACCGCTGGGAACTGCCTTGCCGACCGGCTTCGTGACCGTGATGGTTGCGGGCCGCTGCATCGCCTGCGACACGACCTGCTGAGCGGCGGTGAGATTCGCGCTGCTTACGCTGCCGCTTGCGCTGCCGCTCGAGCTGCTCGACGAGCCGCAGCCCGCGGCCACGATCGCGACCATGGCAGCGCTCGCCGCAACGCCGGCGGCGCGACGGATCCGGCTCCGCGCCGGCGTCAATCGGGACATGACTATCGTCTCCTCCTGATGGGGATGTGGGTTAGGGACAGTTGGCGCATATCGCCGTGTGAAGCTCATGTCAGCCGCCGCTCGCTTGCAGGCGGCGGAACAGGGTCCTGAACCTCCCGCCGTCTCCGACGCTCGCGCGACGTTGGATGCCGGTCACGGCGAGCGACGCGATCAGCACGAGCCCGACGAACATGTCGGCGGACCACTGAGGCGCGTTCGCGAGCGCGAGGCCGGTCGTGCCGGTGCCGAGCAGCAGCACCGCGATCAGCGTTCCGAATGCGTTGAAGCGCCCGTGCTTGAGCTGCGTCGCGCCCAGGAACGCGGCGGCGAACGCCGGCAGCAGGTACGACGTGCCGGCGCTCGGATCCCCGGAGCCGACGGTCGAGGCGAGCACGAGCCCCGTCGCACCGGCGAGCGACCCTGAGACCACGAGCGAGGCGAAGCGCAGACGGTCAACACGGACACCGGCAAGCTTCGAGGCGTCGGGATTGAATCCGGTGGCGTACAGTCGCCGGCCGGTCGCGGTGTGCTCGAGCAGGAACCACATCGCGCCGGCGACCAGGAACACGTACACGACGGGGAGCGTGAAGCCGCTGACGTTGGTCTGGCCGATCTTGGCAAACCCGCCCTGGAGCCTCGTGCTGATGATCGCCGTGCCTCCCGTCAACATCGTGATCAGCGCCGCGATCAGCGACCCGGTCGCCAGCGTGGCGATGAACGAGTCGATCCTCATGACGACGACTACGACCCCGTTGACCACGCCGATCACGACCCCGGCGCCGAGGCCGAGAAGCACCGCCGGCACCAGGGGAACGCCGGCCGTCAAGAAGTGGGCGGTGATCACCCCGGTCAACGTCATCGTGTAGGCGAACGACAGATCGAACACGCGCGCGGCGAGGGGGATCGTGATCGACAGCGCGGCCAGCGCCGTGATCGCGTTTGCGTTCAGGACCTGCTTCACCGTGGCCATCGTCGGGAACGTGTCAGGGACCCAGATCGAGAACACGAGCACGAGGCCGAGCCAGACGTAGACGGCTCCGATGCTGTTGAACGCCAGGCCGCGCCGGAGGCGCGCTCCGAGCGACGCCGCCGAGGTCAGCTTTCGCGGCTGGGGCCGCCGGACCGGCGAGTCCGCGGGCGCGGGTTTAAGAACGTCATTCGTTTCCATTGTTTGCACCGTCGGCACTGCGTTCTCCCTCGATCGCGTTCACAAGTACGTGTTCAGTCAGGCCGTCACCGCCGAGCTCGGCGCCCACGCGCCCATCCCTCAGCACGACGACGCGCGTGCACATCGCCAGCAGGTCGCCCAGGTCCGACGAGGACACGATCACCGTCAGGCCCTCGCGCGCCAGTCCCGCGAGTAGCTCGTAGATGGCCACGCGCGTGCCGATGTCGACGCCCGCGGTCGGCTCCGAAAGGACGAGTAGCTCCGGATCGCGAGCGAGGCACCGCGCCACGACGACCTTTTGCTGGTTGCCGCCGCTGAGCGTCGAGATCAGCGCGTCGGAGCTCGCCGTCACGACCCCGAGCCGCTCGGTCCAGCGCTCGACAAGCTTCTGCTCAGCCGCCTTGTCGAGCCTCCCGCGCGACCCGAGCCGGTCGAGTACCGAGAGCGTCATGTTCTCGCTGACCGCAAAGTCCGGGACGATCGCCTCGTGCGCGCGGTCGGCGGGGACGAGTGGGATTCCCAGCTTGCGAGCATCGGCGACATCCGTCGATTCGCTCGAGCGTTGCGGCAACCGGATGGTCCCGGTGACGTGATGTCGTGGATGTCCCGCGATCAGGTAGGGCAGCTCGTTCACCCCGTCCCCGGCGAGACCGGCGACACCGAGGATCTCGCCGCGATGCACGTCCAGGTCGAGCCCGTGCAGGCGCCGGCCGTGGACGTTGCGCAGCTCCAGCACGACCGGCGAGTCCGGGCGGGCGGCCACCGGGGCCCGGTAATCCGGATCGACCTCGGCGCCCACCATCAGCTGCGCCAGGCCCCGGTGGTCGACCTCCGCCACCGGCAGTGTCTTGACCACGCGCCCGGCGCGCAGGACCGTGACGCGGTCGGCGATCTCGAAGATCTCGTCCAAGCGGTGCGAGACGTAGAGGACGCTGGTGCCGCTGCGCTGCACCTCGCGCACCATCGCCAGCAGCCGCTCGGCCTCGTCGTGGGGGAGGACCGCGGTCGGCTCGTCGAGCACGAGCACTCCACCGCATCCGTGCCAGCCCTGAAGTGCGCCCGCGATCGCGACGATCGTCCGCTGGACCGGGGTGGCCTCGGCGAGCGGGCTATGGATGTCGATCTCGACGTCGAAGCGCTCGAGGATTCGGTAGGTCTCCTGGGCCTGCTCAGCCCAGCGAACGCGTCCGCCGAAGCCCCGGATGAAGTCGCCCCTGAGCGCGAGGTTGTCCATCGCGTTCAGTTCCAGCACCAGCCCGAGGTCCTGATGCACGAACCGGAGCCCGTCGGGCACCGCGTGACCGAGCGCGAAAGGCTCGCCGGCCAGCTCAGCGACGGCACCGGGGTCCGGGGCGTGGTAGCCGGCGAGGGTCTTGATCAGGGTCGACTTCCCGGATCCGTTCTGACCGACAAGCGCGTGGACTTCACCCTCGCGGATCTCGATCGACGCGTCGATCAGAGCCCGTGTTCCGGGAAACGTCTTCGAGAGGCGCTCCACGAGCAACGCCGGTGCGGCCGCACGGACGGCATCGCTGGTGGCGGTTTCGGTGATCAAGGCTTCCTCTCCGGTCTCGACGGGCTCTCCGCTGTCGTCTGGAGCTCTCCTCGAGATCCTCGACGCGGAATGGCCGGAGGGAAATCATAAGGGACAAACTGAACTGATGTCAAGTAAATTTGTGATTATCTTCTCGAACTCCTGAGGGGAGCCGCATCCGGACGCGACTCGCGGGTGATTGGCGCTGATGCTTGGGAGCTACGAGGAATGTGGAGGGTCGGACCGGTCCGGGACCGGGACCGCCGTCCCGTCGCAACCCACGACGAACCAAGCTGATCTCAGTTGGGCTGTGAAGCTCTTCGCCAGCTATTCGCGCACGCCGTGCCAGGCGAGCGCGCCGCCGTCGATCGTGAACGTGGCGCCCGTGATGAAGGCGGCGTCGTCCGAGGCGAGATAGCAGGCGAGCTTCGCGACCTCTTCGGGCCGTCCCATCCGCTCGACGAGCTGGGTGGAGATCATCGCCTGCTCCTGGGCGACCGGATCCTCGGCCTTGTCGATGAACGCCCGGGCCATCGGCGTCGCGATCACGCCCGGGCAGAAGCAGTTGCATCGGACCTCGGGAGCGAGATCGATCGCGGCAACCCTGGTCAGCTGGATCACGCCGGCCTTGCTCGCGCAGTAGATCGGCGCGCGCGCGAACCCGATCAGCCCCGACACCGAGGACGTGTTGACGATGCTCGGACCGCGGCGCGATCGGCGCAAGTAGGGGGAGGCGAACTTGGTCGTCAGCCACACAGCCTTGAGGTTGATCTCATAGACGGTGTCCCAGACCTCCTCGGGCAGGGCATCGATCGCGGTCGCGGACGTGATCGCCGTCTCGATCACGCCGGCGTTGTTGACGAGGACGTCAAGACCGCCGAACCTGGCCGCCATCTCGTCGAACATCGCCGCAATCTGATCTCGGTCGCGCAGGTCGCAGGCCAGCGCCACCGCTTCACCCCCAGCGTCGGCGATGAGGCGCGCCGTTTCCGCGACCGTTTCGCGGTCCCGGTCGGCGACCGCGACCGCCGCCGCGCCCCGGGAAGCCATCTCGACCGCGATCGCGCGTCCCATTCCCTGTCCGGCTCCGGTGACCAGTGCGACCTTGCCGTCGAGCACGCTTCGTCTACCTGACTGCGGCCGCGAGTAGCTCCGGCACCCGCACGATCTTCACCCGCGGCCGCCCGGCTCGCTCGCCTGCGTTTCGCTCGTGCTCGTCGATCGCACGCCACCCGTTCCAGCTGACGGCGGACGGCGCGCGCTCGAAGATCCAATCGGGGTCGTGGCGCACCGGCTGGCCCAGCGCGCCCGACTCGGCATCCTCGACGATCCTCGCCACCGTGTCGGCCGCGTCCTTCTTGTTCGTCCCGATCACACCGCTCGGACCGCGCTTGATCCAGCCGACAACGTATTCGCCGCGATGCGAGCGCGACTCCTCGTCGCACACTCTGCCGCGGACATTCCGGATCAGTCCGCGGCGCTCGTCGAACGGAACGTCGTCGACGGGGCGGCCGCGATAGCCGATGGAGCGCAGGACCAGCCCGCACTCGATCTCCTCGCGCTCACCCGTTGGCACCGCCCGAAGTCCACCGCGCCCGTCGGGCTCGATCCGGTTGCGCGCGACCGAAAGCGCCGCGACCGGGCCGTGGTCGCCGTCGCCCAGCAGGGCGACGGGGGAGCGCAGAAACCGCAGGCTGATGCGGTGGGTTTGACCCCTCGGCTCGCGCCCGCAAACTCGCGCAGCAGCGCCACATTGCGCCGGGCCGTCGCGTCGGCCTCCTGTCCGAGCCAACTCGCGCTGTGCTCGTCGAGCTCCATCTCGGCGGGGTCGATGTGAACGTCGGCCCGCGAGAGCTCTCCCAGCTCGCGGAGCTCCGGATTCGTGAACGCCGCCTGCGCCGGTCCTCGACGGCCGAGCAGGACGACCTCCTCGATTTGCGCCCTCCCGAGCTCCGCCAGGGCGTGATCGGCGGTATCCGTCTGGGCCAGTTCGGTCGGCTCGAGCACGAGCATGCGGGCGACGTCGACCGCGACGTTGCCGTTGCCGATCACCACGGCCCTCCTGGCGGTCAAATCGAATCGCTCGTCGGCGGCTTCGGGGTGGCCGTTGTACCAGGCGACGAACCGGGTCGCCGGATATGAGCCGGGGCGAGCCTCTCCCGGAATGCCGAGCCGGTTGTCGTCCGCGGTCCCCACCGCGTACACGACCGCGTGGTAGCGCTCGAGCAGCTCGGTTCGGGTGATGTCGGAGCCCAACTCGACCCCGCCGAAGAACCCAAAGCCCGGCTTGGACGCCGTCTTGTCGTAGACCCGGGTAACGGACTTGATCTTCGGGTGGTCCGGAGCGACACCGGCCCGGACCAGCCCGAACGGCGTCGGCAGCGCGTCGATCAGGTCGACCTCGAACCCGGCATCGAGGAGCTGATCGGTGGCGTAGAAGCCCGACGGACCGGCCCCGATCACCGCGGCGCGCAGGTTCGGGACGGCCGCGCTCATGCCGGGGCCTTGATCGCGTTTTCAGAGCGCGCGCGAGTGATCGCCTCGGCGGCGGCCCGTCCCTCGGAGACGGCATGAGCGACGCGCCTTGGCACCACCGCGTCGCCGATCACGCGTACCGTCGCGCCGGGCGGCACCAACGCGCTCCAGTCGCGCGGGCGGCGCTCGCCGACGACGATCACCGTGTCGGCGTCGACCGTCTCGGTCCGGTGTGACATGAGGTTCCTCAGCTCGGCGCCGCCGGCGGTGATCGCCTCGAGCCCCGTCGCCGCCCGAAGCTCGAGCGGCGCGCCCCGCAGCCGTGCCAGCAGCTGCACCCGGCCCTCCGCCGGGAGCGCGGAGAAGAATGCAGCGCCCGGCGTGACGAACGTGATCAGCTTCGCCGTGGCTTGAATGGCGAGTTCCACGGCGCTCGCGCCCCACCACGCGCCGAAGCCGTCATCGACGATCAGCACGTTCGATCCCGGGGCGAGGGCGCCGGTGCCGCGACGGATCGCGTCCGATGCCGACACGGCGCGCTCGATCCCAGGAAGCGACGGAAGCACTTCATCGCCGCCGGACGCGATCACGACCTCCCTGAAGGCATCCAGGTCCGACGGCCGTCGCCCGCGCGCCGAGCCGGACCTCAAGATCGGCCGCGGCGTCGAGGGCGGACCCGTAGAAGTCCAGGAGCGACTGCCAGCCGTGACGATGCGGCGCCGCGGCGGCGCTCGCCAGCTGGCCCCCGATCGCGACGCGCTCTTCGAACAGCACAATTTCGCAGCGACCGGCGAGTGAGGTGGCGCACTCGAGCCCCGCCGGGCCGGCTCCGACGATGGCGACGGGTCCGTCGCCGTCGGGCGCGCCCCGCTGGACCAGGAGCGGAACCGCCGGCCGGCGCGCCATCCCGGGGGGCGCGAGCTCGGGATTGACCGAGCACAGCAGCACGGGATCGAAGGCGCGACAGTCCTCGTTGCAGGACACGCAAGGCCGGACTTGGTCCTCGCGTCCCGACAGCAGCTTCGCGGGGAAGTCGGGGTCGGCGATCAGCGGACGGGCGATTCCGACGAGGTCGGCGCCGGCCGCGAGCGCTCGCTCGATCTGGTGTTCGCGGCGGAACGCCTGTGAGATCAGCAGTGGCTGCTCGACGACCGTACGGAGTCGCTCGATCGCTTCCAGCAGCGGCGGCTCCTCCGTGCCCATGTCCTTGACGTACGTCGTCCGCACGCCGGCCGTCAGGTTCACGTAGTCCACAAGCGGGGCGACGTGCGGGAGCAGTTCGCACAGACCATCGAGCGTGTGTCCAGCTTCTCGTTCGCCCTCGGTCGAGAGGCGGATGCCGATCAGCAGCTCCGGCGCCGAGGCGCGAATCGCGCCGACGATCCTCGCGATGATCCGCGAGCGCTCAGCCGGCGAGCCGCCGTCCGCCCGGTGGTTGCTCGACGGCGAGAGGAACTGAGCCAGCAGATATCCGTGCGCGGCATGCAGCTCGATCACCTGAAATCCCGCCTGCCCTGCATTCACCGCCGAGGTGCGGAATCCCTCGATCACGGCATCGATGTCGTCGTCGTTCAGGACGCGCGCGCGGGTCGGTTCCCGTGGCGAGCGAACGGCGGAGGGAGCGACCGGGGCGAACCACATCTCCGCGCCGGTCGTCTCGCGACCGAGATGGACTAGCTGGCAGCCGGCGATCGCGCCCTCGGAGCGGATCGCTTCCGCGCGCAGCGCCATCCCGGGCACAGCCTCCTCGCGCCACGCCTCGCTGACCATCCTCCGCCGCCACGTGGACTCAAGCGCCGTCACCGTGCCGCCGACGATCAGCATCGCCGCGCCACCGGCCGCCCGACGCCGCCAATACTCGGCATCGGCGGGCTGCGCCAGACCGTCCGCCACAAGTCCGGCTCCGTGGGCGGTTCCCACGAGCCGGTTACGCAGGACGAGCTTCTCGCCGAGCCCGAACCGCTCGGCCGCGCATTGGACCTCGCCGCTCATCGGGTCAGTCGGTCGGTCCGCGGCCCCCGACGAGCGCGAAGTAGCCGGCCGCGTCGAGCTTCGCCTCGCCCCAAAGGAGTTCCAGCACGAGCTTCGAGATCTTCCAGCCATCCGTCTCGCGCCGGAGCTCGTTGTGATAGCGGCCGACCAGGACCTTTGCGCTCTCGGGCTCGTCCTCGAACACCTGGTGAGAGGTGTGGTAGACGAGGGCCTGCGCGTCGTCGCCGTCGACCTCGACGTGGTAGACGCTCAGCAGGTGGTGCTGCCAGATCACGGGGGCGATGGCCTCGGCGATCCACGCCGCCACCGCGTCGCCGCCGATCACCGGATCGGCGTTGCCGTATCGGGCGACGAGGTCGTCGGCGAGGGTGCCGCGCAGTCCGTCCAGATCGAACTTGTCGATCGTCGACGCGTACCGGTAGAGGACGTCGGTGATCTCGATCCGGTCCTGGATGTCACGGAGTGCCAGCTCGGCGCTCACAGATGTTGCGGCTTGGCTCATGGTCGAATCCTGTGTCTCGTTGTGGTGATGCCGGCGTCAGCCGACCTTGGTCCAAACGCTCTTGAGCTGGGTGAAGTCATCGAGCGATGCCTCGCCGAGGTTGCGGCCGTGTCCGGACTGCTTGACCCCGCCGTAGGAGACCGACGGGTAGACCATCTGGTAGGTGTTCACCCACACGGTTCCCACTCGCAGCGCACGACTCGCTCGGTGTGCGACGTTGAGGTCGTTGGTCCAGACGCCGGCGGCCAATCCGTACTCGACGTCGTTGGCGATCCGGTAGGCCTCCTCCTCGGATGAGAACTTCAGGATCGACATGACCGGGCCGAAGATCTCCTCCTGAGCGATTCTCATGTCGTTGCGCACCGAGGTGAAGATCGTCGGCTGGTGGAAGTAGCCCCGGTCGCCGTGTCGCTCGCCGCCGAGTGCTAGCTCCGCTCCCTCCTCGCGTCCGATCCGAACGTAGCGCTGAATGCGCTCGAGCTGAGCCGCCGACACCACCGGGCCCATGTCCACGCCCGGCTCGAAGCCGCCGCCGATGCGCAGGCCGCGCGAGCCGTCGACGACGCGCTCGAGCAGCTCGTCGTGGACGCTCTCATGGGCCAGGACGCGCGTGTTGCACGTACACACCTGGCCCGACGCGCCCCATACGCCCATCATCACGGCGGGCGCTGCCGCATCGAGGTCGGCGTCTTCGAAGATGATCGAGGGGCTCTTTCCGCCGAGCTCGAGGCAGACCCGCTTGACGCGGGCCGCCGCCGACGCCTGGATCGCCCGGCCGGTGTCAACCGAACCGGTGAAGGAGATCACGTCCACCTCGGGGTGAGCGACGAGCGCCGCCCCGACGGTCTCGCCCGTGCCCTGGACGACGTTGAACACGCCCGGCGGGATCCCCGCCTCGAGTGCGAGCTCGGCGACGACCACGGCCGTCATCGGCGTCTGCTCAGCCGGCTTGAGCACGACGCTGTTGCCGGCGCACAGCGGGAATACGCCGAAGGCGGCGGCCGCCGTCGGGCCATTCCACGGGACCACGGATCCGACGACGCCGACCGGCTCCCTAACCTGGCGCACGACGAACTCGTGCGGGACGGCCGGGACCGTCCCGTGCAGCTTGCTCGGCCAGCCCGAGTAGTAATCGATCCCATCGACCGCGAACTGGGCGATGAACCCGGCGTACATACGCAGCAGGCCGGAATCGATCACGTCGAGGTCCGCGAGCTCGTCCGCGTGATCGGCGAGCAGCCCCGCGAGCCTGCGCAAGCGGCGCTCCTGCTCGAGCGGCGCCAGGTACCGCCATCGACCATCGTCGAATGCCTCGCGAGCCGACCGGACGGCCCGCTCGACGTCGGCGGCAGAGCCGGACGCCGCCGCCGCAACCGGCTCGCCGGTGGCGGGGTCGACCACGGGCATGGTGGCGCCGTCCCCAGAGGGAACGACCTCTCCGTCGATCACGTGGCCGAACAGCGGACGCTCCAGCTGCCGGGTCGCGCTGGACGAGATCGGATAGGTGGTGGGATCAGTCAGCACACTCATGGCCGTGTGGGTCTCTCCTTCTTCGACGTCGTCCGGGTACCGTCACCTCTCCTCGCCCAGCGAGTCGCGAATCCCCGGGTAAGTGATCTAGTTGAGCTTACTTCGGTTCAGAATAGGGTCGTCGGCGATGATTGTCAAGTAGACCGGGCGTCGTATCGCACGCCGACATGCCTAAACTGAGATCACCTTAGGTTACGGCAGGTGGCCCGCCCATCACGGGCACCGCGACGGCGCGCCCCCGGACCTCCCCGCGCCGCAGCCGCCGGTAAGTGGCGATCGCCTGGTCGAGGGTCACCGTTTCGACCTCGACGTGGATCGCACCGGACCGTGCCAGCCCGACCACCTCGATCAGCTCGGGAAGGGTGCCCCAGCTGGGCAGCATCACGGAGCACTCGAACGGCAGCCGACCTGGATTCACTCCGAGTGAGCCGCCGCCCCGCCCGACGTAGCAGATGTCCCCGCCAATCGACACGGCGCCCGCGGCCAGGTCGAGAGTCGCGTCGGAAGCGACGCAATCGAGCACGACCGAGGCGCCGCGGACGCCGATCTCGCCCCGCAGCTGTGCGGGTATCAGCCCAGTCGCTGAGACAGTTACATCGGCCCCGGCGCTGCGAGCCAGCTCGAGCGCATCGTCCCGCGTGTCCACGGCGACGACTCGGACCGTGCACAGAGCGCGCAGCAGCTGGATCGCCATGTGTCCGAGACCCCCGACGCCGATCACCGCCACCGTAACCCCCGGCCGCAGCTGGTGCGAGCAACGCTTGAGCGCGTGGTAGGGCGTCAGCGCCGCGTCGCTGAGCGGCGCCGCCGTGACCGGGTCCAAGTCGTCGATCGCGACCAGGTAGCGGACCGCCGGCACCAGCATGTACTCCGCCAGGCCGCCGTCGCATCCCACGCCGCCGCCGAACTCGCGGGCTGGGCGCTCGCAGCGGTTCTCGAGGCCCTGCCGGCAGGACCAGCACGAGCCACATCCCCACCGCGAGTAGACGAGCACGCGGTCTCCCTCCGATACTCCTCTCACGCCGGCTCCAAGCGCCGCGACAGTGCCGGCGGTCTCGTGCCCGAGGGTGAAGGGGAGCCGGTACGGGACGACCTCCTCTGGCCACTCCATCATGTGGAGGTCGCTGTGGCAGAGGCCCGCGGCGTCGACCCTCAGCAGCACCTCGCCGGGTCCCGGAGTCGGTGTCGGGATCTCGACGAGGTCCGGCTCGCTGTTCCACTGCTGCAGACGGATTGCTCTCATTCGGGTGGCCTCGGCCAGGCGTCATCATGGTGACCGACATACCATCGGACCAACATGAACTTGTTTCAATATTACGTGCGTGCAAAATAGGCGCATGTCCGACCCCTAAGGGGACCAGATCGTGCGCGCGTCTGGTATGATACCTGAGATGAGTTCGGCTCAACAAGGTAGGAAGGCAGAAAGGCCTCACGAAGGCACCAAGCGTGCCGAGATCCTTCACGCCGCTACCGAAAGGTTCGGGCGGGACGGGTACGAGGACACGAAGTGGGCGGATATCGCCGCGGACGTGGGCGTCGGCCCGACGGCCCTCTACCACTACTTCGAGTCCAAGCAGCACTGCCTGTTCGTGATCATGGAGGAGGCGATCGAGAGCTTTCACTCGAGCTTCGAGCGGATCGCCCAGGAGCAGCCCATGCACGTGGCGGCGCTGGTCGCGATCCTCGCTGACTGCTTCCGGCTGAGCGAGCGAGATATCCAGCGCAACCGCGTCCTGGTGGCTGAGCAGGGCCTGCTCGCCAGCCAACGCGAGTCTCCCCGGGAGGAGCAGGCCCGTCACGCGGTCCGAGAGCGAATCCGTGATCTCGAGTTCGCCTGGGCGACATTCCTAGCGCGGGCGATGGAGAACGGGGCGATTCCCGAGGGGGATCCGCGGCTGCTGACCCGGGCGATTCTGGGCCTCTACAACAGCATCTGGCACTGGTACCGGCCGAACGGCGCCGTGGCGCTGCACCGGGCCGCCGAGTTCTATATCGCCCGTATCGTCGCGATGGTGGGGGTCGCGCCGGAGGCGGCGCAGCTCGCGGCATGAGCCTGACCGGCGCTAAGCGACTGCCTACGCCGGTGGCCGAGGGACTGTTCGTGGACGCCGGCGGCGAGGTCCGGCTGATCGGATCGAGCTGCGAGCAGTGCGGCGTCGTCACGTTCCCGGCGCAATCGTCCTGTCCACGCTGCACGTCGCTTCACGTGCGCGAGCGGCTGCTGGCGCGGCGCGGAACGCTCTGGTCGTGGACCGTCCAGTGCTTTGCACCCAAGTCCCCGCCGTATGCGGTCGACGATCCCGACGCGTTCGAGCCATTCGGGGTCGGCTACATAGAGCTTCCGGGGGAGGTGCGAGTCGAGGCTCGCCTGACCGTCGCCGATCCCGAAAAGCTCCGAATCGGGATGCCGATGGAGCTGACGCTGATTCCCGCACCCGGTGAGGCACACGACGGCGTCGCCACGTATGCGTTCGAGCCGATCGAGGAGACCTGGCAATGACGGCCTCGGACGACGTCGGAATCGTGGGCATCGGGATCCATCCGTTCGGCCGTCACCCTGGAGTGTCGGGCCTGCAGATGGCGGCGATCGCGGCGCGCGCCGCGCTGGCCGACGCGGGCGTTCGCTGGGAGGAGATCGACTTCGCTGCCGGAGGATCTGACGCGGCCGGTAACGCCGACACCACGGTCGCGGCGCTCGGTCTGACGGGAATCCCGTTCATCAACGTCAAGAACGGCTGCGCCACCGGGGGATCAGCGCTGACGACAGCGCACGCGATGCTGTCCTCGGGCTCAGCCGATCTGGCGCTGGTGCTCGGCTTCGACAAGCACCCGCCGGGAGCGTTCAATCCGCTGCCGGAGGACTGGGGGCTCGGCTCCTGGTATGGAGAGACGGGGCTCATGCTGACAACTCAGTTCTTCGCGATGAAGATCCAGCGCTACATGAGCGAGCACGGGATCAGCGTTTCGACGCTGGCGAAGGTGGCCTCGAAAGCGTTTCGCAACGGCTCGGCGAACCCGAACGCCTGGCGACGCACGCCGCTGTCCGAGGAGGAGATCCTCTCCTCCCGCATGGTCAATCACCCGCTCACGCAGTACATGTTCTGCTCGCCGGGTGAGGGCGCGGTCGCGCTCGTGCTGGCGCGTGGTGAGCGGCTGCGTGCCTCGTCCGCGCCCGTCTACCTTCGCTCGGTGGCATTCCGCACCCGCCGCTTCGGTTCCTTCGAAGTCTTCAGTCCCTCGATCCCGATCGAATCAGCGCCATCCCCGACCGCCGAGGCGGCGGCGGCCGCGTTCGAGCAGGCCGGGATCGGCCCCGAGGATGTCGACATCGCCCAGCTCCAGGACACCGAATCGGGCGCGGAGGTCATGCATCTGGCGGAGACGGGCCTGTGCCAGCACGGTGAGCAGGAGACGCTGATCCAGAACGGTGCGACCGAGATCGAGGGCCGCCTTCCGATCAACACCGACGGGGGCTGCCTCGCGAACGGAGAGCCGATCGGCGCATCCGGGCTGCGCCAGGTGCACGAGGTCGCCCTGCAGCTGCGCGGCGAGGCGGCCCAGCGACAGGCGCCGGGGCCGCGCCGCGTCGGCTTCACGCAGGTGTACGGTGCGCCCGGCGTGAGCGCATGCGCGGTTCTCAGTCGCTAGAAAACAGGCTGCTTAGGAGCACCTGGACCACGCCCACACGGTCGACGGCCACGAATCCGTTTAGGTGCAGGTACTTCGTCTGCGAGAAATCGAAGGGATCGCGGCCCCTCGCCCCAATACGTAGCATCCATGCCCTTGATCCGCGGCCGCTCTCCGCCCCACAAAATCCTTGCGAATAGGCACAAATAAAATCGGGGCGCCCGGATTTGAACCGGGGACCTCACCGACCCGAACGGTGCGCGCTACCAGGCTGCGCCACGCCCCGATTCGCCCAGTATCGCACGATCCCGCCCTGGTGCCGGGCGAGAGAAGCTCACGGACTCAGGAGCTTGCTCGGGCTTGGGACCGAGAGTTTAGGCACGGTCACACTCCCGACTCCCGGCACGCTGACCTTCTGAGGGAGCTGTGAGACCGGCGGCGTGCTCGTCACCTTCTTGACGACGCCGGCAACGGGTTGAGTGACCTTCTGGACGACGCCGGACACAGGCTGACTCACCTTCTGCACCACGCCGGCCACCGGCTGACTCACCTTCTGGACCACGCCGGCCACCGGCTGACTGACCTTCTTCACCACGCCTGAGAGCGGCTTCGTGACCTTCTGGACCACCGAACCAGCCGGCTTCGAGCTGCCGTGAGGAACGGAGATGCCGAGCAGGCTGTGCTTAGCCGGAGCCGTACCGTGCGACGCCGATCCCGTCGGCCCTGAGGCGCCGGCCGGGGTCGCGCTCGTGCCGGTGGCGCCCCGGCCCGACCCGGCTTGCCCAGCGCCGGCGGGGTGCGCATGCGATCGCGGCCGAGCCGCAGCGATCGGTTGGGTGGCGGCTCGCGCCTGTGCGGACGAGCTCCGCCCCGGCGCCCGCGCGGATGTGGCGGCGCGCGACCGAATGGCCGGCGCGACTCGCGGTGGCGCCTGTGCGTGGTGGGCCACGGCGACCACGACGCCCCCGCCCAGACCCGCGAGCGCCGCCGCCACAGCCGCCGCCCCGGCTACCGCGCGACCGATCACGGACGAAGGATCGACTAGGTCGCCGAACCGCGCGAGGGTCTGAAGCGGCTGGAGCAGCGCGGCCGAGTGGCCCTGGTCGCGACCCGTGGCGTGGCGGTGGCCGCCCCCCCGCCGCCACCGCAACCACGGGATCGGAAGCAGCGCCGCGATCTTGCCCGCGATCCCGGGGGCGTGGAATAGGGAATCGTCGACGCCGGCGAGGCGGGCCTCGCGACGGCAGGGTTGGCAGTGGGAGAGATGGCGGGCCAGCTGACGGCGTTCGCGCAGGCCGAGCTTCAGCAGCGACTTCGGCTCGCCGGTTCCGATCAGGATATGGACGTGCTCGCAGCGCCTGCCGCTGACGAGCTCGTCGTACTCCTTGCTGAGCCGGCGGCGGGCACGGAACAGGGTGCTCTCGACAACCGGGCGCGACATGCCCAGCCGTTCGCCGATCTGGGTGTAGGAGAGCCCCTCGAACTCGCGCATGACGATGATCCTGTGGTGGCTCTCGGACAGGCCGTGGAAGGCGCCGCGGAGGTCGTCGAGCGCCTGCTTGTTCTCGACGGCGGCGTCGGGAGTCGGCCCCGTCGAGGGGAGGCGGCTCTCCTCGTCGGAGTCGTCGTCCTGGGGCTGGAGTGGCACCTCGCGGGCACGGCGAGTGCGGCGGAACTCGTCGGTGCAGGCGTTCTTGGCGATCTCGTAGATCCACGCCTTGAACGCGATCGGGCGGTCGGTCTCACGGAGCCGGCGTAGCGCCGAGATGAAGACCTCCTGGCCGATGTCCTCGGCACGGGCGTGGTCGCGGACCAGGCCGACGATGTAGGCGCCGATCCGGTCGCGGTAGCGCGAATACAGCTCCTCGAACGCCCTGTCGCTGCCTCGCCGGACGGCAGCCACCAGCTCGCCGTCGGCGCACGTCGGGGCGAATTGACTCGTGCTCAGTGCGGACATGACCAGCGACCGTCTACCAAGGTGCGGGAGCTCCCTACCGGTTCCTCAACTGAACCGTAGCGTTTATTCGAGGGACGTTTAGCACCCTATTTCCCATTTACAGCCCGCACTAAGCGCATGTTCGGTTGAGAGCATCCGATCCAAACGGCATACTTGTGATCATGTAGAGAACGGCTAAGGAGGAACAGGACCGATGGCCAATCACCTGACGCCCAGCGAGCTAGCGAGAGAATCCGGTCTGGAGCGTCGTGACGTAATCGTCAAGTGCCTCGAATTGGGCGTCCCGATCTTCAACGGCAAGATCGACAAAACCCTCTTCCTCTCGAGCCTCCGCGAGTACTCCGGCTCGATCCAGCAGCCTCAGGCTGCTAGCGCGTAGGAGGGCAGTTTCTTAGCGGCCCGGCTACGCCGGGCCTGGTTTGGTCTGCGGCTGGCGGGCGGCGCGGCAGCCCGGTCGGGCTCTCGTGCCCTAGCTTTCTGCCGACTGCCGCAGCAGGGTCGACGTCGTCTGCTCGAGGATCTTGCGCCACGCCCGCGTTTTCTCGCGCTCGGCCTCGAAGTGCTTGACCACCTTCCGGACCCGCGTCGCCGAGATCTCGATCCCGTGACGGGCACATATCCGCTTGAAGCGCGGGTAGTCCTGCGCCAGCTTGAGCGTCACCGACTGGAAGCCGTGGCGGGCGATGTCGACCCGTGAGCTGTAGTTCATGACGCTCGTCTGGAACATCAGCTCGTCGTCGGGCTCGGGCTCGATCAGGATGATGTCGACGCCTGGATAGCGCTCCTCCCAGTTACGCGCCATCTCGTGTAGCCGCTGGTAGGCCAGGAGCTTGAACGTCTGGTAGCCGATCTGAGGGAAACCCATGTCGGACACGCGGCGGGCGCGCGACCCTGTGACCGAAGGGAGCTGCTTGTCGAAATCGTTCACGTAGGGGACGAGCGGATTGACGACCACGATGAACTTGGCCCCGGCCTCGACCGCGATGTCGAGGTTCGTCGTCGACAGGATGCCGCCGTCGATCAGCTCGCGGTCCTTGACCTTGACCGGCTTGTAGATCATCGGCAGCGCCGTCGAGGCTCTGACCGCGGTCGAGATCGGAACGTCGTCCCACCCCTCGGCGCCGAACACGATCCTTTCGCAGGTGTCGAGGTCGGTGGCCGCCAGGTACAGCTCGTTCGACAGCAGCCGGAAGTCGTCGGTGCGGTCAGGGTCGGACAGGATCGTCCGGACGTAGCGCTCGATGCCCTCGCTCGAGTACAGCCCGGACGGCAGCGCCTCCGCCAGGCCGATCGCCAAGTCGACGGCAGATACTTGACCGAAGTCCCGAATCAGGGTCCGCACCAGACGCGCGACCCGCAGGGGCAGCAGCAGCCCTCTGGTGACGAACTCCGAGTAGTTGGGCTTCAGCAACGAGCTGATCCGCGCATCGGGGAACGGGCTCGGCACCTGCTGGACGATCACCCGCATCATCTCCTCGGGTGTCACGCCGTTGGCGACGGCCGCGGCGACGAATGACCCGGCGCTCGTGCCCACGTAGACGTCGAACTGGTTGACGGTCCGGTTCACCGAGAGCAGATCCAGCGCCCGCAACGCTCCGATCTCATAGACCCCGCCGGTGAAGCCACCGCCGCCGAGCACGAGCGCCGACCGCGACCGGCGACGAGCCGCTCGGCGGCGCGATCCGGCGCCAGTGCGGTCCGTCGCAGCGGTGTCAAGCTTGACAACCTTCCCCATCAGCAGGCCGATTGTACGGCTGCAGACCCTCGTGCAACCGCAACATTCCCCGCTGTAAGCGGTTAGATATCCCCAGATGCGAGGCTTTGTGGCGGCTCTGGCCGCAACAGGGGCATTGTTCGGCGCCGTGGCGGAGGCGAGCGCGCAGTCGACCGCCCCAGCCCAGCGATCCCTGAGCAGAGCGATGCGGAGCGGCCTTAGAGCCGCCGGCGGGCGCGACGGGGCCGAGGTCGTCGATATGACCACGGGGCAGACGCTGTTCTCGTGGGCACCCGCGGTGCCGCGGTTGCCCGCGTCGGTCGAGAAGGTCTACACGACCTCTGCGGCGCTCCTGCGCTTCGGGCCCAACACGCGGTTGGCGACTCGGGTACTGGGCGTCGGCACGTTCGACCTCGGCGGCGGCTTCCACGGCACGCTCTACCTGAAGGGCGGCGGCGATCCGACGTTCGGATCCAGGAGCTTCGACCACACCGCGTACGGGACCGGGGCGACGATGCAGCAGCTGGTCGCAAACCTGGTCCGGGCGACCGGTATCACGTCGATCAGCGGCCGCATCGTCGGGGATGAGTCCTACTTCGACTCGCTGCGCGGCACCCCGCCATACGGCTACCAGGCCTCGAGCTGGATCGAGGGCGAGCTGAGCGCGCTGGTCTACAACCGCGGCCTCGCCAACCCGGCCGGGACCGCGTTCCAGCGCCGGCCCGCCCTGTTCGCCACCCAGCAGTTCGTCAGCGCGCTGAAGGGGGCAGGGGTCAAGGTCCCGCGGCAGACCCACGTGTACGCGGGGGTCGCGCCGGCCTCTGCACAGCAGATGGCGGTCGTCCACTCGCCGAAGATCTCCTATCTCGTCAAGCTCACGAATACGCCCTCGGACAACTTCTTCGCCGAGATGCTGCTGAAGGGGCTGGGCGCCAGCTTCGGTGGCGCAGGCACCACCGCGGCTGGCGCCGCCGTGGTCCGGTCGGAGCTCGCCACCTTCGATGTCCACCCCCAGCTGAACGACGGCTCCGGCCTCTCGCGCTCTGATCTGACCAGCCCACGCCAGGTCGTCACCATGCTCGAGCAGATGGCGGGCAACTCGAACTTCACCGACTCGTTAGCGATCGGGGGCGAGACCGGCACCCTCCAGGACGAGATGCAGGGGACGGTCGCCCAGCGCAACTGCATCGGCAAGACCGGGACGCTGCACGACGTCGCCAACCTCGCCGGCTACTGCACCGCCCGCGATGGCCACAAGCTCGTCTTCGCGTTCCTCCTGAACAGCCAGGCCAACCCGGACTACGGCCACGAGGTCGAGGCGAACATGGCGGTGGCGCTGGCCAAGTACGACGGCTGAGCTCGATCCTCGCCCGCCACCGCCCTAGCCCAGCAGCGCGCGCAGGCCGTCCTCGTCGAGCACCGGAACGCCCAGCCGCTCGGCGTTGGCGAGCTTCGACCCCGGGCTCTCGCCGGCGACCAAGTAGCCGGTCTTGCGCGAGACCGATCCGGTCACCTTCCCCCCCGCGGCGATGATCATCTCGGTCGCCTCCTCGCGCGTCAGCGTCGGCAGCGTCCCCGTCAGCACCAGCGACTTGCCGGCGAGTGGCCCCTGTCCGGGGGGCGGGCCCTCCTCCTCGAACCGCAAGCCCTGCTCCTTGAGGTCCTCGATCAGTTCGCGCATCGCCGGATCGGCGAGCTGGTCATGGATCGTCTGCGCCATCTTTGGCCCCACGCCCTGGGTCTCCTCGATCTGCTCGGGGCTCGCCGCCAGCAACGCATCGATCGTCCGGAACTGCTGGGCCACGTTGCGGCCGGTGACGTATCCGACCTCCTCGATCCCCAGTGCGAACAGGAGGCGGCCGAACGGCTGACGCTTGGACGCTTCGATTGCGTGCACCAGCTTCTCGGCGGAGACCTGGCCGAAGCCGGTCTGCCCGGCGATCTGGTCGGGCTCGAGCCGGTAGAAGTCGGCGGCGGTCCGCACCCACCCGAGGTCCATGAACAGGCTGACCTGCTTCTCCCCCAGCCCGTCGATGTCCATCGCCCCGACGAAATGCTTGAGCAACTGCCAGCGTCGGCCGGGACAGTCGCGATTGGGACAGCGGGTGAACACCGACCCCTCCGCCTTGACGGTCGGGGTGTGGCAGATCGGGCACTCCTTCGGTGGCTTCGGCGCCTTCGGCCGGTCAACCCGTTCGGCGACGTGCGGCGCCGGCGAGAGCACCTGCGGGATCACGTCGCCGGCTCGCAGCACGATCACCTCCTCGCCCTCGCGGAGGTCCTTGCGGGCGAGGTCCTCCTCGTTGTGAAGGGTCGCGAGCTTGATCGTCACCCCGCCGACGTGAACCGGCTCGAGCATCGCATACGGGTGCAGATCTCCGAACTTCCCGGGATTCCAGCCGATCTGCTTTAGCTTCGTGACCGCGGTCGTCGGCGGGAACTTCCACGCTATCGCCCACCGGGGCTCGCGCCCTACCACTCCGAGCCGGCGCTGGAGCTCGACCTCGTTGACCTTGACGACGGCGCCGTCGATCTCGAACTCGAGCGATCCCCGCCGCTCCTCCCACTCCCGGCATCGGGCGACCACGTCCTCCTCTGAGGTCAATCGCGCCACGTCAGGATGCACCGGAAAACGGCGCTCCTTGAGCCACTGCAGAGCGTCCCAGTGGGCGGCGAACGTGATCCCCTCGGTGGCGCCGATCGCGTACGCCCAGAACGACAGCGGCCGGTCGGCGGACAGCTTGGGGTCGAGCTGGCGGATCGTCCCCGCCGCCGAGTTCCGAGGGTTCATGAACGTCGACAGCCCGGCCTCGGCGCGCCGCTCGTTCAGCTTGGCGAAGTCGGGCAGCGACATGTAGACCTCGCCCCGCACCTCGACGAGCTCCGGGGGGTCTGGGTCGTCGAGGCGCATCGGAATCGACTGGATCGTCCGCAGGTTGTGCGTGACGTCCTCGCCGATCTCACCGTTCCCGCGCGTTGCCCCGCGCTCGAACTCGCCGTTGCGGTAAAGCAGCGAGATCGCCAGGCCGTCGATCTTCGGCTCGACCACGTACTCGAACTCCGGATCCTCGATCCCCTCGCGCGCCAGGTGGTTGCGCATCCGCGCGATCCACGCCCGGAGCTCCTCAGCGCTCCGGGCGTTCGCCAGCGACAGCATCGGCAGCGGATGGCGGACCTTCTCGAGCTCGGAGACCGGCTCGCCACCCGTCCGCTGCGTCGGCGAGTCTGGCGTGACCAGCTCGGGATGGTCGGCCTCGATCGCCCGCAGCTCGTCGATCAGCTCGTCGTACTGGTCATCCCCGATCTCGGGATCGTCGAGGACGTAGTAGCGGTAACCGTGGTGGTCGAGGATCTTGCGGAGCTCGGCCGCCCGCTCGGCCAGATCCGCCTCGGAAGCAGCCGCCGCAGCGCGGTTCGCCGCACTCACCGCACCACCTCGTTCGCCGCGCTCACCCCTCCACCCCCGCCGCGCCGGACTCCCCTCGCCACGCTCACCGCTCCACCTCGGTCGTCGCGGGCGCGATCAGCCGCGCCAGGTCGTAACGCTGAAGCGCCGAGAGCCCCTCCCGGTCGGTGAGATCGAAGTGGATCGGGGTCACCGCGATCTTGCCCTGGGCGACCGCCGCCAGGTCGGTGCCGGTCTCATCGCGCTCGTAGCTCGCGTCCCCGTAGATCCGGTACAGGCGCCGGCCACCCGTCGCCTCGTCAACGAGCGCCAGCTCGTCCCGGTAGACGCGCTTTCCGAGCGCCGCGACCGCAACGCCATCGGGCTCGCCGCCGGGCACGTTGATGTTGAGCAGCGTCCCGCCCGGCAGCGGCACGTTCTCGAGCTCGGCGACCAGGCGGGCGGTGAACGAGGCCGCGACCGCGAACTCGAATCCGGCACCGGCGCGGAAATCGAGCTCCAGCGAGCTCGACTGCTGCGAGACCGCGATCCCCGGCAGTCCGAGCACGATCGCCTCCAGCGCCGCCGCCACCGTCCCCGAGTAGGTGATGTCGTCGCCGAGGTTCGAACCGTGATTGATCCCGGCTACAACCAGCTCCGCCTTGAACCCCTCGATCAGGCCGAGCCGCGCCAGCCGCACACAGTCGACCGGCGTGCCGTCGGTGGCGTACCCCACGGTGCCGTCACCGAAATCGACCTCCTGCACCCACAGCGGCCGCCGAGTCGTGATCGACCGCGCCATCGCCGAGCGGTTGCCATCAGGTGCGATCACCGCAAGCTCGACCCCCGGAAGCGCAAGCAGCGCCTGGCGGAGCGCCTGCAGGCCCGCCGCCTCGATCCCATCGTCGTTCGTCAGCAGGACACGCATTACCGTTGATGCTAGTGATGGTTCGGACGCTGACGCCAGCTGGCGCTCATGCGCCGCAAACCCGCAACTCTCCCTCGGCGGCGGCGTTGTGGGTCACAATGCGCCGCCACCTCCTCCTTCTCCTCACGATCGTCCTGCCCCTGGCGATCGCCCTGCCGGCCTCCCCCGCTTCGGCCGCGTACAAGGGGAAGAACGGCGAACTCGCCTGGGAATCGTTCGCGAGCACCGACAACGGTGGCGGGCCCCCCGGTCCGCAGGCGAGCGACACGGTCGAGACCCGCACGCGTACGCTCGCCGTGTGCGACGGTGCGAGCGCGCCGCTCCCGTGCGAGTTCGGCGCCCCGAGCTACTCCCCGGACGGCCGGAGCGTCGTCTTCAGCCGGCTGGTGCCGACCAACGCGGCGAACGATCAGGGCAATCGGGGCCAGCTGGAGATCGTGAACAGCGACGGATCGGACCCCCAGATCCTGCCTCGCCAGACCGCCGACGACGAGCACCCGTCATTCCTGCCCTCGGGGGATGCGATCGTGTTCGACGGCCGCACGTCGGAGGACGCGACGCCGAACCTCTACACGGTCGCCACCGACGGCGGAGGCCTGTTCCAGCTGACGAGCAACGGCGGATCTGAGCCGGCGCCCTGCCCGAACGGCACGATCGCGTTCGTCCGCAGCGGCAACATCTACCTCCTGCACCCGTCGAGCGGCCCCGTTCGGCAGCTGACCCGGCTCGGCGGCGGCTCCCCCAGCTGCGCGCCGGGCAGCCACCAGATCGCCTTCGTGCGGGGCGGAACCCTGTACACGATCGGCTCGGGCGGCCGCCACCTGCACCGCGTGACGAAGACCCCGGCATACGCCCCGACGTACTCGCCGGACGGCAACGAGATCGCGTTTCTGACGAGCTACAACGTGCTCTCGCAGAACGGGACCCAGGTCGCACTGGTGCTCGTCAACCTCAAGGGCCGGCTCGTCGAGCGCAAGCTCGTGGTCGCGAACACCTCGTTCAGCGGCGACTCCGGCGTCCAGGACAACGGCGGCGCCGCCGGCGTCGGCTGGCAACCGGCGATCGCTCCGAGCCTTCCCGTGACCCGTGTCCAGGGCTCGCCGCTGTCGTCGACTCAACTGTCCGATATCGACGCCGTCGCGATCAGCCCGGACGACCGGCTGCTGGCGGGCGTCGAAGAGGATGGGCAGGTCGCGCTCTTCTCGATCCGCTACACCGGCGGAGTGGTCACGCGGTTCAAGCTGCTGCCACCGTCCGAGGCGCCGCCCTCCCGTCCGCTGGCCGTCTCGGTCGCGTTCAGCCCCGTGGCCGATCTGCTCGCGGTCGGGTTCCGCGGAGGGCAGATCGCCGAATGGTCCGTGGACGGCTCCACCGGTACGATCACCCCCGTTCCCGGCTCTCCGTTCGCCGTCGGAAACGGCCGGGACCCGAGCGCGCTCGCCTTCAGCCCGGATGGAACCCGGCTCGCCGCGGGCACGACCGGGGGCGGCGTTTCCGTCTTCTCGGTCGATCAGGCCACCGGCGCGCTCACGCCGGTACCCGGGTCGCCGTTCGCGGCCGCCGCGAGCGGAGCGGCGAGCTCGATCGCGTTCAACACCGGCGCCACCCAACTTGCGGCGGCGTGGCCTGGCGCCGTGTGGGTGTTCTCGGTCGATCCATCGACCGAGTCGCTGACCCCGGGTGCCGGCGCACCGTTCGGCAACCAGACCAGCTGGTCGACGGCCGCGTTCACCCCGGACGGCCAGTTGCTCGGCGCCTCCGCCGACGGCGCGGAGGTCCTGGCAATCGATCCTCCGAGCTCTCCAGCGGCGCTTTCCGGATCGCCCTTCCTGCCGATCGACGACCTCGGATTCACCCCTACGGCAAAGGCGTTCAGCCCAAACGGACAGCTGCTCGCGGCCACGATCGGCCACGCGGGCACCGGTTCGAGTGGAGTGGCCCTCGCCTCAATAGCCCCGGCGGCCGTCGAGCCATCGGGAACGGCGTTCTCGTCCGGAACAAATACGATCTCGGAATCGATCGCCTTCAGCCCCGACGGTCAGCTGCTGGCCACGGGCAACGTCGACGGGAGCGTGTCACTGTTCACCGTCGGTGGTGCCAGCATCGCCTGCCACGTGCCGAACGTGCGCGGGCGCTCGTTGAGGGCGGCCACCAGGCAGCTTCGGAGCTCACGCTGTTCACGGGGCCGGGTCAGGACCGCGCCAGGGGCGAGACCACCGCTCGTCGTGGGCAGCCAGACCCCGGGGGCGGGCAAGCTCGAGCCACACGGTGAGCGGGTCGGCCTGAGGCTCATCCACCGCCTGTAGCGGGGAGTACACGCACCCCGCCATACCCCACGCGGGCAAGATACAGCCCGTCCGGTGGCGCCGTCGGGCCCGCCTCGGGCCTCGGCCGACCATCCAGCAACGAGGCAAACGAGGCGACCGACCGGCGCCCCGAAGCGACCTCCAGCATCGTGCCGACCAGGACGCGGTTCATGTTGCGCATGAACGCATCCGCCTCGATCCAGAACTCGAGCACGTCCCCCGACCGCTGCCAATAGGCCGCGAACACATCGCGCGAGAAGCGCACGTGCTCGGTCTCGGTCGGCGTGAACGCGGTGAAGTCGTGCGTACCGACCAGGGCGGCGGCGCACCCGGTGAGCGCCTCGAAGTCGAGACGGTGGGGCCAGTGGAGGACCCTGCCGCGCTCGAGCGCACTGCGCGCCTCCCGAGTCAGCACCCGGTAGCAGTAGGCCCGCGAGGTCGCATCCCGACGCGCATCGAAGTCGTCCGCGGCCTCTGCGCATGAGACCACGGCGACGTCCTTTGGGAGCAACGCGTTCATGCCGCGTACGGGAACCACCGGACCCGCGTAGCTCGCCACCTGTCCCCATGCGTGGACGCCGGCGTCGGTGCGCCCGGCCACCGTCAGAGCGACCGAATCGGCGCGGAGCAGGACGCAGAGCGCCCGCTCGATCTCCTCCTGAACCGTCCGCGCGCCTGGCTGACGCGCCCAACCGGCGAACCGGGTCCCGTCGTATTCGAGGTCCAACCGTGCGGTCAGACCAGCTCCAGCAGCACCATCTCGGTCGAATCAGAGCGCCGCGGGCCAAGCTTCAGGATCCGGGTGTAGCCGCCGGGCCGCTCGGAGTAGCGCGGGGCGATCTCCTCGAACAGCTTGTAGACCATGAACTTGTCCTGCCCGAGCGCCGACAGAGCCTGCCGGCGGGCGTGAAGGTCGCCGCGCTTGGCGAGCGTAATCAGCTTCTCGACCTCGGGCTTGACCGCCTTGGCCTTCGCCTCGGTCGTCTGGATCCGCTCGTGCGCGATGACTTCCTTGCTCAAATTCATCAGCAGCGCCTTGCGGTGCGAGGCGCTGCGACTTAGTTGATATCGCTGGCGCTGATGGCGCATTGCCCTGAGACCTTACTCGTTGCGGAGCCCGAGGCCCCGCGCGTGCAGGGTCTCGATTACCTCGTCGATCGACTTCTTGCCGAAGTTCGGAATCGCGTTCAGTTCGCTCTCCGTCTTCGAGACGAGGTCGCCGACCGTCTGGATGCCCGCGCGCTTCAGACAGTTGTACGACCGCACGCCGAGCTCGAGCTCCTCGATCAGGATGTCATCCATCGCGTTCGGCTGGCGGGCCGGCGCCCCTGCCGGACCCCCGCCGACGAGACCGGTCTCGATCGCGCCGGGCACGCCGGTCTCGCGCAGCTCGACGACGCGGTCCGCGTCGGTGAAGATCGCGAGCTGGGAGATCAGGATCTCCGCCGCTTCGCGCAGCGCCGCGTGGGGGTCGATCGACCCGTCCGTCTCGATGTCGAGCGTGAGCTTGTCGAAGTCGGTCTTCTGTCCGACGCGGGCCTGCTCGACGTTGTAGGCAACGCGACGGACCGGCGAGAAGATCGAGTCGATCGGGATCACGCCGATCGGCTGGTCGGGGGACTTGTTCTCCTCCGCCGGCCGGTAGCCCCGGCCGCGGCCGATCGTCAGGTAGACCTCGAGCTTGGTCTTCTTCTCGAGCGTGGCGATATGGGCGTCGGGGTTGAGGATCTCGACCCCGGACGGGAGGTCGATGTCCTTGGCGGTGATCTCGCCGGGGCCGGTTACCACCAGCGGCGCCTCGATTTCAGTCGCGTCGCTGTGCATCCGGCAGACGACGCCCTTGAGGTTCAGGACGATGTCGGTGACGTCTTCCTTGACGCCGCGGATCGTCGAGAACTCGTGGGCGACGCCCTCGATCCGAACGCTGGTCACGGCGGCGCCGGCCAGCGAAGACAGCAACACGCGCCTCAGCGAGTTGCCAAATGTGTAGCCGAAGCCCCGATCGAGCGGCTCGATCGTGAACGAGCCACGGTTGTCGTCAACAGACTCACTGGAGATTCGGGGGACTTGGAAGTCAAGCATCGGGGTCCTAACGTCGTGGGTTCCTACCGCCGCCGAGGCGGCTGTCAGCGCCGCGCGATGCCACGAGGCAACGCGGCGGAAAGCATGTTTCTACTTCGAGTAAAGCTCGACGATGAGCTGCTCTTCCACCGGGGCGGCGATCTCCCGCCGCTCGGGCTTGCGCAGCACCTTCGCCGTGAGAGAGTCGTGGTCGGCTTGCAGCCAGGCCGGGACCTGCCCAGTCAACTCGGTGGCGTCCCGGATTACCTGGGTCGCCGTCGAGCGCTGGTGGATCGCGATCACATCGTTGTCGCGCAGCTGATAGCTGGGGATGTTCACCCGGCGCCCGTTGACGGTCCAATGCCCGTGGAGGATCAACTGGCGCGCCTGGCGGCGCGAAGCGGCAAAGCCGAGTCGTACGAGCACGTTGTCGAAACGGCACTCGAGCATCCGCAGCAGGTTCTCGCCGGTGATGCCGGGCTGGCGCGAGGCCTTCTCGTAATAGATCCGGAACTGCTTCTCGAGCACGCCGTAATAGCGGCGGGCCTTCTGCTTCTCGCGCAGCTGGACGCGGTACTCGCTCTGCTTCTGGCGACCGCGGCCATGCTCTCCGGGTGGGTAGGAGCGGCGCTCGACGCCGCACTTGTCGGTGAGGCAGCGCTCGCCCTTGAGGAACAGCTTCTGCCCCTCGCGGCGGCACTGCTTGCACTGTGGTCCGGTATCGCGGGCCATCAGACGCGCCTGCGCTTTCTGGGTCGACAGCCGTTGTGGGCCTGTGGGGTGACGTCCTTGACGCCCGTGACCTCGAGTCCGGCGGCCTGAAGCGAGCGGATCGCGGTCTCGCGACCGGAGCCGGGGCCCTTCACGAACACTTCGACCTTTTGGAGCCCGTGCTCGATGCCCTTGCGCGCGGCGGCGTCCGCCGTCACCTGCGCGGCGAACGGGGTCGACTTGCGCGAGCCCTTGAAACCGGCGCCACCGGCGGACTCCCAGGCGATCACATTGCCCTCACGGTCGGTCAGCGACACGATCGTGTTGTTGAAAGATGTCTTGATGTGGGCCTGCCCGACCGGGATGTTCTTGCGAACCCGGCGGCGGCCGCGCTGTGGCCTACGCGGTGCTGGGCTCACTTCTTGGTCGCCTTCTTCTTTCCGGCGATCTGCATCCGCTTGGGACCCTTGCGCGTGCGCGCGTTGGTCTTCGTGTTCTGCCCGCGTACGGGGAGGCCACGGCGGTGGCGCAGGCCGCGGTAGCTGCCGATCTCCTGTAGGCGCTTGACAGCCTGGGAGCGCTCGCGGCGTAGGTCGCCCTCGACCGTGTATTCGCGGTCGATCGCGTCGCGGAGCTTGACGACCTCCTCCTCGGTTAGGTCGCGGACCTTGCGATCGGGCTCGACGCCGACGTCGGACAGCAGCTTGTTGGAAGCCGACCGGCCGATCCCGTAGATGTAGGTCAGGCCAATCTCAACGCGCTTGTTGAGCGGAATGTTGACTCCCGAGATACGTGCCATAGCGCCCTAGCCTTGCCGTTGCTTGTGCCGCGGATTCGAGCAGATCACGAGCACCCGCCCTTGCCGGCGGATGATTTTGCACTTTTCGCACATCGGTTTGACCGACGGTCGGACTTTCACGCTCGCTTCACTCTCGTCGTAAGTGATTCCAGTAGTTCCTCAGCCCGGCTCTGGAGACCGCTTCAGGCCGCCGCTACCGCGCGGAAGAAACGCCCCGCAGCACAAACACGTGCTACGAGCGCACCGGGGGATGTTAGCAGGGTGCTTTCAGGCTGCAGCGCGCCCGTTGCCGGCCTCGTGCCACGGCGTCAGGATGCGGGGCCCATCGGCGGTTATCGCGACCGTGAACTCAAAATGAGCGGCCAGCGAGCCGTCCTGCGAGTAGATCGCCCAGTGGTCGTCGCCGACCCGGACGGCGTGGCGGCCGGCAGTGACCATCGGCTCGACCGCCAGCACCATCCCCTCCTCGAGCGGCACGCCCGTTCCTGGCGTGCCGTAGTTGGGGATCTGGGGATCCTCGTGCATGCTCCTGCCGATCCCGTGTCCAACCAGCGTGCGCACGATCGACAGGCCGGCCGCCTCGACGTGCTCCTGGATCGCGTGCGAGACGTCGCCCAGCCGGTTCCCGGCTCGGCAGTAATCGACGGCAACGAGCAGCGACTCCTCGGTCGTCACGAGCAGCTTGCGGGCGATCGGCGTCACCGGGCCAACCGGAAAGGTACGCGCGGCGTCCGCGACCCAGCCGTCATGGATCACGCCGATGTCGATCGAGATAAGGTCGCCACGGGCGAGCTTGTAGGCGCCCGGGATCCCGTGCACGATCATCGAGTTTGGGGAGGTGCAGATCGAGCCCGGGAAGCCGCGGTATCCCTTGAACGCGGGCTCGGCCCCCTGGGAGAAGATGAACCGCTCGGCGGCTTGGTCGAGTTCCTTGGTGGTGACGCCCGGTCGGATCTTCCCCGCCAGCAAGTTCATCGTCTTCACGAGGATCGCTCCGGAAACTGCCATCCGCTCGATCTCCTCCGGCGACTTCTTGATGATCACCCGGCGTCCCTCACTAGACGTTCTCCTCGAGCCGCAGCGTGGCGATGACGGCGCGGATGTGGTCGTGGACCTCGGCAGGCGGGCGAGTGCCGTCGATCCGTCGCATTAGGCCCTGCTCGTCGTAGTACTCGATCAGCGGCGCCGTCTTCTCGTGGTACACGCGCAGGCGGTTACGGATCACGTCGTCCTGGTCGTCGTCGCGTTGGATCAGCCGCGATCCGTCCTGGTCGCACACCCCGTCGTGCTTCGGCGGGTCGAACTCGACGTGGTAATTGTGCCCTGATTTGACGCACACGCGGCGGCCGGCGAGGCGGCGGATGACCTCCTCGTCGGGAACGTCGATCAGCAGCGCCGCCGTCACGCGACGGCCGAGATCGGAGAGCTGCCTCTCGAGCGCCTCGGCCTGTTCGATCGTGCGCGGGAACCCGTCGAGGATGAAGCCATCCTGGGCGTCGTCCTGCTGCAGCCGATCCGCGACCATCGCCACGATCAGCCCGTCTGGGACGAGGTCGCCGGCATCCATGTACTCCTGCGCCTTGCGGCCCAGATCGGTCCCGTCCTTTACGTTCGTGCGCAGCATCTCTCCGGTCGAGATGAACGGCAGCTGGAAGTCGCCTCGCAGGCGCTCGGCCTGCGTGCCTTTCCCCGCGCCGGGCGGGCCAAACAGAATCAAGTCAAGCTCGGACATGAGGGCTCACTGTATCGAGCGCGGCGACCCCGGTGAAAGGCAACCACCGCCCCGGCTCGCGCCGGGGCCACAGCTACTTCAAGAAGCCCTCGTAGTTGCGCATCATCAGCTGGGCCTCGAGCTGCTTCATCGTGTCGAGCGCGACCCCGATCACGATCAGGATCGACGTGCCGCCGAAGAAGAAGTTGGCGCTGGTCTGATTGATGAGCACTGTAGGCAGCGCGGCCACCGCGGCCAGGAACAACGCTCCCGGGAACGTCAGGCGAGCCAGGATGCGGTCGAGGAACTCGGCCGTGGGCCTACCTGGTCGAACCCCGGGAATGAACCCGCCGTATTTCTTCAGGTTGTCGGCCTGGTCGACGGGGTTGAACGTGACCGCCGTGTAGAAGTAGGTGAACACGATGATCAGCAGGCTCTCGCCCAACACGTAATGCCAGCCCTGCGGGCTGAAGAAGGTCGCCAGGTCGGTCCCGAAGTTCTTGCGGTTCTGACCGACGAGCTGGCCGATCGTCGGCGGGATCGCCATCACGCTGGCGGCGAAGATGACCGGGATCACGCCGGCCATGTTGACTCGCAAAGGAAGGTAGGTCTGGCCGCCCTGGGTCATCCGCCGACCGATCACGCGCTTGGCGTACTGGATCGGGATCCGCCGCTGGCCCTCCTGGACGAACACGATCGCGGCGACGACGCCGACCACGATGAACGGCATGATCACCTTGAACACCTGGTTCGGGTTGGTCCACCAGGCGTGGACCCCGCTCGGGATCCGGGCGACGATGCTGGCGAAGATCAGCAACGAGATCCCGTTGCCGATCCCGCGCTGGGTGATCAGCTCGCCCATCCACATCAGCAGCACGCACCCCGCGGTCAGCGAGATCACGATCAGGAATACCTTGGCCAGCGTGAAGTTCGGGATCAGCGTCACGCCGGCCTGTGTCTGGAAGCTCTTGAACAGGAACACGTAGCCGATCGACTGCGCGAACGCGAGGCCGACGGTCAGGTAGCGCGTGTACTGGGTGATCCGAGTCTGGCCGACCTCGCCTTCCTTCGACAGCTTCTCCAGCGACGGGACCACGACCTGGAGCAGCTGGAGGATGATCGAGGCCGTGATGTAGGGCATGATTCCGAGCGCGAAGATCGCGATCCGGCCCAGCCCGCCGCCCGAGAACAGGTTGAGCAGGCCGAAGATCCCGTTGCCGCTCAGCTGCTGACTGATCGCCTGGATGGAGCTCGCGTTGACACCCGGCGCCGGGATGTGGGTTCCCAACCGATAGAGGGCGAGGATTCCCGCGGTGAACAGGATCTTCTTGCGGATCTCACCGACCCTGAATGCTCCGAGGATCGTCGAGATCATCGGCTCATGCCTCCGGCGCGCGCTCCGCGGCGATCAGCTGGCAGGTTCCGCCGGCGGCCTCGATCTGGTCGCGGGCCGACTTGCTGAACCCGTGCGCGTGCACGGTCAGCGGCTTGGTCAGCTCTCCGCGGGCGAGCACCTTCACGGGGATGTCCTTGCGGGTCGCGAGGCCCTTGGCCTTCATCGCGTCGAGCGTGACGGCATCGCCGGACTCGAACCTGGCCTCGAGATCGGCCAGGTTGACCGGCTGGGTGTGGGTCCGGAACGGCTCGAACGGCATCGACTTCTTCATCGTCGGGCCGCGCAGCTTGCGCATCCGCATATGGATCGGGTTCTGGCCGCCTTCGAACCTCGGTCGGCGCTTGGCGCCCGATCGGGAGCCCCAGCCCTTCTGGCCGCGGCCCGACGTCTTGCCGGTGCCCGAACCCTCGCCCCGACCGACCCGCTTGCGCGCCCTGCGCGACCCGGGCGCCGGCTTCAGGTTGTGAAGCCCGATCCGCTCTTCAGTCTCAGCCATCTTCGGAAACCTCGACGAGGTGCCTGACCTTGTGAATCATCCCGCGCAACTGGGGAGAATCAGGCCGCCGCACGCTATGCCCAATCCGCCGCAGCCCAATCGAGCGCAACGTATCCCGCTGGCGCTTGTCGGCACCATTGCTTGATTTAAGCTGAGTGATCGTCAGCTCGCTCATGCGGAGCCTTCCGCGGCGGGTTCAGAAGCTTCGATCGCGTCTGAGTCTGGGTCCGCGCCCCCTCGCGTGGTGGACCCTTCATCGCCGTTCGACCCTTCGGCGTCGGGGGCGCCGGACGCGGGCTCAGACGTGAGCCCAAGGACTTGGTTGACCGACAGCCCGCGGATCTTGGCCACCTCATCAGGCGTCCGGAGAGACTCGAGCCCCGCCATTGTCGCCTTGACGAGGTTGATCGGATTCTGCGACCCGAGGCTCTTGGAGAGGATGTCGTGGATCCCGGCCAGCTCGAGCACGGCGCGGACGCCACCGCCGGCGATCACGCCGGTCCCCGGAGCGGCCGGCTTTAGCAGTACGCGGCCGGCGCCGAATACGCCCTCGACTTGATGGGTGATCGTCGAGCCGTGCCGGGGCACGCGATAAAGATTCTTCTTGGCCCGCTCCACGCCCTTCTGGATCGCGACGGGAACCTCGTTTGCCTTCCCGTAGCCGATTCCTACGATTTCCCTCTCATCGCCGACGACGACGAGCGCCGTGAACGAGAACCGCCGGCCGCCCTTGACGACCTTGGCGACGCGGTTTATCTCCACGACCCGCTCCTGCAGGTCGAGCCCGGTTGACGAAACTGATCGATCGCGTGTTGCCATGACGAATGCCAGAGTAGCGACTCTAGAACGCCAGCCCGCCCTCACGGGCTCCCTCGGCCAACGCCTTAACGCGACCGTGATACTGGTAGCCGCCGCGGTCAAACACGGCACGCTCGACGCCCGCAGCCTTCGCCCGCTCGGCGAGCAACTCGCCGATCCGGCGCGACTGGTCCATCGGCTTCAGCGATCGCAGCTCGGGCTCGGTCCACCCCGCCGAGGCGATGGTCCGGCCACTCTCGTCGTCGATCAGCTGCGCGAACAGACCGCGGTTGGAGCGGAACACCGAGATCCGCGGCCGCTCGGCGCTGCCATGGACCTTGGCCCGCACGCGCCGACGACGCTTGAGCCGCTTGGTTGGCTTGGTCGCCACGGTCATGCCCGCTTACCTACCTTTCGCGGCACGTACTCGCCCTCGTAGCGGATCCCCTTGCCCTTGTACGGCTCGGGCTTGCGCTGCTTGCGGATGAGCGCGGCGACCTCGCCGACGCGCTGCTTGGATGGGCCCTTGACGACGATCCGCGTGGGTTGCGGGACTTCGAACTCGATCCCGTCGGGCGCCTTTGACCGAAACCGGGTGCGAGTAGCCCAGGGCGAGTTCCAGATCGCGGCCGCGCAGCTGCGCGCGGTAGCCGACGCCCTGGATCTCAAGCCGCTTCTCGAAGCCATCGGTGACGCCCTGGACCATGTTCGCGACGAGCGTTCGGGTCAGCCCGTGGAGCGCACGGTGCTCACCCCGGTCCGTCGGGCGCGTGACGACGATTCGGTCGTCGATCTGCTCGACCTTGATGTCGCGGTTGATGTGCTCGAACAACTCCCCCTTGGGGCCGTTGACGGTCACGCGCTCAGGCTCGATCGCGACGGTGACGCCGGCGGGCACTGGAATTGGTTGCTTTCCGATACGGGACATGACTGATTCAGGGGTCTACCAGACGCGGGCTACGACCTCGCCACCGACCCCTTCCTGGCGCGCCTCGTGGCCGGTCATGACTCCCTTGGAGGTCGAGATGATCGCGGTGCCCATCCCGCCCTGGATCCTGGGGATGTGGGCGTGATCGACGTACGTGCGCCGGCCCGGGCGCGAGACGCGCTGGATCCCTGAGATCACCGGCTTGCGGTCGTCGGTGTACTTGAGCATGATCGCGATCTCCTCGCCGCGACGATCCTCGGTCGGGGGATGGATCTCGTAGCCCTCGATGTAGCCCTGCTCCTTGAGGATGCGGGCGAGCTCACGCTTGAGCTTCGAGGACGGGATCCGTACGTCCTGGTGCTGGGCGCTGGCGGCGTTGCGCAGCCGCGTCATGAAGTCGGCGATCGGGTCGGTCATCGACATCGGGCTACCAGCTCGACTTAGTCATTCCGGGGATGTAGCCGTTGTGAGCCAGCTCGCGCAGGCAGATCCGGCAAATCCCGAACTTGCGGTAAACGGCGCGCGCACGACCACAGCGACGGCACCGGGTGTATGCCCGAGTCTTGTACTTAGCCGGCCGCTGCTGGCGAACGCGTTGTGAAACCTTGGCCATGTTCTCCTTCTAATTCTGGATTGCGGCCGCCTCCGGGCGGCCTTCCTTCGAAAACGGCATCCCGAACGCCTCGAGCAGGGCAAACGCCTCGTCGTCGCTCGCGGCACTCGTCGTGATCGTGATGTCGAGACCGCGTACCTGATCGATCTCGTCGTAGTCGACCTCGGGGAAGATGATCTGCTCGCGAACCCCCAGCGAGTAGTTGCCGCGGCCGTCGAACGACCGCGGGTTCAGACCGCGGAAGTCACGGATGCGGGGGATCGCCACTGACATCAGCCGGTCGAGGAACTCATAGGAGCGCTCGTTGCGGAGCGTTACGGCAACGCCCACCGGCATTCCCTCGCGGACCTTGAACTGCGCGATGGACTTGCGGGCGCGACGGACGCTCGGCCGCTGGCCGGTGATCGTCGCCAGCTGCTCGGTCGCCGACTCGAGCACCTTCGAGTCCTGCTTGGCATCCCCGACGCCCATGTTGACCGTGATCTTTTCGATCCGTGGGGCCTGCATCGGCGTTGAGTAGCCGAACCGCTCGATCAGCCCGGGCCGAATCTCCTCCAGATATCGGGTCTTCAGTCGTGCCGGCATCAGTCGAGCCTCGTTCCGCTGCGCTTCGCCACGCGGTAGCGCTTGCCGTCCTCGATCTCGATCCCAACGCGCGTCGGGTTGCCGTCCTTGGGGTCGATCAGCATCACGTTCGACATGTGGATCGGGCCCTCGCGCTCGATCACGCCGCCGACGGTCTCGGCACGCTGGGCGCCGGCGACCTGGCGGGGGCGCTGGTGGCGCTTGACGATGTTCAGCCCCTCGACGTAGACGCGGTCCTTCTTCGGCTCCACGCGCAGGACCTTGCCGCGCTTGCCGCGGTCCTTGCCGCTGATCACGATCACCTCATCATCGCTGCGGATACGCAGTGCCACGGTCAGAGGACCTCCGGTGCCAGGGAGACGATCTTCATGAAATTGCGCTCGCGCAGTTCTCGGGCCACCGGACCGAAGATACGCGTTCCGCGCGGGTTGTTCTGGTTGTCGATCAGCACGGCGGCATTCTCGTCGAAGGCGATGTAGGTCCCGTCGTCGCGGCCGTAGGACTTCTTGGTGCGGACGACCACGGCGGTTACGACCTCGCCTTTCTTGACCGACCCCTGAGGGGTCGCCTGCTTGACGGTGGCGGTCACCACATCACCGACGCCGGCGTAGCGGCGACGATGGCCGCCCTTGACGCGGATCACGAGGATCTCGCGCGCGCCGGTGTTGTCCGCGACGCGCATCCGGGTCTCGTTCTGAACCACGTTACTTTGCCCTTTCCACCACTTCGATCAGCCGCCACCGCTTGGTGCGGGAGAGCGGTCGGCTCTCGCGCACGATCACGGTGTCGCCCACGTGCGCATCGTTGCTCTCGTCGTGGGCGTGCAAAGTGCGTGAGGTCCGAACGATCTTCTGATAGCGGCGGTGGCGCCCGGTCGTGTCGATCCGGACTGTGATCGTCTTATCGGCAGCGTCCGAGACCACCACCCCCTGGCGCACCTTCTGGACGCCGGGCGCGTGCTCACGCGGCGGCGTCGCAGCAGTCTCATGCTGGCCCGTCTTGGCCTTCTCCCGCGCCCGGACACGCTCCACGCGGCGGGCGGCAGCCTTGGCTTTACGCACACCCAGGCGGTCGGCATGTCGCTCCTCGGGAGTGCGCGGCGCCCGCGTCGGCGTCCTTGCCGCTTTGGCGCTACGCCTGCTCTGCCGCCGCTCTTTCGGGTTCAGGGCGGGCGCAGAGGGGCTAGCGGCCGCCGGTTGTGCCGACTCGTCCGGCGTCGAAGCCTCCGGCGTCTCTGGCGTCTCCGTCGTGTCGTTCTCTTCGCTCATAAATCAAGTCCTCGTTCTCGAGCAATCGTCAACGTCCGCGCCACGTCGCGCTTGGCCCGGGCGAGGCCGGCAGTGTTGTCGAGCTCGCCGGTCGCATGCTGGAAGCGCAACCCAAACAGATCACGACGCGCCGTGTCGAGGTGCTCGCGCAGATCGGTGTCGCCCATGTCGCGCAGCTCGCTCGCCTTCATGCGTCCTCCCGCATCACGAACTTCGTCCGCACCGGAAGCTTGTGTCCCGCCAGCCGCATCGCCTCACGAGCGAGCGGCTCGGGCACGCCCGCGAGCTCGAACATGACGCGTCCGGGCTTGACCACCGCCACCCAGCCCTCGGGCGAGCCCTTGCCAGACCCCATCCGGGTCTCGGCCGGCTTCTTGGTGAACGGCTTGTCGGGATACACGTTGATCCACACCTTGCCGCCGCGCTTGATCTTGCGGGTCATGGCGATACGAGCAGCCTCGATCTGCCGGTTGGTGAGCCAGCCGGCGTCGAGCGCCTTCAACCCGTACTCACCGAACTGGACCTTGACCTGGCCGCGTGAGAGGCCGGCACGACGCCCGCGGTGCTGCTTGCGGTGCTTGACCCTTTTGGGCGCCAGCATCAGCGGCCACCGCCTCCGCTGCCGCCTTGGCCATTACCGGAGGTACGAGGCCCCCGCCCGCCGCCACCGCCGGAACCGCCACGACCGGGACCCGAGCCGCGGCTGCCACCACCGCCGCCACGGCCACGACCAGGCGCCCCGCCGCCACGTCCACCCGGCCCGCCCGGGCCACCGCCACGTCCACCGGGACCACCTTGGCCACCGCCACGTCCGCCCGGACCGCCGCCGGAGCCTCCGCGTCCACCCGGACCACCTTGGCCACCGCCACGTCCACCCGGACCGCCGCCGGAACCGCCACGTCCACCGGGACCGCCGCCAGAGCCGCCACGTCCACCCGGACCGCCACGTCCGCGTCCGTCGCGGGCGCCGCGGCCGTCGCGTCCGCCTCGCTCCGGCGCCTGGGGCGCCGGCTCGTCCATGATCGTCAGATCGGCGCCGGTGTAGCCCTCGGGCATGATCTCGCCCTTGTTGATCCAGCACTTGACGCCGATCCGTCCGAACGTCGTCCGTGCCTCGTGAAAGCCGTAGTCGATGTCTGCTCGAAGCGTGTGCAGCGGCACGCGACCGTCGGAGTAGCCCTCGGTGCGCGCCATCTCGGCGCCGCCCAGTCGTCCCGAGACCTGGACTTTGACGCCCTTGGCGCCCGACCGCATCGCGCTCGTCAGCGCGCGCTTCATCGCGCGCCGGAAGGCGACGCGATTTTGGAGCTGTTCGGCGATGGACTGGGCGACGAGCCGGGCGTCGAGCTCCGGCCGCTTGATCTCGAGGATGTTGACCTTGACCTGCTTGCCGGTGATCCGGTGCAGATCGCGGCGCAGCTGGTCGACCTCAGACCCGGACTTGCCGATCACGATCCCCGGCCGGGCGGTGTGGATGTTGATCTCCACCTCGGTGGCGTTCTTCTTGATCGTGATATCGGACAGGCCCGCATGCGAGAGCCGGCCGACGATGTGGTTGCGGATCTGCGTGTCTTCGTGCAGGTAGTCGGCGAAGTGGCGTTCGTTGAACCAGTTCGACTTCCAATCGTGGATGTAGCCCACGCGAATCGATTCGGGATGAACTTTTTGACCCATGGTTATTCCTTCGGCGTGAGCAAGATCGTCAGGTGACTCGTGCGTTTCCGGATCCGCGTCGCGCGACCCATCGCGCGCGGCTGGAACCGCTTGATTGTCGGACCCTCGTCGGCGTGGATCGCCTTCACGTACAGGTCCTCGCCGACAAGCTCGTGGTTGTGCTCGGCGTTCGCGACGGCAGACTCGAGCAGCTTGCTCCAGTCCCGTGCAATCGCACGCGGCGTGAGAGCGAGGATAGCTCGTGCCTCCTCGACGCTCTTCCCGCGGATGTGGTCGCACACGAGCCGCGCCTTCCGCGCCGACGAACGGACATATTTGGCCTGTGCCCGGACCACCGGTGGCGGTAGGGACGGGTCACGCTGCGAGCGGCGCCGGCGCGTCGGCGCCGGCTTCGGCGCCTCCGCCTCCTCGGCGGCCGCGCCCCGGCGGCGCCGCCGGCGAGCAGGCTTGGCCGCCTCGGCCTCCTCGTCTGGCGCCTCCTCTTCTTCATCCTCGGAGTCGTCCTCCGGCAGGTCCGACTCGCCCTCGGCCTCATCATCGGCCTCGAGCTCAACCTCGGTGGCCTCCTCGGCCTCGATGTCCTCGGGGGTCGGCTCGACCTCATCCGCCGGTGGCGCGGAGGTCGCGTCCGGCTCAGAGGCACTCGCGCTCGAGGCCTCTGGCTCCCCATCGGTCTCGGTAGCGCGCGGTGCCTCGGAGGCGGGTGCGTCCTCCGACGCTTTGGGCTTCCGGCGCCGGCGCTTCGGCTTCTCTTCGGGCTCGTCAGCCACTACCGCCTCTTTCCAGTTCCAGCGTGCCCGCGATAAAGCCGCGTGGGCGCAAATTCCCCAAGCTTGTGACCGACCATCGATTCCGAGATGAACACGGGCACGTGCCTGCGGCCGTCGTGGACGGCGATCGTGTGACCGACCATCTCGGGGAAGATCGTCGAGGTCCGCGACCAGGTCCTGACCATCCGCTTCTCGCCCGAGGTGTTCATGGCCTCGATCCGCGCCATCAGGCGCTCCTGGACGAACGGGCCCTTCTTGCTCGATCGACTCACCGCTTCTTACCTCTCCTCCGCCCGCGGACGATGTACTGGTCGGACTTCTTGTTCTTCTGGCGTGTCCGGTAGCCGAGTGTCGGCACGCCCCACGGCGTCACCGGATGCCGGCCCGGTGTCGTTGAGCCTTCGCCGCCACCGTGCGGGTGGTCGACGGGGTTCATCGCGGTCCCGCGCGTCTGCGGACGCACGCCCATGTGGCGCTTGCGACCCGCCTTGCCGATCTTCACGTTCTGGTGATCTGTGTTGCCAATCGTGCCGACGGTCGCCCGGCACTCGGTCCGGACCATCCGCATCTCGCCCGAGGGGAGGCGGAGCGTCACGTAGTCGCCATCCTTCGCCAGCAGCTGGATACCAGCTCCGGCGGCACGGCCGAGCTGACCGCCGCGGCCGGGGACGAGCTCCACGTTGTGCACCGAGGTGCCGGGGGGCATGTTCGCCAGCGGCAGGCTGTTGCCAACGCGGATGTCGGCATCCGGGCCCGACTCGACGATCATTCCGACGCGCAGGCGCTGTGGCGCCAGGATGTAGCGCTTCTCACCGTCGGCGTAGTGCAGCAGCGCGATGTAGGCCGAGCGGTTCGGGTCGTACTCGATGTGGGCGACCTTCGCCGGAACCCCGTCCTTGCGGCGCTTGAAGTCGATTTTCCGGTAGAGCCGCTTCGCGCCGCCGCCGCGGTGGCGCGACGTCTTGCGGCCATTCGAGTTGCGCCCGCCCGACTTCTTGAGTCCCTCGGTCAGCGACTTCTCGGGCTGGGTCCGGGTGATCTCGGCGAAGTCCGGATAGGTGACGAACCGGCGTCCGGGCGAGGTCGGCTTGGGGTTGCGGATCGGCATTTACTCAGTCCCTTCCAGACCCCGGAAGATCGGGATCGTCTCGCCAGGCCGCACCTGGACGATCGCCTTCTTCCAATGGCGGGTGCGTCCCGATGTCTGGCCGCGACGCTTGGGCTTGCTCTTCACCGATGCGGTCCGGATCGCCACGACGTGCACATCGAACAGCTGCTCGATCGCCTGACGGATCTGAGTCTTGTGCGCGCGATCGTGGACGCGGAACGTGTACTTGCCGGCTTCGGCGAGCACGAACGACTTCTCGGAGACGACAGGGCGGATGATCACCTGGCTGGGCTGCATCACTCGCCCTCCTCGGCGACGCGACCGTCGCCGGCGGCCCGGGCGACCAGCTCCGGCATTGCCGCCTGCGAGACGAGCAGCGAGGCAGCGCCGATCACGTCGGCGACCCCGGCATCGGAGACGGGCATCACATCGACGCGAGGGATATTTCGGAACGACTTCCCGGCCGCCGCCTCCTCTTCGCCTAGCAGCACCAGCGTCGGCACCGCCGCGCCCCAATCCCCGAGCAGCTCAGCCGCCCGCGAGGTAGAAGGTCCGTCGAAACGCGGTGGCATCGAACACCGCCAGCGACTCACGCTCGGCATGAACCGAGAGGGCGCTTCGCAGTGCCGCCCGCCGGGCCTTGCGATTTACCTTGAACGTGTAGTGGCGCGGAATCGGGCCGAAAACGGTGCCGCCTCCGGCCCACAGCGGTGAGCGCGAGGAACCGGCGCGAGCGCGGCCGGTGCCTTTCTGACGCCACGGCTTCGCCCCGCCACCGGAGACCTCGCCGCGGGTCTTCGTCGACGCGGTGCCCTGACGGCGGGCGTTCAACTCCGCACGCACGGTCTCGTGGACGAGCGGCATGTTGAAGCGCGCCTCGAATGCGGTCGCGTCCAGATTGATCGCGTTGCCGCCGCCGAGCACGGCCGCCTTCCTAGCCATCGGACCGCACCTCCACGACTCCACCGCGAGGCCCGGGGACCGCGCCGCGCACCAGCAGCAGGTTCTGCTTCGGGATCACCTCGACGACCGTGAGGCCGCGCTGGGTCACTCGGCCGCCACCCATCCGGCCAGGGCCACGGATGCCCTTGAACACCCGCGACGGGGTCGCCGAGGCGCCGATCGATCCTGGCGCCCGGACGTTGTGCGAGCCATGGGACTTCGGTCCGCTGGCGAAGTTGTGGCGCTTGATCGTGCCCTGAAAGCCCTTCCCCTTCGACTTGCCCGAGATCTTCAACCGATCCCCAGGCGTGAACGCCTCGACCGTCACGGTCTGGCCGACCAGCAGCTCGCCGGCCTCGTCACGAAACTCGGCGAGGTGCCGGTGAGCCGAAGCATCCGCCTTCTTCAGATGGCCGAGCTCAGCCTTCGTCAGTGACTTCTCCTTGCACGGTCCGAACGCAAGCTGGACCGCCTCGTATCCGTCGCGATCGTGCGTGCGGATCGCCGTCACCGGACACGGGCCGGCCTCGAGCACGGTGACTCGCTCGACCTTGCCGTCGTCGAGGAACCGCTGCGTCATTCCGAGCTTCTTGGCGAGGATCGCGGCCATCAGTTCCTACGAGGCCAGGCGAATCTCGATGTCCACTCCCGCCGGCAGATGGTCGAGCCGCTGGAGCGAGTCGACGGTCTTCGGCGTTGGCTGGTGGATATCGATCAGTCGCTTGTGCGTGCGGATCTCGAAGTGCTCGCGCGAGTCCTTGTCCTTGAAAGGCGAGCGGATCACGCAGTAGACGTTCTTCTCCGTCGGCAGCGGCACGGGACCAGAGACGGTCGCACCAGTGCGCGTTGCCGTCTCGACGATCTCCTTGGCCGCCGTCTCGATCGCCGTGTGGTCATAGGACTTCAGGCGAATCCGGATTTTGTTTTGGGCGATTGTTGCCACGTAATTTCTCAGTCAAATGGGGCGACACCCGGGTTGCGGGTCCCGCCCCAAAAGGTCGTATCTGTTGGATTGCTGCCGGGAGTTGGCCGCCAGGCCAACTCCCAATGCAATAGCCCGCAGGGCTATTGCACGACTTCGGTGACTACCCCCGAGCCGACCGTACGGCCGCCCTCGCGGATCGCGAACCGCAGACCCTGGTCCATGGCGATCGGCTGGATCAGCTCGATCTCCATCTGGACGTTGTCACCAGGCATGACCATCTCGGTGCCCTCAGGCAGCTGCGCCACGCCCGTGACGTCGGTGGTGCGGAAGTAGAACTGCGGCCGGTAACCGGTGAAGAACGGCGTGTGACGGCCACCCTCCTCCTTCTTCAGGACGTAGACCTCGGCCTTGAACTTGGTGTGCGGGGTGATCGAGCCCGGCTTGCAGAGCACCTGCCCGCGCTCGATATCGTCGCGCTTGGTGCCTCGAAGCAGGCACCCGACGTTGTCGCCGGCCTGTCCCTCGTCGAGGATCTTCTTGAACATCTCAACGCCGGTGACGACCGTTGTGGTCGTGTCCCTGATGCCCACGATCTCGACGGTCTCGCCGGTCTTGATGATGCCCTGCTCGACGCGTCCGGTCGCAACAGTGCCGCGGCCGGTGATCGAGAACACGTCCTCGACCGGCATCAGGAACGGCTTGTCCAGGTCGCGGACAGGCTCGGGGATGTATGTGTCAAGCGCATCGGCGAGCTCGAGGATCTTCGCCTCGTACTCCTCGTCGCCCTCGAGCGCCTTCAGCGCCGAGCCAGCGACGAACGGGATGTCGTCCCCCGGGAACTCGTACTCGGAAAGGAGGTCGCGGATCTCAACCTCGACGAGCTCGAGCAGCTCGGGGTCATCGACCATGTCGACCTTGTTGAGGAACACCACGATGTACGGGACGCCCACCTGACGGGCGAGCAGGATGTGCTCGCGCGTCTGCGGCATCGCCCCGTCGGCGGCAGACACGACCAGGATCGCCCCGTCCATCTGGGCGGCGCCGGTGATCATGTTCTTGACGTAGTCGGCGTGACCTGGACAGTCGACGTGTGCGTAGTGACGATTGGGGGTCTGATACTCGACGTGGGAGGTCGCGATCGTAATTCCGCGGGCCTTCTCCTCAGGAGCGTTGTCGATCGATTCGAACGACCGGACCTCCGTTCCGCCGAACCTCTCGTTCAGGACCTTCGTGATGGCGGCGGTCAGCGTCGTCTTGCCATGGTCGATGTGACCAATGGTCCCGACGTTGACATGGGGCTTGTCGCGCTCGAACTTGGCTTTCGCCACTTTGGTGTCGCTCCTTCTGTCTCAGTGGTTCCGTTCGCCCAGAGACGAACTTTGCAAATATAGTTGACTTCTGTCCGGGCTTGCTGCTAGGCGGGCTGCAGTTCGCCGACGACCTTCTCGGCAATGTTTGCTGGAACTTCGTCGTAACGGTCGAACTGCATCGTGTACGTGGCCCGGCCCTGGGTGTTCGACCGAAGGTCGGTCGCGTACCCGAACATCTCCGCGAGCGGGACATAGGCGCTCACGACCTGGGCGTTGCCACGCTGTTCCATACCCTGCACGTGACCGCGGCGGCGATTGAGATCGCCGATCACCTCGCCCATGAACTCCTCTGGCGTGACGACCTCGACTGCGAAGATCGGCTCGAGCAGGACGGGCTTGGCACGCCGCACGGCGTCCTTCAGTGCCAACGAACCAGCAACCTTGAAGGCGATCTCCGAGGAGTCCGTGTCGTGGTACTTGCCGTCGGTCAGCGTCACGCGCACGTCCACCATCGGATACCCGGCCCGCGGGCCGTTCTCCAGCGCTTCCTCGACGCCCTTCTCGACCGCAGGGATGAACTCCGTGGGGATCGACCCGCCCTTGATCTTGTTGACGAAGTCAAAGCCCTCGCCGGGCGCCGGCTCGACGTTGATGTAGACGATCCCGTACTGACCCGAGCCGCCCGTCTGGCGGACAAAGCGCCCCTCGACCTTCTCGGCGGTGCCGCGAATCGTCTCGCGGTAGGAGACCTGTGGCCGGCCGACGTTGGCCTCCACCTTGAATTCCCTGAGCATCCGGTCGACCAGCACCTCGAGGTGGAGCTCGCCCATGCCTGAGATCTCGGTCTGGCCGGTCTCCTCATTGGTCCGGACCTGGAACGTCGGGTCCTCCTCGGCCAGCCGACCCAGCGCCGTGGACATCTTCTCCTGATCGATCTTCGTCTTCGGCTCGATCGCGACCTTTATCACCGGCTCCGGAAACACGATCGTCTCGAGCTTGATCGGCTTGTCGGGCGCGGACAGCGTGTCGCCGGTCGCGACCTGCTTGATCCCGACGCCGGCAGCGATGTCGCCGGCGTAGACCTCATTGACCTCCTCACGGTCGTTCGCGTGCATCATCAGGATGCGGCCGACTCGCTCGGTGCGGCCCGTACTGACGTTGAGTACGCGGGAGCCGGCCGCGAGCCGGCCCGAGTAAACGCGGAAGTAGGTGAGCTTGCCGACGTACGGGTCGGCCATGATCTTGTGCACGAGCGCGGCGAACGGCTCATCGTCCGAGGCGTGGCGCACGGCGGGCTCCTCGTCGCCGTTGCTGGACCCCTTGGCGGGCTCGACGCCTTCCACCGGAGGCACGTCGAGCGGGCTGGGAAGGTAGTCGATCACCGCGTCGAGCAGCGGCTGCACGCCCTTGTTCTTGAAGCTCGAACCGCACAGGACGGGCGTCATCTTGATCTGGAGCGTCGCCTTACGGATCGCCGCCTTGAGGCGGTCGACCGGGATCTCCTGGTCCTCGACGATCATCTCGAGCAGCTCGTCGTCGTAGTGCGAGATCTCCTCGAGCAGATGCTCGCGGGCGGCGGCGGCCCGCTCGGCAAGCTCGGCCGGGATCTCGACCACGTCCTGCTCCTTGCCGAGCTCGTCCTTGTAGACGATCGCCCTGTTCGCGACCAGGTCGACGATCCCGCGGAAGTCGGCCTCGGAGCCGATCGGCAGCTGGATCGGGACGGGATGCGCGCCGAGGCGGTCGATCATCGTCTGCACGCCACGTTCGAAGTCGGCGCCGATTCGATCCATCTTGTTGATGTAGGCGATCCGCGGCACGCGGTACTTGTCGGCCTGGCGCCACACCGTCTCGGACTGGGGCTCAACGCCGGCGACCGAGTCGAACAGAGCGATCGCGCCGTCGAGGACGCGCAGCGAGCGCTCCACCTCGACCGTGAAGTCGACGTGGCCCGGCGTGTCGATGATGTTGATCCGGTGGCCGTCCCACTCGCAGGTCGTGGCCGCGGAGGTGATCGTGATACCCCGCTCCTGCTCCTGCTCCATCCAGTCCATCACGGCCGCGCCCTCGTGAACCTCCCCCATCTTGTAGGTCCGACCGGTGTAATAGAGGATGCGCTCAGTCGTCGTCGTCTTACCGGCGTCGATGTGGGCCATGATCCCGATATTGCGAGTGTTGTCTAGCGTGAACTTACGAGGCATGATTTCCAGTGGGTTGAAGCTGTCTGCGGGCGGTGCGGGAGGCCATGAAAAAGGGCCCAGTGGGCCCCTTCACGACACAGCTGTCACCAGGGGGCGATTCTCTATTGGGTCGGCGTCTCCATCGCTTGAATTCTCCGTGCCCGGGAGCGAGCACAGATGAACGCAACGCCGCCCGAGGCGAATACGAAATATAGCAGAGGGGCCGTGGCCTCCGGAGGGGTTTCGCGGGCTCGCTCAGACGCCACCGAAGCCGCCTCCGAGCCCACCCACGGCATCGTCTCAGCCGGCATTCTGGGCGGGGGCCTGCTTGGCGCATTGTTGCTGCTCGTCGCCGAATTCACCACGCTTTTCAAGGTCCAGGTCGCCGGCGCCACGACGACCGTCAGGTCCGTCTCGACCGGCTCGCACCACTCTTACGCGATGGCGCTGATCGCCATCTGCGCCCTGGTGCTGACGCTCGCGGCGTGGCGGTCCGCCAACCGCCCGGCGCTGCTCGGGATTGGAATCCTCGGGATCACGGCGCTCGTGATCGCGCTCGCTGTCGATCTCCACGACGCGACGGCGACCGGCCTCGTGCTCAGCTCGGGCCACTTGGTCAACGCCAGCTCCAAGCCGAGCGCGGGGTTTTATCTGGAGACTCTCGGCGCGCTCGTCCTGATGTTCACGTCGGTCTGGGGTCTGGTGCTGCTCGTCCCTTCGCGCCCGACTCGCCGCGATCGCCGGCCTGATGGCCCTCTATCCGCTTGAAAAACTCCGGATCCACTGAAAAGCCTCAGATCCACTTAAGGAATCCTGATCGGTCCTCTACGTCGGCAGTCTGACAATGAGGACCCGACCCCTCATCACCCACCGTTTTCATCTCTACCCTTCGAATCCGCGAGGGTTGTCCCACTGCAGCCCCCGGTCCCGTGTGGTGGGCGGCCCTCGCGTTATCTCAGCCCTTGTGAATCCCGAACTCGCCGATGGCGAAGCCGCCCGGGTGCTTCTTGCTCTTGTAACCGATCGCTCGAGCTCACCTTGATCGTGGTGAGGTGCGCGCCGCCTTTGGCGACGAAGCCGAAGAACGTCGCGCCACCGGCGCCACGGACCTTGACGGCACCCGACGAGGTCCCTGAAGCGGTCGCGGTCACTGTGAACACGGCGGGGTCGTTCGGCTCGATGTAGAAGTAGAACGCGGTGGTTTTCGCCGGTAGCGTGATCGTGGTCGATGGCGGCGGGACGAAGTAGACGTCGCCGTGGTAGTGATTGCTCCACGTGCGCCAGTAGCCCTTCTTGTTCAGGTTCTTGACCACCAGGTGGAAGACGCCACCGCTGAACGTGATCTGACCGGTGGGGCCGCTGACGTTGTTGACCTGCTTGAAGCGGGGTCGGTGGTCAGCGTTGAACTTCTGCATCTTCGCACCGTCGAGCTTCGACGGCGGGGCGCCCGTCTGCGGCGAGCCATCGAACTTCACCGAACCGGCAGCGACCGCCACGCCCGCTAGCGCCAGCACCACGACCACCGTCAGAACCGCCGCGCGTCTACCGCGAGCAACCCCAATCGCGCCCACCACTTGCCGCACCATGTCTACCTCCGCTTCCTGTGCGAGACCTCAATGCCCTACCGCGGGCAGCTTAACTGCGTACCAGCGAAGCGGCAAGCACCTACCACCTTCGACCTGGCGAACGGTCTACCAGCGGTAGTGGGCGAAGGCCTTATTGGCCTGCGCCATGCGATACACGTCGTCCTTGCGCTTGAACGCGGAGCCCTGCTGCTGCTGAGCGTCGAGTAGCTCGTTGGCGAGGCGCTGGGACATCGTCTTCTCGCGCCGCGCGCGGGCGTACTGGACCAGCCAGCGGACGGCCAGCGTGCGGGCGCGGCGAGGCGGCACTTCGACCGGCACCTGATAGGTGGCGCCACCGACGCGCCGCGACTTGACCTCGAGCACCGGCGTCAGCGCCTTGACTCCCGCCTCGAGCTGCTCGACCGGGTTCTTCCCGCTCCGCTCGGCGAGGATCGCGAGGGCGTCGTAGACGATCTGCTCGGCGACCGACTTCTTGCCATCCAGCATCACCTTGTTGATGACCTGCTGGACCATCCGGTTGCGATGAACTGGATCGGGCTCGATCGTCCTGATCTGTGCGGCGGCGCGGCGGGGCACTACTTCGCCTTGACCCCGTACTGCGAGCGAGCCTTCTTACGGTCGCTGACGCCGGCGGCGTCGAGCGTCCCGCGGATCACCTTGTAGCGGAACCCTGGAAGGTCCTTGACGCGGCCGCCGCGCACGAGCACCACCGAGTGCTCCTGGAGGTTGTGGCCCTCGCCGGGGATGTACGCGCCGACCTCCATACCGTTGGTCAGCCGGACACGCGCCACCTTGCGCAGCGCGGAGTTCGGCTTCTTCGGCGTGGTCGTATACACGCGCGTGCAGACGCCACGGCGCTGGGGAGCAGCAACCTTCTTCTTCCGGCCCTTGCCTGACTTGAGGCCAGGAGTGGCGAGCTTCTTCTTCGGTGCGGTACGACCCTTACGGATCAATTGGCTGGTAGTCGGCATGCGGAAGCGCAGGGTAGCAGGGCGCCACCGAAAGCCCGGCGTGGCGGTCGATCCGGGCGCGGTGGCGGGCGGCTCGGGGTGTGGCGGGAAAAGGGGAGGGATCGGCGGCACCGCACCCGTTCGAACCGCGCGCCGGCGCCTACCGCACCCGGCGGCTTCACCGCGCCGCGGTCCGCCCGGCCACAACCCCCTACGCCGCTACCCCAAGCGCCTCATCAACCGGTACGTACTCGAACCCGGTCGCATCGGCCACGGGCCCGTAGGTCACGCGCCCGCCCGCCACGTTCACCCCGAGCTTCAGCCCCGGGCTGTCCACCACCGCGCCGGCGACCCCGGCCGAGGCCAGGTGCAGCACGTAGGGCATCGTCGCGTTCGTCAGTGCGTACGTCGAGGTGATCGGGACCGCGCCGGGCATGTTGGCGACGCAGTAGTGGGTGATCCCGTCGACCTCGTAGGTGGGGTTGGAGTGGGTCGTCGGATGTGAGGTTTCGAAGCACCCGCCCTGGTCGATCGAGACGTCGACGAGCACGGCGTGGCGCTTCATCACGCTGAGCTGCGCGCGGGTGATCACTCGCGGCGCCCGGGCGCCGTGGACCAGCACCGCCCCGATCACGAGGTCCATGTCGGGGAGCCGCTCCTCGATCGAGAGGCTCGAGGCGAAGCACGTGTCGGCCCGGCCGCCGAAGGCGATGTCGAGCTCGCGCAGGCGATCGAGGTTGCGATCGAACACGTAGACAGTCGCCTCCATCCCCATCGCGATGAACGCCGCATGCATCCCGACGACCCCGCCGCCGATCACCATCACGTTCGCGGCGGCCACACCGGGAACGCCACCGAGCAGGATGCCGCGGCCGCCGAGCGGCTTCTCGAGGATGAACGCTCCGGCCTGCGTGGCGATCTTGCCCGCAACCTCGGACATCGGGGCGAGCAGGGGCAGCCGGCCGCGTGAGTCCTCGACGGTCTCGTAGGCGATACACGTCGCCCCTGAGTCGACGAGCCCCTGGGTCAGGGTGGCATCCGCAGCCAGGTGGAGGTAGGTGAACAGCGTGTGGCGCGGCTCGAGGCGCTCGACCTCCTCCGGCTGTGGCTCCTTCACCTTGACGATCAGCTCGCCGCCGGTGAACACCGCGTCGGCGTCGGGCACGATCGCCGCGCCCTGCGCCAAGTAGGCGTCGTCGGTGATTGCCGACCCGACGCCCGCGCCGCTCTGGACGAGCACCTCATGGCCCGCCTCGACCAGCTCGCGGACGCCCGCCGGCGTCAGCGCGACCCTGTATTCGTCAGTCTTGACCTCAGTGGGGACCCCGACTCTCATGGTGAAGAAACCAGCTCCCTTCCTCGTAACGCCAGCCAGAATTCGATTCGATCACGTGCAGATGAAAGGTTGCGCCCGGTCAGCTCCTCGACCCGCCGGATCCGGTAACGCAGGGTATGACGGTGGCAGTACAGGCGACGGGCAGCCCGCTCCCACTGGCCGTTCTCCTCGATGAACGCCTCCAAAGACCGCATTAGCTCGCCACCGTAGTGGCCCTCGGAGGCCTCGATCGGGCCAAGGATCGAGTCGCAGAACAGCTTCAGCGCCTCGTCGTCCTGCAACGAGAGCAGCAGCTGGAACGACCCGAGGTCCTTGTACGTCGCGACCCGCGACCCGGCCGCCCCGGCGTCGGCGCCGGCCCCGTTTGAGCCGTTGTCGTTCGGAATCATCAACCCCAGCGCCTCGAGCGCGCACCGCGCCTCGTGGAAACTCCGACGGGCCTCGCCACCGGGGACGGCCCGTCCGACCGCGACGCGGACCGGCGAGCCAAGGTCCACCCCGAGGCGTGACCGGACCCGCTCCGCGACTGCGATCAGCTCGTCCTCGGGCATCCCGGCCACGAGCGCGCAGGTCAGCGACTGCGTCGAGGCGACGAGGCCTGGCGCGGCGTCATCGCGCAGCGCCGCCGAGACCGCCGCCTCGACAGGCGCCTGCGATCCGCGCCCGGTTCCTGGACGGCCCACGACGATCGCCGCGACGCGCTCAGCGAGTCCGAATGGCTCGAGCCTGCGCGCGAGCTCCGGGCCGCTCAGCTCACCCTGGACCACCGCCGCCAGGATGTCGCCGGCGAGCCTGCGCTCAGTGTCTCCGGCGACGCGCGAGCGCAGCAGCTCGAGCGCCACGATCGTCACCGCCTGGTGGAGCGTCAGCCGGTCGAAGTCCGAGAGGGGCCCGCTGTCCTTGACCGCGACGAGCCACGCTTCCGGGATCCGGCCCGCCGCCGAAGAGCCCAGGCGGGGCGGCCCGTCGGCGGCCACCGGGAACGCCAGCGAGCGACTGGCATCCTCGCCGGCGGGCATGAACGTCCGCGCCTCGCGGCGACGGGCTCGCTCGCGGATCTCGGCGCGCAGGCTACTGAGCGCCTCGGCGCTCACAGGCCGCCGGAACGCGTGTTGGACAAGCGGCTCGCCGCGTGGATCGAACACCAGCACGGCGGCGCCGATCAGCGTCGCCAGGGCGCTTGCGACCGCGTCGAGCCCTCGCTCGGACAGGACGATCCGCTCCAGGCGCTCTTGAGCGGCCAGCGCCCGGCGCAGAACCGCGTATTGCTCGTTGACCAGTTGGCTGAACGCCGCCTCGGTGATCGCGATGAACGGCACCTCGTAGGGGACTTCGAACACGGGGAACCGGCGTTCGGCGGCGACCTCGAGAATCGCCGGCGGCACCTCGCTGTGAGCGAAGCCTGTGCCGAAGCCGAGGGCCGCGAGCTGGTGATCGGCGAGGCGCGCCACGAACTCGCGCTCGCGCTCAGGCGAGTCGAGCTGCATCCCGGTCGTCAGCAGGACCTCGCCCCCCGACAGCCACGGCGTCGGATCGAGCAGCTCGGAGATGTGGACCCAGCGCACGGGAAGGTCAAGACCCGCCTCGCCAGCCAATAGGCGGACGTCCAAGTCCGCCAGCAGGTCACCGACGGTCAGCACGCGGGCCCCATCTTGCGACGATCCGAGTCAGCGCCCTCTCCAACGCTCGGTCACGAGCGGTGACTCGCTCTCCCGTGATGGCTCCGAGCCGCTGTGGACTTGCATCCGCTCCCCGGCTTCGGTCAGCACCGAGCGCAGGATCGACTCGATCTCGTCGAACTGCTCCGGACCGGCGATGAGCGGCGGCGAGAGCTGGATCACCGGATCGCCCCGGTCATCCGCTCGGCATATCAGGCCACGGCGGAACAGCTCGCCGGAGAGGAACCCGCGGAGCAGGACCTCGGCCTCGTCGTCGTTGAAGGATTCCTTGGTCTCCTTGTCCTTGACCAGCTCGATCGAGTGGAAGTAGCCGGCGCCGCGTACATCCCCAACGATCGGGAGCTCGCGCAATGACTCGAGCTTGTCGGCGAAGTAGCCCTCGTTGGCGCGGACGTTCTCGAGGATGCCCTCGTTCTCGAACGCGTCGAGGTTCGCCATCGCCACAGCGCTGGCGACCGGGTGCCCGCCGAACGTGAATCCGTGCGTGAAGCTGTTCGTCCCGTGGAGGAACGGCTCCGCGACCCGGTCGGTGGCGATCACCGCGCCCATCGGGGCGTAGGAGCTCGTCAGTCCCTTGGCGGTCGTGATCATGTCGGGCAGATAGTCGTAGCGCTGGCAGCCGAACCACTCGCCGAGCCGGCCCCAGGCGCAGATCACCTCGTCGGAGATCAGCAGCACGTCGTTCTGGTCGCAGATCTCGCGGACGCGGTCGAAGTAGCCGTCGGGCGGGGTGAAGCAGCCGCCGGCGTTCTGGACCGGCTCGAGGATCACGGCGGCGACGGTGTCCGGGCCCTCGAACTCGATCTTCTCGGCGATCGCCTCCGACATGCCCTCGACGGTCATCCCCGGCGGCATCCGGTACGTGTTCGTGTTGACGACGTGATGGGCGCCAGGGGTCAGCGGCTCGAACGGCTCGCGCAGGCTGGTGATCCCGGTCGCCGAAAGGGCGCCGAAGCTCGTCCCGTGGTACGCGATCTCACGCGCGATCAGCTTGTACTTGTTGGGCTTGCCCGTGAGCTTGTGGTACTGCCGCGCGAGCTTCAACGCCGTCTCGACGGCCTCGCTGCCGCCGCTGGTGAAGAACACGCGGTTGAGATCGCCCGGCGCCAGCGACGCCACTCGAGCCGCCAGCTCGATCGCCGGCGGGTGCGCGTAGGACCAGGTGTTGTAGTAGCCCAGCTGCTTGGCTTGGTCGGCGCCGGCCTGGGCGATGTCGCCCCGGCCGTGGCCGATGTTCACGCAGAACAGCGACGAGAGCCCGTCCAGGTAGCGGTTGCCGTGCTCATCCCACACGTAGCAACCCTCGCCACGAACGATGATCGGAACCTCGGCATGGTCGTACGCCGACAAGCGCGTGAAGTGCATCCACAGGTGCCTGCGGGCCAGCTCCTGAAGCGTGCCCTTCTCAGTCCCGATTGCAGTCTCGGTGCTTGCCATCTCACTCCCTCATAGACCGTTCGCCGTTTTGTACAACGGTACCGGCGATTGACTCGTGACTCAATTATCCATCCTGGCACCAGCGAGATGCAATGCGTGCGCCGCTCCGTCTCAGGTGGCGCGCGTGGAGGAGTTAGGGCGCTCCGCCCCGCAAGGGGGCTCCGCGCTGGTTTGTGGCCCGGCCTGCGCCTACGCCGCCGCGGCGTGAACGACCGGTGCGGCCCTGATCGGCGCCGGCATCAGCCAGGCGGCGAACAGTACGAGGATGAACGCCAGGCACTCGAGGCTCAGCGACACCGGGTCAGCCGACAGGGGATCGCCGAACACGCTGATCCCTCCGATGATCCCGGCGAGGTTGGCGGCAGTCCCGGTGATCGCGATCACGGGCACCGCGTCGCCGTCCTGCAGTCCTTTCGCGGACGCGTAGAAGGCGGCGATCGAAGCGGCGATCGTCACGATCGTCCACGGGGACAGCAGTCCCTCGAGGCCGTGGGCCCCGACCAGACCCGAGATCGCCTTGATCGAGACGTCGGAGACGCCGAACAGGATCCCGGCGGCCGCGCCGAGCATGAAACCGTGGTGCTGGGTCGGCGCCCCAATCCGAGGACCCATGATCAGCAGCGTGCCCGCCGCGATCAGGCCGGTCTCGAACGAAATCATGCCCGGCAACGAGAACCGCGAGTCTGCGCCGTGCGTGACCGGTAGCGTGAAGCCGAGCAGGATCAGCCCGAACGCCGTCATCCCAAGCCCGATCCACTGGCGCTTGCCGATGCGCAGGCCGAAGACGCGCTCGGCCATCACGGCGAGGAGGACGACGCCGCCCGCGAGCACCGCCTGCACGAGCGACAGCGGCGCCATCGACATCGCCGCGACGTGGAAGATCCAGGCACCGGTCGCGATCACCATGCCGATCGCGAACAGCTTGGAGGAGAACAGCACTCGTGCCGACCAGAGCGGCCGGCGCACATCGACGGCGGGGGCGGCGCAGGCGCCGCGGTGTTTGTACAGAAAGCCGACGTTGGTGGCCAGGGCGCAGGCGAGCGCGAGCAGGATGCCAAAGAGGAGAGTCATCAATTAAGAACCTGGAGCGGAAGCCGGCGGCACGTTGCGTGGCCTCAAGCTGGGTACTCGGCAGCGCGATGATCGGCCTTGAATCCGCTGGCGCAAGTACAGCAGATCTCCGGCCGTGCGACCGGCACTGGCCGCGGGCGCCCCGTGCAGCGGAAGGACTTCGTTCGACGGCATCGCCGACAATCTGACGCAGCCAGATAAGTGTTCGATATGGAAAAGCCCTTACTGCTCATAGACGTCGACGGCGTGATCTCGCTGTTCGGGTTCGATCCCGCCCGGCCTCCGCTGGGCCGGTACGAGATGGTGGACGGGATCGCGCACCTGCTCTCGGCCACCGCCGGCGAGCACCTTCGCGAGCTGTCCGGGCAGTTCGAGCTGGTCTGGTGCACGGGGTGGGAGGAGAAGGCCAACGAGTACCTGCCGCTCGCGCTCGCACTACCCGGACCCCTGCCGCACGTAATCTTCGACCCCTGCGAGCGTCCGGCGAGCGCCCATTGGAAGGTGGCGGGCATCGACAGCAACATCGATTCGTCGCGGCCGCTGGCCTGGATCGACGACGCTCACGATGACCGTTGCGTGGGGTGGGCGCACGCGCGGGCGGCGCGGACCCTGCTCGTCACCACGGACCCGGCCGTCGGGCTGACCCCGGCAGACGTCGCCGCACTGAAAGATTGGGCGAGGGGCCTCGCCGGCGACGCTGCAGCGCCGGCTTAGCCCCTCGCCCAAGGTTCTCACCGCTCGCCGCCGGACGGAATAGGGCTCCCTGCCCATGGCTCGTTCAGCACGCTGAACGCCGGTCGGAGGGCTTCGGGAGCACCGAACGCATCGGCCTCCTCGAGGACGAAACCTAACGACAGCGGGCTCGACTCTTCGCCGCTCGCCCGCCGCACATCGTCGAGTGCCGCGCGTAAACACTCGACCAACTCGTTGATCTGATCCTGGACCACGCGGATCTCGTTCGTCGCGTCGTTCGTCCGCGCACGCATCGCCTCCAACGTGATCGAAGCCACGCAGCTGCACTCGAGAGCGTTCTCGAGGTGGTGGGAAGCCAACCGGGTGTCTCGCAACTGCGTCATGGTCCGCGGTGAGGCGGACACATCGTGGCGCCTGATTACCCAATCGACAATGAGCCGAACGGCCCTGCGGCCGTTCAGAGGTTGTGAACCGCCCTCAGGGGAGCAGGACTTCTAACTCGGTGCCGCGCTTGCGCAGTGGCCGAAGCGTCAGATGCCCACCCAATGCATCCGTCCGTTCTCGGATGCTGCGCAGGCCGAAGCCCTCGTGGGCGCCACCGGTGTCGGCGCTCGGGATGCCGCAGCCGTCATCGACGACTCGCAGTGTCACTCCGGCCTCGGCGCTTCGCAGCGAGACGACCACGTGCTTAGCCCCACTGTGGCGCGCAGCATTGGCGATCGCCTCGCGGGCGATCCGGCTCACGTGTTCCTGCGCGTCCGGCGCAAGTTTGCGGTCGCAGTCGGCCTCGACGGCGATCGTGACATCGAACCGATCGCGGAACTCTTGAGCGACGGCCTCGAGCGCTTGATCCGCCGTGGCCCCTCGCGCGTCGGAGAGCTCGGCGATCGTCGAGCGCGAAAGCCTCAGCGCCCGCCTCGCCGCGATGACCATCGGGTGGTCGTGGCCGATGTCCTCGGCGATCGTCTCGCCGTGAACGGCGATCACGGCGAGGTCCTGGGCGAGCCCGTCGTGCAGATCTTGGGCGACCCTACGCCGCTCGGCCAGGGCGGCGGCGTTCGTCATCCGGGCGCGGAGGAGGTGGTCCCTGCGCACCGCTGCAGCCAGCAACAAGACGAACCCGAGCACTGCGAAAGCCTGTCCCGGCGCGATCAGAGCGGGGGATAGCGAGGCCGGCACCAAGTGAGCGAAACTCGCGGAGGCGAGCATCAGTGCGGCGATGGCGGGAAGACCGGCGAGCGCCTTTCTGCTGCGGCGTTGCTGCCGGACAAATCCGGTCGCCGCAAAAGCGACCAACACGGTGGCCAATAGCACTAGCGCCAGTCCGAATGGGTGCCCGAGCACTTGTACGTTGGCATTGCCGCCCTGCATCGACACGCCAACGAGCTCGCCGTGCAGAAGCAGACCCGCGAGGGCCGCAAAGCCAACGGCCGCGGCGCTCAGTGCCGTCATCGCGAGCACCGGATATCGCGCGGCTAATGACCACGCGATCGGACGGGACGAAGGCCGCCGCAGCGAAGATGAGGCCGATGAAGAGCGCGCCCAGCAGCTCGGCCGCGGCGAAATGGGCCGACTGGCGCAGGTCCAGGGCGGCGGCTAGGGCCCCAATGCCGAACGCCATCAGGCCCATCATCAGCGCCGTACCGAACAGCAACAGGTCGCTGAGACGCCTCGAGCTCGCGAACTGACCCCGGAGCAGCCACGCTGCCGCGAGCGCAAACGTCGTCATCATCGTCTCTAGCCCGGTGCGCACCGTGGGCGCGTGGAATGCGATCGCATGGAAGACGATCGGAACGAGGAGCGCGGCCGTCCCAGCTGCAAGGAGGAGCGATGTCCGGAGCGGCGCATCGCCATCAAGGCCAACGCCGAGCCTCTCTCCCCCTCCACGGCCAGCAACCAAGGTGCCGGCTGTCGAGCCCGCCTGTGTCCGCAACAGCAAGTATGTTGGCCGAGACTCTGCCGCGAGCCCCGGAAGTGGTGCTTGGCCCCATTAACTGCCCCCTGAATTACTAATCCTTCTTAATTCGTACTCTAATGGATCAACGGGCTACTTTGCAGAACCTTTCGGTCTATGACACTGCAAAATTCGCCTCGAACATTCGTTGATCTCGACGCCTGCTGGACGTCCGGTTTTCGTGCGCCTCAGTCGAAGGATCCGTGGCGCCCGGCGCCCGCGCGGAACCGCCTGAGACCCGCCTCGACGTGGGCCAGCGAGCGGACGCCATGCTCCAGCTCGTTGGCCATCGCCGCCCGCTCATCGAGCGACTCCTGCTCGAGCAGCGACATCCGGTCCTCGCGCAGGCAGCGCTGCGGGTACCGGGCCAGCTCCCTGGCCAGCTCCTCGGCGGCGGCGCGGCTCTTGCCGATCTCCACGACTCGATTGACGAGCCCCATCCGGAGCGCCTCGCCAGCGCCGACGGGCCGCCCGGTGAGAACCATGTCCATGGCGTGGCTCGACGCCGATCAGCCTCGGCAGCCTGACCGTTCCGCCGTCGATCAACGGCACGCCCCAGCGACGGCAGAACACGCCGAGCACGGCGTCCTCCTCGGCGATCCGCAGGTCGCACCACAGGGCGAGCTCGAGTCCGCCGGCGACGGCGTGACCGGCGATCGCCGCGATCACCGGCTTGGACAGCCGCATCCGCGTCGGTCCCATCGGGCCGTCGCCGTCGGCGGCGACCCGGTTGCCCGCGGAACTCCCGGCGGCCTTCAGGTCAGCGCCGGCGCAGAACACCCCGCCCTCCCCGTGGAGCACGGCGACCGCGGCATCGGGATCGGCGTCGAACTGGCGAAACGCCTCGGCGAGCGCGGACGCCGTCGCGCCGTCGACCGCGTTGCGCCGCTCCGGGCGCGAGAGCAGGACGATCGTGACCGGCCCGTCGCGCTCGATCCGCACGGTCGGCGTCATGACTCGCCCACGGCCCGTCGCACAAATGTTCCCAGCGCCGACAGGATCTCCTCTTGGGCCGGCTTACTCGCGGCCAGCGGCGAGAGCGGCCCGACCAGCGCCTCCCCGCATCCGCCGACGAGCGCCGCCGCCGTCAGCTCGACGTTCTGCTCCGGCAGCTCACCCGCGGCGATGCCGGCCCGGAGCGCCTGCGCCGTCAACTCGCTGTAGCGCGCTCTGTAGGCGAGCCGCTCGGCATCGACGAGCGGATCCACCGGCTCGGCGATGAGCGCCCACGCAAGGCGCGGCCTGCGCAGCGCGCGGCGGGCAAAGGTCGAGAGAACCGTCACGAGCCGGTCGACATGCGAGGCTCCGTCCGGCATCGCCTCAGCGGCCGCCAGCATGGCCGCGACTTCGCGGTCGCAAACCGAGCGGAACACCTCCACGAACAGCTCCTCCTTGGAGCTGAAGTGGCGGTATAGCGTGCCTGCCGCGACGCCCGCCCGCTCGGCGATCGCGACCACCGACGCGGGACCGTAGCCGCCCTCCTCGATCAGCTCCCGCGCGGCCCGGAGCAGCCGCTCGCGGGTTGGGGTGAGCAAATCCTCGGTCATCGGCCCCAGTCGCCAAAAGGTTCGTCTCGCTCCCGGACCGCGGCGCGGAAGCCCTCCGTGGCGGCGCGCTGCTGGAACGCGTATCCCTCTCGGGTGTGGCGCGCGATCCCGTCGAACACGGTGCCGAGCAGCTGGGTCGCGTGCAGGCCCTGCGAGAACAGCGACTGATTGACGAGCAGCTTCATCATCTGGAGCTGGTTGACGGGCAGCCGGGCGATCCGCTCCACCAGCGCCTGCGCCCGCTCGTCGAGCTCCTCGGGCGCCGGCGCCTCGATCGCCAGCCCCCACTCCAGCGCCTGCGCTCCGGTCAGTGAGTCGCCGGTGAACAGCAGCCGCTTGGCCCGCTGCGGGCCAAGCCTGTAGGCCCACAGCGAGGTCGTCGGCGACCCCCACACCCGCGCCGGCGGATAGCCGATCTTCGCGTCGGCGGCGATCACGAGCAGATCGGAGCACAGCGCCATGTCGGTCCCGCCGGCGACGCAGAACCCATGGACCTTGCACACCACCGGCTTCGAGCAGTGGAACAGCGACATGAAGGCCCGGACGTTGCGGCTCATCATCGCGTGGTCGACCATCGGGTCCCAGGTACCCGTGGGATCGTGGTTGGCCATCATCACCCGCGGATCAAGCGGTGAGCCCGGGGGAGCCTCGGTCTCGTCCGTTCGGACACCGCCCTGGCCCTCGGCGCTCTCGACGAGGTCATAGCCGCCGCAGAAGCCTTTGCCGCTGCCCGACAACAGCAGTACGTGCACTTCGGGATCGAGGTCAGCACGCTCGACGAAACGTTCCAGCTCGGTCACCAGGCCACGAGTAATCCCGTTTCCGCGCTCGGGACGGTTCAGCGTCAGACGTGCGATCCGCCCAGTGACTTCATAGGTGACGGCTGTCATACCGGCAGCGCGCGATCGATGATCGCGCCGGCGTCCACGCCCGCCGGGAGCGTTCCGTACACGCGGCCGGAGTCGCCGCCCAGCCGGGCCGCGCAGAAGGCATCCGCCACCGCCGGCGGCGCATGACGGACCATCAGCGAAGCCTGCAGGGCCAGGGCCAGCTCCTCGACGATCCGCCGCGCCAGGAACTGGGGATCCTCGCCCTCGAAGGCCGCCTGCGCGCGTTCGCGCACACGGGCCAGGTGTGCGTCGAGCCGGGCGTCGCCGCCGGCTCCCAGCTCGCACTCGGCCATGAACGCCGGCAGCCCGTCGGGCTCCTTCACCATCGCCCGCATCACGTCGAGCGCGGCGACGTTCCCCGATCCCTCCCAGATCGAGTTCAGCGGAGCATCGCGGTACAGCAAGGGCATCCCCGAGTCCTCGACGAAGCCGTTGCCGCCGAGGCACTCGAGCGCCTCCGCCGCATGCGCGGGCGCGCGCTTGGACACCCAGTACTTCATGACCGCGGTGGCAAACCGGCGGAACGCGGCCTCGGCCGGCTCGTCGTAGCTGCGCGCCACCCGCATCGCCGCGATCGTGGCGGCCTCGGACTCGATCGCCAGGTCTGCCAGCACGTTGCGCATCGCCGGCTGCTCGACGAGCGGTGACCCGAACGCCGAACGGTGGCGGGCGTGGTGGATCGCCTCGAGCGTCGCGCGGCGAAGCCCGGTGCTCGAGCCCAGCAGGCAGTCCAGTCGCGTGTGGTTGACCATCCGGATGATCGCCGGCACTCCTCGTCCCTCCTCGCCGATGAGCCGGCCGTGCGCGCCCCGGAACTCGACCTCCGAGGACGGCAGCGAGCGCGTCCCCAGCTTGTCCTTGAGGCGCTGGAACTCCATCCCCGGCCCGCGCTCTACCAGGCAGCATGAGAGCCCGCCGGGCGCCTGCGCCAGGACCAGGAACACATCGCAGGGCGGGTAGGAGCAGAACCACTTGTGGCCGTGGATCTCGTACACGCCGTCGCCGACCGGCTCGGCGCGTGTGATGTTGGCGCGGACATCCGAGCCGCCTTGGCGCTCGGTCATCGCCATCCCGGCCAGCGCCCCGCCCAGGTAGTCGGGCCTGGTCAGCCGCGGCTCCCATTCGGCCGCGAGCGCCGGCGCCCCGTCGCGCAGCGCCGGGATCGCCGCGTAGGTCATTGACACCGGGCACATCACGCCGTCGTTGGCGTTGCTCCATAGCGAGAACAGCGCCGCCCGGACCACGTGCGCCCCAGGCTTCTCCTCGCGCCACGGGAGGCTGTGGATCTCGCGCTCGATCGCTCCCCGCAACAACCAGTGCCAGGACGGATCGAGCTCGACCTCGTCGATCCGGTTGCCGAACCGGTCGTGCGTACGGAGGATCGGGAGGTTGCGCTCGGCCCGGCGGCTGTGCTCCCGCGTCTCGGCGCTTCCCGCCACCGCGCCGGCTTCGCTTGCCCGGTCGACTCCCCAGCCGCCGCCCTCCCGCTCGAGCGCCTCCCTCAGCGCCAGATCGACCTCGAACAGGTTGACCGGCTCCAGCGGTGGGGGCTGGTTGAGCACCTCGCGGACAGGGTCAGAGACGTCGATCGTGGCCATGACAACCCTCCTGTCATTGGTGAATCCGGATTCACATCTTAGTGAATCGCCGTCCTCTACCGCAAGCTTGCCATCAGCACACGCGAAACCTAACGCGGACCCTAAGGCTGAATAAAGCACTAGCCCGCGAGGGAACCGGGGTCTCGGGCGTTGTATGTCCATGCGTTACAAAGGAGTTGTCGTAGTTCCGCCCGGGAGCACGCGATCGCCGACTGGAATCGGCGCAATCACCGCGCAGCGCGTCGCCAACCGCCCGATCGTCTGCCATGTGCTCGACGCTCTCGCGGATTCGGGGATCGGCGAGATCGCAATCGTCGGCCCCTCCCGGGTCCTGTCCGAGATCCGGGCTTGTGTCGATGATGACCACGGCGCCGCGTCGGAGCTCACGTACGTCCCACAGATCGGGCGCGATGATCTGCCAGGCGCGCTTGCGGCGGCGGAGTCGTTCGTCGGCGATGACCCCTGCGTGCTCCACTTCGCCGACGGGCTGCTCGGCGAGGACCTGGGAAAGCTCCTGCGCCTCCAAGCGAGCGCATTCGCGGATCTCTTCCTGCTTCTCCACCGGTGCTCCAATGGGCGAGACCGTCTCGGCCCGAGGGCACAGCGCGCGCTCGGCATCAGGGAGTTGAACCCCTCGAGCGCTCCCCTCGGGCTCGTTGGGGTGTGCGTGTTCGGACCGGGCGCCGCACGCCGTGCGTGCCGGCGTGCGAGAGCTGATCGGCCCGAATCCGAGCTGACGGCCATCGCCGAACTTCTCGCCGGCGAGCCCGGCGCCCTGGGGGCGGGCTATGTGCGGACCTGGCGCCGGTACTGCGGCGACCCACTCGATCTACTGGAACTCAACCGCATCGTTCTCGATCAGCAGACACCCGATGGCGAGCTGTTCGACCTCGGTGACAACAAGATCGAGGGCCGAGTGATCATCCACCCCAGCGCCGAGGTGACGTCCAGCACGATCGTCGGGCCGACAATCATCGGACCAGGCGCCCGCATCACGGGATCATGGATCGGTCCTTACACCTCGATCGGAGCGCGGGCGCAGATCGAGGGTGCCGAGATAGAACGATCGATCATCGCCGACGGAGCCAGGATCATGCATGTCGGCGGCCGCATCGAGGCCAGCACGGTTGGCCGGCGAGCGAGCATCTTCAGGGACTTCACGCTCCCTCGGGCGATGCGCCTGCACGTCGGCGAAGGCGTAGAACTCGCGCTCAACTGACGGGCCCGCCTGACAGTGCGCCCGGCGGGGCGTCTGGCTGGCACACTGGCCCACCACGATCGTCTCGTAACGAATGGCGGCAAACTTGTACGGCCATGATGCCTGACCCCGCGGTCCGGACCTCCACGGATCTGACCACGATCATCGACGCAGCCACCGGCGAAGGGGGGCGGCAGCCGGGATCGCACGGACCGTCTCGGTACGTAACCCCGATCGCCAACACGCCACTGATCTGCCACGTGCTGGACGAGCTCACGCGCTCAGGGGTGCAGCGCGCCCGGATCGTGGCCGGCGCGGCCGTGCGGGCTGAGCTCGAGCGCACGCTCGACCCAAGGCTCGTCTCTGGAGTCGAAATCACTTATGTCACCGCACCCGACTCGGACCCCTGCCGCGCCGTCTTCAGCGAGATCGAGCAAGCACTCTCCGCGGGTCCTGTGCTCGTTTATCCCGCCGACTGCTTGTTCCCGGGCCAGATCGGGGCTATGCGCGATCGATTCGCCACCGGCGATGTCGATCTCGTCGTCCTCGCGTCGGGCGACGAGGACACTCGAACCGACCGGGGCCACGACACGCCGGCACCTCGAGCCTGCGCTACGGCTGCGATTCTTGGCTTCGCCACCCGGCACGTGCTTGGCGAACTGCTCTCATCCAGGCTCGATGGGCCGGGCTTGATCGATTCGCTGCTTGCCGGCGACGGGCGAGTTGCCGTGTGCGAACTCGCTGACCACTGGTGTTACAGCGATGCAACGGAAGCCCTGCTCACGGCCAACCGGATCATGCTGGATTCGCTCATCGTTCCATCGGGCGGCGTAGGCCCGAGCGAACGTAGCCAGATTGACGGGCGAGTCGCAATCAGCCCGGGCGCCCGGATCTCCAACTCCACGATCCGGGGTCCGGTGGCGATCGGCGACAAGGCGGTTGTCGAGGACTCCTTCATTGGTCCGTACACCTCCATCGGAGTCGGTGCGGTCGTAAGTGGCGCCGAGATGGACAATACGATCGTTCACGAGAACGCCGAGATCCGGCATCCGGGCTTCCGAATCGAGGGGAGCATCATCGGCGAGCGAGCATCACTCATCCGCAGTTTCGAGCTGCCCAGAGGACTGCACGTCAGGCTCGAACCGGATTCGAGTCTGGCGCTCAGCTAGCAACCAGGGTATGACAGCTTCGGCGGGGGCCAGGCCCCGGGCAGCCCGGCGTTCGGCGCAAGGGCGACGATCTCCCTGCCGAACGAGCTGTTGGGGTCCAGGATCAGCGCAATGGCCTCGTTGCGTGAGCGGACGCCCAGCTTGTTGTAGGCCGAGGACAGATGGCTCTTGACAGTGCTCTCCGCTAGGAACATTCCCGAGCTGATCTCATGATTGCTGAGACCTTTCACGACCATCCCGAGGATCTGCCGCTCGCGCGATGAAAGCGCCGGCTTCTGGACCGAGACGCGCAGGTCCCGCGGGACGACCATCTGCCCGGCCAAGACCGCGGCGACCGTCGGCGGCAGCGCGGCATCGAGCTGATCGAAGAAGACCAACCCGTCCACGCCACTGTCGATCAGGCGCCGGACGGCTCGGCTGTCGATGGATCCGCACACGGTGACGATCAAGAGCTCAGGCGACTCGCATTTGAGCTGCTTGAAGACGGCCAAGTCCTCGGGGGAAGTGCGGTCGCAGTAGGCAACGACGAGACGGCGGGCACCCACTTCGCAGCTGAGGAGGTCTCTGATCGAGGGGCCCGAATGCGTGGTCACGCCGGACCAGACGGAGAGCGCGTGGGCGATCCGCAACCGGACGCTACGGGGTGCGGCAGCTACGACGACCTTGACCTCATCGAGCGGAATGCTTTCGCCAACGTCGTGTCGCGCCAGTACCTGCACAATTGATTAACGTCGGCTAACAACGGCACTTCCGCAGCCGTATAATTTGCAGCGCTTTAGATTTTCGCTGAGCAGCGGAGCGCTCAGGGGGCGACATGAATACGGATCCTGATGAATGAACGTGCACCGGACTCTGGGACGATTCGTCTGCTGGTCGTCGACGACCACGACTTGTTTCGCGCAGGCCTTGCCTCGCTCCTGGCGAAGCAGCCCGACATCGAGGTGGTGGCGCAGGCTTCGGGGGGTCGCGTGGGCGTCCGACTCGCGGAGGAGCTGCGCCCGGACGTCGTGCTCATGGATCTTCGAATGCCCGATCTCGATGGCTGCGAAGCGACGCGTAAGGTCCTCGAGCGGACTCCGGATACGCGGGTGCTCGTGCTCACTGTTGCCTCCGACGACGGCAATGTGGAAGCCGCGCTCGCGGCCGGCGCATGCGGCTTTATAGCGAAGGACACACGGGTGGATGACGTCGTCGTCGCGGTCCGCGCGGCCGCCCAGGGTGTGGCCTGGCTTTCACCTCGAGCGGCTGAAGTCGTCCTCGGCCGAGTTAGGGAGCGTGGCAGGGCGCCGGATCCGGACCTCGACGGGGAGGAGCAGTTGTCGGCGCGGGAACTCGACGTCCTCAGGTTGCTCGCCCGCGGGATGGAGAACTCCGAGATCGCCGAGACACTCTGCATAAGCCCGCGGACCGCAAAGAACCACGTGTCGAACTTGCTGGCGAAGCTTGGCCTGCCAAGTCGGGTCCATGCCGCGATCTACGCGGTTCGCCGGGGCCTCGACTGACCAACCGCGGCGCGCAGCCGCTATGGGCCGCTGGAAGGCGAGGCGGCGTTTGCCGTTAGAGCGGCGCGGTTTTCCACTCCGAGCTTGCTGACGAGCCGGGAGATGTGCCGCCTTACCGTGACCGGCGCAATCGCGAGCTGTGCGGCGATCTCCGATGTGCTGTGCTTGCGGCGCAACATCCCCAGCACCTGTGCCTCGCGAGCGGTCAGGGCATCGGGGCCCACGCCACCCCCTCGGAGCTCCAGCAGAAGGGGCATGACCATCGACCTCGGCACGATCGCCTCATCTGCCGCGGCCGCGCTGAGGATCCTCCCCAGCCGCTCGACATCGAGCGACTACGTGCACGTAACCAACGGCCCCGGCCCGGACCGACCCGAGAAGACCCTCGACGTTGTGGGATTCGGTGAGCACGATCACCGCCGCGCCCGGCGCAGCGTGCGACACGCCCCGCACGGCTGCGATCCCACCGCCCGGAAGGTCTTCACCTACCAGGCACACATCGGGCTGCACGCGCTTGGCCAAGAGGATCGCCTGCTCGGCGTCGTCGGCCTCTGCACATATCTCCACGTCTCCGTCAAGGGCCATGCGAATCCCGACGCGCGTGGGTAAGCGGTCGGCGATCAGGAGCCTGAGCGGCTGATTCAAGGTACGACGACCTCCAGCTCAGTCCCGCCTTGCGGCGCTCGTCGAATGTTCAACGAGCCACCGAGCGCGCCCGCGCGATCACGAATCGTGCGCAGACCGAAGCCTTCCGGGGCGGTGCCGTTGTCGCGGACCGGTATGCCGCACCCGTCGTCGGTGACGCGGAGCGCGAGCCCGCCCTCGCCGCGCCGGAGCGAGACGAGCACGTTCCTCGCCTGGCCGTGCCGAGCCGCGTTGGTGATCGCTTCACGGGTGATCCGAGCGAGGTCGTCTCGGACCGCCGACGCCAGGAAACCATCAATCGATGCATTGACGGCGATCGCCAGGTCGAACCGGTCGCGAAGCTCCTGCGCAACGACATTGAGCGCTTCGGCGGGGGTCGCTCCGGCTGCATCCGAAAGCTCGGAGATCGTGTTGCACGTGACCGCCAGCGCCCGCTGCGCGGCGACGACAACGGGATGTTCCGCACCCATGTAATCCTCTATCTGCGCGCGGTGGGCCGCGATCAGCGCCAAGTCCTGGGCGATTCCGTCGTGCAGGTCCCGGGCGGCTCGGCGGCGCTCTACAAGCCCCGCGGTCCTGGCCACCCGCGCCCTGACTCGGCGCTCCAGCATGGCCGCCGAGGCCAGGATCAGCGTGAATGCGCCGATGCTCAGCGCATCGGCGGGGCCAATCCCCTGCGCCGGCAGCACGGCGAGCCGGGACAGAGCCGCGCCCGCCATCAGCACTGTGGCCAATCCCAGGAGCACGGCGAACCCGTCGGCCTCACGGACGTTACGGCGCGCGAACATCCCGGCGGCGTAAACGAGCAACCCGGTGGTGGCAAGGACGACCAGGATCTCGGGACCACGGCTGGCCGCGTGAGCGCTCGCATCTACCCCAAGTATGGTGAACAGCAGACCCCCGAGGCCCGCTGCGCCCAGCGCCGCGAGCCCGAGCACGGTGGCGATCGCGGCCGGATGGGCACCTCGTGAGACGATCGAGTCACCACGAACGGCGGCCGCCGCGACAAATATTCCGGCGATAAACAGCTGCCCCCACAGCCCAGCCGCGCCAACGTAGCCGCTACCAGGGAGATCGAGCGCGGCGGGCAGTGCGCCTACGCATAGCGTCAGCAACCCCAGCGCGAGCGCGGCGGAGACGAGCACAAGGTCACGCAGGCTTCGGGACTCCGTGAACTGCGCGCGCAGCAACCACGTTGCGCTGAGCGCGAACAGAGCGAGCATGGTCTGGACCGCTGCGCGAACCGTCGGTGCGTCGATCGGGGCCAGATGGACGAGCGAGAGCACCAATGCCGTCGATCCGCCGAAGGCGATGATCAGTGGCCCGCGGGCCTTCCACGCACCAGCACGCACCGGGCCGACGAGACCGCTCGGACGCGTCGCAGCCGCCGTCGGCGGCGCGACCTTGGTCCCGCGCCAGCCATCAGCTAGCCACCTCTGGACTGAGGCGCTGCCCCGCGCCTCGCGATCTACTTCGTTTTGCCCCAACACTCGCCCTCTTTGCAGCTCAGCGATTCCTTCGCTCCAGTCGAACATACCGAATAACGCGTGCGAAGTGAAGGTTTTCGCGGAAATCTTGTGCAAGCGTGCGCTGGTTTCCGTTCACACGCTTGAACGCCGCAATGGGTCGCAATGTTCATTGACCACGTGCTCGGCCGCACTCAGACTTGGCGAAGAAGCCGAGGATGGGGTGTCTTCGGTGGGGCCAAGGAGTACACCGGGCAGCGCCAAGCGGACCGTTACGGCGAGACGCGAGGCACCAGCCTGCGTGCGGGGCGCAACGCCATACAAAGGATGGAACGTTGATCAAGGAAGCAGCTTTAGCCACGAAGCCGGCAACGATCGGCTTCACGAGCAGGACCGCAGTGCCGACGTCTCCCGAGATGTTGAGAAGGACCAATCTCGCGGTCGCGCGAGCCAAGGAAGGCGACCGGGAGGCATTGCGCTTCCTGTACGTGAGCTATTCGCACAACATCTACGGCTACGTCCGCTCGATCGTGCGTGACGACCACGAGGCCGAGGACGTCACTCAACACGTATTCGCCAAGTTGATGACGACGATCGGCAAGTACGACGACCGCGGCGTGCCTTTCTTTGCGTGGCTGCTGCGGCTCGCCAGAAACGTCGCCATCGATCACCTTCGGGGCAACCGGATGACCCCGACCGAGAACGTCATGGACGCCGACTTGAGCTCGGCCGGGGATATTGACGACGGTGCCGCCGTTTGGGAGGCACTCGCCTCCCTCCCCGAGGAACAGCGCGAGGTCGTCGTTCTCCGACACGTAGTCGGACTCACGCCTGGAGAGATCGCCGACCGGCTCGGTCGCAGCGAGGGTTCGATCCACGGACTCCATCATCGTGGGCGGCGAGCCCTCCAGAAGGAGCTCACGCTTATCGGGTCCACGCCGTGCACTCGGAAGACGCGCCGGCTCGCCGCCGCCTGAGGCCTGGTCGCCGCAGCCGCCGCTTCGATGCGACGGTGTAACGGCGGCGGCCGCCTCGGCGCAGCATCTTTGCCCGACGATACTGTCTGGCAACTGATGCCCAGTGGAGCCCAAGCGCTGATCCGCACGCTCGTCGACGCAGGCGTCGCGACGTGCTTCACGAATCCAGGCACCTCAGAGATCCACTTCGTCGCCGCGCTCGATTCGGTGCCGGAGATGCGAGCGGTCCTAACCCTGTTCGAGGGTGTCGCGACCGGCGCTGCGGATGGCTACGCGCGGATGGCCGACGCGCCTGCGGCGACCCTGCTGCACCTGGGACCGGGGCTCGGCAACGGGCTGGCCAACCTGCACAACGCGCGCCGCGCCAAGGTTCCCGTGGTCAACATCGTCGGCGATCACGCGAGGTACCACACGCAGTACGACGTCCCGCTGCAGTCCGACATCGAAACGATTGCACGCAACTTCTCGACGTGGGTGCGGACTTCGAAGAGCACCGAAGATCTGCCTCGTGACGCCGTCGAGGCGATCACAGCTGCCACCGGACCCCCCGGTCAGGTAGCGACGCTCATCGTGCCTGCCGACCTGTCCTGGCAGGACGGTGCCGAACCGGCAGCACCACCCCAGCCGGCGGTCCCGCCGCCGGTTCCCAGTGAGACGATCGAAGCCGTCGCGAGGACACTGCGTGGCAACCGCCGGACCGGCCTTCTGCTCGGCGGTGGGGCCCTGCGTGAGCGTGGCCTCATTGCAGCCGCGCGGATCGCTGCGGCGACGGGGACAAAGCTCCTCGCCGAGCGGGGCGCCGCCCGCCTGGAACGCGGCGCCGGCCTGCCTGCCGTCGAGCGCCTGGCCTATTGGCCTGAGCTCGTCTCCGCTCAGCTCGACGGGCTGGAGCAGTTGATCCTGGCGGACGCAAAGGCACCCGTCTCGTTCTTCGCCTACCCCGGCAAGGAGAGCTCGCTGCTGCCCGGTGGTTGCGAGGTGCAGGAGCTCTCGCCGCCGGCGTACGACGTGCTCGGGAGCCTTGAGCGAGTTGGTGGAGGCATTGGGTGCTGCGGACGCCAAGCCCGCGCTGCAACGGCCGTCCAGGCCGCCGCGGCCTGATGGTCAGCTCACCGCGGATAAGGTCTGCCAGGCGATCGGCGCGGTCCTGCCTGAAGGGGCAATCGTCTCCGACGAGGCGATCACGTCAGGAATCACCTTGGCACCCAACACGGCAGGAGCTCCCAGACACGACTGGCTCCCGCTGACGGGAGGCGCGATCGGCCAGGGGTTGCCGGTCGCGGTGGGGGCGGCGATCGCCTGTCCCGACCGCCCGGTCATCGCGCTCGAGGCCGACGGGTCCGCTCTGTACACGATCCAGTCGCTCTGGACAATGGCGCGCGAACAGCTGGATGTCACCGTCGTGATTTTCAACAACCGTGCCTACAAGATTCTCAATACCGAGTTCGAGCGCATCGGCGTGCAGGAGGCCGGTCCGAGAGCGCGGGCTCAGCTGGACTTGGGGAATCCGGACATCGACTTCGTCGAGCTGGCCACCGGGCTCGGCGTCGCGGCGAGCCGTGTCAGCACGGGCGAGGAGCTCACAGGTGCCCTCGACCAGGCCCTCGCGGATCCTGGTCCGCACGTCATCGAGGCTGTCATCCCGCGGTCACGGTGACGGACCGCCCTCGGCCTGGTGCTAGCGCTACGCCGCTAGAAGCTCGGGCACGCGCAGGGTGCTCAGACCGTACTCGATCCCCTCAGCAATGAGCTCGAAGTGCTCGGGACCGGCTGTGAGCGGCGGCGATACCGCGATGGCCGTCCCACCGGGACGTACGAACACTCCCGCCGCACGCGCGCCCAACGCCAGCGAGGCAGCGACGCGTGGGTGCTGTGCGCAAGCTTCGGCGTTTAGCTCGACGGCAGCCATCGTTCCGACGCCGCCCCTGACCTCCGACACGAGTTCGTGCGCAGCAAGCGGTGCCAATGCATCGAGTAGCGCCTGCTCCTGCTCCCGCCCTCGCTCGATCAGACCATCGCGTTCCAGCAGAGCGATGTTCGCGAGCGCCGCGGCGCAGCAGGTGGGATGCCCGGCGTAGGTCGAGCCGTGCCGGAAGATCGGTCCCCCCGGTTCGCCCCAGAACGGCTCAGCGATCCGCTCGGAAACCATGACGCCGCCTAGCGGGAGATACGCCACTGGTGACGCTCTTCGCGAACACGATCATCGACGGCTCGACGTTCCAGCGCTCGATCCCAAACCACGTGCCGAGCCGACCGAAGGCACAGATGACAGCATCCACCACGAGCAGGGCTCCGTTCGGTCGCACAGCTCGGCGACGCCCTCGATGTACCCGGGGGCCGGTGGGTAAACGCCACCGGCGCCGATCACCGGCTCCACGAACACGGCCGCCACTCGCTCCGGGCCGACCTGTGCGAATGTCTGCTCCATCTCCTCCAGCGAGTCGTGGCGCACCTGGATGGTGTCGGTCAGCGCTCCGAAGCCCACGCGGTTGCTGGGGATGCCGCCAAGTGCGGTTCCGAACCCGTGCGTGCCGTGGTAGCCGGCGGTGCGGCTGACCAGGACGTTGCGGTCCGGCTCGCCGATCTCCCACCAGTATCGGCGTGCCAGCTTGGCCGCCGTGTCGATCCCGTCGCTGCCACCGGAGCCGAAGAAGACCTTTGACGGCATCGGCGCCCGCTCCGCGAGCGCCTCCGCGAGCTCGAGCACCGGCCGGTTGGCGAGGTCAAAAAACGCCGAGTACCCCGCGAGACTCTCCATCTGAGCCGCGACCGCTGCACGAATCTCGGGTCTACCGTGCCCCACGTTCGCGTACCACAGACCTCCGGTCGCGTCCAGGTATCGGTTCCCGTCGGCGTCCCACACCCAGACGTCCTCTGCCCGCTCGATCACGAGCTCGGAGTGCCGGACCGAACCCATGTCGGCGTACGGGTGCCAAAAACATGTCTCCATACTCAGTGTTCACCTCCTCGGCGAAGCCAAATACCGTTAGCTAACTGGCCGCCTGCACGAAGCGCTCGCGCAACTCGGTCTTCTTGAACTTGCCGGTCGCAGTCCGTGGTATCGCTCCGATGAACTCGATTCTGTCGGGAAGCTGCCACTTCGCAAACTCACCGCCCAGGTGCTGGCGGAGCTCGTCAGGGGTCGCCTGCATACCGTCCCGCAGCACGACGGCAGCCAGCGGCCGTTCGCCCCATTTGTCATCGGGTATTGCGATCACCGCCGCCTCTGCGACGGCCGTATGAGCCATCAACTCGTTCTCGAGGTCGACGGAGGAGATCCACTCGCCACCGGATTTGACGAGATCCTTTGACCGATCGCAGATCCGCATGCATCCGCGATCGTTGATGCGGACGACGTCGCCGGTGCGAAACCAACCGTCATCGGTGAACTTGTCGCTGCCGGTCCCGCGATGGTAAGCGGCCGCGACCCACGGGCCACGGATCTCGAGCTCGCCAAGCGCCTGGTCATCCCATGGGATGAGCTCTCCATCGTCTGCTCGGGCTCGGATCTCGATCAGCGGGATGGGAGTTCCCGCGCGAGCGCGATATTCGACCCGCACGGCCGGGTCAGCGTCCTCTAGGTCCGCCGGCAGCTTGCAAACCGTCCCGAGGGGCGATGTCTCCGTCATGCCCCAGCCCTGAACGATGCTGAGGCCGTGACGGTCTGAGCCCTCCACCAGGCTGAGCGGGATCGCCGCGCCACCGAGGTTTACGCGCTCTAGGGATCCAAGATCCCAGCGCTCAGGCTCGGCATCGAGTGCCTCCACGATCCCCATCCACACTGTGGGCACCATCGCCGTCAGCGTCACATCCTCGGACACGAGCAGGTCCAGCACGCTCACCGGATCCGCCAGGGCCGGGCAGCACCAGGGCCGCGCCGTCAGGCAAGCCGCGTACGGCAGCCCCCAGGCGTTGACGTGGAACATCGGCACCACCGGCAAGATCACGTCGCGCGAGCTAATCGCGAACTGGTCGGGCATGGTTATCACGAGCGAGTGCAGGACGAGCGCCCGATGTGAATAGACCACCCCTTTCGGACGGCCCGTCGTACCCGACGTGTAACACATCGCCGCGGCACGTCGCTCGTCGATCACCGGCCAGTTCATCGGCTCGGACGATGCGATCAGCGACTCGTACTGCGTCGATCCTGCCGGCGCATCACCAGAGTGAGAGATAACGATCACGTGCTCAAAGTCCCAGTCGAGCGAGTCAAGGAGATGGAGCAGGGACTCGTCGACGACGAGCACGCGGTCCTCGGCATCAGCAGCGATGTAGCTCAGCTCGTCTGGGTGCAGACGCGGGTTGAGCGTATGGATAACTGCTCCCATCAATGGGACCGCGAAGTACAGCTCGAGGTGCTCGGGCTGGTTCCAGAGCAGCGTGGCGACGCGATCGCCGTCGCCGATACCCAGGTCCGCGAGCGCGCTGGCGAGCCGCCGGGCTCGCCCGGCACACTCGCCAATGGTCGTGCGATGCACGGACCCGTCGGGACGGCGAGACACCACTGGGGATTTGGGCGTGAGCAGCTCCGCCCGCTCGACCAGTGACCTCAGCGAGAGTTGATAGTGGTCCATCATCAGACCGTTCAGCATTGCTTCCTCACTCGGATCGTGGACGTCGTACGTGGTCATCGGTTGCGGCCAAGGCGCTCGTGGCTTGACACCCAGTTCCCGGCGAGAACCGCTGAGGTCAGAGAGATCTCGCCGGCGAGCACGGTGGCGGCGCAGATCTCAGCGAGTTTGCGCGCCTTGCCCGCGCCGTAGCAGCCGAGCAGCTCCAGGCACTCACGCTGCGTGGGCAGCGCTGTGCCACCGCCGTACGTGCCCACGACGAGGCTGGTCAGCGTGATCGACCAGTAGTAGTCGCCGTTGTCGAGCAGCCGCGCGTACGTAATCGCCGCGTGTGACTCCGCGATGTTGGCGACGTCCTGGCCGGTGGCGATGAACATCGCCGTGAGGCCGTTGGCGGCGTGTGCGCTGTTGGAGGCGGAGCCGGCAAGGAATCCGCCGACCATGTGAATCTGCCGGTACTCGTACAGGGCCTCGGTGTCGACGCCCATCAGCCGCTCGAGCACGTCGTTGCTGATCACGGCCTCGGCGACCACGCGCTTGCCGCGCGTCAGCAGCATGTTGATATGCGAGTGCTTCTTGTCGGTATCGATCGCGCCTGTCAACGCGTAGTTGGCGTCGCCGGGGTAGTTCGCTCGGATCCATTCGCACGCGGCGAACGTCGCCTTGGCGGTCATGTTCTGACCGGCGGCGTCGCCCGTCGTGAAGTTGACTCGTAGATATCGCAGCGGACCAACCTGGTACTGCCCGATGTAGGTGAGCTTGCCCGAGCGGGTGGTCGCCTCGGCGGCTGCACGGATTTCCGGCTCGTGCTGGCTGACCCACTCGCCGAACTCGCGCGCCTCCAAGGCGTCCTCGAAGACGAACACCGGCGCGCGCTGCATGTGGTCCTCGACGACGGTGGTCCTGACGCCGCCGCACTCACTCAGCAGGCGCATCCCCCGGTTGTAGCTGGCGACGAGTGTCCCTTCGGTGGTCGCCAGCGGCACGTAGAAGTCCCCTTGGGCGTGCTCGCCGTTGATCTGCAACGGCCCGGCTACTCCGATCGGCACCTGGGCTACGCCGGAGAAGTTCTCGACGTTTCCGGGCAGCACTCCGGGGTCGAACGAGAACTGCCCGACGTGGTCGAGGCTAGCGCCGGTCTGCTCGCGCAGGAACTCGCGGCGCTCTGCCGTGATCTCGGGCGTGTAATCGTCTTCCTTGTCTCGCGGGATGCGAGGGGCGGTGGTAATACTCATGGGGTCTCCGGGATGTCTGGTTGAAGAACGGCTAAGCCGCCAGACGCTCGCTGACAGAGGCGTTGGCGAGAAGCTCGGTGACGCAGGCGCCCGCGTCCTCGAACGCGCGCATCCGGCTCCGAGGCGAAGGGATGTACGCGGTGAAGTGACGTACGCCTTCGGTCAGCACTCCGAACATTGAGATGTTCAGCTGGGGCCGTCCGTCGATATCGATCGGGTGAGAGTCCGACGTCAGGTCGACGCTTCCGACGGCGACCTCGCCGTACCGGAACTGGCTCACGCGACCGCGGTTGTAGAGGTGCGTCAGCAACTGAGAGGCAGAGCCCGCGATCCGCGGCTCCTCGAGATGGCCACGGATGACGAGGTCGACGTCGTCCATATAGGGGTGCTCAAACGCCGTGGAGGAGATGCGCGTCCGAGCCGTGACAGGCTTCGCCGCCTCGACGCAGAGCCCCCGAGCCGGCGCGGGCCCAAATGGCGCGCGGAGCACTCCGGCGTCCATCAGCGCCATTATCTGCCGGGAGCGCAGCGCGGGCGGCCCGGCCACCAGGCGATGGATCCGGCTGCAGATGTCCGCGTTGAAGTCCAGGTAAGAATCGAGCGAGAGACCGCCTAGCTCGACCACCGATCGCATGGAGTCGCGGAAGATCCTGAACACCTCCGCAGCCGACTTGACAGGGCTCGCGCCGTCGGGAACCTCGGCCTCGCGGAGATCGTCTCTAAGTGACTGGTAGACGAACTGCTCGTAGTCGTCGCTCGAGCGGTAGGCCGGTTCGTGGCCGAAGAACAGCGCCTCCGCATCGAAGCTGCCAAAGCGTGAAGCGAGGCGCGCCAGTTCGTCATCGAAGCGGTCCTCGAGCCACGCCGTGCGCAACTGCTGGCGCACCGCGGCCCCGTCGGCGGCCGAGCCCGACACCTGGAAGGCCGATCTGCGCGTAGTAGCGCGCATACATTTCGCCGAACATCAGCGGGAGCAAATCCGTCCGCACGTCGACCCGTCGCCTGCGGCTGCCAGATCGGCCGCTCAACGCGCCGAGGGCCTCGGGGGTGCAGATGATCGGCTTGTAGACGGTGCTGCGGTCTGCGCCGGTCACGGACTTGGCGGTAAACGGCAGCCCACTCCGGCAGAAAAGGTTTAACAATGGCTCCCGGCCGCTGGGCACGTAGCGCAGCCGGTCTCCATCCTCCACGAAACGCCCGTCCCGACCAACGGTCAGCGCCGTGACCACGTCGACGGCCACCAATCCCATCCCCGACACGGCGACCTTCGCGCCCGTCGGAACCCTGTCCACGTAGTTTGCGACTGGGTACGGGTTGAACTCGGGGGAGTGCTCTACGTGCTGGTTCGCCGTGTGGCCTGACGTGACGATCACGTGGTCGACGACGACCGCGCCGCCGCTCGCCAGGCGAACCTCCTCGCTTCCGTCGCGCCTGGCCACCAAATCGACAGCAGAGGTCGGATGATGGACGATGTGCACGCTCGGAGGGGCGCCGGCGATCAGCGCTCGATAAAACCACTGTAGGTACTCGCCCATCAACCTTCGCGGGAGGAAGTGGTGGGGCTCGATCGGCTGGCCCGCGGGATCGATCGCACATCGGTCGCCGACCCAGCGATAGCCCGTCGCCACGGCCCAGTCGTACAGCCCGACCCCGTAGCAGGGCTGGTAATCCTCGGTCTCGAACGGGTACAGGGAGAGCTGCCCGCAAGGATTGTTGAGGAGGAGATAGTCGGGCTGCGTGACGTCGTAGACCCCCGAGCCCGGCGTTCCCGGCTCGATCACGTGTACCGCAACGTCAACACCGGGGCGCAGCTCCTCGCGCGCAGTCGTGACCACGCGCTCAAGCGCGCAAACGCCCCATGGCCCTAGTCCGACAATGGCGATGCGTAGCAAGTCGATGCCCCTAAATCGGATGAACTGAACGTCGTACCTGTACGCACTGAACGTCGGGCACCCTCAGGATCTTTCGGGGCTGGCGGTTCAGAGTCCAGGATTCCTCGGCGCGGCAAGCGCGTCCGCTGACGGCAAGGCGGTGGACGGGGACGAAGATCGACGCAATCGCGCGTCGAGCTGAAAAAAAACGCCGCCAGCAGGCGTTACAGAAGTAATGGAAGGAAACCCGGACCGGACGCAGGGCGTCGAGAAGCTCACCCTCCGCCGGGGTGAGGGTCAGCGCGTTCCAAGATGACCGCGATCCGATTTCCAAAAGGCGCTCTGGGGCCCCAGCCGATAACCGTCGCGCTCGTAAACAACATGCCGGATTCGGCGTTCGTCGATACCGAGAACCAGTTCCGGACGGCGGCCATCGCAGGCGATACGGGCGGCGTCGAGTTTGACCTTTACACGATCAAGGAGATCCCGCGTTCGGAGAAGATCGCCGCGGTGATCGATGCGCGCTACCGCGGGCTCGACGAACTCTGGACGCGTCCGCCCGATGCGCTGATCGTCACCGGAACCGAGCCCACGCAGCCTCAGCTGCGCTTCGAGCCCTACTGGCCCTACCTCGCACGGCTGATCGAGTGGGCGGCCGGCCACGTGCCGACGACACTCCTGTCGTGCATGGCCTCGCATGCAAGCATCCTGTTGTTCGACGGCATCGAACGAGTTCCGCGCCCGATCAAGTGCAGCGGGGTGTTCAACGGGGTCGTTGAAGATTCATTCGATCCGCTGGCTACCGGGCTCCCCGCATTGGTCCCGGTTCCTCACTCGCGATTGAACGATGTCCCTGAGTCGGCGCTCCTCGATGCCGGCTACCGCATCGTCGTCGGATCCGGCTCGTCGGACGTAGGCTGGTCAGTGGCGGCGCGAGAGCATGGAGGCTCGTTGCTCGTCCTGTGCCAGGGCCATCCGGAGTACGGGACGCTGAGCCTCTTTCGCGAGTATCGTCGCGACGTGCGCCGTGCGTTGTTCGGCCGGGGTGCAGTCCCCTATCCTCGCCTGCCCGAAGGCTATCTTTCTCGGGAGGCAGTGGAGAGATTGACCGATTTCGCAGCAGGTGCGCAGGCGCCAGTGGACAGACCCACGGGAGCAGTGGGCGAGGTTCCCCTACGACGAGCTGGCGCCTACCGTAGAGAACACGTGGGCCGACGGGTCAGCGCTCCTCTACCGTAATTGGCTACGTTTAGCGGGCGCCGCACTGCCGCTCGCGGCGTGACCAACGCATGCGCGACGAGACCCTGGCCATCCACGGCGCTTACACGCCCGACTCGACTCGGGCCGTCGCCGTCCCGATCTACCAGACGGTCGCGCACGAGTTCACCGACGCCGACGAGGCGGGAGCGATCATGGACCTCGAGACGCCGGGGTTCCATTACAACCGCATCAACAATCCCACGGTCGACGTGCTCGAACAGCGCCTCGCCGCGCTCGAGGGTGGCGCGGCGGCAATGGCCGTCAGCTCCGGTTCGGCCGCCGTCAGTATGTCGGTGCTCAACCTGCTCAGCACCGGCGACAACCTCGTGTCGGTGCCGACGCTCTACGGCGCCACATACACGTACTTCGCACACGTGCTTCCCCGTCTCGGGATCGAGACCCGCTTCGCGCCGGACGACAGTGCTGAGACGATTGGCGCCCTAATCGACGGCCGCACGAAGGCCGTCTTCTGCGAGACGGTCGGCAACCCCGCCGGCAACGTAATCGACCTGGCCGCCGTCGCCGAGGTAGCCCACGACCGCGGCGTGCCCGTGATCACGGACAACACCGTGCCCACGCCGCTGCTGCTCAAGCCGATCCGGCATGGGGCCGACGTCGTGATCCACTCCCTGACCAAGTTCATCGGCGGCCACGGGACCACGCTGGGCGGAATCATCATTGACGCCGGGACGTTCCCCTGGTCCGAGCAGCCGGAGCGGTTCGGCTGCATGATCGAGCCAGAGCCGGCGTTTCACGGCGTGCAATACGCGACTCAGTTCGCCCATGCCCCGTACATAACGCGCTGCCGGACGATCGGGCTGCGCAACACCGGCGCCTCGCTGTCGCCGTTCAACGCGTTCCTGCTCCTCCAGGGCCTCGAGACGCTGGCCGTGCGGCTCCCCCGCCATGAGGCCAACGCCCGGGCGGTGGCGTCCTACCTCACTGCCGACCCACGGGTCTCCTCGGTCAGCTTCCTTGGTCTTCCATCCAATCCTTACTACGAGCTGGCTCGCCGCTACCTGGGTGATCGCGTCCCCTCGATCCTGACCTTCACGGTCCATGGTGGCCGCGATGCGGGAATCGCGGTCTTCAATCGGGTCAAGCTCTTCAAGCGGCTCCTCAACATGGGAGACGCCAAGTCGCTGATCACCCACCCCGCATCCACGACCCATCGCCAGCTTACCCCCGCCGACCTGGAGCTCGCCGGAATTACGCCCGACATGGTGCGGCTGTCGGTCGGGCTTGAGCACCCCGATGACCTGATCGAGGATCTCGACCAGGCATTGGACGCGTCGAG
>CAVZAK010000019.1:0-42146 GCA_963773165.1 uncultured Solirubrobacterales bacterium
CACGGCGATCGTGACCACTGCGACATGTACGGGACCCCGCCGTGCCTCGGACGGCGGGAGTACGCCTACCTCCGCAGGCTCCATAGTGCCAGCGTAGGCGGTCTGCCTCAAGGCGGTCTATCGGGTCGGTGAGGACCCTCTCAGGATCCTTTATACCGCCCGGAACGTCGTCTACGCCCGCCAGAATCTGCCGTCATCAACACTTACGGGACTGTTCCGCGGGGCGGGCGACCTTAGAAGGTTCTCATCTGCGGGCGCCGGCGCGAGGACTGGCCGGCCGATGGTCGAACGGCGCTGGCGAGGGATATGCAGTCCGCGCCCGCGACAGCGCCCCGTCCCAGGCCTCGATCGCCTCTCCGAACGCTCCCGGCCGGATTCTTGCTGCGCGCGACCGGCGGCGCAGCCGCGACCGGCGCGCCGCTTTTGCGGTCGCTTGTGATCATCACCCTGGCATCCGCCCTGCTCGTCCCGAGCCTTCTTTGGGCGCCGTTGTTCGTCGGTGGCGTGTATGCCAACGCGTAGCCCGAGCCCCAGTCGCGCGGCGATCGCGCGCTACGAAGCCCGGATCCTCGAGTACGAGCAGCGCGCCAACGCCGCGCCACGCAACTCGCGCCGGCCGCCGACTACGCGACCGCGCCCGGGACCGAGCAGGCGGCTAGCCCCCCGGCGAGTCGCGCTGAGCGTCCGCGCGCGCCGGATCGTTGTGCTCGGGGCGCTGATCCTGCTGCTCGACCTAGTCGGCTCGTTTGCCGTAACGATGGTGCAGCCGTCCAACTCGGCCTTCGGCGTGCGCGCTGTCGAATGGCTGCGCGACAACGGCGCCGCATGGCTCGTCTCGGACATCGAGAACTTCTACTACTCGCTGAACGCCCCCTCGACCGGCGGGCCGCCACTCAGGCGACTGCCGAAAGTCGGCTCCGCCGCCGGCACGAAGGGCCCGAGCGCGGCGCCAGCGCCGATCACCCCGGTGATCAGCCCTGCGCTTGCGGGCGAGGGAAAGTGGCGCGGGACCGGACCGTTGGTGGACGGAGCTGCGCCTGTGCTGGTGACGACATTCCGGCCGGATCCCAACTATCCGCAGATGATCGCCGGAGTCGCGTGGATCAACGCCTCGCGCACCTCGATCGCGCTGTACCCCGGGCGCTACGAGCCGCCCAACGACGGCAACCCGCCGGCGGAGGTCCCGCCGCAGTTGCGCTCCAGCCTGCTCGCCACGTTCAACAGCGGCTTCAAGCTCGAGGACGACGGCGGCGGATTCGTCGCCTCCGGCCACATATACGCGCCGCTAAAGGACGGGCAGGCGACTTTGATCGGGTATCGCGACGGGACGGTCGACGTCCGCACCTGGACCGGCGGACCCGACCCGGGCCCGGCGATTGACCTAGCACGCCAGAACCTGCCGCTGATCGTCGAGCATGGGCAGCTCAACTATGCCCTTGCCAACGATTCGCTCTGGGGCGCGACCCTCGGGAACTCGGTGCGCGTCTGGCGCTCTGGGATCGGCGTCGACGCCCACGGGAACCTCATCTACGCGGCAGCCGACGACCAGACAGCCCAGAGCCTCGCGCAGATCCTCCAGCGGGCCGGCAGCGTGCGCGCGATGGAGCTCGACATCAACTACGAGTGGACCACGTTCAACTTCTACGGCACCTTCGGCGCCGGCGATCCGGCCAAGCTGCTCCCCGGCATGGACCGCCCCGCGACCCGCTACCTCACCCCTGACGACCGGGACTTCTTCGCCGTCTACGCGCGCGCCAACGGATGAAGATGCGGCGCGCGCAGCGGACCGTGCGGAACGGATGCGTACCTTCTCACCACAGCTTAAGTCGGAGCCTGACGTCGCCGCCGATCGCGCGACAGTGACTCCGCGTGATTAACCAGCTGCGCGCAGCCTGTTGCGCGGGGGAGCCGCACGTGGCGGCTCCCCTGACGCAGCGCGAGTGCTGTCCCGGCGGCTAGGGTGCGGCGAGCGCGGGGACGAGGGTGGCGGCGTTCGGCGTGCCGAGGCCGGTGACCGGGTCCCAACCCGTGGTCGCCGGATAGCCGGGGACGCTGGGGTCCGCCTGGTTGTTGCCGGTGGTCACGTCGTAGAAGTACGTGCCGTAGTTCGGCCCGTCCGCCAACGCGTACAGCGTCGGGTTGATCAGGCCGAGGCCGTGACCGGCGATCTGGTCGGCGATCGCGACCAACCCCGCCCACTGCGGCGAGGACGCGGACGTTCCGCCGACGACGTACCAGCCTGCGCTACACGGGTTCCCGCTGGGGCAGATAAGGCCGCTCTCGGCGTCGCCGGGAGCGGTGTCGTACACGAGCACACCGGTCCGCGAGCTCGCCTGGTACGCGACGTCGGGGACACCGCGCATGGCGCCAATCGGCGTGGATCCGGCGGGCAGGGTGTCCTGGTAGCTGGGCGTGGCGAAGACGTGGCTGAAGCCGCCGCCCGAATCGATCCAGCCGATCTCCCGGTTCGGCTGGTTCTGGCAGTTAGCCGGGGGGTCGGTGTTGTCGACACCGGTGCCAGTCACCGGGTTCGTGCACAGGTACGTGCCGCCGACGCCAGTCACGAGCGGGTCAGAAGCCGGCCAACCGACCGTCGGGTAGGGGATCGTCTTCGGGTTCTTCACCGGCGTCTTCAAAACGTTGGCGCTGCCCCCGTCGCCGGAGCTGGCCAACACGGTCACGCCATTCGCCGCGGCGGAGATGAACGCGTGCCGGAGATTCAGGAGCGATTGCGTCGAGCCGAAGCTTTCCTCAGCCGCGCCGAAGCTCTGCGTGATGACCGTCGCCTGGTGGTTGTCCACGATGGACTGCTCGGCGTTCATCATCGCCGGGAATCCCTGCACGCCGAGCGTTTCGGCGGGATTGGTGGTCACGTTGATGATGTTCGCCTGCGGGGCGATCGCGTGCGCCCACTCCACATCCAGGCTCGTCTCGAGCGCCCAGGCGTTCCGGTCTTGCTGGCCGGTGCCCTTGCTCTTCGGCGGTGGCGCTTTCACCTGCGTCTTTCCGTTCCAGTACACGTGCTGGAACGTGGGGGTCCCGGGACCGCACGTCTGGCCCGGCTCGCCGCACATATGCGGCAGGCCCATCTGGGTGTCGAAGTTAGCCAGGTCCGACGCCATGTTCGGGTTGCCGAACGAGTCGATGATCGCGATCGTGACGCCCTGGCCCTTGTTGCCCGCCGCGTACAGCGGCAGCAGGTTGTAGGAGTTCTGCATCGAGGCGGAGGTGAAGCAGCGCCGTCCGACCGACGAGCAGTCAGATTGGGCGGGCGGCGCGAGGCCCGCGGACAGGAACTGGTACTCGGCCACCGCCGGCACGGGCGCCGGGAGGCCGCCCGCGGCCAGTTCGGGGGCCGCAGCCGAAGCGACGCCCAGCAACCCCATCGATCCCGCGAACGCCGACGCAAACAACAAAGCTAGGCGGCTGCGCGCACGCCACCCGACGGACCGGACCTTCCATGTCCCACGAGAGAACATCACATCACCTCCCGGTTTCAACCGGTTGCCAGGCCTCCCGGCCGCATCAGTCGCGGCGAACATACCTGAACCGCCCGCACGAAGAAAGAGATTCGGGTAACCGGACGACCGGCTGCAGGGAGTAGCAAGCACAAGAGCGGCGGCCTCGCCAACTCAGGCACGCTGCCGCTTCAGGCGTGGAACAGCCACCTCCACTCTCACGCCTGCGCGTCGACGGGAGCGTTCGTAACGCCGCGGCCGCGTCGAGACTGTCGAGCTCAACCTCCCGGCCCAAGAGCAGCTCGTCGATCAGCGCGAGGAAGGCTCAGGCGAACGTCGCATCCCACGGGCACTGGTCGTGGGGGATTTGTCAAGTCCCGGTGCCCGTGTGAGCCGTAGCCAGCCCAGTCTCGTAGGCGAAGACAACGGCTTGCACCCGGTCGCGCAGCCCGAGCTTGCGCAGGATCCGCGCCACGTGGGTCTTGACTGTGGCCTCACTCAGCACCAGTTCCGCGGCGAGCTCGGCATTGCTCAGGCCCCTCGCGAGCAGGTGGAGGACCTCGAGCTCTCGTGGCGTGAGCTCCGAAAGGTCACCGTGTACGGCGGGCGGTGCGGATGCGGCCGACGCGAACCGCTCGACCAGCCGGCGGGTGATCGAGGGCGCCAGCAGCGCATCGCCCGAGCGGACCGTGCGCACTGCGTCAACAAGCTGTTCGGGGGTGACGTCCTTGAGCAGGAAGCCGCTCGCGCCCTCGGTGAGCGCGGTGTACACGTACTGGTCGAGATCGAAGGTGGTGAGAATGATGATCCGGCAGCCGGGACCGGCCGGTCCCGCGAGGATCCGCCGGGTCGCCTCCAGCCCGTCCGTTCCCGGCATCCGGATGTCCATCAGGACGACGTCCGGCCGATGCTCGAGTGCGGCTGCCTGCGCCTGTGCGCCGTCCGATGCCTCGCCGACGACCGAGATGCCCGCCGCTCCGAGGATCATCCGGAAGCCGCTGCGAACGAGGGCCTGGTCATCTGCGATCACCACGCGAGGCGGCGTGGCGGGATCGCTCACTGGCTTCCAGTCACCGCGACGAGTCCGTTCTCGCCGGCGGGTGCGCCGGTGCCGAGGCGGCCGGGCGCAGGGTCGACTGGGACGCGGGCGCGGACGATCCACCCCCCGCCCTTCCTGGGCCCGGCGTCAAGGACTCCGCCGTACAGCGCGATCCGCTCGCGCAGCCCGATCAGCCCTCGCCCGGCGCCCGCCGGGACCGTGGGCGCTGCGGCGAGGATCGGCCGGCCGGTGTCGGCCACCTCGACCACCAGCTGGCCATCGTCATGACCGAGAGTCACCGTCGTGGCGGGCTTGCCGGCGTGCTTGATCACGTTCGTGAGCGCTTCCTGGATCACGCGGAACACCGCCAGGTCCAGTCCGGGCGAGAGCTCCCAGGGCAGCTCGCCCACGCGCAGTTCGATCGGCAGCCCGGCCGCGGTCAACCGGGCAACCAGCGCGTCGAGCTGGGCCAGACCAGGCTGGGGCTCGAGCTCGGCGGTCATGGCGGCGTCCAGTGTGCCCGCTTCCCCGCTCGGCGCGTGCGTGGGGCTGAGCAGTCCGAGCAGGTGACGGAGCTCGGTCATTGCCGCGCGCCCGCTCGCCTCTACGGCCAGCATCGCCGCCCTGGCCTCGCCGGGCGCCTCCGCCAGGACCTGTCGCGCGGCGCCGGACTGCACGATCATGACGCTGACGCTGTGCGTGACGACGTCGTGGAGCTCGCTGGCGATTCTGGCTCGTTCGAGCTCTAGCGCGCGTCTGGTCGCTGCCTCATGCTCGGCGAGCAAACGGTCGCGTTCTCCGACGGCATACACGGTGTACCCGACGGTCACGGTCAAGGCCAGCGACACCAGGATCAGGAGCGCGGTCGTCCCCCAGAACACGGCGCCCACGATCACCCAGAGCCAGGGGACGGTCACGAGCGCCGCACCCCGGAAGCGGCTGTGCGCGACGGCCGAGTAACCCGAGAAGACGACGATGCCGGACGCGATCGGCTGGATGTGGTACCCCGTCGCGAGCACCTCGATCACCAGCAGCACATAGGCCGCCAGCGGGTAGCGCCTGCGGGCCGCGAGCAGCGCGCACGCGATCAGCAGGGCGACCGTGTTTCCCGTGCTGTGGGCGGTCAGGCGCACCACCAGGACAATGAGCACGGCCAGTGCCGCGTCGGCGTACCGGTCTCGCCGGGAAGGCAACGACCGCGGCTCGACCGACCGCGCGAACGCCGTTGCCAACTGTAGCCGGCGACCAACGGCCCGCAACGTTTCCTGCTCCATCGGCTCATTATCGCCCCGCTAGCCCAGCGCGTCATCCGCCTTGGTGTGTAGCCGGGTACCTCCCGAGGATGACTCGGGGCGAGGCTAGGCCTAACGCGGTACGCGAAGTTACATATCGGGGGCGACGACAAATCACCGAGCGCTGCGTACGTTCTGGGCATGGATGCTCTAGTGCAGATCAATGATGTGACGAAGCGCTACGACGGGTCTGAACACCCCGCCGTGGATGGGATAACCCTCGAGATCGCGGCGGGGGAGGCGGTAGCCGTGATGGGACCGTCTGGCAGCGGTAAATCGACCCTCCTGAACCTGATCGCCGGACTGGACCGGCCGACGAGCGGCACGATCAACGTGGCCGGCCAGCCGGATGGACCGGCTCAGTGAGACCGGAATGGCCCGGTGCCGGCGGCGTCAGATGGGGATGATCTTTCAGTTCTTCAACCTGCTCGACGACCTGACCGTCGCCGACAACGTGCTACTGCCGGCGCAGCTGGCCGGGATGCCGCGATCGCAGGCACGTGCGCGAGTCGGCGAACTGCTGGCCGCGCTGCACATCGAGGGCCACCGGGACGCCTATCCGGGCCGGCTCTCCGGCGGCGAGCGCCAGCGGGTGGCGATCGCCCGCGCGCTGGTCAACCGGCCGGCGGTGCTGCTGGCCGACGAGCCGACCGGGGCGCTCGACACCGCCACGGGAGAAGAGATCGGCCAGCTGCTGCTCGAGCTCAACCGCTCCGGGCAGACGCTCGTGATGGTGACCCACAACCCCGAGCTGGCGACGCGCTACACCCACCGCGCAGTGGACCTGCTGGACGGTCGCATCGTCCGGCGGACCGGCGATCCGCTCCCCATGGCCCGCGCGGCCGAGGTGCTGTGATGCGCCTGGGTGCGGTGCTCCGCGCGGTGCGCGGCGGGATCGGCCGCCGGCGGTTGGTCCAGACGATCGTCATTGCCCTGGTACTGGTCGTCTCCACCGCTTCCTCGGTCCTCGGCCTCGCCCTCGTCGCGGATTCCCATGCGACGTTCGATCACGCCTTCTCGGCGCAGCACGGCGCGCATGTGGTGGCCGCGATCGACACCTCGCGCGCGACGCCGGCGCAACTCGCCGCCACCACTCGCCTGCCCCAGGTGGCCGCCGCGGCGGGCCCGTTTCCCGAGGCGAACGTGGCCGCCACCGATTCGTTCCCGGGCGCCCCGTCGGTGATCCTTCCGCCGCTCACCCTGGTTGGTCGAACGAGGCCCGGAGGCCCGGTCGACGACATCACGCTCGAGGCCGGCCACTGGCCCAGGCGCACCGGTCAGATCGTGATGGAGACCAACACCACCGATGGGTTCGGGTCTGGGATCGGTGACACCGTGACCGTGACCAGCGCGCCGGGGAAGCCGCGGCTGACCGTCGTCGGCCTCGCCACATCGGTCTCGCGCTCCGCCGACGCCTGGGTCGTGCCGACCGAGATCCCGGCTCTCAGCTCGCCGGGCGCGCCGGCAACCGCGGAGATGCTCTACCGCTTCGCCAGCGGCGGCACTGCCGCAGCGGTGAGCGCGGGCACCGCGGCACTTACCAGGGCGCTGCCGGCTGGCGCGGTGACCGGCACACAGTCCTATCTCAACGTTCGGGCCGCGCAACACGATGACATCGCGGTGTACGCACCGTTCGTGGTCGCCTTCGCGCTCATCGGCCTGATCATGTCCGTCCTGATCGTGGCCAGCGTGGTCAGCGGCGCGGTGATCGCGGGTTACCACCGGATTGGGATCCTCAAGAGCATCGGCTTCACGCCGGGCCAGGTGATCGCCACCTACACCGGTCAGGTGATTGCGCCGGCCGTGGTGGGATGCCTGGGCGGCGTGGCGCTCGGAAACCTGCTGTCGGTGCCGCTGCTCCACAAGACCGCCGACGTCTACGAGGTCGGGCGGCTCGGCGTGCCGCTGTGGGTGAACGTGGCCGTCCCGCTCACGATGTGCGGGCTGGTCGCGCTGGCTGCGGTCCTGCCCGCGCTCAGGGCTGGTCGGCTGAGCGCGACGCAGGCGCTGGCTACAGGCCGGGCTCCACGCACGGGCCGCGGTTACCTGGCGCACCGCATGCTGGGCCGGCTGGCGCTGCCCCGGCCCGTGACGATCGGGCTCGCGTCGCCGTTCGCCCGGCCGGCGCGGATGGCGGCGACGCTCGCGGCGGTCCTCCTCGGCGTGACCGCGGTGACCTTCGCCGTCGGGCTCGTCACCTCGCTCAAACGCGCCGTGGCGGATCTGAACCTAACCAAGACCGAGCAGGTCCAGGTCTTCTACAACGGGCCCGGCCAGCCCGGGCTCAAGGGACCCGGCCGGGCCCAGCCGCCTTCCGCTCGGCAGCAGCGCGCGATCCCCGCGGCGCTCGCCTCGCTGCCAGGCACCGCCCACTACGCGCTCGAGGACGATAACCAATACGTCAAGGTTTCCGGGCTGGTGCAGCCGATCCCAGTGACCGCGTTCCTCGGCGACGCCCGCTGGATTTACACGATGTCCAGCGGTCACTGGTACACCGGCCCCGATCAAGCGGTGGTGCCCAAACGGTTCCTCACGACGCTCCACATCGCCATCGGCGACACCGTCACGATCATCGGCGCCGGCGGTCGCGCGGTCCCGGTCCGGATCGTCGGCGAGGTGTTCGACCAGGAACACCAGAGCCTCAGCATGCTGACCGACTGGCACACGCTCACCGCCGCCGACCCGGGCGTCACACCTGATCCTATGAACGCCCAGTACGACGTCGGCCTACGGCCCGGCACAGATCCCAATGCCTACGCCCACGCGCTCGGCCCGAAGCTCGGGTCGAAGTACGGGGTCTCGGTCAACCAGAACGGCGGCGGCGCCACGGTCGCGATCGCGCTCGCCGGCACGCTCACGCTGCTGCTGTCGATCGCCGCGGGCCTCGGGGTGCTCAACGCCGTCGTGCTCCACACCCGCGAACGCGTCCACGACCTCGGCGTGTTCAAGGCGGTCGGGATGACCCCACGCCAGACCGTCGCGATGGTGCTCTGCTCGGTCGCCGGCACGGGCCTACTCGCAGGCGTGCTCGCGGTCCCCGCCGGCATCCTCGTGCACCGGTACATAATCCCGGCGATGGCCGGCGCCGCCGGGCTGGGCGTCCCCCCGAGCCTCCAGAACGTGTACGGCGCCGGGGAACTGGCGGTGCTCGCGCTCGCCGGACTGCTGATCGCCCTCGCCGGCGCGCTGCTGCCGGCGGGGTGGGCGGCGCAGTCACGAACCGCCTCGGCGCTGCGAGCCGAGTAGCGCGGCCGAAAACGCGCCGAGGCGGGTCGGTGCGTGTAGCCCCACCAAATGGAGCGTTGCACCGTTTGTTAGCTACTCCCCGCTAGCGATCGTAATGCGGAAGCGCGTCAGCGAGCCGGCGCGGCGCCGGCCGTTGATCATCGCAACCGGTCGCCCAGCAAAGCGGCCACGCGGGCGCCGCGACGCTATCGGCGTACAGGAGTCGTCTCGCCCTCCCAGGCGTTGCTGCCGCGTGCCGGCAGCCCGATCGAGCGCGACACGTCGTTGAGCACAGAGCGTCGCTCCGCGAGGCCGAGCAGTAGCCAGGCGTCACCGCTGCTGCTCGATCGAAGCAGCGGCCCGTGTTATCCAATGTGAGCGAGTTGTTATCGCGGTCCATCATCGTCCGCGTACCCAGAGGAGAACGCACGGGCCGTCAGAGGAGGGCACATGAAGGTCAAGGTAGTACTCGTTATCGCCGGGGCGACGCTCCTGCTCGCAGGCAGCGCCGACGCGGCGGCGGCGGCGTCTCTGTACTGGACCAATGCAGGAAATGGAACGATCGCTCGCGCCAACTCGGACGGTTCGGGGGTGAATGAGAACTTCATCGCGTCGACGGCGTATTACACGGGGCTCGCGGTTGACGGGCAGCACATCTATTGGAACACAGGCTCGGCGACCGCCCGCGCGAACCTCGACGGCTCGGGCGTCAACGACAGCTTTATCCCCGACTCGGGGGCGCTGGCCGTCAATGGCCAGTACGTCTACTGGTCGCACTCGCCAGGCACCGGCACGGCCTCGATCTACCGCGCGAACCTCGACGGCTCAGGCATCGACAAGACTTTCATCACCGGTCTCGACGGCGGCAATGTCACCGGGATAGCCGTCGACGGACAGTACATCTACTGGTCCAATTACTGGGACAGCGCGATCGGACGGGCAAAGCTCGACGGCTCAGACGTCAACCAGCGGTTCATCAACGGCACCCACACGCCACTCGGCATAGCGGTGGATGCACACCACATCTACTGGGCAATCACTTTCGACAACACGATCGGGCGCGCCAACATCGATGGCTCAGGCGCCGACCTGAAGTTCATCACCGGCGTCGATGCCAGCGGCAATCAGCCGGTCTCGGTGGCGGTTGACGGCCAACACATATATTGGACGAACGGCGGCGACGGAACGATCGGGCGCGCGGACCTCGACGGCTCGGGCGTGGACCAGAGCTTCATCACCGGCGCGAACTCACCGCAAGGGCTCGCGGTCGCGCTGCCACCATCAAACGTAACGCCTCCATCAATCACCGGGCGCGCAGTGCAAGGCGCGACACTTTCAGAGGCACACGGGAGCTGGACGCTGAACCCCACGTCATACGCCTACCAGTGGTTACGGTGCGATACAGCTGGTCGCAGCTGCGCGCCGATGGCCGGCGCCACCCAGCAGACCTACACAGCGGGGCTCGCCGACGTCGGGCACACGCTGCGCGTGCAGGAGCTCGCCTCCAACCTGAACGGCGGAACCAGCCCGCCAGCGACCTCGCCATCGACCTCGGTCGTGAAAGTGGAGCAAGCGGCGCCGTCAATCGCGATACGAGCTGTGTCGCCCTCCGGACCAACGGTCTCCGTGAGCCTCAGCTGTGATGGCCCGTCGGGCACGACGTGCACCGGCGACGCCGTGCTGACGGCACAGGCGATGAAGCGCGCTCGAACCCTGCTTCGAGTTGATCGTGGTGGTCCGCTTGCGGAGACGACCGCTGACGTCGCGACGACGGTAGGCCAGGCCCGATTCTCGGTGCCGGCGAGCGACAGTGAAACGGTGCGCGTGAAGTTGAATCGAACCGGCCGACGGCGGCTAGACAAGTCGTATCGCCTCGCGACAATGCTGACGCTCATCGGGCCAAATGTCGTATCTCGCCCCGTCACATTTCACTACACGCGCATCCACCCCATCGTTGTTCTCTATACGAAGACCACGGGAGGGACAACGACATTGCTGCGCCTGACCATCGGGGGCCTGACACACGGCGCGCGGGTCACGATTCGCTGTAGCGGTCACGGCTGCCCGTTTAAGCGGGAGACCATCAAACCGCGCACGGGACGGATCACGATCTCTCGACGCCTGGCCGGCGCACGGCTCCCGGCTCCCGGCGCGACGGTTGTGGTCACGATCACGGCGCCAGACGCGGTTGCGTTCGTGAAGCTCTACCGGACAGTGAAAGACGCCCTGCCCTCAACGGCTTGCGGAGCTCGACCACCCGGCACCCACAAGGTACGTGACATGCCATGCTGATCGGGGACGGTTGCGAGCTAACCAAGCGTTTGAACTCGTACCCGAGGCTTCGACCCATGTCACCCGGCTGAGCACGATGGCGCTCACTGCGCAGAAGCATCGAGCCCCGGTACAAAGGGGCGTCGATCGAGGTCCATGACGCACGAGAGAGCGCGTGCGCCAAATGTGGCAAGAGCCCAATCCATCCAAGAGGAGGGCATATGAAGGTCAAGGTAGTTCTCGTTATCGCGGGGGCGACGCTCCTGCTCGCAGGCAGCGCCGAGGCGAAGTGCAACACCACTTGCCTCGGTCACAAGATCACGTCCTTGCAACACAAGGTGAACCAACTGACCGGGGAGTTGAAAGGGCTCTCAGGAACGCTGAACGGCGTCACCGGCACCGTCTCAGGACAGGGCACCACGCTGAACGGCCTCACCGGCACCGTCTCAGGACAGGGCACCACGCTGAACAGCCTCTCCGGGAAGGTGAACAGCCTCTCGGGGACGGTTGCTACGCAGGGCAAGAAACTTGCCTGCTTCACGGAAGTACCGGTCACGCAGTACGGCGATCCCAGCGGTACGTTCGGATACTCGTTTACAAGCGACGGCGTTACGTTCTTCAACACCACGGCGCTGGACCTGACTGCGCCTGGCGATACGGTAGGCGCGTGGGCGCTGGTAGACAGTTGCAACACCACGACAACGGCTACCGCAGCGGTGCGGGGCATCCTCGGCTCCGCGGTCGCACATCGCGCCGCGGCCACTCGCAAGTAGCAGGTTCCTCCACGACCTCGACCCCCGGGCCGGACGGGTCCGGCCGGGGGTTCTTTTTGTGCAGTTTGACCGGCCGGTCGTGCCAGAAGTTGGCGCGGTAATCGTTGCGGTCCGGGTGGCGGCCGATACATCGTCCGACAAACCCTCCGTCGGGGACCTCCGGCGTGACAGAACGCCGCTCGGTCGCGACGCCAGACCTCCAGGTCGTGGCGGCGACGCGTAGCCCCGTCCGCGGGTGCCCGGGGGAATGGCTGGGGGAATGACGAGGAGAAAAGGTGGGCCTGGACTGGCCTGCGCTGACCCACCGCAGATGGTCTCCCTTGCGGACCGGAAGTGGCTGGAATCTGCCCAGCGCGCTGGGTCTTCCGCCGTGACAAGGGCGGCGAGGATCACCCATGGCGCGGCACGGGCCTGATGGCCCATCCGGTCTTCAAAACTGGCAGGGCCGGGCAGCCCCCGGCTTGGAAGGTTCGATTCCTTCGCCGCGTCGCTCAGCGGTCCGGCGTGCGAGGCGCTGGCGTGGCGTCTCGCGATCGCGTCACGGAGACAGAGATCGAGGCCGCGGCTGGGTCAGCCGGCTGTGAGCTCTTCGATGAGTGTGGCGTGATCGAGAACGGAGATCGTGCGGTGTCGCGCTCGGCGCAGCGTCACACGCCGCTTGTGGCCTGGCGCCAGCGAGTATGCGACGCGGGCTCGGCCATCCCGCAGAGTGCCGACGCAGCGCCCCTGCTCGCCGCGGGAGCACACGACCGTCACGATGATTCCGCGGCGGCTCCGAACAGCACCGGTGGCGCGGATGAAGTGCTCGGGCTCGGAGGTCCCGAACGCATTCACCGCAGCGAACGCGACAGTGCCGATCCGCGTGCGGGGCAAGGTGATGGGATGGCGCCAAAGCCGCGGCGCGCGTGATCCGACCCGTACGTACGGCGCCCCGCCGGTCGCGTGATCGCTCAGGACGGCGCGTCCCCCCCGGATCCGGACGAGTGCCACCGTCCGAGGAGCGGGGGGCACCCCGTGGATCGGGTTCAGTACCGTGCCACCGGCGGTCGGTTGCGCAGTGACACCGGACACAGAGACGGACGAGATCGCGCCGGAGGAGTTGTATCGTTGAGCCGGCCCGCGCACAGAGCCCGACAACGGGGTGACCGTCAAATCGTGCACGCCGGGGGGGAGCTCGAGATCGACGGGGTCATGGGAGTTCGCCACCACGATCTCGTGATCAGGGAAGGTGAGCACCTGAACGAGGCCGCGGATCTGGGCCTGGGCGAGCGTGAGCGCTCCGGGCGTCTGCGGCGCGAGCGCCGTCGTCACGTCGCCCGAGGTGTCACCGCCGCTTGGGTCGGGGATGTTCAATTCGTCACCCGACGCCGTGCATCCGGCCGAACCGTTCGTCGGGATGGGCTTGCCCTCGGAGATCCAGGCCTGCAGCCGCGCCTGGATCCCGGGGTCTTCTGTCTCGGCCATGTGCCCGACGAAGCACTGCACATAAATCGGCACTTGCGATCCGAGGACATGGTCGACGCCGAGGTTGGCCTGCTGCTTCTGTGAGGTGAGCGGAACCGTCCCATCGCCATCGCCGTAGTCCATCGATAACTCACTCCAACCAAAGATCCCTTTTGTGAGGATCACCTTCGTGATCGTCGGTGTGCCTCCGGAGACGAGCGCCCGGTAGTCGACCGCGGTCGTGGGGAAGCCGTCGATCTGATCGTGCAGCGCTCGTGCGGAGTTGATGAGGCTTGTCGAGGCTCCGAAGTTCGTCTCCAGGAAGGTCGCCAACTGCGCCTGCGCGATCCAGGACAGGCCCCCGGACCCCTGCACCCCGAGCCACGGGCCTGGGTAATTGTCGCCGGGCAGCAGCGAGTCAAGACCCGATGATGTCGCCGCGAAGCGCTGGAAGTCTGCGCTCTTCGCGAACGGGTCGATCTGGTACGCGCCGATGTCGGGTGACTCGTGGCCTTCCTCGATCGGAAAGATGGACTTCGGCGCACCCCAGTAGGGAGTGCCGAGCGTGATGGCGCGTGTCACCTTGGCGGCGTAGGCCGGGTTGGCGAGGAAGGTGCGAATGACAAGACCGCCCATCGAGTGACCGACGAGCACGACCTTGTCAACGTGCGCAGCCCCACGCGCCATGTCGACCATCTGATTGAGCCCGTCGACGTTGTAGCTCGGCGACTTGCGCCAGTCGTAGTAGTAGGTGTATTCCGGCCGGCCGTTAGCTGGGTCGCTGAGACTCTTCAGCCAGTCCTCGCCGGCGCCGTAAATGTCGATGGTCAGGGAACCAATCGCAACCGAACGGACGAGCCCGGCCGCCGTCGCTGATTGCGTGCAAGAATCGCCGTCCGGGTAGGGCGAGAAGCCGTCGTTGTCGAGCCTCATGTGCTTGAAATCGATCCAATACTGGGTCGCCAACTGCGGGAAGAGAACCTCGCCCGTCGCACACTTGATCTCCGAGCCGCCGAACCCGGGGACGAAGATGATGGGGGGCAGATGCCACTGGAAGGTTCTCGTCGTGCTGACCACGTGCTGGCTCGTCGTGACCGCGTAGACAGTGATCGTGTTCGGTCCCTGCTTGAGGCTGTCGACGATGCGGCTGTACGGGATGGTTACGTGGTGCGGCGAGGTGCCGGTCAGCGGCGTCTTGCAGAGTGACGCGGGTGGCGGTGATACGGGGCCGACCGTGTAGCACCACGTGGCGAAGTCGGGTCCGGTGATCGTCGCCTTTACGACCCCGGCTGGGTCACCTGCCGCGGCGTGCTCGGCGGCGTCGGCGTCGACGATCGCGCCGGCGATCGGGGAATCGATCGACACGCTGTTCGTCGGCTCCCAGAACATGTATCCATTAACAGGCGACACGAAGGGCTGGATCGGCACGACGTGGTCGAGCGTCGGGTCGGTGGCGTGCAGCGGGTGCAGCACGAGATACTCGCCGACCAGCGGGCTCTTGGAGTCGACGGCTGAGCCCTTGAGCACGTGGATGGCGATCTTGGTGCCATCTGGTGAGTACTGAGCGGCGGCGACGCCGCTGTCCCCGTCGTTGTACTCGACGAGATCGTATTCGCTGTTGGAGACACGGGTCGCGGTGCCGGCGCCGAGTTTGATCTCCCACAGGCGCGTGTCGAGGTCGCAGCAATTGGGGTCCCGAGTCGCTTCAATAAGCGCGCGAGCGCCGTCCGGCGAAATGTCGGCGACGGTGAAGGATTCGGAGTTCCAACTGGCAAAGTCCGTCGGAGCGATGTTGGCTGCCGTCGAGAGGTCGGTGACCACGCCGCTCGCCGCATCGATCGACACGAGCTCCTCAAAGGTGGTTTCGGTGTTCTCCCGCGGGACAAAGGTGACGATTCGCTTGGAGTCCGGGGTCCACTCGAGAACACTCGGATTGGCGTCGGCGACGACCTCCCGCGCCGGGCTCGAGCCATCGGTCGGCGCGATGTAAAGGCTTGCATCGTCTGATGGGTCCGAGGGGATGAGGTAGAACCCGACCCAGTGACCGTCCGGTGACAGTTGGGGGCCAGCGTAGCCATCGCCTGCGGGCAGGTTCGCGACCGTGATCGAGCGCGTTACCTTGCCGTCCACGACGATCTCAATCCCACTCGTCCCGCCATAGACGGTCTCGGCGGTCACGTTGCCGTCCTCGTCGAATGAGGCATTCGGGCAGGTCGAGAGCAGCTCGGTCGGGTTGCTCCCGTCAGGCGCACGCGAGACGATGTGGCACCCTCCCGCAGACGTGCCCTCTGGTTCGATGATCGGACCGTTCACGGCGGTCCCCGTCGCGTGGGCCGTGGTGGTCGCGATCAGCGTGGCGACCGCGCAGGCGCAGGCGGCCTCGGCGAGGCGCCGCACCCGCCCGACGACGCAGCGTGCGAAGCCGGCCGGCCGAGCCGTGGGAGAGACTGAGGCCGGTTCACGCATGACGCCGCCGGCGTCGCTTGACGAGCTTGATCCGGATGCGATTGGTCTCCGTGACAACTCTTCCACCCTGCCGGATCGAGAGATGCAGGACGAGCGTCAGACGGCCGCGCTTTTCCAGCTGTGCTCGACCGGCGCGTGTCAGCTTGACGTGGACCTTTCGCTTGGCGCCGGCCCCGAGGGTGATGCGGAACGGCTTGGCGAGCGGCCGGGGGCGGATCCGTGAGAGAGCAGATGCGTGGTGGTCGGCCACGGCATCCCCGGCCATATCTCCGCTGTCGCCCCCAGAGCCCCCGAAGCCACCGTCGATGGTGCAAGCGCCCCCCAACGGAGGACAATCGAGTACCACCCAGCACGTGAGGAGTGACTCGGTGCCCGTGAGGCCGAGGCACCCGCCCGGTGTGACCGTGAATCCACCACCACCGCTGGTCCACCAGCTCGGCGTCGCGTAAACGAGGATGTCTGCGGTTCCGGGGTAGCTCGTGCCGTCCGGGGTCATGGCCGCATACTTGAAGCTGTCATCGCCGGCGTATCCGCTGTCCGGTGTGTAGACGACCCGGCCGCCTGCGATCGGCGACAGCACGCCGTGCTGGGGAGGGGTGACGATCGACCACGTGAGCGGGTAGCCGTCGGGGTTAACGCACGTCAGCGGGATCGTCACCGGCACATTGGTCTCAGTGGTGGTGACTGTGCCGCACACCGGAGGGTGGAACACCACTTGGATCGTGGCGTGCGCGACGGCGGACGTGCGCGTCCCGTCAGACGCCTGGTAGGCGAACGTGTCGGTGCCGGTGTAGCCCGCGTTCGGCGTGTACTGCACTGACCGCGAGCCCTGCTCGATCGAGTCGAGCGAACCGTGGGTAGGGCCATTGACGATCGAGATCGTGATCGGCAGGCCGGCGGCGTCGCTGCAGGCCAGGCCGATCGACTGCGAGCCGTTGCGCAGCACCTGGCCGGTGGTGTCGAAACAGACCGGCGCTTGCTGGGTTGGGCCGCTCGGCGCGTTGGCCGTCGCCGACTCGACGGTCTGGACGGCACCGTCCTGCGCCGTCCAAAGCAGCGCCGGGACGCCGCGGGCGGCAGCGGTGATCGCCGTCGCCTGATCGTCCGGGGCGGATACGGTCTCGGCGGCGCCGAACCCGTCGCTGCTCAGAAGCGATGCGCGAACGCTGTCGTCGGAGTGGGCCCACGCCACCACGCCGGTCCCGGCGCCGCTCGCCGCGGCCGAGACCCCCGGGAAGGGATCGGCGTCAGCGTCGAGTGTCACGGGCGATGACAGCGGCGTGGTCGGCGACGCCGTCGTGGACGCCTCGACCGCGTCCGTTGTCGTGCCTTCCTGTGCCCAGGCGAGGATCGCCGAGCCGCTGCCGCGGTCGACGGCGAGTGAGTAGCTTCGGTCGACATCCTGGGAGACCGTCGTCGGGGGCGACCAGACGCCGGCATGCAGTGTCGCCAGCTCCAGCGAGGTGTCCTCCGCGGCGTCGGTCGCCAGGAACGCGAGGTACGCGTCCCCGGAGCCGGTCACCTTGATCTGGAGGTCGAACGCGTCCATGTCGGCGGGAACCGTCGCCACCGTCACAGCGGACCCGAACCCACCCGTCCCCCCAGCGGCGAGCGTCCGCACGTCGATGAGGGTCGTGTCCGACAAGCCCGCGTCCAGTGTCGCCATGAGCGCGCTGCCGTCCGTGAGCACATCCGCAGTTCCCTGGCCGTCTCCGTCGGCCAAGCACGCGAGGTCGTCCGGATCTTCGAGATTCGTGGTCAGGCAGCCGCCGGCGACGACGGCGGCGGCGTGGCCACCCGGCTCGACGAACACCTGCCCGGTGGCGTCGCCCGCGTCTTTGGCCAGCGGCGCTGGGGGGGTCCAGTCGGCGCTCAAGGTCCGTGTGGCGGCCACCGGCCGGTCGTTGCCGATCGGTCGCCATGCAAGCGTGGCGGTGCCGGAATCGGCGACGCCGATGCTTGGCGTGTCGCCGCCGCCCTCCGCCGGATTGCTCGGGTCGGGATCCTGGGTCTGGAGGATCTCGGGCTGGACAAACGCTCCCGATGCCGAGCGCTGCGTGGCCTCGATCGCCGTCCGGTCGGTGTTCGTTCCCGAGCCGTCATACGCCGTCCACGCCGCGAACGCGTCGCCGTGGGCGTCGACCGCGAGCACCGGCGCCGAACGCAGCGTGCCGGACGAGAGCAGCACCGGATTCGACCAGTCCACCGCGGCACCGGCTGACTGGGCGCCGCCCAGCAGCACGAACGCCGTGCCCGCAGCCACAGCACACCGCCGGCCACGACGAATCATCCCCGTCCTCAATTCCTAATTCCGCCCGCTCTGCCCCATTCGCGCAGGCTACGGACCGCGGAGCCTCCGGTTGTAGTGTGGAAATCCACACACTTTGCTCTGCGGCCTTTATCTCGTCTTTATGTAGGCGCGGAAGATTGGGCGTCGCCCGCGGGTTCGTTTGGGGCCGGCGCTGCACATGGGACTGGGGAGACTGGTGTCAAGGACGTCGTCAGTGCTGGGGCGTGAGCCCGAGTTGGGGATGCTGGAGGATTTCCTCGCCTGTGGGGTCGGCGGTGCTAGGTCGCTGGTGCTCGAGGGTCCGGCCGGGATTGGCAAGACGAGTGTCTGGCAGACGGGGGTGGAGGCGGCCCGCTCCCGTGGGTTGAGGGTGATGGTGTCGCGGCCTGCGGTGGAGGACCGCGGACTTGGCTTCGCGGGCCTAGGGGATTTGTTCCATGGTGTGCGGTTCGAGGCGCTTGATGGCGTCTCAGCGCCGAAACGACGTGCGGTCGAGGTGGCGCTGGCGCTTCGTGACGACGTGACCGGTACGGACGGGTTCGCGGTCTATTCCGGCGTGCTGGCGGTCCTGCGCGCGTTGGCCGCGCAGGGGGGCGTGGTGGTCGCGATCGACGATCTCCAGTGGCTCGATGAGGAGTCGCGAACGGCGCTCGCCTTCGCCCTGCGACGGCTGGCTGACGCCGACGTGAGGCTGCTCGCGACCGAGCGGACGACCCCCGAGAAACCCGTTTGGGAGCCGATGGGGACCGCGCTGTCAGAGCGGCTACTGGTGGGTCCGCTGAGCTTCGATGCGACCGGACAACTGGTCCACGAGCACCTGGGTGTGACGCTGCCTCGATGGGTGCTGCATCGGCTGCACGAGCTGTCGGCCGGTAACCCGTTGCTGGCGCTCGAGTTGGGTCGTTCGATCGCGGCCGGCGGCAGCGTGCTGGCGTTCGATCAGGAGCTGACGCTGGACCACCGGATCGACGCCCTGCTCGCGGAGCGGATCGCCGGCCTCGGCCCGCCCTCCCGGCGGACGTTGCTGGCGGCTGCCTTGAGCCCGGCGGCGCAGCTCAGCGAGCTACAGGCGGTCCTCGGCGAGGATTCGGTAGATGCCGCCGTGAAGGAAGGCGTTGTGATCGTCGAAGGGACGCGAGTGCGGTGCTCGCATCCGCTGCTCGGCGCGGTCGCCACCGCACGCGCGGTGCCTGGCGAGCGTCGCGAGCTGCACCGTCGGCTCGCGCAGGCGGTCGAGGACCCTGAACGCCGGGCCATCCATCTGGCAGGCAGTTGTTCGGGAACCGACTCAGACCTCGCCACAGTCCTCGCCGACGCCGCATCCCAGGCGGCGCGCCGTGGCGCGGCCGCGGCCGCGTGCGAGCTCAGCGAGCGAGCTATGGGCCTGATGCCTCGGGCGGATCCGGGCTACGGCGAGCGGGTGCTCGAGGCGGCCGAATACAACTACCTCGCCGGGCGTTTGAGCCGGAGCACTGAGCTGCTGGAGCCCGCGCTCGACTCGTTCGCGCGAGGACCGATGCGGGCCCGCGCGCTATACGTACTCGGGGGCTGCAGCAGTCTCAGCGCTGGCGAGAGCATTCAGCGGCTGCGAGACGCGGTCGCCGAGGTCGACGAGTCCGCCCCCATACTCGGCAAGCTTCTCACTGGGCTCGCCTTGTGCCTGGCGATCGGGTTGGTCGAGTGTCTCGCCGAGGCCGAGACACTCGCCCGGCGCGCGCTGGGGATCACGCTCCAAAACCTAGACGGACAACAGGAGGCGTCTGCGGCCGCCATCTTGATGTGGGTGCTTAACCTGCGTGGCCGACCAGTCGAGAAGCTAGGGGTCGATGAAGGCGGCGGCCGCGAGTGGCCGTTGTGGGTGTACGAGCGGCCGGAGCGCGCGCTGGCGGTCGGTCGGATGTGGCGTGGGGAGATCGGCCACGCAAGACGATCGTTCGCGTCCCTGTTGGCCCTGGCCGACGAGCGTGGCGAGACCGAGTCGTATTACGCTTTGCGGGTTCAGCTGTGCGAGCTCGAGCTGCGAGCAGGACGATTCGACGTCGTCTCCAGGCTGCTGGACGAGTGGGCGCGAGAACACGGTGAGCCAAGCGGCCATCAGGCCGGACTGCTCCGCTTCCGGGCGTTGCTGCTCGTCGGACGGGGACACGCAGCCGACGGTGCCCGGGTGGCGGCGGAGGCGGTCGCGGTTGCGGAGCGGGTACAGGCCGGCTGGCACCTGCTGGAGGCCCGACGCGCCCTGGGGCTCGCGCGCTTGCTCGCCGGCGACCCGCACGGCGCGGCAGCGAGCCTGGACGAGGCATGGGGACATCTGTGTCGCGAGGGAGTCGAAAACCCAGGGGCGTTTCCCCTGGCGCCCGATCTCGTCGAGGCGCTCGCCCGCGCCGATCAGATCGAGGAAGCCCGCGCCGCGCTCGCCCGGCTCTCACGCCAGGCCCGCAGCCAGCAGCATCCATGGGCAACGGCCGCCACGGGCTACGCACACGGCCACGTGCTGCTCGCCACCGGCGAACACGAACAGGCGGTCGAGCGCTTCCGCGACGCCGTCACCGGCTTCGAAGCGCTCGGGCTGCCGTTCGATCGCGCGCGCTCACAGCTGGCGCAGGGAATCGCCGAACGTCGCCAACGCAGAAAACGCGACGCACGAATTTCTCTGCAGCAAGCCACGCTCGGCTTCGAGCAGCTCGGGGCTCCCGGCTGGGCAGCCGTGGCGCAGGCCGAACTCGGCCGCATCGGCGGCCGGCGCGCACCCAGCACCGAGCTGACCGCCACCGAACAGCGAGTCGCGGAACTCGTCGCCCAAGGACTGACGAACAAGGAGATCGCCGCAGTCCTCGTCGTCAGCGTTCGGAACGTCGAAGCGCACCTCACCCGGATCTACGCCAAACTCAGTGTGCGCTCGCGCACCGCGTTGACCCGTGAGCTCGCAGACCGCTCCGCGGCGTAGAGGATGCGGGAAGACAGGCGCCCTCACGCAGGGAGGCTGAACAGCACCAGCGGCCCAAGCGTCGGACACGACGGCAGAACTAGGGGTTCCACGTGCGACGGACCCCGCAAGTGCCGAGCACACGGTCACTCGCACCACGAGTCCTAACGGTTGTTTGTTGGCGCATGCTCGGATGGCGTCTCAAGGCTTACGGCACCGATCTTCGTCGCGTGCTTGCGAGATTCAGGTTTGCGCTCCGCGGGGCGCGTCGAGCCGGAGCCCGCAAAGCGGAGCCTGTGCCCCGCCGACGTGCAGATAGCGAAGGGGCGCGGCGAATGACCCCGCCGTGGCGAATGACCCCGCCGTTCCCTTTGCCGTTCCCTCCAGTTCGGAAACCCAGTAACTATGGGGCATTGCGGGCGGTTCCTGCCGGTCTTCAAAACTGACAGGGCCGGGCAACCCCCCGGCTTGGAAGGTCCGATTCCTTCGCCGCCTCGCTGAGATCGCCAACGGGGACCGTGGTCGATCGGCTCGCTCTCATGCGAATCGGCGCCGCGCGGGCGAGCCGAGTACTCATCCCTAGGAGACGAAGACCCGGGCCTGCAAGACCGGGCGGTTCCGGCCGAGTCGGGCTCATCAGCGGTCTCGCACCTCCTTCCTACGGCGCGTCTGCGCCCCTCTTGGATTGTCCGATGACGTGGCGGGTGAGCTCGCTTCTCGACCGGACGCCGAGCTTGCTGTAGATCCGCGTGAGTGCGGCCTCGACGGTGTGGATGGCAACGATCAGCTCCGCCGCGACCTCGCGGTTCGTGAGTCCGCGTGCGACGAGGTCCGCGATCCGCTGCTCGGTCGGCGTGAGGCTTTGGCCGGTTGGCGTGCGCCCGGCGATCCGTCTGAGCTCGGCTCTCGCGCGCTCCGTAAAGACGGGGGCGCCGAGCCGCTCGAACAATTGCAGAGCTCGACCAAGCGTCGCCCGCGCCTCGCGACGTCGGCGGGCGCGGCGTTGGACGGTACCGAGCGCGATCAGCGTGCGGCCCTGTTCGAGCGGCACGGGCCACCGCTCGGCCGCGGTTGCCGCCGCCGTGAGGGTGTCGAGCGCCGGCTCGAGCTCGCCTCGTGCCGCAAGCACGAGCCCCTTGCCGCGGCCGCCGATGATCGTCGCACGCGGACGCCCGAGTTCCTGCCCTTGGCGCAGGAGCCTGTCAGCCATGGCTTCTGGTTCCGCGAGCTTGCCGGCAGCGAGATAGGCGTCGAGTAGATCGGGCGCGAATAGCCGCATGCCCGGCTCCATTGCGCCGGCGTCGTCGAACACCGCGGCGGCTTCCTCGAGGCGGGCGAGCGCCTCGTCGAGTTGCGCTGCGGAAAGCGCGACGAGGCCGATCACCCAAAGGTTGCGGGCGCGGAACAGAAGATGGTCCGCCGCAGCCGCCAGCCCCTCCTCGGCGGCGGCGCGCGCTGCGTCGAGCTGACCTCGATGCCCCGCGAGCACCGCGCCGATCCACAGCGTGAGTGCTCGCGCCGAGGGGTCTCCGCGCGGCCACAGTGCGATAGCGCCTTCGACGTGGTCGGCGGCGCGTTGCCAGCTGCCCGCCCGCCACTCGACCTGGGCGAGGTTAAGTAGGGCGTGCGCCTGGTCGTGGACACGGCCATGTTGCTCCGCACGCCGGCGCAGCGACTCGAAGTCTGCGCGCGCGAGCGCATGCTCGTCGCGCCACAGGGCGAACGTCGCCCGCGTGTAGGCCGATGTGAAGTCGCCCCTGACATCGACCCGGGACCCCTGCTCGAGGCGCGTCGCGAGGGCGAGCGTCGCCTCAGACTCGGCGGTGGTGGTCGCCCCTTCGAACCACGACTGCATCGTCAGAGCCTGGGCCAGCAGAACATCGTCGCCCGCGGCGCTCGCGTCCGCGGCGGCCGCGCGCGCATGCCTGAGCGCTTCGCGCAGATCCCGCCCGAAGCAGCACTCCGACAGTTGGATCTGCACCCGCGCCCGAAGCTGCGCATCGTCGCCCGCTTCGGTGACGCCCTCCTCGAGCGCGGCAATTCTCGAGTCGATCTCGCCGATCAGCAAGAGCGCGCGGGCCCGATCATGCCCCCCCAACAGCAGCCCCAGGGCCTGCAGCGCCAGGATGAGCGCCCGCTCCGGGTCCCCAGCGTGATGCGTCGCCTCCGCCGTCGCGAGCAGCCGTCGCGCCCGCTCCTGCACGGCTCCCTCAGGCGTATGCGCAAGCGCCTGCTCGAGAAGCTCGGCTGCTACCTCGGGTGCCCCCCGCGCGGAGGCGAGACGCGCTGCCTCGTCGAGCGCGGCCGCAGCCTCCAGGTCGGCACCTGAAGCGCCGAGAGCAGAGTGCCGAGCTCGCTCCTCTGGATCCACAACGAGCCCGGCGAGCCTGCGATGCAGCGCGCGCCGCCGCTCCTCTCCGATCCGTGCGGCGACTGCCGAGACAAGCAACGGGTGCGTGAACCGGATCCGGTCGCGATCAACCTCGGCCACGCCCGCCAGGACCTGAGGAGCCAGATCGACTTCGCCATCGGCTGCCACACGGACGAGCGACACGATCGGATCGGAAAGCAGGGCAGCGATCTCGAGGCCCCGCTGCGCCGCAGGCGCAAGCGCTGCCAGCCGCTCCTCAACGAGATCCGAGAGCGTCTCGGGCACGGGCAACGGGCGTCCGGGCTCGAGCTTGACTCCATGCCGCTCGACCGCCCGCGCCAGCTCCAACGCGAAGAACGCGTTCCCGCCCGAGCTCGCGTGCACCTTCAGCAGCAACGGTCGCGGATACTCGACCGCCAGCTCCTCCTTGAGGAGGTGCTGGATCGACCCCAGCGACAGCGGGCCGAGCGGGATCGACTCAAACCGACCCGGCTCGAACACCCGCTGAAAGCCGACCGCCGCCCCTCGCGCTCCCTCGATGCGCTGCGCGGCGAGCAGTCGCACGACCGCGGAGTCCAGGCGATGCAGCGCGAACCGGAGCGCGACCGCGGAGGGCTCGTCGAGCCACTGCACGTCGTCGATGCCGATCAGCACCGGAGCCCGGCAGGCGAGCGCATCAAGGCCGCGCAGCAGCGCGAACGCGATCGCGCCCGGCTCGGGCGGCAAGCCGACCGGATCGGAGCGCAGGAGCGCGGCGTCGAGCGCTCGCCGCTGCGGATCGGGCAGCGCGTCAAGCACCTCGTCGAGTACGCCGCTCAGCAGGTCGTGCAGACCCGCGAACGGGATCCGCATGTCCAGCTCGAGCGGCCTAGACAGCAGCACCACGAACCCCAGCGCTCGCGCCACCTCGACGCCGTGGCGCCAGATCGTGGTCTTGCCAACCCCCGCCTCGCCGAGGACGACCAGGCAGCCCGCGCCTGACCGGTCCGCGAGGAACGCGTCAACGCGCTCGAGCTCCCGATCCCGGCCGACGATTGTCGTCACGTCGGCAATGTCCTATCAAAAGACAGGAGGTTTCCAAGTTTCCGAGCGTCGCCCGGACTGGGATGCTCGACCGCATGCCGAGCTTCCTGGTCGAGTCCTACCTGGCGCAGGAGCCCTGCGCGGTCGCACACGCGCTTGCTCGTGCTCGGCGCGCGGCCGATCTCGCCGACGGCGTCTCCTATCTGCGCAGCATGTACCTCCCCAGTGACGAGACCTGCCTGCACATGTTCGAGGCGCCCTCATCGGCGGTGCTTGGCGAGGCGGCGCGGCTCGCGGCGCTCGGCCATCTGCGGATCGTCGAAGCGGTCGAGACAGAGGCCCCACCCCGAAAGGAGCAATCACCATGACACGCTTCGCCCTACCGGTCTCTATCGCCCACGCTCGCTCGCTGGCGGCTCGGTGCTCGATTGTGGCGGCGCTGTTCGCTGGGTGGGTCATCGCGCCAGCCTGCGCTCGCGCCGCGACGCCGGTGCCAAAGCTCGTCGCCGAGCTGACCGGCACCAACTTGCTCGCCGGTCAGCGCGCGGCCGAGGAGGCGCTCGCGCGCAGCGGCGTTGCGATCAAGGAGGGGCGGCACGTCTACCGGCGCGCCGCGGCACCCGCGACCGGGACGAGCGAGAGCCGGCGTGAGGCGCTCAACGACGCGCTCGACCTCGAGGGACCCCCGACGCAGCGCATCACGCTGGCCGACCTCGGCGCGCTGTGGAGCGCGCTGCACCTGACGCCGAGGGGACAGGACCCCGGGGTTGTCCTGCGCGGGCGCCTGCGGGCGTGGCTGCTCGCCGCCCGCGCGCATCCCCACTCGCCGATGGTGTTCCCGATCGTCTTGCTTGCGGCGCTCGCGCAGCGGCGTGGGATCGACATCGCCGCGGCGAACTACGACCCGAGCGCCTACGGGCTCGGGATGCTCGAGACGCAGGTGTTCACGAGTGCGCTCATGCGCGTGCCGAAGGGGGCGATCGCGGTCAAGCGCCGCGCCCGCGCGAGCGCGGGCGTGGCGGCCGCCGGGGGCTGCTCGGACGTGATCGCAGAATGGCTAACCAACGCGCTGAAGTACTACGGGCTCAAGGGCCCTGCCGCGGACGCGGTCAAGTTCGTGCTCGAGCAGGGCATCACGCAGGTCACCAAGACGGGCGGCAAGTACTCGGCCGGTGCGCTCGCGTACCTCGGGCTCGGCGAGACCGAGAACTTCGCTAACGCCAAGAAGCTCTCCGGCAACCTCATGTCGGCGCTGTCGCTGCTGTTCCAGCTCGAGCGGCTCGCGAACATCTACGGCGGCATCCGTTTCTACGTCGACGTGCCGCAGCCGTCGGTGGAGAAGCCGGAGATGCTGCAGAACCGGGCGGCGCTCGGCTACGGCACCTTCGTCGCCACCGCGGGCCTCACCGACGAGCTGCAGAAGGACGTAGAGGATGCGCTCAAGCACGGCGGCAAGGACTTCAACGCAAGAGAAATCGCGGTCAAGGACTGCGCCAAGCAGCTCGGCTTCCCGGTTCCGTACTTCGACACCGACGTCGCTGCCGAGCTCGACAAGTTCCGCGTTCAGTGGACGCTGCACGCGGATCCGAGCGATGCGGTCTACGAGTTCCAGAAGACGAAGTGGTTCGCGCCGGGCTCGCGTATCGGCCTGCTCACGCGCGCCGCGCCCGACCTGGCTGCGCACGTGTTCTACGCGAAGGTCCAGCCGCAGCCGCCGTGGAGCTACGCGCCGGACCTGTTCGAGCAGCGCAGTCACCAGGCGTCAGCGACGGCCGAGCTGCAGACCGACAAGGCGCTCGACCCCAAGATGCTCATCGGGATCGTCCTGAGCGGCGGCAAGTCGCTGTTCGGCCCGCTCTCGACGACGATCCTCGGGATGCTCGAGAAACTGCACACGATCTCCGACACGGGCGATCTCACGATCACCTACCACGTGCCTAAGTGCCAGGGAGGGTCGTCGTTGGATGTGCTAGGCCAGGACGTGGACGTCTGCCAAGCGCCGATGTCGGCAACGTTCAGCGGCAGCGCGGTATGCACCGCGGCGTGCGGCGGTGCGGACACCTTGCGCTACGACTGGACAGGCAGTCTCGTCGGTCGGCCCTACCTCGGGCTGATCGGGATTCCCGGGCAGCCGCAGCAATGGACGCTACAGAGCGGCTCCGCGCACGTCGTCGTCAAGGGCACCATCGGCAATGAGCAAAGCGGCACGTGCGAAATCCACGGCTCAACAGACGTCGACCTCCTGGCCAATTGGGGCCCGGGCATCATCTTCGTGCTGTTTCCCGGCACCCCCGAGACCTACCAGTTCACTTTCGACTCGGGCGGGAGCCATATCACCCTCACCTACGACAACTGCACCGGCGACCGCATGCCACCGCCACCGGCCACAGTGCCGGTCGGGATCCCGTTCGCGAACACGCCTGCGCCGGTCCCGCGCCCCTCACCGACCGGTCCGATCTCGTACACCGGCGACGAGACCTCCGGCAACTTCCAATTCCACCGCACCTGGACGATCACCGGCATTTAGCATTAGTCAGGAGCACGAGAGCACGCCCAGCTGAGCGCCCGCTACACCTGGGCGACCAGGGGCGAACGGGCCGACCGTGTCTTGGACGCGAACCCAGGAGTGGGGCCGCCGGCTCCACACTGCTGCAGGCGCTCCAGCGCGCGGCGTCCGCAGCGACACGATCGAGACTCTCCATCCCCAGCTCGTCGGGCCCCATCCCCGACCTCGCCGCCACCCACCGGATGGCCGGCGCCGCTGTCACCCCACGGGCGGTCGCAGGCCGAGCGCTCAGCGTTTAACAGCAAGCCGCCATCCGCTACCCAACGCCGGGAGGTTGACACACGACGTCTACGGCGACACCGCGGTCACTTTGCTCGCCGTCGGTGGGGCGGTCGCTTAGCCACGACCGCGCTCGTTTTGAGGGCTATGCACACACTTACCGCGTCGCCGTTCACAATCTGTGGGATGGGCTGCCTGCAGCAGCTGTCTCAGGGTCACGGGCTGGGTGGTAGGCACAATCCCCAGAGCACGCCGGTTCGGTTTAGCACGGAGGGCTGGCGGGGCTGGAGGCTGTCAGCTGTCGGAGGGATCTCCCGCCTGCGGGCGTCGCGGTGGGCCGACCCGTGATTACCGTCGCCCCCAGGCCGCTGCGGCAGCTCGGCAACCCCGATGACGCGCGGGCTGGCTGACCATCGTTTCTCAACTGGTTTTCGCGACTCACCGGCCGCCGTGGCCGCTGGATAACGGTGCCCGGATCCGTACGGCACGGCTGGCGCAGAGACTCAGCGAGGTGTTTGACCTCACGCTGGTGACTTTCGCCGACGGCCCAACCCACGACGACACCCGAGCGTCGCGCGGGGACCTTGAATCACTCCTGCCCCGGGCGCGGCTCGAGCTGGTCGCATTCGAGCGCGGCGCCGTGCCTGCAGGCGAGGTCGGACAACTGGGATCACACACCTGGGGCACCTACGCGACACCGGGGTTCCGGGCGACGCTGTCTCGCCTGGCGCGCGAGCACCCCGAGGCGGTGTTGCATCTCGACAGCCCGGGCGCGGGGTTGGCAGGGCTCGGGGTGGCCGCAGGCCGCACCGTCTACGGGGCACACAACATCGAGCATCGCATCTGGCGCGACGTGGCGTGGCGCCGCCCCGCCACCGGCCAGCAGTACGTCGAGATCGAGTGGCGGAAGATCCAGATGGAGGAGTTGCGCTGCTGGCGCGGGGCGGATCTGTGCACGGCGGTCTCCGAGGTTGACGCCGAGGTCATCCGCGCCGCCGGGGCGCGCCGAGTGGAGGTCTGCCCCAACGGGAGCGACGCGCTCAAGCCGCTGCCCCCGGCTCCACCGCCGATGCGTGGGCCGGTGCGCCTGCTTTTCGTCGGCTGGGCCGCCTACTGGCCCTACGAGCACGGTCTCGCGTGGTTGGCGCAGGCCGTGCTCCCCCAGGCGCAGGCCAACGGCCCTGTGATGCTCGACGTGGTCGGCGCGCCCCCGGCCGGCCTGGTCGGCGGTCCTGGGGTCACCTATCACGGCCGCGTCGACGACGTCGAGCCTTTCTACGCGGAGGCGCACGCGTTGGTCGTCCCCGTGTTCGAAGGCAGCGGGACGCGGCTGAAGGTGATCGAGGCGTCCTTCCTGGGGCGTCCCGTGATCTCAACCGCGGCCGGGGTTGAGGGACTTCCGCTCACCCCCGGCGAGCACTACCTGCATGCCGAAACCGCCGCCGAGTGGGTGGCGGCGATTGAGCGCGCGCGTACGGGGGCGGTGGTGGACCTGGCGGTGAACGCACGGAGCGCCCTCCGTGACTTCACCTGGCCCCAGATCGCCGGAGGCCTGGCCGAGCTCTACCGGGAGCTGCTCCAGGAAACTTGAACCCGACCCAGGCGCCTCGCGCTGCCTCCGAGCCGTCGGGCAACGGCTTCCAGCACGAGTAGTCCTCAACCCGACAGCCGTGGTGGTCCGCCACCTGGACCTGAACGAACGGCCGGTCTTCATTCCACTCGGTTTCCCTGACGCCGGCGGCGCGATAGCGGTCACGCGCTGCTCGCGACCGGCGTCATCCGCGAGAGCCGAAAGTAGTGGGCGGAGACCGAGCAGCGATCAGCGTCTCGCCGCGAGGGGCTATTCGATCCGTCGCTTGAGGCCAGGAGGATGTCCGGCCGCCCGCCGGTGATCGAACGCGCCGACGACTCCTTTCGTCTTCGGACGCGGGTCGCGCCGCGCTTTCGCTTCGGCGACCAGATGATCGTGCGATCCGAACCGCTCGAGACGATCGCCTGCGTCGAGATCTGCGTGTTCGGGAGACTCGTGTTTGGCGAAGAGCTGGACGCGACAGCAGCTCTAGTGGGAGTCCTGCCCCTATGTCGGCTGGCGGTCGTGCCTGATCGGTTCGGCCGAGGACGTCACCGTCCGCGGGTCGTGCCGGCTCGGGCCCCGCCGAGCTCGAGCGTGCTGGTGGCTCGAAAGGTGTCGAGGAAGCGGCGGTCGTGCGTGACGAGGACGACCGTACCGGGGAAGGCTTCGAGCGCTGCCTCGAGCTGCTCGACCGCTTCGAGGTCGAGGTGGTTGGTCGGCTCGTCGACGATCAGCGCGTTGACCCCGCGGGCGGCGAGCAGAGCGAGCGAGGCGCGGCTGCGCTCGCCCGGAGATAGGGAGCTCGCGGAACGCTCGACGTCCTCGGCGCCGAGAGCGAACTTGGCCAGCAGCCCTCGCGCCTCGCTGACCGGAAGGCTGCTGTGGGCGAGAAAGCTCTCGAGTAGGCAGGTGGCGTCGGAGAACGGTCCGCCGACCTGCGGCAGCTCGCCGATGACCACGCCGGGCCCGATCCAGCGCCGCCCTGCGACGAGCCGCTGCTCCCCGAGCAGCGCGCGCAAGAGCGTTGTCTTGCCAGCCCCGTTGGGGCCGAGGATCGCCAGGCGGTCGCCACTCCGCAGCTCGAGGTCCAGCGGGCCGAGTCGGAACTGGCCGCGCTGCACGACGGCCTGCTCGAGTCGGGCCACGATGTCGCTGCCGCGGCGCAGGGGCTCCAGTTCGAGCTGCAGCCGCCACGGCCGCCACGGCTTCTCGACGGACTCCAACCGTGCGAGCTTCTTCTCGAACGCCTTCGCGACGTCCTTGCCCTTCTTCTTCTTGCGCCCCTGCCCGTAGCCGCGTTCCTCCCACTGACGCATCCGCCGCGCCTGCTCCCGGATCCGCGCTCGCTCGCCCGCATGGTGCCCGTAATCGCGTTCTGCGCGCTTGCGGGCCCGCTCGCGCTGCTCTGCGAACGCAGCCCATCCGCCGGCGTAGTCACGCATCCGCCGGGTCTCGGCCTCGAATTCGACGATCCGCGTCATCCGCTCTAGGAAGGCACGGTCGTGCGAGACGACAACGATGCCTCCGCCATGCTCGTCGACGAGCCCTTCAAGACGTTCCAAACCGTCGAAGTCGAGATCGTTGGTCGGCTCGTCGAGCAGCAGCACGTCCGCACCGGCCGCCGCGATCGCGTCGAGCTTGCGCCGCGCCGTCTCGCCTCCGGAACATTCCCACTCCGTCGAGCCCTGCTCAAAATAGGCGACCGTCAGACCGGGCGGCTCACGGCTGACGGAGCCGTCGTCCGGTAACTCGAGGCCCGCGAGGATCCGCAACAGCGTCGACTTGCCGATCCCATTCGGGCCGACGATCCCGATACGTGAACCGGGAGACACCAAGAGCGACACACGGTCCAGAACAACCGTGGCGCCGTATGACTTGCTGACATTTCGTGCGGCGAGCACACCGCGGACGCGCGACATGAGCTGACGACCTCCTTAGCCGGAGACGAACTAGGACGGAGAGAGGGTCAGCTGACGCGCATAAAACGGAGCTCGCGCTCCACCTACGACTCTACCGCGTCACTAGGAAGGCCGCACGGTCGACGCCGATCCTCCGGTGCCGCTTTCACCTCAGCACGCACATCCCGTCGCGCACCACCAGGAACCTGCTGCGCGCGGAATCCGCGACCCTCGCGGACGATCGCATTCGCCTCGCTGTGCTCGCTCGGAAATCGCCACCGAAACCGGCTGGTTCGGGACGGCTACGGCTCGATGGCTCAGAACCACATCCCGAAGCCCCGCGGCGCCCAGGCGATGACTGCCGCGGCTGAGATGTCGAGGGTATCGAAGAGATCCCCCGGGAGGCGAGTGGCTGGGAAGTCCGTGTGGGTGTGAGATGCTGACAGCTGCGGGAGGGTGACAAGGAGTTGCCCCCAGTTCGACGGTTGACCGTTGTGGGGTTGCCCGAGCGGGATCGTGAACACCAGCGCCGTGCCGATGGCCTCCTGCCTTTGCGCGACGCCCGGTTGGCCTGGGTGTGGGAAGCCGACGCCACCGAGCAGCTGCACGAACACCTGCCATGCCACCTCGCTAGACAATGGGACGGTATAGGCGAGCTGGGCACCGCCGAGCAGGCTCTGCCATCGCAATGCGCCTCCTGGCGTGTCAGCGAACGCGGTTCCTTGAAGCGGGATGATCGTCGCGCTCAGACCCGGTCGGTTGGCTGCCGTACCAGGCAGCACTAACGCGAGTGGCACTAGTTGCCACCCCTGCGCGTCGTGCGTCACCCCGCCCCGGGATCCGAGCGCCGGCAGATGGAAGGTCGTCGGCACGTCCGCGAGCTGGACCTGCAACGCGGCGACTCCCGGATTGACCGTCTCCCGGTAATAGCGCGCGACGTACTCGGCAGCTTGTGCCCGGGTCAGGGCGCTTCGGAGGTGGCCGCCCCGAGCGTCGAGCGCGGACTGCTCGACGAGGAGATTCACCACCGCGCGCAGTGTCGTGATCTGGCCCTCGATCCGCACGGTGCTGGACAGGCGTGGACGGATGGGATCCGATGCCGGTGGCGGCGTGGCCGCCGTGAAGTTGTGGAAGTCAAGGAAGCCTCCCATCCACGACTCGGCATCGACCACCACGCCTGCAGCGGCAGGGACGTACACGCCGTTCGGTGGATCGGCCTGCCTGAGGCGGCCTTCGCGACCGAACAGGCTCGGCGGTAGTGAAGAAGTGTCTCCGTTGGCGTGCGGCGCATGTGAGACTGCGCCCGGGTGAGATTGACGGGCGAGGTAGGCGCTGCCACCGCACGCCCGTGCGCCGCTCGAGGGGGCCGCCCGCTGAGCGACCAGCCGCGAGAACGCGCGGTTGCCAAGCGACGAGGCCAACCCGGGCAAGTCGGCCTGCGACAAGGCTGTAGGGAAGACCCGCTCCGAGCGTGCGTGCGAAGCCCCGTGCACGGCGGAATCCGCCGACTGCTGGTCATGGCGTGGCATGAGCAACCCGCGGCGCACTTATAGCACGGCCCGATCGCGCGTGAGAACCTGTCTGGCGTCTCAGCGCACCAGTATCTTCCCGCCGGTCGAGAAGCGTCTCGCAACGCGCGCGGAAACCGCGACTAAGCGCACGATCGCATTTCACCTTCCCGCCGGCGCGCGGCGGGCGAGCGCTTCGTCGACAAAGCGGCACCGCCCAATCCAGCGGGCGGTGGCTGCCCCGCGGCAGCGCAATCGTCGGCGTGCGCTGCTGGCGCCCGTGATGGGTCGTGGCCAAGGCGATCGTGCCGCCAGGCCCGGACCAGCCGAAACGATCGTCGGACAGCACAGTCGTTGACCAGACCTCGAGCGAGTCGAGAGAGGACCGCGATCGGACGTGGGCGCCGACCGCGCGGGCGCGCGGCGGTCAGGGAGTGGGCGGTCGCAGCCCGGGCTTCCATTTCGCTTTGTGGCCGTCGATGAACTTCCACCTTGCGGGCGAACGCGCCTTCAGCACTGCTGAGGCGTACGCATAGGCCATGAAGCTCTCCGCGAAGTCCTCGAACGGGCTGGTCAGCGAGTACCCGGAGATCGGCTGTTCGCCCCACTTCGGGTCGTTCCAGTCGGACACCGTGATCGGCGGCTTCGTCGGCGTCTGCATCTGCGTGACTGCGGACGCGACGGCAGGATCCTGGATGTCGTAGAGCTGCTGTACGCCCGCGTTGGCCGGCGGCCACCACCCGACCGCGAGCGCGAAGTCAGCCAGCATCGTCGGATCTGGTCCCGTCTTGGCCGCCCCGCCGATCACGGCCTCCTGAACCCCGTGGCCGAGCTCGTGAACGATCGTGCGACGGATCCACTCCGCCGGGGAGCCGTACGGGCGCGGCGCCCCGCCGCTCGGCTTGTCGCCGATCGTCACGTCCGGGTACTTGCCAGGCTGGTTGCTCCGGGCGACGGGCAGCTTGTAAGACACCGTAGCGGCGGTGTGGTAGACGGTCAGCGTGCCGGCGCTGTACCAGGCGCCGCTCTCCGGGCGCGGCACGAACGCCTGCGTGCCCGAGTCCCACTGGTAGTCGACCTCGTAGAAGACAATCTTCTCGACCTTCGGAAGCCCACCGTAAACGTTCGCAGTGTCGTCGAACGCGCCGACGATCTCCGGATAGACGGTGGCGTCAGGCTCCCACCGCTTCCAGTTCGGTAGCGTCGCCGTCGCCGGCGCGGTGCCGAGCGCTCCGCCCGGGGTTACGGAATTTCGCTGCTCCGACTCGGTACCGACGTGGACATCCTTCACCCCGAACCGCCGGCTGATCGTTGCTGTGAACGTGGCGAGCGGCGTCGGCGCCTGAGGCGGGGAGCCGGCATCCGGTGTTGCGACACCGCCGTCGGGCGTGTCGCGCTGCAGCTGTCGGCCATCGCGCGTGGCGCCCGACTTCGCGAGCTGGCGGCTCAACCACCGATTGCCCGCCGCGCGCTGAAGCACCAGGATCTGCGCCGGCGTCGGACCTCGACCGGCGGGGCGGCCACGCGTCAGAAGCGCCGCGGCGCACGCCGATGAGAGCGCGCCCGCAGGCGCCTGCGGGCCCGAGCCGACCAATTGCGCCCCAGACTTCTCGCTCGCCTGCTCGGTTCCCGCTGTCTCCTTGCCCCGATCGGTTCCCACGCGCTCTCGATTAAATCGCGGCCGCGGCGAACACGCCAGCGCCCCGAATGCCGCCCGTTGCCGGAGCGCAACGAGGTAGGCTGGCCCGACGTGGCGATCGCCTTGGTCACCGTTTTTCTGGCGCGAGCAGACCTTCGATGACTCGTGGCGGCGAGACCACCGGTCGCAATGCGCGCAAAAGTCCTGCTAATGGCGCCATCTGACTCGCTATGACTTACGGGAGCGACGGGACTCGAACCCGCGACCTCCGGCGTGACAGGCCGGCGCTCTAACCAACTGAGCTACGCCCCCTTTCGGGGAGGTTCCAGTATGGCAAGACAGTCTTAGTCTCGCTGGCGCAACTTTCGGAGCGCTGCCGAGTTTATGCGCCTGAATCGATCTCCGGAGGACGCACCCAACCCGGCCGTGGGTGCGCTAGGGATCAGCGATGGGGACCCGCGTGAGCGGGTCCCCATCGTGTTAATCGGGAGGGATGGGCCCGCGGGCTGGCGGGCCCTCCCGGGCTGCTCAGGTGGCCCGGCGCGCCGTTCACGCCGCCACAGGCGTCACCCAGCCGCCGAAAACGCGCTCCAGCTCCATCGCCACGGCGATCGCCACGTGGTCGCGATCGCGACCAGCCGCCACCTGGATGCCCAGTGGCAGCCCTTTGGAGTCCAGCCCGAGTGGAACCTCGGTAACTGGGACGCCGGGCAGGTTGAACACCGCACAGAACGTCAGCAGCCAGCCGCGGCCGATCGTCGTCCGGTGGCGCGGCGCCACGTGTGGCTGGGCGGGATGGAGCAGTACCCCGTCGCCTATCGCGTCAACCAGCTCGGCGGCGATCGCTCGGCCGGTCTCGATCAGCCGTCGTTGCCTAGTCTCGCTCATCGGCGGGAGCATCTCGGTCGCGAGCGTGAGGCGCGTCTGGAGCAGATGCGGGCCGCCGCCGCGCACGAGCGACCCCCACGTCGGCGCCTCCTCTCCGGCGGCCGCCAGCAGCTCGAGCGTCGTCTGCCCGGCGCCCGTCTGGAGCGTCACGAGATACGGCAGCAGCGCGTGGCGCCATGATCGGAGCGAGACACGTCGCACGTCGGCGCCGGCGGCGCGGAGCGCTCCGACCGCGCGCTCCCGCGCGTCGTGCAGCTCGGAGTCCATCGACAGAACCGAGGCGTCCTCGACGGTCGTCACACGCAGTCCGTCCAGCCTCACCGCGCTCGGCTCGCCCAGCTCAACCTCGCGACTCATAGGGTCCTCGGGATCGCGCCCGGCCATCACCCGCAGCACGGGCATCAGGTCCTCGCCCCGGCGCGTGATCGGCCCGGTCTGGAGCATCGACGCCGCTGGCCCGGGCGTGGACGGGTACAGCCCCCGATTTGAGACGACCCCGGACGTGGGCTTATGGCCGAACACGCCGCACCACAGTGCCGGGACCCGGATCGAGCCCGCGATGTCGGCGGCGACCCCGAACGGCGACCCGCCGTAGCCCACGGCCGCGCCCTCACCTCCCGAGGAACCTCCGGCCGCCCGTCGCGAGTCATACGGGTTGGACGTGCGGCCGTACACGCGGTTGACCGATTCGATCCACAGTGTCAGCTCCGAGGTGTTGGTGACGCCGAGCGGGATTGCTCCGGCGTCGATCAGCTGCTGCACGGCGGTTGCGCTGGCCGTGGCGCGATGGTCGCGGCGTGCGACCAGCCCGGCCGAATTCGGCATTCCCGCCAGCGCGATTGACTCCTTGACCGTGAACGGGACACCAAGCAATGGCGGCAGGCTCGTGCCTGGCCCGGCGCTGGCCACACGCCGGTCGGCGGCCGCCGCCTCGTTGCGCGCAGCCTGGAACCGCTCGGCGACTAGGGCGTTGACGCGTGGAGCGCACCGGATATGCCGCTCGATGTGGGCCTCGACGACCTCCGCCGCCGTGACCTCACCTTCGCGTATGGCCCTTGCGAGGTCGCTGGCCGAGCGCTCAGTGAGAGCCGTCATTGCGTGGCCACAGCAACCGCATCACGCTCTCAACGAACCGCTCATAGCGCTCGGGCGGGAATTGCTCGGGATCCGTCAGGACCATACGACCCGCCTCCTCGCCCAGGTCTCGGATTGCCCGCGCCGTCAACCCCGGGTCGAGGTCCTCCGGGAACTCGGCCCGCACCACCGCCCATTGGACCAGTTGCTCGATCCGCTCGAGCGTCCGGGCACGGTTGGTCTCGATGTGCTGGCGGACGATCGCCGGGGTGCCCTCCAGCGGCAGCAGGACGATTTGCCACGTGGCGGGCCGGCCCGCGACTGCCGTGAGGAACCGCCCGACCCCGGCGGCGAGCACCTCAACGGGATCGGCGTCGCCGAGATCGCTGGGAACGACGTGCTCGAGCTGCTCGCGCGCGTAGCGCTCCTCGCGGTCGACGAGCACCTGGAGCAGCAGTCCGAGGTTCGAGAAGTGGTCGTAGACGACCGGGCGGGTGACCCCCGCCGCGCGCGCGATCGCCTCGATCGAGACGCCGCTGTATCCCTGCTCCACGATCACGCCGAGCGCCGCATCGAGCAGCTGCTCGCGACGCTGCTCGGGTGGCATTCGCGGGGCGTACTGGCGACGGGGTTTGGCCGCGAGCTCCGCTTGCGTTGATCCCCGGCGATGCGTCATGCGCGCCCAGGCTACAGCGTGAGCCGCCCGTCCCTCGGCTCCACCAATTAAGAACATGCGGCTATTCATGTCTCACTATTGGCAGTGAGGCCCGCCTGATGTAGGTTGCAGCCCGTGGAGTCGAGGGAGCTCCCTGCGGCCGGCCTTTCGGTACAAGAGGTGACCGTATCTTTCGGCGGCATCGTCGCGCTCGAGGACGTTTCGCTCGAGGTGTCATCGGGCGAGGTGCTGGGCGTGATCGGGCCGAACGGCGCCGGCAAGACCACGCTGTTCAATGTGATCTCCGGGTTCGTGCGCCCCGACTCCGGCACGCTCGAGTGGCGCGGCCGCGAGCTCGGACGCCATCGCCCCTCCCAGCTCGCTGAGCTGGGCATAGCACGCACGCTGCAGGGAGTCGGGCTGTTCGAGCAATTGACCGTGCTCGAAAACGTGATGGTCGGCGCCGAGCACTTCCGCCGCGCCCGGTTCACCAGCGCGCTGCTGGCGCTGCCGTGGTCAGATCGCGACGAACGCCAGCTTCGAGAGCGGGCCCATGCGGCGCTGGAAAGGCTCGACTGCGACGACGTCGCCGTTCGGATGCCGACGACGCTGCCGTTCGCGGTCCAGAAGCGGGTGGCGCTGGCGCGGGCGCTCGTGTCCGAGCCCCAGCTACTGCTGCTGGACGAGCCGGCGGGCGGGCTCAGCGCGAAAGAGATGTCGGAGCTCGCGAAGCTGATCGACTCGTTGCGCAGTTCGATCGCGGTGATGCTCGTCGACCACCACATGGACCTGGTCACGTCAGTCTGCGACCGGATGGTCGTGCTCGACTTCGGTCGCGTGATCGCTGCGGGGGGGCCCTCCGAGGTGCGCCAGGACGCGCGCGTGCTCGAGGCGTACCTGGGTCGCGACGCGGAGGCTGTCCCGACGGCCGCGCCGGCGGGGAGGATCGATGCTCGTAATTGAGGAGCTGACAACCGACTACGGCGCCGTCCGCGCCCTCAACAACGCATCCTTCCAGGTTCCCGAGGGGACGATCACGGCCGTGCTCGGCGCGAACGGCGCCGGCAAGACGACGCTGCTCCGGACGATTTCGGGTCTCGTCCGCCCCACGTCGGGAAAGGTCCACCTCGACGGGGAGGCAATCACCCGGATGCGGGTGGAGGACATCGTCCGGCGGGGGCTCGCTCACGTTCCCGAGGGCCGCGGCGTGATCGGGGAGCTCACGGTTGCGGAGAACCTTCGGCTCGGGGGACTGTTTCGTCATCACGAAGCGATGCCGCCCGAGGAGATCTACGAGCTGTTTCCACGGCTCGAGGAGCGACGGACGCAGCCTGCATCGAGGCTGTCGGGGGGCGAGCGGCAGATGCTCTCGATCGGCAGGGCGCTGGCGGCACGGCCGCGCGCGCTGCTGCTCGACGAGCCGTCGCTCGGCCTGGCCCCGCTGCTGGTCGCGCAGATCATGGGGCTGATCCGAAAGCTGGCGGACACGCTCGGACTCGCGGTGGTCCTGGTCGAGCAGAACGCGCGCAGCGCGCTGTCGATAGCCGACCGCGGCGTGGTGCTGAACCTCGGCCAGGTCGTCGCCGACCAGGAGCCCGCCGAGCTGGCCGCAGATGAACGCCTCCGACACGCCTACCTCGGGTTCTAGTCCACGGTGACGAAATTCATCGACCTCACGCTCAGCGGCATCTCGGACGGCGCGATCTATGCCGCGGTGGCGCTATCGCTCGTGCTGATCTGGCGGGCCACCCGGATCGTCAACTTCGCTCAGGGGGCGATGCTGATGATCACGACGTTCATCGCCTACGCGGTGATCTCGAGCGGGGCGTCGTACGTCGTCGGATTCCTGGTCGCCATGTTGTCGGGTCTGCTGCTGGGCGCGGTCATCGAGCGCGTCCTGATCCGCCGCGTCGAGGACGCCCCACCGCTGAACGCCGTGATCGTCACGCTGGGGCTGTACACGCTGCTGGTCGCGGTCGCCGGGATGATCTGGGGGAACACGCCGAAGTCGTTCCCCGCGGCGTTCTCACTCCGGGGCTACGAGGTCGGCGGCACGCGTCTCCTGTTCACGCCCAACGACACGTTCATCGTGCTCGTGGTGATCGGCGTCGCGGCAGGACTGGGCGTGCTGTTCCGTTTCACCACGCTCGGCCTGCAGATGCGCGCCGCCGCGTTCAGGCCCGAGGTCGCGCGCCTGCTCGGCGTCCGCGTCGGCCGGATGTTCACCGTGGGATGGGCGTTCGCGGCGCTGGCCGGCTCGGTCGCCGGCGTGCTCGTCGCGCCGTCGGTGTTCCTGGGGCCCAACAGCTTTGACCCGATCCTGATCGGCGGTTTCGTCGCAGCCGTCTTGGGCGGGCTCGACAGCCCGCCCGGAGCGGTCGTCGGCGGCCTCGTCCTCGGCGTGGCGCTGTCCTACGTCTCGGGCTATGAGGGCTCATCGCTGGTGCCGCTCGCCGGGCTGCTGATCCTCGTGGCCGTCCTGATGGTGCGCCCGACCGGGCTGTTCTCCGCCACCAAGGAGCGGCGCGTGTGAGCACGGTCACCGCAGTCGCACGCCGCAGCACGCTATTGCGCTCGCTGGGGCTCGTCGCTCTCGGGGCGATCGTGCTCGTCCTGATCACGGGGGCGCTCAGCGATTACAACAACCTCCAGCTCGCCTACGGCGCCTACTACTTCGCGGCTCTGGCCGGGCTCACCATGCTGGCCGGCGTGAGCGGACAGATCTCACTGGGCCACGGCGCCCTGATGGCGGTCGGCGCCTACACGGTATGTCTGCTGATCGGGAACGAGGGTTGGGCGCTGATCCCGGCGCTGGTCGTATCGGTGGTTGTCGCGGCGGCGGTTGGAGTCCCGCTCGGCGCCGCCGCGAGCAGACTGCGCGGGCCGTATCTGGCGGGGGCGACGCTCGCGTTCGCCGTCGGTCTCCCCGCGCTGGCCGACCGATTCCCGGCGACGTTCGGGGGCGAGAACGGGCTCGTGATCAACCCGAGTACACCTCCGGCGTCGCTGGGTGCGAACTTCTCGCTCGAACATTGGGAGGCGTGGATCGCGTGCGCCGGCGCCCTGGTCGTGATGTTCGTTCTCTACAACCTGATCCACAGCGGCTCGGGGCGTTCGCTGCGGGCCGTCCGCGACGACGAGATCGCCGCCGCGGTGTGCGGTTTGCCCGTCGGGCGGATGCAGGCGCTGGCATTCATCGTCAGCGCCGGGTGCGCGGGACTCGGCGGCGGGCTGCTGGCGGTCGTGGCGCAGCTGGCGACGCCCGGCGCGTTTCCGCTGTCGCTTTCGCTGGCGCTGCTGGTCGGCGTGGTGCTCGGCGGCCTCGGGTCGCTGGTCGGTGCGATCTGGGGGGCGGCGCTCTTGGTGTTGCTCCCGAACTGGACCAACGACATCGCCAACGCGTTTTCGCTCTCGACGAACGTCAAGAACAACCTGCCGCTGGCCGTCTACGGTCTGGTCCTGATCGGCGCGATGCTCATCTGGCCGAGCGGAATCCAGGGCGGCGTCCGCGCGCTTGCCGTATGGGCCCGTGGTGTGCGGTCCCGGAACTCACTCCCAGCAGAGCCGCCTCGACAGCCCGAAGCCGTTCATGATCGCCCCGGATCCCATTAGCGGCGTCGTTGTAGAGGAACGCTTCGGCGAGACGCACGATCGCGTAGGCGAGCGTGTTGGAATCGGCGGGCGGCTCGTAGGTACCGGCCGCGACCTCCGCGTCGATCATTTCGCGGATGAGCTCCACCGCTCGGGGCTGGACGACCCCCGAGCTCGCGGTCAGCAATCGCATCGCGCCGTTGCGTTCCTGTTCCAGGAGCCGGCGCACCGCCGAGGAGCGCGTAAGCGCCCGGTTGATGCCGTCGAACACCGAGAGCAGCCCGGTGGCTCCGCGGCGGCGAACGCGGCGCCGTTCGCGGTCGACGAGCCGCTCCAGCTCGTGGGCGATCACCTTGCCGAGGAGCGCCTCGCGCGACCCGAACCAGCGGTAGATCGTCGCGCGGCTCAGGCCGAGCTCGCGCGAGACCACCGTCAGGTCGACGCGCTCACCGTCCAGGTATTGCCGCCTGACCACGCGCAGCACGTCACTGCGCGAGGCTGTTGCGGGGCGTCCTCTCTTGTTTCCCGTTGCCACGACCGACATGAAACTCTAGTATTTGAAACGCCTGAGGATCGATGTATCTAAATCGGGAGGGAGAGCCTGATGCGATTCAGACGTGTCCTGCCGCGAGCCATGGTGGTGGCCGTGGCCCTCGTGTCCGTTGCCGTGGCCGGCTGTGGCTCATCGAGCAGCAGCAGCAGCGGTGGCAGTAGCAGCGGGAGTAGCAGCAATGTGCCGGGCGTTACCGCGACCAGCATTACATTTGGATCCCACCAGCCGCTAACCGGGCCGGTAGCTCCTGGGTACAGCGAGATCGCGCCCGCCTCGCAAGCGTTCTTCGACTACGTCAACGCTCACGGCGGGGTGTTCGGTCGCAAGATCCATCTGATTTATAAGGACGACGCGTACAACCCGGCCCAGACGGTGAACGTCGTCCACCAGCTCGTGCTCCAGGACAAGGTGTTCGGAATCTTCGAGGGCCTCGGAACGCCGACGCACACGAAGGTCGTGGGCTTCCTGAACGCAGAGAAGATTCCGGACATGTTCGTCGCCTCAGGCTGCCCGTGCTGGGACGACGGGACCAAGCAGCCGTACACGTTCGGGTGGCAGCCGAACTACACGATCGAGGGCAAGATCCTCGGCCAGTACCTCAAGCAGCACTTCGCCGGCAAGAAGGTAGGAATCCTCTACCAGGACGACGACTTCGGTCTCGGGGGGTTGGCCGGGATCGAAGATGAGGTACCCGCTTCCGACATCGTCGCCAAGGAGTCCTATCAGCCGGGCACGACCACGCTCGCGGCGCAGATCACCGCGATCAAGACCGACAAGGCGCAGGTGATGGTCGACTTCACGGTCCCGATCTACACCGCGATCGCGCAGCTCACCTCGTTCACGCTCGGCTACAAGCCCCAGCTCGTGGTCTCTAACGTGGGGATCGATCCGATCACGGTCGGCGGGCTGCTGAAGACGGTCTCGAAGGGCAAGGCGTCGGGGACCGCGCTGATCGAGGGCGCAATCACCGACGGTTACCTCCCCTCGTCGTCCGATACGTCGAACCCGTGGATCCAGCTGTTCATGAAGATCCATCAGCAGTACGACGCAAGCGCACCGTTCGACGGCAACGTCGAGTATGGGATGGCGAACGCGTACACGCTTGTCCAGGCACTCCAAGCTGCCGGCAAGAACCTGACCCGGCAAGACCTGGTGAACGCGGTCAACACGATGGGCGCCAAGTGGACCGGACCCGGGCTGGTCCCGTTCCGTTTCTCAACCACCGAGCACGGTGGCTACGGCGGCGCGGAGATGGGGCAGGTCCGCAACGGCAAGATCGTGCTGTTCGGCGGCCCGCTGGTCACTTCCCCGACAGCGGGCGCATCGATCACGCCTTACACCGGCACCCAGCCCGCACCGCCCGCGAGCGGCGTGCCGTCCAGCTGAGCTCAGATTGATCGGGGGCGGC
>CAVZAK010000020.1:0-25179 GCA_963773165.1 uncultured Solirubrobacterales bacterium
TCGCGCCACCGCTGGGGGCGACAGTGCGACGCCGCCGAGCCGCGCGCAACAATCCGCGACAACAGATGTCCGACCCAAAGCAGCTGTTCGTCCTGCGACATGCCAAGTCGAGTTGGGACGATCCCGGATTGGACGACCGGGAGCGGCCGCTCGCCCCGCGCGGACGGCGCGCCGTGAAACTGCTGGCGGACCACCTGCGCACGCATCACATCGAGCCCGCCCAGGTCCTCTGCTCCCCGGCTCGACGCACCCGCGAGACCTATGACGGGGTCGCCCCGGCCGGCGAGCTCCACCTCGAGGAGGAGCTCTACGAAGCGAGCTGCCAGGACGTCCTCGACCGGCTGCGCCGTGTGCCTGAGCCGACGCCCTCGGTGATGGTGATCGGTCACAATCCGGCGCTCCAGATGCTGATCCTGAGGCTCACCGGGGCCAACGGAAAATCGAAGCCCCTGAGCGATGCCGCCAGTCAGGCGTTGCTCGACGAGCTCCGGCGCAAGTTCCCGACCGGTGCGCTGGCGACGCTGGCCTTCGACGGCCCGTGGGGCGAGCTGTCAGCCGGCAGCGCCGAGCTCGTCGATCTCATACGCCCGCGAGATCTGCACTAGGCTGTTTCGAAATGCGTCGCGTGCTCGTCATGGCGCTCCTGTGCGCGCTCGCGGTGGCTGGCTGCGGTTCCAGCTCGGGCGGTTCCGCGAGCCCCGTGAACACCGAACTCTCGTACTTCCCGGCCAGGTCGCCGTTCGTGATGAGCGTCGTCACCGACCCGAACTCGCCGGCCGTCACCGACGCGCACGCTCTTATCGACCGGTTCCCGGTCGCCTCGTTTGGTGAATCGGCCCTGATGGCGAAACTGAGCCAGGAGGGGATCGATTACCAGAGCGACATCCGGCCGCTGTTCGGCAACCCGATTATGTTTGGCCTCACCGATGTCGGACTCTCGACGAACTCCGGCACCAGCGGCTTCCTCGCCGTGTGGGTGACGAAGGACGGCGGCAAGCTGAGCGCGCTGATCAAGCAGCTCGGTGGATTCCACGCCGCCGGATCGCACGATGGCGCGACCCTGTACAAGGCGGGCGGATCCACGACGTTCGCCGTCGATGGGGCGACGCTGCTGGTGGGCCCCTCCCCGGCCGAGGTCGACGCGGCCCTCGACCGCCATGCCCACGGGGGCGGGATCACCAGCGCTCAGTACGTCCAGGCCTTCACCGGTCTCCCGCAGAACTCGCTGATCCAGGCGTTCGGCAACCTCGCCGGAGTGCTCGCCCGCCCCAGCGCGGCAAAGGCACGACAGGTCCCGTGGGTCGCCGCGCTGCGCGGGTACGCCACGAGCATCTCGGCCAACTCATCCGGCTTGACGTTCCAGTATCGGCTCGACACCACCGGGCGGCCGCTCACTGCCGCCCAGGTGCCGCTGGCGCCGGCCACCACCCCGCCGAGCCTCGCCGGGGCGCTCCCGATCTCGGCCGGGATCGAAGACCCCGCGCACATCATCGCGTTCGCCGAGGCCGCAGAGCAGGCCAGCAGCCCGGCCGGCTACGCCAAGTTCCGTGAAGCGCCAGGCCACGATCCGCGCCAAGACCGGGGTCGATCTGAACAGCCTGCTCAAGCTGGCGACCGGATCGCTGCTCATCTCGAGCGATACCCACGCGACGATGGGTCGCGTCGGCCTTTCGGATCCCGGCGCCGCGGCGACCGGCCTGGCGAAGCTGATGACCCAGCCGCGCAGCGTGTTCAACAAGCCGACGAACGTGCGCCGCCTCGGCGGTGGCTTCTATGCGGTCAGAGAGTCGCACCAGACGATCACGGTTGGCGTCGTCGCGGACCAGCTCGTCGTCGGCAAGGCGACACCGGCTCAGCTGCGCGCCTTCGCTGCCGCGCCGGCCACGTCGGCGCCGGGAACACAGGGGAGCGTGGCCTTCCGGATCGCGCTGATCCAACTGCTCAACACCACGATGAAGCACGGGGTGCCCAAGACGGTTCAGGCCGTCCTCAGCTCGCTCGGCGACATCACCGGATGGGCGGCGGCGAGCACGAGCGCCCTAACCGGCAGCGCTACGCTCGCCGTTCACTGAGCCGGCGCAACAGCTCGAGCGAGCCCTTCTTCGAGAGCGGCTCGTTCAGGTTTCCGCACTTCGGCGATTGCACGCACGAGGGGCAGCCCGACTGGCACGGACACTCCCCGATCAGCCGGCGGGCGTCGCCGACCAGGCGCTCGAACTGGTCATGGCCGCGGCGCGTGATGCCGACGCCGCCGGGATGACCGTCGTAGATGAAGATCGTCGGGCCCCCGGTCTGCGGGTGGGCGTTGGTCGAAAGCCCGCCGATGTCCCACCGGTCGCACATGGCGATCAACGGCAGGACCGCGATCTGCCCATGCTCGAGCGCGTGCAGCGACCCGAGCAGCTGATCGGCGGGAAACGGCTCCGCCACGAGCAGCTCGTCGAGCTCGTACCAGAGGGCGCGGGTGGCGAACTCGACCGTCGGCAACTCGAGCATCTGGAAATCGATCACCTCGTGATCCTGGAGGCGTTTGCGCTGGTAGCCGAGCACGGTCTCGGAGTAGACGACCGCGCCGAACGAGAGTCGCACGCCCAGTGTGTCCCGGCGTTCGTGCAGCCGCTCGATGTAGACCATGCTCTCGCGCTTGGCCTGCGTGAAGTAGTCGCCGGTGAATGGTTCGAGCATCGCGCGGCGGGCGTCGTGGTCGAGCTCGAGCACCTTGTAGGAGCGCCCGAGGTGGAGATAGATCGCCCCATCGTGGACGGTGCCGTACGCCCGCGCCGCCTCGACCGAGCCGATCACCTCGCCTGAGGACGCATCGATCAGGACGAAGCTGTCCGCAGATGCGGAGCGGAGCGCGACCCGAGCCGCCGGGTAGTCGTCGGCGCGCCGAGGCACGAACCCGGTCGCCCGCTCCCGCAGGACGCCGGCGCCGGCGAGCTCCTCGGCGTAGGCGCGCCAATCGGCGCCGAGGTACGGCTCGTCGTCGTCGCTCAGCGGCGCTTCATGGGCGGCGCAGACCAGGTGCTCGGCGTAGATCTCGGGGCTGTCGGGGTCGAGGATCGCGGCCTCGACGGGGCGCGTCAGGAACTCATCGGGATGGCGGCAGAAGAACTGGTCGAGGGCGTCCTCGCCGGCGATGTACACGGCGAGTCCATGGCCGCGACGGCCAGCGCGCCCCCACATCTGCTTGAGACTGGCGACGGTGCCCGGAAACGTGACGCAGATCGCGGCGTCGAGCGCGCCGATGTCGATCCCGAGCTCGAGCGCGTCGGTCGCGACCACGCCGAGCAGCTCGCCCGCGCTCAGCCGCCGCTGGATCTCCTGGCGCTGGGCCGGCGTGTAGCCGGCGCGGTAGGGGGCGACTCGCTCGGCGAGCTCCGGGTCGAGGCGATCGACGGCGTAGCGGAGGATCAGCTCGACGCCCTTGCGCGACTTCATGAAGCAGATCGTCCGGGCGCCGGCGGCGATCAGCTCGGAGAACACCTCAGCCGCCTCGTAGAGAGCCGAGCCACGCAGGCCCAGCGCCTCGTCAAGCAGTGGCGGGTTCCACATCGCCACCCGGCGCGCGGCGGCGGGCGCCGCGTCACTGTCGACAAGCTGGAAGTCCGGCAACCCCGTCAGCTTCTCCGCCAGCTCGACCGGGTTCGCGATCGTCGCGCTCGCGAGCAGAAACCGCGGCGCCGTGCCGTAGATGGCGGCGATCCGCCGCACCCGCCTGAGCACGTTGGCAACGTGCGAGCCGAACACGCCGCGATAAACGTGGGCCTCATCGAGGACGACGAACGCGAGGTTCGCGAACAGGTCGCCCCACGCGGGATGGTTCGGGAGGATCCCGACGTGGAGCATGTCCGGATTGGTCAGCACGAGGTTGCTCCGCTTGCGGATCGCGGCGCGCTCGGCCCGCGGCGTATCGCCGTCGTAGATCGCCGGTCGGATCGCCTTGTGCAGACCGAACTCGTGCAGCGCGCGAGCCTGATCCTGGGCCAGCGACTTGGTCGGGTACAGGTACAGCGCGCGGGCCGTCCGGTCGGCGCTCAGCATCTCGAGCGTGGGCAGCTGAAAGCACAGCGACTTGCCCGACGCCGTTCCGGTCGTGACGATCGTCGGCCCAGCGAACGCCTTCTCTACCGCCTCGGCCTGATGTGCGTAGAGCTGGGTGATGCCCACGCGCTCGAGCGCTGATCTGACCGCCGGGGTGAGCTCCTCCGGGACGGAAACAAGGCGCGCGGAGCGCGCCCCATAAAAATCCTCGTGGACGAGGCGCTCATCGCTTCGGCCCGTCTCCAGCAGGCTCGCCCATGGCTCTGTTTCGCGGACGATCGACACCGCTGGCCAGTATGGTCGCCGGCGGCATGCGCTGTCTCTACGTCGACCTCGACGGCACGCTGCTCGGACCCGGCGGCTCGCTGGTCGCCGGTGCCGATGGCCGCTTCTCTGCGCTTGGCGTGCGCGCGCTCGAGGCGTGCGCCCGCGCCGGCGTCGAGGTGGTCCTGTACTCGGGCCGCAAGGAGTCGAGCGTGTTCGAGGCCGCGCGCATGATCGGCTCACGGGCGTACATCTTCGAGATTGGGTGTGGACTGGTGATCGACGGCGAGCTCGAGTGGCTCACCGACGGCGTCGTGCCCTCTGAGTCGCGCGGCTCGATCCATGCCCAGATCGAGGCGTCGGGGGCGCCGGCGCTACTGCTCGACGTGTTGGCCGGGAGGCTCGAGTACCACACACCCTGGTCGATCGGGCGCGACGTCTCGCACCTGTTCCGCGGCGACGTCGATCTGGAGGAGGTCCGGCTGTTGCTCGACCACGCCGGGAGCGGCTGGCTACGTCTCGTAGACAACGGCATCGTGCGCGAGCTCTCGGAGCAGATGCCCGGACTGCCGGTCATCCATGCCTACCACCTCGTTCCCGCCGGCGCCTCGAAGGCCCGCGCGGTTGCCCGCCACATGCAGGCGCGCGGCTACGCGCGGGATGAGTGCATCGCGGTCGGGGACTCGCGCGAGGATGCCGAGGCCGCGTCTGTCGTCGGCGCGTTCTGGCTCGTGGCCAACGCACTCGAGCGAGACCAAACGCTCGAGCTGGAGCTGATCGGTCGCGCTGGCGTGCGGCTGGCGAGTGCAAGCTACGGCGCCGGCGTCTACGAGGCGGTCGTGACGACGCTCGCCGAGCGGGTTTGATTCGCAGGGGAGGAGGGAGGGGGGCCTCGTGATCACCCGCGCGTGGCGGGTTCATCCTCAACCTCGGAGGCATCGCTCACTGCCCAGCCGAGGCGTTCCACGAGCTGCACCGCGAAGTGGTCGCTCTCGAAGTCGGCGACGCTCACGCGTTCACGCAGAAGGACTGCTTCGTCGGTGCCGTCGGTCCCCTCCGCCATCACGATGATCTGCGGCATGTCTCTCTCCTTCCGATCGTGGTCAGCGTTCAGAGTGGCATGCCCAGATTCGTGGGGCGTAAACATTCCGTTTCGGTGTTGCGGTGGCGAGGTTATGCCGCGCCGCGGGCGCTCGGGCGATCCTCGCGGGCGACCGCGTCGGCGAGGGCGCGGGCAGCCTCGGAGATCTCGCCGAACGCATCAGCGACGGCCGCCGCATCCGAGCCGGTGATCGCTCGGTTGAGCGTCGCGACCGACGCGTCGAACCGATCCCACAGATCGCGCGGTCCCCGTCGCCCCGTGCCGGCTCTAAGCTCGTACGGAGGCTCGGCTCCCTCCGCGCCCGGGACCGGGCGCCAGATCAACCCCGCCGCGTGCGCGTGCTCCCAGGCGACCTGCTCGTTGGCGGCGGCCTCGGCGAGCGAGGCGAGACGCGCGGAGAACCCCGGATCCGGGGGCGCGAGCTTGTGCGCACGCATCGCCTCAGCCCAGTCGTTGCTGGCGTGGCGGACGCGGCGCAGGATCTCGGCGCGCTGGCGGTCGTCGTCGTCGGTCATGGGACTGAAGTTCATTCCTGGTCGGGGGCCATGTCGTCGGGTTCAGCGACCCCGACGGGGGTTCCGCCCCAGAAGTCCTCCGCGCTGGGCCCGGCCGGCGGCGGCGGTCCCACGCCGGCGCTGTAGCTCTGTTCGAGCACGCGCTCGAAGTCCGAGCGCTTGATCCGCACCCGTCGTCCGACCCGCAGCGCCGGCAGCGACCCCTGGTCGATCCAGTTGCGGACGGTCTGCTGATTGAGCTTCAGCATCTCCGCAACCTCGGCGACGGTCAGAAACGACTCTTCTCGATCGCTGTTCTCCACGGACTTTCGTTTCTAATTGAGACAAATTGGAATCATTTCAGATGCGTATAATACAGCCACGAGCGGACGTAATTGTTCGTTGTCGCGTCGAAGAAGGTCTGCAAATCGGGTGGAAACAAGAGGCCCGCAGGACGACGAAGCAGGGACGGAGACGCTGCGCGAGAGCAACGTCATCCGACTGCCCCGCGACTGGCTCGGGCCCCGTGAGGAGTTGGTTCCGCTCGAGATTGGCGGCGACGCCGCCTCGTTTGGGATTGGCGCGGACCGAGACTCCACCCACCCCGACTCCGCCCACGGCCCTGGCGTCGACCAGCTGGAGGCAGCGGACTTCTGGGGCGAGGGATCGGCCGCCGTCCAGCGGGCCCTGGAGGCGCCGGCCAAGCGAGCCCAGTCGGAGCTACGCCGCTTGCGAGCTCCGCGGATGTCAATCCGGGCGGCGATGGTCGGAGCGTGCGCGGCGTCGTTGCTCGCGATCGGGACGATCGAGCTCGGGCTGCCCGGATCGTCGCGGCCGTCGGGTGCGGGCGGCTTCGCCTTCAAGTCGAGTGGTTTGGCCGTCGTCCTTCCGCCGTTACTGGCAGGTGGTGGCGATCGTGCTCCACGGCACGGACCGATTGCTCGCGTTCGAGCCCATTCAGCCGTCCGTCACGCTTCTCGACCACGACCCGAGCGATCGGCTCCGCCACCGCCGGCGCGATCGACCACGGTGAGCGCGAATAGCGTCTCGTCTCAAAGCGTGCCCTCCACGTCCAGCCCGGGCACAGCTCCGGCTAGCTTGTCCGCCGGCTCAGGAACTGACTCGTCCAGTCCTGCTCCGAGCAGCGCCGGCGAGCAGGTGACCGGGAGTCACGAGAGCGCAAGCACGGGCAAGACAAATGGCGCCAGCTCGTCGGGACCTGTCGGAGCCGGCGCCCCCTTCGGACCAGGACATTTAGGATGACGCCCAGATCCAAGGATCTACGTCCACCAGGGAGTTGTTAGGAGGTGGGATGAAGGTTGTCCTCGAGCACATCCGGCGAAATGTCGTCGGATACATCGCGCTGTTCGTGGCGCTTGGCGGCACCGGCTATGCCGCCGCCACGATTCCGCAAGGGAGCGTTGGTTCTCGACAGATCAAGAACCACGCCATCGACCCGATCAAGCTGAACCCGAGGTTCATCAACGGGAATGTGAGGGCGTGGGCGGTCGTGAGTTCGAGCGGGCGGGTCGTGGCCGGTGGCGGGAAGCCGGAGGGCGCCCAGACCGTTACCCCCGGCGTTTACCAGATCAGTTGGGGAGTGCGACTGAAGTCCACCTGCGGAATGATCGCCACGATCGATTTCGGGCATTCGCCCGCGACTGAAAACATTCCTATTCCGGGTGGTTCGTCGGTTCCGTTGACGGCGGGGTATGCAGTCGCGGAGATCTCTAGCGATGGAACTGGCCGCTTTCACAAACGTGACATCCGTGCACACGTTCAACCAAGCCGGGCAGCTCACGCCGCTCGGATTCGATATCGCGGTGGTCTGCTGAAGGACTGACCCAGAACATAAGACAGTGAGTGGCCGGGAGAACTCGTGTTCTCAGAGCGGTGGAGCCTAGCCGACGCTGTTGCTGGCTTTGGTCGTTACAGCGACCGCGCGCGCCGGCACTATGTCGTAAAGGGCTGCAGCTATTACGGCAACACAGCGCCAGCGTTTCAAGGCACATCGCATGCTGAAGACCTCAACACCCCCGACGAATGCATGGTGTGGAGCGGGACCGCTTACCGCTCGTTGGAGATCAACACGAACGGCAAGGTCGGCAAGGGACGCAGCGCCGTTTGGTCGACGATAACGCCATCGCCCGCGATCCAGATCGTGGGTGTATTCACTCCTCTGAACCAGGTCTTGGTCGACTGCGCTCTGAGGGCCGACGGCTACACGGCCGAGTACTTTTGGGGGGCACAAACGGGGCGTTCTACGGAAACAGAACGATCGTCCCGAGCCCGTCGGGCCCGTCGGGTTCCCTCTGCTACGGAGTTGGGATCAACCGAAGCATCCAGCCCTCGCGCTATTTCGGTTGGGCAGCTGGTTGTTACACCAAAAGAACTTGTACCGCGGCCACGACAGCAGCCGGGTTCTCGGCGTCAGAGGCATCCGCCTCGCCGCCGAGGAAGACAGCGGCCCCGCCATCACCGCCATCGGCACCAACAACGTCTGGTACCAGTCCAAGAAATGGATCCGCGGCAGCTGGCCGATGTCGTTCACGGCGACGGACCCGAGCGGCGTGTGTGCAACGCGCGCCACCGTCGGCAGCCAAGTCATCCTCGGCCCCGGTGACTCAAGTCCCAACCAGTCGACCTGGCAGCAGTGTCCGAACCAGACGCTGGGCCACGAGCTCGACACAACGGCGTTCCAGGATGGCCCGGTTCCGCTGACTCTGTTCGCTCAGAACGCCGCCGGCGTCGCATCGGCGCCGTCGGAGCGGATCTATGTGGACAACCAGCCCGTCACGCTGTCGCTGTCGGGCCTAACCGACGCGCCGAGCACGGACGGGACGCAGTACATCACCGCCAGGGCGACCGCCGGACCGAGCGGGATCGGCGTGATCGCGTGCTCACTCGATCACGGCCCAGAGCATTCGTTCCTGTCAGCGGGTGTCCGGATCGCAGTGCAGGGATTGGGCACGCATCACTTGAGCTGCATCGCCCGCAATCGCGCGGTCGATTCGTCGGGCAGGACGGCGACTTCGCCGGTCGAAAACTGGACGCTCAGCATTCGCCAGCCGTCGGTCAGCACCGTGTCGTTCGCCCGGATCGCGGACACCTTGCAGTGTGCGAAGCAGCGAGAGCCCGTCCGAATCCCGGCGAGATGGATCATCGAGCGCGTCCACGGACACCAGGTCCGCGTCAGGGTCCCGGCCCAGACGCGATCGATCAAGGTCGTGAAGTGCCATCCGCGTGTCGTGAAGCGGCGCGTGTTCGTAGGGGGCCGATGGGTCGTCAAGCGCATCGTCGTGCTCCCACGGACGGTCCAACGGAGCACGAAGCGGGTCAGGTTCGGCGGCACGGCGGTGGTCAGCGGTTGGCTCGGGACGAGTCGCGGAGTCGCACTCGGGGGCCAGCGCGTGGACGTGATCACCGCACCGGACAATGGCGAGGAGGCATTCAGACTGGCGGCGATGGCAACGACGGCTGCGGACGGAACCTGGAGCGTGCGGCTTCCGCCCGGCCCCTCGCGGATCATCCGCGCGATCTTCGGGGGTTCCGGGACGATCGAGCCGGCCGCTTCATCGACCGCCCGCGTGATCGTGCCCGGATCGGTCCAGCTCACCATCAGGCCCGGACATACACGCTGGGGCGGGACGATCGCGATCGACGGCCGTTTGCGAGGAGGCAACGTTCCGCCCTCCGGCGAGCTGCTCGTGCTGTGGATCAGCTGGCGCGGCGGCTCCACCGAGATCGGTCATCTGTATGCCCGACGCAACGGGAGCTTCCACAGCACGTACACGTTCCTGCGCGGGAACGGCACCGAGACCTACCGAATCTGGGCGGCGACGGCACGCGAGAGCGACTATCCATACGCCCCCAGCCGGAGCCGAAGAGCCAGCGTCACTGTCGGCCCCTAGGCGTGGCACCACGCAGCACGGGCGGGGCCCATGACGTGGCTCTCAATGCGCGTCGTGGAAGATGATCCCGAGCGCCGTGCGTTGCCCACGCGTCACGGTGCTCACCCCGTGGCGCATCCCAACCCGGTGGTAGCCCTGCTTGCCGGCGTTGGGCCGCTCGCGCGTGGGGAAAATCACGAACGCGCCCTGAGGCGGGTTCAGCACGTGCGCCCGACTCTGGGCCCGCGGCCGCTGCTCGAGCAGGACGAACTCCCCACCGTCGTAGTCGAGGCCCGACTCCGCCAGGACAGTCAGCACCTGGAACGGGAAGAAGACCTCGCCGTAGAGATCCTGATGGAGGGCGTTCCAGTCGCCGGCCCGGTAGCGCAGGATCAGTGGGGTGGGACGCCGCTGGCCGGCGGCATGGCAGCGGTCGAGCAGCTGTTCATGGGTCGCGGGGAACGTCGCGGTCTCGCCTCGCAGCATCGTTGACCAATCGTTTGCGATCGGGGCCAGGTATCCGTAGAACGAGCTCCGCAGGGTGGCGATCGCCTCGGGCAGCGGATGTTCGAAGTAGCGATAGCGGCCGTCCCCGAAGCGGTGGCGCGCCATCTCGATCGTCGAGCGGAACCGGCCGTTGTCGAATAGATCGGACAGCTCGCGGCATTCCGATGCGGCGAGCAGCGGCTCGGTGATCGCGAATCCCCGCTCGTCGAGCTGCGCCCGCAGGGCCTCCCAATCGAGCTCGTCGACCCGCTCTGCGAGTCCCGTCGTGGCGGTGATCGTCGTCATGATCACGGCTCCTTCCTGGTCGTTTGGCGCCGGAGGGAGACGGCGTCTGAACAGAAGACGACCAGGACCACACTCCTGTGAGATTGCTTTCTTAACGCCTGGTTCGCCCGCCGAGGCGGTCGGGCGGGTAATCTCTAGGGCGTGGTAGGCGACATTCTTCAGCCAACACACCTGATCTTCGTTCTCGTGATCGCGCTGTTAGTGCTGGGGCCGAAGCGACTTCCCGAGGTGGGACGGTCGCTGGGAAAGGGCCTTCGCGACTTCCGGATGGCTATGGGCGGGGAAGAGCCCGACCGCCACGACGAGATCGCACAGCAGGCGCCGGCGGCGAGCGCTCCGGTCGTCGAAACGCAGCAGACAGCCGTGGCAAGCGCCCCGGTCGTCCAGACGCAGCCGGCACCGGCTCCTCAGCCCGTGACGGTTCCTGAGGCGGTGGCAGTGCACGAGCCGGAGCCGGTGTCCGTGGCTCAGACAGATGTGCCGCACGAGGCCGAGCTCGTTCACGAGCCCGAGCCCGCTGAGCACACGAGCTAGACGGGGTCAGAACCCGCCGGGCCGAGGCGAAGCTTCGCCTCGGCGGTCGCTTCGTGCCAATTCTGCGACACGAGTGGCTTAAGTCTGTAACGCAGGCCCAACCGGGCCACGACCGAGCGCAGAATCAGACGGGACATGGTCGAGACGCCCGTCACATCCCGCGCCAGCGCTACGCTCGCGCCACCCGATGAGCTCCCTCACGGAGAGCGCCGCGCTCGTCACCCTGCTTCGTACCGGCAGGCGCCCATGGACCGTCTATGCCGCATTGGTCGAGGACGCTGGAAGCGCCATCCAAGTTCTCGAGGAGGAGCGCGAGCCCACTCTCTTCGACACCCAGCCGGACGGGCTCAAGTCCGCCGAACGGCAGATCGCCGAGTGGGAGGACGGCGGGATGCGGCTGTTGACCATCCTCGACGACAGGTACCCGGAGAACCTGCGCGCTGTCCACGACCGGCCACCGTTGATCTTTGTCGCTGGCCAGCTGGCGTCCGAGGACTCGCGGGCGATCGCCGTGATCGGAGCGCGCCGCGCGACGCGACGCGGAATCGACACGGCGAGGAGCGTCGCGGCGCACTTGGTCGAGACCGGGTTCACGGTCGCGTCCGGGCTTGCGGAGGGAATCGACACCGCGGCGCATACGACGGCGCTGGCGCGCGGAGGACGGACGATTGCCGTGATCGGCACGGGCCTGGCGCGTTCTTACCCGCCAGGGAACGCGCTGCTGCAGGCACGGATCGCGACTCGGGGCGCGGTGGTGTCCCAGTTCTGGCCGGACTCGCCGGCGAAGAAGGAGAGCTTCCCGATGCGTAACGCCGTCATGTCGGGGCTCTCGCTGGCGACCGTCGTGGTCGAGGCTGGGGAAACGAGCGGAGCCCGGACGCAGGCTCGGCTCGCGCTGGCGCATGGGCGCCCGGTCTTCCTGCACCACGCAGTGCTGGAACAGAGACTGGGCGCGGGCGTGCGCGGAACGGCCGGGTACGCACGTCATCCGCACCCCGGAGGAGATCACATCAACCGTCGATCGGCTCACCTCGCCGGGCGCGCTGACCGCGTAGCGCGGCCATGCCGACGGTGGCGGAACTCACCGCGCCGTACGGCAACTTCATGGTCGGCCCCCGGCGCGGCAGGGATGTTTGCGGCTTTTGTTTCAACCTCACCGATACGCGTACTCGCGCTGCTATGCGTGCGCACACGGCGAGCGGTGGGTCGACGCGATGTGCCCGATCTCGTACAGCATCGGCCACGAGCAGCTCCATCACGTGTTGCAGGGGATACAAGCGAAGCTCGGGCGCCACCGCGGCACGGTTCACAAGTCGAGCTGGCGGCTGTCCTGTGGCGCCACCTCGAAGCGCATGAGCGATGCGTCGCGCACGCGGCGGGCACTGGCGCTTTCGAGCTGGTGACGTGCGTGCCGTCGGGCGAGAGGGAGCGCGAGAAGCACCACCCGATGTGCCGGATCGTCGGTGAGCTTGTGGCGCCGACCCGCGCTCGCTACGAGCGGCTGCTCAGACGCTCGGCCGGCGACTCCAGCCCTCACGTATTCGACGGCGGAAAGTACGAGACGACGCGCGAGCTGGAAGGCAGTTCCGTGCTGCTGATCGACGACATGTGGACAACCGGCGCCAACGCCCAGAGCGCCGCCGCTGACGCTCAAGAAAGGTGGCGCAGGAACCGTCGCCGTCGTCGTGATCGGCCGACATCTCAACCGTGACTGGCACGAGAACGACCGCCGCCTGCGGAGCATTTGCGGGGCTTTCGACTGGTCGTCTTGCGCACTGTGTGCCAGCGACAAGAGGATGGATTAGGGCCTCAGGTCGTCGGGTACGTATTGAGCCGTAAAGGTTCCACCGGAGGGGAGGGAGTCTGCGCAACAACGGCTCAGCCCGTTCGCGTCGCAATACCGGTTTGCCCAAGATCGTCGTGTTGGTAGCGACGATCGCCGCAGTCGCCGTCGTGGCCGGCTGCGGCTCGTCCAACAGCAACGGACCGGTCGCGCTCAACTGGTACGTGTTCCCGGAGCCCTCGGGCTCGTTCGCGACGGCCGCCGCGAACTGCAGCAAGGCGTCCGGGGGCAAGTACGACATCAAGATCAACTTCCTCTCGACCGCCTCAGATCAGCAGCGCGTCTCGCTGGTCCGCAGGTTGGCGGCGAACGACTCGTCGATCGACATCCTCGCGATGGACGTCGACTGGACTGCGGAGTTCGCCGACGCGAAGTGGATCCGGCCCGTGCCCACGCCGCTGGCGTCCCAGATCCGCCGGCAGGATCTCGCCGGCCCCGTCCAGACAGCAACGTACAACGGCAGGATGTTCGCGGTTCCGATCAACTCGAACACCGAGCTGCTCTGGTACCGCAAGGACCTCGTCCCGAACCCGCCCAAGACGTGGACGCAGATGATCGCCGACGCCAGGCAGCTGGCGAGAGAGGGCAAGCCCCACTACATCGAAGAGCAGGGGGCCCAGTACGAGGGGTTGACGGTGTGGTTCAACTCGATGCTCGATTCCGCCGGCGGCGCGATCCTCCAGGGCAACAAGGTTGTCATCGGCGAGCCCGCCAAGATCGCGGCAGCGATCATGCACCGGCTGGCCACCTCGCCGGCCGCAGACGCGTCGCTCAACGTCACCATGGAGGGCCAATCCGACACGGCGTTTGACCAGGGCAATGCCGCGTTCGAGATCAACTACCCGTTCGTCTGGGACTCGGCCCAGAAGACGAACCCGACGGTGTTCAAGCAGATGGGCTACGCCTCGTTCCCCGAGGTCGTCCCGGGCCTCACTCCGCACGTATCGATCGGCGGCTACAACCTCGGGATCTCTTCGCATTCCAAGCACCCGGCGCTCGCGTTCGCGGCCGCCCGGTGCTTGATCCAGCCGGTGAACCAGCAGCGCGACGCCGTCAAGGGCGGCTTGGCTCCCGTCGCCACGAGCATCTACAGCAATCCGGCGTTCGAGAAGGCGTATCCCTTCCATTCACTGATCAAGCAGCAGCTCACGACCTACGGCCTGCGGCCGCAGACCCCGGCTTACGCGGACGTGACGCTGGCGATCCAGAAGGCGCTCTCGCCAACGTCGAGTATCGACCCGAGCAGCGTGGTCAGCACGCTGCGCAATGAGATCAAACTGTCGCTCTCGTCGGGAGCGTTGCTATGACCAGTGGTGCTGTTGCCGCCCCACCGCGGCGCCGACCCGGCCCCGCCGCCATCGTGTGAGCGAGCGCGTCAGGTCTGAGCGACGCCTAGCTGCGGTGCTCGTGGCGCCGGCCGTGATCGTGATGATTGCGGTCACGGCGTATCCGATCATCGACTCGGTGATCCTGTCGCTCCAGCGAGCGGACCTGCGGTTCCCCGACCAGAACAAGTTCATCGGGCTCGCCAACTACGGCCACGTACTGAGCGCGCCGGTGTGGTGGCAGGATGTCCTCCACACGGTGATCATCACCGTGATCAGCGTCTCACTCCAGTTCGTGCTCGGGATGTGCCTGGCGCTCGTCATGCACCGAGCGATCTTCGCCCGCGGGGTTGTGCGCGGCGTCGCGCTGATCCCGTACGCCGTCGTAGCCGTCGTAGCCGCGTACTCCTGGGAGCTCGCGTGGTCGCTCAATAGCGGCTGGATCCCGAAGCTGCTCGGGCTGACCGGCGACCCGCTCAGTCACCCGTTCGGGACCTACGTCGCGATCATCATCACGGAGGTCTGGAAGAACACGCCGTTCATGGCGCTGCTGCTGCTCGCGGGCCTCTCGCTCGTCCCCGACGAGCTGCTTGAAGCGGCGAAGGTCGACGGGGCAACCGCCTGGCAGCGGTTCATCAAGATCACGATCCCGCTTATGAAGCCGGCGATCCTGGTCGCGCTGCTGTTCCGCACTCTCGACGCGTTCCGGATCTTCGACACGATCTACATCTTCAACCAGGGCGCGCAGGGCACCGAGTCGATCTCGATGCTGAATTACTCGACGCTGCTCGACCGGCTCAACCTCGGCCTCGGCTCCGCGGTCTCGGTCCTGCTGTTCCTGTTCGTCGTGGGGATCGCGTTCATATTCATCAAGGGCTTCGGCGCGGGCGCCGCGCCAGGAGGTGCTGAGGCATGAGCCACCGCGCACGCGAGAGGGGTGGTTGGTCTGCCGCGATCTTCGTGGTCGCAGTGTGCTCGCTGGTCCCGGTCTTGTGGATCATCTTCATGTCCCTGAAGACGCCCGCGTCGGCCACGGATGGCAGCTTCATTCCCCACCACTGGACACTGTCGAACTACTCGGCAATCTTCAAGCTCGGGACGTTCACGGACGCCCTGCGCAACTCGATCGGGATCGGGCTGATCGCGACCTCTCTGGCCGTGATCCTCGCCTCGTCGGCCGCCTACGCGATCGCCCGTCTCGACTTCCCCGGAAAGGCGCTGATCCTCGCGGTCGCACTGGGAGTCGCGGTCTTCCCCCAGATCTCGCTGGTCGGGCCGCTTTACAACCTGTGGCGCCAGATCGGGCTGTACGACACCTGGCCCGGGTTGATCATCCCGTACATGACGTTCGCGCTGCCACTCTCGATCTACGTGCTGTCGGCGTTCTTCAGAGAGATCCCCTGGGAGCTTGAACAAGCGGCCCAGGTCGACGGCGCAACGCCCTTCCAAGCGTTCCGCAAGATCATCGTGCCGCTCGCGACCCCGGGGATCGTTACCACGTTCATCATCGTCTTCATCATCTGCTGGAACGATTTCGTGTTCGCGATCTCGCTGACGTCGACGTCCGCGGCACAGACCGTGCCCGCCGCGATCTCGCAGTTCCCGGGCGTCTCGCAGTTCACGGTGCCCTATGGCGACATCGCAGCTGCCGCGGTCGTTGTGACGATCCCGGTGATGCTGCTGGTCCTGCTGTTCCAACGAAGGATTGTGTCCGGGCTTACCGCTGGAGCCGTCAAGGGTTAGACAAACAAGGAGCTTTAAGAAATGGCCGAGATCGAGTTCCAGGATGTGACCAAGCGGTACGACGACGGCTTCGAGGCTGTCAAGCACCTCAGCCTCGACGTCCCTGATGGCGAGCTGATGATCCTTGTCGGACCGTCCGGTTGCGGCAAGTCGACGGCGCTTCGGATGGTCGCCGGCCTCGAGGACATCTCCGATGGTGAGCTCAAGATCGGCGGTACCGTGGTCAACGATAAGGCGCCGAAGGACCGCGATATCGCGATGGTCTTTCAGAACTACGCGCTATATCCGCACATGACCGTGCGCGAGAACATGGGCTTCGCGCTCAAGCTGGCAAAGGTCTCGAATGAGGAGATCGACCAGAAGGTCACCGACGCGGCGAAGATCCTCGACCTTGAACAGCACCTCGACCGCAAGCCGGCCAACCTGTCTGGCGGACAGCGCCAGCGTGTGGCAATGGGCCGCGCGATCGTCCGTAACCCGAGTGCGTTCCTAATGGACGAGCCGCTCTCCAACCTCGACGCCAAGTTGCGCGTCCAGATGCGCACCGAGATCGCGCGGATCCAGCAGCGCCTCGAGACGACGACGATCTACGTCACCCACGACCAGACCGAGGCGATGACGTCGGTGACCGGATCGCGTAATGCGAGCGGGCACGCTGCAGCAGGTCGGACCACCGTCGGAGCTTTACAACGATCCGAGCAATCTGTTCGTGGCAGGGTTCATCGGCTCGCCATCGATGAACTTCCTCCCGGCGGATCTCGACGGCGACACGCTGAAGCTTCCGATCGGCGACGTCCAGCTCCCGGATTCGCTGCGCGGCAAGCTGACAGCCGGCCGCGGCGGCGGACGCAACGCGCTGATCGCCGGCCTGCGGCCCGAGGACTTCGAGGACGCCAGCTTGGTCAGCGACCGGCCCGGCGGGCACGTGTTCAACGCGAAGATCGACGTGCTCGAATCGATGGGATCTGAGTTCTATGCCTACTTCATCGTCGAGTCCGAGCAAGTCACCTCCAGCGAGCTCGAAGAGCTGGCCCAGGACACGGGCGGGTCTGACCTCCCGCGCTCCTCGGAGGGCAGCCAGGTCGTCGCCCGGCTCGCCGCCGCGAGCCAAGTGCGCGAGGGTCAGGAGACCGAGCTGTGGTTCAACACCGAGCACCTGCACCTCTTCGACCTCGAGAGCGGGGCCAGCCTGCTGGCCGAATGATCGGGGGCGGCAGGCGCCGCCCCCGATCAATCTGAGCTCAGCTGGACGGCACGCCGCTCGCGGGCGGTGCGGGCTGGGTGCCGGTGTAAGGCGTGATCGATGCGCCCGCTGTCGGGGAGGTGACCAGCGGGCCGCCGAACAGAACGATCTTGCCGTTGCGGACCTGCCCCATCTCGGCGCCGCCGTAGCCACCGTGCTCGGTGGTTGAGAAACGGAACGGCACCAGTCCGGGTCCGGTCCACTTGGCGCCCATCGTGTTGACCGCGTTCACCAGGTCCTGCCGGGTCAGGTTCTTGCCGGCGGCTTGAAGCGCCTGGACAAGCGTGTACGCGTTCGCCATCCCATACTCGACGTTGCCGTCGAACGGTGCGCTTGCGTCGTACTGCTGATGGATCTTCATGAACAGCTGGATCCACGGGTTCGACGTATCGGACGACGAGGGCAGGTAGCCGTCGGTGATCGCGCCCTCGATCAGCGCGGTCCCCGACGCCTTGCCCTTCGAGACCGTCTTCAGCAGCCCGCCGACCGTGATCGGATCGATCCCCACGTTAGAGACCACGAGCTGGGGCTTGTAGCCGAGCGTGAACGAGGTGAGCTGCGCGATCGCGGTGTAGATCGGGACCGTGAAGTCGACCATCACCTGCGCCTTGTCGGTCTTGATCGCGGTGATCTGCGCCGCGAGCGTGGTCGTGCCCGGCTGATAGGACTCCTTGGCGACGATGTCGGAAGCGGGTACCTCATCTTCGATCCCGGCCAACCCCCCGAGACCGAAGTCGTCGTCCTGGTAGAGGATTCCTACCTTCTTGCCGGCGAAGTGCTGCTTGAGGTACTGGCCGAGGATCTTGCCCTCGATCGTGTAGTTCGGCTGCCACCCGAACGTGTACGGCTGCTTGGTCCCGTCGTCCCAGCACGGGCAGCCTGAGGCGACGAACATGTCCGGAATCTTCTCTGCGTTCAGGAAGCCCACGACCTTCGTGTGCGTCGGCGTTCCGAGGCCCTCGAAGATTCCGAACACCTTGTCCTGGAGCACGAGCTGGTGGACGACGTTCACCGTCTGGGCCGGGTTGTACGCGTCGTCCTTATAAATCAGATGGATCTTGCGACCGAACACCCCGCCGTGAGCGTTGACGTAGTCGAAGAACGCTTGCGAGGCGGGCGCGATCTCGCTGTACCCAGGAGCTACCGGCCCGGTTAGCGGCTGGTGGGATCCAAATGTAATGCTGGTCGCGGTAACGCCCGGCACATTGCTGCTACTCCCGCTGCTACTGCCACCGCTGCTGCTGCTGCTCGATGAGCCACAGCCGGCCACGGCAACGGACACGAGGGCCACGGCCACCACCATGGCTCGCGGCAGGACACGTCTGAATCGCATCAGGCTCTCCCTCCCGATTTAGATACATCGATCCTCAGGCGTTTCAAATACTAGAGTTTCATGTCGGTCGTGGCAACGGGAAACAAGAGAGGACGCCCCGCAACAGCCTCGCGCAGTGACGTGCTGCGCGTGGTCAGGCGGCAATACCTGGACGGTGAGCGCGTCGACCTGACGGTGGTCTCGCGCGAGCTCGGCCTGAGCCGCGCGACGATCTACCGCTGGTTCGGGTCGCGCGAGGCGCTCCTCGGCAAGGTGATCGCCCACGAGCTGGAGCGGCTCGTCGACCGCGAACGGCGCCGCGTTCGCCGCCGCGGAGCCACCGGGCTGCTCTCGGTGTTCGACGGCATCAACCGGGCGCTTACGCGCTCCTCGGCGGTGCGCCGGCTCCTGGAACAGGAACGCAACGGCGCGATGCGATTGCTGACCGCGAGCTCGGGGGTCGTCCAGCCCCGAGCGGTGGAGCTCATCCGCGAAATGATCGACGCGGAGGTCGCGGCCGGTACCTACGAGCCGCCCGCCGATTCCAACACGCTCGCCTACGCGATCGTGCGTCTCGCCGAAGCGTTCCTCTACAACGACGCCGCTAATGGGATCCGGGGCGATCATGAACGGCTTCGGGCTGTCGAGGCGGCTCTGCTGGGAGTGAGTTCCGGGACCGCACACCACGGGCCCATACGGCAAGCGCGCGGACGCCGCCCTGGATTCCGCTCGGCCAGATGAGCATCGCGCCGATCAGGACCAGACCGTAGACGGCCAGCGGCAGGTTGTTCTTGACGTTCGTCGAGAGCGAAAACGCGTTGGCGATGTCGTTGGTCCAGTTCGGGAGCAACACCAAGAGCGCCGCCCCCCAGATCGCACCGACCAGCGACCCGAGGCCGCCGAGCACCACGCCGACCAGCAGCGCCAGCGAAAGCGACAGCGGAAACGCGCCGGGCGTCGCCAGCTGCGCCACGACCGCCAGCAGCCCGCCGCCGAGTCCCGCGCACCCGGCGCTGACGATGAATGCCAGCGCCTGCATCCGCCCGACGGGCAAACCGCACACCGCGGCGGCGATCTCGTCGTCGCGGACGGCCCGCAGCGAACGCCCCGAGCCGCTGTGGATCAGGTTGTAGAGAACGAACATCACGACCAGGGCGCCGGCGCACGCGATCCACGCCTCCCAATGTTCGAGCGAGAAGTTCGCACCCAGCGACGCCGGAGGTGTACTCGGGTTGATCACGAGCCCGTTCTCGCCCCCGAACGTCGCCGGGAATCGGTCGGCCAGCGCGGGGAGACCGACGGCGAACGCGAGCGTCGCCCCCGCCAGATACGGCCCGCGCAGTCTGCTCGCGGCGGCGCCGAGCGGGACTCCAACCGCCGCCGCGACAACCACCGATACGACCAGCGCCGGGATCAGCGCCCAACCCTCGTTCCCGATCAGCAGACATACCGTGTAGGCGCCGACCGCCATCAGGGCGCCGTGGCCCAGTGAGATCTGTCCGCTCACGCCGGCCAGCATGGTGAGCCCGGCCAGAGCCGCGAAGTAGTAGGCGCCGTAGGCGAGCTGGAGGTTGTTGTAATCGCTGAGCGCCCCCGTGATCAGGACGAGCACGATCGCCCCGAGAGCGACGAGCCCCAGCGAGCGCAATAGCGTGCTGCGGCGTGCGACTGCGGTGACCGTGCTCACACGCGCCGCTCCTTGGTGGCGGAGAACAGCCCGGTCGGGCGCACCATCAGGACGGCCACGAGGATCAGCAGCCCGGCGAGCGGCACCAGCGATGAGCCCTCATAGCCCGAGACGTAGGACAGCGCCACGCCGAGGACGAGGCCGCCGACGACCGCTCCGGGCGGGCTGTCGAGCCCGCCCAAGACGGCTGCGACGAAACCGCCGATCAGGATCGGGTCAAAGCTGTTGGGCCCCAGGAACACCGACGGCGCGACGAGCACGCCGGCGACCGAGCCGGCCAGCGCCGCGAACGCCCATCCCACGGTGAACATCCGGCCGACGCGGACGCCGAGCAGGCGCGCGACCTCGGGCCTGAACGCGGCGGCGCGCATCTGCAGGCCGAGCGTGGTGAAACGGAACAGCACGCCCAGTCCTGCCGCGACGCCGATCACCACGAGCACGATGAACGTGTCGTTGGGCGTGAACAGGAGACGCGTGCCGCCGACCTCGTAGCCCCGGAGTGAGAACGCCGCGGGGAACGACTTCGGCGTGTTCCCCCAGATCATCCCGGCGACCGCGACCAGCAGCGTGTACAGCCCCAGCGTGACGATCACGGCGTTCAGCGGTGGGGCGTCCTCGACGCGGCGGATCAGGACGCGCTCGATGACCGCGCCCAGCAGCAGACCCGACAACATGGCGACCAGGAATCCGACGACGTACGACGCCCCGCTCGAGATCACCGCGTAGGCGATGAACGTCGTGATCATCAGCATCGCCCCCTGAGCGAAGTTGACGATCCGGGTGGCCCGCCAGATCAGCACGAGCGATAGCGCCACCGCGGCATAGATCGCGCCGTCCGAGATGCCGCTGAGCGTGAGGTCGATGAATTTCGTCACCGTGGACTAGAACCCGAGGTAGGCGTGTCGGAGGCGTTCATCTGCGGCCAGCTCGGCGGGCTCCTGGTCGGCGACGACCTGGCCGAGGTTCAGCACCACGCCGCGGTCGGCTATCGACAGCGCGCTGCGCGCGTTCTGCTCGACCAGGACCACCGCGAGTCCGAGCGTGTCCGCCAGCTTTCGGATCAGCCCCATGATCTGCGCGACCAGCAGCGGGGCCAGGCCGAGCGACGGCTCGTCGAGCAGCAGCGCGCGCGGCCGTGCCGCCAGCGCCCTGCCGATCGAGAGCATCTGCCGCTCGCCCCCCGACAGCCTCGATGCAGGCTGCGTCCGTCGCTCCTCGAGCCGTGGAAACAGCTCGTAGATCTCCTCGGGCGGCATCGCTTCGTGATGACGAAACAGTCCCCCGAGCCGAAGGTTCTCCGCAACCGTGAGCTCCCCGATCACGCCGCGGCCCTCGGGAACGTGAGCGAGCCCCCGCCGGACGATGTCCTCCACCCGCATCCGGGTGATTGCCTCCCCGTCGAGGTGGACCTTTCCCGACGTGGGGCGGACGAGACCCGAAATCGTCCGGAGCAGCGTCGTCTTGCCGGCGCCGTTCGCGCCGAGCACGGCCGTGATCGTCCCCTCGGGAACCTGGAAGGATGCGTTGTTGAGGGCGCGGACGGCGCCGTAGTCGGTTGTCAGCTCCTCAATTACGAGCATCGATCCTCCCCGCCGGCGCGGCCGTCGGGACAGCCTCCGCGTCGCGACCCAGGTACGCCTCGAGCACGCGCGCGTCCTGGCGCACCTCGGAGGGCCCCCCCGCAGCGATCACGCGACCGAAGTCGAGCACGACCATCCGGTCGCAGACTGACGTGACCAGGTCCATGTGGTGGTCGACGAGCATCACCGCGATCGAACTGCGCAACGAGTCGATCAGCTTCGCGAGCTCCGACATCTCTTTCGCGCTGAGCCCGCCCGCCGGCTCGTCCAGCAGCAGTAGCTGGGGCTCGGACACGAGCGCCCGCGCCAGCGCCACCCGCTTCTGGACCGCGAACGGCAGCGTCGTCGGCATCCGAACGGCGACGTCGTCGCAGTCGAGCCTTTCCAGCGCCGCATGGGCCCGCTCTCGAAGCTGGCGTTCGTCGCGATCTGACCACGGCAGCGCCAGCAGCGCGCTGGTGAACCGGGCGCGGCGGAAGTGCTCGGCGCCGACCATCACGTTTTCGAGCACGGTCAATTGCTCGAACAGCCCGACTCCCTGCAGCGTGCGTGCTATGCCCAGCTCAGCGAGCTGGGAGGGGCGATGGCGTCCGAGCTCGCGGCCGCGCCACTCGAGCGTGCCGGAGTCGGGGCGCACGAACCCGGAGATCACATTGAACAGCGTGGTCTTGCCGGCGCCGTTCGGCCCGATCACGCCCAGCACCTCGCCCGATGACACCTCGAGCGAAACGTCCTCGAGCGCGACGATGCCGCCGAAAGATACGGTCACCTCTTGTACCGAAAGGCCGGCCGCAGGGAGCTCCCTCGACTCCACGGGCTGCAACCTACATCAGGCGGGCCTCACTGCCAATAGTGAGACATGAATAGCCGCATGTTCTTAATTGGTGGAGCCGAGGGACGGGCGGCTCACGCTGTAGCCTGGGCGCGCATGACGCATCGCCGGGGATCAACGCAAGCGGAGCTCGCGGCCAAACCCCGTCGCCAGTACGCCCCGCGAATGCCACCCGAGCAGCGTCGCGAGCAGCTGCTCGATGCGGCGCTCGGCGTGATCGTGGAGCAGGGATACAGCGGCGTCTCGATCGAGGCGATCGCGCGCGCGGCGGGGGTCACCCGCCCGGTCGTCTACGACCACTTCTCGAACCTCGGACTGCTGCTCCAGGTGCTCGTCGACCGCGAGGAGCGCTACGCGCGCGAGCAGCTCGAGCACGTCGTTCCCAGCGATCTCGGCGACGCCGATCCCGTTGAGGTGCTCGCCGCCGGGGTCGGGCGGTTCCTCACGGCAGTCGCGGGCCGGCCCGCCACGTGGCAAATCGTCCTGCTGCCGCTGGAGGGCACCCCGGCGATCGTCCGCCAGCACATCGAGACCAACCGTGCCCGGACGCTCGAGCGGATCGAGCAACTGGTCCAATGGGCGGTGGTGCGGGCCGAGTTCCCGGAGGACCTCGACCCGGGGTTGACGGCGCGGGCAATCCGAGACCTGGGCGAGGAGGCGGGTCGTATGGTCCTGACGGATCCCGAGCAATTCCCGCCCGAGCGCTATGAGCGGTTCGTTGAGAGCGTGATGCGGTTGCTGTGGCCACGCAATGACGGCTCTCACTGAGCGCTCGGCCAGCGACCTCGCAAGGGCCATACGCGAAGGTGAGGTCACGGCGGCGGAGGTCGTCGAGGCCCACATCGAGCGGCATATCCGGTGCGCTCCACGCGTCAACGCCCTAGTCGCCGAGCGGTTCCAGGCTGCGCGCAACGAGGCGGCGGCCGCCGACCGGCGTGTGGCCAGCGCCGGGCCAGGCACGAGCCTGCCGCCATTGCTTGGTGTCCCGTTCACGGTCAAGGAGTCAATCGCGCTGGCGGGAATGCCGAATTCGGCCGGGCTGGTCGCACGCCGCGACCATCGCGCCACGGCCAGCGCAACCGCCGTGCAGCAGCTGATCGACGCCGGAGCAATCCCGCTCGGCGTCACCAACACCTCGGAGCTGACACTGTGGATCGAATCGGTCAACCGCGTGTACGGCCGCACGTCCAACCCGTATGACTCGCGACGGGCGGCCGGAGGTTCCTCGGGAGGTGAGGGCGCGGCCGTGGGCTACGGCGGGTCGCCGTTCGGGGTCGCCGCCGACATCGCGGGCTCGATCCGGGTCCCGGCACTGTGGTGCGGCGTGTTCGGCCATAAGCCCACGTCCGGGGTCGTCTCAAATCGGGGGCTGTACCCGTCCACGCCCGGGCCAGCGGCGTCGATGCTCCAGACCGGGCCGATCACGCGCCGGGGCGAGGACCTGATGCCCGTGCTGCGGGTGATGGCCGGGCGCGATCCCGAGGACCCTATGAGTCGCGAGGTTGAGCTGGGCGAGCCGAGCGCGGTGAGGCTGGACGGACTGCGTGTGACGACCGTCGAGGACGCCTCGGTTCTGTCGATGGACTCCGAGCTGCACGACGCGCGGGAGCGCGCGGTCGGAGCGCTCCGCGCCGCCGGCGCCGACGTGCGACGTGTCTCGCTCCGATCATGGCGCCACGCGCTGCTGCCGTATCTCGTGACGCTCCAGACGGGCGCCGGGCAGACGACGCTCGAGCTGCTGGCGGCCGCCGGAGAGGAGGCGCCGACGTGGGGGTCGCTCGTGCGCGGCGGCGGCCCGCATCTGCTCCAGACGCGCCTCACGCTCGCGACCGAGATGCTCCCGCCGATGAGCGAGACTAGGCAACGACGGCTGATCGAGACCGGCCGAGCGATCGCCGCCGAGCTGGTTGACGCGATAGGCGACGGGGTACTGCTCCATCCCGCCCAGCCACACGTGGCGCCGCGCCACCGGACGACGATCGGCCGCGGCTGGCTGCTGACGTTCTGTGCGGTGTTCAACCTGCCCGGCGTCCCAGTTACCGAGGTTCCACTCGGGCTGGACTCCAAAGGGCTGCCACTGGGCATCCAGGTGGCGGCTGGTCGCGATCGCGACCACGTGGCGATCGCCGTGGCGATGGAGCTGGAGCGCGTTTTCGGCGGCTGGGTGACGCCTGTGGCGGCGTGAACGGCGCGCCGGGCCACCTGAGCAGCCCGGGAGGGCCCGCCAGCCCGCGGGCCCATCCCTCCCGATTACACGATGGGGACCCGCTCACGCGGGTCCCCATCGCTGATCCCTAGCGCACCCACGGCCGGGTTGGGTGCGTCCTCCGGAGATCGATTCAGGCGCATAAACTCGGCAGCGCTCCGAAAGTTGCGCCAGCGAGACTAAGACTGTCTTGCCATACTGGAACCTCCCCGAAAGGGGGCGTAGCTCAGTTGGTTAGAGCGCCGGCCTGTCACGCCGGAGGTCGCGGGTTCGAGTCCCGTCGCTCCC
>CAVZAK010000021.1:0-76404 GCA_963773165.1 uncultured Solirubrobacterales bacterium
GCTCGTGAGAGTCTGTGCCGGCTGCGGGAAGGAGCCGCCGGGCGAGTTTCCGTACTGCCCCTTCTGCGGAGCTCCGCAGAAGGTTGCGTCGACCGCTTCGACCGGGTTGGCGAGGAAGGTCGTCAGCGTGCTCTTCTGCGATCTGGTCGGTTCGACGTCGGCCGGCGCAAAGCTAGACCCGGAAGACGTCGGCGATGTGCTCCGCAGCTATCACCGCGCCGCCCGCTCGATCGTTGAGCGCCACGGCGGCGCGGTCGAGAAGTTTGTCGGCGACGGCGTGTTCGCCGTCTTCGGTTTTCCGCTCACGCACGAAGACGATGCCGAGCGGAGCGTGCGCGCGGCGCTGGCGATGTGCGCCGCCGCGACCGACCTACCGGGCCTCGGCGAGGACGACCTGCACGTCCGCTGCGCTGTTACGACGGGCGAGGTGCTCGTCGAGCTCGACGTCGATCCCGCCGGCGGGGAGAATTTCGTCGTCGGTGCCGCGGCGAACCTGGCCGGCCGGCTGCAGGCTCTCGCACCAATCGACGGGGTGGTGGTAGACGGCCAGACCTTCCGTCTCACCGAGAACGTCTTCGATTACGTCGTGTTGGAACCCGCGAAGGTCAAGGGGATCGACGAGCCGCTCGAGATCTTCCAGCCCCGCGCCCCGCTCGTCGCGGTACGGGCCGGGGGCCGGCCCGAGCTGCCGGCGCCGCTGATCGGGCGTGAGGAGGAGCTTCGCGAGCTGACCGCTGCCTATACGGAAGTGGTCGCGACAGGCCGGTCGAGGCTCGTGACAGTGAGCGGCGAGCCGGGTCTCGGCAAGTCGCGTCTCGTCTCGACGTTGCAGGAGCAACTGCTCGCACGGGATCCCGCTCCGGTGTGGCGGATCGGCCGGTCGCTGCCATACGGCGAGGGCATCGGCGTCTGGGCGTTTGCGGAGATCCTCAAGTCACATGCGGGGATTTTGGAATCGGACGACGCGTCCACCGCGCTCGCGCGGCTTGATGCTTCGTTGCCCGATGTCCCTTACCGGGACTGGATGCAGAGACGGCTGCTCCCGATTCTCGGTCTCGGCTCTTCGGCGTCGGGCGAGTCGGAGGAGGTGCTCGCGGCCTATCGACGGTTCATCGAGCTGCTCGCGCAGGAACGGCCGGCCGTGGTCGTCTTCGAAGATATCCACTGGGCCGACGACGGGCTCTTGAAGTTCTTCGCGGGGCTCGTGCAGCAGCCGACGACCGTACCGCTCCTCGTGGTCGGCACCACGAGGCCAGAGCTCCTCGAGCAGGGCGGAGCGGCGGCCGTACTCGCCAGAGATGTCGTTCGCCTCGAGCCCCTGACGGACGCCGACATCGCAAACCTCGCTGGTTCGCTCCTCGCCGGCGGGTCGCTGGCGCCCGACGTTGAGCAGGCCGTCCTCCGAAACGCCGGCGGCAACCCGTTGTACGCAGGCGAGTTCGTGCGCTTCCTGCTCGACTGCGGAGCCCTCGTCGAGGACGGTGGGGTCTGGCGGCTCGCTGAAGGTGAGCCGCTTGCCGTTCCCGAGTCGATGCAGGCGCTGATAGCCGCCCGTGTCGATGTTCTCCCGCCGACCGAGCGCGCCGTGCTCGGAGACGCGGCCGTAGTGGGTGGCACGTTCTGGGTAGGCCCGCTTGCGGCGGTCGGGAACCGGCCGGTCGCAGCGGTAGTGGATGCGCTCGAAGACCTCAGCCGGCGGCACTACGTCGTATTCGCTCCCGAATCGACGCTGGTCGGCGAGATCGAGGTGACCTTCACGCACGGGCTTGTGCGCGACGCCGTCTATGCCCAGCTCACACAGCGCGATCGCGGCGAGAAGCACGCGCGCGTTGCCCGCTGGCTCGAGCAGGCGGCCGCCGATCGCGTGGACCTGGTCGACATCCTCGCCTACCACACTTGGACGGCCCTCGGCCTTCAGTCGCGCCGCGGCGGCGCTCCGGAGGCGCTCCGGTCGTCGGCGCTCCGTTATGCGACGCTCGCCGCCGAACGGAATGTGGCTCTGGACGTCAGGTCTGCCGCCCTTCATCTCGGGCGGGCGGTCTCGCTCTCGGAGGACGGGGTCGCCGAGCACACGAAGCTGCTCGCCTTGCGCGGCCAGCTCGCGCTGCACGAGGGGCGACCCGAAGAAGCAGTGGAGCTGCTCGAGCAGTCCGTGGCAGCGTTCAGGGAAGCGGGAGATCTGCGAGGCGCGGCGCGGCGGATCTCGTCTCTAGGGTACGCGTACCAGCAGCTCGGGAGTCCGCGGGGGTTCGAGCTCGCCGAAGAGATGGTGGTGCTTCTCGAAGACGAGCCGCCCTGTCCGGAGCTCGTCGACGCGCTGTCCCTGTGCGTGGCCGCGCGGACTCTCTCGGGCAAGCCGCAGGCGGCTATCGAGTGCGCCGAGCGCGCCTTCGCCGTGGCCGAGGAGCTCGGCGTCGACCGTCCGACGATGGCGCTCGAGTTCTACGGGATGGCGCGGATGCACAGCGGGGACCTCGACGGCATCGACGACCTGCGCGAGGCGGCTTCGCTCGCGGTCTCTCGGGGCGAGGGGAGAGATGCCGCGACCAAACTGGTGAATCTCCTGATTTTCGAGCACCTCGTGCGCGGCCCGTCGGCGGCGCTAGAGATCTACGACAGGGCGCTCGAGCTCGCGAAGCAGTGTGGCCTCTCGGAGATGATCGACCTGAGCGGTGTGTTCGCGCTCGATCCAATGCTGGACCTGGGGCGCATCGACGAGCTTCTCACGCTGGCAAGCCAGCTCGAGCAGGGCTTCATGGAGGCCGGGAACGAGTTCGGCTTGATTTATACGCGCGCGGCGCTGCTGCGGACATGGACGGCTCTCGGCGATCACGGCCGCATCGAGGACACGGCGACCTGGCTCGAGGCCGCCGCACGCAGAAGCGGTGCCGTAGACGATTTCGTCGTCGGCCTGGCCGCGAGCGCGATCGGCCGCGGCGCTATCGGGCAGGACGATGTGGCGTGCGCGCTGATCGAGGAGCTGGTCGCGCGCAGGGCCGACTCGGTCTGGAGCCTCGTATCGCGGTTCCCGGGGCTCGCCCGAGCGGCCGCCGACGCCGGCGACGGCGAGCTGCTCCGGCGCGCGATCGAGCTGCTCACCCATCCCTTCCCCTACGCACAGGCGGCGGCGATCGCATCGCGCGGGGTCCTGGCTGAGCTCGAAGGCGACCCCGTCGCGGCGGCGACCGCCTTCCTTGAAGGAGCTAGGCGCTTCGAGCGACTCGGCGTGGCACATGAGCAATGGACCGCGCTCCGCGGCGCCGAGCGCTCGCTGCTCGCCGCAGGCGATACATCCGGCGCCGCCAGCGCGGCGGCTGCCGCCGATGTAACTCGCGCAGCGATGCCCGCGGGCGGGCTGCTCGGGCGGGCCCCCGGTCAGCTCGCTGCGTACGGCGCGTCGAGCGCTCCGACGAAGTAGGCCGAGAGGACGTCCGGGTCCCAGCCGCCTATCCAGAAGCGGATGCCCCACGCACCGGCTGCGTCACTGCCGCGCGTGAGTGTTCCGCCGAGCACCTCGCGTTCGTCGCCGACGATTTCCACCTCCCCGAGCATGTCGAACCCGAACCTCTCGACGTAGTACCGCGCGGCAAGCCGGCGGTTGGATGGGTCGTCGATGCCGATCGTGAGCTCGGCGATCCGACCGGTGAGAATCGCCAGCTCGGCTTCGTCGGGAGGGGTCTTGGACCTCGCCGCCTCGAGGTCCTTCTGCAGCTTGGCTCTCCGCTCGACGGCGACCTGCCTCGAGATCCAGATGCCGGTTGCCTTGCCGACCGTCTCCGGTTCGAGCTCCATGCCGTTCGCAGCGTGCGCTGCCAGGACCGCTGGCGGCTGCTTCCAGAGCGGCCGGGTCGGGCGCGCAACGTCGAGCGGGGCCCGGCGCCGGATCGATAGCACGTCTGAACGGATCCGGAGGTCGAACGGCACAATCGGTTCGAAGCCGGCATTGGTCAGTGTCCAGTTGCGGTTCTCGAGCTTCGGGGCGCCGAGCAGCTCGACGGTCGCGCCCGGGAGAGGCTCGATTCTCGAAGTCTCGTTCCCGGCGTGGCGGACCGCGTCCTTGACGGTCACGCCTATCGGCCAGCCGTGAGAGCGCACGGGCACGTCGTCATAGGGTTGTAGTCGGATGACCCTGTCGAGATCAGGCTCGTCGCCGAAGGCGAACGTGTAGCCGCTCGCGCCACGCGGCTCGTCGCACGGGTCGGGGTCGGTCGGCTGCCGGATCTGACACCAACCCTCGAATTGCACGATCAACCGTGCCGCGAGAGAGCTGTCATCCGCAGTCATCGGGTCACCTGTACCGCGACCCCGTTCTCGAACGTGTAGCGGATGCGGGCGACTTGCTCCGATATGAGCTTGAGCCTCGGCCGTAGCCGTGCCGGGTTGCGGGTATCGCGTGCGATCTTCCGTGCGGACTCCTCGAGCCACGCAAGCTCCATGCTCACGTTGCGCCAGGCGGACTCGCGATGCGGAAGGAACCCCAGCCGGTGCGGAAGCGTGTACGACGCTCCGGCTCGCTCCGGCTTCACCGGTTCGAATGCGGGCAGCATGGTGAGTATCTCGGCCAAGGGTCTGATCACCGTCGTCATCATGGGGAAGAACGCGACGGACTCGAGTGTCGCAACGTCGTGGTCGGATTCGTCGGTGTAGGCGAACATCCGGCACAGGAGCTGGGCAAGTAGCGCGTATGCCAGGTCGAATAGCTCGGAGACCTCGACGGTTGCGGGGTTCGTGATCGTGGTGCAACCCGGAGCCTCGCAAGCCCGGGGATCAGAGACGACGTTTCGGGCCGGCTCGAAGCCGCGGTCGTCCACCAACATCCTTCCGAGCTGTCGATCGATATCGAGGAACCGCGAGAAGTGGCTCGTCGTTGAGTGTCCGCCCCGTCCTTCTCCCTCCTCGACGATCTGGTCAACGGCGTCTAGAGCCGACCTCGTGTCGGTGATTGCCGGAAGCGTGAAGCTGTAGATCGAGATGGACTCGGCGGCGTTCCGCGGCAGCGTAAGTCCGCGGACGGCCACGGCAGTCCCTCCGGATACGAATTGTGCCGACGGCGGTCCGATGAATAGGTGCTTCGGGTCCATCTCCGTGAGCAGTTTCTTGATCTTCCCGTAGAGGACGTAGATGGCGTCGAAGCTCGCAGGCTCAAACTCGCCCAGGCGCGTCTGTAGGTATGCCGTCTCCTCCGGCGGGAGTTCAGCCGGCATCTCGAAGCACACGAATCGCAAGACTGTTCGCGCCGAGAACCTTTCGAGCCTGGACTCCTGGCCGATCGGGAGGATCGACGTTGGCGTCGGGAAACCTGGATGGTCGAAGCGGGGTGCCTCGCCGATCGCAGTTAGGAGGTTGGTGACGATGCCCAAGTGCGCCATTTCCTGGCGCGCGACCTCCAGAATTGTGGACTTCCAGCGGCGTATCTGCTCGAGCTGCCCGTAGCTCACGCCACCTTCGTCGTGGCGCTGCTTGAGCGTCGCCGCAGCGAACAGGTACTGGCACAGAACGTCGTGCTCGATCTGGGCAGCCTGAGAGAGCAGTTCGGCGAGCTGACCGCGGCGGACAACGGTTGAGATGCCGGATGAAGGGCTGCTCATGCTGAGCGGCTCGGCCTCCAACCGCTCAGGTGCGCCGACATGCGCCGACGATACGCGAAAACTGCCCCGGGACTCAACGAATAGTTGGCTCGGCATTTGAATGCTTGTGCGATTGGCGCTGCGTGCGCCGGTACGGTTAGTGTCGGCGCGTGGACGAGTTCGCTTCTGCTTGCGTGAGTGTTCTTGATCGTGCGCTCGCGCCCGACAAGCTCGAGGGACTCGACGCGGCTTGGCTCGACTACATGCGCGACGACGCCCGCCTGACCGAGGCGGCGAGCATGGCGCCATGCGTAACGCGGATGGTCACCGCTCAGCTTCATCCGCCCCGTGACGGCACTCCGGTCGGAGGGTTCTCAGGCCGAGTCCCGCCGCTCGGCCAATTGCTACCGGACCTTGGGCAGCACGAACCCGCTGTCCGCCGTCTTGTCATGGTCACGATCGCGTACGGCTACTTCGCGATGATCGACGCCGAAGCGATAGCCACTATTGGAGGGCAGTCGTTCCGGCCGATCGTCGCGTGCCGTAGCGCCGAGCAGGTCTGGCCGTACTGGGTGACGAACATGAGCTCCGGAACGCTGCTCTCGCAGGTGTCCGGCAAGAAGGAGATCGGCAAAGTCCAGAACATCTGCGGCGAGAGCCTCTATCAGGGACTTCTGGATCTCGGGCTGGTCGGCAGGCGGCGTCGGAAGGTCCCGTACGTGGGGCGGTTCTATGCCCAGGCGGGCATGGTGCTCCGAGTCCTCCAGAGCGACAAGCTCGTGGCTGAGCCTGCGTCGGAGTCGCTGGCGATCACAAACCGTTGGCCGTTTGAGGAAATGCCGACCGAGTAACGACCAGCGGCGCACGTCAGACGGAGCATCGACATCTCCCGCGATCGGCGCGGGCTGCTCGTCAGGTTGAACGGTCGCTTGATGGGTCGATTAGGTACTTGGTCCCAGTGCCGCGGCGCGCGCAGACGGCGAGGACCTCGGGCTCCAGGACGTCACGTAGCCCGATGGTCTGCGTATACCCCGAAGCGAACGTCGTCGTCGCCTCGGCCAGTACGCGAGCGCGCATCCGGCCGATCGCCTCGCCGCCCAGGCGGGCCAGCGCGTTCGTCAGGAGGTATCCGCCGACGCTCCAACTCAGTCCAAACTTGCGGTCAATGACGGTGGGCGAGAAGTCGAGCGAGCCGTAGATGTAGACCTGCTTGTGCACCGTGGTTCCGTACGGCGTGTAGGACGTCAGCGGCGGCTGCGCGCGTTCCATCGCCGTGAGGATGTCGCCGGCCAGCGAGCCTCCGCCGATCGCATCGAAGGCCAGGGTTGCGCCGGTTTCGCGGATCGCCTCTGTGAGCCGGACGGCGAAGTCCGACTGTGAGGAGTCGACCACATGGACCGCGCCAAGCTCGCGCAGCACCGTGGCATGCTCGGCCCGGCGCACGATATTGACCAGGCCGATGCCGTCGGCGGCGCAGATCCGCACCAGCATCTGGCCGAGGTTCGAGGCGGCGGCCGTGTGGACCAGCGCGTTGTGGCCCTCGACGCGCATCGTCTCGACCATCGATAGCGCGGTGAGCGGGTTGATGAACAGCGCCGCGCCCTCCGCGGTGCTCACGTCGCCGGGCAGTTCGACGACGGCTGCTGCGTCGGCGACGCGATAGTCAGCCCACATCGACCCGCCAAACAGCGCGACGCGACGGCCGATCAGCGTGGCCGCTTCCGGGCCTGCCGCAATCACGGTGCCGGCGCCCTCGCCGCCGACGGGCAGCGGCTTGTCCAGCCGATCGCGATACAGCGGGAGCGCCGCGTCTGGGATAGCCCCCACGAGATCCGCCCCGTCGGGCCGCAGCGTGCCTGGGGCGACCGCACCCAACAGCACGCCTAGATCCGACGGGTTGATCGGCGAGGCTTCAACGGCCACGACCACCTCGCTGACGCCTGGGTGCGGAACCTCGCGCTCGGCCAGTTCCAGCCTCAGCTCGCCGCTGGACGAGATGGTGGATCGCATGATGCGGCCACGCGTGGGAGTTGGGTCGGGAACCGTCATAAGCAGCCTTTCGAGTCGGAGATCCAGCCTACTCGGGGGGCTTGGACCGTGGGCGTCGGAAATGTCAAGATGAGGAGGCGTGAGGGTTAGACGCCTGCCTCGACAGAGACTTCGCCTGCGGCGACGGCGTCGGCCAGTCGCTGGTGGTCGAGTTCGTTCTGGTCGGCGTACGCGGCCGAAAAGCGCGCGATCGCTTGATCGAAATTAGAGCCAGCTCCGAGGTACGCAGCGATCGCGAGACGGTCACCGGAGCGTGCGTGCGCGCGAGCCATGGACCATCCGCAGGCTCTCGTGTACGCGTGCAGGCCCGATTCGGTCATCGTTGACAGGTCGATCGACGCCTTCCAGTCCCACAACTGGCGGATGTAGAAGTCGTGCTCCACTCCGTCCAGACCCAAGCTCCGCTGCCAGCCGAGGAACACGTCGATCGCCGCCTGCGAAAGCCGCTGGCCACGGACGACACGTTCGCCATGGTTCTCAAACTCGCTCGCACCGAGGTACGGCTCCAGGACTGATGCCTGCGCCTCCTTCATCTGCAGCACGAGCGGATCCTTTCCGCCCCGGCCTACGAACAGGAGCACCCAGGCGCGCGTGCCGACGCTCCCGACTCCAACGACCTTGCGCGCCATATCGACAAACCGATACGTCGCAAAGAGGTAGCGCCGGTCCTCGTCGAGGCTCGCGGCATACTCCTCAAGCGCCACTCCAACGATGTCGGTGTCCTTGCGAGCGTCGGCCGGATCGACCAGCTCGCGAAGCGGAATCAGCAGCGGCGGCACCCTTCTAAAGCGCAGCTCGCCACTAACACGCTCGGTGAGTTTCTCCACCGCCCGCAGGCTGGTCTTGCGTCGCGCCTTGGCGAACGGCTTAGCGAACAGGATCCGGCCCTTCTTACCCAGCCGCCCGCCGAATTGCTCGACCAGTTCGCTCGCGTCGAGGCGGTCGTACCAGACGTCGAGATGGCTCTCGCTCGCGAAACCACGCATCCCCTCGCGATACTCCCGCACGCACTCAGTCACGAGCCAGTGCCGGCGAGTCGCCGGCAGCTCAACCTCGCGGCCGGCGATCTCGACACTGGCCGCCATCCGCTTGACGTCCCACTCCCACGGGCCCGGCAGCGTCTCGTCGAAATCGTTCGGGCCGAACAGCAGCCGACGATCCTGAGCCGCGAAACCACCGAAGTTCGAGATGTGCGCATCACCGCACGCCTGCACAACAACCCCTGAATCCGGCGTGACCGCGAGGTCGGCCGCCATCACCGCTGCCGCCCCGCGGTAAAACGTGAACGGCGAGAGGAGCATCCGCCCATACCGGATCGGAACCAGCTCCTGCAGGCGCGAGGCCGCCTGGGCGGCAAGCACCGCGACGGGATCAGGACGCTCAGGCGCCGGCGTCCAGTCGCCGTGGGCAGAGCGAGGCGTGGTTCCCCGCGCCGCTCGACCACGCTCGGCGGACTCCCCCGACTGCAGCGATGCTTGGGCCCCGACAGTCACTCGGCGTCAAAGTTACCGTCGTCTCGGTCTGGCCACCACCCGGCATGCGCGCCGCGCCGCCTGCCGTCATGACAGCACCGTGTACTTCAGATGCGTGACGCCGGGCGCCTCGACCGCGCGGACCTGCTCGAGCCGCACGCCCGCGGCCCCGAGGTTGTCGAAGAGGCGAGCACCGTCGCCGAGCAGTACGGGGACGACGTGGAGCTCGAGCTCGTTGAGCATTCCCGCCGCCAGGTACTGGTTTATGACCTGGGCGCCGCCCCACAGCATGATGTCTTTGCCGCCGGCCGCGTCCCGTGCCCGTGTGAGCGCGGACTCGATTCCATCCGTGACGAAGTGAAAGGTGGTCCCTCCCTTCATCTCCACCGGATCACGCGCGTGATGGGTGAGGATGAACACGGGATAGTGATAGGAACATCTCGCGGCCACCGGCGCGTTCCCGCAGCGCCGCCGTGCTGCGGCGCATCAGCTCCAGCAGATCATCAGACCGAACTCCGTCCGGGACCAGGCTCGCGAGGGCGCCCAGCGGAATCGTGGCGCTACTCGCCGTCGCTTGGGCCCACAACGCCAGCTCCCCCATCGTCTCGGGCGCGCTGCACGCCTCGCGGGCCAATCGCGATTTGCCGGCTCCCGCCGCCGCGTGGATCACCGCGCCGGGGCAAGCCTCGTCGGCATGCGCACCGATGATAATCACGCTTGTATTTCCGACATCGGGGGTTGGGATCGAGCCCACGACCTTCGGGACCAAAAGATCGCCTATTGCATGTCTTTTGGCCTAGCTATGGCCGCGGCGGCCGCCCGGCCGGACCCATGAACGCGAAGACCTGGTGGGTGCCCGGAAGGAGGAGGAGGCCATCGCCGACAGACGGTGTCGGGAAGTGGTTGGCAAACCCGCCGAAGTGGATCGAGACGACCTCGTCGCCGTTGGCCGGGTTGAGGCCGTGCACCGCGTTGTCGCCTCCGATCGTCCAGACCAGTCCATCGGCGATGATCGGTGGGCCAGCGGCGCCGTCGTTGTCGGTCCATAGCTGTTTCAGGTGGGGGGCCTTCGTCGAAACCTTGATCGCCGTCACGCCGTTCGGGCAGGGTATGTAGACGACCGAGCCGTTCACTGCGTGTCCGCCGTCGGGGTCCCCGTTGCACAGGGAATGCGACGTGACCTGGCCCTCCTCGCCGCCGAGATGTCCCTGACGGAGCAGATAGGCGGTGTCCGTCTTGCCGACCTGGAGCACGAAGCCATGCACGAGCACGGGGTCCCCGGTCCCGAGGTCGAGGTCGTTGGCGCTGAGCTTCTGCCAGTCCCTGGGGTAGAAGATCGACTTGAGGTGCATGGTCGGCGACAGCTCGAGCACGGCATCGCTGTCGTCGTACGGCTGGCGGGCGCCGAGGTCGTAGCCGTCGGCGCTCGCCACGTAGACGTTGCCGTGAGGGTCGACGACCGGAGAGCTTCCGCCCATCCACACCGCCCCCCGATCCCGGCCGCGGCCGATCTGGAAGTAGTGAAGCCGTCCTCCCTTCTCCGGGATCGAGACGACATAGCCGTGCGCAGGACCGTTGGGGCCGGGACAGTCGCCGGTGTTCTGACCGTAGGCGATGACCACGAAACCGTGGTCAAGCGCCAGCCCTGGCCGCTGCAGCTGCGCGAGCTGGTCCTCGCCGGCGTTCGGCATCGCCCGCTCGTCCTGTTCGACCCTGCCGGTGAACAGGTTGAGCCCGAATAGACGGTGCGACGCTTCCACACCACCAGAGGCGGACGGGCCGTTTATCAGGGTGTCCGCGTCGACGAAGATCTCGTGGCGCTTCAAATCGATCACTGGGGTGCCCGTAATTCCGACCTCGGGCGAGATGTCGCCGCACGGCAGGTCATGGGATGGCACGGCCTTCGCCAGATGGCGTGACCACAGGATGCGCCCGCTGTGCGCGGCCATCACGTAGACCGTGTCGTTCTCGGTCGCCGCGACGACGCGGCCGTCGGCGACGAGCGGCTCGCCATACAGCTGTCCGTCAAGGATCGGCGAGGTCCAGGCCCGCCGCGAAGGCAGCAGCTTTGTGTGCGTCGCGTGGACTCCGGTCGCCTCAGCAGTCCCGTGGTAGGTGATCCAGTTTGAGCCGAAGCCGGAGTCCCGCGGCACGGGTTCGGATCTCGCCGTCCGAGCAGTCGCGGTTGCGGCTGTTGACGCCGCTGAGCCGGTCACAGAAGAACCGCAGCCGAAGCAGCAGAGCGACGCGGCCGTCAGGGCAGCCCATACGGCGAGGGGTGCGCTCAGGCGCCTTCGCACTCCACGCCCCTTAGCGGTAAGCCGAGCCGCTGTTCTCACCCCGCAACCCGATTAGCTGCCAACGTTCGCCGAGTGTACCCGGCATGGCGACCCTCGGATGCTGGTCAGTCGGGGTAGATCAGCTGACCGCCTGGAGCCCGGCGCTCGTCAGCAGGTACGCGGGTACGACGGTGGCCGCGTCTGCCTCTACGAGCTCGACTACAGCGGCACCGGCGACCTCCGGGGTGAGCGGTTCGCCGAATTGCCGCACGTATTCCTCTTCGGTCTGGCCAGCGCGGGCCGCGTAGGCCTGGACTGCCGGCCTGCCGAGCTCAGTCAGCGGCGTGATCCGTGGCATCACGGCGGTGAAGGAGATGCCCAGGCCGGCGCGGTTCGCCTCGTCCTGGGCATAGGCCGTGATGAAACGCTGGGTCGCCTTGGCGCCGGCGTAGCCGCCGCTGAGCGGCGACCCGGCCACGGCGGCCCCGCTGCTGATCACGACCACCCGGCTGCCGGGCTTCAGCGGCTGGAGCAGCGCCTCGCGCAGCCAGTGGAACGCGGCCCGGACATCCGTGTGCCAGTTGACCGAGAACGATTCCCACGTCTGCTCCTGCAGCGGGGCCATGACGGGTTTCGCGCCGGCAACGAGAACCACTGCCTTCGGTTTGTAGCGGTCGATGAGGCTCCCGGCCACGGTGGCGTCGGTGGCGTCGGCGACCTCGGTCCGGAGGTTCGCGCTCGTGCCCGCGAGCTCGCTGAGCGCCGCGGCCGTGCGAGCCACGGCGACGACAGGCGTACCGGCCTGGGCGAACGCCGTGGCGATCCCGCGGCCCAGGCCGCGGCTTGCTCCGACGATCAGAGTCGTGTTGTCTGAAGTGTTATGCATAGTCGTCGGTTCCTTTTGCGGGTTGGTTCGGCTGCCGGTCGTACTCGTCGTGTCGGCGCCACCAGAAGTTGCTCTCGTTGCGCCCAAGGGGCGCGCGATCGAGCAACGAATACATGCCCCAGATGGCGTCGACCCCACGCTCGTATGTTGAGTAGGTGTGGTAGACGACGCCATCCTCGAGCCCGAACGCGCTCAGCCCAGGTCCTTCCTGCCTGTACGTCTTAAAGTCCGTGCCAACCGACGACGCCCACTCGGCGAGCATGGAACTGTCCTCGGCGGGCCGAAAGTCGACGGTGCGGAAGTTGTAATCGACGGCTCCCGACTCCCACGCCTCCTTGGTGTGGGTCACGCCGAAGTCGTAGTTGAAATCGCTGTCGAACGAAGACGCCCACGGGAAGCTCCAGCCCATCCGCCGCCTGTACGCCAGCAGCTTCGGCAGGGGAGCCCGTGACACCACGTAGAACGTGACGTCGTGATTTGCGAGGTGAACGACGGAGCCGTCAAAGCCGTCCGCGATCGCTGAGCACGACGGGCACCCGGCCGTGTAGTCGGGGCCGAACATGAAGTGGTACACCAGCAGCTGGCTGCGGCCGCCGAATAGCTGCTCCAGGGTGCGCGTGCCCTCGTCGGTCTCGAGGCGGTACTCCTTATCGATCCGTAACCAAGGCTGCTCCTGCCGCTGTCGCGCCAGCTCATCGCCCAACCGTGTGTGCTCCTTCTCGCGGGCGAGGAGTTCCAGGCGTGCTGCGATCCACTCTTCACGGGTCCCGGTCTTGTGATCAGTCACTTTCTGTCCTTTTTGTTTGTTCAACCTGAAATGTGGACACCGGGGCGCGGCCTCGGGCTAGCGCCCCACCTCCTGTGCTCATGCCGCGATCGGCTCTGCTTGGGCGAACGCGGCGTTCTCGCGCTCGAACGCCTTGACCGCACCGTTGTTCCAGCTGTCGGCCAGTGTCGCCGACATCGGGTCAGGGAAGATGTCCTCCTCCCCTGCCTCGACTCCGTCGAAGATCGCCCGCGCGACGGACTCCGGAGATGCCTTCGGGATCTCGAAGCCACGGGTCATATCGGTGTCGGTAGGCCCAGTCAGGACGGCGTGCACGCTGACGCCCCGCCGGGCCAGTAGCGCGCGCAGCGACTGGGTCAGGCTGAACGCGGCCGCCTTCGAGACCGCATAGGCCGGCGTGAGCGGCAAAGGGGCCAGCGCCATCGTGGACACGTTGTTCACGATCGCCCCCCGAGACTCGGTCAGCAACGGCAGGAACGCCTGCGTCACGCCCCACGGACCGAAGAGATTGACAGTGAGGCTCTGTTCGAGCGCGGCGCGGTCGCTGAGATCGTCGTAGAGCGCAACGCCGGCGTTGTTGATCAGAACGTCGAGCGAGTCGACGGCCTCGACCGCCGCCTGGATCTGCGCCTGATTGGTCACATCCAGCGTCACCGTCGTCACCCGCGGATCCGGATGAGTCAACGGCCGGCGCGTGCCGGCATAAACCCGCTTCGCGCCTCGCCTCAACGCCTCCTCGATCAGCGCCTGCCCGATGCCGCGGTTGCCGCCGGTCACTAGAACTGTCTTGCCTTCGATGGTCATGCCTTCCTCCGACGTAGGTGGTTCACGGTCGCATTCGCCGCGATTGCCATTAGAGATCCGGTTGCATCGGGAAATCCAACGGTCGGATCCGGATTCGGCCCGCCGCTCGCGACGGCGTTGGATTTCGGGCGCTCAGCGGATCTATGTCTCCACGTGACGAATTCATCCCCCACCCCGCTCGTTCACCTCGAGCTGCACACGGCCGACCTCGCCGGCGCCCGGGCTCTCTGCGCCAAGCTGTGCGGCTGGCGTAGCGAGCCGATCGAGACCGGCAACAGTTCCTACATGGCGCTGGACCTCGCCAGCGATCTCGGCGGCGGGATCGTCGAGTGCGGCACCGGCCGTGCGACCTGGCTGCCGTACGTCGAGGTCAGCCGGATCGACACGGCGACCGATCTAGCTCGACGGCTCGGAGCGTCCGTGCTGCTCGGGCCACGAGAAGGACCGGCGGGCTGGCGTAGTGTGATCTCGACGGTCGAGGCCGGAGAGATCGCGCTCTGGCAGCAGAAAGGATGGCGGCTGTGACCAACGGCGAAAACGACCTGCTCGACGCCGCCCGCTCCGGCGATGAAACCGCTTTCAGCGAACTGATCGGATTGCATCGTGCTGCGCTGCACGCTCACTGCTATCGGATGCTCGGCTCGCTGCAGGACGCCGAGGACGCCCTCCAAGAGACGCTGCTCAATGCCTGGCGGGCGCTCCCCCGATTCGAGGGCCGCAGCTCGCTCAAGTCTTGGCTCTACCGGATCGCCACGAACGCCTGCCTAAAGACGATCGGGCGACGGCCAAGGCGAGTGCTGCCAATCGACTACGGACCTGCGGCCGACCCGCACGATCCACTGGCGCAACCCATCGTCGAATCCGTCTGGCTCGAGCCTTACCCAGACGCCAGCATCGAACTCGAGGACGGGCTCGCCTCCCCAGACGCCCGCTACGAACAGCGCGAGGCCGTTGAGCTCGCGTTCGTGGCAGCTCTACAGCACATCCCTGCGAAGCAGCGCGCGGTCCTGATCCTCCGTGATGTCCTCGGCTTTTCGGCCAAAGAGGTGGCCGAGACGCTCGAGATGACACCTGCCGCGGTAGACACCGCGTTGCAGCGCGCCCACAAGACCGTCGACGAGCGACTCCCGGCACGAAGCCAGCAGGCCACGTTGCAAGCAGTCGGGGACGAACGGCTCCGCGAGCTGGTCGACGGTTTCGTCGACGCCTGGGAACGTGCGGACGTTGACTCCGTCGTCGCAATGCTCGCCAACGGCGCGACGATCACGATGCCACCACGACCGACCTGGTATCGGGGGCGGAATGCGGTTGAAACCTTCCTGCGCTCAATAGCGCTCGCGGCAGGGATACGCTGGCGACTGCTGCCGGTCAGCGCCAACGGACAGCCCGCGTTCGGCGAATACAGATGGAACGAGACCAGCCGACAGTTCGTCGCGGAGGCGGTTACCGTGCTCACGCTCGCAGACGCGCTGATCGCCGACATCACCGCCTTCCGCGGCCCAGGGCTCTTCGCCCACTTTGGCTTACCGGAGGTGCTGGAGCACTAATCCGCGGAGTCGGCGAGGGTCAGTCGTCGCGTGGCGGGGGCTGAAAGACGATTCGTTTGAGCTCGGCGAGTGCATGGCCGCCGAGACGAAGCGAAGTCTGGAAGCCCTCGAGTCCGAGTTCGCCAGCGTCGAGCGACCGCCGGAGTTCGTCGAGCGCCGGTCGCTCGTCGTCGAGTACCTTCTCGCGCGAAGCGTCCAGCAAGATCAGGTGTCGCGGCCGACGGAGGTTATGCGCGAGGCGGACGTAACGTTCGCGCTGTAGAGCGTCGAACCCCTCGAGCGGCAGAACGACGCTCTGCCCAGACTCCAGCCGCTTGCGAACCGCGCCAGCCAGGAGTTCGCCGGCACGTTCCTCGATCTCGTTTTCCGCGACCCGTCCGGCTAGCAGTGCTCGCACCCGACTCGGCGCGAGCGTCGCGCCCCGCTCCTCGACGACTCGCTCGGCGAAACGTTCGGGCTCCGACGCCGCGGCACCGACGATGACGACGAGGCTTCCGGGCGAGTAGCGCAGCCGATGCGAGGGAGCGAGAACTCGTCCCCGGACTGACACGTCGACCGGGCGCGGCGGGGCGCCACTGGCGCGCGGGCGCTCGGATGACCAGCCCGTGCGTTCGTCGGCGGCGATCTTGACGCTTCGGGCGGGGGTTTTCTCTGACACGTACACAATCATCGTCGACCCGGCCCGTCCGTGCTTTGCGGGTCCGTCTGCGCGACCGAAATGTCGCATCTTGACCGAGAGGGCTCGGAGCCGCGCGCCACGAGCCTTGGGTACGCTCAGCCCATGAGTGAGAACCACCATGTTGAGCGCGGTTGGATCATCGTCAACGGCACCAGGCAGGACGATGGAACGATCGAGCTTGGGACCGACGGCGAGATGCGGTTCAGCCCGTTCGAGGCGATCTCACAGCGCCAGGACACGCAGATCACCTGGGGCGACATCCTCAAGGCTTCGGTGCAGCGGCTGGCTTTCTGGCGCCGGTAGACGGCGCGGATTCGGCTAGCGCTCAGGTGGGCGTTCGCGCAGGTGCTCGTGCACGAGCCTGACGACGGTCGCACCCTCGCCTACCGCCGAGGCCACGCGCTTGATCGAACCCTGGCGTATGTCACCCGCTGCAAATACGCCCGGCACGCTCGTCTCGAGCGGCAACGGGTCACGATCCTGATCCCAGTGCAGTTGGGTCTGCTGAAGGAGGTCGCGGCCGGTGATCACGTAACCCTGGACGTCGCGCGCGATCTCATCCGGAAGCCACTCTGTGTGCGGCTCGCCGCCGATCATGATGAATAACGCGGCTGCCGGGAGCTGCTCGGTGGTGTCGTTTGCGCGGTCGGCGAGCGTGATGTATTCCAGCTGTCCGTTCCCACCGCCGTCTACCACCTCGGTGCGGTGGCGAACGACAATGTTGGCAGTCGACTCGATCGTCCGGGTGAGATAGCTCGACATCGATTTCGCGAGGCTGTCGCCGCGGACAAGCAGCGTGACGGTGCGAGCATGCTTGGCGACGTGCAGTGCAGCTTGCCCGGCCGAGTTGCCGGCGCCGATGATGAACACATTTTGGTCCTGCATCGCGCGGGTCTCGCTCGCGGCCGCCCCGTAGAACACACCTGAGCCCACGAGCGCTTCGAGGCTGCGCACACCGAGGCGACGCCATTCGATGCCCGTCGCGATCACGACCGAGCGCGCGCGTAACTCAATGCCGTCGTGAAGACGAACGATGCGATCGTCGCCGCGCCGTTCGAGCGCGACGGCTTGTTGGGCGAAGACGATGTGCGCCCCCATCAGCCATGCTTGCTCGCACGTTCTCTCCATCAGGGCGCCACCGTTGATCCCGTGGGGGAACCCGGGATAGTTCCGGATCAGCGGGCTGGTTCCGGCCTGCCCGCCCGAGACCGCCCGGTCGAGCATTACTGTCTCCAGCCCCTCGGATGCGGCGTATACGGCTGCTGTCAGGCCCGCTGGTCCCGCACCGACAATTGCGATGTCGCATGTCTCGAGGTCATTCTCGACGTTGACCCCGATGGCCCGGGCGAGGTCGGGCAGGCCCGGATCGATGACCACCTGGCCGTCGTAGCGAATCACGACCGGCACGCGCGTTCCTGCGAGCCCGACCTCGTCGAGCAGACGACTCCCGGCCTCCGTTTCCACCGGATAGAACCCGAACGGCATGCTGAAGCGAGTCATTACGTCGCGCAGCTGCAGCGCCCTGGTGTCGTGCTCGGGCGCGACGATCCGAAACTCTTCGAAGCTCGGCGCTTTCTCTCTCGTCCACGACGAGAGGTACTCGCTCACCGCGCGATACATCGTCTCGATGTCCGCCCACGGTCTGACGATGTGATAGTCGACTTGGCCAAGCGTCATGGCCTGGACCGCCGGACTCGTGGATGTGTAGTCACGGTCGACCAGCAGCACGCGCTTGGCCGATGGATGCAATTCGTGCGCCGGCACTAGGAATTCAGGCGCGGCGTCGTCGACCAGCAGGAGCGCGACCGGCTCGCCGGCCACGGCCAACTCCTGCAGCACGACCAGTGCCACCGACGGCGAGGTCTCACCCCTCACTCGCAAGTCGTTGCCGAACCGGTGGGAGAGATCCGAAAGCAGCCCATGAAGGGAGATTGGATCGTGCTCGACCACGAACAGCACCGGGAGATCGACGCTGGGAGCGGTGTACGTCGTCGAGTTGGTTTCCGTCATCGTCATCTCTGGCTCCCGCAATCGCCTGGTCGATCTAGCGCGAGCTCCAGTTCGATCACCCCGTCGTGGCTGGCTCGAGCGCGGAATCCGAGGCGTCGCAACAGCGCGCGCGCCGGCTGGTTCTCCCAAAGTGTCGTTGCCGTGAGCAGCATGAAGCCGTTTACGCGCGCGCGCTCCAGTGTGCGCCGGGCGAGCACAGTGCCGATGCGCCTACGCTGCAGGTCGTCGGCGACTGCAACAGCGATGCTTGCCGTTCCCGGTCGGTCGCCATCCTCGGCGTAGCGGCCGACGCCGACGATCGAGCAGTCGCGCAGATCGACCGCAGCGATGGCCTCGTGGCGGAGATGATCGATGTCGGTGAAGTACGCGAGCTCCCGAGGTGTCAGCTCGCCCTTCGGTCCCAGGAATCGCCTACGCCGCGACTCGGGACTGAGGTGCGCGAAGAGCGCCACGAGGCGGTCACCGTCGTCACGGCCGATGGGGCGAAGTCCAAGCCGCGTGCCATCGGCCGTGACGAACGTATCGGGTGCCTCTGCTGCGAGCGTCGGTGACACGTCCGGTCGTTTCACTCCGTCAGGAGCCGGCTGCCGACGGCTCGATGTTCTGGTTGAGCCGGAACACGTTGGTCGGGTCGTACTCGTCCTTCAGCGAGACGAGACGGGCGTACGTTTCGTGGCTGTATGACGTCCGCGCTGCGTCCGGGTCGCCGAGGAAGTTCACGTAGGCGATCCCAGTCGATGCCTGCGAGGCGGCGGCGATTACCCTCCGGGCCCACTCCTGGTGAGCCGGTCCCTCGTCGGGGTTATGCCAGCCGGTGACAGCATTGAGCACGAATGGCATCGAACGCTCCGCGAATGCGGTCGCGCTCTCGGAGACGCGCCCGACCGCACCGCCCATTTGGTGCACGTGGATCTCGCACTGCGGGCCCGGTGCGTCGAGGTGGATTTCGCAGAGCCGGTTCACGAGCTCGTCGTCGAGCCGCGCGAGGTTCGTCGCCTTGAAGTAGGCGTGGATCCCCTTCTCCCACAGCGGATCGAGGAGCGTCTGGATCCCTTGGTAGGGCATCGGTCCGAGCAGGTCCGCGATCGGGTCGGCCACGTCCCGGATTGGGCGTAAGAGAGCTTCCCCGCCCTCGATCGGGCCGGTCGAGGCGGCGACGAAGGCAGCGACCTTCTTACCGTGCCATTCCTGGGGAATCACCGGCAGCGGCGGCGCGGTGGTCAGATTTACCACGGCGGTGATCTGGTCCGGAGCGTCGGCCGCCCACTCGCGGAAGGCGTGCAGCAAGCCGCGGCTGGCCTCAGCGGGGTAGAAGATCGGCCCCGCATAGATCATCGGCCCGAGGGGATGGAGGTCGAACTCGAACTGCGTCACGATGCCGAAGTTGCCACCGCCGCCGCGCAGCCCCCACAACAGCTCCGGGTTCTCGGTCTCGCTGGCGTGGACGAGCAGCCCATCCGCGGTGACGAGGTCGACCGCAATCAGGTTGTCGCACGCGAGGCCGAACTTCCGCATCGTCCAGCCGATCCCGCCGCCGAGCGTGAAACCCGCGACCCCGGTGCTCGAGACGAGCCCGCCGGTCGTCGCGAGTCCGTGGGCTTGGGTCTCGTGGTCGACGTCGGCCCACACCGCGCCACCGCCGACCGTCGCGCGGCGCGCTGACGGATCGACGCGCACGTCGGACATCGGCGAGAGGTCGATCACGATCCCGTCGTCGCAGGTCGAGAAGCCGGCGATGCTGTGACCGCCACCGCGGACGGCGATTGGCATACCGTTGCTGCGCGCGAAGCCGACCGCCGCGATCACGTCCGCCGCACCGATACAGCTGACGATGAGCGCTGGCCGGCGGTCGTCATGCGCACCGTTCCAGATCCGGCTGGCGTCTGCATAGCCGATGTCCTCCGGCGTCAGGATCTGTCCGCGGACAGCCTCCCTCAGCTCCTGAACCGTTGCTTCCCCGAGCACCCTGGCAATCGTGTGACTCATTTTCATCTTCCTTTCGTAGAACGAAGTCCCGGGGTTCTAACCGGCGTCACTTTGCCCGGACTTAGCGCCCGCTTAGCAGGGCTGAGCCAGCTCGCGCAGCCGCTGCGCGATGTCCGCGACGCCGAGTGCGTCATCGCGCGACGCATACCGCTCCTGTGCCTCAGCGAAGAGGTCAGCGGCTCTCTCAACATCTCCCCTGAGCACGGCGACCTCGGCCAGCCCAGCGAGTGTGTTCCCGATCCAGCGCTGCCGCTGTGTAGCGCCGAGGACCGCTCGGGCTTCCAGCAGCGCCGCCTCCGCATCATCAAGGCTCCCTCTGGCAAGGGCGAGGTCGGCCGTGCGCCACAAGGCGCTGGCGAGCCCCCAGCGATCCCCAGCTCGCCGGAAGAGCTCACGCCCCTCGGCCAGCCGCCGCGCCGCGCTTGGATAGTCGCCGACTCGGGTGTCGATCAGACCCAACCCCGCGAGCACGAGGCCTAGTCCGCGCCGATCACCCTGCCGACGGCGCAGCTCGAGCGCCCGCTCGAACGCACCGCGGGCCGCCGGAAGATCACCATCGGCGAGCTCGAGGTACGCGCGCCGGACGAGCACCGCCGACATGCCGGCCTCGTCGCCGGAATCCTCGAACCGTGTCGCGCTCTCGTCGAGCAGCGTTCGGGCTCGCGCCAGGTCGCCGCGAGCCCTCATGATCCCGGCCTGGTTTGCCAGCACGTAGCTGACGGCAGCGTCGCACGAGATCTCGACGAACGGCTGAAGTGTGTCCTCGAATACCAGCCGTACCCCGTTGCTGCCGCCCGGCTGGCTCGTCTCCGCGATGCTCAGAAGGGACGGTATCCGCTCGGGCGAGCCGGCAAGCGCACCGAAGAGCTCGATGCTCTGACCCAGGAGCTCCTCGGCACCGGCGAGATCCCCCGCGATCCATAGAACGACGCCGAGCGAGTAGACGCAGGTTGCCTCTGCGGCCGCGAAGCCCCCCCGTCGTGCCAGCTCGAGCGCCCGCTCGAGCCACGGGACTGCCACATCGGCCGCGTCACGTGCCACACCGAACTCTCCCAGGGTCTGGAGTGCCCGAACACTCGGCGCGCGCATCGCCGATCTCGGACGCGACGGCGTAGCTCTCCTCGGCGCGGGCGAGCCCGCTGGGCACATCCCCGCTGCGGAAATCGATCGCGGCCGCGGCCAGCAGGGCCTCGGCCCGGACAGCCGAGCGCTCCGGAGCCCCGTCAAGAACCTGGTTGAACCGCCGCTGCGCCTCGTGCAAGTCGATCCGGCGCAACCAGAAAGGCCCCAGGGCGACGCACAATCGAAGAGCCTCGCCGGGGATACGCGCGAGCAACGTGTCGAGCGCCGCACGCAAGTTCGCGGCTTCGCGATCGAGCCGCGGCGATCCGCGCTCCTCCTCGGCCAACGCCAGCGCCCACTCGGCGTGGCGCTCGGCGAGAGTGTCGGCCTCGCCGGCCTCACGCAGACGCTCGCGCGCGTACAGGCGAACCGTCTCGAGCAGCCGGTAGCGCCGTTCACGGAACCCTCCTTCGGCGGCCACGAGCGACTTCTCGACAAGTCGGGCGAGCACGTCGGCGATGCCCACGGCGTCGTGCTCATTTTCTGCGCACACGCTCTCCACCGCCTCGAGCTCGAATCCGCCAGCGAACACCGCCAGCCGGCGAAACATGGTCTTCTCGTCCGGCTCGAGAAGGTCGTGGCTCCACTGGAGCGTGGCCGTGAGCGTGTGTTGCCGCGTGGGCGACGCGCGGCTTCCAGTGCGGAGCACACGGAAACGGTCGTCGAGCCGCTCCGCGATCGCCGCCGGAGCCAGCGCTCCGAGGCGACCGGCGGCGAGCTCGAGCGCGAGTGGCAGGCCGTCGAGGCGAAAGCAAATGCGCGCAACGTCAAGAGCGTTGTCGTCGCCGAGCGCAAACCCCGGCACCGCGGCGTCCGCCCGTTCGACGAAGAGCCGCACGGCCTCGTAGCCGAGCAGATCCCCGGGCTCGAATGTGTGCTCGGGATCAGGGATGTCCAGGGACGGAACCCGAAACACGACCTCTCCGCGAACATGCAGCGGTTCGCGGCTTGTGGCAAGGACCGTCAGCTCAGGGGCGCGGCGCAGCAAGGTGTCGGCGAGCTCCGCGGCCGCTGCGAGCAGATGCTCGCAGTTGTCGAGAACGAGCAGAAGCGAACGCGGCCCGACGAACTCGACGACCGCATCGACGAGGCTCTGGCCGGGCAGCGCGCGCACGTCGAGCGCCGCCGCAACGGCATCCGGCACGAGCCCGGCATCGCTGAGCGACGCCAGCTCAACGAGAGCCACGCCACCCGAGTGGGACGCCTCGGCGGCTCGAGCCAGCTCCAGCGCGAGCCGAGTCTTCCCCACCCCGCCCGTCCCAGCGAGCGTAAGCAAGCGAGAGCCCCGGAGCAGCGCCTTTAGCTCGACAAGCTCATGGTCACGCCCAATGAACGAGCTCGCGTCCAAAGGCAGCGAAGGCGGCCGGCAGGGGCTGCCGAGAGCCTCGAGCTCCCCCTCGAGCGCAGCGGCCAGGTCCGCGAACTCGTCCCGTCGCCCAGCCGCCCAGTCGTCGTAGCGATTCTCCGGCAGCAACTCGCCGGAGTAGATCGAGAGCGCCGCGCGATATGCCGTAGGTGTACCGATGCGACGGGCATCGACCGCAGCTAGCGCCAGCCGATCGACGTCGACATCGGCCGTCAGCTGGAGCATCTCGTCTAGGACCTCGATCGCCCCCGGGTCAAGCGCACGCCGCGCGACGTAGACAGCCTGATGGAGATTGTTCGCCGCCGCCGCCAGCTCACGGTCGCGCCAGAGCACATCCATCACCTGCTCGCGGTGGAGACGGTGTCCGGGAGCGAGGGCGAGCAGCTTTACGAGCTCACGGGCCTTCCTCAGCCGCCACGCCGTCGCTGGCACCGGCTCGCCGTCCACAGCGGCTGCAAACCCGCCCAGAAGATTCACCGTGATCAACATCGGATGGCTGCGCCCCGAGTGCCCCAACCCTCCTTCGTCGTTGAGGGGACGCGCTTACCGTACGAGCGGGCGGATCCCCGGCCAATGGGGCCTGACACCCATCCGGTTCACGCGCTCTCAGCGACCAGCGAGTCGACGAGCACGGCGTACACGTTGATCGGCTCGGTCTTGCCCTTCATCAGCAGCTCGCCCTGTGGCTCCACGGCGATGCCGTCGCCGAGGCCGCGTCGCGTGTACTCGTCGATGAGGATCGGCCGGTTGACGACCTTGGTGTGCGATTCGAGCCGCGCGGCCACGTTGACGGTGTCGCCGACGCACGTGTAGGTCGCGCGCTGGTGCGTCCCGGTGTAGCCGGCGACGACCCGTCCCGACCCAATGCCGACACCGATCTGGATCTGCACCTTGCCCCGCGCCGCCTGCTCCTCGTTGAACAGGCGGATCAGGTCGATCATCTGGCGCGCCGCGAGCACGGCCGCGCGTCGATGGTCCTCGCGCGGCAAGGGAGCGCCGAAGATCGCCATGAGGCCGTCGCCGACCATCTGGTTCACGATCCCGCCCTCGCCATTGATCGCGTCGATCATCAGCGTGTAGTAGTCGTTCAGCAGTTCGATCGTCTCGGCGGGTTCTCGGGCTTCAGCGATCGTCGTGAACGAGCGGATGTCGCAGAACATCGCCGAGGCGTCGACGTACTTGCCCCCGAGCGAAAACCCCGACGTGAGCAGTTCTTCCGCCACCTCCCTGGTGGCGAATTTCCCGATCAGCTCGCGCTGTTGGTCTCGCAGGCGCTTCTTCTCAAGACTTGCGTTGATTCGCGCGTTTAGCAAGACGGGGTTGACGGGCTTCGTCAGGTAGTCCTCGGCGCCCATCTCGAGACACCTCACGACACTGTCCAGCTCGTCGAGCGACGACGTCACGATCACCGGGATGTCGCGAAAATGCGGGTCGCGCTGCAGCTCCTCCAGGACTCCATAGCCGTCGAGCTCGGGCATCAGGACGTCGAGCAGGATCAGGTCGAACGGCCGGCGTCGCAACAGCCCGAGCGCTTCTGCGCCGTGTTCGGCGAAGACGACGGTGTGTCCCTCGTGCTCGAGCCCGCGGCCGAGCAGGAGCCGGTTCATGCGGTTGTCATCCGCGATCATGATCGTGCCCGCCGAGGGAGTGGAACCGCTCACGGAAACGGTCCCGACCGAAGGGAGGCGAGGGCTTGCCCGAGCGCTTGGTACTCCTGCTCGATCCGATCGACGAGCTCCGAGACGCCGTCGAGGTGGCCGTCCTTGGCGAGTTGTTCGACGGTGCGGCAGAGCTCCGCGAACGCCGCCGCGCCCAGCGTGGCGCCATTCGACTTCAACGTGTGCGCCGCTCGGCGGAGCTCATCGGCGTCCTGCCGCTCGAGCGAGCTCCGGAGGCTCGCGATCAGCGCCGGCGCATCCGCAAGAAAGACGTCAACCACCTCAGTGAGGAACTCGACGCCGCCGAGGTCTCGCAGATTCTGGAGCGCGGCAGCATCGAGGCTGATCTCGCTTTCTCGCGAATCGGTGTCACCGTTCCGGAGCAGCGGCGCGCGCTTCAGTGCCGCCGCCAGCTCGTCCCCGCGGATCGGCTTGGCGACATAGTCGTTCATGCCGGCCGCGAAGCAGGCCTCGCGATCCTCCGGCAGCGCGTTCGCCGTCATGGCGATGATGTGGGGGCGGCTCTCCTGCGGCCACCGTTCGCAGATCCGGCGCGAAGTGTCGAGACCGTCGAGCTCGGGCATCTGCACGTCCATCAGGACGACGTTGTAGGGCTGCCGTTCGAGCGCCGCCAGCGCCTCGAGGCCATTCGAGACAACATCCGCCCGGTAGCCGAGCCGCTCGAGGAGGCGGAGGGCCACCTTCTGGTTCATCGCGTTGTCCTCCGCAAGCAGGATCCGCAGCGACGACATCGCCTGCTTCCCGTCCGCCGCCACGTCGGCCGTCTCCTCTTGTGGCTCGCCCCGCGGTCAGCAGGCGCAGGAGGGTGTTGTAGAGCTGCGAGGCCTTGAAGGGCTTCGCGAGCTGGGCTGAGAACACGCCGGCTGACTGCTGCAGGCGGCCGAGCGAGGTCAGTAGCAGAAGCGGAAGGTCCTGCTCGCTCCGCCGGTTCCGGATCTCTCCCCCCAGGGCGAGCCCGTCCATCTCCGGCATCATCATGTCCAGCACAGCCACGTCGAACGGCTCTCCGGCCTCGACGAGCGCCAGAGCTTCGGAGGGCAGCTCGGCCACGACCGGCTCCATTCCCCAGGACCGCGCGTGCCTAGCCACGATCTCCCGGTTCGTCGCGTTGTCGTCCACGACAAGGATCCGCTTGCCGGCGAGGTGCAGGAGGCCGTCGTTCAGGGGGATCGCGCTCGGGGCCTCGGCCGCCTCGGCCGCGAGCGCGATGCGAAACGTCGAACCGCTGCCCTGCTCGCTCTCGACCGAAATCGTCCCGCCCATCAGATCGACGAGGCGCTTCGAGATGGCAAGACCGAGCCCGGTGCCCCCGAACCGGCGCGTGGTCGACGCGTCCACCTGGCTGAAGGACGTGAAGAGTCTGTCCATCCTGTCCGGCGCGATCCCGATCCCGGTGTCGCGTACCGAGAGCTCAAGCCGGTACGAGCCGGGTCCGCTCGGCTCGGCTTCGACGAGGACGACGACCTCGCCCGCCTCGGTGAACTTGACCGCGTTCGAGAGCAGGTTCAGCAGCACCTGGCGCAGGCGCGCCTTGTCGCCCAGGATCCCGACGGGCGCGTTCTCCTCGATGAGACACCCGAGCTCGATCCCCTTCTCCCACGCGCGCGGCGCGACGATGTCCAGCGCTCCCTCCACGCATTCGCGCACGCTGAACGGCTCGCGTTCGAGATCGAGCTTGCCCGCCTCGATCTTCGAGTAGTCGAGGATGTCATCGATCACGTGCAGCAGCGCGTCTCCGCTCGAGCGCACAACCTCGGCGAACTCGCGCTGCTCGCCCGTCAGCTCGGTGCCGAGGAGGAGATCGGTCATACCGATCACGGCGTTCATCGGCGTCCTGATCTCGTGGCTCATCGTGGCCAGGAACGCGCTCTTCGCCTGCGTCGCCGCCTCGGCCTCCTGCCGCGCGCGCTGGAGCTCGGTCACGTCGTGGTAGATGCCGAGGAAGCCGACGTGGGAGCCGTCCACCGTGAGCGGGACGAGCATCAGCTCGACGTCGACCGGTGTCCCGTCCTTCCGCCGGCGCTGCGTGATCCGGCCCGCGCGACCGGCCGCCATGGCCTCCCGGGTGACCTCGCGTCCCTCGTCGAGGTGCGTCTCGTCGAAGACGAGGTCGTCGATAGGCCGACCGAGCGCCTCTTCGGCCGAGTAGCCAAAGAGCTCGGCAGCTGCCGGGTTCCAGTCGGTCACCCGCTCGTCGGCGTCCATGACGACCACCGCGGCAGGACTGATCGCGACGAGCGATTCCAGGTACTGGCGCTGGCGCTCTACCTCGGAAAATAGGCGCGCGTTCTGGATCGCGACGCCGACATTGGCGGCGATCGTCGCCAGGAGCCGGGAGTCGGTTTCGCCGAAGCGGCCCTCCTCCTCGATGCTCTGGACGCTGATGACCCCGATCGCAGCCTCTCCGACGAGGATCGGAACGCCCAGGAAAGACCGCACCGGGGTCCCCACCTGCCACGCCTCGTGCTCCTCGAACTGCGGCGACCGGTTGAGCAGCATCGGCGCACGCGACTCCAGAATCCGGGTGGTCAGCCCCTCGCCGTAGGCGATCGACGGCTCGTCCCGGCGCTGCCCGCGCTCGTAGTAGTAGGCGAAGTCGATTCGACCGGACGGCCGGTCGTGCAGCGCGACGTAGGCGAGGTCGGCCTCGAACGTCCCGCGCACCTGCTCGCCGACGAGCTCAATAAGCGCGTCGAGGTCGAGCTGCGACGCGAGCGCCTGGCCGACGCTGTTCACCGTTGCAAGCTCGGCCAGGCGCTGACGCGTCTCGTGGAGCAGGCGAGCGTTGTCGAGCGCGACGCTCAGGCTGCCGGCCAGGGTGGTCAGAAGCCGCTGGTCGTCCTCCCCGAACGCGTGCGTGCGATCGACGTTCTGAAGCGAGACCACGCCAGTCGCGCGCCCCCCGACGACGAGTGGGACGAACAGCGCCGACTTGACCGGCTCCCCGCTGAGCACGTATGGGTTGCCGTAGCGCTCCGCCACCTCGGGCGTGGTCTCGTCGATCATCAGCGGCTCGCGCGCCTCCATCACGTGCTTGCGGAAACCGATCAGGGGTATCGGATGCTCGTCGAGGCGTTCGCCGCGCTCGATCACGTACGGGAAAGTCAGAAGTCCGCTGGCCTCGTCGTGGATCGAGATGCTCACGACCTGGGCGTCGAAGACCTCCTGGAGCTTGTCGCCGACGAGGTCGTAGATCGCCTGCGGATCGAGCTCGCCGGCGATCGACTCCTGAACACTGTTGATCAGCGCGAGCTCCGCGTTCCGCTGGCGCGTCTCGTGGACGAGCCGCGCGTTCTCGAGCGCGACGCTGAGGCTGGCGGCGAGCGTCTCCAGGAGCTGTTGGTCGTCCTCCCCGAACGCGTGCATGCGATCGAGGTTCTGGAGCGAGATCACGCCGGTCGCTCGCCCACCGACGACGAGTGGGACAAACAGCGCCGACTTGATCGGCTCCCCGCTGAGCACCCACGGGTTGCCGTATCGTTCCGCCAGCTCGGGCGTGCTCTCGTCGATCATCAACGGCTCGCGCATCTCCATCACGTGCTTGCGGAAGCCGATCAGCTCGATCGGCTCGTCCGGGAAACGCACGCCGCGTTCGATCGTGTAGGGGAAGTGGAGCAGGCCGGTGGCCTCATCGAAGATGGCGATATCGACGACCTGAGCGTCGAAGACATCGCGGATCCTGTCTCCGACGGCGTCGTAGATAGCTCGCAGCTCGAGCTCGCCGGCGAGCGCTTCCTGAACGCTGTTGATCAGCGCGAGCTCGGCGTTGCGCTGGCGCGTCTCCTCGATCGCCCGCGCTCGCGAAAGGGCGGCGCCGACATGCTGGCCGACAAACGCGAGCAGCTCCTCGTCCTGGTCTGAATAGCTAACGGTCGGCAAGTACGACTGCACGACAAGGACGCCGACGGTGCGGCCGTCGTCGGACTTGAGCGGAACTCCCAGCCAGTCCGCGGCCAGATCGCCGATCAGGTCGATCTCGTCGAGCTCGACAAGCTTCTCGATCCGCTCTCCGGAAAGGTGCTGCGGCTTCCCCGTCCGGAGTACGTAGGCGGTAACGCCCCGCGCCTCACCGCTGCCGAACCGCTCCCACTTGTTCGGATCGGGGACGTAAGGGTCGACCTCGTCGACGAAGTACGGCCAGCTGATCAGCTGGCGCTCCTCGTCGTAGAGCGCGAGATAGAAGTTGCTGGCGTACATGAGCTCGGCGACGACGCCATGGATCGCCCGGTAGAACTCCTGCAGGTCGCGGGCTGCGCTCGCTAGCTCGGCGATCCGATACAGGGCCGCCTGCACCTTGGCGGCTTGCCCACGCTCGGCCTCAACGGCCTCGAGCTCTGCCAGCCGGCGGCGCGCCTCGGCGAGCTCGGCCGAGACGTCGGCGGAGGGACTCATCCTGCGTCGATTTCCAGCCGAGGCACGACGGGAAGTATCTCGGAGGGCGGAGGAGTCGTCCAGGCGCGGGGCGCAACACCGCTCTGTGTCACGACTTAGGCGGCGCGGCGGGCGAGATAAATCGAGGTCCCGATCGGGGCCAGCACGAGAAGTGCGAACACGGCGATTCCGAGAATGCCGGGGACGGTGCTCTGTCCCGCGACAGTAGTGCAGTGCTGGGCGCCGCCGGCGAAGCCGCGGCACAGTTTCCTTGCTGGGAGAGCTGACTGCGAATAGCCCGATGAAGACGCCTGTCGCGAGGCCGCCGGGTATGACGAGCGTTCCGATCCACTTATCGCGCGTGGTCCAGGCGCGCGAGCCCCACAGCAGGATCAGCCCTACGAACCAGCCGACACCGACGATGAAGCCGCCGAACAGAAGCAGGATGATCGCGGCCCATTCCTTTTGTCCGCGGCGCTCCGGAAGCTCGTCCGACTGCGGCATTTCGGCCGCGATGATCGCCTCGGGGTCGCCCAGCCTGTCGAGAACCGTAAGCGCCTGTGCATCGGACGCGTCTCGGGTCGATCGCCTCGGACAAGTGCGCCTCGATCTCGGCGAGCAGTTCCCGCCGCCGCCCGGGCGGGAGACCACGTCCGGCGCGCCGCAGGCGCGTCAGATACTTGTCGGCAAGCGGATGGAGGGTGTCGGTCGTCATCTGAGTACTCCGTTCGCAAGTAGGACGTCGACGGAGTCGCGGAATCGCGTCCACTCGATTACGAACCCGCCGAGCGCTGCCTGACCGTCTGGGGTGAGGCGGTAGTAACGGCGTGGCGGTCCTGACGGCGATTCGCGCCAGGTCGTTTCCACCACGCCCTCGCGACGCAGTCGGCCGAGCAGCGGGTAGAGCGTTCCCTCCGTCGTCACCAAGCCGTCGGCGTCACCGAGTGCGCGGACGAGCTCGTAGCTGTAGCGCTCGCCGTCGCGCAGCAGCGCGAGCACACAGAATTCGAGCACGCCTCGCCGAAGCTGGGAGATCGCCGTTTCGCTGATCCTCCTCGCTTCCATGCGGCGCAAGGTAGCATGCTGCGCCAGTTGCGTCAACGTGTAGCGGCGGAGATCCCGTGCTCCTGTTTGCTGCCGGCGCTTGAGCGACGGTTGAACGTGGGTAGGCTCAAGCCGAAACCACGTTGACTGGGAGGAGCGAAGAGATGGCGCCATTCGCGGTTGCCCGGCTTGATGAGATTGATGAGATAGATGACGGACGGTCTCCATTTCGCCCGGTGCGTCAGCACTTCGGGATCATGACGTTCGGGGTCAATGCGATGACCGCGCGTTCTGAGGGCGACCGGCTCATCAACGAGCACAAAGAGGCCGAGCCGGACTCCAGCGAGGAGTTGTACGTCGTCATGTCCGGGCATGCGAGATTCGAGCTGGACGGAGAGACTCACGACGCTCCGGTAGGGACCTTCGTCCACGTACCCCCGGGCATCAACCGGACAGCGTTCGCCGAAGAGGCCGGCACCACAGTGCTCGCCATCGGCGGAGCGCCCAGTGGCACGCCGTACGACCCGAACGGCTGGGAGCTATTTGCGCCCCTCTTTCCTCTGTTTGCATCCGGTGACTACGAGGAGGGCGCTGACCGAGCCCAGGCGCTGATCGCCGACGACCCGCCCTACGGCGCGGTGTACTACAACACCGCGTGCTTTGAAGCTCGAGCGGGGCGGATCGACGCGGCACTCGCCCATCTGCGCCGTGGAGTCGAACTCTCGCCGCGGTTGGCTGAGCTCGCCCGCGGTGACGAAGATCTGGCGGCGCTCCGCGACCAGGCTGAGTTCGCCGAGATTGTCGGCAGCTGAGCGGCCCGCGCAGAGGAGACCGCCAGAGGCGATATCGCGCTCACGAGGTTGGCGAGATCGCCTCAGCAGGCGATCCACCGACCTGCTGGAGCCGACTCAGGAGGTAGCGGCGCTCCACCTCGGACGGCGCCAGCGGCAGCGCGCGCTCGTAGGCTGCCGCGGCGCCAGCCAGATCGCCGCGGCGCCGGAGCAGGTCGGCCCGGGTCGCATCCAGCAGGTAGTACCGCTCGAGCCGAGCGTCGCCGCTGAGCTCGTCGACGATCGCCAGGCCCGCTTCGATGTCGCCCGCCATCGCCACCGCCACCGCCCGGTTCAACCTCACCACAGGAGACGGCATCTGTCCCTCCAGAAGTGCGTACAGGCCGGCGATCTCAGGCCAGTCGGTTTCGGCGGCGCTTCCGGCGCGGGCGTGGCAGGCGGCGATCGCCGCCTGCAGCTGGTAGGGCCCGACCTGCCGCCGGCGCAGCGCCGACTCCAGCATCTGCAGGCCCTCCTCAATCTCCACGGTGTCCCAGAGGCCCCGGTCCTGCTCCTCCAGCGTGATCAGCTCGCCGTCGCGGCCCACCCGCGCGTGACGGCGGGAATGGTGCAGCAGCATCAGCGCCAGCGCGCCCATCGCCTCGGGCTCGTCTGGCATCAGCTGGTGCAGAGCCCGCGCGAGGCGGATCGCCTCGCCGCAGAGGCCGGCGCGGATCAGCTCGGCGCCCGAGGACGCCGAGTGGCCCTCGTTGAACATCAGGTAGAGCACCGCCAGCACCCCGGCGGTGCGTTCCGGCAGCAGATGCGCGGGCGGCACGCGGTAGGGGATCCCGGCGGCCGCGATCTTCGCCTTGGTGCGGGTCAGGCGCTTGGCCATCGTCGCTTCAGGCACCAGGAACGCACGGGCGATTTCGGCCGTGGTGAGCCCGGCGAGGCTCCGCAGCGTCAAGGCAACCCGGCCCTCCAGCGGAAGGGCCGGGTGACAACAGGTGAAGATCAGCCGCAGGCGGTCGTCCTCGATCTCATCGGTCTCTTCGAACAGCTCAGGCATCGCATCCTCATCCGTTTCGGACTGCGGGAGCGCCTCGCGGCCGGCCTGCTCGAGCAGCTCGGCGCCGCGTGCACCGCGCCGCAACCGGTCGATCGCACGATTGCCCGCGACAGTCGTCAGCCAGGCGCCGGGGCGGTGCGGGACGCCATCCACCGGCCACCGCCGCAGCGCCTCCGTGAACGCCTCCTGCGCGCACTCCTCGGCCAGGTCCCAGTCGCCGGTCCGCCGAATCAGCGCGGCGACGATGCGGCCCCACTCCTCGCGGAAGGCTGCGTCGAGCGCGCGCTGAACGGCCGGCGTCGTCATTCGCTGTAGAACGGGCGTACCTCGATCGCGTGGTACCGGGCGATCGGATGCGCGGCCGCGAGCTCGATCGCCTGCTGCCGATCCGCGCAGCTGACGACGTCGACGCCGGCGATGAACTCCTTGGTCTCGATGAACGGCCCGTCGCTGAGCAGCGTCTGCCCGTCGCGGACGCGAACCATCGTCGCCGTGTCGGTGCCCTCGAGCGCGTTCCCGAGGACCTGGAGGCCGCGTGCCTCCAGGTCCGCCCGCCAGGCCTCGCCCTCGTCCATCACCGCCTGATCGTCGAACGGCGCCGCTGGAGTTCCGCCCATCCACATGGTCAGCAGGTACGGGGTGCCCGGCGAGTCGTCCTCCCGCCCGAACGCGAACGCCTTCTCACCGAGCTCCAGCCCGTCCATGAACGGCCGGATCTCGATCGCGTCGAACCACGACGACGGATGCTTGGCCGCCACCTCAATCGCCTCGTCGAGGTCCGCACATTCGAGCACGTCGAATCCCGCCATGAACTCCTTGGTCTCCGCGAACGGGCCGTCGGTCACCAGCGTCTCGCCGTCGCGCACTCGCACCGTCGCCCCCGTCTCCGGGAGGTCCAGCTCCCGACCGAGCAGCCGCACGCCGCGGCCCTCCATCTCCTCAACCCAGCCGGGGCCCTCGCGCTGCATGACGGCCAAGTCCTCCGGTGTCGGCAGGCCGTCACTGCAGACGATGAAAAGCATGTACTTCATCTCAGCCTCGCTTTACCGTAGACCTGACGGATGATCGCCGGTTCGCGCGTCGCCGTGTACGCGCTGGTTGATCGGTCGGTGGGTGTGCTTCATGTCGCCGCCCTTCGGTTTGGATTTGGCGCCTACAAGGACGACGAACGGGAACCACGCAGAAGGACAGCGCGATGAGTTTGGTCGCGTGCGACAGTCTGAGGAGTCATGTTGAGAGAGTTCGACGCCCAACTTCGGAAAGGGGAGAACCCGGGTGCATGGACGTGCGTGGTGATGGACGATGTGCCCGAGCTCTTTGGTACCCGCGGGCTGGTGAAGATCCGCGGCGCCATCGATGGCGAGCCGTTCACCGGCGCGCTGATGGCGCAGGGCGACGGCACGCACAGGCTCCCAGTCAAGGCGGCGCTGCGGAAGTCGATCGGCAAGGAGGCCGGCGAGACCGTCCACGTTCGGATCGACGAGCGCATCGGCTAGCCGGCGCCAGATCCGAGTCACGGCTGCAACGAATGGCGATGACAACCCTGAGTTCGTCGACCAGGCTCGCCTCGAGCAGCGACTGGGTTAGCGAGATGCTCCCATGGATCCCGATGTCGCCACCGGGCTGCTGCTTGAGCTCAGTAACGAAGTCCCCGATGCTGCCCTCGACGACAACGGTCGGCGTCCACTCCTGTTCGAGCGGCGTCGAGGTCACCACGAACTTCTGGACGCCATTGATGAAGCTCGCGAATGGCTCGATGCCACTCGTCGGCCAGAATCCGGCCCAGTCGTCGTAGGTGCGGCGGCCGAGGAGCACGGCGTCTTGGGCGGCGATAACGCGGCCGAGGTTCTCCCGCATTAGGTCATCGAAGTCGGTTATGAACTCGTCCGGCTGCTCGGCCACGCCGTCGAGCGAGAGCAACTCGTAGGCAACCATTTTGCGCATCCAACGATCTCCTCTTCTCGGGATCACACGGACTCTCGTAGGGATCAATGATTACCTCGGCAGACTCCGCCCACTGCGGAAACTCATCGGTGGGGGACCGCCAACGATTAGCTGCACGCGTCGGCTGCTGACTCGTGGCGCTAATCTGCCTCTAACTTGCATCGGCGAGGACGAGGAGGGCACGAATGAGTAGCGAGCGAGAGGGCGAACATCCGGCCCGTGCTTACGGAACGACCGGAGGAGGGTTTGCCGAGGGCCAGGCCGACCCCGAGGAGTCCGAGGAGGACGAGAAGGTAGGAAGTTTCGCGACCGGTGAGGAAGATCTCGAGAAGTTCCCCGAGGACGAGAAGCTCGGCAGCTTTGCGAGCGGTCAGGAGCAGACCGATAGCCCGGAGAATGAAGATGAAGGGACGTTCGCCGCGGGGCCGGACGACCCGGCGGAGGAATAGTTCCCAGAGTGCGCGGACTGCGCGGACCTAGCCCCGTCCGCCATGACGCACCGCCTGAAGACGCTCGAGACTCGCAGACGGCCAGAGCTTCTCTGCGTCGTAGTACACCTCGAACGCCGGCATCTCGGAAGGGATCGCAACCCACTTGACCTTCGATCGCGTGTATATGTGGACGTCTGGTCTGACATCTCTCGGATCGTCAAGCGTCCCGGCGCGAACGAAACGCACCTTTCGAGAGCCGTACTGGCTAAACACCGCGGTCTGACAGTCCGGGCAACGAAAGATCCGCTGCGACCTGTCGCCATCGCGCGGTACATCGACCTGTTCAGGGGTTCCGGCGAGGATCTCGACACGGTCGGCCTCGATGAGCAGGTTGATCACGAAGGCGCTCCCGGTCTGCCGCTGGCAGTTCAGGCAGTGGCAGCAGTGGACGATCATCGGCTCGGATGCGAGCCGGTACCGAACAGCGCCACAGGCGCAGCCACCCTCGTCACCCGCGCTCATGGGCGGGATGCTACATAGCGGCGGGGCTCAGTCACGGGGCCATATCTGACGACGTTCCACATGACCGTCAGGTGGGCCAACGCGGGAATGCCCCGGAGTGCGGCTCACGTGGGGACAGGTTGTCGCGTTGGCCGGCGATGAGTTTGAGGACCTCCGGCGTCAGCTGACGCTCATCACTCGGGCGTCGGGAATTGCCCGAATCAACTCTTCGGTCTGCACGCCGAACACGTCGTGCGGAGTGCCGGCGGCGGCCCATACGACCTCGAAGCGCCGCAGCGACTCGTCGATCGTCGTGTCGAGCTCTACATCGTGCCCGAGCGGGGGAACCCCACCGATTGAAAACCCCGTCACCGCACGAACTCGGTCAGCAGGAGCTCGTGCCACGCCCAGCCGTTCGGCATCGACTCGGCGGTCGCCGGCGCACAGCACGAGGACGGGGTCATCGCCTCGCAAGAACACGAGCGACTTGACGATCTGCCCAACCTCTACGTCGAGCGCCGCTGCCGCCAGCGCCGCGGTGCGGGCCGAGTCGCTGAGTGTTCTCACGTCGATCTGAAGGCCTCGGTCCCGGAGGCGCTGGGCCAGGCGAGCCGCCGTGGGGTGCATAGTTCAAACCTACAGGCGCCGCGCGGGCAGGCCCGAGCCAGTACGTTGGAGCCGATGGCGCTCGCCCGGATCGCTACGAGGCGATCGTCAGGGGATACGTGGTGGTGCTCAAATCGCGCGCGACGGGGGATGAGGTGGTGCTCAAACGCCTCGGCTCCGAACACAGAAATGTGTCTGAAGCGTTGACAACCCGGCAGACGCACGGTAGGTTCGCGGATTCCACGCAGGACGCCGAGTTTGTGGAAGGGACACAGGAGGGAATCAACGTGTCGGGTGCTTCTTCGTTGTGGCGGACCAGCGGGCTGAGCGCATCTGGGCGCCTCCGCGTTTCTCCACTTCTTCGCGTCGCTCAGCGACGCTCCCGCGCTTCAAGACGCCTCGGCGTTTCTAGATACGCGTGGGTCGTTGTATGTGCCGGAATCTTGTGGCTGGGCGCACCTACGGTGGCGTCGGCCGCGACTGGGTGGGGGCCTCCGGCCAACATCAACTCGAGCAACCCCATCAACTCGGTTTCATGCCCGACCAGCTCGTTTTGCGTCGCCGTAACCGGGAGCCAGAACCCAGGCGATGTCCTGATCGACCAGAACGGCACCTGGGGCTCGCCATCGTCGATCGACGGCACCGCCACCCTGTCGTCGGTGTCGTGTTCGTCGGCCTCGTATTGCGTGGCCGTCGACGAAAGCGGTAACGAGGTGACCTACGACAACGGCACCTGGAGTACCCCGGCCGCGATCGACTCGGGCGGCATGGGCCTGATATCGGTGTCGTGCCCCGCGAGCACGACGGTGCCGGCCCCGTTCTGCGTGACCGTCGACCTGAGCGGCAATGCGCTGACCGACAACAACGGAACGTGGGGCACGCCGTCTGCGATCGACACAGTCGGCCTCCCAGACTCGGTGTCCTGCCCGTCAAGCTCGTTCTGTATGGCGATCGATCTGGAGGGCAATTACCTGACCTATAACGGAACCTCGTGGACCGCGCCAGCACCGATCATCTCCGGCACGATCTTCATGGTCTCCGTCTCGTGTCCAACCTCGACCTTCTGTGCGGCGATCGGAAATACGTTCGGCAGCGGGGCGATCAACGCCAACGGGCTCACCTGGAACGGCACCTCGTGGAGCGCCGCAACACAACTGAGCCCGGCGGTCGGCTCGTTTGACGAAGGCGCCATCTCGTGTCCATCAGCGACGTTCTGCCAGGCCGTCTACTCCAGCGCGGACGCCGCCGAGTTCAACGGCGTCGGCTGGGTCGTCGCCTCAGGAATCGATCAGACGCGCTCCCTCTCGTCGGTGTCGTGCCCGTCGCAGGAGTTCTGCGAAGCCGTCGACGCCTCTGGCTTCGCGCTGACGTTCACGGGACCGCCGCCGATTCCGGTCAACGGGACGCCGCCGTCGATCTCCGGCACCCCGATCGTCGGGAGGACGCTCAGCGTCGTCCACGGGACGTGGAGCAACCCGCCGATCAAGTCGTACACGTATCAGTGGGAGGATTGCGATCCCGCCGGCAACGCGTGCGTGCCGATCGCCAACAACGCCACCAATCGCGCCTACACCGTCCAGACCACCGATGTGGGTCATGCGATCGAGGTGCAGGAGTCGGCGACGAACGCCGGCGGGACCAGTTTGCCGGCCACCTCCGCGCCGACCTCGGTAGCGGTGCCGCCGGTCCCAAAGAACACCTCTGTGCCGACGATCTCGGGCAACACGACGGTTGGCCAGACGCTGACCGAGTCGCACGCGAAGTGGACCAACGGTCCGGTCGCCTACTCATATCAGTGGGAGGACTGCAACGCCTCCGGCGGATCCTGTGCCCAGATCATGGATGCGATGGACCAGACCTACAAGCTGACGCCATCCGACGTCGGCCACACGATCCGGGTGCAGGAGTTCGCGACAAACGCGGGTGGCCCCAGCGCATCCCCGGCCATCTCCGCCCACACGGCCGCGGTGGAGCCGATCCCCATACCCCCGAGCAAGCCGGCCAACTTCTCGCTGCCCGTCATCTCGGGGAGCGCGGTCGTCGGGCAGATGGTGTCGACGTCGCCCGGCGGATGGTCGGGGACCGCCCCGATCTCCTACGCCTATCAGTGGGAGCGGTGCAGCGCGTCCTGCTCGGACATCGGCGGTGCCACCGGTAGCTCGTACACGCTGACCTCCGCCGACCAGAGCGCGATCGTCGAGGTGATCGTCACCGCCCACAACACTGCGGGCACCGTGGCCGCGACCTCGCTTCCGATTGGTCCGGTAACAGTGCCCGGTCCGACCGCCTCGCAGATCAGGGCCGCGCTGTTGGCGATCCTCGGTGCGCACGGCAAGAACGCGAGCATCAGGTCGCTGCTCAAGCACGGTGGTTACACCGTCTCGTTCAATGCCCCGGGTGCCGGCCAGTTGGTCATTTCGTGGTACGCGACGCCAAGGGCAGCAACGTCCGCGAAGGCGAAGAAGCCGGTGCTCATCGCGAGCGCGCGGGCGAGCTTCCAGAACGCCGGGCCGGCGAACGTCAAGATCAAGCTGACGCGCAAGGGCCGCTCGCTGCTGAAGCACAGCAAGCGCCTCAAGCTCAACGACAAGGCCAGCTTCACGCCAACCGGGCAGCCATCGACGAACGCGAGCAAGGGCTTCTCGATCAAGCGATAGCGCGGGCGTCCGTCAGCGCGAGCGATCGGCCGACTCGGGTGGCGCCAGCCGGTCGATGGCAGCCTCGATCCTCGAGAGCCGCGCGTCGACCTCCTCGAGCCGCTGGGCCATGTCCGCGTCGTCGCCGGCGAACCGCCGGCGGCTGCTCTCGATCAGCGAAGCGGTGACGGAGGCCGTGATCACGGCCAGGAAGCCGATCCCGGTGAGCATGATGACGGCGCCGATCAATCGCCCGATCGAGCGCGCCGGCGTGACGTCGCCGTATCCCACGGTCGTGACCGTCTGCAGGGCGAACCAGAGCCCCTTCCCGATCGTGTGGTACTCCTGATGGTCGAGGACTCGTTCGAGGATTCCGCCGGCGACGGTGATCAGCACCGTGACGCCAGCGATGATCCCGGCGGCCCTCCGCGCGGTCAGCGTCTGACGGAGCAACAGGCGAGCAGTGAGCGGGACCTTCTCCTCCTGCTCGTCGGACTCGCTCTCAGCGCTCTGGGCTCGGGGACTGTGCGGCTCGTTCAACGTAGACCCTCCTGTAGAAACCGCGCTCGAACGCGCGCGTCCACCACACGCGGGGACGCTACCAGCGTCGCTCAGACTGGCGGTCACGCCCGCGACTCCAGCCGACTCCAGGGGTTTGAGGTAGTGTCGCCGGCGAGGAGACCGAACCGCTCGTCTCCGCCGTCCGCCGGGCGACCGGCGCCTTCGCGCGTCGCCGTTCAATCCGATCAAGGAGGTCGATCCTCGTGCGCAAGTTTGCATTGGCTCTCAGCACCGTCGTGATCCTCGGCGCCGGTGCGGCAGTCGCGCTTGCTTCGTCCACCCCGAAGGTCATCGCGAGGGCTGCCGCGCTCTCGACGCCGACCGCCCGGCATCCTGTGGGCGTCAAGCTCGCGGTCGACTTCGGCTGGGGCGGTCTCGACGCCGCACAACAGCCGATGCTTCAGAAGCTCGACATCTGGTTCCCGCGGGGGTCGAAGTACAACGGCGGGCATTACGCCTCCTGCAGCTACCAGCGGCTCAACTCCGTCGGACCGTCGGGGTGCCCGAAGGCGTCGATAATGGGCAGCGGCGGCGGGACCGCGTTCGCCGACACGGTGATCACCCATCCGAAAATCACCGTCGTCAACGGCGGCGCCAACGCCATCTATTTCTTCACGGTGCTCAACAACCCGGCCCGGGTGCAGACACCGGTTGTCGGGCACCTGACCCGGGTCCACGGCAACTTCGTCTACCACCTCAGCGCGACGATCCCGCCGATTCTCCAGGTCGTGGCCGGAGTGCCGATCAAGCTCACCGACCTGCACATCACCGCGGGCAAGGGCAAGTGGCTCGAGCTGACCTCCTCGCCGTCGGGCGTCAAGGTCGTCAGCACGTTCGACAACGGGGCCACCGAGTCGACACTGATCTATTTGCAGAACTCCTGAGGCCGCGAATGCGTGAGGAGTTCCTGCTTGCGGGATTGGTCACGGTCGAGCACTCGTTCGAGATCCCACTCGATCACGATGATGAGAGCGGTCCCAGCATCACGGTGTTCGCACGCGAGGTCGCCGACCCCGAGGGTCGAGATCGGCCGTTTCTCGTCTACTTCCAGGGCGGGCCGGGGTCAGAAGCCCCCCGCCCGCACCGCAACCCCAGCGATCCGGGGTGGCTCGACCGGGCCCTGAGGGAGTTTCGCGTGCTGATGCTCGATCAGCGCGGAACGGGCCGCTCGACGCCGGTCGGAACCCTCCCCGGGATGAGCCCGCAGGAGCAGGCCGACTATCTCGCGCATTTTCGAGCTGATTCGATCGTCCGCGACTCCGAGTGGATCAGGCGGGAGCTCGGCGCGGAGCGCTGGAGCCTGCTCGGGCAGAGCTTCGGCGGGTTCTGCGTAACCACGTATCTGTCGCTGGCCCCGCACGGCCTGCGAGAAGCGCTTCTGACCGGCGGCCTCCCACCTCTTGGCAATGTCATCGACGACTACTACCCGTACACCTACCGGCGGGTGCTCGAGCGCAACCGCCGATATCTCGAGCGGTACCCCAGCGACCGCGAGCGGCTCCTGGCCCTGAAGAGCAAGGTCGACAATGACGAACTGCTGTTGCCGTCGGGCGACCGGCTGACGTGGCGGCGATTTCGCCAGGTCGGCGCCATGCTCGGCATGAGCGACGGCGCCGAGCGACTGCACTACCTCCTCGAGCTTCCCTTCGAATCGCCGGCGTTCCTGCACGACGTCGAGAACGCAACCGGTTTTCCGCGCAACCCGATCTACGCGGTCATCCACGAGGCGTGCATGGCCGACGGCGGCACGACCGGATGGTCCGCGGAGCGCGTCATGCCGCCGGAGTTCGACGAGCCGTACCTGCTCACCGGAGAGCACATCTTCTCGTGGATGTTCGAGGACTACGGCGCGCTCCGGCCCCTGCGCCAGGCCGCCGAGCTGCTCGCCGGGCGCGAGTGGCCGCGGCTGTACGACCCACAGGTCCTGGGCGCGAACGAGGTCCCGGTGGCGGCGGCGATCTACGCCGAGGACATGTACGTCGAGCGATTCTTCTCCGAGCAGACGGCGGCGCAGATTCGCGGCGCCAGGCCGTGGATCACCAACGAGTACGAGCACAACGGTCTCCGGGCCGACGGGGACCGAATCCTCAGCCGTCTGCTCGACCTCGCGCGCGGCAGGATCTAGCCCGGCGCGCCGCTCCCCGCAAGCGGCTCACCGCGCGCTTCGGCAATCAGCTCGCCAAGGCGACGGCGCTGCTGGCCGCTCAGGTCCTGGTTCTCGGGCGCCAGCCATGCGCGGAATGCGCCGCGGATCGCCGGCCACTCATCGTCGGTGATCGCGTACCAGGCCGTGTCCCGGTTGCGGCCCTTAATCACCATGTGGTTGCGGAACACTCCCTCAAACCGAAAGCCGAACCGCGTGGCGGCACGGCGTGAGGCCGCGTTGAGCGAGTCGCACTTCCACTCGAGCCGCCGGTATCCGAGCTCGTCGAACGCGTCGGAAGCCAGAGGTAGATCGCCTCGCTGGCCGCGGTGGTCCGCTGGAGGGTCGCTCCGAACCAGATGTAGCCGATCTCGATCACCCCGTGCTCGGGCGTGATCCGCAGATACGAGGCGATTCCTGCGGGATGTTCTCCGGGAAGCTCGGCCAGAGTGAGGAACAAGGGATCCTCCGAGCGCCCCATGCCGACGAGCGCCGCGCGGAGATCGGCGACATCGGCGTATGGGCCGCCGGGCATGTAGGTCCAGAGACCGGGGTCGGCCAGCGGAGGATGGGACTCGGCAAACAGCGGCTCGGCGTCGTCGTCGGCAACCACCGGACGGAGCAGTACGTGCTGGCCGCGCAACCCGCTCCGTTGTGGCCGCCGGGCCGGGATGAAGTGCAACGGGGCCCCGAGCTCGCGTTCCATCGCCACAGCGGGCATCGAAGCACACTGGCGAGAAGTGTGTGAGATTGTCGATCGATGGACGGCCAGCGCATCGATGACCTGGACACGCCGTGCCTGGCCGTCGACCTCGACGTGTTCGAGGAGAACATCCAGCTGTGCATGGGCCGGCTGGCGGGCGTCCGTGTGCGGCCGCATCTGAAGACCGCCAAGAGCCCGGAGGTGGCGCACCTACTGCTGCGGGCCGGCGCCCACGGCATCTGCGTCGCCAAGCTGGGCGAGGCGGAGGTGATGCTCGCCGGCGGGATCGAGGACGTGATGATCACGACCGAGCTGATCGGCCCGACCAAGGTCCGCCGGCTGGCCGAGCTGACATCCCGCTGGCCAGAGGCGCGGATCCGGATCGTCGTCGATTCATGGGAGGGGGCATCCGCGATCGACGCCGGGCTGGCGCGGCCGCTGGAGACGCTCGTCGACGTGAACGTCGGACAGGACCGGTGCGGGGTCGCCCCCGAAGACGCGCTCGCGCTCGCCGACCGTCTCAGAGAACTAGAGCAGCTCGCGCTCGTCGGGGTGCAGGGGTATGAGGGCAATCTGCAACACATCCGCGCCGCGGATGAGCGTCGCCGGCGCTGCGACATCTCGATGGGGCGCCTGGAGCAGGCGGTGCGCGAACTGCGCGCGGGTGGCCACACCATTGACGTAGTGACGACCGGCGGCACCGGGACCGCGGAGTTCTGCTCGGCACACGAAGTCGTTACCGAGGTCCAGCCCGGGTCGTTCGTGTTCATGGACGCCGACTACTCCGATACGGGCGGCCTTCCCTACCGCCCCTCGCTCACCGCGCTGGCGACGGTGATCAGCCGGCCCGCGCCTGACCGTGCGGTCCTCGACGCTGGGCTGAAGACGCTCTCAAACGACTCGGGGCCTGCCCGGCTGCTCGACGCGCCGGGATGGTCGTACGTTCACGCCGGCGACGAGCACGGCGTACTGACGCCTGCCGACGGGCCGGCGCGACGCGAGCTCCGTGTGGGCGACCGGGTCACGCTCCAGCCGTCCCACATCGACACGACGATCAACCTCCACGATTCGCTCTACGCGCATCGACAGGGGCGCGTCGAAGCCGTATGGCCGGTGGCCGCGCGCGGCAAGGTGCAATAGGCGTCAGCTCTCCGCGAGGCGCAGCGGTCATCAGCTCGCCGCGAGGCGAGCGCCTTCCGCCAGCGCCTCCAGCTTTCCGTACGCGCCCTCGCGGGACAGGTACTTCATTCCGCAGTCGGGCGCCGCCACGAGCCGGCCCGCGGGCACGTAAGGGAACGCGCGGCGGATCCGCTCCGCGACCGTGGTCGGGGTCTCGACCTCGTCAGTCGAGAGATCGAGCACGCCGAGGATGATCGTCTTGTCGGGAAGCGACTCGAGCACCGCCAGGTCGAGGCCCGACTGTGCCGTCTCGATCGACACCTGGTCGGCGCTGGTCTTTGCCAGCTCGCCCAGGAACGAGTACCCGCTCGGCCGATCGTGGATGATCGCCGCGTAGCCGAAGCAGATGTGGACAGCGATCGTCCCATCGATGCCGCCGATCGCCTCGCCTAAGACATCGACGCCGTAGGCCCGCGCCGCCTCCGGACGCGCCTGCATGTAGGGCTCGTCGATCTGGACGATGTCAGCGCCGGCGGCGAACAGGTCGACGATCTCTTCTCGAACGGCGAGTGCATAGGCGGCGCCGAGTGCGTCGCGGGCGCCATAGAAGTCGTCCTGCGCCTGCTGGGACATCGTGAATGGGCCGGGCACCGTGATCTTGACCGGCTTGCTCGTGTGTGCGCGCACGAACTCGAGGTCTCGCACCTGGACGGGGTGCCGCCTGGCGATCGGACCCGTGACGCGAGGGACCGGGTTCGGATGGCCGCTGCGGTCGAGCGCGGTGCCGGGCGTATCGATGTCGACCCCATCGAGCGCCGTCGCAAATCGATTCGAGTAGCTCTCGCGACGCATCTCGCCGTCGGTGATGATGTCCAGGCCCGCCCGCTCCTGATCCCCGATCGCCAGCAGCGTCGCGTCGTCCTGCGCCTCCTCCAGATAGCGAGGATCGACGCGCCACAGCTCGGTCGCCCGTACACGCGGCGGGAACCGGTCGCGCAGCCGCTCCCGGTCGATCAGCCAGCTCGGCTGGGCGTAGGAGCCGACGAGGCTCGTCGGAATCCGGCCGTCAGCTCGAGCTAGGGCGGACATTCGCTGCTGCTACCTTAGCCCGCGCCCCCGAGCGGCGCTAGGGGCAGCTGATCGCGCGCGCTGCGTCGCGATCAACGCGTGGAAGCGATCAGCGATAACTACGCGTGCCTGGCAGCAGGCACGTAGATCAGCCATGTGGCCAGCGCGAGCGCGGCGGCGACGGCAAGCGGCAGGACGAGGCTCGTCTTCAGCAGCAGTGCACCGGCGAGCGCCCCGGAGAACATCGCGAGCACGGCGGCAATCCGGCGTGCCTCGCCCTTTCCCGAGCCTCCGGCAACGGGTGAGTCCGCCGCGAGCGCCGTCAGCGTCATCGTGAGCACGGTCGTCGTCAGGTCGGGGACGCCGATGCGCCGGACCGTCGCGTTTCGGACCCCCATCGCGAAGGCCAGAAGCGCGATCACGATATCCCCGGATAGGGCGTCGGGCCGGATCGTGACCACAGCAGCGAAGACGGCCGCCACGCCGATGAACGACACCTCGATGGCGAGGGCGCGTGCGACATGCACCGAGTGGCGGTCCCCAACTCGCCTGGCGAGCACGCCGCCGGCGCCGGCGCCGACGAGGAAGGCGCCGAGCGAGACCAGCGGCGCGAGCACCGGGAGGCCCGCGGCACCCGCGATTCCGAAGCCGAGGAGAACGATGTTGCCTGTCATGTTCGCGGTGAACACCCGGCCGAGACCGAGATAGCTGACGCCGTCGACCAGACCCGTGGTGAGCGTCAGCACCAGCAGCGCTCGGGTCAGCGGATGGTTGACGCTGTCGGCGGCGCGCTTCACCCACCGCGCGGCTTCGGAGGGCGAGACAGGTTGCGTGGGTGAGGCCATGTCGCTCATCGGTCACCTCTCGACGTTCAATTTCGGTTCGCGACACGACTGTCGCACGTCCGCACGGGCCTCGCTGATAGCGTGGGCGAATGGCATCCGAGTGGCCACAACTCTCCTATGACGAGTGGGCGCCGACCTGCGACACGCTCCACGCCCACACTCAGCTGCTCGGCAAGCTCGCGGTGGCACTGGCCCCGCCCGAGCCTGAGCTTCAGCACGCAGCGCTGCGGCTGACCGCGCGCGGCTGGGAGACGCTTCCACTGCCGACGCCGGACGGATCCGGGGCAGTCGTGGTGGCGCTCGACCTGCGGGCGCACCAGGCGCTCGTCGAACACAGCGCCGGCGGCGTCGAGCGGGTGGCGCTGACTCCCAACCGAGCGGTCGGCGACGTCACGCGGGGCGTGCTCGACGCGGTCCGCCGTCTCGGCGGCGAGGTCACGATCGACCCCAAGCCGCAGGAGGTCCCGTGGACCGTCCCGCTCGACGAGGACGACGAGCACGCCGAGTACGATCCGGCATGGGTCGCGCCGTACTTCGCCGCCGCGACGCAGGCCGCGCTGGTGCTCGCCGCGTTCCGCGCGCCGTACCGGGGGCGTTCGACCCCGGTCAACGCCTGGTGGGGATCGTTTGACCTGGCGGTCAGCCTCTTCTCCGGACTTCCGGCCGATCCGCCATCCGACGACTTCATCATGCGCAACGCGATGGACGCTCAGGAGGTCGCGATCGGCTGGTGGCCAGGCGACCCGCGATACGCGAAAGCCGCGTTCTACGCGTTCGCCCACCCGGCGCCGGCGGGGTTCGAGACCGGCAGCGTCGCGCCTGCGGCCGCGCGGTGGGAGCCGGCGCTCGGCGAATATCTCCTCGACTGGAGCGACGTCCGGACAGCGGCCGACCCGCACGCCAGCGCGCTCGAGTTCGCTCACTCGGCGTTCAGATACGCATGCGAGGTGTGCAGTTGGGATCCGGGGCTGTCGGCGACGGCCGATGGCCACCCGCCCCCGGTCAAGTGACTCGTCAGACCTGCGTCGCGAGCCCGGGGCTGATCGTGGTCGAGAGCTCGGGTCCCCTGACGAGCGTTTGATAGACGACGCAGTACCGCTCGGTCAGCCGGCAGAGCGTCGCCAGCTGCTCCTCGTCGGCGTCGGTGTCGAGTTCGAACGACAGGCGGATCGCCGAGAAACCCACGAGTGCTTCCCTGTCTACTCCGAGGGTGCCGCGGAAGTCGAGGTCGCCCTCCGCGCGTATGCGTCCCGAGCGGACGTCGATCCCGATCGAGGTAGCGACGGCGCTCAGCGTGACCCCGGCGCAGGCCACGAGCGCTTCGAGCAGCATGTCGCCCGAGCACAGCAGGCTCCCGTCGCCACCGGTCAGCGGGTGTAGCCCGGCCTGGGCGATCTCGCGCCCGGTCTGCACCGAGCATGAGACTCCCTCCCCGAGCGCGCCGGTCGCCGACAGCGTGAGCCGCGCGGCATCCGCGTCCTCGACGTAGCGCTCCTTGAGTGGCGCCTGCAGCGCCTGCAGTTCCTCGCGTCGCACGGCAGCAATCTTAGGCCCTGGTCCGCGATCATCCGTGACATGCGTTTCGTTCTCACGCGCGACCCTCGGGAGTTCGACTCGCGCGTCGGCGACTTCCTGAAGGCGGCGGATCGAGCGCAATGTGATCGCCACCGTCCTGCTCAACATCCTCGACGGCAGGCACCCCGAGGCGCTGTTCGTGTACGCCGTCGACGGCGAGGATGAGGTGAGATTTGCCGGCCTGCGCACGCCGCCGTGGTTTCTGCTCGCGAGCGAGATCGATGGCGAGCACGCGGGTGAGCTGGTGCGGACGTGGATCGCCGAGGATCCCGAGTTGCCCGGTGTGGACGGCGTGACGGTGAGCGCGCGGGCGATCGCGGCGGCTTGGGCCGAACAGACGGGCGGGACGACGTCGCGCCGGATGGAGGAGGCGATGCACTGGCTCGAACAGGTTCGCGACCCGCCGCATCTGGCCGCCGGGGAGCTCCGTCCCGCGGACCGCGCCGAGCGGCGGCTGCTCGTCGACTGGACGCGCGCGTTCAACTATGAGGCGGGCGTCGCCGCGGCCGAACAGGCAGAGCCGATGGTCGACGCGAGGCTCGACCACGGGCGGCTGCTCGTGTGGGAGGACCAGCAGCCGGTCTCGATGGTGGGAGTCACTCCACCCGTCGCCGGCGTGGTGCGGGTCGGGCCGGTGTACACCCCGCCCGACTTCCGCCGCCGGGGGTACGCTGGCAGCGCGGTCGCCGCTGCGTCACGTCGCGCGCTTGGCGCCGGGGCAACGAGGTGCATGCTGTTCACCGATCTGACCAACCCCACCTCGAACAAGATCTACGCCGAGGTCGGCTACCAGCGCAGCGGTGGCTGGGAGGAGCACGTCTTCGAGCCGAGATGAGCCTGGACCGTCAATGCTGCTAGCGCCACAGACCCCGGCCGAGCGGGCGGCAATCGAGCGGGCATGGCGGCGCATCGAGCCACTTGCGCTCTATCCGCGCCGACTCGACCTGCGGCGCGTGCGCATCCTCAGCGCCCCGTGGCTGTTCCGGCTGCCGTGGTTTCGGCGCTTCGACGGCTACACGATCTGGAGCATGATCCTGTTGCGCGAGCCCCTCGCGCGGGTTGACGAGGAGCTGATCACCCACGAGGCTGTACACGTCTGGCAAGGTCAGCACGAGTGGGTTCGTCTGTGGATGTCATACGTCAAGCCGTCGACGTTTTGGGGCGACCGACGAGGCTATTGGGAGAACCCCTACGAGGTTGAGGCGCGCTCGGCCGTCGCCCTAACCCGCACGACGATGGAGACGGTCACCAGTCAACGATGAAGGGAATGGCGATGGGATTCCTACGTAGAGACGACGAACCGAGCGGAACCCGCTATCAGATGCGAGAGAAGATCTTCGCAATCGGAGACGACTTCTGGATCGAGACCGCCGACGGCGAGCGTGCGTTCAAGGTCAACGGCAAGGCGATGCGGGCCAGAAGCACGTTCATCCTCGAAAGCCCGTCGGGGGATGAGCTGTTCAAGATCCAGGAGAAAGCCATCCGCGTCCGCGACACGATGGAGATCGAGCGCGACGGGGACACCGTGGCGACGATCAAGAAGGCGCTGATCACTCCGTTCCGCGACCGGTTCTCGATCGACGTCAAAGATGGCGGCGAGCTCAGCGCGAAAGGCAACATCGTCGACCATGAGTACGAGATCGAGCGCGACGGCGACACGGTCGCCGAGATCTCCAAGCGGTGGTTCCGTGTCCGCGAGACGTACGGCATCGAGGTCGCGCCGGGCGAGGATCAAGCGCTGATCCTCGCTGCCACCGTCTGCATCGACCACATGGGGGAGCGCTGAACGCTTAACCCCAAACGGGTGGCCCGGGTTGACCCCGGGCGCCTGATGGTCAATGCTGATCGGGTGCAAGAGCCCTCGTTTCGATATGCGGTGCTCGGCGTCGTCGCGGTCGGCGAGGAGCGGTCCCGCTCCGCTCTGTCGGTCGGCGCAAAGGCCGCCCACCTCGCCACGCGTCCGGCGGCACGGGTGTGGCGCTCACCGATCGCTGCTCCGGTCCGCAACCGGACCTACGGCGTCGCCGCGTCGCTCGAGCGCGACGGGCGCAGGTTCGCGGAGAATGCGGACGCTCGCTCGCGCGCTGTGGCGAACGCGGCGGCGGACGTCGTCGATCAGCTGTTCGCGTCCGGTATCGCCGACGCAATCGTGGACCGCCTCCTGGCCACCGGCGCGCTCGACCGCATGATCACGGTCGTGATCAACCACCCAGCGACCGACGAGCTGATCACGAACACCCTCGACGAGCCCGGGCTCGAGCGCATCATCGGTCGGGTCATGGACAGCCGGATGCTGGACGAGCTGGTCGCGCGCCTGCTGGAAAGCCATGAGTTCCAGCAGATCCTCGAGCGGGTGACCCGATCACCCGAGCTGCGTTCGGCGCTGGCGCATCAGACGGCCGGGATGGCCGGGGATGTCGCCGACGGCATGCGCTCCAAAACCGTCGTGGCTGACCTCGCGGTCGAGCGCTTTGCGCGGTCCATCATCAGGCGGGGGCGCGGGCAGCAGGCGAAGGACGAGTGACCGAAGACCAAGCCCCGACTGTGTATGCCGGCCTCGTGACCCGCGCGATCGCGATCGCGATCGATCTCGGCATCGCAAACCTCCTCGCGGTGGTCACTCTCGCGGTCCTCGGCGCAGATCCGGTCGGCGCTGGGGTTCAGCGGCAGCGTCGAGCTGGCGGGCATCCTCGCGGGCGCCCTCGGCTGGTTCGTGTGGCTCGCCGTGTACTTCTCCACGTTCTGGACGATCACGGGCCAGACACCGGGCGACCGCTTGATCGGCATCCGGGTCGTGTCTGAGTCAGGTGGCGCGGTCAAGTTCCGCTATGCCGTGCTCCGCTTCTTCGCGATGGTCGTGTGCGCCATCCCGCTCGGCGCCGGCTTCATTCCCGTGCTGTTCGACGACCGGCGCCGCGGATACCACGATCGCGCCGCCGGCACCGTCGTGCGCTGGGAGCGCGAGGATGTCGTGCCGCCGGTGGCGGCGGAGCCGGCGATCCAGGCCGACGGCGATCGAGGCTGAGGTGAGCGCGGCCCGGACGGCCGATGCTGTGCCTCCTCCCGCGACCGGCCCGGCGCCGGCGCGCAACCCCTGACGCCGGCGGATCAGCTCCCGAGGACGCTCGCCTTCTCTGCGGCGAACTCCTCGTCGGTGAGACTCCCCGAGTCGTGCATCGCCGAGAGCCGCTCCAGGCGCTGGAGCCTGTCCTCCGACGGATCCGAATCCTGCTGCGAGTGCGTGGCTGGTCCGTCGCCTCACCGAGTCCACGGCTCCGGAAGCCCGCGAGCGCAGAGCATGTGACGTGTCACCCTCGTTCGTCTCGGGAAACTCCTTGGCCGTCTGGACCCGGAGCGCGTGCAAGCCGAGGAATGCCAGCGCAAAGATGATCAGCACGGGGATCACCTTCCTGGTGGCCGGAATCGGTCCCCACAGGACGATCAGGAGCAGGATCACCGTGAGCACCCCATAGGCCACGCCGGGGCGGTTGCGGAGCCACGGCGCGGTGGCTCGGCGGATCGCCACCGCCGGCCGCTTGGGTCCGGCCAGCGCCGCCGCGAACAGAATGACGATGCCGAACAGGAGCACGGCCCCGGCGATGTCCCTGAGCATGTCGGTGCCGATCGTGTACGCGGCGTTGACCGCCGGCCTGACGGACTCGCCTTGGGCCAGCTTGGTGGTCACGTAATGGTCCCCGAGGTTCCGGGCGACGAGGACGAAGATTCCTGCGACCAACAGGTCGACGCCGACGAAGAACAGCGCGTGACGCCGACGGCCCTCGGAGAACCAGACTGCGAGCGCGAACAGGATCAGGGCGATCGCCGGCAGGATGATCGCGAGGCCGCGGACGAGCTTTACGGCGTTCTGCACGGTCTTGATCTGATCGCTCTTGAGGACCTTCAGCTGCGCCGCGCCCGGCGGCACCTTCTCGACCAGCGAGGACGGAAGCCCGACCGTGTCGGCGACGTCGATCATGATCGGTCGCAGATCCAGGACCACCTGGTTGCCCTGCAACTTCACCGCATTGGACTTGCCTTCCACGATATTGATGAACTGCTGGGCGGCGACCTTGTTGGCTGCCCGCCACGCGTCTTGCACTCGTGGCAGCCCGAGCACCTGGTCCGCAACGTTCTGGGCGGCCCCCCGCAGGGCGCCGGAGGCTGGTCCGGCCAGCGGCTTGAGCGCCGGCGGCAGCGCGCCCTCCAGGTCGCCGGCCACGTTCACGTTCGCGTAGACCTGGTTGACGAGATACTCCGAAAGCGCGGTCCGAATCGCGGGGTGGGCGAGCATCTCGGTACTCGTGCTCGACCAGTTGTTCGCGTCGAGGACCTGGCGGTTCGCGAACACGGCGAAGGTCGCAAAGATCGTGAGGAGGGTTGCCAGCGCGAGCAGCACACGCACGCCCCACTTGTGTCTCCCCCCCGACTTGCCGGAGGCCTCGGAGTCGGCCGTCGCCGCGGGCTCGGTTGGCTCCGTGGCCGCAGGCTCGGTTGGCTCCGTGGCCGCAGGCTCGGTTGGCTCCGTGGCCGCGGGCTCGGTCGGCTCGGTCGGCTCGTTGCTCACGGACTCGTCCACGAGCGAAAAGGTAGACGAGACCTCGGTCGGCGCATCCTCTCTTTCGGGTGATCACCCGAGTCATCGTCCCGGTTCCCCGCCCCCTAGGGCGCCTACGATGGCCGGGCGAACTTCGCGCGCGCCAGCTCAACCTGCTCTCGGGCGTCGCAACCGTCGAGGTGGTCGTCGACCAGACCCATCGCCTGCATGAACGCGTAAACCGTCGTCGGACCGACGAACCGCCAGCCCCGCCGTTTGAGATCGCGGGCGAGCGCGTGGGACTCCGTGGTGTGGGCGAGCTCGGCGAGCGTGGCTCGGTCCATCGAGGCTCGCGGCTCCGGCTCAAATCCCCAGACGTACGCCGCCAACGAGCCCTCTGTCCCGACCAGGTCAATGGCGCGCTGCGCGTTGTTGATAACGGCCTCGATCTTGCCCCGATGGCGCACGATCGATGCGTCGGCCAGCAGCCTCGTGACGTCCCGCTTGCCGAACCGGGCGACCTGCTCGAAGTCGAAGTCAGCGAACGCGCGCCTGAACGCCTCCCGCTTGCGCAGGATCGTCAGCCACGAGAGGCCGGCCTGGAACCCCTCGAGACTGAGCTTCTCGAACAGCCGCCTGTCCTCGGCGACTGGGAAGCCCCACTCGGTGTCGTGGTAGGCCCGGTACTCGGGAGCGGAATCGCCCCACCAGCACCGGGTGACGCCGTCATCGCCACGGACCACCCCATCGTTGGCCATCAGCGAGCATCCCCCTCGCCGTAGTGCTCGAGGAGATCTCGTAGCTCGGCGGCGTTGCGAACGGCGTAATCGCGGTAGCAGTTGTTCATCAGCAGGTGAGTCTCGCGAGTCTGCTGCGTCAACTCGGCGATCGGCGCCGTCAGCTCCTCCAGCTCGCTCTCCGTGTACAGATACCGGAACCGCTCGGCCGCCGACCGTGAGGTGTCAGACCATGTGCTGTCGGAGCGACCGTGGAAGCGGACCACGGCCAGCTGGTCGTTCGTGCTCGCCATCAGCCTCGGCAAGCCGGAGGCTGCCGGCGCGTCGACGCAGACGAACACCAGCCCGTGGTCCTCGAGCGTGCTCAGCGTGCGCTCGCGGTCGCGCTCTTCGGCCAGCCACATCGGCGAGCGGAACTCGACACAGATCCGATAGTCCGGCAGTCGCTCGCGCAGGGCGTCGATCTCGGCGCGGTTCTCGCGGCGCGGCACGAACCACGGCGGGTACTGGAACAGCACGCCGCCGAGCTTGCCCGCCTCGTGCAGCGGTCGCAGCGCGTGCTCAAAGCGCCGCCACGCCTCCGCGAGCGCTTCCGGTTGGAGGTGGCTGGCGTAGACGTTCCGTTTCTCCGCGACGTCCGGCGGGAGCTGTTCGCGCAGATCGCGCCATAGGCTGTTCGGCCGCGTCGGATGACCGGTGAGCAGCGAGTAGGCCTTGACGTCAAAGCGAAAGCCGTCGGGCGTCCGCTCCGCCCACAGCCGCGCCTGTTGCTCGGCCGGCGGCGCGTAGTACGTCGAATCGATCTCGGTCAGCGGGAACTGAGCCGCGTAGTAGCGGAGCCGCTGCTCGGCGCTCATCGTCTTCTTCGGATACCAGTCGCCGTCCTGCACGAGCGTCCGGTCGGTCCAGGAGCAGCTCCCGAGCAGCGCCACATGGTCTCCGAGACAGACCTTGGAACCCAGCTTGGCTTCGGTCCCCGGATCTCCGGCTGCGGCCATCGTCAGACCGCGGTCGCCAGACAGAGCATCGTTCCAATCTCCAGGCGCATCGACCCACCGTTGCGGTCGATCACCTCGCCCACCTCGTCGAGGATCGCGCGCCGCTCGATCTCCGGCCTCACGATGTGGCCGGAATGGGTCTGCAGCAGCTGGAGATAGTCGTCCGTCGAGTAGGTCGACGACCAGCCATACAGGCGTGTCTGCGGCTCGTCGAACCCCTCGACGCGAGCCATCTCCCGTAGCCATCCATCCGGGTCATGGCTGGTCTCGGCGACGGGATGCATGGGATCCAGTTCCCCGTCCAGATCCCAGGCGGCATCGGCGCGGCCGTAGGCCTCGATCAGCTCCGCGCGCAACGGCGTCGCCTCCCACAGCGGCCGATTCCAGAACAGCGCGAGCAGACCGCCGGGCTCGAGCGCCTCCCGCGCCCTGACGTAGCGCACCTCGGGGGAGATCCAGTGCCACGCCTGCGCTGAGAACAGCAGCCGGAACCGCCTGGCACCCGGCGCGAATCGCTCGAAGTCTGTCTCCTGCACCGTCACGCCCGCGTAACTGGCGCACGTCTGCCGCACGACGGCGGCCATGCCGGCGCTTGGCTCGATCGCGTGCACCCGCACGCCGCGCGCGGCGAACAACCGCGTCGCCTTGCCGGTCCCCGCCCCGACCTCGAGCGCCCGTCCCGATCGGGCGACACCGGAGAGCTCGACGACGTCGTCGACGAGCGCCTCCGGATACGACGGGCGCACCCGCTCGTAGAGCTCGGCAACATCACCGAAGACCAGTCGCCGTTCCTGGTTCACTCCGTTAAGCATGAAGGAGTACTACGACACCCGCGCTCCCGAATACGACGAGTGGTACCTCGGGCACGGACTGTTCGCCGACCGCGACCGTCCTGGCTGGGACGAGGCCGTCGTGGCGCTGACCCGGACGGTGGGCGCGCTGCCGCCGGCCCGGACGCTCGACGTCGCCTGCGGCACGGGCTTTTTGACGCAGCACCTGAGGGGCGAGGTCACCGGCCTCGACCAGAGCGAGCGGATGGTCGCGATCGCCGCCGACCGCGTCCCCGGCGGAACGTTTCTCGCCGGAGATGCCCTAGAGCTGCCGTTCGCGGATGACGCGTTCGACCGGGCATTCACGGGTCATTTCTACGGACACCTCGAGCCCGTCGACCGGGAGCGGTTCCTCGGCGAGGCGCGCCGGGTCGCGCCCGAGCTGGTCGTCGTCGACAGCGCGGTGCGCCCGGACCACGAACTCGTGGAATGGCAGGAGCGCAAGCTCAACGACGGCTCCCGATTCCAGGTGTTCAAGCGCTACTTCGAGGCCGGCGGGCTCGCCGACGAGCTGGACGGCGAGGTGCTCCATGCCTCGCCGTGGTTCGTGGTCGTGCGAGCTCAGGCCTCGCGGTAGCGGCCGGCCACGTCGACGAGGATCCGGATCATCGTCTTCGCCGCCGGCGCGGCTCCCGCTCCCGGCACCGTTGCGGCGATGACCTTGCGGGCGGGGCTGCGGGGCGCCAGCTCGCGGACGACGATCCCGGAGTGGACGCGTGTAAGCGCGAGTCGTGGGATCAACGCGACCCCGACCCCGGCGGCGACCAGCCCCTGCACGGTCTCGTAGTCATCGCTTTCGAACGTGACGTGAGGCTCGAACCCGGCGGCCACGCAGGAACGGACCACGTGCCGGGCGCAGGGGCTGGCGGCGGAGGTCTGCACCCAGTCCTCGTCGCGCAGGTCCTCCAGCCTCAGCGCCGGCTTTCGCGCCAACGGATGGGATCCCGGCAGGGCGACGTGCATCGGGTCCTCGAGCAAGGCGACGTTTCGCAACCCGACTCCGGGACGTTCGCGGACGCCGGGGAACTCGAACAGCAGCGCCAGGTCGAACTCGCCTGCGCGCAGCCGAGGTCCGATCTCTTCCGGTTCGCCCTCGGCGAGCGTCAGCTCAACGCCGGGGTGTCGCTCGCGGAATGTCGCCACCGCAAGCGGCATCAGCGTCGCGCCCGCCGACGGGAACGACGCCACCCGCAGCCGTCCCGCGCGAATCCCCAGGACCGCGTCGAGGTCCGCCTCAGCGGCCTCGACCTGCGCGAAGATCGTCTCGGCGTGGTCGATCAACGTGGCGCCGGCCGCGGTGGGCCGTACCCCGCGGCGGTCCCGGATGACGAGCTCGGTGCCTGTCTCCGCCTCGAGGCGCGCGATCGCCTGCGAGACCGCCGACTGCGTGTAGGCCAGCGACTCGGCGGCGGCCGAGAACGAGCCCCGCGAGACGACCTCGCACAGGACTCTCAGCCGACCCAGGTTCAGCATAAGCAAAGCTTATACAAAGGATGACGAACTTCACTAGTGCTGATAGCAGGCGAATGGAATTCTCGTGGCGAAAGGACCGACGACGACACCCACGGAAGACCGGAGAAGCACGATGGCCCCCACCGCAATCGTTTCCTACGACGACACGCTCAACGACCTGGACGCGCTGGCGCTGGCGCGTGTACTCGCGGACGCAGGGACGACCCTGACCCTTGCCTACGTTCGGCACACGACGCAGACGCGCCGCGACCTGGAGATGCTGGAGAAGAGCGAGGCCGAGACGCTGCTCGACCGCGGCGCCCGCTGGCTCGGCGACCTCGACGTCTCGAAGCGAGTGGTGCTCAGCGCATCGACCGGCGCCGGCCTGCGGTGGCTCGCCGAGCAGGAGCACGCCGACATCGTCGTGTTCGGTTCCGACTACCGTACGGCCCCGGGACACGTGGCGCCGCAACATTCCGCGCTGAGCCTGCTCGAGGGCGGTCCCGCGGCGGTCGCGATCGCGCCGGCGAACTACCGGCTGAACGGCGGTCCGCAGTTCGGGCGCGTGGGACTGCTCGCCGACCCCGACGACCAGGCGGCCAACCAGACCGCCGGCGAGCTCGCCGAGCAGCTCGACGCCGAGGTGACCCGCGAGCTGCGCAACATCGACCTGCTCGTGGTCGGGTCGCGCTCGGAGGGGCGCCCGGGCTACGTCACGATCAGCGCCCGGGCGCAGAACGCGATCGAGGAGTCGATCGCGCCGGTGCTGATCGTCGCCCGCGCCGTGCCGGTCCGATTCGCGGTGCGAGTGCTGGCGTAGGTGCTTCGATCGAGATCTTGGGCGCTATTGGCCCAAGATCTCCGTGGCCTGCCTCATGGCAGGATCAGGTGACTGTCGCCGAACTCGTGCCACAGGTAGCCGCACTCGAGCGCTGACTCGTAGGAGCGCTCGAGGAGGTCGTGGCCGGCGATCGCCTCGAGCATCTGCAGATGCGACGCCTCGGGCTCGTGCCAGCCGGTGATCATGCCGTCGACGACGGCCAGGCCGCGCTCCGGGGTGATCACGAGTCCCGTCCAGCCCTCCGAGGGGCGCGCGGTGCCATCCCCGGCAGCGGCGGTTTCGAGCGCCCTGACGACGGTGGTGCCGACGGCGATCACACGCCCACCCCACTCCCGGGTCGCGGCGACCAAACGGGCGGTGGCGGCCGGGACCGAGAACTGCTCGGGGAACGGAGCCTCATGGCGCTCCGGCGAGGAGACGCCAGTGTGCAGCGTGAGCGGCGCGATCAGCACGCCGCGCGCCACGAGTTGCGTGATCAGCTCGGCCGTGAACGGCCGGCCCGCGCTCGGCATCTCGGCGCTTCCGGGGACGGTGGCGTAGACGTTCTGGTAGGTGGGCAGCGGCCAGCCGCGTCGGGTGTGGCCGTAGCGGATCGGAGTGCCGTGGCGGGCGAGGTAATGCTCCACGGCGCCGGGCCCCTGGAAGCGTGCGAGCATCAGGCGCGCGCCTGACGCATACGGCGCGACCAGCTGCAGAGCCGCACCCCCGTCGAGCGCCAGCCGCTCACCGGTGTGGCCGCCCCGCGGCCGCGAGCCGTCGGCGCTGCGGACCTCGACGACGCGCCAGCTGTCGTCGAGTCGCGGAGCGCGTGTCGAGAAGTGCACGCGCACGCGCGACCCATCCTCGCGCGTCGCACCGAGCGCGGCCGGCAACGTGGCCGACACGTTGACGACGAGCAGGTCGCCCGGGTCCAGGATGGCGGGAAGGTCGACGAACCGCCGATGGTCGATCTCGCCGTCCGATCTGGTGGCGACGAGCAGCCTGACCGCGTCGCGGGAGACGCCGCGCTGCTCCGGCGGCTCGCGCGCCTCGAGGGCACTCGGCAGCTCAAACGCGAGCGCGTTCACGCGAGGACTCCATCGGGGAGCGCCAGCTCCCGGGCGCGGTAGCGGCCGCTCGGCAACTCGCCCTCGATCAGCGCCAGGAGCCCGGGGACGCTCTCCTCGGGGGGTGGGCGGTCGGAGATGTCCTCGCCGGGGAACGCCTCCTGGTGCATTCGCGTGCGCATGTCGCCCGGGTCCACCGTGTAGACGCGGATCGACGGCTCCTCAGCGGCGAGGATCGCGCCCAGCTGCTCGAGTGCCGCCTTCGAGGACCCGTACCCGCCCCACCCGTCGTAGGGCTCGACCGCAGCATCAGAGGTCACATTGATGATCGCGCCGCCGTCCGGCACGCGGGGCAGCACGAGCTGCGCCAGCGCCAGCGGTGCGAAGACGTTGACCCGGTAGACCTCCTCCAGCACCGCGAGCGGATACTGCGCGAGCGCCGGCTGAGGGCTCGGACCAAGGATGCTGGCGTTGTTGACGAGCAGGTCGATCTCCTGCCCGGCGGCGTGGACGATCGCCATCCGGTGCGCGGGGTCGGCGACGTCGCCTGGAACGGCGACCACGTCGGTGATCGCCCCGAGCTCACGCGCGGCGCGCTCGAGATCGGCGGTGCCGCGTGCGCCCAGAACGAGCGCCCATTGTCTTTGCGCGAGCGCCCGGGCGAGCGCCAGCCCGAGGCCCCGCGAGGCTCCTGTGATGATCGCTGTTGGCATGACACGAAAGCTAGGACCATGCCGGTCGCGGTTACCAGCGGTAATTGGTCCTAAGACCTTGTTACGGATCCGTGACCAGACCCTCGCGGACCGCGAGCAGCGCCGCCTGCGTCCGATCGGTGACTCCGAGTTTCGCGAGCACGTGCCCGACGTGGGCCTTGACCGTCTTCTCGGCGATCCCCAGCTCGAACGCGATCCGCTTGTTCGATCGCCCGCGCACGATCAGCTCTAGCACCTCGCGTTCGCGTCGCGTGAGCTGATCGCGCTCGTCGCGCGCCGCCCGCGGACCATCGGCGAGCGCGCTCACCAGCCGCGCCGCGACGGTCGGGTCGATGATCGCCTCGCCGGCGTGCGCGGCGCGGAGCGCCCGCGCGAGCTCGGCGGGCTCAGTGTTCTTGAGCAGGTAGCCGGCGGCGCCGGCCTGGATCGCGGGGAGCAGCCGATCGTCCTCGAGAAAGCTCGTCAGCACGACCACGCGGGCGGACGGAACCGATTCACGGAGCCGCCGCATCGCTCCGACGCCGTCGAGCTTGGGCATCACCAGATCCATCAGGATCACGTCGGGCCGCAGGCGAGCCGCTTCGGCGACCGCCTCCTCCCCATCCCCCGCTTCGCCGGCGACCTCGATCCCATCCTGGAGCTCGAGGAACGCCCGGAGCCCCTCGCGCACGACCGCGTGGTCGTCTACGAGCAGAACCCGGATCACCGGCTGACCTTGAGCAGCACGCTCGTCCCAACCCCGGGTGCCGAACGAATCTCGATCCTGCCGCCGAGCTCTCGCGCACGCTCCTCCATCGAGGTCAACCCGAGGTGCTGGGAGCGAAGCTCCGGCCGCTCCGGTTCGAACCCGACGCCGTCGTCGGTGACCTCGATTCCGCTGTCGGTCAGCCGCACGCGGATGTGCCGAGCCCGGGCGTGGCGGAGCGCGTTGTGGAGGGCCTCGTCGACGATCCGCAACACCGTGAGCTCGCGGGCGTCGTCGCCGCCGTCGACTCCGCCATCGCAGATGAGCTCGATCTCGACTCCGTGGACCCCGCGGAGCATCTCGACCTCCTTGCGGAGCGCGCCCTCGAGCCCGTCGCGTTGGAGGTCGGGTGGGCGCAGGCCGAAGATCAGCGACCGCAGCTCATCGAGCGCTTCACGGGCGATCACGCCGAGGCGCTCGACCTGCTGGCGCGCCGCCAGGGGATCGCGATCGAGCTGGGTCGCGGCGGCCTCCGCCGTCAACACGAGGCTGAACAGCTTCTGGCTGACGACGTCGTGGAGCTCCAGCGCCAGCCGGTTGCGCTCGGACAGAATCGAGAGCTCGCGGCTGCGCTCGTACAGCCGGGCGTTGGTGATCGCGATCGCCGCGTGCGTCGCCAGCAGCTCGATCAGAGCCTCGTCCTCGGCTCCGAACACCGGCCCGTCCCGCTTCTCGGTCAGATAGAAGGAGCCGATCACCTCGCCCTCCGCGACGATCGGCACCCCGAGGAACGACCGCATATCCGGGTGCTGGCGCGGCCACCACCCCCTGAAGCGCGGGTCCTGGTGGATGTCCTCCGTGCGATACGGAGCGGTCGACTCGAGCACGGCACCGAGCATCCCGTGCGTGCGCGGGAGCGGCCCCATCGCGGCGATCAACCCGTCGCTCATGCCCGAGACCAGGAACCTCCGGAAGCCGCCGTCGCCGTCGGGGATGCCGAGCGCGGCGTACCGCGCACCCGCCAGCTCCCGGGCCGAGTCGACGAGCTGCTGCAGGACCTCGTCGACCGAACGCTGCGAGGCGACAGCCAGAACAGCGTCGCTGACGGCCTTGAGCGCGGGACTGAGCGGCTCGGACATCGAGCCCCACGATAGCTTTCGTGTCGTGCCCCGCTACTGGATTTGGCTGCAGATCCTGATCATCGTGTTCGTGGTCGCCGGCATGGTGATCGCGATCACCAAGCTGGCGTGAGCGACCGGACGACCTAGCGGTGCGCCGCGGCCGCGATCGGTGCGGTCGCCGCAGCCGCGTCGAGCATCCCCCATCCGTACTCAGGGTTCGGCCTGCCGGTCCCCAGGGGCTGCGCCGTCTGCTCGAGGCGCGCAAGGATCTGCTCAGGCGTCGGGTGCGGGCCGAGGATGCCGCTGGCGATGATCAGAGCCGCCGTCGCCGACACTTCCGGCGTTGACATCGACGTGCCGTAAATCCCGCCTGGGTATCCGAAGCGGTCAGGGTGGCTCGGACTGAAGAACGTCATCTGATAGATCGGCGGCAGCTGGCGACCAGGATGACAGTCGGGATCGGAGCTGAGCGCCTTGTCGTCGCCACCGCCGGGGGCGACGAGGTTGAGCCGGGAGCCGCCGTTGGAGTACGAGGCCAGGCAGCGGTCGCGCGTCGTCGCGCCGACCGAGATGACGGTGGGGGCGCGCGCCGGGTACGCCACCTGGCTCGCGTAGTCGTTGCCCGCGGCCCCGACGACGACGACGTTGTGGCGGGCGGCAAAGCGGATCGCGTCGATCAGGGTGGGGATGTCGCCGGCGGTCACGTCGGGATAGAACTCGAGGCTGAGGTTGATCACCTGAGCGTGGTGGCGGACCGCGTAGCGCACGCCACGGGCGATCGTCGCCGCGTTGCCGTCGCCGTAGCGGTCGAGGACCCGAACCGGCATGATCGAGGCGCCGTACGCCAGCCCCGTCAGACCGATCCCGTTGTTGGTGCTCTCGGCGAGGATCCCGGCCACGAACGTGCCGTGACCTTCACGGTCGAGCGGGAAGCCGTTGCGCGCGACGAAGTCGTGGGGATCGACGAACCGCGTGCGGTTGAAATCGGGCGAGCGGCGAAAGCCGTGCCAGTTTCGGTAGGCGATGCCGGTGTCGAGGACCGCCACGGTGGCGCCGCGGCCTCCAGCACGATGGTCGGCGCGCAGGTTGGCCCACGCCCCGGGCGCGTCCACCCCGGCAGTCGACAGGAAGTTCCATTGGAGTCGCTGCCACCCGCCGCGATGGTGCGCGCGGCCGGGATCGTCGGGTATCCAACCCAACCCGTCGGCGTGGGCGACGAAGTTGGGCACCGCGTACGAGATTCCCGGCCTGTGGCGCAGACGAGCGACCGCGGCCGTCACGCTCACGCCGGGCGGGAGGTTCAGCACGAGCGTCTGCGGGGCGGGTACGCTGGCGGCGGCCGCCGTCGTTCCCGTCTGATTGGCCACGTCGGCGATCACAGATGGGAAAGGCCCGGGCGTGGTGCCGACAACGACCTGACCGGGGACATAATCCGCGGCCCTCGCTGCGCGCGGAATGGCCGCGGCGGCGGCCAGCGCACACGCGCAGGCAAGCGTCATGGCACAGAGTCGACGGAAGTTGAAAGGGTGGGTCACAGAACCACAGATCGCGGAAGCCGCTCCCGGATCGCGACTCAGTTCCATTAAAGACATGATCAGACGCCCAAAGTTGCCCTGCTCACACCGTATCGCTCGATTCCGTCACCCGTGACATCGCGGTTCTTTCCTCGCGACGAGTACTTCATGCGGCTCGCGCTGCGCGAGGCCGCGCGCGCGCTCGACCACGACGACGTCCCGATTGGCGCGGTGATCGTCAAGGACGGCGAGGTCATCGCCACCGGCCACAACGAGCGCGAGGTCCGGGCCGACCCGACCGCGCACGCCGAGATGATCGCGCTCCGCGAGGCCGCACGGACGCTCGGCAGCTGGCGGGTGCTCGAGGCGGTCATGTACGTCACACTCGAGCCGTGCGCGATGTGCGCCGGCGCGATCGTGCTCGCGCGGGTCCCGCGGGTCGTGTACGGCGCCGATGATCCGAAGGCCGGCGCCGCCGGCAGCGTCCTCGACGTCCTCGATGCACCGCAGCTGAACCACCGCCCGCAGGTCGAGTCCGGCCTGCTGGCCGAGGAGAGCGCCGACCTCCTGCGGGAGTTCTTCGCGCGGCGGCGGTAGCCCCCTTCGACTAACGTTCTGAACGCCTACGCCGGAGAGGTGGCAGAGCGGTTGAATGCGCCGGTCTCGAAAACCGGTATGGGCGGTTTCGTCCATCGAGGGTTCGAATCCCTCCCTCTCCGTTTAGATGCCCCTGTCGCCGTTTCAATGAAGCGGCGTGCCTCACACGGGTGGTCGGCGCCGGCCGCGTTGGGTCAGCGCGGGCCAACGCGGGCCAACAGGGATCCATGGGCTCGTTCCCCTGGACGTTCGCTCAAGCGACCGTGTCCTGCTTGGGAATTAGGGCGCTACGGCCGAGGGTCCCGAGACCGGTACGATCGGGCAAGCGCGGGTCAACGTGGGTCAACGCGAGCCGTGCTGTGATGGACGGCGTTCCCTCCCAGCGAGCGACCAGTGTCGGAAGCGGAGAGCCCCGCTATTGGCGAGATGCAGGTCGATCGCCGCTCTGGTTGCTCAGCCCTCCTTTCAGAATGGCACGGGCATCCTTGATCGTCGCTGGCGTTCGCGGAGTAGCGCGGGGCGGCCGGTAGGCTGCGTCTCATGCCGGACGCCCCGGCCCGCCCCGTGCCGTTCACGGCCCCGACCGCGCCTGCGACGCTCGAGGGCCTCGGCGCGCGGCTGCGCGCGACGCGCTGGCCGGACGCGCCCGAGGACGCGGGCTGGTCGCTCGGGACCGACCTCGCCTACCTCCGCGAGCTCGTCGGTTACTGGGCGGACGAGTTCGACTGGCCGGCGCAGGAAACGGCGCTCGCACAGTTCCCACGCTTCCGCGTCCCGCTCGGCGGCCTCGGGATCCACTTCGTGCACGTCCGGGCCACCGCGCCGGCCGAGCCCGTCCTGCCGCTGATCCTCAGCCACGGCTGGCCAGACTCGTTCTGGCGCTACACGAAGGTGATCCCACTCCTGACGGACCCCGACGCGCACGGCGCCGACCCGGCCGACGCGTTCGACGTGGTCGTGCCCGATATGCCGGGCTACGGGTACTCCGACCGTCCGACCGGGTCGCCCCTGGACTCGATCGCCGTCGCCGGCCTGTGGGCCGAGCTAATGGGCGTCCTCGGCTACACCCGGTTCGGCGCGGCGGGCGGAGACATCGGCGGCCAGGTGAGCCGCTACCTCGCCCTGGACTACCCCGAGCGGGTCGCGGCGGTCCACCGCACCGACGCGGGCGTGTCCCTCTTTACCGGCGACCCGGCGGACCTCTCGCCAGACGAGCGCGCGTCGATCGAGGCCGCCGCGGCCTGGGGCGCGACCGAGGGTGCCTACGCCGCCATGCACCGCACGAAGCCCCAGACGGCGGCCTTCGGCCTCACCGACTCGCCAGCCGGGCTCGCTGCATGGATCGTCGAGAAACTCCGGGCATGGAGCGACTGCGACGGCGACGTCGAACGAAGCTTCACGAAAGACGAGATCCTCACGAACGTCACGCTCTACTGGCTCACGGGAACGATCGCGTCCTCCATGCGCATGTACCACGCGAACGCCGCGATTCCGCCCGCGCAGCTCGCCCGCCGGGTCGAGGTACCGTCCGGCTTCTCGCTCTTCCCCGGCGACATCGGCCGCCCACCGCGGGCGTGGATCGAGCGCACGGCGAACGTCGTGCGCGTAACCGAGCCCGCGCGCGGCGGACATTTCGCGCCGTTCGAGGAACCCCAGCTTTACGCGGAGGAGCTGCGCGCGTTCTTCCGCCCCTACCGGTCGGCAGTCACGAACTGAGCGCGCCAGTCGCGACGATTGCATTCGCGTTTCGCATGGCATCCGAGCTCACGATCGCATCGGCGACCACGCGCTGCTCCGGCTTCGCCGGCGCGCGCGAGTCCTTTGCCACTCAGCGCTCGGACGGCGGCTATGGCTCGCGGCGGGTGACGGTATCGATGCGGTCGATCGAACGGTCGAACGAGAGAACGACCCGGATGCCGGTGACCTCGGCTTGAGCGACGAGGTAGTCCTCGGCGAAGTCACGCCGGTCGAGCTCGTAGACCTCGAGCGCTGGCTGGAGAAGTACTGGGTCGACGGTCTCGAAGGTGGGCAGTGCGATCGCTGAGCGCATCAGCGCCGCGACCCACACGACTGTTCATCAGTCAGCACACCGTCGCCTACCACCTGCGGAAGGTGTTCACCCAACTTGGCATCACCTCGCGCACCCAACTAAGCAGCGGGTTGTTCGACAGACCCGATCAGATGCAGGCGGTCTAGCAGCTAGCCGACACCGACGGTCTGCTTCACGCTTGGGATTAGCTTGAGCAGTAGCGGCAAATGTGGCTAGCCGGCGCCAGCCGTACGGAACGGTTAATCGAGCGGGATCGTCGCGGTTACCGGTTTGTCGCGGTCGGTGCGGTAGACGAGCACCGGACAGTGGGCGTGCGTGGCGCAGTGCATGCCGACAGATCCGAGGAGGATGTCCGTGAACTCTCCATGGCCGCGGCTTCCGACGACTAGGAGGTCGGCGTCACGGCTGGCGTCGACGAGCGTATGCCCGGGGTAACCCTCGATCACCTGACCGGTGGCCCGGAACGTGTCGTGACGGTGCTGGATCGCGTGCAGTGAACGGTCAACGACGCGTTGCATGTCGGCCGCCGGGTCGTAGTCGTCGGTGAATCCGGAGGCGGCGTACGACGCGGGCTAATGCCAGGCCCCAACGACGAGCAGAGCGGATCCGGTCAAGTCTGCTTGATGTGCGGCCCACTCCAGTGCGGTGAGCGAGGACGCCGAGCCGTCTATGCCGGCAACGATCCTAGGTCTATCGGGTTCGTTTGTGCTCATCACTGAGCCTTCGCTTCCCGCGTCCGCATGGACGGACGGATGTGATGCATCGCTTTCTCCCGTTTACGGCGAGTGGCGGGCGGACGATTCGTCGGCGCCTCAGAGTCGATTGGCTTTCGGAGGCTGCGGTCGGCCAGGGTGAACAGGAGCACGATGATGCTCGCGCCGATCATGATTGCGGCGATCGCGTGGAGCCCGTGGTCGGAGACGTGGTTGTGGAACACCACGCTCAGGATCGCCGCGGACCCGATCGAACCCATGTAGCCGAAGGTGCGCAGCAGGCCCGCCGCAGTGCCGATCTTATGGGGGTCGACCTGGGTGTAGAGCGCGGTTTGGTTGGCCGGCGCGTACGTTCCCACCGTGACTCCGAAGATCAGCGTTACCGCGATGATTCCGATGGCCGGCGTGCTTGTCCCGAGCAGCAGCACCCCGATCGCTCCAGCGATCGAGCTCACAGCGGCGGCGATCAGTGGCCCGCGCACGAGGTTCCGCTGCGAGATCGGTCGTATGAGCACCGCGGAGAGCGCGGCCATCGGCAGGATCAGCAGGCCGGCGTCCTGGGCGGAATAGCCGCGGACCGCTTCGAGCCACTGCGAGACGCCGTAGAGCACCGTGTAGATGCACAGCGAGGTGAGTGCGAACCGTAGGTAGGTGCGGCTGAGAGCCAGGTTGGTGGCGAGAAGGCGCACGTCGAAGAACGCCGGTGTGGCACGCAGCTCCCATACAACGAGTGCGATCGTGAGCACAGCGGCCAGCGCGAGCGCGACCCAGTGTTGGTGCGGTAGTCCGTCGAGGAAGACCAGCATGGCGGCAATCGCGCCGCCAAAGGCGCCGATGCCCGTGAGGTCGATCCGCCTGGCGATCTGGCGTGCGCTCAGAGAGCTGGCGAGAGCCGGATCACGAGGAAGCCAAGCGGCGCCGAGCACGAGCGCGACGACCGTCACCGGCACGTTCGCGAAGAACACCGAGCGCCAGCCGAAGGCGTTGACCAGGACCCCTCCTAAGGGCAGGCCCAGGGCCACCGCAGCTGTGCCGGCGATCTGCAGTCCCCCCAATACGCCACCAGGCGGCGCGCCCATCCCGACGCTCTCGGCGCGCCGCCGAATCATCAGCATTGCCGACGGATAGCCACCGGAGGTGCCGATGCCGATCAGGGCGCGCGCGATCACCAGGATCGTGAGGCTGTGCGCGAATCCGCCGACCAGGCCGCCCGCGAGCACGAACGTTATCCCAGTCAGGAACACCCGGCGAGGCCCGAACTCCTCAGCCAGCTTTCCAAACGTGGGCTGGGCGATCGCGCTCGCCAAGTACAACACCGACACCAATGCCACGGTTCGACCGACCGATACGTGCACCCCACGCGCGATGGGGACGAGCGCCGTCGCGATCAGGGAGCTATTGATCGGATTGAGCGCCGACCCCAGGAACATCGGGGTCGTGAAGCGCCACGAAAACGGCTGCCCACGCTCGTCCGGCCGCCCAAGCATGCGTCGTAGCGGGGTGCCCAGCTGCGTCATATCGACCGCTCATCTATGCCGGAGAGGAGGCTGTCGAGCTGCGCGACCGTGATCACGTGCGCTTGACGAGGAAAGATGCGTTCGATGAGGAAGCCGTGCACGCGTGGCTCCGGGTCGGCGGTGGCGTCGGCGAGCACGAACACCTCGTAGTCGCGATCGGCGGCATCGCGAACCGTCGAAAGCACCACGCCGCTGGTGCTGACGCCCGCCAGAATGAGGGTGGTGATCGCGCGGTCACGCAGCTGCTCGGCCAGGTCGGTGGTCGAAAACGCCCCGAATCGGGTCTTGCGCACGATGATGTCGCCGGGCTCGGGCGCCACCCGCTCGTGGATCGCGGAGGTCTGGGCGTCGTTGTGCAGCACTGCCCGCGCGGTCGCCAACGCTGGCGCGAACGCGCTGTGCTCCGGCACCGCCTCGTAGTCAGCGTCGTCGAACGCAACCCGGACGTAGCCCACCTGCCCCCGGTGGCGCCGAACGATCGCGATCGCCTGAGCGACGCGCGAGAGCAGTTCCTCCGCGTCGCTGAGCGAGCCGAGGACAGCAGGTTGGTAATCCATCACCATAAGCGCGCTGCGCTCAGGGTCGATGCTTGTCGGTGATTCGGGCATGCTGTCTCCGGTGTAGTCGTTGATCGGTTTCGACCCTCGGGACCGGTCCGGTGAGCGTTGTCAGGTGCGTCGCTTGTGCTCATTGCATCTCCGTGTCGGGCCGTAGATCGACGTCTGCGATGCGCCGCAAGATCTCGATCGTCGTCTCGAGCGCCGCGCGCTCGTCGGGTGTGACGGCCGCCTCGATCGCCCGGCTGAGCCACGCCTCGCGCGAGGCCTTGATGCTCGCCAACAGAGCGTGACCCGATTCGGTCGCGGTGACCAGGCTCTTGCGCCCGTCACCCGGGTCGCGGGACTTCGTGACCAGCCCACGCTTCCCGAGGGTGGCCAGGCTCTGAGCGATCGCCTGCTGGGTGACGTGCTCGGCCGCGGCCAAGGCTGCGGCGGTGGTCGGCCCCTCCTCGATGATCCGCGACAGCACCGCCACCTGCGAGATCGGAATACCGGTTGAACGTAATCCCGACTCGATCCGGATCCGAGAACGCAACCGCGTCACCGCCATCGCCAACCGCATTGCGTCGCTTGGGGATTTGGTCTCGGGGGATCTCTCGCTCACCTCCTGAACCGTAGCAGATCCTAAAGTAACTTGCGCAACTAGCCTGTGGATCGTCTTCTCGTCTCCCACACAACATGTCGCCGCACACTCGTCGGGGTTCGAAAGGAGGTCGTTAGCCGTCAGATGCGCGTCCGCCGGAATCGCTTGCTCCGGCCGCGCGGCCGGTAGCCCCGGCCGACAGCTGACGATCGCTCTTCCCGCCCGAGACTCTGGAGGCTGGCTTGTGCTTTGCCACGAATTCGCTCGCCCGCACGACCAGACCTGCTTCCGGGTCGGACGGGCCTCCGGCGCCACTGGGCAGCTTCCCTGCTCCGCGCGGATAGCGCGACGCCGGTGGCGTTCGGCGCGGCGTTGCCCGGCGCGGACGCCTGGCGCACCGTCATCAGCTGACGGCATGCCGTTCCCTGTTTCGTTCCCCCCGGGCCCAATCTCCTTATTTCATAGGCTCTAGACGGCGATCGAGCCGGTCTCGAAAACCGGTATGGGCGGTTTCGTCCATCGAGGGTTCGAATCCCTCCCTCTCCGTTAGAAGTCCCTGGGACCGCGCGTTGCTGCCCGGGGTTCTTCGCTCCCGGGCAGAATGCCTACCGTGGCGTGCGACGTTGCCTATAGGAGCGGATTACGCCCGCCGCTCGCCGCAACGGCCCGGTGAGTTGCCAGCTCAATGAGCCTTCGTAGCCGCGACGGAGCTCGTCCGAGGCGTGGGCGTGCTTGCGTTCCAGCTCCTCGACCGCCCGCTGGTAGAAACGGATCTCGCGCTGCACTTGGAATAGGTTGTGACGAAGAGCTGCATATTCGCGTGGATCGTCGCTCGGGCGCAGCACATCGTCAACACTCAGAGCGACGTCACGTTTTCGCAGCAGCGCCCAGCTCTGATTGTGTTGTTGGGGTGCGATCTCGAGCACCTCGAACGCTCTAGCCCAGTGCTCTCGTAGCCACCAGTCAGAGATCAGCACGAGCGGACCGCCGCCATCTGAGAGGCCGCTCATGTGCAGCATGTTCATGCCGACCCGGTCCTCATCCCATGGCTCGCCAGTGACGAATTCCGACACCCACCGCCCCATGTAGGTGGCGACCAGAAGCCCGCCGGGTTTGAGCAGCCGATGGAGCTCCAGCAGCCACGGGACCGAGTTGTCCGTCAGGTGGGTGAATACGGAAATGGCCCAGGCAAGGTCCACCGAGGCCGATTCGAGCTCGAGCGGTGGGTCGTACCCGCACTGCACCGCGTGCACTGGCGGAACGAGCGTCGATCTGAGCTGCTCGACGTTGGCCGCTTCGAGGTCAACGCCCCAAAAGTCTGCCCTGTCGGCCTCCGCCAGAAACTGGCGCAGCGTCCGCCCCGGACCGCTGCCGAAATCGAGCACCCGCTTACCTTCGAACGACCAGTCTGGCGGCAGCAGGTCCAGGATCGCTGCCTTTGTTTCAGCGCCAAGCTTCCACCACAGTTCTGTGAAGCTGGCCTCCCAGCGCGTTTCCGGGGCGGCGGTAACGCTCGGGGCGTCCGCGCCGGCGGAGCTTGCGGTCACCACACAGACTCTATCCGCACTCAATGCGCCAACGTGCGGGGCAGCTTCACCTGTATGGAATGGTGCTCGGACGGCCCCTATCCGGAAAGATGGCGGCGTGGGAAACATCATTCTGCTGGCCCTCGCCGCCGCCGTGTATCCCACCCTCCTGGCAGGGGTCATCGTCCTTCTCGGCCGTGACAAGCCGGAGCGGCTGCTGGCCGCTTTCCTCGCGGGCGGCATGCTGATCAGCATCGCCGCGGGGTTGATCATCGTGTTCGCGCTCGATGGCGTTGTCTCGACGAGCAACCAGAAATCGGCGAGCCCCACGGTCGACCTGATCGCGGGGATCCTCTCGATCGCCCTCGCCCTCGTCCTGTGGAAGCGTGAACGTGACCGACGCGGAGCATCTGGTACTTGGATGCCCTCAAAGACATCGCCGAAGCGAACAAGGGACGGCGGCAACGATCGTGTGGATCCTCGTGTTCGTCGTGATCATGTTCGCGCTCGCGGAGCTGCCGTTGATCGGCTATGCGGTCGACCCGGATGGCACACGCGTGCGCGTGCAGCGGTTCCAGCATTGGTTGAGCGCGAACGGCCTGATCGTCGCGAGGTGGGTCGCGACACTCATCGGTGCCTACCTCACGATCATTGGGATCGCTGGCCTCGCTTGACCCAGGCCCAAAAGGATCGACAGGCTTGTAGTCTGGGATCGTCTGAGACGCGCCCGGTCCTTTGTGGGAAGCGCAGACGGACGAGAGGGAACATCGATGAGCGAAACCAGTCAGTTCATCATTGGGAGCGAAGTCGCTTGTACCGACGGGGTCTGCGGGGATCTGAGACGCGTGGTCATCGATCCCGTCGCCACCGCGATCACCCACCTCGTCGTCGAGCCAACCCATCGGCAAGATGCCGGGCATCTTGTCCCAATCGATCTCGTGACCTCGACGGCGGAAGTGATCCAGTTGAGTTGCACCACGTCTGAGTTCGAGGCGCTCGAGGTCGCTGACGAGACACAGTTCCTTTCGGGGGGCCACGGGCAGTTGGGCTACAGCGAAGACCAGATGCACTCGCTGCCTTACTACGGCCTTGCCACGCACGACATGGGCACCCGTGTGAGCGGGTTGGGGCTCAGCACGACCGGACGGAACACTGATGCCGAAGGGGTCAGCTATGACCATGTGCCCTTGGGCGAAGTGGAGGTCCGCCGCGGCGATCACGTCTACGCCGATGATGAGCCTGTCGGGCGGGTCGAAGGACTGGTCATCGATCCCAGCGATCATCACGTGACGCACATCCTGCTCGACGAGGGCCACTTATGGGGTAAGAAGAGGGTCGCCATTCCGATCAGCGCCGTGAAACGCGTCGGCGCGATAATTCGACTGAACCTCACGAAGGACGAGGTGGGGGACCTGCCACCGGTCGACATCGATCACCCCAGTGATCTGGCCGGACCAGGTGCGGCCGCCGGTTAGGGGCGTCGTTCAGGAGCGGCTGCGGACACGCCGCCACGTTGACAGCCCGCTGCCCCGCGGGTACCGTCGCCGGCGGGGTGGTACGTCGTACCGGATGTGTTTCTCTCATATTCGCGGCGTGACTCGGAGTTCGTCCGACGGCTGACGGTCGCGCTCGGTGACCGGGGCAAAGACGTGTGGGTCGATGTCGAGGGGGTCCGGGACGCCGAGGTGTTCCCCGAAGCGCTGCGCCGGGCGGTGGAGAGCAGCGACGCCTTCGTGTTCGTCATCACCCCCGACTCGGTCCGCTCCACGTTCTGCGAACAGGAGGTCGAGCACGCTGCCGAGCTGAACAAGCGGATCGTGCCGCTGGCGCTCAGGTCCGTGGACGACGCCGAGATACCGGAGGCGGTCCGATTCCGCAGCTGGATCCCGGCCTCAGCCGATGGCGACTTCGACGCCACGATCGAGCGCCTCCTGACCGCCCTGGACACCGATCTGGAGTGGGAGCGCCAGCACTCCCGGCTGACCATCAAGGCGCTCGAATGGGAACAGGCAAACCGGGACCGAAGCTATCTGCTGCGCGGCGCGGACCTCACCGCCGCCGAAGAGTGGCTCGCGGCCGGCGCAGGAAAGGATCCAGGTCCGACCGCGCTCGAGAGCGAGTACATCGTCGCTGGACGGGGCGCCGCGGCTCACCGGCAGCGCAACCTCGTGGCGGCGAGCCTCGCAGTCGCCGCCGTCTCGCTCGCGCTGCTGGTATTCGCGCTGATCTCCCGCACGGACGCGATCCACGCCGGCAACGCCGCCAAGGCGCAGGCGCTCACGTCCGACGCCGAACGAGTGGGCGCCCAGGCGCTCGTGCAAAAGAACCTGGACGTGGCGATGCTGTACGCGGTCCTGGGCGTGAAGCTCCAGAACCGGCTCGAGACGCGCGGCGACCTGCTGGCGGAGCTCCAGAACAACCCGTTCGCGATCCGGTATATCCGGCCATCTCACAACCTGATTACGTCGCTGGCCGTCGATCCGAGCGGGAGGCTCCTGGCGATGGGCGACTCTTCCGGCGTCGTGCGCTTCGAGGACATGTCGCCGTGGACGCCGAGCGGCCCGTCGCTGGCGCTGGGCGGCTCGATCCCCAACGAGGCGATGGCGTTCTCGCCGAACGGCGACACACTTGCGGTGCTCACCGAAGGCGGCGCCCCTGAGGGCTCGCTCCAATCGGGGGCCACGAAGCTGTACGCAGTCGATCTCGCGACGCGCCGGGTCCATCTGCTCGGCTCCTGGCGGGGCGTCTTCGCGGCTGTGCCGTACCCGGGGGCGTCACTTGCCTACGACCCGTCTGGGCGTCACATCGCGCTGTCGCTGTCGACCAGCGCACCGGACGGGTCGGTCCCCGCGGACACGCTGCGACTGCTCGACGCCACGACCGGTCGCATGATCTGGCAGCGTCGGTACCCGCTCCGCACCGGTCAGATGGAGCCCCGCGTTGCGTTCGCTCCCGACGGCACGCTGCTGACTTCCGCACAGCAGGGGGACACGCTGCTGTGGAATGCCCGGACAGGGCGAGTCGAGAAGCGCTTCCCGATCGGGGGACAGCCGGCGATCAGCCCTGGCGGCGGCAGCGTCGCACTTGCGGTCAACAACCCGGATCTCGCGGCGGCTTATTCCCGGATCGCGATGCTCAACCTGCGAACGGGCCGCTATCACTTCCTTCTGCCCGCGTCGCTTCCGAACGTCTGGTTGCGTGGATTCGCGTTCACTCCCGACGGCAAGAGCCTCGTCGGCGAGACGATCCACGGCGACGTCTATGTCTGGGACGCGGCGAGTGGATCGATCGCCGAGACGATTCCGGCGCCGCCGGGCGCGCGGGCCTCGGAGGTCCTCGACCCGACCGGGCGGACGGTGCTCGTGGGATCGCAGGCCGGCAGCGTGGTCGCATTCGACCTTGCAGGGTCACGGCGCCTGGGGCGGGCCTTCGACTGGAACGTCCCCGATCAGTCGGGTGGCGTCGGGGCGGGCATGGTGGTGAACGAGCAGAGCGACCTGATGGCGACCAACCAGGCCGACGGCTCCGTGGCGCTGGTGGACCTCCACACCCTGCGGCGGACGGCGACGCTCCCCCCGCGCGACGGTGCGGTGTCGTCCGCGCTGGCCTTCTTCCCCGATGGCCGCACCCTCGTGACCGGCGGCCTTGCCGGCTATCTGACGCTGTGGGACACGTCCGAAGCCAGGGTCACGCGGAGGATCAATCTCGGCGAGCCCGTGTGGTGGTCGGCCGTGAGCCCGGATGCCAGCTTGCTCGCAGCCGAGACCCAGGCGCAAAACAGCACGAGCTCCGACGTTCAGGTCCGCCCTGTGTCAGGCGGTAAACCACTCTGGTCGCACGAAGTGCAGGACGGGACGGGCGGGCTGTACTTCAGTCCCGACGGGCGGGAGGTGGCCGCGCTCGGTTGCTGCACGTCACGGTCGACGGTCGTCAGCTGGGGATCTCGCTCGGGCAAGCAGCTGTTCCGGCACACCCTGACCAAGAGCCACGCCACCGTGATCGCGTACTCGCCCGACTCGCGCCTGCTTGCGATCGGGAACGAGGACGGGCAGGTGCTGTTCTGGAATGCTCACACGGGCGTGACGCAGGCTCCCGCGCTGCGCGCGTCCACGGGCAACGTTGCCGGATTATCGTTCTCGCCCGACGGGACGTCGATCGCGGTTGCCTCGCGGGACGGGAGCACCACGCTCTGGGATGCCCGCTCCGGCGCGCAGATCGGAAGCTCGTTCCCGGCAAGGCCCAACGTCATCACGATCCCCGTGTTCGAGCACAGCGGCCGTCTGCTGATCGAGTACCTGTCGGACGCGGCGCAGTGGCCTATGAACGTAGGCAGCTGGGAGCGTTTCGCCTGCCAGGTGGCGGGCCGGGACATGACCGTGGCCGAGTTCCACCAGATCCTGCCCGATCGCCCCTACATGCACGTCTGCCCTTAACGCCGGCGCCTCAGCCGGTACATCCGCAGGCGCCCGTAGTCCTTGGCCGCGTCCATGTGGCCGACGTAATCGCACGCGAATTCACGGCTCGCCTCGAGCTCCAGCGCCGCCGCAAATGCCTCCGTGACGTACACGGTGCCCGGCGGCGTGACGGGCTCGACGCGCGCCGTGCGGCTGACGTGCGAGCCCATGTAGGCGGTCACCGCACGCACGGGATCGAAGGTCGGAAAGACCGGACCGAGATGGCCGCCGAGCCGCAGCGCCAGATGGTCGGGCAGTCCCTCGGCCGACAGGTCGATCGCCCCGACCGCGTCCTGGAGGTCCAGTGCACAGCGCGCGCCGGCCGCGGCGTCGCTCAGCACGACGTGGATCGCGTCGCCCCACGTGTTGCGCGAGAGCACTTCGGCCTCGTGGCGCGCCAGCACCTCGGCAAACGCGCCCAGGAAACGATCTGCAAACGCCGGAAACTGCTCGTCGGACAGCTTCGAGAACCCCTGGACATCGCCGAACAGGATCGCGTGCACGGTCCGAACGCCCGTATCGGCCCCGGAGACCGTCACCGGACGTGCGCCCACCCCGGGATCGATTGGCGGTGAGATCACCGTGACTGGGCGGCCGAGCGTCCGCCATCTCGCCACGTCGACCGCCGTACCCGCCGCGGCCCGCGCGGGCTGTCCGTCCCACACTGCGAGCTGCCGAACTTCGGCATCGAGGTAGCGCGCCCGCAGCAGCGCCAGCCCCATCGCGAGCTCGCTGGCGTAGCGGAACAGAACGTCGTCGCCGAGATAGGCATCGTCGGTGGCGTACCGGACCGACGTCGCCTTCGCGAGGCATCGGTCGAACCGCCTAACCCACCCGTCGCCCGCGGGAGCGACCGACCATCTGACGAACTCCGGCCGGGCAAACGGCAAGACACAGTGCAGCTCGCTCCCACTCGCGAGCAGCGCCTCTGCCCAAAGTATGTCCGCCCCACTTGCCAGCGAGCCGTACGCAAACCCCGGGCGATAGGAGGCCACGGCCTCGGCCACGCCCGCTGCCACGGCGTCCCCAAAGATGCGGTGACCGCAGAAGTGGACGACGCCCGGCCCGGCGAGGGCGCGGAGGATCGTGGCGTCGACGTCGAGGATTTCGCAGATCAGGCGCAGCTGGCGACGGGTGCTCGCCAACGCTCCGTAGTCCTGGTCGTGCAACCCCGCGGCTCGCTCCACCGAGGCGCGGGCGCGGGCCTGCTCGCCGAGCAGCAGTCGTGCCTCGGCCTCCGTCGCCGCGGCGTAGTAGGAGTCGGCAGGCTCGCCGGCGAGCAACTCCAGCACGACCGCCGCCAGCTCCCGGGACCGCGGAGCCTCCCCGGCGACCAACCACAGCGTCGCGGCGTTGACGGCCGGGTAGTAACCACCGGTCCGCTCGAACACCGCGCCGTACAGACCCGCGGCACGAGCAGCTTCAGCGGACCGTTCGGAGCCGTCGGCTGCCAGCGCGAGGTCCTTGGCGATCCGCGCCTCGAGCGCTGCAACGTCCTCGTCGAGCGCGGCCGCCAGCCCGTACTGCTCAAAACGCCTGGCGGCCTCCTCGGTGGCGCCGGCCCGCGCCAGGGCGAGCACGGCGCGGTGCTTCAGCCACAGGTCATCGGGATGTTCGGCCAGCCCGCGCTGGGCAAGATCGAACGCGCTCAGGAGCTCCCCCCGGCGCTCCTCGAGCTTCACCGCGTCGAGCCACCAGCCGGCCGCACTTGTTCTCAGCGACATACTCGTCTCCTCGAGCCGGCCAGCGTATGTCACATGCGGGCTAGGCTCAAACGCGCGATGCTAAGGGCGCCACCGGGACCTAGGAGATACATGAGCGAGAAAACTGGGGTTGCGCAGACATCCTCACGCGTCCGCCGGTCAAGCGAGGCGGCCCGGTCCGGGTTCGACGTGATGCTCTCCGAGGCGGCTGCCGGAGGCGCGCCCCGGTTCCTCGCGCCGGGATCGGCCGTGAAGGTCGGCTTCGGCCTCGCCCGCCATCCGGTACAGGTGGCGTCGCGGGCATCCGGTCTCGCCTCCGAGCTCAGACGCGTGGCCGCGGGCCGTTCCGAGCTCACACCCGTGAAAGGCGACCGCCGCTTCGGCGATCCGGCCTGGGAGGGCAACTGGCTGTTCCGACGGATGCTCCAGAGCTACCTGGCGCTGGGCGAGACCGTCGACGGCCTGGTCTCCGACGCACACGTCGACTGGCGGGCAGAGCGGCGCGCGCGGCTGACCGCGACGAACGTGATCGACGCTTTCGCGCCGACGAACTTCCCGTGGTCGAACCCAGCGGTGATCAAGGAGACGGTCAACACCGGCGGGGAGAACCTGGTGCGGGGCGCGAGGCGGCTCGCGCGCGATCTCTCGACCTCGCCACGGTTGCCGGCGACCGTCGACACGAGCAAATTCGAGGTCGGGCGGAACCTCGCGACCACTCCGGGCTCGGTGGTGCTGCGCACCGACGTGTTCGAACTGCTCCATTACAAACCCGTGACCCAGCAGGTCCACGAGGTGCCCCTGCTGCTCATCCCGCCGACGATCAACAAGTACTACATCCTCGACATCTCACCGGGACGGAGCATCGTCGAGTACTACGTCGCCCAGGGCCATCAGGTGTTCGTGGTCTCGTGGCGCAATCCGGGGCAGGAGCAGGGCCATTTCGACATGGACACCTACGCGGAGGCGGTGGCCGAGGCCCGCGACGCGGTGGCGTCGATCGCGTCGCAACCCAAGGTCAACCTGGCGGCGGCCTGCTCGGGCGGGATCATCACGGCGGGGCTGCTCGGAGCGCTGGCAGCGACCGGCGGACTCGGTGGCGTCGCCAGCCTGACGTTGATGGTCTGCGCGCTCGACAACGAGACCGAGGGGACCATGTCGGCGCTGGCGAGCCGCGACATCGCGGCCGCTGCGGTCGCCGAATCTGCCCGCAAGGGTTACCTCGACGGACAGGCGCTCGCGGGCGTTTTCACGTGGCTGCGCCCAAACGATCTCGTCTGGAACTACGTCGTCAACAACTACCTGCTGGGCAAGCCGCCGCCCGCCTTCGACATCCTCTACTGGAACCAGGACACGGTGAGGCTCTCCGCCGGACTACACCGGGACTTCATCCACATCGGCCTGGACAACGCTTTCAGCCACCCCGGCGCGCTCGAGGTCCTCGATCAGCCGGTCGACCTGGGCAAAGTCGACCTCGACACGTATTTCGTCGCGGGGCTCAGCGACCACATCGTGCCTTGGGAGGGCGCCTACACGAGCGCGCGCCTGTTCGGGGGCAACCGGCGGTTTGTCCTGTCCCGGAGTGGCCATATCCAAGCGCTCGTGAATCCGCCGAGCCCAGACTCCCGCTCGAGCTTCCGCGTCTCCGGAGACGTCTCCACGGCACCCGCGGCGTTTCTGACCCAGGCGCCGCAGCTCCCAGGCAGTTGGTGGCCCGACTGGGACGCCTGGTTGACCGAGCGCTCAGGTGAGCTGAAGCGAGCGCCGAAGAACCTCGGGAACCGCAAGTACAAGGCCCAGGCGAAAGCACCGGGAACGTATGTACTCGCAGGCTGAGCAAGATCCGAGGCCGTACCAGCCGTCCGGTTACGAGCTTCCGCCGCTGCCGGCGGAGCGGTGGTGGGGCGATCATCTGCGCGAGACCCGCTGGCAGCTGGAGCTCTACCGGCTGTTCGTTGACCCCATCTTCCGAGGCCGGGGCGTCCCCCGTGGCGACGGGCGCGCGGTCGTGCTGATGCCGGGCTTGGGCGGCGGCGACCAGACGCTCCTGGTGCTGGCCACCTGGCTTCGGCGCATCGGATACCACCCGCACACCTGCGGCTTCGTCGCCAACGTCGACTGCTCGGACCGGGCGGTCGAACGAGTGGAGCGGCGGCTTCGAACGCTCTATCGCCATGACGGGCGGCGAGTCGCCCTGATCGGCCACAGCCGTGGCGGGCACTACGTCCGCGCGCTGAGTCATCGATGCCCTGAGATCGTCTCGCACGGGATCTCGGTTGGCGCAGGACTGCGGCAGATGCTGGCGGTCAGCTACCCAACTCAGGCCGCGGCTGCAGGAATACGTCGCGCGCTCCTGCGAACGGGCCGGGCGCGCTCGCCCCACTGCCTCACGGCGGACTGCGATTGCGGGTTCTCCCGCGACTTCACAGGGCCGTTCCCCGGCGACCGTGTCCGGCTGACGAGTATCTACTCGAAGGAGGATGGGGTCATCCGGTGGCAGGCTGCGCTCGTCCCGTACGCGCAGTGCGTCGAGGTGACCGGCAGCCACGTCGGGCTGATCTTCAATCGCAAGACGTACGCCGCGATCGCGAACGCGCTCGCCGCACCCGAG
>CAVZAK010000022.1:0-18437 GCA_963773165.1 uncultured Solirubrobacterales bacterium
GTGGCAGATGCACGGCGGGTGCGATGACAACCCTGAGTTCGTCGACCAGGCTCGCCTCAAGCAGCGACTGGGTTAGCGAGATGCTCCCATGGATTCCGATGTCGCCACCGGGCTGCTGCTTGAGCTCAGTAACGAAGTCTCCGAGGCTGCCCTCGACGACAACGGTCCCCGCCCACTCGTGTTCGGGCGGCGTCGAGGTCACCACGAACTTCTGGACGCCGTTGATGAAGCTCGCGAATGGCTCGATGCCACTCGTCGGCCAGAATCCGGCCCAGTCATCGTAGGTGCGGCGGCCGAGGAGCACGGCGTCTTGGGCGGCGATAACGCGGCCGAGGTTCTCCCGCATTAGGTCATCGAAGTCGGTTATGAACTCGTCCGGCTGCTCGGCCACGCCGTCGAGCGAGAGCAACTCGTAGGCAACCATTTTTGCGCATCCAACGATCTCCTCTTCTCGGGGTCACGGACTCTTGTAGGGGTCAATGATTACCCGGACAGACTCCGCCCACGGCGGAAACTCATCGGTGGGGGACCGCAAACGATTAGCCGCGCTAATCTGCCTCTAACTTGCATCGGCGAGGACGAGGAGTGCACGAATGAGTAGCGAGCGAGAGGGCGAACATCCGGCCCGTGCCTACGGAAGCACTGGAGGAGGATTTGCCGAGGGCCAGGCTGACCCCGAGCAGTCCGAGGAGGACGAGAAGGTAGGAAGTTTCGCGACCGGCGAGGAAGACCTCGAGAAGTTCCCCGAGAACGAGCGGCTCGGCAGCTTTGCGAGGGGTCAGGAGGAAACGGACAACCCGGAGAATGAAGATGAAGGCACGTTCGGCGCGGGGGACGACTCGGCGGAGGAATAGTTCCCAGAGTGCGGGGACTCCGCGGACCTAGCCCCGTCCGCCATGACGTACCGCCTGAAGGCGCTCGAGACTCGCGGAGGGCCAGAGGTTCTCTGCGTCGTAATAGACCTCGAACGCCGGCGTCTCGGAAGGGATCGCGACCCACTTGACCTTCGATCGCGTGTATATGTGGACGTCTGGTCTGACATCTCTGGGATCGTCAAGCGTCCCGGCACGAACGAAACGCACCTTTCGAGAGCCGTACTCGCTGAACACGGCGATCTGACAGTCCGGGCAACGAAAGATCCGCTGCGACCTGTCGCCATCGCGCGGTGCATCGATCTGTTCAGGGGCTCCGGCGAGGATCTCGACACGGTCGGCCTCGATCAGCAGGTTGATCACGAAGGCGCTCCCGGTCTGCCGCTGGCAGTTCAGGCAGTGGCAGCAGTGGACGATCATCGGCTCGGATGCGAGCCGGTACCGAACGGCGCCACAGGCGCAGCCACCCTCGTCACGCGCGCTCATGGGCCGGATGCTACATAGCGGCGGGGCTCAGTCACGGGCTATATCTGACGACGTTCCATGTGACTGACGTTGGTGGGGGCTGGTGTACTGTCCGTCCATGGGGCGACGCGCCGAATGCGAGGCGGAGCGCGAAGAGGTAGTAGCGCCCGAGGTGGCCCGGGTGGCGGAGGGCGCGCCGATCGGACCGCTCGAGAGTCGTGTTCTCGCCCTTCAGCGGACCGCCGGGAACGCGACGGTGCAACGGCTGGTCCGCGACGGACGCCTGCCGCGCCCTACGCGCCGCCGGCAGCTGCAGCGATTCGTCGGCTGGGAACATGAGCGGCTCGGGAACGAGGGCTCGATGGCGCAGTGCCGGAGCAGCGATCCGGCGCAGTGCCGGACGTCGCCGATCGTGATCGAGGTGTCCCCCGGAGTGCGGCTCACGTGGGGCCAGGTTGTCGCGTTGGCCGGCGATGAGTTCGAGACGGTCGAGGAGCTTCAGTACTACGCCGCGGCCGCGGGGCCGAACGGCGTCGGCGATGACGCGACGCGAGGGCGGCTCCGGGCCGCGATGATCGACGACCTCGGCAATCGCCCGGCCGGGAACAACGCGATCCCTCCCGGTATCTACAACGGCGGTGACGCCGCGATCCGGGCCAACGAGAGCCACTTCACGGACCTGGCGATGCGCAACGTGGAGCACTTCCCCGATGCAAATCGGGCGCAGGACGCCTGGCGGCGCCACCACCATTGGGCCATTGTCGAGGCGCTCGAGGCTGGACGGGGCAGCGCTGGACGGTCACTGAACAAGGCCTACCTGTACGAAGCGTTTGGCGATCATTTCCTCACCGACTGCTTCTCAGCCGGGCACATCCGCACCCCGCGCTCGCAGATCGTCGCTTGGTACGAAGCCGCGTGGCGGCCGCAGGCGCAAGAGCACGTGAAGTGGTTCCTGCTCGGCCAGTACCTGCAGCACCAATTCGTCTCGCCCGAGATGATGCTCGATCTCGTCCGCCGCTACGGACGAACGCTCGACGGCGCCCTGAACCTGCTCTTCGAGAAGCTCACTCCGGCCGTGTCGGGCGCGGTGAGCGGAACGATCCATGACTACGAGGGCGATCACGGCGTGCTGGTGACAGCACCGATGACGTTCGGCAACCAGTGGACGACGTACGGCGACGATACGCTGCCGGGCGCCCGCGGTCGCCCCGTCGGTCAGACAAGCGGTTTCGCGGAGAGTCTGGCCGTCGCGGCGATTGGCGTCGCCCGCAACCACATCGACATCGCCTTTGAGGTCGGCCAGCAGATTGCGGCTGAGGGCAACACTGCGTCGATCACCGACGCATATCAGCGGCTCGAGCGATTCCACGTCACCTATCCGTACACCGAGGTGCTGAACTTCGTTCCGCGCGCCGTCGCCGGTGGCACGCCGACGCCGTGGAGCCACTGGCGCTGGGGCCAGATGGACCGGTGGTCCTTCGATCATGTCAACGCCTACGCGCGCAACAAGATCGACAGCCGCCGCGCCGGCATCGTGGGCTCGGTGCCCGATCTGACGATCCAGATCAACGACCGCCCACCGTTCAGTGTGCGGACGGCAATCGACGATGCACTCGGGACCTTCGCTTCCGACCCGCTCGGGGTGATCGGCAACCTGATCATGTGGCCGGCGCTCGATCCGCAGTACGCACCGGCTCCGGCAACTACACGCTGATGACGACCTCCGGCGTCAGCTGACGCCCATCACGCGGGCGTCGGGAATTGCCCGAATCAGCTCTTCCGTCCGCACGCCGAACACGTCGTGGGGAGTGCCGGCGGCGGCCCATACGACCTCGAAGCGCCGCAGCGACTCGTCGATCGTCGTGTCGAGCTCTACGTCGTGCCCGAGCGGGGGAACGCCGCCGATTGAAAAGCCCGTCAGCGCACGAACTCGGTCAGCGGGAGCTCGTGACACGCCCAGCCGTTCGGCATCGACTCGGCGGTCGCCGGCGCACAGCACGAGGACCGGGTCATCGCCTCGCAAGAACACGAGCGACTTGACGATCTGCCCAACCTCTACGTCGAGCGCCGCTGCGGCCAGCGCCGCGGTGCGGGCCGAGTCGCTGAGCGTTCTCACGTCGATCTGAAGGCCTCGGTCATGGAGACGCTGAGACAGGCGAGCCGCCGTGGGGTGCATCGTTCAAACCTACAGGCCAGCGCGGGCACGCGGTGGTGCTCAAACCGCGCGCGACGGGGGATGAGGTGGTGCTCAAACGCCTCGGCTCCGAACACAGAAATGTGTCTGAACCGTTGACAACCCGGCAGACGCACGGTAGGTTCGCGGATTCCACGGCGAACGCCGAGTTTGTGGAAGGGACACAGGAGGGAATCAACGTGTCGGGTGCTTCTTCGTTGTGGCGGACCAGCGGGCTGGGCGCATCTGGGCGCCTCCGCGTTTCTCCACTACTTCGCGTCGCTCAGCGACGCTCCCGGGCTTCAAGACGCCTCGGCGTTTCTAGATACGCGTGGGTCGTTGTATGTGCCGGAATTTTGTGGCTGGGCGCACCGGCGGTGGCGTCGGCCGCGACCGGGTGGGGGCCTCCCACCGACATCAACTCGAACAACGGCCTCAACTCGATTTCGTGCCCGACGAGCTCATTTTGCGTCGCCGTCGCAGGACAGTCGCCTGGCGATGCCCTGATCTATCAGAATGGCTTGTGGGGCTCGCCGTCGACGATCACCCCCGGAACCTTGGAGTCGGTGTCGTGTTCGTCGGACTCGTACTGCATCGCCGTCGACAACAGCGGGAACGAAATCACGTACGAGAACGGCACATGGAGCGCTCCGGCCGCGATCGACACGGGCGGTATGGGGATCAGCTCGGTGTCGTGTCCGGCGAGCACGACGGTTCCTGCTCCGTTCTGCGCGGCCGTTGACGTCAGCGGCAACGCGTTGATCGATCAGGGTGGAACGTGGGGTGCGCCGACAACGGTGAGCACTACCACGCTTTGGAGTTCGGTGTCGTGCGCGTCGGCGTCGTTCTGCATGACCGTCGGACTGGGCGTATCCGGACAGACCTTGACGGGCGAGGCGGCGAGCTACAACGGCACCTCTTGGAGCGCGCCGACGACCGTCGTCACCGGGGAGACGTTCTTGGACTCTGTCTCGTGCCCGTCATCGTCGTTCTGTGGGGTCGTGGCCACGGGTTTCGGGGGGGCCACAGGGCTCGAAGGCATCGGGTACACCTGGAACGGCACCTGGAGCAGTGGCCAACCCCTGGCAGCGAGCGTCACGCCTGGCGGGTTCCAGGGCTCGATCTCGTGCACGTCGGCATCGTTCTGCCAGGCGGTCTACGCGACCCCCGACGCAGCCCTCTTCAACGGCGCCACTTGGACCGTCGACTCCGGCATCGATAATCAGGGCAACCTCTCGTCCCTGTCCTGCCCCACGCAGGCGTTCTGCGAGGCCGTCGACTTCGCCGGCTTCGCGCTGACGTATACCGGGACCCTGCCGGTGCCAGTCAACCAGGCGCCGCCGTCGATCATGGGCAACCCGATAGTGGGTACGACCCTGACGGTCGTCAATGGGACATGGACGAACAGCCCCACCTCCTTCAAGCATCAGTGGGAGGATTGCGACACGGACGGCAGCAATTGCGTGCTGATCAACAAGGCGACGAGCGCCACCTATAAGGTGAAGACCTCGGACGAGGGTCATTCGATCGTGGTCCAGGAGTCGGCGGTGAACTCCGGAGGCTCGAGCTTGGCGACACCGTCGGCGCCGACCGGCATTGTCGTGCCGCCCGTCCCCACGAGCACCTCGGTCCCGAAGATCTCAGGTACGGCGATGGTGGGCCAGAAGCTGACTGAGTCGCACGCGCACTGGACTAACGGACCGGTGAGCTACTCGTACCAGTGGGAGGACTGCAATGTCGCCGGCACCACGTGCGACCCGATCCTCCACGCAACCAACCAGACCTACGTCCTGCGGTCCACCGACGTCGGTCGCACGCTCCGGGCGCAGGAGTTCGCGACGAATGCCGGCGGCAAGAGTGCATCACCGGCCACCTCCGCGCGCACAGCCGTGGTGGTGCCACTGCCGGTCAAGCCGGCCGCCTTCGCGTTGCCCGCAATCTCCGGGAGCCCGATCGTCGGGCAAACGCTGTCCACATCGACCGGCGGGTGGTCGGGGACCGTACCGATCTCGTACGCCTACCAGTGGCAGCGGTGCAGCACGACCTGCTCGAACATCGGCGGCGCGACCGCGATCTCGTACACGCTGAGTACCGCGGATCAGAACGCGCTCGTGCAGGTGATCGTGACCGCGCGAAACACTGCCGGCAGCCTGGCTGCGACCTCGCTTCCGATCGGTCCGGTAACAGTGCCCGGTCCGACGGCCTCGCAGATCAGGGCCGCGCTGTTGGCGATCCTCGGTGCGCACGGCAAGAACGCGAGGATCAAGTCGCTGCTCAAGCACGGCGGTTACTCCGTATCGTTCAATGCCCCGGGTGCCGGCCAGTTGGTCATTTCGTGGTACGCGACGCCAAGGGGAGCAACGTCCGCGAAGGCGAAGAAGCCGGTGCTCATCGCGAGCGCGCGGACGAGCTTCCAGAACGCCGGGCCCGCGAACGTCAAGATCAAGCTGACACGCAAGGGCCGCGCGCTGCTGAAGCACAGCAAGCGCCTGAAGGTCAACGACAAGGCGAGCTTCACGCCAACCGGGCAGCCGTCGACGAACGCGAGCAAGAGCTTCTCGATCAAGCGATAGTGCGGGCGTCCGTCAGCGCGAGCGATCGGCTGACTCGGGCGGCGCCAGCCGGTCGAGGGCCGCCTCGATCCTCGAGAGGCGCGCGTCGACCTCCTCGATCCGCCGGGCCATGTCCGCGTCGTCGCCGGCAAACCGCCGGCGGCTGCTCTCGATCAGCGAAGCGGTGACGGAGGCCGTGATCACGGCCAGGAAGCCGATCCCGGTGAGCATGATGACGGCGCCGATGAATCGCCCGATCGAGCGCGCCGGCGTGACGTCCCCGTATCCCACGGTCGTGACCGTCTGCAGGGCGAACCAGAGCCCCCTCCCGATCGTGTTGTACTCCTGATGGTCGAGGACTCGTTCGAGGATTCCGCCTGCGACGGTGATCAGCACCGTGACGCCGGCGATGATCCCGGCGGCCCTGCGTGCGGTCAGCGTCTGACGAAGCAACAGGCGAGCGGTGAGCGGAACCTTTTCCTCCTGCTCGTCGGACTCGCTTTCAGCGTTCTGGGCTCGGGGACTGTCCGGCTCGTTCAACGTAGACCCTCCTGTAGAAACCGCGCGCGAACGCGCGCGTCCACCACACGCGGGGACGCTACCAGCGTCGCTCAGACTGGCCGTCACGCCCGCGACTCCAGCCGACTCCAAGGGTTTGAGGTAGTGTCGCCGGCGAGGAGACCAAACCGCCCGTCTCCGCCGTCCGCCGGGCGACCGGCGCTTTCGCGCGTCGCCGTTCAATCCGATCAAGGAGGTCGATCCTCGTGCGCAAGTTTGCATTGGCTCTCAGCACCGTCGTGATCCTCGGCGCCGGTGCGGCAGTCGCGCTTGCTTCGTCCACCCCGAAGGTCATCGCGAGGGCTGCCGCGCTCTCGACGCCGACCGCCCGGCATCCTGTGGGCGTCAAGCTCGCGGTCGACTTTGGCTGGGGCGGCCTGGACGCCGCACAACAGCCGATGCTCCAGAAGCTCGACATCTGGTTCCCGCGGGGCTCGAAGTACAACGGCGGGCATTACGCCTCCTGCAGCTACCAGCGGCTCAACTCCGTCGGGCCGTCGGGTTGCCCGAAGGCGTCGATCATGGGCAGCGGCGGCGGGACCGCGTTCGCCGACACAGTGATCACCCATCCGAAAATCACCGTCGTCAACGGCGGCGCCAACGCCATCTATTTCTTCACCGTGCTGAACAACCCAGCCCGAGTGCAGACACCGGTTGTCGGGCACCTGACCCGGGTCCACGGCAACTTCGTCTACCACCTCAGCGCGACGATCCCGCCGATTCTCCAGGTCGTGGCCGGAGTGCCAATCAAGCTCACCGACCTGCACATCACCGCGGGCAAGGGCAAGTGGCTCGAGCTGACCTCCTCGCCGTCGGGCGTCAAGGTCGTCAGCACGTTCGACAACGGGGCCACGGAGTCGACGTTGATCTATTTGCAGAACTCCTGACGCCGCGAATGCGTGAGGAGTTCCTACTTGCGGGATTGGTCACGGTCGAGCACTCGTTCGAGGTCCCACTCGATCACGACGATGAGAGCGGTCCCAGGATCACGGTGTTCGCACGCGAGGTCGCCGACCCCGAGGGTCGAGATCGGCCGTTTCTCGTCTACTTCCAGGGCGGGCCGGGGTCAGAAGCCCCGCGCCCGCACCGCAACCCCAGCGATCCTGGGTGGCTCGACCGGGCCCTGAGGGAGTTCCGCGTGCTGATGCTCGATCAGCGCGGAACGGGCCGCTCGACGCCGGTCGGAACCCTCCCCGGGATGAGCCCGCAGGAGCAGGCGGACTATCTCGCGCATTTTCGAGCTGATTCGATCGTCCGCGACGCCGAGTGGATCAGGCGGGAGCTCGGCGCGGAGCGCTGGAGCGTGCTCGGGCAGAGCTTCGGGGGGTTCTGCGTAACCACGTATCTGTCGCTGGCCCCGCACGGCCTGCGAGAAGCGCTTCTGACCGGCGGCCTCCCACCTCTTGGCGATGTCATCGACGAGTACTACCCGTACACCTACCGGCGGGTGCTCGAGCGCAACCGCCGATACCTCGAGCGCTACCCCAGCGACCGCGCGCGGCTCGTGGCCCTGAAGAGCAAGGTCGACAATGACGAACTGGTGTTGCCGTCGGGCGACCGGTTGACGTGGCGGCGATTTCGCCAGGTCGGCGCCATGCTCGGCATGAGCGACGGCGCCGAGCGACTGCACTACCTCGTCGAGCTTCCCTTCGAATCGCCGGCGTTCCTGCACGACGTCGAGAACGCGACCGGTTTTCCGCGCAACCCGATCTACGCGGTCATCCACGAGGCGTGCATGGCCGACGGCGGCACGACCGGATGGTCCGCGGAACGCGTCATGCCGCCGCAGTTCGACGAGCCGCACCTGCTCACCGGAGAGCACATCTTCTCGTGGATGTTCGAGGACTACGGCGCGCTCCGGCCCCTGCGCGAGGCCGCCGAGCTGCTCGCCGGGCGCGAGTGGCCCGGGCTATACAACCCACAGGTCCTGGGCGCGAACGAGGTCCCGGTCGCGGCGGCGATCTACGCCGAGGACATGTACGTCGAGCGATTCTTCTCCGAGCACACGGCGGCGCAGATTCGCGGCGCCAGACCGTGGATCACCAATGAGTACGAGCACAACGGTCTCCGGGTCGACGGGGACCGAATCCTCAGCCGTCTGCTCGACCTCGCGCGCGGCAGGATCTAGCCCGACGCGCCGCTCCCCGCAAGCGGCACACCGCGCGCTTCGGCGATCAGCTCGCCAAGGCGACGGCGCTGGTGGCCGCTCAGGTCCTGGTTCTCGGGCGCCAGCCATGCGCGGAATGCGCCGCGGATCGCCGGCCACTCATCGTCGGTGATCGCGTACCAGGCCGTGTCCCGGTTGCGGCCCTTGATCACCATGTGGTTGCGGAACACTCCCTCAAACCGAAAGCCGAACCGCGTGGCGGCACGGCGTGAGGCCGCGTTGAGCGAGTCGCACTTCCACTCGAGCCGCCGGTATCCGAGCTCGTCGAACGCATCGGAAGCCAGATGGTAGATCGCCTCGCTGGCCGCGGTGGTCCGCTGGAGGGTCGCTCCGAACCAGATGTAGCCGATCTCGATCACCCCGTGCTCAGGCGTGATCCGCAGATACGAGGCGATTCCTGCGGGATGTTCTCGGGGAAGCTCGACCAGGGTGAAGAACAGGGGATCCTCTGAGCGCCCCATCCCGGCGAGCGCCGCGCGGAGATCGGCGACGTCGGCGTATGGGCCGCCGGGCATGTAGGTCCAGAGACCGGGGTCGGCCAGCGGAGGATGGGACTCGGCAAACAGCGGCTCTGCGTCGTCCTCGGCAACTACCGGACGGAGTAGTACATGCTGGCCGCGCAACTCGCGCCGTGGCGGCCTCCTGGCAGGCACGAAGTGCAGCGGGGCCCCGAGCTCGCGTTCCATCGCCACAGCGGGCATCGAAGCACACTGGCGAGAAGTGTGTGAGATTGTCGATCGATGGACGGCCAGCGCATCGATGACCTGGACACGCCGTGCCTGGCGGTCGACCTCGACGTGTTCGAACAGAACATCCAGCTGTGCATGGGCCGGCTGGCGGGCGTCCGTGTGCGGCCGCATCTGAAGACCGCCAAGAGCCCGGACGTGGCGCACCTACTCCTGCGGGCGGGCGCCCACGGCATCTGCGTCGCCAAGCTGGGCGAGGCGGAGGTGATGCTCGACGGCGGGATCGAGGACGTGATGATCACGACCGAGCTGATCGGCCCGACCAAGGTCCGCCGGCTGGCCGAGCTGACATCCCGCTGGCCAGAGGCACGGATCCGGATCGTCGTCGATTCATGGGAGGGGGCATCCGCGATCGACGCCGGGCTGGCGCGGCCGCTGGAGACGCTCGTCGACGTGAACGTCGGACAGGACCGTTGCGGGGTCGCGCCCGAAGACGCGCTCGCCCTCGCCGACCGTCTCAGAGAACTCGAGCAGCTCGCGCTCGTTGGGGTGCAGGGGTATGAGGGCAATCTGCAACACATCCGCGCCGCGGATGAGCGTCGCCGGCGCTGCGACATCTCGATGGGGCGCCTGGAGCAGGCGGTGCGCGAACTGCGCGCGGGTGGCCACACTATTGACGTAGTAACGACCGGCGGCACCGGGACCGCGGAGTTCTGCTCGGCACACGACGTCGTCACCGAGGTCCAGCCGGGGTCGTTCGTGTTCATGGACACCGACTACTCCGATACGGGCGGCCTTCCCTACCGCCCCGCGCTCACCGCGGTGGCGACGGTGATCAGCCGGCCCGCGCCTGACCGCGCGGTCCTCGACGCTGGGCTGAAGACGCTCTCAAACGACTCGGGGGCTGCCCGGCTGCTCGACGCGCCGGGATGGTCGTACGTTCACGCCGGCGACGAGCACGGCGTACTGACGCTTGCCGACGGGCCGGCGCGACGCGAGCTCCGTGTGGGCGACCGGGTCACGCTCCAGCCGTCCCACATCGACACGACGATCAACCTCCACGATTCGCTGTACGCGCATCGAGAGGGGCGCCTCGAAGCCGTATGGCCGGTAGCCGCCCGCGGCAAGGTGCAATAGGCGCCAGCTCTCCGCGAGGCGCAGCGGCCATCAGCTCGCCGCGAGGCGAGCGCCCTCCGCCAGCGCCTCCAGCTTTCCGTACGCGCTCTCGCGGGACAGGTACTTCATTCCGCAGTCGGGCGCCGCCACAAGCCGGTCCGCGGGAACGTAAGGGAACGCGCGGCGGATCCGCTCCGCGACCGTGGTTGGGGTCTCGACCTCGTCAGTCGAGAGATCGAGCACGCCGAGGATGATCGTCTTGTCGGGAAGCGACTCGAGCACCGCCAGGTCGAGGCCCGACTGTGCCGTCTCGATTGACACCTGGTCGGTGCTGGTCTTTGCCAGCTCGCCCAGGAACGAATACCCGCTCGGCCGATCGTGGATGATCGCCGCGTAGCCGAAGCAGATGTGGACAGCGATCGTCCCATCGATGCCGCCGATCGCCTCGCGTAAGACATCGACGCCGTAGGCCCGCGCCGCCTCCGGACGCGCCTGCATGTAGGGCTCGTCGATCTGGACGATGTCAGCGCCGGCGGCGAACAGGTCGACGATCTCTTCGCGAACGGCGAGGGCATAGGCCGCGCCGAGTGCGTCGCGGGCGCCGTAGAAATCGTCCTGCGCCTGCTGCGACATCGTGAATGGGCCGGGCACCGTGATCTTGATCGGCTTGCTCGTATGTGCGCGCAGGAACTCGAGGTCTCGCACCTGGACGGGGTGCCGCCTGGCGATCGGACCCGTGACGCGAGGGACCGGGTTCGGATGGCCGCTGCGGTCGAGCGCGGTGCCGGGCGTATCGATGTCGACCCCGTCGAGCGCCGTCGCAAATCGATTCGAGTAGCTCTCGCGGCGCATCTCGCCGTCGGTGATGATGTCCAGGCCCGCCCGCTCCTGATCCCCGATCGCCAGCAGCGTCGCGTCGTCCTGCGCCTCCTCCAGATAGCGAGGATCGACGCGCCACAGCTCGGTCGCCCGTACACGCGGCGGGAACCGGCCGCGCAGCCGCTCCCGGTCGATCAGCCAGCTCGGCTGGGCGTAGGAGCCGACGAGGCTCGTCGGAATCCGGCCGTCAGCTCGAGCTCGCGCGGACATTCGCGGCTGCTACCTTAGCCCGCGCCCCCGAGCGACGCTAGGGGCCAGCTGATCGCCGCGATGGGCGCTTAGCCGGCGGGGAGCTGCCGGCGATGACAGCGTCTCTGGCGGCAGGCACGTAGATAAGCCATGTGACCAGCGCGAGCGCGGCGGCGACGGCAAGCGGCAGGACGAGGCTCGTCTTCAGCAGCAGTGCACCGGCGAGCGCCCCGGAGAACATCGCGAGCACGGCGGCAATCCGGCGTACCTCGCCCTTTCCCGAGCCTCCGGCAACGGGTGACTCTGCCGCGAGCGCCGTCAGCGTCATCGTGAGCACGGTCGTGGTCAGGTCGGGGACGCCGATGCGCCGGACCGTCGCGTTTCGGACCCCCATCGCGAAGGCAAGAAGCGCGATCACGATATCCCCGGATAGGGCGTCGGGCCGGATCGTGACCACAGCAGCGAAGACGGCCGCCACGCCAATGAACGACACCTCGATGGCGAGGGCGCGGGCGACATGCACCGAGTGGCGGTCCCCAACTCGCCTGGCGAGCACGCCGCCGACGCCGGCGCCGACGAGGAAGGCGCCGAGCGAGACCAGCGGCGCGAGCACCGGGAGGCCGGCGGCACCCGCGATTCCGAAGCCGAGGAGAACGATGTTGCCTGTCATGTTCGCGGTGAACACCCGGCCGAGACCGAGATAGCTGACGCCGTCGACCAGACCCGTGGTTAGCGTCAGCACCAGCAGCGCTCGGGCCAGCGGATGGTTGACGCTGTCGGCGGCACGCTTCATCCACCGCGCGGCTTCGGAGGGCGAGGCAGGTTGCGTGGCTGAGGCCATGTCGCTCATCGGTCACCTCTCGACGTTCAATTTCGGTTCGCGACACGACTGTCGCACGTCCGCACGAGCCTCGCTGATAGCGTGGGCGAATGGCATCCGCGTGGCCACAGCTCTCGTATGACGAGTGGGCGCCGACCTGCGACACGCTCCACGCCCACACTCAGGTGCTCGGCAAGCTCGCGGTGGCACTGGCCCCGCCCGAACCCGAGCTTCAGCACGCAGCGCTGCGGCTGACCGCGCGCGGCTGGGAGACGCTTCCACTGCCGACGCCGGACGGATCCGGGGCAGTCGTGGTGGCACTCGATCTGCGGGCGCACCAGGCGCTCGTCGAACACAGCGCCGGCGGCGTCGAGCGGATGGCGCTGACTCCCAACCGAGCGGTCGGCGATGTCACGCGCGGCGTGCTCGACGCGCTCCGCCGTCTCGGCGGCGAGGTCACGATCGACCCCAAGCCGCAGGAGGTCCCGTGGACCGTCCCGCTCGACGAGGACGACGAGCACGCCGAGTACGACCCGGCATGGGTCGCGCCGTACTTCGCCGCCGCGACGCAGGCCGCGCTGGTGCTCGCCGCGTTCCGCGCGCCGTACCGGGGGCGTTCGACCCCGGTCAACGCCTGGTGGGGATCGTTTGACCTGGCGGTCAGCCTCTTCTCCGGACTTCCGGCCGATCCGCCGTCCGACGACTTCATCATGCGCAACGCGATGGACGCTCAGGAGGTCGCGATCGGCTGGTGGCCAGGCGATCCGCGATACGCGAAAGCCGCGTTCTACGCCTTCGCCCACCCGGCGCCGGCGGGGTTCGAGACCGGCAGCGTCGCGCCTGCGGCCGCGCGGTGGGAGCCGGCGCTCGGCGAATATCTCCTCGACTGGAGCGACGTCCGGACAGCGGCCGACCCGCACGCCAGCGCGCTCGAGTTCGCTCACTCGGCGTTCAGATACGCATGCGAGGTGTGCAGTTGGGATCCGGGGCTGTCGGCGACGGCCGCTGGCCACCCGCCCCCGGTCAAGTGACTCGTCAGACCTGCGTCGCGAGCCCGGGGCTGATCGTGGTCGAGAGCTCGGGTCCCCTGACGAGCGTTTGATAGATGACGCAGTACCGCTCGGTCAGCCGGCAGAGCGTCGCCAGCTGCTCCTCGTCGGCGTCGGTGTCGAGTTCGAACGACAGGCGGATCGCCGAGAAACCCACGAGTGCTTCCCTGTCTACTCCGAGGGTGCCGCGGAAGTCGAGGTCGCCCTCCGCGCGTATGCGTCCCGAGCGGACGTCGATCCCGATCGACGTAGCGACGGCGCTCAGCGTGACCCCGGCGCAGGCCACGAGCGCTTCGAGCAGCATGTCGCCCGAGCACAGCAGGCTCCCGTCGCCACCGGTCAGCGGGTGTAGCCCGGCCTGGGCGATCTCGCGCCCGGTCTGCACCGAGCACGAGACTCCCTCCCCGAGCGCGCCGGTCGCCGACAGCGTGAGCCGTGCGGCATCCGCGTCCTCGACGTAGCGCTCCTTGAGTGGCGCCTGCAGCGCCTGCAGTTCCTCGCGTCGCACGGCAGCAATCTTAGGCCCTGGTCCGCGATCATCCGTGACATGCGTTTCGTTCTCACGCGCGACCCTCGGGAGTTCGACTCGCGCGTCGGCGACTTCCTGAAGGCGCGGATCGAGCGCAATGTGCTCGCCACCGTCCTGCTCAACATCCTCGACGGCAGGCACCCCGAGGCGCTGTTCGTGTACGCCGTCGACGGCGAGGATGAGGTGAGATTTGCCGGCCTGCGCACGCCGCCGTGGTTTCTGCTCGCGAGCGAGATCGATGGCGAGTACGCGGGTGAGCTGGTGCGGAAGTGGATCGCCGAGGATCCCGAGCTGCCCGGTGTGGACGGCGTGACGGTGAGCGCGCGGGCGATCGCGGCGGCTTGGGCCGAACAGACAGGCGGGACGACGTCGTGCCGGATGGAGGAGGCGATGCACTGGCTCGAACAGGTTCGCGACCCGCCGCATCTGGCCGCCGGGGAGCTCCGTCCCGCGGACCGCAGCGAGCGGCGGCTGCTCGTCGACTGGACGCGCGCGTTCAACTATGAGGCGGGCGTCGCCGCGGCCGAACAGGCAGAGCCGATGGTCGACGCGAGGCTCGACCACGGGCGACTGCTCGTGTGGGAGGACCAGCAGCCGGTCTCGATGGTGGGAGTCACTCCACCCGTCGCCGGCGTGGTGCGGGTCGGGCCGGTGTACACCCCGCCCGACTTCCGCCGCCGGGGGTACGCTGGCAGCGCGGTCGCCGCTGCGTCACGTAGCGCACTTGGCGCCGGGGCAACGAGGTGCATGCTGTTCACCGATCTGACCAACCCCACCTCGAACAAGATCTACGCCGAGGTCGGCTACCAGCGCAGCGGTGGCTGGGAGGAGCACGTCTTCGAGCCGAGATGAGCCTGGACCGTCAATGCTGCTAGCGCCACAGACCCCGGCCGAGCGGGCGGCGATCGAGCGGGCATGGCGGCGCATCGAGCCACTTGCGCTCTATCCGCGCCGACTCGACCTGCGGCGCGTGCGCATCCTCACCGCCCCGTGGCTGTTCCGGCTGCCGTGGTTTCGGCGCTTCGACGGCTACACGATCTGGAGCACAATCCTGTTGCGCGAGCCCCTCGCGCGGGTTGACGAGGAGCTGATCACCCACGAGGCTGTACACGTCTGGCAAGGTCAGCACGAGTGGGTTCGTCTGTGGATGTCATACGTCAAGCCGTCGACGTTTTGGGGCGACCGACGAGGCTATTGGGAGAACCCCTACGAGGTTGAGGCGCGCTCGGCCGTCGCCCTAACCCGCACCACGATGGAGACGGTCACCAGTCAACGATGAAGGGAATGGCGATGGGATTCCTACGTAGAGACGACGAACCGAGCGGAACCCGCTATCAGATGCGAGAGAAGATCTTCGCAATCGGAGACGACTTCTGGATCGAGACCGCCGACGGCGAGCGTGCGTTCAAGGTCAACGGCAAGGCGATGCGGGCCAGAAGCACGTTCATCCTCGAAAGCCCGTCGGGGGATGAGCTGTTCAAGATCCAGGAGAAAGCCATTCGCGTCCGCGACACGATGGAGATCGAGCGCGACGGGGACACCGTGGCGACGATCAAGAAGGCGCTGATCACTCCGTTCCGCGACCGGTTCTCGATCGACGTCAAAGATGGCGGCGAGCTCAGCGCGAAAGGCAACATCGTCGACCATGAGTACGAGATCGAGCGCGACGGCGACACGGTCGCCGAGATCTCCAAGCGGTGGTTCCGTGTCCGCGAGACGTACGGCATCGAGGTCGCGCCGGGCGAGGATCAAGCGCTGATCCTCGCTGCCACCGTCTGCATCGACCACATGGGGGAGCGCTGAACGCTTAACCCCAAACGGGTGGCCCGGGTTGACCCCGGGCGCCTGATGGTCAATGCTGATCGGGTGCAAGAGCCCTCGTTTCGATATGCGGTGCTCGGCGTCGTCGCGGTCGGCGAGGAGCGGTCCCGCTCCGCTCTGTCGGTCGGCGCAAAGGCCGCCCACCTCGCCACGCGTCCGGCGGCACGGGTGTGGCGCTCACCGATTGCTGCTCCGGTCCGCAACCGGACCTACGGCGTCGCCGCGTCGCTCGAGCGCGACGGGCGCAGGTTCGCGGAGAATGCGGACGCTCGCTCGCGCGCTGTGGCGAACGCGGCGGCGGACGTCGTCGATCAGCTGTTCGCGTCCGGTATCGCCGACGCAATCGTGGACCGCCTCCTGGCCACCGGCGCGCTCGACCGCATGATCACGGTCGTGATCAACCACCCAGCGACCGACGAGCTGATCACGAACACCCTCGACGAGCCCGGGCTCGAGCGCATCATCGGTCGGGTCATGGACAGCCGGATGCTGGACGAGCTGGTCGCGCGCCTGCTGGAAAGCCATGAGTTCCAGCAGATCCTCGAGCGGGTGACCCGATCACCCGAGCTGCGTTCGGCGCTGGCGCATCAGACGGCCGGGATGGCCGGGGATGTCGCCGACGGCATGCGCTCCAAAACCGTCGTGGCTGACCTCGCGGTCGAGCGCTTTGCGCGGTCCATCATCAGGCGGGGGCGCGGGCAGCAGGCGAAGGACGAGTGACCGAAGACCAAGCCCCGACTGTGTATGCCGGCCTCGTGACCCGCGCGATCGCGATCGCGATCGATCTCGGCATCGCAAACCTCCTCGCGGTGGTCACTCTCGCGGTCCTCGGCCAGATCCGGTCGGCGCTGGGGTTCAGCGGCAGCGTCGAGCTGGCGGGCATCCTCGCGGGCGCCCTCGGCTGGTTCGTGTGGCTCGCCGTGTACTTCTCCACGTTCTGGACGATCACGGGCCAGACACCGGGCGACCGCTTGATCGGCATCCGGGTCGTGTCTGAGTCAGGTGGCGCGGTCAAGTTCCGCTATGCCGTGCTCCGCTTCTTCGCGATGGTCGTGTGCGCCATCCCGCTCGGCGCCGGCTTCATTCCCGTGCTGTTCGACGACCGGCGCCGCGGATACCACGATCGCGCCGCCGGCACCGTCGTGTGCTGGGAGCGCGAGGATGTCGTGCCGCCGGTGGCGGCGGAGCCGGCGATCCAGGCCGCGGCGATCGAGGCTGAGGTGAGCGCGGCCCGGACGGCCGATGCTGTGCCTCCTCCCGCGACCGGCCCGGCGCCGGCGCGCAACCCCTGACGCCGGCGGATCAGCTCCCGAGGACGCTCGCCTTCTCTGCGGCGAACTCCTCGTCGGTGAGACTCCCCGAGTCGTGCATCGCCGAGAGCCGCTCCAGGCGCTGGAGCCTGTCCTCCGACGGATCCGAATCCTGCTGCGAGTGGTGGCTGGTCCGTCGCCTCACCGAGTCCACGGCTCCGGAAGCCCGCGAGCGCAGAGCATGTGACGTGTCACCCTCGTTCGTCTCGGGAAACTCCTTGGCCGTCTGGACCCGGAGCGCGTGCAAGCCGAGGAATGCCAGCGCAAAGATGATCAACACGGGGATCACCTTCCTGGTGGCCGGAATCGGTCCCCACAGGACGATCAGGAGCAGGATCACCGTGAGCACCCCATAGGCCACGCCGGGGCGGTTGCGGAGCCACGGCGCGGTGGCTCGGCGGATCGCCACCGCCGGCCGCTTGGGTCCGGCCAGCGCCGCCGCGAACAGAATGACGATGCCGAACAGGAGCACGGCCCCGGCGATGTCCCTGAGCATGTCGGTGCCGATCGTGTACGCGGCGTTGACCGCCGGCCTGACGGACTCGCCTTGGGCCAGCTTGGTGGTCACGTAATGGTCCCCGAGGTTCCGGGCGACGAGGACGAAGATTCCTGCGACCAACAGGTCGACGCCGACGAAGAACAGCGCGTGACGCCGACGGCCCTCGGAGAACCAGACCGCGAGCGCGAACAGGATCAGGGCGATCGCCGGCAGGATGATCGCGAGGCCGCGGACGAGCTTTACGGCGTTCTGCACGGTCTTGATCTGATCGCTCTTGAGGACCTTCAGCTGCGCCGCGCCCGGCGGCACCTTCTCGACCAGCGAGGACGGAAGCCCGACCGTGTCGGCGACGTCGATCATGATCGGTCGCAGATCCAGGACCACCTGGTTGCCCTGCAACTTCACCGCATTGGACTTGCCTTCCACGATATTGATGAACTGCTGGGCGGCGACCTTGTTGGCTGCCCGCCACGCGTCTTGCACTCGTGGCAGCCCGAGCACCTGGTCCGCAACGTTCTGGGCGGCCCCCCGCAGGGCGCCGGAGGCTGGTCCGGCCAGCGGCTTGAGCGCCGGCGGCAGCGCGCCCTCCAGGTCGCCGGCCACGTTCACGTTCGCGTAGACCTGGTTGACGAGATACTCCGAAAGCGCGGTCCGAATCGCGGGGTGGGCCAGCATCTCGGTACTCGTGCTCGACCAGTTGTTCGCGTCGAGGACCTGGCGGTTCGCGAACACGGCGAAGGTCGCAAAGATCG
>CAVZAK010000023.1:0-27577 GCA_963773165.1 uncultured Solirubrobacterales bacterium
TGAGCCGCGACCGACTCCAGGCAGGCCGGCAGCCAGGCGCGGCCGTTCCAGTTCGGGATCACGACCGTGACCGAATCAGAGATCATTGGCCCCATGGTCCTCGCCCGTGGCGCCGTGCTCGTGTTCGCCGTCCTCGCGTGCGCCTGGTTCGCGCTCGGGATCCGGCAGGCCCACGACACCGGTCGCGCCTCGTCGATACTGCAGGGCCCGACGCGTTCGCTGAGCGCAGCCCATGCGAATCAGGCGGCCTCGCTGCTGCATGATGCAGCGTTTCTCAATCCGGACGTGACCGTCAAGCTACTGCGCGCCCAACTCGCGGCCGATCGCGGGAACAAGTCCCAGGCAGAGTCGATCGCGCTGAGCGCAGCGCTTCAGGAGCCGGACAACGTGCAGGCGTGGTTCGCGCTGGCCAGACACTCCCCGCAGGCCAAGGACTACATCCGGGCTCTGATCGAGATCCACCGTCTGTTCCCCCACATGCCCTGAGCGCGACCGCGCTCGGGAACGATTAGAGCTCCTCCGCGATCCGCGGAGCTTCGCGTCTGAAGATCCAGACCGCCGCGACGCAGATCACCACGTAGATCAGTCCTGCGATCAGCAGCCGAGTGGGGCCCCCGGCGGCGGCGCTGCCCGGGGTCGGTGCGTTCGGGTCGATGATCCATTTCCGGGCAAAGCCGAGGATCGGCGTGATCGGGTTCAGGGCGATGACGTCGCGCAGATGTCCGCTGACCTTTTCCAGCGGGTACAGCACGGGCGTGGCATAGAACAGAGCGGTCGCGACGACGGCCCAGATGATTCCGAGGTCGCGGAACCGCGGATACAGCGAGGACAGGATCATCGAGACGGCGAGCGAGAACCCGAACAGAGAGACGACGATCACCGGCAGCAACAGCCACGTCCACATCGGCGATATCCCGAAGCCGAGGATGAATGCGAACACGACGATCAGGTTCAACGCGAGGTCGTAGAGCGTCGTCAGGACGACGGCAACGGGAATCGCCAGCCGAGGGAATTGCGTCTTGCGGACGATCCCTTCCTGGGCGACGATCGAGCTCACGGACGTGCCGGTCGACCCCTGGAAGAAGCTGAACAGAATGATGTTGAACAGCAGCAGCACCGGGTAGTGCTCTACCTGGGAGCCGAGGCGGAAGACGTGCGTGAACACCTCGAGCAGGACCGCGAACAGCAGCAGCGGCCTGGCGATCGACCACAGGTACCCGAGCGCGGTCCCGAAGTAGCTGCGCTTGAACTCGTTGACCGACATCAGGAGCACGAGATCGCGGAAGCGCTTCCAGCCGCCTCCGAGGGCGGACGGGCCCCGGACCTCGCGGAGCTCGACATCGCCGGACTGCTCGCTCACCGCCCGGTCACGCTCCACCACGGTCACGGCGCCATCACTCCACCACCGCTCTGAGGTCTTCGCTGACGGCGATCATGCCCGGGTTGGGATCCGTCCCGCGAACCAGAAAGTCCAGGAGGCGCACGTCGTGGATGACGGTGTCCCCAGGGGTGTGGTTGCGCGAGATCGTCACGTTGACGGCGTAGCGCCCGGGTACCAGCGGGTTCTCAACCGCCGCGCTGATCTTGAGCCGCTCCCCGGCGGCGATGCGCTCGAGGTCGTCGTCGTCCTCCTCGTCGGGCAAGGCCTTGCCGAAACCGAGGATCGGGACCTCGTCGACGTTCAACACCTGGAAGCCGAAGATGGGTCGTTCGAGGTCATGACGCGCCTCGACCACCAAGTTGAACCGGATCGGCTTGCCCTGCTCAACATTCTCAACCCGCCCACCCACCTCATCCTCCAACCACACATCCACCAACTTCACATTCACATCAGGAACCCCACCCACCGCACGCCCATTACCCCCACCAGCACCACCGAAGTTCAACCGAAAATACTCCAGCGCCGCCTCCTCCGGATCACCCACATACCGAAGCTCCCCATCATGAATCAACATCGCCCGATCACAAAACTGCTGCACCGTACCCATGTCATGCGTAACCAACACCAACGTCTTCCCCGCCCGCCGCCGCTCCCGAAACACATCCATGCACTTCTGCGCAAACGACGCATCCCCAACCGCAATCACCTCATCAACCAACATGATGTCCGCATCCGCCTCAACCATCACCGCAAACGCCAACCGCACCATCATCCCCGACGAATAATTCTTCAACTTCAAATCCACAAACTCCCCCAACCCCGCAAACTCCAACACCCCATCCAACCGCCTCCGAGCCTCACCCCGACTCAACCCCATCATCACACCATTCAACACAACATTCTCACGCGCCGTGAACTCAGGATTGAACCCAACCCCCAACTCAATAAACGGCGCCAACCGACCCGCAATCCGCACCCGCCCCGCATCCGCCCGATAAATCGACGCCATGATCTTCAACAACGTGCTCTTCCCAGACCCATTACGCCCCACCACACCAAAAAACTCACCCCGCCGCACATCAAACGAAACCCCACGCAACGCCCGCAATTCCCGATACTTGCCCCGGGAGAACCCTCGTATCGCCCGCTCGCGCCCCACAGGTATGCGAAACCTCTTCTCGAGCTCGCGCACCTCGATCAGCACCGGGCCGTCGATCACCCGTGCGCGCCGCGGTGCGCGTGAACGCGTGTGCTCATCGTCCTCGAGCGAGAACGCCGCGCGCTGGAGCAGGTGCTGCGGGCTGAGCGTCAGCGGCGGTGGCTCTGATGTGTAATTCGTGGCGTCAGGGTCGGGCACGGTCCCTCAGTCGGACCAGATCGTCGGTCCATCCGCTCGCGCGCAGGCTAGCAACGGATCTTTACGGCGGCGCGCGCTCAGACCCGCGCCCGCCAACGGCGGAGTCGCTCCTGCTCAAAGCTCGAGGGATCCGGAAGGGTGGCGTCGTACACGGTCCGCCCCGGCCCGGACGCGCGGCGGACGCGGAGCATCGTCAGCCACTTCCAGAGGACCCCTCGCACCAGATCGACCTCGCTCCCCAGAGTCTCGTTCAGGCCTACCGAGGCCCTCAGCGCCCGGCTCGCCAGCCACGCCAGCGCCACCGGTGAGCGTTCGCAGGCGATGAACCGCCGGAGGACGCGGGCCTTGCTCGGAGCGAGCAAGCCGGGACATCGGGCAAGCAGGGTCTGCGCCTGCACCTCGCGCGCCAGGTAACCGTAAAAGTAGGCCGCGCGCCACCGTCCGAGGCGTCCACGCGTCGGCTTCAGACGAGCGCGAATGCGGGCGATGACCGGCGGCCGGGACTCCTCCCGGTCCCCGTGCGTGACGTCGCCAAAGATCGCCCCCGAGTGCTGCACGTAGTCATAGAGGGGACGATCGACGAACGCGAGTTCGCCCGTGGCCATCGCGACCAGACCGAGCCAGTGATCGTGAAATAGAAACCCTGGCCCCTCCGGGAATGGCAGCGCGACCTCGAGCAGCTCGCGACGGAACAGCATCGCCGCGCCGGTGATCGTGTTGGCTACGAGCTGTGAGGCAAGGCTGCTCGAGTTGTTGCGTCGCCCCTTCCAAAGGGTGTTCCGAAGGACACGGCCGTCGGCGTCCACGAGCCGCTGATCCGAGTAGGCGAGTACGGCGTCTCCGAGCGCCTCACGGAGCGTCGCCAGCTTCTCGGGGTTCCAGCGGTCGTCCTGGTCGGACAGGGCGACGAGCGCAGCCTCGGCAGGAACCATCTGCAGGGCCCGCTCGAAGTTGCGATAGAAGCCCAAGCGCTCCTCCGATCGGGACACGACGAACCTGTCATCGCCGGCGATCACCTCTTTGAGCGCCCGGAAGTGTTCGGGGTCGGAGCGGTCGTCGCTGATCAGACACACCCAGCGCCGATCCGTTTGCGACCGGATCGAGTCGATCTGGGTTCGGAACAGGGCCTCGTCGGGCTCGAACGTGGCCATGCAGAGGGCGATCAGCCCCGCTCCACCGGCCTCGACCGGCGGCCCAAAATGCGACGCCGGTGACGCAGCCTCGATCTGGACCGCTCCCAGCGGGGTCACCAACTCGGTGCCGCTCGCCAGCCGTACCGCCAGTTCGAGCTCGACCGGGCCCGGGCGATCGTGTCCGGCAACAGGCACCGTGGCCCAAAAGCCGCTGAGGTAACTGCGCGGCTCATTGCCGGCGTTGCGAAGGACATCGGGGCGCGGCATCCCGAATGCGGAGGGAGGGCAGCGGCGCCCGTCGACGACGATCTCGAGTTGCTCGATCGCTTCGCGCCGGTGGAAGCAGGTGCCGATGCAGAACACCCCCGCCCCGCGGCCAACGAGCAGCACAGACGGCATCGATCGCTCGAGGGCGACGACCAGCTCCGACGCCTCGGAAGTCATCGGGCCGCTCTCCGGTACGTCCACACGGGTGCTCACGAGGGCGAGAACCTACAAAATCGCCCGCGTCCGGCCGCGCTCAAGCGTCCCCCGGGGGTTGGACGGTCGCCAGGACCTCGGCCTCGACGAAGACGTTGCCGGCGCCGGACTTAGTCCCGTAGACGAAGAAGTCCAGCAAGCGAAAGACGTGGAGCGCCTCGTCCCCCTGCTCGCGCTTGCGCGACATCCAGCAGTCGATCGAATAGCGGCCGGGAAGCAGCAGGTTCTCGATCTCCCCGGTGATCGTAATCCGCCGCCCGGCCATGATCCGGTCGCTGCCGTAGAACTCGATCGATAGGTTCTTCCCGAAGCCGAAGACCCACACCGCGTCCTCGTTGAGCACGTGGAAATCGAAGATGGGTCGTTCGAGGTCATGACGCGCCTCGACCACCAAGTTGAACCGGATCGGCTTGCCCTGCTCAACATTCTCAACCCGCCCACCCACCTCATCCTCCAACCACACATCCACCAACTTCACATTCACATCAGGAACCCCACCCACCGCACGCCCATTACCCCCACCAGCACCACCGAAGTTCAACCGAAAATACTCCAGCGCCGCCTCCTCCGGATCACCCACATACCGAAGCTCCCCATCATGAATCAACATCGCCCGATCACAAAACTGCTGCACCGTACCCATGTCATGCGTAACCAACACCAACGTCTTCCCCGCCCGCCGCCGCTCCCGAAACACATCCATGCACTTCTGCGCAAACGACGCATCCCCAACCGCAATCACCTCATCAACCAACATGATGTCCGCATCCGCCTCAACCATCACCGCAAACGCCAACCGCACCATCATCCCCGACGAATAATTCTTCAACTTCAAATCCACAAACTCCCCCAACCCCGCAAACTCCAACACCCCATCCAACCGCCTCCGAGCCTCACCCCGACTCAACCCCATCATCACACCATTCAACACAACATTCTCACGCGCCGTGAACTCAGGATTGAACCCAACCCCCAACTCAATAAACGGCGCCAACCGACCCGCAATCCGCACCCGCCCCGCATCCGCCCGATAAATCGACGCCATGATCTTCAACAACGTGCTCTTCCCAGACCCATTACGCCCCACCACACCAAAAAACTCACCCCGCCGCACATCAAACGAAACCCCACGCAACGCCCGCAACTCTCGATACTCCGCTGATCGCACCGGCCGGACGATGCGCTCCTTCAGCGTGTCGACCTTGTGGTTGGCAATCCGGAAGGTCTTGTACAGGTCCCGGACCTCGATCAGCACCGGGCCATCGACGGGTCGCGCGTGCCGGGATGCAGCCGCAGGCGAGCCTCCTCGATTGCCGGAAAAGGGGGATTCTCGGTGGACGGCGTCGGCGGGAGCCACGATCAGGGCCTAGGCATCAGCTGGCTCGCAGGCTAGCAACCGTACGGTTACGAACCGACCATTTGACAAGAGCCATCAGCGCAGCCCGCACACGGCGACCCGCCGGGTCGGCGTGATCGTCAGAAGCCACGGCTGAGTGGCCCCGTCCGGGGCGATCTTCACCGACGCCGGCGCCGAGCTCGTGAGCGTGCCCAGCGGATCGGAGATGTCCCCGAACCGGCGGATCCCCACCGTTGCCGGACCACCGTCGGCGGTCATGACCACGCCCGAGGGAGGGATGATCACCTCGACGAACGCGCTCCCGGCCGAGCCACGGGTGAGAAACACACACGAACCCAGCGTGCGCACCGCACCGGCGGCCTGCTTGACCACGGGCCGGGCCCCGAGGGTGGCGCCGGCGGCCGCCGAGCGAAGGGCGATCCGATGGATCCTGATCAGCTCGCGGTCCGCGTCCTGGCGCGCAGGATTGGGCTCGGCGAGGATCTGCTGCGGGGTCGCAGCCGGGCTCCCCAGGCTCTTCGCGGCGGCGAAGTAGTCCCGCGCACTGACCTGGACGAACGGGTACCCGGGCATGTACCTGGCGACGTAGTCGGGGTTCTCGAGGCTGCGCCCGATCTGAAGCGCGCCAAGGTCGGCCCGCGTGGCCTCGCCGAACGTCCTCACGACCTCGGCCTCCTGACGGAGGGCGTTGAGGTTCCCGACGACGGCCAGAGCGAGAACGACCGCGATCGACACGCGGACATTGCGGCTGATCGCGATCCCCGCGGCCAGTTCAGACGCGAGCAAGATGAGCAGGAGCGCGTCGACATAGATGTACCGACTGGCCCAGGCCTGACTGCCGCTCAGCCACGCTCGCGTCCAGGCGGTCAGGACCCAGAAGGCTCCGAGCATCGTCACCAGCGAGAGCACTCTCGTGGGAACCCGCCTGAGATAGAAGAGCCGCCAGGCGACGAGCAGCAGCACCACAACGGCGAACGGGCGGCCCCAGGTAAGCAGCCCGCCCTTGCCTCCAAACCCGGTATTGCCCGCCAGCCCAGTCACGGCGCCCACCGACACCGCCACTTCGTTGGCCACGAAGCCCGGCAGGAGATGGAGCTCCGAGGATCTCGTGCTGACCTGATAGGCGATCCACCACACCGCATACAGCGCAAGCGGGATGGCCACGATCCAGGCGTCGCGCCACCGTCGCCGTCCCACCGCCACGTCGACCACCAGGCCGAGCGCGACGACAACGCCCACACCCGAACTCGCCAGCGAAATCCCAAGGCAGACGCAAGCGGAGATGTCGCCACCCCGGGTTTTGCGGTCGAGCATCAACAGCGCCCCGACCCCCGCCGCCAGCGAGATCAGCCACGCCACTTGGAACGGCCACAGGATGTCCTGCCAGCCTGGGCCGAGGAACAGGACGAGCGCAGCGGCGAGGAGCCCGAGGAGGTCGCCCACGCGCCGCTTGGCATAGACGAACACCAGCAGCGCGGACACGAGGTCCGCGGCGATCAACACCGCGCGGTAGGGGCCATAGTGCGAAAGCCCGGCGGTGACGAACAACAGCCTGTAGATCGCGACCGGGATCAGCGAGAAGTGCCCGTTGTATGAATCGAGAAAGGCGCCGGCGTCGTTACCACGGCGCCCGGTGATCCAGTTCCACTCGTCGAACGAGAAGGTCGTTCCTCGCGTCAGGTGCTCGAGCGCACCGGCCGCGACGACCAGCATCACGCCGAGCGCGATCCACGCCGCCACCGTTGGCCGGATGTGCGCCATTCGCTGCCATCGATCGTTCGGTCGAGCTTCGGCTGCCGGGCCGCTCCGCGGAGCGGCTGTCGTCGTTCCCGGCGCCTTCATCGAGGCCGCCACGATAGCGCTGTTTGGCGGCAAAAGCTGGCGGCTATGCGCCCGATCACCGGCCCGTATCATCGCGCGCCTGTGATCGCGTTCGGCTGTTCGATTAGCTCGCCGGAGGACTACAGGCGCTGGGCAGAGAGGGGCATCGAGCGCGCGCGCGAACCCCTATCACCGGTGTTTGCGCTCCAGGCCGCGGGCTCCATCTTTCGCAGCTACAACCTGCTGCTCGAGCAGGTCGCGGCGCGCGAGGACCTCGAGGCGCTGGTCCTGGTGCACGAGGACGCTGAGATTGTCGACCCCGATTTCTGCCGGAAGCTCAGGCGAGCCCTGACGGATCCCGACGTGGGCGTGGTGGGCTGCGTCGGGGCGATCGATGCCCACAGCATCGCGTGGTGGGACGACGCGGAGATCGTGGGCTCCTTCGTCCACCGGTATCCGGAGCTCGGCGGCGGCGAATTTTCGACCGCTGCCCCCGGCGTCAGCGACCAGACGCGCCCCACGGACGCTGTAGAGGTGGACGTCGTCGATGGGTTCATGCTGGCGCTGGCGCCGTGGGCGGTCCACAACGTCCGCTTCGACGAGGCCCTCGGGCCGCACTGGGGGTATGACTTCGACTACTGCATGCAGGTCAGGGCGGCGAGGCGGAAGGTCGTGGTCGCCGATCTCCGGGTTGCCCATCATCGCTCACTCGCCCCGATCGGCGATCCGGAACCCTGGATCGCCGCGCACATGCGCGCGGCCGAGAAATGGGACAGCGGCCCGTCCGACGGAGCCCTCGACTGGAAGCCGAGAGCACGCCGAGCGGAAGCCGAGGCGGTCGTGGCGCGCCTGGAGGGAGCGGCCACGCTCCTTCAGGCCGATGCCCGCACGGCACAGCATGCGCGCCGGATGAAGGAGCTCACGAACACGACGGGCTGGCGGCTCACGGCCCCGCTGCGCCGGCTGAACGCGGCGCGCAAAGCGGGGTGGCGGCAGTCTCGCTGAGCCTGCCACACGAACCTGCCTCGCGACGCGTGGTCGGCGCCTTGGATTGGACGATCGCGAGGCTCACGGACGAGCGCGTCTGCTGGCGTGTGCTCGGCGTCGCGATGGCCGTCTCATTCGTGCTCACGCTGTGGTTCACGCGCGGGACCACGTTCCACGAAGACGACTTCCTGTACTTCATCGAGAACCACGGCTTTGTCCTCAAGTACCTGATCGCGCCCCACAACGGCCACCTGATCTTCGTCCCCCGCCTGATCTATGCCGTCGTGCTGAAGCTCGCGGGCGCGCGCCACTACGTGATCTTCCGTGCGCTACAGGGCATCGGCATCGCTGTTGTCGCAGGAGCCTTCTTCGTCCTGGCCAAGCGACGGGTCGGCCTGCCGGCCGCGCTGGCGCCGAGCATCCTGCTGCTGTTCCTCGGGTCGTCGTGGCAGGACACGGTCGACCCGACGGGCCTGGCCCACGTGTACTGCATCGCCGCCGGCCTTGGCGCCCTGATCGCTCTGGAACGGCCGTCACCGCGCCGGGATGTCATCGCGTGTGCGCTGTTGGTGGTGTCTGTCGCCACGTTCACGGTCGGGCTCGTGTTCACGCTGGGTGCGGCCGTCTCGATCATGCTGCACGAGGACCGCAAGCGCCGGGCGTGGTGTTCGTCGTGCCGTTCGCCCTTTATGGTGCGTGGCTCCTCTCGCCGCGGCTGAACCACGCCCCGTTCACGACGCGCAACGGCTTGGAGCTGTCGAACATATTGTTGATCCCCAATGGGGTCGCCGTGGCGGGCGCCGCCGTCGCGGCGGCGGTGACCGGGCTCAGCTACGACTTCTCGAGCCCCGCCTCCTACCTGATCGACTCCCCGTGGGGGTACGTGGTCGGGGCGGCCGCGGCCGTGGCGCTGGTTCTCAGGCTTCGCCGCGGGCGATCCCGGCTTCGCTGTGGACCTCTCTGGCGATCCTCGTCTCCTACTGGATATCGATCGTGCTCGCGACCCACTACTCAGCCGAGCCGAACCAGAACCGCTACGTCTACGACGGCGTCGTGTTCGTGCTGCTCGTCGCCACCGACGCCGTGAGCGGGACAACGATCTCACGCACGGCCGTGGTCGTGCTGTTCGCGGCGACCGCGTGCGCGCTGGCCACGAACATCGCCTTGATGCAGGCCGGCGGCGCCTATCTGCGGTTCTATGCGGCGACTGACCGCGCCGAGCTTGCCGCGGTCGAGATCGCGCGCGACCACGTGAGTCCGACGTTCGTCCCGAACCGGGAGCCGCTGCTGGCGTTTCTCGACGGCATCGCGGGAGGAGCCGGGCCTTATCTCGCCGCCGCCGATCGCAACGGATCGTTCGCGTTCACGCTCGCCGAGCTCCGCGCCCAATCCGAAGGCGTGCGCGAGGCGGCCGACGCCACGCTGGCGCAGGCCCTGCGGCTCCATCTGGCGCCGGCGCCGGGAGGTCCGCGCAGGTGTCTGCGGGCCGCCGGGCCCGTCGACCTCGCCGTGAGACCGCCCGGATTGGTGCTGAGCTCGAGCGCTCCGCAGGCGGTCATGCTCCGGCGATTCGCCGGGACCGGAACGGTCGACCTCGGGACGCTCGCCCCGGGCAAGTTCGTCACCCTCGCGATCCCAACCGACCGCGCCTCCGATCCGTGGCGGTTGGTCACGACCGCAGGCCCGCTCACGGTCTGCGCGCCCGGCTCCTAGCTAGGTGCTCGGGCCGCCTGGACCGGCCCTCCGCCTGGACCACCACGCCAGCGGTCCCACCAGCGGCGAGCCTTGGAGCTTCTCGAGCTCGTGCGCGGCGGCGCCAAGCCGCGCCTGCAGCGTCGCCAGCTCGTCGGTGAGCTGGAGCTCGTGGTCGGTCGGTATGCGTGGCGGCGCGCCACTGGCACGAGCTCGTAGTCCGGGTCCGGGCGCAGCCGGCGGGGCATCGGCGGCAGCGGCGTCCGGCGCGCTCTCACGCCGCCAGCGCGCGCCGGTGTAGTCGATCTGGTGGATCGGCTCGTTGATGGCGTGCTCGCGGCGGAAATCGTCGACGGCCCTCCGGCACGCCTCGGCAAGAAACGGATGGAAGTAATCGTCGAGGATCACGTGACCGCCCGCCGATAGTCCGGGGTAGAGCGTCTCGAGCGCCAGCCTTGTGGCCTTGTACGTATCCGCGTCGAGGCGAATCAGCGACCACCGCCGGCCGGCCAGAGAAGCCATCGTGTCCTCGAAGAAGCCCTGGACGAAGTTCACTCCGTCCCCGCAGCCGAAGCGATCGAAATAGCTGCGCACCGTCGGCAGATCGGGTGCCGGGAAAGCGATCTCGCTCATGTGCGACTCGAGCTCGCGGTCTGCGTTTACGTCCCCGGCCTCTGACACCGGAAAGCCCTGAAAGGAGTCGGCGACCCAAAGCGTGCGGTCGTGCGCACCGAGGCAGTCGAGTGTCGCCCTGATCAGGATCGACGCCCCGCCTCTCCACGCTCCGGCTTCGATCAGATCGCCGGCGACACCCCCGTCGAGCACCGACTCCACGCACGCCTGAAGGTCGTCGAGTCGTTTCAGTCCCACCATCGTCAGGCCGTCAAGCGGCCAGTCGCGCCCCTCGACGCGCCACGAGAGCTGCTCGGCGCCGATCAGCTCGCGGGAGAACACCCGCTTGTGGCGGTCGGACGTGACCTCGCTCGTGCTCGCGCCGGCGAGGTCGCAGAGCGACAGCTTCAAAAGATCGAGATACGCCGCGCGCAGGCTCGGAGCGTTCGGCCCCGGCGGGGCCGCCCGGACCTCACGCGCAGGAATCGTGGCGGACGTATCGGGCGAGGCCGGCACCGGGGCGAGAGCGTACAAGACACCTGTTAGGGATCCGGCTTACCGGCCGGCGGATTCCTCGATACCCTTCTCGCCGTCACAGGACCAGCAACGGGGATCTCACGTCGTCCGACCCACACCGCGAGCCGACTGTGACGGCACGCGTGCGCGCTTGGTGGCCGTCCGGCGTCCCCGGACGGATACTCCTCGGGCTGCTCGTCGTAGGCGTGGCCCTGCGGATCCTGGCGATCGCGAGCCTGCATCCGACGACGATCCTGGAGGACAACTACCAGCTTTACGCGGGGTCCAATCCGTTCCTCGATCCGCTCCACCCGGCGGGTTACGCGCTGATCCTGGCCGCGATCGGGGACATCACGCGCAACATGAATGCGACGCTCCTCTTGCAACATCTGATCGGCATCGGCGCGGCGTTGCTCCTATATGCGGCGACCCGACGGATCACCGGATCGGCGTGGGCCGGATTGCTGCCGGCCGGGATCGTGTTGCTCGGCGGCGACGAGATCTTTCTCGAGCACTCGATCATGTCCGAGAGCTGGGAGCTGCTGGCGATCTGTGTCGGGCTTTACGCGGCGGTTCGCGCGTTCGATGATCCGGCACCGTGGTTCCGCTGGCCGCTGATCACCGGAGTTGCACTGGGAGCCTCCGTGGTGATACGCGACGCCAGCCTGCTGTTGATCGCCGTGACGTCCGTCGCGCTGCTCGTGGGCCGGCCAGGATCACTGAGGAGCTGGCGTGAGCGCTGGCAGGCACCGGTTACTGCAGCCGCGACAGCGGCGGTCGTGCTCGTCGCTTACGCCGGCGCAAACGCAGCGCTTGGTAACAGGTTCGGGATCGAGCCGACGCCGGGTTGGTACCTGTACGGCCGGGTTGCCCAGTTCGCGGACTGTCACAAGTTCACTCCCCCGCCGGGCACAGCGGCACTGTGCCAGAACACACCCGTCTCGAAACGGCCGAGCGCCTACTACTACATGTTCATCAAGCAGAGCTCACCCGCGATGCAGCTGTTCGGGAGCTTCGGCAACGACGACGGAAAGGTCGGCAGCTGGGCGGAGCGAGCACTCCGTGCGCAGTTCGGCGACTTCCTCAACACCGGATGGGATTACTTCCGAAGCTACTACGTGCCGGGCGCTCTGCCCGCTCGCCTGAACGGGAGCAGCGGTCTGGATCCGCAACTCGACTGGAAGTTCGGCGGCAACGTCTACTACGTCGCTGCCCAGATCGAAGCCCTCGAGCAATTCTTCGGTCCGTTCACCATCCATCGCATGAAATGGGGCCTCGACGTGCTGCGGGCGGAGCAGGTGGTGTTCCGGTTCGGCGCGACGGCGCTGTTCATAACCACGATCCTGACGCTGATCGGTCTGGCCGTTGGCAGAAGACGTTCGCGCTTTGGCGTATTCCTGTTCGGTGTCGGCGGCGTGTCGCTGTTGATCGCGCCGGCGCTCAGCAGCACTTACTCGGGCCGTTACACCGTGCCGATGGCGGGTTTGATGATGGCCGCCGCGGCCATCACGATCACGGAGCTCTGGCGACGCGCTCGCGCTCGAGGGCGGCAGCCCGTTCCGACGGGCCACGAAGTCGGAGTTCCGGTATAACCGTCCGCCGCGGTGAGCGCGGACGAGCCGGTCAGCTCTCGCCGGCTCCGGGATCGCACAGAAAGTCGTAGATCCCGGCGAGTGCGGCGTCCCAGTCGCCGTGGTGTGCCGCGACGTCCGCAATGCCCTGGGCAGCTAAGCGCCGTCGCAGTGCCCCGTCGGTGACGAGGCGCTCGAGCGCCTCGACTATGCCGTCTACCGTTCGCGGAGAGCGCAGGCAGTTGTGCTCGTGGTGAAGGAGCCAGTCGCCGGCCGGGTTGTCGAACGCCACCACGGGGGCGCCGCACGCCAGCAGCTCCAACGGCAGGTACGAGGGGTGTTCTGAGACCGTCAGCGCAAGGCCGACGTCACAGCTTCGGTACAGGTCGCCCGTCTCGCGGTAGTCGAGCAGCCCCAGGTGCTCGATCCCATGGCCCAGGTCGTCCGGGCGCGCCCACGAGCCGGCGGTCACGATCCTGACCCCGTCGCCCAGACGCCGCTTGACGACGCGCAACGCGAGCGACGCCATCTCCCAGCAGTTGCGCCAATGACCGGGGCGCGCGTAGCTGAAGATCGTCACCGGTTCGCCCTCATCCGGCTCACCCCGCCCCCGCGCGTGGAAGACGGTGCCGTCGACCGCCGGGACGAAGGACATCCCTTCCCCCCCGTAGCGGCGCCGGTAGAGCTCCAGCATGTGCTGTGTGTTGCAGATGCCGCAGAGGCCCAGGCGGTAGGTCTCCTCGGCGAGCGCGTAGTTGGATCCGGCCGGGTAGAACAGCGGCTCGAAGTCCTGGATTAGGTAGAACCGCCTCCTCGTACGCCCGAAGTTGGCCGCCATGTAGGCGGTGTGCCACTGGGTGGCGATCGAGACGTCCGCCGGCGGCATCTCCTGAAGGTTCAGGCCCACCCGGCCGTCGCTGAATGCGATCGGCGAACGCGCCAGCGCGGGGAACGCCGCCTCGAGCGCCGAGCGGGCGTACGCCTCGTTGGGCCTGGCGAGCAACACGAACTGGTTCTCGACCCCGTGCTCGGAGGCGAGCCGGTCGGCGATCCGCAGGGCCGTGTTGATGCCGCCGTAGAACGGGCTGTCGATGTCGGGCAGGAACCAGTTGACCGACGACACCGGCGACGGTCGATCACGGTTTGCCGCGCTCACGCGGTCGCGCAGCAGCCGGTCGGCCTTGCACGCCTTGACCAGGAACTCCGTCTCCTTATCGTCGGAGGTCTGGCGAAAAACGGCGAACTCCCGGTCGAGCGCGGCGCCGACCACGGCCATCGGTTCGGGCTCGTCCGCACCCGTCAGCCGGGGTCGGTTGTCCTGGAGAGAAAGGTTTGGCGAGAAGTACGGGTCGCCACCGCGCAGCCATCGCTGGTAGCGCCAGTAGCTCGTGAAGAAGTCATGCCGGGGGATGTCCGGACCGCGGGATTGCGCTTCGAGATGTCTGGCACCCCCGTATGGCGAGCAGACCGTGCGGCGACCGTGAAAGCGGACGTCGAGTCCGAGCACCACGTCGCTTCCGCACAGCAGGAAGCGCTCGTCGAACCCACCGATCTGCTCGAACAGGGTTCGCTCGATCGCCACGCAGGCACCGGTCACGGCGAGGCAGTTGCGGTACCAGCTGGTGGATCCCAGCAGGCTGTCCTCGCCGGGGTCCATCCCCGCGAACAGGTGGCCGGCAAAGCCGTTCATGCCGATCACCGCGCCGCCGTGCTGAATTGCGCCGACGCCGTCGGTGAGCTGAAGCCCGACCAGCCCGATCCCCGGCTGTGCGAGCCAGCCGACCAGCTCGTCGAGCCAGCCGGGATCGGGGAAGTCAGTGTCGTCGTTGATGAAGACGAGGACGTCGCCGTCCGCCATCCGCGCCCCCAGATTGTTGGCGGCAGAGTAGTTGAAGGGCCCCTCCCACCAAACCGGCTCGATCGCGAGCCAGCCCACTCGCTGTGCGTACCAGCGCTCGGCGGCATCGGTGCGCTCACCGCTGTCGACGACGACGACCTTCAGATTCGGATAGTCGGTCCGCGCGAGGCCGTCGAGGCATAGAGCGAGCAGCGTCTCCCGGCTGCGCGTAGGGACCACGACCGTGACCGGCGGGCGCGACTCCAGCTCCCAGCGCACGCGGATGGCGCCTCGTTCGACGCCCACCGAACCGCGAAGACCGGTGCGGCCCAGGTGCTCCGCCACGACTGCCGTCGCCTCGACGGGTTCCACATTCGGCCGGCGCCTGATGTGCTGAAGGATCCGCGGCGCGCGAGCGACCTCGTGACCAGCCAGATCGAGACCGAGCAGCAGCCGCCAGTAGCGCGCGTCGCCGGTCCACCCCGGAAACTCGGGCACGGTGGCCAGGCGTTCGCGTCTGACGGCGAACGAGCGTCCGAGGTAGTTGGCCGAAAGGAGCATCTCCGGCGAGAAGGCCGGACGGAACCGTGGCTCGAGCGCCGCGCCCGATCCGTCGATCAGGTCGTCGTCCCAGTGGACGACATCGACCACGGGGTCATCCCACCCGTGGGAGGCGATCTGAAACAGCAGATCTGGCTCGAGCACGTCGCCCGCCTCCAGTAGGAGAACGAAGCGGCGCGGGTCGCCGGTCCTGATCAGCTGTTCGATGGAGCTGCGCTCATCGCCCACCACGCGTGCCACCGACCGGTTCTCGAGGGTTTGCGCCTCCAGCGAGCGCAGCGTCGTACCGAGCTCGGGACCCTCGAGGATCAGGCAGTCGACGCCAAGCGGGAGACCCGACTCGCGGATCCGAGATCTCTGTAGGCGCAGCTCTTCGGCCGTCAGCCGGTGCTGGTCGAGCCACTCCGCATACCGCGGCTCGGCGCCACCCGGCGTCCGAGCCCGGCGCCACCGCCACCGCGCGCGGCTCGCGTACGTGGCGGCTTCCCGAGCCGTCATCAACCCGACGGTCAGCGAAGCCCGGGCGCGCGTCCCCGTGGGCGCGAGCCGGTCGAGCGCGGCGCGGGCGGGGCCCTGACCGCGGGATGCCGTCAACGGCCTCGTCCGCGCACTGCCTCGAGCCGGCGCAGGGGCGCGGTGATCCGCCAGCTCGTGCTGGTCAGCGTTTCCTCGAGCTCTCGCCTCTGTCGTTGCTCACGAGCCTCGATCTCGAGCTTCGCCCCGAAGGCCTGGGCCCGAGCCGCCGCCGCTTCCGCCTCGGCTCGGCGGGCGCGCCGGCGCCAGTCGACGCCGTCGGGCACCAGTTGCGCCTCCCACTTCTCGGCCAGCCTCATGTGAGCCTCGACATATGTCTCCGGATCACTCACCAGCTCGAGCGAATGGTGGTGGACCACCTTGAAGTCGGCGGTCACGACCTTCCGTCCGGCCGCGCGGGTCTGAAGGCAGAAGTCGAAGTCGTAGCCGTGAAGCGTCAGCCCCAGCGATTCGTCGAACCGGATGTTGCGCACGACCCACGGAGAGATGCCCAGCACGAAGCCGTCAACCATGTCGACCTCGCCGGTGCGAGCGTACGGCGGCAGCGCACCGTTGTCCCAGGAGAAAGCCGGGAACTCTCCCCCGCCCAGCTCTCGATAGCGGTGCACGAACGACCCCCACGTCGTCGAGCCTTCCCACCAGGCGATGCTGCGGACCCCGACCGCGCCGACGCATCCGACGACGCCGACATCCGGATTGCTGAGCGCGCGCCTGAGCTTCTCGATGAATCTGGGGTCGACGATCTCCGCGTCCTGATGCACGACAACGAGCGCCTCGAGTCCCTCACACTCGGCCGCACGCTCGAGGATGTGGTTGTAGCTCCTGAAGATCGAACCGGCGGCCGGCTGTGAGAGGACGATCGAGTCGGGGTCGGCCGCGACCCGGAAGCCCCGCTCGGCACAACGCGCGTAGACGTCCGGCCGGGTGATCGAGGACGAGAACGCGATCACCGCGACAGGCCCTTCGTCCGCCAGTTCGTCCGCCCACCCTCCGGGGGCGCGGAGGCCGTCTCGGTCCCGGCCGGATTCAGCTCGGCGAGCGACACCGCATGGCCATGGCCGTTCTCGTCGCCATTCACGGAACGGCTTCCCGCCGCTGCCTTCAACCGTCGCAGCGGCGCCGTCACACGCAAGCTCGTGCTCTCGGCCACCTCGCGAAGCGCGCGGTCATGCCGCCTGATCCGGGACTCGATCTGGAGCTGCCAGGACCTGACCTGGGCTCTCGTGGCCGCCGCCTCGGCCTCGGCTCGCCGGGAGCGCTGCTTCCAGTCTCCAGGCGCCGACCCGACATGCGGCATCCGCCCGTCCCACTTCTCGGCGACCCGCATGTGGGCCTGAACATACGGCTCCGGGTCGTCGACCAGCGCCAGCGAGTGGTGGTGGATGACACGCAGATTCTCTGCGAGGACCTTGCGGCCTGCGGCTCGCACCTGGAGGCACAGGTCGAAGTCGTAACCGTGCAGCTGCGATCCAAGTGATTCGTCGAAGCGGACGTTCCGCACCGTCCACGGCGAGAGCACCATGATCAGCCCATCGACGGTGTCGACCTCGCCGGTGCGAGCGTAGGGAGGCATGTCGTCCGCGCTCCAGGTCAGCGAAGGGAAATCACCCCCGCCCAGCTCCGGATAGCGGTGGATGATCGAGGCCCATGTCACCGACCCCTCCCACCACGCGATGCTGCGAACGCCGATCGCTCCCACACATCCGACGACGCCGACGCGCGGATCGCTGAATGCGGCGCGGGCCTTTTGACACAAGGCCGGGTCGACGATCTCGACGTCCTGATGGGCAAGCACCAGCGCTTCCAGATCGGCGAGCTTCCCCGCGCGCTCGAGGATCCGGTTGTAGTTCGTAAAGATCGACCCGTCGGCCGGCTGGGCGATGATCTCGGAGTCAGGCTCGGCGGCCAGACGGAATCCTCGTTGGGCGCACCGCTCGTAGACATCCGGGCGCGTGAACGACGACGCGAACGCGATCATCGCGCGAGGGTACCTTGAGAACCGCCTCTATCATCGCCGGCCATGATCGCGTTCGGATGTGCGATCACGGAACCGGAGCACTACAAGCGCCATGCCGAGCCGGGCATCAGGCTTGCCGCCGAATCGGACTCGAGAGTGTTCGCGCAGGCGGCGCCCCGTTCCGTCGCACCGATTTACAACCTGATCCTCGACGAGGCCGCGATGTGCCGCGACCTCGAGTTCCTCGTGCTCCTGGACCAGGAAGCTCAGATCATCGACACCGAGTTCTGCCGGAAGCTGAGGGCGGCGTTCAGCGATCCCGACGTCGCCGTCGTCGGCTGTGCCGGGGCCGTGGGGGTCGCGAGCATCGCGTGGTGGGAGGGAACCTCGACGTGGGCATCGTCGGTCCATCGCTCCCGGGAACTCGATGGCGAGGAGTTTCCCGGCCTCGCGCCGGACGGCTGGGGCTCGGAGAATCCCGAGCACGACGCCAGTCCGGGGGAGGTCGACGCCGTCGACGGCGTGCTGATGGCGCTTTCCCCGTGGGCGGTGCGAAACGTCCGTTTCGACGAGTCTCTGGGACCGCGCTACGGCTACGACTTCGACTATTGCATGCAGGTGCGTGCGGAGGCTCGGAAGGTGCTGACGGCCGACCTGGCGATCGCCCATTTCTACCCGCTCGGTGTCGTCGAGGACCCGGACACGTGGATCGAGGCCCACATCCGCGCGGCCGAGAAATGGGACGGACGCATGCCGGGCGGCCCGCGTCCCGAGTCTGACTGGAAGGTGCGGGCCCGCCGCGCCGAGGGCGAAGCCGCGGCGGCCAGGCTGCTCTCCGCATCAAAGATGTACGAGGTCCAGGCTCTCACCTGGGCCAACGATCGCCAATTCGAACAGGCCACCGACAGCCTGAGCTGGAAGGTCACCGCGCCGCTGCGGCGCATCAACGCCGCGCGAAGGACTCGCGCTACGGCCGACACTCCGCGGGATTGAGAGCACCCGCGAGGTGGAACAGTTCGACGGTGCCTCGCCCGATATTCGCGCGCTCACTCAACACGAGCCGGGCTCCGGGACTCGAGCGCGTCCAATCCACCTGAGGGGCGAGCGCGATATTGGTGATCGGGAAGTCCGGCGGCGCGAGCACCAGCCAGTTGAACCGCCGCTGGTTCACGACACGGGTCCAGGTGCGGCAGTCGGTGATCGAGGTGAACCCCCCGTGTGGTGTGGGAACGCCGACGTACTGAACGTAGTTCGAGTCGTCGGGGCCGTACAACGGGTATTGCTCGACGAGGCCGACGATCCCGATCCGGGCGTGGTGAATGTGCTGGGCCCAGCGGTAGATGACGGGCAGGGGTGCGCTCGACTGATAGCGCCGGTGGGCGTAGGCGACACCGACGAACCAGCCACCGACTCCGACGGCCAATGCCAGGCCGGCCGCAAGCCGAGTGGATTTTGCCACCGACAATCGGCCGAGATCGCGCCAATACACCGCCAGCACAAATACGACGACGCCGATCAGCGCGCCGGCAACCGCGGGTGCTCCTCTCACCACGGGCCCATACGTCGTCAGCGACAACCCGGTCGGCCAGATCGATGGGTTGATCTCGGTCGCGATCAGAATCGCGGTGGCGACCGCCAGCCACGCCTTCCCGGCGCGCGCACCGTGCGCGATCGGCTGGATCGGGAGCAGGACCAGGCCGAGGGCGATCGGCGGTCCGGCCAGCCGTCCCACGTTGGCGCCGAACACGAACAGGCCGGAGGGCTCCGGCGCGAGCAGGAAGCCAATGGCGCCGGCGATCGCGACGGCTCCCACCATTCGATGAATCCGGTTTTGGCCGGCGAACAACGCGAGCAGCGATCCCGCGGCGGCCAAGATGACGATCGCCCACGCCGCGGGCCCGAACGACACCTGGAGGCCGGGCAGGAAGACCTCCTTCCACACATGCCCAGTCGTCACGTAATGGGCGACCGAGACCAGCGGAGTGGTGATATGAGGCGTAGCCAGCGAGAGCGGGCCCAGGTGAAGCGACACGGATGGGACGGGGTTGCCTACGCGCACGAGATTGCGCGCGTACCAGTAGCCGCCGAACACGATCAGGCCGCCCGACCAAATGAGCGCCTGCCGCAGGCGAGCGCCGGGGGCGCTGATCGCGACGGCCCCGACCGCAAAGGCGAGCGCGGGGACGATCATTGTGTCCTTGGTTCCGAGCGCCAGGCCGGCGGCCGCCGCCGCGAAGCACGACGCGCCCAGGCCGAGCCCGCCGTTGATCAGGATCGCCGCCGCGGCCAGCACCAGCGCCATGCAGACCACGTCGTTGTAGGCGCCACCGGGCTCAGAGACCACCTGAGCGGGGATCGCCAGGACCAGCACGATCGCGACCAGGCAGTGGGGCGCGCGTCCGTATGGCCTGCCGATCGCCCACCCGGCCGCCAGGGCCAGGCCGGCCCAGCCGACGTTCAACAGCGGCGAGACAAGATCGCCGCGGAACAGCAGCAGGCCGAGGGCATGAAACAGCTCGGAGTTGGCCGGATAGAAGACCGTGACCGCGTCGTTGTCGACGTAGTGCAGGCCTCGGATGCTCCCGGTCTGGACCCACCGCGCGGCCCACGGAAGGTGGTACCAGAGCGTGTCGATCGACTCCATGCCGTGGCCGTAGGCGAAGATCACCCGAGCCGACCAAGCCGCGACGAGAACGCCGACGGCCCCGGCGGCGACGAGCCGCGAAGTCCGCCCGACCGGCGGGTGGCGATCGGATCCCGCGACCGGCCCCGCCGCGAGGGGCCCCGCCGCGACCGGCCCCGCCGCGATCCGTCCTGCCGCCGCCCAGACCGCCAGGCCGACGACGATGCACGCCGCGGTCACGCCCAGCAACGTGAACACCCCCAGCACCCCCGCGAGCTCGAGCGCGACGACCGCCAGCGCCAGCGCCGCGATCGCCTCCGCCACACCCGCCACAGCACCGGCGAAGTCCGGGAGCGTCCGTTCTCTCAGCCGATGCGCGGCGGCGATCAGGGGTCCGACGCAGACGGCGGTCAGCAGCAGTCCTAGGAGGTAGCGCGCGAGGTCCACTCGTACCGCAGGTCAGCCGGAGCCCAGTTCGCAGACCGTCAGCGCGCCGGCGGGGAGCACGAGGTGCCAAGGATCCGGTGCCCCGTCGGCGGGGATTCGCAGCGCGAAGAACTTGCCCGCGGCCAGCGTTCCCAATGGGAACGGCGCCGAGGCGGCGAATCTCCGAAGCGTTGCCGTCTCCGATGTCTGAGCGCGAACCACCACACCCGGCGGGCGAATCGTGAAGTCGCGTGGCGCGCGGTTGTCGGCAACCGGCAGGCATTTGCCGACGTCCAGGGGCGGAGCCGGGACGAGGTGGAGTCCGAGCACATTGATCAGCGATTCGTCGGCCTGCTCGCGCACGGCCTCGGGCTGCGCGCGTAGCTCCGACAGGGTGAATGCAGGCGAGCCGTTGCGGCGCACCGCGGCCAGGTACGGACGGGTTCCTCCGCCAGTGGAGATCGCCGCGGCCGACAGGAACAGGCGTTGGTCGGGCGTCGCCGGAAGGCCGTGCGGTGCTCCGAAGAAGCCGGGAGTGCCGTGGTCCCCGGCGATCTCGATCGCGCTCAGTGCGGCGCGCAGGCTGGATCCGTTGGCCCTGAGGAAACCGCCCGCGGCGCGGAGTCGGGACAAATTGGCGCCGAGCGACAGGATGGCGACGGCCACCAGGCCGAGGATCGCCACACGGGAGAGACGGATCCCGCGCAGGGCGTCGGTGGCGACGAGCAGGACCCCCAACGTCCCCATGTAGACGTATCGCTGCGAGTACGGGTACCGGTTCAGGCCGGCGACGACGGCGATCGAGATCCAGAACGCGACCAGGATCGTGAGCGATGTCCAGAGCTCCATGGGCACGGCGCCGCGCCGCAGCCGCAAGGCCAGGGCCGCCACGGCAATCGCCGCCACCACATAGCCCCAGGGAGAGGTGACGGCGTCCGCCACCGAGCCGCTGTTGCTGAAGTCCGTGCCAAGGCCGGTGAGGGCCGCCCCGACCGCAGCCAGCGCGTCGGCGGCGAAGTTCGGGATCAGGAGCAGGTTGGACAGCTGAAATCCCGTGGTCGACGAATACACCGGTCCGGTGAACTTCGGCGCCGCAAGCCACAGGAGGTAGACCGCAACCGGGACCAGCCAGATCCACGAGCGCCGCCACCGATCCTCACGCCCGAGCACCGACACCGCGAGTCCGGCCACGAACAAGAGCCCGAAGGAGAAGGTGACGACGGAGAGGACCAGCAGCGCGCACGCGGCGAGATCCCCGCGGCGAGTGCCGGTCTCGATCGCGATCAGTGCGCCGAGTCCGGCCGCTATGCAGTAAAGGTGCGTGATCCCGAGCGGGCTGAGCGTGACCTCCGGAGCAGCCGCACCCAGGAACAGGAGCAGCACGCTCGGAACCAGCGCCACGAACGGACCGACGGCCCGTCTGGTCCGCACGAAGAAGAGCGTGGCAACGAGCGCGATCCCGAATACCTCGAGCAACCGGAACACCACGTAGTCCGGGCCGAACAACTTGAACACCGCGGCGTAGATCAAGCGGATGACCGCGATCAGGTGACCGTTGTGCGGGGCGAGGATGGCCTTCGGAGCGAACCCCCGGTTGGCGATGAAGTAGGTGTATTCGTCGGAGTAGAAAGTCGTTCCGCGCGTCAGCCACAGACCGAGCGCGGCCCATACCACGACGGCGGCCCCGAGCAGCAGCCAACAAGCGCGCTCGCCCTCGAGCCGCTCGATCGCCGCCGCGGGAAGCCTGGCGAGCGTGCGCGTGGGGAGACGAGGCTCCGAGGCGGCGCTCAACGTACTAGTCGAGCAGCCGGCGGATCTCCGAGCGCGAGAAGGCAGGCTCGCCGCGCTGGCGGAGACTCGAGATCCGCTCGGCCAGGGCGAAGGCCTTGGACTCGAGCAGCCGGCGGAGGAACTCGTTCTTGCGCTGGTCGCGCTGCCCCATGACCATCGTCTGCACCGCCTGCGAATGCATCGAGGCCAGGTGGAGCACGCGGTTGGCCTCCACCCGCTCGAGCACCGGGTGGCGGTCATAGGGCTTGAGGAACTCGCCGAGCGCCTCACCCCACGGCGCGTCGCGGTGCCAGACGACACCGAGGCCGAAGAATGTAGGGACGATTGCGAGCTGAAGGCCCTCGCGGGCGTTGACGAAGTCCTCGACAGCGGTCAGGACACCGTTGCCGGGCCCGCCCTCCCGCTTCGCCACCGACGTATATGGCAGGCCGTCTGAACGGAGGCCCGGATCGCTGGGGAACAGCCCTCCGTTCTCGGCGGGCTGCCGGTGCTCGGCGGGGATCAGATCGGGCGAGAAGTAGTGGTCACGCCGCGCGTGCGGCCAGCGAACATCGTGAAGGACAAGCAGCGGCAACGTGCCGGGGCCGACGCGCTCGTCGATCAGGCGAAGCTCCTCGCTGACCGTGTAGTAGTTGTGGTCTCCGTCGATCACGATCGCGTCGACGGGCGGAAGATGGGGCAGGGCCTCGTGGCTTGTCTCGCGGACGAGATTGACGTTCGCGTTCTCCTCGGCCAGCCGCACGAGCGCCGCCTGGGGCGACGGGTCGATCGCCCACAGCCGGGCACCGGCCCGGTTCGCCCACTCCAGCAGCAGCCGGGTGACATCCCCCGCGTATGCGCCGACCTCGATCACCGACTGCGCGCCCACGACATCCAGGCAGGGCAGCAGGATCTCGGCATTGTTCGCGAGCGAGTGGCCCCATTGCCCCGGATCGCTGGCGATCTCGCAGTGCGGTCCGAGCGTCCAGCTCGAAGGGTGCTCCTCCAGGTAGGCCACCACCTGGTCCATATCCAAAAAGAGCGCTTCCAAAGAGCGCCGCAGTCTAGGCGAAAATCCCGTGCGTGCCGTCGCACTTGATCCACGCGCAACTCGACCATGAGCTCCCCGCTGAGCTGGCGGTTGGCGGCGGCATCGCGCTGTTCGTCGACGGATGGTGCTTCTGCCCGACGGCGCAGATCACCAACCTCACAATCCTCGCCGACGGGCGGTCCCAGCCGCTTATGGCCCAAGGGATGCCTCGGCGGGACGTGTTCCGCGCCTACCACCCGGGCCTCGAACCGGGGGCGGCGCCGACGGCGCCCGGCTGGACCAGCGGCTTCTGGGGATTGGTGCAGATAACGCCAGACGGTGACGCCTGCGAACTGGAGCTCCGGGCCGAGCTCGAGGACGGCGACGAGGCCGTGGTCTGGCTCGGCCGGATCGCCATCGTGGCCCGCCGCGTGCCGGAGGACGTCGCGGAGCCGGGCCCACCGACCGAGCCGTTCGTCGCGATCTGCATGGCGACATACGAGCCGCCGCCCGATCTGTTCGCCCGCCAGCTGGATTCGATCCGGGCGCAGCGCCACCGCAACTGGGTTTGCCTCATCAGCGACGACTGCTCGAGCTCCGATCGCTTCGGCGAAGTGAATCGACTCGTCGGCGATGACCCTCGTTTCATCGTCTCACGCTCGCCGCGCCGTCAGGGCTTCTACCTGAACTTCGAGCGGGTGCTTGCGATGACGCCGGCCAGCGCGCGCTACGTCGCCCTCGCGGATCAGGATGACCACTGGCATGCCGACAAGCTCGAGCGCCTACTTGCCGCGATCGATGGCGCTCAGCTCGTCTACAGCGATGCCCGGATCGTCAGCCGGACGGGCGAGCCGATCGCCGAGACGTACTGGACAGAACGCCGCAACAACCACGAAGACCTGCTGTCGGTGCTCGTGGCCAACTCGGTGACCGGAGCGGCATCTCTGTTCCGTCGCGATCTACTCGACGACGCGCTGCCGTTTCCCCCGGCCCAGTTCTCCCATTTCCACGATCACTGGATCGCGCTGACGGCGCTGGCGCGTGGTGAGATCGCGTTCGTCGAGGAGCCCCTCTACGAATACGTTCAGCACGGCGCTGCGTCCCTCGGACATGCGGCCGCAAACCGCATGACCGCGCTCGGCGACCGGCTTGCGTCGTTGCATCGCGATCCGCGGGAGCGCGCCCGTTTGTGGCGGCGGCATTACTTCGTCGACGTCTGCCGCCTGCTCCAGGTCGCGACCGTGCTCGAGATGCGCTGTGGCGGGCGGATGGCGGCGGACAAGCGGGAGGTGCTCGAGCGGTTCCGCCACACTGACCGCTCGCTGGCCGCGCTGATCGCGCTGGGCATGCGCGGAGCACATGATCTTTTCGGAGCGCATGAGACGCTGGGAGCGGAGTGGATGTTGATGTATGCGTTCGGCTGGCGCAGGCTGTCCGCGGCGGCTGGCCGCCGGTGGGTGCCGAGCCGCCTTAGACTCGATGCTTCGCCCCCCGCGGTGCTCGCGCCGAAGCCCGACCGGGGTCCGCCCGCCAGCACAGCTCCGGGTATCGTCGCGGATAAGATCGCGCCACTCGAGCTGTCGATCGCCGACGGCGCTCCGCCACGGGTGAACCTGCTGATCCCGACGATCGATCTCGAGCACTTCTTCGGCGGCTACATCGCCAAATTCAACCTGGCGCGCCGGCTGGCGGAGCGCGGAGTGCGCGTGCGGATCTTGACCGTGGACCCGGTGGGAGCGCTGCCACACGACTGGCGGCGCCGGCTCGAGTCCTACGCCGGCCTCGCCGGCGCCTTCGACAAGATCGAGGTGGTGTTCGGGCGCGAGTCCGGGCTCGTCGAGGTGAGCCGCGCGGATCGATTCATCGCGACGACCTGGTGGACGGCCCATATCGCCCGGAGCGCACTGCGGTCGCTCGGACGCGAGCGGTTCCTGTACCTGATCCAGGAGTACGAGCCGTTCACGTTCCCGATGGGCTCATACGCGGCGCTGGCGGAGGAGTCCTACACGTTCCGGCACAACGCGCTGTTCTCGACCGAGCTGCTGCGCGACTACTTCCGCCGTCATGCGATCGGCGTCTACCGCGACGAGGGGCAATCGGGAGACAGATCCTCGGCGAGCTTTCAGAACGCAATCACGGCGATCGAGCCACCGAACGCCGATGAGCTGGCACGCCGGGACGGCAACCGCCGCCTCCTGTTCTATTCCCGCCCCGAGGTTCACGCCTCCCGCAACATGTTCGAGCTGGGAGTTCTCGCGCTCGCCCGCGCTCTGGACAGCGGCGCGTTCGCCCGGGGCTGGACGCTGAACGGGATCGGCACCCTCGAATCCGGGCATCGTGTCGCCCTCGGCGGCGCCGCCAACCTCAACCTGCTTTCTCGCGCCGAGCAGCATGCGTACGCCGGCGTGCTCCGCCGCCACGACGTGGGTCTGGCGCTGATGTACACGCCTCACCCCAGCCTGGTGCCGATCGAGATGGCGTCGGCTGGCATGGTCACGGTGACAAACAGCTTCGAGAACAAGACCCCAGCGCGGATGAGCGAGATCTCCTCGAACCTGATCACGACCGAGCCGACGATCGAGAGCGTGGCCGCCGGGTTGGTCCAGGCAGCGTCCGCGGCCGACGACCTTCAGCGTCGCGTGGCCGGCAGCACCGTGCACTGGAGCAGCGACTGGAACCACTCATTCGACGACGAGTTGCTCGCGCGCATCGAGTCGCTCCTGGAGGGGTGATCGGGCCCGAGCGCGATCTGTACGCTCCACCGTCCCCGCTCGCCATGTCATCCGAAACGACGCCCACGATCCCCGCCCGCGACGCTCGCGCCGGCGGCCCCGCGCCCGAGGTCGAGGCGCTGCGGTTGGCCTACCTCGACCTGCTCAAGCTGAGCCTGTGCGACCTGGCCGGTGCCGGGACGCGTACCGTCAGCTGGACCGGGGACCGCCGCGTGTTCTCGCGCGAGCTGACCGGCGCAGATCAGCTGGAGTGGCGGATCGCCGGCCGCGACTGGCCGCTGAACGCGCTGACGATGGTGGGCTTGCGGCGCCTCGACGATCTCCAGGCGTGCGTCGAGTCGGTCGTTCACGACGGCGTCGAGGGAGATGTGATCGAAGCCGGAACGTGGAGAGGCGGTGCCTCGATCCTGATCCGCGCCGCGCTAGACGCGTTCGGTGCGCGCGATCGCACGGTGTGGGTGGCCGACTCCTTCCAGGGGTTCCCCCGGCCCGAGGAGGACGGGGTCGCCGAGGATCGAGAGCTCGAGGCCGACATGAGCGGACTGGAATACCTCGCTCCGTCTCTGGAACAGGTGAAGGGCTACTTCGAACGGTTCGGCTTGGATCGAGGTGTCCGGTTCGTCCCTGGCTTCTTCGAGGAGACGATGGATCAGCTCCGCGCTCGCCGGTGGTCGATCGTGCGCCTCGACGCCGAACATACAAGGCGACGCGGCTCACGCTGGAGGCGCTGGACCCCGGGCTTTCCGTCGGGGGCTACGTGGTCAGCGACGACTACGCGTTCCGCCGGCGTGCCGCCGAGCGGTGGACGAGTTCCGCGACCGTAACGGCATCACCGAGCCGATCGAGCAGATCGACTACAACAGCGTTCGCTGGCGCCGCGAGCACGACGGCGGCCCGGGGGCCGCTCCCGCCGGCGAGGCGTCTTCCGGCGGCGAGGACTCGGCACCCGCGGCCACGCCCCGCGCGGTCGCCGACCACAACGTGCAGCGGATCCCGTCGGACCGCGAGCTCGAGCTTCACGACGAGCTCCAGGCCCTCGGGGCCCGTCTACAGGCGACCGAGGCTGAGATCGCGTCGCTGCGGGAGCTCGCCGCTGGCCGGGCCGAAGGCATGGTGGACGCGCCTCCGGCGCTAACGCCTCCCCCCGGGAACCCGCGGTTCCCACTGTTCGACGGGCTGCGAGCGATGGCCGCCCTCGCG
>CAVZAK010000024.1:0-49278 GCA_963773165.1 uncultured Solirubrobacterales bacterium
GCGCTGGGGCCATGCGGCATCTCGACCGGTCGGCTCTTCACTGCTGGGAGGAGGGCGGGAGGGACGCTTCCGCCTCCTCTGGAACCTGGGTAATGCGACAACGCCGGCGGTGGGGCGCGAGCGTGTCGTGCTGCCCATGAAGAGCATGGGTAGCACGGCAGGGCTCCTCTTTTCTGGCGGTGCTGTCGCGTTATGCAGGACAAGGGCGAGGGAGACCGCCGGCGAGCCGCAACCTGCTGGCTCCCCCCGCAAATCATGGTGCACAGTGCGCCAATGTCGCGTCAGATCCCGAGGCGGGGCGTGCTGTGCACGAGGAGTGTGCTCAATACGCCAGGGCTCGGATCTGGCGCCGGTGTTGGCGCGCTATCCACCGTCCCCGTGACACTCTCGACACGCTCCCGTCACAAAGGCGCAAATAGGACCGGGCTAGCGGTCGGACTTCGCCGGCGATCCCTCACCCACCCCCTCCCAGTGCCGTTTACCGCGCCGATCGCCCGCCAAACTGTGGGCGCGCGGCGCCGCGGGCCGAGCGTCCACAAACCCGGCCGCGCCATCACGAACGGACAAGTAGACTAGCTCGATTGACTTACTGACCGGCCGGTGTCGTGCGTGGACGATCGGGAACGATCCCCTCCAGCGCCGCATCTGATTTGCTGCAGCCTTCCCGAATCCAAGGAGTCCGATGAGCGCCACCGACGAGTTTCTCCAGAACAACGAGACGTACGCAGCCGGCTTCAACAAGGGCGACCTACCGATGCCTCCCGGGCGCAAGGTGGCGGTCGTCGCGTGCATGGACGCACGGCTGAACGTGTACGGCATGCTCGGGCTCCGGGAGGGGGACGCGCACGTGATCCGCAACGCCGGCGGCGTCATCACCGACGACGAGATCCGCTCGCTCGCGATCTCACAGCGCCTGCTCGGGACCGAGGAGATCATCCTCATCCACCACACCGACTGCGGGATGCTGACCTTCAAGGACGACGACTTCAAGGCCGCGATCGAGCAGGACACCGGCATCAAGCCCGAGTGGGCCGCCGAGGCATTCAGCGACCTCGACGCCGACGTACGGCAGTCGATCGCGCGGATCAAGGCGTCGCCGTTCGTCCCGAGCAAGGACTCGATTCGCGGGTTCGTCTACGAGGTGGAGACCGGCCGCCTGCGCGAAGTCAGTTAGCCGCGACGCTTCTTCTGATCCACACGCGCGGTCAGCTCCCGCCGCAGCGCCTCATATGAGCTCTCGCCTTTGCGCTGGTCGAGCAACTCGCGTTTGACCCGTCCGCGGTAGGCCTCGGTCGAGCCGTCCCCGCGGACGTCGACTCCGGCGCGGACGCTCGGCAGCAGGCGCTCGGGGCCGGCGAGCTCAAGCCGCGCCGAGACCTGCTGGACTGGCTCGAAGCGCTTGATCTTGGCGTCGACGCGGTCGCGGGGCGCGTCGCGGACCAGCTCCTGCGCGCACTTCTCGAGCGCGTCGAGCGCATCCCCGAGCTCCGTATAGCGGCTGCGCTGCACCCGGGGTCCCGCGCGCACGGTCAGTTTCCACGCCACCCGGCGATCATCGCAGCCACTGATCTCGGCGAGAAAGCGGCCGGTTGACGGACCAGCGCCCAACGGCGAGAATCGGATCGCAACCGCGGAGTGCGCCCTCACGAGGAGAAGACATGTCCTGGAACCTTGAAGGCTCGTATTTCGAGACCTGCTCGTGCGATGTGGTGTGTCCCTGCACGGCGTCGTTTGCACTTCCCGCCACCCACGAGCGCTGTCGCGTCACGCTCGTCTTCAACGTCGAAGACGGGGAGGTCGATGGGACGGACGTCAGCGGGCTGACGGTGGCCGCCGTCGCCGACACCCCCAAAGTGATGACCGACGGAAACTGGCGTCTCGGCGTGTTCATCGACGCGTCGGCGACGGACGAGCAGGCGGAGATGCTTGGGGCTGTGTTCTCCGGGGCACTGGGGGGCCCGATGCAGGCCCTCGCACCGCTGGTCGGCGAGAACCTCGGCGTCGAACGCGCCCCGATCGTCGTGGAGGAGGAAGGACTCCGCCACTCGATCCGAATCGGCGACGCGGTCGACTTCGAGATCGAGGATGTCGTACCGTTTGGATCGGCGACAGGAGAGCCAGCGAGGCTCACCGGCATCTTCCACCCGGCCGGATCGGACCTGACCGTGGCGCACGCGACGCGATCCAAAATCGACGCCTTCGGAATCCAGTACGAGGGGAACTCGGCTTTCTCCCGGTCGTCGTTCTCGTGGGTGGGATGAGCGCACTCGCCTCCCGCGCGCTCGACAACAGCCCGTCCGATCGAAGCGAACTCGACGCGGCGTTCGCAGCCGTGCGCGCCCGCCTGGGCCTCGTCGCGCTGCTGATCGTCCTGGCCGCGCTGGCGTGGTGGTCGACCGTCGACCGGATGGCCGGAATGGACGCCGGGCCGGGCACCGCGCTCGGCTCGCTCGGGTGGTTCCTGGGTGTCTGGGTGGTGATGATGGCGGCGATGATGTTCCCGGCGCTCGCGCCGACCGCCGCTCTGTACGCGACGATGACCCGTCGCTACGGACTGACCCGCGCCGTGTTGTTCACGGCGTCCTACCTGTTCGTCTGGGGCGCGGCCGGGGTGCTCGCGTACGGGCTGTTCGAACTCGGCAACAGCCTGTTCGGCGGCGCGCTCGCATGGGATTCCGGTGGGCGGTGGGTGGCGGCCGGGGTTGTCCTGACCGCTGCGGCTTACGAGCTCACGCCATTGAAGGACGCCTGCTTGGGGAAGTGCCGAAGCCCGCTCGGATTCCTGCTCGGGAACTGGCGCGACGGCCCCGCCGGCGCCGTCGAGATGGGCTCCCGCCACGCCGCCTGGTGCTTGGGATGTTGCTGGGCACTGATGGCCGCGCTGTTCGCGCTCGGCGTGATGAGCATCGTGTGGATGGCGCTGATCGCAGCGTTGATAGTGCTCGAGAAGACGCTCCCCTGGCGCCGAGTCGTGACGTGGGGCACAACGGCGATCCTGCTCGTGCTGGCAATCGGGATCCTGGCGGCACCGCACTCGGTTCCTGGCCTGACCGTCCCGAGCTCGTTGCACGGCGGAGCTATGCATTCGATGAGCTCGATGCAATAAGCCCTTGGGGCGCGTTGAGTGGGCCCTGAAATGGCGGTCGAGCAGCTCGCTCCGGTCAGTCAGCAGAGACCGCAGGCCGAGACCCCGCTGCCACCGGGGCCGCGAATGTCCGGGGTCGTGCAGACCGTCCGGTACACGTTCGACCAGCCTCGGTTCTTCGCCGAGTGCCGCGCCCGCTTCGGGCCGACGTGGACTGTCTACCTACCCGGTTTCCCGCCGGCTGTCGTAACGAGCGACCGAGACGCGATCCGCCGGTTGTTCACGGGCGATCCGCTCGTCCGCCGCCACGGCAACGACCTGTTCGCGCCGGTGCTCGGGGAGCGCTCGTTGATGTTGCTCGAACCGGCCGAGCACCTCGCTCGCCGGCGCCTTGACCTGCCCCCATTCCATGGCGCAGCGGTCAAGTCCTACACGGAGCGGATCCGCGAGCTCGCCGAGGCCGAGGTCGCAACGTGGACGTCGGGAGAGGTGATCGCGACCTCACCGCGAACCCGGGCCGTCACGCTCGAGTTGATCCTCGAGCTCGTGCTCGGCGTCCGCGATGCCAGGCTGCGCACCGAGCTCGCGGCGATCTTCGAATCGCTCAACACACCGCTCAGCAACCTCGGCCTGTTCATGCCTGACGTGCTCGGCCGGCGGGCCTGGTGGAACCTGCTGGCGAAGCCGGTGTTCGCGCGGGTCGACCGGCTGGACCGCCTTCTGCGCGCGCACATCACGAGCACCCGCCAGGATCCAGCGCTCGAGCAGCGCACCGATGTCCTCGCGATGCTCGTTCGCGCCCGCGACGAAGATGGCGCGGGCCTCTCCGACCGGGACCTCCGCGATGAGCTGGTCACGCTCGTGGCCGCGGGTCACGAAACGACGGCGACGTCGATGTCGTGGGCATGCGACCTGCTGGCTCACAACCCGGCCGTCGCACGCCGCATCCGCCAGACGCTCGCGGCGGGTGAGCGTGAGTACCTCAAGGCCGCCGCCAAGGAGGTGCTGCGCGCGCGGACGCTCCTCTACGCCAGTGCCGGCCGTCACGTGCTCGAGCCGTTCCCGATCGGCGAGTGGGTGATCGGCCCGCGAGCGCTCGTCCTCGTCGACGCCCAGGGCATCCACGGCGACCCCGAGCTGTACGCCGATCCCGACGAGTTCCGTCCCGAGCGGTTCATCGACGATCAGCCCGACGGGTATGCGTACATCCCATTCGGCGGTGGCGCTCACCGCTGCCTCGGCGCGACGCTGGCGATGCTCGAGCTCGAGCTGTTCATCGAGGCGGTCGTGACCAACGGCGACCTGTTGCCGGCTGGACCACCGGCTCGTGCGGTGCGTCGCGGCCCCACGCTGGCGCCGGCCAGGCGCGGCCGCGTCCGGGTCGCCTGAGCGGCGCATACGCTTGGGGAGTGCTGGCGCTGCTGCTGGTCGCCGGGTCGCTCGGACTAGATAACTTCGCGGCGTCGATCGCGATCGGGCTCTCCGGAGTCGATCACTCGATGCGGGTCCGAATCGCGGTGACGTTCGGGATCTTCGAGGCCCTGATGCCGGCCGTCGGGTTGCTGCTCGGCCGGCAGCTGTCGGGCACGTTCGGTGACTGGGCTCACGTGATCGGGGGTTTGCTGCTGATCGCCGTCGGCGTCGAGGCGATGGTCGCGGCCTTGAGGGCCCCGGACGGGCGACCCCGGGAGCTCGCCGGCACTCGGTACGGACGGCTCGTGGTACTGGCCGCCGCCCTCGGTATCGACAACCTGATCGTGGGATTCGCGCTCGGCGCCTACAACACCCCGATCGTGCTCAGCATCGCGATCATCGCCTGCGTGAGCGTCGGGCTCTCATTGGTGGGACTGGAGCTCGGCGCCAAGCTCGGAACCAGCATCGAGCATCGGAGCGAACTGGTGAGCGGGATCGTCTTGATCTGCGTTGGCACCGCGATCCTCACCAACCTTCTCTAACCCTCACCAGGGGCTGGTGGCGCCGACGGTTCCACGTTGCGGGCCCCGAAACCCTGTGGCGGGGGCGAGCCCTCATCCCATCGGGATGATGTGGCGAGTTCGGCGAGCGGGGATCGTGCTCAGCCGATGGACGCGAACGCGAGTCTCTGGAAGTGGCCGGATGATCTGGATGCCCTCAAGGCTGCGGCTGACCACCACCAGCTATTGCTGGAGAACGAACACGTACGCGTGATCCAGACGCTGGTCCCGGTAGGCAAGGCGACCGCCGTGCACACGCACCGCTGGCCGAGCGCTCAGTATGTGATGAGCGCTACCAGCTTCGTCCGACGCGACGGCGATGGAAACGTCCTGTTCGACAGCCGCGCCGAAGGCGGGGAACTGCGTGACGCGGAGGTTCTGTGGTCTGACCCACTGGGCCCACATTCAGTCGAGAACGTTGGGCACGTCGAACTGCGCGTGATCATGGTCGAGGTGAAGGACTAGCCGCGTTACGGGGACTCGGACTCCTCGAAGGCCACCTCGCCCGCCTCGGTCGGACCGGGCGACGCGGCGGGCGCCTCGGCCAGCGACGACTGCAGCGCCGCGACCTCGTCGGGTGTGAGCGAGCGCCGGCGGACGTCGCCGTCGCTGCCGATCGCCGCGAGCATCTCATCGACGTCAATCGGTGACGCGATCAGCACGATCGCGGATCCTGAGAGCGGGACCGCGTCTCGGATCCGGTCGACCAGGACGTGCGGCTCCGGGTCGGTCTCGTCAGGCTCGCCGACTTGCGAGCCGATCGTCGCGCCGGCGATCATGCCGGCCGCCATCCCGGCCGGACCGAGCAGCGCACCGAGCACCATCCCGCCGGCGAAGCCGGTGACAGCTCCGCCGCCGGACATGTGGTGGCCCTCTTCCACGTCGACGTAGTGTCCGGCGAACGTGCCCCGCAGGACCAGGTGGTCATTGTGGTGATGCTCAACGAAGCCGACCTCGCGGATCCAGCGGGCATCGGGGCCGGCCCGCCCACTGGCTGCGTAGAACACATCGCCGGCAGTGTTGCGGCCTTCGAATCGCACGAGAGCAACGTCCAGGTCCATGTCGCACATTTTCGGGGCCAGGTGGGTGAGCGAACGTCACCCGTTCGGGATGAGGTGGAGGTCGGTGGTAGCCTGATTGGCGGCCAGTTGGGGGCTTGGATATGTGGGTTGGGATGATCGAGCCGTTCGAGGGCGATGGAGGACGAGCGCCATGAGTGACCGCAGCGCTACGTCCGCATCTCACTATCTGCCGCTGGTGATCGTGGTCACGGCGCTCGTAACGGTCGTGCCGGCGCTGACGGTGTGGGTGTTGCGCGAGGAGGGCGTGATCTCCTCGTGGTGGGTCTGTGTGCTGCTGGCAGTGGCGCTGTCGTTGGCGATCGCGTTCCTCGGGAGCGCCTACTGGCGGCGAGGACGGCGTTCCGCAGACCTGATGTTCAGCGAACTCCTGCTGTGGGGCTGGTTGCGCCGCGTCCGCGCTGATCGCAAGCTCGCCAACGCGAGCGAGCTGCTGGGGTCAGCGCAGACCGAAGCCAGCGCCGGGGAAGCCGAGCGAAACCTGAGACAGGTCACGGCGGCCGTCGAGACGCAGGATCGTTACACGATCGGCCACTCGCGGCGCGTCGCTCGCAACGCCGCCCTCGTCGCCGCCGGGATGGGCCTGTCCGACGAGGACGTGGCGACGGTCCGAGCGGCCGCCACGCTGCACGACATCGGCAAGCTCGACGTTCCCAGGGGGATACTCAACAAGCCCGGCAAGCTGACCGCCGAGGAGTACGAGGTCGTCAAGCATCACGCCGTGGACGGTGCCGCCCTGGTCGCGACCCTCGGAGACGCCGAGCTGACGACGATCGTCCGCCACCACCACGAGCGGGTCGACGGCACCGGCTATCCCGACGGGTTGGCGGGCGGTCAGATTCCAATTGGCGCGCGGATCCTCGCCGTCGCCGACACGTTCGACGCGATCGTCTCGCCCCGGCCGTACCGACCGGCCGCGACGCACCAGCGGGCGATCGACGTCCTGCAGGAGGAGTCAGGAACGCACTTCGATCCCGACGTCGTAAAGGCGTTCATGAGCCGATACTCGGGCAGGCGAGCGCTTGCGCTATGGGCGGCGCTGGCGGCGCTGGCGGCGCGTGCGTTCGGCGGACAGCACGCTGGCCGTGCCTCGTCCGCGGGTCAGACCGCGGCGAGCGCTGCGGTGCTCGCGGCCCTGGTCACGGCGGCTCTGGCCGCGCCGATTCCTCACCACCTGGCGGTGAACGCGAGCGCGTCACAACCCGTCGCGCCGCCGCTCGTAGCCGTCAAGCGAACCGCGAAGCGAACCGGTCGGGCAGCTTCGGAGCAGCCGCATGCGGCGCAATCAGCCTCGGCCGGCCCCACCGCGACCTGCCAGGCCTACAACCCACAACTGTGCACGGTGCTCGTGGTTGGCGCGGCGGGTTCCGCGTCCGGCGTGGCGGAACCGGTGGCGGGGGCGTGGGCGGGCTGCCGTTCACGGGCCTTGACCTGTTCCTGCTCGCATGCCTAGGTGGCGGGCTGGTCCTGGTGGGCCTGCTTGTGCGCCGGCTGCCAGGCTCAGCTCACTAGCGCCTAGCGCGTCCGAGCGCGGTCGAACGCTTCGAGGCCGGAGATCATGACTTCGATCCCGAACTCGAACCGCTGATCAGAATCGTGGCCTGTCATGTCCGGGGCCACCGACGAGAGGACCGGGAACTGGTCGACCGGCAGCGCGACATAGAAGTCGTGGACGTCGGTCCAGTAGCGCTCGAGCTCCTCCTCGGACATCCCGCCATGCTCGTACAGGCCGGCCTCGAACGCGCACGCCGACACGTACAGGATCAGCTGGTCGACGCCGAGCGCGATCACGAAATCCGATAGTCCGCCCGCGCGCATCACCGTGACCATCGTCTCGGCGGCGGCGAGGGTCTTCGGAGAGGTGGGCACCCGCCCGAGGCCTGCCAGCGCGGCGTCTCGATGCGAGGCCAGGACGTCGCGGAGGTCGGCCATCATTTGGCGTAGCTGCTCCCGCCAGTGCTTGGGGTCGGGCTCGGGTAGGGGCACCCGCCCAATCAGCTCGTCGAACACGAGCTCGAGCAACTCGTCGCGGCCCGACACGTATGCATACAGCGTCGCGGCGCCGGTGCCGAGGCGATCGGCGACCTTGCGCATCGAAAGCCCGGCTACGCCGGCTTCGTCGAGGACGTTGATCGCAGCGGCGACGACCTCATCGACCGACAGTCCGGGACGACGGGCGGGGGTGCTCGGCGCACGGCTCACTCGTCGAGGTGGCGAGGGCAGGGCAGCACTTGCGGCCGCGGCCGCCGTGGTGGTGGGCGGTGCCCCGGGGGACGCCGGGCCGGAGCCCGGCGCTCGCGGCTCGTTTGCGCGTGGGCTTGACGGCGTCATCGCAATAGTGTAGAACACCGTTTGCGAACGATGTTCGCGAACAGTATTCGGACCAATTCGACGAGAAGGATCCGTATGTCCACCACACCCCCCCGCTCCCACCCCCGCAGGTGGACGATCCTCGCCCTCGTGCTCGCCGCGGAGTGCATGGACCTGCTCGACGGGACGATCGTCAACGTCGCCGCGCCGACGATCCACGACGACCTGCATGCCGGCAGCGCGGCACTGCAGTGGATCATCGGCGGCTATGCGCTCGCGTTCGCCGTTGGCCTCATCGCGGGCGGGCGGCTCGGTGACATCTACGGACGCAAGCGGCTGTTCGTGCTCGGAGCCGTCGGCTTCGTCGTCTCTTCGCTGGCGTGCGCGTTCGCGGCCGACCCGACGATGCTGATCGCGTGCCGACTCGCGCAGGGCACGGCCGCGGCGATGTTGATCCCCCAGGGTCTGGGGATCATCCACGATGTCTTCGCGCCCGGAGAGATGGCCAAGGCGTTCACCTTGTTCGGTCCGGTGATCGGGCTCTCGGCGGTGCTGGGGCCGATTCTCGGTGGCGCGCTGATCGCCGCCAACGCGTTCGGAACCGGCTGGCGGCTGATCTTCTTCATCAACCTCCCGCTCGGACTGCTCGCCGCCGTCGGCGCCGCCCGCGTGATGCCCGAATCGCGCGCTCCGAGCCGACCGCGTCTGGACCTCGTCGGCGCCGCCCTCGCCGCCGTCGGGATGGGGCTACTGATCTACCCGTTGATCCAGGGGCGCGAGTCGGGCTGGCCGGCGTGGACCTACCTGATGATCGCGGGCAGCGCCGCCTCGTTTGGACTGCTCGTCGTTTGGAGCCGCCGTCTCCGCGGTCGCGGCCGCGACGCCCTCGATCGAGGCGAGTATCTTCGGGCACCGGGCCTACACGACGGGCCTGGCGTCGATCGTCGTGTTCATGGCGGGGATGATCGGGACGCTGCTCGTCCTCACCCTGTTCCTGCAGCTCGGTGCGCACTTCTCCGCGATCCACGCCGGCCTGACACTCGCCCCGTTCGCGCTCGGCTCGGCGCTCGGTGCGACGCTCGCCGGAGCGGTGTTGGTGCCGCGCTTCGGCCGGCTGGTGTTGCAGGTCGCATGCGTCGCGCTCGCCGTCGGGGTGTGGTGGCTGCACGAGGTGATTTCAGCCCACGGACTGCACACCGAGTCGGTGATGATCGGGGGGCCGCTCGTGGTTGCCGGGATCGGGATCGGGATGCTGGTGTCGCCGCTGTTCGACTTCATCCTCGCGGCAGTCACCGATGACGAGGTCGGCTCCGCCTCCGGCGTACTGAACGCGCTTCAGCAGCTCGGCGGAGCGCTCGGCGTGGCCGCGATGGGCACGCTGTTCTTCACGACGCTGAGCCACTCTGGGTTCGTGCCCGCGATCAGCCACTCGCTGGTCGCCGAACTGGCCACGACGCCGGTGCTGCTGGCGCTTGTGAGCATGCTGCCGGCGCGGGCCCGCGAGAGCGAGCTCGAGGCCGCTTCCCGTCACGCCCCTCTCGAAGCCGCTCCGGCGACCTAGTAGAGTGAGTCAATAGATTAACTTGACATTCCGAGGATCACGGCTAGCCTCACCACTCTGACTCGTGAAAGGAAGAGCCACATGCCTCGAATCACCGTTCGCCCCGTGCACGCCGACGGCAAGCCGCGCCGGTGGACTCTGAGCGAGCGGATCGTCCCCGAGAACCTCGACAGCGAGCACTACCTCGCGCAGCTGCTCGAGCGCCTGGCTTGGGCCACGGCGGACGCGGAGGCGGCCGAGGCGATCACGCGCTCGCCCACCCGAGCTGATCGGCTCAGGACGCCCAGGCCGGCTCGCGGCCCTGCTCGCGTATCCACTGGCCGACGAGCCCGCGCAGATGGTCGATGAAGCGTTCGTGCTCGTGAGCGGGATACACCGAGCGGACGGTGTCGACGAGCAGGCGGTCGAAGTCGGCTGAGCCGATCCACTCGAGCACGAGTTCGTCGACATGGGGGAGGCGGCTGTCGCAGAAGTCGTGGTAGCGGTCGGCCTCGAAGTAGTCGTCGGCCAGCAGGCGGTAGGCGGCGAGCTTCTCGCCATAGGACAGGTCCTCGCGATCGCCGATCTCGAAGTAGCGTCGGGTGTCGAGGTCGAGCTGCGCCCGGCGCCCAGTCACGAGGCAGAACGTGCACCACTTCAACAGCGTCTTGATCGCCCACGGGAAGTAGTAGTGCAGGCTCGTAAGGGCGACGTCCGGTGACGCGTTGGCGTAGTCGATCGGGTGGACCTGATCGCCGCGGACGAGGCACTCGCACGAGTTGAACTCCCACCGGAAGAAGGCGTTGACGAGCCGGCTGATCGTCAGCACCTCATCGCCCGCCTCTGACGAGAGGAAGTCGTGGGCGACCTCGTACCGGTTGTGCATCGGCTCGTCGGGACGGAACTTCATCACCATCGTCTCGGGGCCGATCGAGAGCGAGCGGGCGAACACATCGAATCCCTCGACTGCCGCCTGGAGGTGCATCAGCCGCCGGCCCGAGTCGTCGTAGGCGCGCATCAGCTCGTCTCGGTCACTGACTCGGCTGACACCGATCCACTGGCCGCCGTCGTACGGCTTCATGAACAACGGGTAGCCGATCTGGTCGGCGATCGCCGCCAGGTCGAACTGTAGGTTGTACCGGTCAGCGGTGTACTGGAAGCGCGCGTTGTCGGGCGGGTCCTTGTGCGGCACCAGGACGGTCTGCGGGACCTTCAGTCCGAGCCGGATCATCGCGCAGTAGGCCGCATGCTTCTCCATCGACTGGAACGTGAACGGACTGTTGAGCAAGTACACGTCGTTCATCAGCGCGACCTTCTTGAGCCACTCGCGCGGCAGGTAGTACCAGTACGCGAGGCGGTCGATCACGAGCTCATACTGCGGACGGTCGCGCAGATCGAACGGCTCCATCGTGATCCGCTCGGTGGCGATCCGGTGGCGATGGCCTCCCGCGTCGGTGATCGTTCCCAGACGCGAGACCAGCGTCTCGAACGCGGTCGGCCAATCCTCCTCGGTACCGAGCAGCAAACCGATCAGGTGGTGGTTGGTGGTCTGCCCCATCAGCAGAAGCGCGGTAGGTGGTGAGCGAGCTGCGCGCGCCACGACGGCCAGTCGTGGGCAACGTCATACCCCCACAGGTCGAGCTCGCACCGAATGCTCTTGGAGTCCAGCAGCGCCGCGAACCGCTGTGTGGACACCAAGGCGCCGGTTGTGTCCTCCCACTGGCCCTGACCGCAGATGAGCAGCACGCTGAGCTGTCCCCGCAGCCAGTCGAGGTGGTCGCCATCGAGCTGGGCGACGTAGTCCATCGGATTGTTGAAGTAGGTGGCGTCGCCGCGCTCGCCCCAGCCGTCCCAGGCGGACGGGTCGTAGCTCCCGGACATGCAGATCGCGAGCGGGAAGACGTCGGCGCGCTTGAGCGCGAAGTTGGCGGCGTGAAAGGCGCCGAGGCTGACGCCGCACGTGATCAGCTCCCCGGCACCGGCCGTGTCGGCGTGGATGAACGGGACGACCTCCTGAAGGATCCACGATTCGTAGAACTGGTGACGCCGGGCGCGCTCCTCCAGGGGAACGTTCACGTTCGACCACGATTCGCCGTCGAAGGACTCCACGCAGTACAGCTTCACGCGGCCGGCCGCGAGCAGCTCGCCGACGGCACCGACCATCCCATGGCGCTCGAACTCGCCGGCGTCCCCGCGCTCGGCGGGGAACGCGAGCACCGGGCGGCCCCAGTGGCCGTAGCTCGCCACGCCGTTCACGGCCGGGCCCAAACGCGCGCGAGCAGCTGCGTCAGATGCGGGTCGAATGCATCGCGCCAGCTCGTGTAGTTGTGCAGGTCGGCAACCTCGTGCAGGCGCGCCGGATAGCCCTGGGCGGCGAGCGATGAGGACATCACGCGGTTGTTGTGGATGTTCTCCTCCTCGGCGCCGCACGTCATGGTCACTCGCACCGGATCGCCGGCCGGCGGCGCGCACAGCACGCCGGCGACGAAGCGCGTGATGCGACCGTACCGCGGGAACCAGGACTCGTGGCGATCGAAGCGCTGCATGAAGAAGCTCCCCGACTGCAGGAACAGGCCGGCGAACACCTCCGGCCAACTCCGCTGCGCCTGGAGCATCGCGAGCCCGCCCAGGCTGGCGCCCATCCCCACGGGCCGACCGGCAACGTCGACCTGGCCGCGCACCGCCGGGATGATCCGGCGACAGAGCGCGCGACCGTAGACCGCCGAGGCCGAATACCACTCATCGCGGTCGCCGGGTGGCAGCAGTGCGATACGAAAAGGCGCGATCGCCCCTCGCTCGATCATCGCGGCGGCGTATCGGGTCAGGCCCGAGAGGGCGTCATATTCGGGACCGTCGTGGGCGACGAGCAGCGGTAGAGCGCCCTCGGCCGGCGACCAGACCCTCACCGCGATCGGCCGGCCGAGAACCCGCACGCCGACCTCGTCGAAGCTGCCTTGCGCGTGCGGCTCCCGCAGCCAGGTCGGCGGCCGATAGTTCGGTGCCAGCACGACCGACTTCTCCCCGAACGCGCCCGGCGCCCGCACCGGGTTTCCCGGATCGCACACGATCTGGGTGTTGCCCACGTGGTCCGCGAGCTCGAGCTGGTACTCCAAGCGCGCGAGCCGGGCTGCCGGCAGACGCAGGATCCAGCCGCCGTTCTCACGGACGAACTCACGATCGCGGAGCGGCAGGTCCGAGCACAACCGGACGGCCGCGTAGCGCAGCTCGGGATCGTCAACGCGCAGACTGTCGACCATCGGGGCCAAGGTACTGAGGCTGCAGGCAGCTCAGCTGCTCGGCGGAGGTGAAAGGCCGAGCTGACGGCGGATTGTCCTGACGGCCGCCTCGACCGGCTTGTTGGCGTCGTCGAGCCGTCGTTCATAGGCGTGGAGCTGGGCCACGGTCGTCGAGTGCGAGGCGGCGAGGGTGAGGCTCGCCCGCGCCTGGTTGACTCGGTACAGGGTTCTCGCGACCTGTTCGGTCTCGGGCGGGAAGGGGATCTGGAGCAGGCGACGGTCGAATGTGTGCTCCACGCCGGCGGCGTCGCGGAGATCGGCCCGGGCCGGTCCGAGGCGGCTCTTGTCGCGGTCCCCGAGCGGATCGAGGGAATCGTCGAGCCCGCGGTTGCCCGCCCTGGCGATCGCCAGGTAGTGCGCCCCGAGTGATGCGGTCGAGGCCGATGCTTGTGCGGCCACCGAGGCCGATGCTGGAGCGGCGGTCGCGGGCTTACTGCCCCCGCATCCCGCCGCGAGCAGAACGGCGCCACCCAGCGCGGCTACGGCGGCGACGCAGCGGGGTCGGCCACATCCGGCCATGACCGGATCGTAGCCGCTGGTCGCTCGCCGTCCGCGGCCATTAGCTCTGTCGCAGAGGTATTATCCGAAAGGATGACCGTTGTCTCAGGCGCCGAGCGGGCCCAGATTGCTGACGCGCTGGTCGCGCAGACGGCGCGGGTCCGGCGCGCTGGGCGCCGCTACAGCGGGCGGCCGGTCGAGCTCTCGTTGCTGACCGGCGCCCAGCTCGAGCTGGTCCGCCTGGTCCGTCGCCGACCCGGCCTGTCGGTCGCCGACGCAGCGCAGGAGCTCCGACTTGCGGCGAACACCGTGAGCACGTTGGTCCGCCAGCTGACCGACACGGGCCTCCTCGTACGTCGGGTCGATTTGGCCGACCGTCGCATCGCACGACTCGAGCTCTCGCGCACGATCAGCTCGAAGGTCGACGCGTGGCGGGACCGGCGCGTCGTCGCGCTGGCCGAGGCGATCGGTGAGCTGGCGCCGGACGAGCAGGAGCAGCTCGCCGAAGCGCTAGCCCTGATGGAGCGTGTGGCAGATCATCTCGAAACCGCGGCGGCCGATCGGTGAGCGAGACGCGGATTCTCGATCAGTCGCCGCCGGGCGCGGATGTCGAGACGAGCTCCGAGGTCCCCGCAGTCCTCTGCCAGGGACTGCGCCACCGCTTCGGCGACCACGTCGCAGTCGACGGCATCGACCTCGTCGTCCGCCCGGCCGAGGTGTTCGGGCTGCTCGGGCCGAACGGCGCGGGCAAAACAACGACGCTGAGGATCCTCAACACGCTGTTGCCGCTGCAGGAGGGGACCGCGGAGGTGTTCGGCTTCCCGGTGCAGCGCTCGCCCATGACAGTGCGCCGCCTGCTGGGCTACGTCCCCCAGCAGCTGTCGATCGAGGCGGCGCTGACGGGTCGGGAAAACGTGGCGTGGTTTGCGCGACTGTTCGGCGTCCCGCGACGGGAGCGTAAGGAGCGCGTCGCGGAGGCACTCGAGACGATGGGGCTGGCCGACGCCGCCGACCGACTCGCCGGTACGTACTCAGGGGGCATGGTCCGCGAACACGCGCCGCCAGACAAAGCCGGTTAGAGTCGAGTTGTGGATCGCCACACTCCCACGGTCGCCGAACTGGTCCGCCGCGCGGTGGAAATCGCCGATCCCGACGACCGCGATCCGGCTCTCGGCGAGCTCGAGGAGCAGCTCGAGGACGACGACACACCGATCACCGCTGTAGAGAACCTCGAGGAGAGGCTCGCGCTCGCGGCGGAGGGGGCCGACTACGAGATCGAGAACCCGTCGGTGTCGATGGCGACCGCGGTGGTTCTGTACCTGGCGTCCAAGCACGGCGAAGCGAGCGGCGACCGCGATCCACGCGAGCTTCTGTCGCTTGCCGCGAGGGCCTTGTGGCGGGGCGATCCGCCGAGCGCCGTCGCCGACTGGCTCGCTGACCGCGGCGTTCGTAGCTGAGACAGGGGCCGGAAGCGAATAGCATCAGCGAATGGCGCGCTACACGAAGAAGAATCTCCGTGAAGTCGAGGACATGGCGCCCAAGTTCGGGCTCGCACCGGACCTCGAGGCGCGCTTCGCGCGGCAGGATCTGGAGGCCGAACAGACCGGTCTCAGCTACCAGCGCCTGGCGCCGAACGCAAAGGGAGCGTTCGGGCACAGCCACGACCAGGACGAGGAGATCTATCTCGTCGTGTCGGGCTCGGGCCGGATGATGCTCGACGACGAGGTGGTTGAGATCACCTCGTGGGACGCGATCAGAGTCTCGCCGGAGACCGTGCGCGCTTTTTCAGCCGGCTCCGACGGCCTCGAGCTGCTGGCGTTCGGCACTCACACCGAGGACGACGCCTCGACGCAGCAGGTCGACTGGGCAGGCTAGCCTGGCGCCGATCGCGGCTCGCTAGCCGTTCTCCCCGGCAGCGGTCAGCAAACGGCCGGCAAGGTCGCTGACGTGGTCGGTGTCGACGAACACGTTCGCGACCCCGGTACCTCCGATGCGGGCGACCGCATCCTCGAGCGCATCCGCCCACACGTGCTGGACGATCACGGCGGCGACCGCAGTGCCAGGCGCGAGCCGCTCAGCGAGCGCCTCTACGGCCTCGCCGTTGGCCCCTTCTAGGGCCCGACTGGTGGCCGCCTGCCGCTCTCGCTCGTCGAGCCTGAATCCGAGGAGCTGCCCGATGATGCCGCCAGATCCGTCAGTGCTGAGTGCGACCGCGGTCACGTCCCCGGTCTCGGGTGCCCGGGCGACGAATAAGGCGTCGAGCACGCGCATCGCCCCGCCGCTCTCGATTCGCTCCAGCGCGCCGACGAGCTGTCCCTCGAATCTCGAGTCAGATCCGAACCTATAGGTAAGAAGCTGCCGGAAAGGCATCGGCATCGCGGAGCATGACGGTCTACGGTTGGAGAAGCAACAGCAGAGGAAGGGCTAGCCCTGGCAGCCACGGGTAGGCCCGAAGCTCGTATCGTGTGGCCCGTGCTCGAGGCTCTGATGCCACTCGGGCGGGATCGCCTCCGGCACCGTGGATCGTGAGCGCGACCGCCGCTCCCCCTCGGAGACCGCGCGGACGGCGCCTACCGCCCGGACCCCTGCCGCCCACGGAACCGCCGCCTGACGCCAACCGGCGGCCACGGGTGTGGCGGATCATCGTCGGCTGCCTGATCGTGATCGCGCTCAGCGCCACGACGACGGTCGTGTTCATCAAGGGCGAGATCCATACGCTGGCCAGCGCGCTGAGCCAGAACAGGGCGCTGGCGCTGGGGTCCGGGTCGCTGGCCTCGGCGGGCTTCGGCGACCCCCAGACGATCCTGCTCGTCGGCAACGATCAGCGCAAGCACACGACGACCTCGCCGGTGCTGCCCCACTCAAACGAGATGCTGCTCGTGCGGATCGATCCGGGTAAGCCGTGGATCTCGATGATGTCGGTCCCACGTGAACTCGAGGTGACGATCCACACTCCCAACGGACCGGTTCTCACGCGCCTGAACGCCTCGCTCACCTACGGGGGCATCTCGCTGTTGGTCTCGACGATCAAGCATCTCACCGGCTTGTCGATCAACCACGTTGTCATGATCGACTTCAACCAGTTCAAGAACGCGGTCGACGACATCGGGTGCGTGTACTCGACCGTCGACCGCCGCTACTACCACGTGAACACCCCGGACAGCCAGCAGTACCAGGAGATCAACCTGCAGCCCGGCTACCAGAAGATGTGCGGCACCCAGGCCCTCCAGTTCGTCTCCTACCGCCACGGGGACACCTCGCTCGTACGCGACGCGCGCGACCAGGACTTCCTACTCGACGTCAAGAAGGAGTACGGCCCGTCGCTCTCCGACCTCGGCAACATCCACAAGTTCGAGCGCATCTTCGGCCGGACCGTTGAGGTCGACCGCGGCCTGCAATCCGACTCGGGCGTCGAGAACCTGCTGGGAACGCTGATCAACTCTCAGAGCCTGCGCGTCCGCCAGGTCCAGTTCCAGGTCAACCTCCAGCCGGTCGGCGCCAACCCCTGCAACTGCGACACCGCGACCCCGCAGCAGATCGCCACCAGCGTCCACTCGTTCCTGCACGGCACAGACAACCTGCCCAAGAAGAGCACCGCCGCCACCGCCCGGGCGGTCAACGGCCACGGCGGCGCGAAGAAACTGCCGCTGGTGGCGGCCACGAGTGACGGACTGACGGACGCAGGTGCAACCGCGCGCCTGCTGCCCTTCCCGCTCGAGTATCCGCGCGTGCAGGACGCCGGCGGCACCGTCGTCCCGGTCAGCGTCCGGAACTACCTGATCCACGGGACGAACCGGGACACCTATCCCGCTTACGTGGCGGTGTTCTCGACCGGGCTCCTCGGCCAGTACTACGACGTCCAGGGCATGACCTGGACAGCCGCGCCGATGTTCTCGAACCCTGACCAGACCGTGACCGTCGGCCCGCGCACCTACTCCCTGTTCTACTCGGGCCAGCACCTGATGGTCGTCGCCTGGTTCGAGCATGGCGCCGTGTACTGGATCCACAACACGCTCACGGACGCGATCGGGAATGGCGAGCTGCTGGCGATCGCCGAGCAGACCGAGCCGATCGGCATACCGGGAACGCCCGGCAGCCCGATCGGTACCAACGGCCACGTGCGGCTGCGAGCCGTCGTCGTCCCCAAGCGACCGGGAACGGTCGCGAACGCGTCGACCATCCAGACGATCGGTTCGATCGGCGGCCTGTTGACGTTAGTCGCCGTGCCGTTGCTCTGCATCGGGCTGCTGCGCCGACGGCGCGAGCTGTCGGCGATTCGAGGCGAGCTCTACACGACTCTGACGCGCGAATCCCAGCTCCGGGCATCGGCAGGGCGGCGCCGGCGCGTCAAGAGATAGCCGGCCGCGAGCGCGTTGGCGGCGGCCATCGCCGCCAGCAGCAACTGATAGCCGACTGCCCCGATCAGCGCCGCGCCGATGGCGATTGAGATCGTCTGAGGCGTGGTGATGAGGGCTTCGGCCGCCGCGTACACCCTGCCCTGGAGCTCCGCGGGCGTGGCTCGCTGCATCAGGGTCGTGAGCCCGACAATCACCCAGGGAAGGCTCAGGCCGAAGACGATCACCCCGGCGATCACCGAAGGGAGGAGCGGCGGTATCTCCAGCAGGGCGCCGGTACCGAGAACGATCAGCCCTACCGCGATCACCGAGCACTCGCCAAGGCGTCTCACCAGAGAGGCGGCCGTCAGCCCTCCAACGATCGCGCCGAAGCCTTGGATCGACAGCAATAGTCCGACAAAGGCCGGAGCTCGATGCAGCCCGCGGCTGACGACCGAGAAGATCGTGGTCTCGCTGAGCCCGAAGCCGAGCACCGCGCACACGGCCGCCACCGTCACTTGACGAAGGACGACCGTGCCGCTGATGTGGCGCACCCCGGCGCTCAGCTCGGAGCGCCAGTGCTGCTTGCTCGGATGGGGCCGGGTTTCTCTGACGCGCAGAGAGAGGAGGGAGATCACCGGCACCGCGAACGTCGCCGCGTCGAGGATCACGACCGGCTGCGGTCCGACCAGGGCGAACAAGCCCGCGCCGATCAACGGCGCGACGAGGCTGAGCGTCCCTTGGATCGTCCGAAGCATGCCGTTGGCGTCGGCGAGCAGCTCGGGTGGGAGCATCGTGGTCAGCAGCGCCGACTGGCCGGCGCCGAGCACCGAATACGAGAAGCCGTACGCGACCATCACGAGGTAGACCAACCACAACTGCCCGGCGCCGTGCACGAACAGCAGGAGCACTACGGCGCAACCGGTGAGCGCGTTCGTGGCGATCAGTAGCGGCCGGCGCCTGACCCGGTCCACGACGAGACCTGAGATCGGCGCGAGGAGCATCGGCGCCGAGAAAAAGAAGAACACGAGCCCGGCGGCCCCGCTGCTGCCCGTCAGTGCCTTGACCCACACCGCCATCGCGAGCCACAGGGCGGAGTCGCCGAGCGAGGAGACCGCCTGCCCGGCGAGGAACACTCGCACGTCTCGTATCGCGAGCAGGCTGCGCGCGCCCATTGTTAAGGCTGTGGTGTCTGCAGCGGGTAGGCGAACAGCAGTACCTCGACGGGCAGCGAGCCCGCGGGGCGAAGCGCCGGATCGGCATTGCGGTCTCGATAGCTCTGGAGAAGCGCAGTCATTCGCTCGTCGAGGTCGCGAAGCTCCTCCGGTGTGACGTGCACGACGAACTCGCTCTCCCCGGTGACTTCCTGCCAGGGCAGCGGGTAACTCGAGCGCGCGTCGTAGTAGTCGCGGAGGCGATGGAGATAGCGCTCTCGCAGAGTTCGAGCGAGCGCGCGAGCGGCGATCGACGTCTCCGGATCGTCGTGTATGTCGCTGAACCGCATGGACACCGTTGTCCGGCGCCAGGCACGCCTGCGCCCCGGTCCGGTGCTCGCCTCCTCCACGAACCCATACTTCGCGAGCTGGCGGAAGTGGAACGAGCACGTGGTCGGCGACTCACCGATCACCTCGGCGGCCTCGGTCGCCGTCAACGGGCCCCTGAGTCCCAGGGCCTCGAGCAGCGCCAGGCGGACCGGGTGCGTCATCGCCCGCATCGCGCGGGGATCGGTGATCTCGAGGGATTCTGCGCGGGTTTCTGGAGACATCTCTTTCGAGAGTAATCTCTCGAAAGGTTCCTGTCAAGAGCGCCAGGCTGGCGGCGACGCGCTCGTCCGGCTCCCGCCTCGCATCAAGTCCGCGCCGAGCAGGACAGCCATCGTGAGCACGCACAGTGCGAACAGCTCCAAGTAGTCGCCATAGCCTCTGTACCGAAATACGATCGTGTGCCTGCCGGCAGAGACATCTGTGGCGACGAGGGCGGGCGCCACCATTCGCGTCGCTTGCCTGTGGCCATCGACCGTCGCCGTCCATCCCGGGTCGAACGAGGCGCTCAACACCACGGCTCCGGGCCGGCGCATGTCGACGGTTGTCGTGACGTCGCCCCGATCGAGGTTGTCGATCTCTGAGGCGACGGTGCCCACGGCCGGCTGCCGCGATGGCGACGGCAGAGGCTCGCCCCCCGCGTGTGATTCGCCGAACGCGACGACCACGTAGTCGCCTTCCTGCGCGAGGTGTGAGTGCAGCAGCGGAATGGTGCGCGTGCCTATATCACTCCGGTTCGCCGGGAGGGTGCCGACGATCCGCCCGACGTGCACATAACCGATCGTGCCGACTGTCCACAGTGAATACGGCCCTGACCGCATCACCATGCGCGCGGCGACGGGTGGGTAATAGCCGGTCGGGACGATCAGGTAGCGGATCCCGAACAGCTGGTAGTCACTGGGGTTGCTCTCGTCGAAGAAGTACTCGGGGTCGGTCATCAACGACGCGGTCCTGAGCGTGTACCCAACCTCGTCGACGTCCCTGCTCTCCAGGTACTTGAACACCGGAACCTGACCGACGGTGAAGTCCATGCCCCAGTTCGTGGGCATGCCCGCGTAAACGCGCCCACCACCGTCCTGCTCGATCAAAGCGATGAGCTGGTCGAGCTCGGCGCCCTGCTTCGCGTCGGCACTGCGTTGCGCCGCGATCGACGAGCCGTTGTGACTGTCGTACGCGCCCAGCTCTCGCCACGCTGGCGCCAGCACCACGATCGCCGCCGCCACGATGGCCGCGCCAGCCAGTCGCTCGCCCCGCATCATCGCGGGCAACCGTTTTCGAAGCGCAGAACGCTCCAGCGCGTTCCGGACCGTCCGTCCGCACCACGCGGCGCCGCCGCCGGCCAGCAGCAGCGCGGCGAGCTGGACACCCATCATGAAGCGCCGGAAGAAGATGTCGCCGCTCCCGGGGATCACGTCGGTCAACGACCCGAACGTGGCTCGCCCGAACGAAAGGAGCAGGCACACCGCGAGCACGACGATCAGCGCGCGGGAGCCCGGGTCGGCCCGCCATCGCAAACATGCAACACCAAGCCCAACCGCGGCGATTGCCGTCAAGACCGGGATCCGCCCGTGGTCGAGCAGCTGCCCGGTGGCGAGCCATCTGAGCACCTGGCCGGCCCCGTAGCCGTTGACCAGGCCGGTCCCATGCAGGACCTCGTTCGTGGCGGCCCACGCCCGCTGCTCGATCAGAGGCACGATCACCCACGCCGAAGCGAGCGCGGAGCCGCCGAGGACAACGGCGGCTCGACCGGCACTCTTGAGGATCGGGCGGCCCGACACGAGCGGCCACACGAGCAGCGGGACGAGCGCCAGGTAGCCGGTCTCGAAATGGAACGCGATCGTCAGCGAGACGAACGCGACAGCCGCGAAGAAGCCACGGCCGTGACGGATCGCCCGCCAGCTGAAGCCCCACGCGAGCGGCAAGGTAAACGACGCCCACAGTTGCGTCCAAACCCCGAAGCCAACCCACAGATAAGCCTTCTGCTCGTAGCCGATCCCGGTCACGCTCATCACGAATGGCGACATCGCGGCCGAGGCCGCGGCGGCCGGTCGCCCAACGCCGAACAGCCGCGCCGACAGATACACGCTCACGGGCCACAGCGACAGCAGCAGGTACAGCGACGAGCGGAACGCGGTGTCGCCGCCGACGCCGAGCCCGATCAGTCCCGTCAGCATCGACGGGAGGCTCTGGTAGTGGAGGTACTGCGGCGATCCAAGGCCCAGGAACGGGAACCAACTCGTGAGCGGCAGATGCCCGCCGCGGAGCAGCTGGGCGGCGAAACGCACCATCTGCTCGTGGACCGAGCTGTCGTCCAGGTAGGACACGCCGAGCGTCTCCGCTCGGAGGCTGACCAGGTTCCACACCACAGCGGCCCCGACCAGCAGCCAGGGCCAGCGCGGTGCCCGCGCGTCCGCGCGCTGAACCGCACGCGGCTCGTCAGCACCGGCCACGACCGACGCCGGCGCGGCGTCGACGACCGCCACGAGGGCCCTAGTGTCGGCTCGCACCACTAGCAGTTAACAGGGCGCGGCCCCCGCCTTTCGGCGGGGGCCGGAGATGAGGACGAACGTGACATCGGGGCGTCGGCCTCAGTGCTTGGCGCTGCTCCCAGCCTTCGCGTTGCTCGAGGCGCTGCCCGAGTTTCCGCTGTTGCCCGAGTTGCCGCTGTTGCCCGAGTTGCCGCTGTTGCCCGTGCCGCCGGGCGGGGGCGACTTAGGGATGCACACGAGCGCGCGCTGGACCTTGACGGTCACGGGACCGGGGCCGCTGGTGCCGCTGCTCCCGCTGCTCCCACTGTTGCCGCTGTTGCCGCTACTGCCGCTGTTGGCGCTGTTGGCGCGGGCGGAAGCCTTCGCGACCAGACCGGCGATCAGCTTGAAATTGGGTTTCTTGATGGTCTGCGTTTTGCCGCTGTTGGAGGTGTCGCCGGCGGCGCCGCTGTTGCCGGTGTTCCCGCTGTTGCCGCCACCTGAGGGTCCAGGAAGGGTGCACCACGTCGCGGCGCCGGCCTTGCCGGCTGCAGCCGCCCTTGCCGCGGCGGCGGCGGGCGCCAGACACACGGGTGGCGGTCCTGCCACCGCGCGTGATGCGTAGACGCGGACCTGCTCGCCCGCGCGCCAGGCGGCGATTACGACCGTGTGACCGGCCGGGATCTTGCCCGGATCGATCCTGGCAGCGGCGGCCGCGCGAACGGCCGCGAGCTTGTGTAGCTGGGCAGGCGTGACCGGCCTGCGTTCCGAGCCCGCCAGGATCACCTGTCTGTTGACTGTCCAATTGCTGTTACAACCGGCCCCGACCGCCACCGCCTTCGCCCTGATGCCGAGGGAGGCCAGTTTCTGATTAGCGCCGGCGATCCCGCTGAGCCGGTCGATCGACACTGACACAGTGCCGTCCGAGTTCCGGGTGACCGCGAACGCCGGCGAGCTGCTGGCGGCGCCGAGCAGCAGCGCCGCCGCGGTTCCGATCCCGGCCAGACCGAGGGTCGTGCCGGCAAGCATGCGCGGACGGGACCGCCACGCATGTTTGGCCGCCGGCCTGCGCATCTGCGCCAGGTCAGACCCGTGCTCACGGATGAGCTGGCGCCAGAGACGGTCTTCGAACTTACTCATCGCTGTGATGCTCCTTTCTAAGCCGGGCTCGCGCCCGGGACAGCCGCTTGCGGAGCACGACGCGTGAGACTCCGAGTGCTGTCGCGGCCTCCTTCGGCGACAAACCCGATACATCGACCAACTCCAGCGCGGCCCGCTCAAGCTGAGGCAACCGAGAGCAACGCTGGATCAGCTCGCGGCCGGTGCGCTCGGCGTCGATCTTGCCGGCCAGCTCGTCGATCTCGTCGCTCTCCAAGGCGCGGCGGCCTGCCAGTCGGGCGACTGCGGCTCGGCCGTCGGCGGTCTCCGCGCAGTGGCGCGCGTAGACATGGGTGGCGATTCCGAACAGCCATGCTCGAGCCGAACCTCTACCCGGGTCAAAGCTCGCGAACGTCGTGGCCGCGCCTACAAATGTCTCGGACGTGAGATCGGCCACCGTCTGGGGCTCCGCACACCGCCGGGCAAAGTAGGCCGTGACCACCTCGGCGTTGCCGCGGTAGATCTGCTCGAACTCGGCGAGCGCGGAGCCCTCGGGCCTTCCCGAGGTCGCCGGCCTCGCACCCGCGGAGCTCCGGATCATCGCCACCTTCGCGCTCGCTGCTGTGCTCATATTTCGCTAGTTGTCGAATTCGCGCTTGTCTGTGACATCGGTCCGGGGAGCGGGGTGGCTGCGACAGCCGGCTCTGAGCGAAGGAGTATCGTCATCGCCGTGCGTTTTGGGGCGAGGGCGCTCGCGTTGTCATTGTTGTTAGGTCTCTGTTGCGGATCCGCCGCGGCGAGCGGGCTTGGTCAGGAGGGAAACGATGATTGAGTGGCTCGACCAAATGCCTGAAGGCACGCTCGGCTTCAAGGCGGTGGGGAAGCTGACGAAGGAGGACTACACCGAGGGGATGATGCCCGCGCTCCGGAAGGCGGCCGAGAGCGGTGAGATGCGAGTCGTGTGCGTGCTCGGGCCAGACTTCCATGGCCTCGACGCGAGCGCCATGGTCGAAGACGTCAAATCCGGCTTCGAGCTTGTCGTCGGTCACCACTCGACGTGGAAACGGATGGCTCTGGTCACGGATCTCGACTGGATCCGAAACGCGGTTCAACTGCTCGGCTGGATGGCACCGGGAGAGCTGAGGCTGTTCCGGTTCGGCGACCTCGAGGAAGCCAAGGCCTGGGTCGCCGCCTGAGATGCGCGCGATCGCCGACGACGTGTGGCAGTTGCCGTTGGTCCCCAGAGATGGGATCAACGCCTACCTGATCGGACACCGTCGCGTTCGGGCATGGGCCCGTCCTGAACCAGGACGCCGCCGCCAAACTGCGCGACTTCGTCCAGACGCTGCCGGCGTAGCGCTCGGATTGCGCTTGCCATGGCGCCCCAGCCGGTCTAGCTTCCTTCTCTGCGATGCTCGAGGAGCACCATGTCGCGGGCGTGTCCGGAACCGTCGATCCGGCTCCATTGCCGCAGCTGAGCCCGCTGGCCCAGCGCCTCGACGGGCTGGCAACATGGCTCTACTGGGTCGCCGGCCTCGTGCTCGCGTGCGCTTTCATCTCCGGGCTGATCGTGCTCAGCACCAACGCCGACACGTTTGGCTTGGTCAGCCCGCAGGTCGAGACCGAGGGCCGTCTTGCGATCGCGCTCGCGGTGATCGCCGGGGGGTTCGCGGGCGCCGGGATCGTCGCCGGGCTCGGCGGCATCCTGAAGGCGCTCGTGCGCCGGCGCGACCTCTAGCGGTTCCTCAGCCGGCCGGCGCCGGCGACGATCTGGTACTGGTAACTACGCACGGCGAAGGGTCGAGAACGTCAGCCGGCCCGACGCCGTCTTTCGCCGCAGGGTCGGGAGCCGCAAGAGCCTGCGACGCACCTGCGTGTCAGCCCGGTGCGAAACGGAGCTGTGCCGAATGTCATCGCTACGAGACTGAGCCATTGCGTGCTGAAGATGAGCGTTCATTCTGGGCCTCCACGACGTATTTGCTGCTATGACCGTCTGGTATGCCAGGACTCATCGCTCGCCAACAGGTCATTTGACCGGTTGGGCGTGCGCGCCCGTCGCGCCCTGACGCAAATCCGACTCGCCTAGACCCCGGGCGGGGTTTGGCAGTCGTCCTCGGGAGCGATCGAGCAGGCCGTCTCACACCCGACGGTCAGGCTGTCCTGGAGGGCCATCAGCAGGACGCGAAGCTGTTCGCGCTGGTCGCCGTCGAGACCGGCGAGCAGCTCATCCTCGGCCTCGCGCTGGGCCTCGGCGGCGCTGAGGAGCCGGCGCTCGCCGGCGGGCGTCAGGGTGACCAGGTGCCGGCGACGATCCTCGGCGTCGCGGTCGCGCGAGATCAGCCCGTCGGTCTCGAGCGGGTTAAGCATCGTGACGAGGATGCTCGGATCGGTGTCCATCATCAGCCCGAGCTCACGCTGGCCCATGGCGCCCTGATCGCGAAGCAGCCCCAGGAGATGGAACTGGCGCGGGGTGAGGTTGTGAGCGATGTGCGTCTCACGCAGCCGGCGCATCGCCACGCGCCCGATCAGCGCCAGTAGTAGCGCCGGGCTCGACAGTCGTTCGTCAATGACTCCGGCCTTGTCGGTGAGAGTTTTCCCCGTCACGTCATCGGCGCGAGTTTTGGCCGTCGCGTCATCGGTGAGAGTCTGGCCGTGCCCCCGGTCATCAATACGGCACTATAGCGTCACGAATCATTGGCTTTGCTATATGTTTCTTGCTCCTACACAATTGGACCGTAGGGAGGAATCAGGCAATGAAGATTGCTCGTCTGTTGTTGCGCCTGCTGGTCGGCGGCCTATTCGTCGGCCACGGGACGCAGAAGCTGTTCGGCTGGTTCGGCGGTGGCGGCCTCGAGGCAACCGCGCAGGGATTCGACCAGATGGGGATGCGTCCCGGCCGGCGCCATGCCCTCGCCGGCGGAATCGGCGAGGCTGGCGGTGGCGCTGCGCTCGCGCTCGGGCTGGCGACCCCGCTGGCCTCCGGCGTTCTGACCGCCGTCATGCTCACCGCGATCCACCGCGTCCACCTGAAGAACGGGCCGTGGGTGACGAAGGGCGGCTACGAATACAACGCCGTCCTGATCGCCGCAGTGCTCTCCCTGGCAGAGGCCGGCCCGGGGAAGCTGTCGCTCGACGCCGCCCTCGGGACTGAGCGTTCGGGGCCGGGGTGGGCATTGGGCGCGGCCGCGCTTGGTGTCATCGGCGCGATCGGCGCCAACCTCACCACCGAGCCGGCTCCCCCGCCCGAGCCTGAGCCGGTGGAGCAGCCCGAGCCGGTCGCAGCCACGGCGTAAAGGTCGCGGCCGCCGTGGGTCGCGCTTGCGGCCGCGGCGGCCACACCGACTACACGAGGACGCGGCGCCTGAAGTTCCGCAGCCCGAGCCCGAGAAAGACCGCCAGGAACCCCGTCAGCACGGGATAGATGACGTACAGGGGCATGTGCGAGATGTTCGTGAGGCCCGCGCGCATGCCCTCGGCGACGTAGATCAGCGGGTTGATCAGGACGATCGTCTGCAGCCAGTGGAAGCCGTCGACCGTCACCGGCGATAGGCGCGTCCACTGGTAGTACGTGCCACCAAGGAACGTCAGCGGTAGCACGACGAAGCCGAACATCAGGCCGATGTTGCGTGGCTCGAACGTCGTGCCGAGGAGCAGGCCGAGCGAAGTCATCGCCACGCACGCCAGCGGGATCATGGTCAGGATCACGGGCCAGTGGACGTCGAGGTGCGCGTGTACGCCCGGCGCATGGATGACCGCGGCCATCGGGAAGACGATCACGGCCGCGAGCGTGCCCTGGACGGCGCCTGATAGCACCTTCGCGATCGCCACAAGCCAGATCGGGCAGGGAGCCTGCACGCGGTCCTCGATCTCGCGCGTGTAGCCGAACTCGCTGGACATCGGAAGGGCGACAGCCTGGATCCCCTGGAACATGATCGAGATCGCGACGACGCCGGGCACGAGCACGGTGGCGAAATGCGATTCGGCGACGGGGCCGGCGCCCCCGCTGACGCCTTGCCCGATCCGGGGGAACACGTACAGGAACACGAATACCAGCAGGAACGGCTGGATCAGGGTCCGGACGACGAACTCGCCAAAGTGCTTTCGCAGCACGACCAGGTCGCGCAGGATCAGGGCCCACAGGGCCGTGCGGCTCGCCGCAAAGGTCGAGCGCGTCGGCTCGCGCGAGATCGGTGCCTGCTGGCGCGCCGACACAGCGACCGCGGTGGTGTCGGTCATTCGCGCAGCTCCTTACCGGTGAGGTTGATGAACACGGTTTCGAGCGACGGCTCGGCGACAGTCAGGTCGAGCACGTCAAACCCGCCGCTCTCGGCCGCGCTCACGACCCGCGGCACGATTCGCTCGGCGCCGGTCACGTGCAACTCGACGCCACCGTCTATCTCGCGCATCCGGGTTATGCCCTCGAGCTCGCTCGAGATGTGATTGGCAAGGGCTGCCGGATCCGCGCTCGACTTCACGGTGACGATCGTGTCGGCCCCGACCGAGCGTTTGAGCGCTGACGGACTGTCGAGCGCCAGGATCTTCCCGTGGTCGATGATCGCGACCCGGTTACAGAGCTGATCCGCCTCCTCCATGTAGTGCGTCGTGAGAAGGATCGTCTGCCCGGCGGCGTGTAGGTCTCCGAGGATCTGCCAGAGTGCCAGCCGGCTCTGCGGGTCGAGCCCGGCAGTCGGCTCGTCCATGAACAGCACGGCGGGCCGGTGGAAGATCGCGCGCGCGACCATCAGCCGCTGTGCCATCCCTCCCGAAAGGGCGAACACCGACGCCTTGCCCCACTTCGTCAGATGGAACTGCTCGAGCAGTCGGTCGGAGATCTCGCGCGACTCGGCAGCCGAGATGCCGAAAAGCCGACCGTGGAAGTAGAGGTTCTCCCACACGGTGAGCTGGCGGTCCAGCGTGTTGGTCTGCGAGACCACGCCGATGAGCTGCTTGGCCAGCGCCGGGTGGGCGATGACATCGACCGAGCCGACGTATGCGCTCCCCGCTGTCGGGATCACGCGCGTCGTGAGCATACCGGCGGTGGTCGTCTTGCCCGCGCCGTTCGGCCCGAGCAGGCCGAAGATCTCCCCGGCGTTGACCGAGAGGTTGAGCTTGTCCACGGCAGCGAAGTCGGTACCCGCGTAGACCTTGGTCAGATCAACCGTGCGGATGATCGGCTGCTCGGAACCGTTGCCCGCGGCGGTTTCGGGCGTGCGTGTCGTGGTCGTCGTCATGGGCGCCGACACCAATGATGGCTGATCGGTGCCCGATGCCGGTTAGTCGGGCTCAGGTCGTTCCTGGAGTCCCAGCCGTTCACGCTGGGCCCGGGAGATCCGCCCACCCGCCGCGGACAGGAACATCCCGATGATCGCCGTGAGGACGGCGAGCAGTGGCGGAAAGCTTCCAAGCGAAACCTTCGCATGCGTATCCACGATCGCGTGGGTGACCAGCAGCGCGATGCCGTAGAAGAGGCCGCCGAAGAAGCCGCGATCGGCTCCACCCCACCCGTCGCGATGTTCGAAGCCGGCGATGAACCCGCCGATCGCCGCCACGACGCCCCACGCGTAGTAGGCGCCGGCAGACACGCCGATCAGGATCCCTGCGATCGCTCCGAAGATCGCAGGAATCACGCCTCCGAGGATGATCTGGAGGTGACGGGGACGGTCGCGTAGGAGGACAGGTACGTACGGCATCAGGGTCGCGCCTGGGGCGAACTCTATTCGAGCGCCCGGTACCTCGATACATGGAACGGGACGAACGTCGCCTAGGCTTCGCCGATGCGAGTCGCGATCATCGGCGGGGGAATCCTTGGGCTCGCAACCGCTCGGCTCATCACGCGCGAGGTCGCCGGGGCCGACGTCCTGGTACTCGAGAAGGAACCCGAGCTGGCACAGCACCAGACGTCGCACAACTCGGGCGTCGTACACGCCGGGCTCTACTACACACCGGGATCGCTGAAGGCCCGCCTGTGCGTGCGCGGCATGTCGCTGCTGAAGGCTTTCTGCGACGAGCACGGCGTCCGGTACGACGAGTGCGGCAAGCTCGTAATCGCGACCGACGAGAGCGAGATGGCGCGGTTCGCGGCGCTCGAGGAGCGAGCGCGGGCAAACGGCGTGCCCGGCCTCAAGCGGCTGGGTGCGTCCGAGCTGCGCACAATCGAGCCGAGCGCCGCCGGAATCGCTGCGCTCCATTCGCCGGCGACGGCGATCGTCGACTTCGGAGAGGCGGCGCGAGCGATGGCCGACGACGCGCGGGCGGGGGGCGCGACGATCCGGACGGAGACTGAGGTCGCGCGCGTTCTCGGCAGGGGACGGACGGCCCGCATCGAGCTCGCCGACGGGACCGCGATCGAGGCGGACCGGGCGATCGTGTGCGCGGGCCTTCACGCCGACCGCCTCGCGCGGGCCTCGAACCAGCCCGCCGAACCACGCATCGTCCCGTTCCGCGGGGAGTACTGGCAGCTGCGGCCCGGGCGCCGCCACCTCGTCCGCGGGCTCATCTATCCCGTACCCGATCCGGCGCTGCCGTTCCTCGGCATCCACCTGACGCGCAAGGTCGACGGCTCGGTTCTGATCGGACCCAACGCAATCTTGGCGTTCGCGCGCGAGGGATACAGGCGCACGGCGTTCAAAGCGCAGGACCTCCGCGACGCGCTCGCGTGGCCCGGCGCGGCGCGGCTGTTCCGTCGCTACTGGCGGGTCGGGATGGCCGAGATCCACTGCACGCTGTCCAAGCGCGCGTTCATCGAAGAGGCGCGGCGGTACGTCCCGGAGCTGGAGGCGATTGACACGGTCCGAGCTGGGTCCGGCGTCCGGGCCCAGGCGGTCGATCGTGACGGCACGCTCGTAGACGACTTCCGGCTCGGGACCGACGGACCGGTCCTGTGGGTGCGCAACGCTCCCTCCCCGGCGGCAACCTCGTCACTCGCGATCGCCGAGGAGATCGTCGAGCGCGCCGAGCTTGGCCGGGCGGCGGCGTCGCCAGTGGATGTGGGGCGGTGACGGACCCGAGCGAGCGAGTCTCCGACGCCGAGCGCGAGGACGCCGTGACTCAGCTCCGCGAGCATCTGCTCGCCGGACGGCTGACGCTGGAGGACTTCTCCGAGCGGGTCGAGCTCGCGTACGGCGCCCAGATCGGCAGCGAGCTGGCACGCGCCAGCGAAAGCCTGCCCGCCACCGGGAACCTGCCGGCCGTCCGCTCGCGCCGTAAACCGACCCGGGTCACAGCAGCGTTCTTCGGCCACGTCGCCAGACGGGGGAAGCTGAGGCTGCGCCGACGGACGTTCGCCGGCGGCGCCTTCTCCGACGTCGACCTCGATCTGCGCGAGGCCCAGCTCGACACCCCCGAGGCCTCGGTGAACGTGTTGATCGCGTTCGGCAACGTCGACGTGTACGTACCCGAGGGCATCAACGTCAGCGTCGGTGGACTCGCCCTGTTCGGCCACAGGCGTGACTGGGGCCGCGAGCTCGACCGCCCCGATGCTCCCGTCGTTCACGTACGTGCGCTCTCGCTGTTTGGCACCGTGGACGTGTGGCGGGTGCCTGCGGACTTCAAGGGAGGCTACGGCGAGATCTTCCGCCAGCTTCAGGACCGCCAGCGCCAGCTTCCAGAGTGAGCTGTCAGCCGAAGAACTCGCCGAGCTCCTGCGCCACTTCGCGCGGTGCGTCCTCGACGAGGAAGTGCGAAGCGCCTTCGACCGCCTGACCCGTCGCCTGTGGCGCGAGCGCGAGCCACAGCTCGAGCGGGTCGGCATAGAAGATTGGCAGCGCCCCCGCCCCGGCCCACAGCACTCGCACCGGACACGCGATCGTCTTCTTGCCGCGGTCGGCGTCGTCGAGTTGACGGTCGATCGTCGCCCCCGCGCGGTAGTCCTCGCAGATGGCGCCGACGGTCGCGGGGTCGGCGCATTGCTCGCGGTAGGCGGCGAGAACCTCAGCGGGGTAGCGCTCGTCGGTCTTGACGCCCATCCGCTGCACGACGATCCATAAGGCCTCGGGATCCGCCAGGAGGAGACGCTCGGGCAACGGCGCGGGCTGCGCCAGGAACGACCAGTGCCAGTAGCCGAAGGCGAACAGCGCGTCGGCGCGTGACCAGATCTCGCCCGTGGGGACGATGTCGAGCATGGCGAGCCGCGTGACGAGCGCGGGATGGTCGAGCGCCATGCGATAACCGACCCGCCCGCCGCGATCGTGGCCGGCAACGGCGAACGTGTGGTGACCGAGCTCTCGCATCGCGGCGAGGAGGTCGTTGGCGAACGCGCGCTTGCTGTGAGCGGCGTGGTCCTCGCTGGCCTCGGGGCGGAACGAATCGCCGTAGCCCGGCAGGTCCGCGGCGACCACCGTGAACGACTCGGCGAGCCGAGGTGCCACGCCGTGCCACATCAGATGGGTCTCGGGAAAGCCGTGAAGCAGCAGCAACGGCGGGCCAACGCCTCCGATCCTGGCCCGGATCGAGCCCCGGGGCGTGACGATGTCGATCACATCAAATCCTTCGAACAGCATCGCGCCTAGCCTACGTGTTCATTAACCGCGCGGCGCGCTCAGCTGAACCGCGAGCGGCCGGTAATCGACGAGCTGTCGTCGACGTGGATCGTGACCCTCAGAGCACCGTGCCCGAGCGCTCCGCGAGCGACGCCGACGTGGCGGCGACCCACGAGCGTGAGCCGGTGGGAGATCCAGCGCAAGCGGTCGAACACGTCAATCTTCACCTTGCACCGGGTCGCACAATGCAGAGAGGCGACGAGCAACGTGTCGCCACGCTGGATCGCGCGATGCCAGATCCTCACGGTCGGCCTCGGCGGCCCGGCGATCCTCGCGAGCGCCGCCGACCGGACGATTGTCGGACCCAACCTCCACGGTGGCAGGTCGGCGTTGTCGAAATAGCCCGTGCCGGCGCACAGACCGTCCCTCGGCAACCGCGCGTCGAAGGCGAACAGATACCACGAGGTGAACCATCCGCCCAGCCGGGTGCGCGAGCTGCGATCCGGACACCCGTACTCGCCGCCGCCCAGCATCCGGCAGTCGTGGCCCGTGGGCGTCCGGCACGCCTCGACGCCAAGCTGGTCGGAATCGGAGCCCCAGCCACCAGCCCAGGTCCCGGCCACCGGGTTCACCACCCCGCCCAATCGCGGCTTGCCGACGAGGCGCGGAGCCCTCAGCGCGCGCACGGCGCCGAGCCAGTGGGCGCTGGCGGAGTAGGTCTGGCCGCGGTACTCGGCACTGGCCACGAAGTTCGTGCCAGCGGGCTCGGGTCCGGGCTGCAGCTCTCCATGAACGGTGCCGATGGAGCGGCAACTGGCGCCGCCGGGCCGGCAGATCGCCCAGTCGACCGTCGCCATCGACCCGTCGGGGCTGAAGTTGGCGACCAGAACCGGGTTGCCGGAGCCATCGAACACGGCCTGGATGCTCACTCCAAGTGACTCTGCGCTCGGACGGACGCGTCCACCGCGATGGCCCTCGCCGCTGCTGGCGACGCCGACGCCAAGCGCGAGGAGCCCGATCACCACCAGCCCGACGCTCACCGCCACCGTTTGCCACCTCCGTCGGAGCATCACCGCCAACACTACGCGCGCGGGCGCGGCCCGTCACAGGAGCGCCAGGTGAAGATGGGCCGACGAGCGTCGAGCGCCGGGCTTCAGCGCGCCGGCGAGCGTCGCGCCGGCGAGGTCCGCGCCGGCGCCCGCTGGGGCTCGCGGGTGGGCCTTCGCTCGCGGCGCGGGAGGAGCTGAGCGAGCCGGCGATGGTCTCGCAGCCTGGCCCTCGCCGGTCGGGCATCCTGGAGCGGGACGCCGCCCGGCGGCGGCGTCGGCGGAACGGGCCGGGGGGGCGGGCCGCCGCCTCCTTCGTCGGAGTCCGAACGAGGAGGCCCTGGGGAGGAGAAGAAGCGGCTGATCACCGCCGGGATGAGCAGGACCGCTGCGAAGACGAACAGCGTGTAAAGCAGCGCGAGCGGATCGCTGTGGACGACCTCAGACCCTTTTGCCATCGATCAAGGGTACCGCCGGAGCGAGGTCGCCCCCAGCCCGAGCGGCTGTCGGTGCGACGACGGCGGCTGACGGCTCAGGTCTCGTCCGGGTCCCGGGCGATTACCCGGTCGACCTCGACGGCCTGGCCCTCACGCGTGTCTTCGTAGACGACGAACACCGTCGGCGAACCGCCGAACCACGCGCTCAGCTCGCCTTCGCCGACGTACTCGGCGGCTCGCTCCGTGCCGTCCGGTCCGATTACCCAGATGGGCTGCCCCTTGTGGAACTGGGTGTCGCCGATCTCGCTCATCGCCGGCAACACCATATGCGACAGCGCCCGTCGAAGGAAGAGCGCGCACGCCCCGCCGAAGACGACCAGCGAGGCAACCAGCGCGCTGGGGTCGTGATGGACCAGAGCCTCGGCGGTCCCGCCGAGAGTCAGCCATCCGAAGAACAGTGCGTAAAGCCTGGCGCGAAGCGCGGGCGCGCCGAGGACCGGAGCGCCGTCAGCGACGAGCACCGGATGAGGGCTGCGTTCATCGAGCGTCGCCACAGTCTTCTATCGGCGTTCTTGCCCGGCAGCTCAACGGTCGAACGTTTGGCGACGTTTTGGTGCGGGTTATCCTATATAGGCGCCGCCGCAAGACGGCCGGCCCGTGTCGAGCTCAGATCGGCACGGGCCGGCCGGTTGCGGGATGTAGTGTTTTGGCCCGTGCAGGAGCTGCGGGGATGAAGCTGATCGTATTCGGAGGTAGCGGCGCGCTGGGCTCGCGCCTGATCGACGAGGCGCTCCGGCGTGGCCACGAGGTGACCGGCGTCGCGCGCGACCCCTCGGGGATCGCCGACCACGACGGCGCCGTGACCGCGCTCGCGGCGGACGCGACCCAGCCGGACTCGGTGGCGGCCGTCGCGGAGGGCCACGACGTGGCGCTGAGCGCGGTCACCCAGCATCAAAACCCGCAAGTGCTGGGCGAGGTGGCGCGAGGGCTGCTCGACGGTCTTTCCCGCGCCGGCGTGACCCGGCTGGTGGTGGCCGGCGGGGCCGGAAGCCTGAAGGTGCCGTCCGGGCAACGGCTGATGGATACGCCGGACTTTCACGCCGAGTGGAAGCCGGAGGCACATGCCGCGGCCGACGCGCTGGCCGTCTACCAGGCGTCGACCGGCGATGTCGACTGGTCCTTCGTCAGCCCGGGAGCGCTGCTTGAACCTGGGGAGCGGACGGGCTCCTATCGCGTTGGCGGTGACGAGCTGCTGACCGACGCCGACGGGCGAAGTCGGATCACGATGGAGGACTTCGCGATCGCCATGCTCGACGAGGCAGAGACGCCGAAGCATTCGCGGCGGCGGTTCACGGCCGCGCACTAGCGGCCCGCGGCGCCGAGCTCAGTGGTCGTCCGCCGGGTCACCGATGAGTTGCTGACCTGCGCACAGTCTGTGGATGAAAAGGAGATGTACTGCGATGGCTGACGGATTGACGAGCGCCGGGATCGAGCGGATTCACGAGGTCGCCGAGCGACATGTTGGGGACACCCGGGTTCCGGGCCTGGCGGCGCTGGTGGCGCGCGGCGAGCCGTACACGTCGAGGCTCTGGGCGACCTAACGATCGGCGGGGCTCCCGTGGCGCGCGATTCGATCTTCCGGATCGCGTCGACGACCAAGCCGATCACCGCCGTGGCCACGCTCTCGGTCATCGAAGAGGGGCTGATCGACATCGATGAGCCCATCGACCCGTTCCTCCCCGAGCTCGCCGACCGTCAGGTCCTGCACCGGATGGACGGGCCGCTCTCCGAGACCGTTCCCGCCTATCGCCCGATCACAACCCGTGATCTGCTGACGTTCACCTTCGGCTTCGGGATGGTCATGGAGATGTTCATGGCGCAGCCGCCCTGGCCTGTCGTCGCCGCCGAAGGGGAGCTGCGTCTGGCGACGATCGGGCCGCCAGATCCAGCCGTGCAACCCGACCCGGACACGTGGATCGCCAACCTCGGCACGTTGCCGCTGCTCGCTCAGCCCGGAGAACGGTGGCTCTACAACACGGGCGCATCGGTGCTCGGCGTGCTGCTGGCTCGCGCCACCGGGCAGCCGTTCGCCGAGGTCCTGCAAACGCGAGTGTTCGATCCGCTGGGGATGAACAACACGGGTTTCTGGACCGAGCACACCGACCGGCTCGCAACCGCGTACCGGCCCACCCCTGAAGGACTGGCCGTGTGGGATGAGCCGGATGGGAGGTGGAGTCGACCGCCCGCGTTCGGCGACGGCGCCGCCGGGCTCCTCTCGACCGTCGACGACCTCCTGGCGTTCGCGCGGATGCTGCTCGGAGGGGGCGCGCCCGTGCTCTCACGCGACTCCGTCCAGGCGATGACCACCGACCAGCTGACCGACGCCCAGAAAGCGAACGGGGGCCTTGGGCCGAACTTCTTCGCAGGCCAGTCGTGGTCCTTCTGCCAGGCCGTGCTCGACACTGGCGCCTACGGCTGGGACGGCGGCCTGGGCACCTCGTGGCTGGTGGATCCCGCCCACGACCTGACGATGATCGTGCTCACCCAGCGACTGTTCGAGAGCCCCGAGGCCCCGCAGGTCCACACCGACATCCAGGCGGCAGCGTACGCAGCGCTCGCCTGAGCGGCGGCTACTGAGCCGGGTGGACGTGAGGGGAAACGGGTGAAGCACACGTTGAAGTGCGGATTTTCTGAGCAACACGTTCGGCTCGACGGGGACGAGGATAGTTGTGTGGGGCACTCGAAACGCGACGGGAGGTGTCGTATGTCGTGGCACGCGCCACTGCGGAGAGCCGGATCGCTGGGTGTCTGCGTCATTGCTGCGTGCGCGGGATTGCTCACTGCCGGGGCGTCGGCCGAAGACGATCAGGTAGCGGCGCTACAGCCGTAGCACGGAGACGGAGGCGGATATGCATAGATTACCAGCAGTAGATCGCACGGCTACAGCCGAACCGTGAGCGGAGGCGAGTGTGGTCTCGTTGGTGGTAGTGATTGTGATGTGAGGTAGCGTGAGATAACATGGTTAATGCTGATGGATGCTATGTGATGATTGGGAATAACTGTGGTACAGTGGGGGATGCATGAATGGTGTGCATGAGGACAGCGGTATGTTATTGGGGTGGTTTGTGCTGGTATGATGTTTACGCTGCGCTATATTGGCTTTAGCTGTGAAGTGGGGTGGAGCTTATGAGCTTAGGTGCATGAGTGTGGTATGACACGTTGGATGTGTAGGATGGTAGGAGATTCTCTAGGGCGGACTCATTAAGTTTTGCGCTGTGGTGGTGATGAATACGTTACGCACGAAGTTTGTCACACGTATTCGGATGAGTTCTGAACTCGGATGGTAATGAGATGATTAGCTGGATGTTGGTAATTGATGTGGATGGTGATTAGATGGATACTTGTGCTTTAGGATGAGCGCTTTGATTAGAGCTTGTTCTAGATGGTGGTGAATGTTCGGGAATTTGTATGGATTAGGGATGGATGGTGTATGGAGCAGGAAGGAATTGGATTTATGGGGGATGCGGTGATTTGCGGGGAACACAAGTGATTCTCGGATGTCTCGAATGTGGTGGTGGTAATGCGATGTTGCGGAACGCTTTAACGGCGAGCATGACGTTGATGGTAGCGTATATGGACGTGCGGGGACGTATTGGTATAAGGACATGGTAACTGTTAGTTTGCTGACAACGGTGATGCGTTACTGGTGACGGAAGTTTGGGAGTGGGGTGCGTGGTGACACGGCGTAAATGGTTTGGTGTGGCAAATGTGGATGTAGCGATGGGTGTTTTCTCGATTACTGGGATGGTGAGTGATTGGGTTGCGAATGTGTGTGCTTTGATTACGGTGTGTGGCAAGATGGACTGGCAGGCATGAACGGTCTCGTTAGCGAACTGCGTGAGCTCGCTTGTGTTGCTGAACGGTGACGGCACGATGAACTGGACGGTGAGCGACGGGACGCGCTCGTCGGGGCTCGCCACACGAGCGTCGGGATCGCTGTCGCTCGACACCGAGCAGGTCGGCTCACAGACAGTCTCCTCGCCCGTCCCGGTGGACGACGTCGGCCACGCGGGAAGCCCGCATCGTGCACGTACACCGTCGGCTATGCGTTCGGCGGGTTCTCAGCTCCTGTGAGCAACGCTCCTGCCATCAACGGCGGGCATGGCGGCCGGACCTACCCGCTGAAGTGGAGCCTCGCGGCTGGCGGCGGAAAGCCAGTCACGGCGCTCAGCGCGGTCAAGTCGATCACCTACAAGCCGAGCGCCTGTAGCGCATTCACCACCGATCCCAGTGGGAGCGTCCAGGCGGGTGCGAACGGGCGCACCGGCCTCAGGTCCTCCGGCGGTGTTTACACGTACAACTGGTCGACACCCGGCCCGGGGTGTTACACGCTGTTCCTGACGCTTGACAGCGGCCAGGTCCTGCCGGCCTACTTCGATCTTTCCTAGCGGGGCCCCCGGAAAGTCGACCCACTAGCCATCGCCGGTCACTTTGTGAGTCGCGCCGGCGAGCGAGGCGAGACTCGACAACGGCGTGCCGAGACGGTCGCTTCGGTGCACCGGAGCCGGGCCCAGCTGCCGAGATCTTCTAACGGAAGGCGCCGCGCTCGCCGGCCAGCGCGGGCCGTTCATCAGCGCCGCGACGGCCTGCTCCTCGGGCGAGACAACCCGTCCGCGTGGGAGCCAGCGGACCGCGACGAAGAAAGTAGCGGCCATTACGCCGGCCATGATGTAGAAGACGGTCTGGGTGGAATGGGCGAACGCCATCTGGACGTCATGGACGAGCGGCAGGGAATGCCCGGAGCCACCCGACTTCCCGACCCCGCTGGTGCTGAGCGCGTTGGCCACCTTGTGGGCGACCGACTGGGGCACGCCATGACCGGTCAGTGCATTGCTGACGTTGGTCTTGTTCTGAGCGACGAGGATCGCGCCGAGGATCGCGAGCCCCAGGCTCGCGCCGAAATTGCGAGCCGTCTGGGTGATCCCTGTCACCTCGCTGTAGCTGGTGCTCGGCGCGCGGTTCACGGCGTCGGTGCTCGCCGGGCCGAGAATCAGCCCGAGCCCGGCACCGGCGATTACGATGTCGAGCCGCTGGGCGCCGAGCGAGAGATCGGTCAGTTTGTGGGCGAGCAGGTAGAACCCGACCGCACCGATCGCGCAGCCCGAGACCACGGCCAGCTTCGCGCCGCGCCTGTCGAGCATCCGGCCTCCGATCTGCGCGGCGATCACGAATCCGATGAAGAAGAACAGGATGTACTCGCCCGCCTGCGAGGAGTTCTTGCCGAGGGACACCTGCGCATAGACGCTCCCGAAGAAGAAGAACGGGACGAACACGATCGACATCAGGCCGAGCACGGCGCTCTCGGTGGCGAACCCCCGGTCGCGGAAGATCGCCAGTCGCAGCAGCGGCTCGGACGTGCGGAGCTCCTCGTAGATGAACGCGATCATCAGCAGCGCCCCGACGACAATGCAGATCCACGTCGCCGGGCTGCTCCACCCCCACACAGCCGACTGCTGCAGCCCGAGCACGATCAGGGTCATCGCCCCGGTGATCAGGACAACGCCGCGGTAGTCGAGCTTCGCCGGGCGCCGCGTGTCGTCGGGCTTCGAGCGCCAGATCAAGTACAGCGCGATCAGCGCGACCGGGATGTTGATCCAGAAGATCGCGCGCCAGGTCCACTGGGTCAGGAAGCCGCCGGCGATCGGTCCGATCGCCGTCAGGCCCCCGGAGATTCCGAAGAAGATCGCCATCGCCTTGCCTCGTTCGCGCAGCGGGAATGACGCGACGACAATCCCGACGGCGGCGGGGAACATCAGCGCCGCGAACGCGCCCTGGACGACCCGGAAGAAGATGATCCATGCCTGGGCGATGCTGCCGGTCGGTGTGAACCCGCAAGCCGCCGAGGCGACCGCGAAGCCGATGACGCCGTACGTGACCATTCGCCGCCGCCCGAGGACGTCGCCAAGCTTGCCGCCGAACGCGAACAGCGCCGACAGCGAGAGCAGATAGCCGTTGATGATCCATTGCGCACCGGTCGCCGTGATCGACAGGTCCTTCTGGAGGCTCGGGATCGCGATCGCGACGATCGTCTGGTCGATGAACGTCATCGCCACGGCGAACACCATCGCGGCAAGAACGAGGTTCTTGTTCGCCATCCCCGACCCGGCTTCAGTTGACGCCCCTCCACCCACGACTTCGGCCATCGCCGTCATCATCCGGGGTCTGTCAAGGGCCGCCATCGACTACTGTCCGCGGCATGAACGACGACTGGCGCCTGCGCGTGACCCTCGCAAACGACTCGGACTCCCACAAACTGGCCGATCACCTGACGAACTTCGATCGCGAGCACAGCCTGAAGACGTCATTCGTCGATCGGGTCGTCGTGTCCCGCAACGGCGCCGAGATGTTCTGTTACGCCGCCACGCGCGAACAGGCGGAGGAGGCCCAGAAGGCCATAGCTTCGGTCGCGGACGAGAACCAGCTGAATGCGAGCTTCGAGCTCAAGCACTGGCACCCCACCGCGGAGGAGTGGGAGGACCCGGACAAGCCTCTGCCCGCGACCGACGCTGAACGGGCTGCCGAACGCGCCGAGTTGATGGCGGAGGAGCGCGAGGAATCGCAGGAACAGGGATTCGCCGAGTTCGAGGTTCGCGTCAAGTGTCCGCACCACCACGACGCCCGGGCGCTCGCCAAGCGGCTCACCGAAGAGGGGATCCCGAACGTCCACCGGTGGCAGTTCGTGGTCGTCGGGGCGGCGGACGAGGACAGTGCCAACGCGCTCGCCGACCGGATCCGGAGCGAGGCCCCGGAGGGAAGCGTCGTCACCGCCGAGGGAGGCGTCTCGGAGACGGTCTCCGAGACTCCGCATGCCACGCCGTTCCAGCCGTTCGCGATATTCGGCGGCCTCGGCGGCTGAGGCCGGTAGCTGAGCCGACCGACCGCGCCTCGTTATCATGGCCCCTGATGGCACAGCGGCGATGGAGTTCGCCGGGCCCTGTGACCGAACCGCCGTAACGGCTGATGGCTCCTACGACAAGAGACATCACTCGACACGTAGGAGCCCAGGACAGGGACACCATGCTGCCGCCGTGGGGAGTTCAGGTCTGCCAGGTGCTGGCGCTGCTGGTGTTCGCGCCGCTGATCAGCGGCGTGATCGCAAAGGCGGAGGCGCGCGTCCAGTGGCGCGTCGGCCCGTCGATCTTGCAGCCGTACTACGACATCGCGAAGTTCTTCCGCAAGGAATCGGTGCGGCCGGAGACCGCGTCGCCGTTCTTTGAGATCGCGCCGCTGATCGCGTTCGCGAGCTACTGCACGATCGCGCTGCTGATCCCCGTCCTGACGAACTTTCCACTCCCGCTGGGGACGGCGGGTGACATCCTCGGCGGGGCGCTGCTGTTCGGCCTAGCCGGGTTCGTCACCGCGCTCGCCGGGAGTCGACTCGGGTTCGGTGTACGCGGCACTCGGCTCGAGCCGGACGCAGTCGGTCGCGACGCTGGTCGAGCCGACGCTGATCTTCGTGTTCTTCACGGTCGCGCTGGTGACCGGAACCGACTTGCCATACGCGCTCAACGCGACGCTGGCGCACTCTTCCTCGGAGTACTTCCGCCCCAGCCACCTGCTGGCAACGGCGGCGTTCTTCATGATGCTGCTGGTAGATACCGGCAGGGTCCCGATCGAGAGCCAGGGATCGACGCTCGAGTTCGGGATGATCGACGAGGCGCGGCTGTTCGAACACTCGGGGCCGTCTCTGGCTCTGTTCCGGTGGGCATCGACGATGAAGCAGTTCCTGCTGTACGTCGTGTTTCTCAACGTCCTGGTGGTGCCGTGGGGGCTGGCCAGTGATCGGACCGTCGGATCTGTGGCGGTCGCGCTGGGCTGGCTGCTCGTGAAGATGATCGGACTGGGCCTGGTGATGGTCGTGATCGAGTCGAGCTTCGCGAAGCTTCGGCTGTTCCGGATCCCGGACTTCATGGGGGTCGGGTTTGTGCTGTCGGTGCTGGCGATCCTCGTCTTCTACCTGGCGAACGGCTGATCGGGGCGGGCTGATCGAACATGCACGTGGCTCCCCACTACGACTTCGCTCACGCGACCGCGGCGCTGCTCGCGATCGCGGCGCTGCTCAGCGGTCTCGCGTTGCTCGCGGTCAAGCAGGTGCACGAGCAGGTGCGCGTGTACGCGGTGCTGTCGGTGTTCGCGGCCGCCTACACGCTGCTGGTCGGCGTCAACCGTGGCGACGCGGCGCTGATCGTGCTCGCCGTGTGGACGGCGGTGATCAAGGTGATCGTGATCCCGGTCGCCATCGATCGTCAAATAACCCGGCAGTTCTCCGAGCACGAGGTGCCGCTCGTCGTCCAGGTGCCGATGTCGTTGCTGATCGGGGTGGCATTGGCCGGTCTCGCGTACTGGTCGGCGTCCGCGCTTCCGATCGACGGGGCGCTGCTCCCCACGCCGGCGCTGGGAATGCCGCTGTCGCTGGTGCTGATCGGGTTCTTCTTCATGATCACCCGCCAGAACGTGATCAGCCACATCGTCGGGCTGCTGGTGCTCGAGAACGGCGTGTTCCTGGCGACCGTGGCGATCGCGCCCGGGCTGCCGTTCGCGATCGGCTTCTTGCTGCTGCTCGATCTGCTCCCGGCGGTGCTGTTCTACGGCGTGTTCGCGCGGCTCATCGCCGCGCGCGCCAGGAGCACCAGCATCGAGGACATGACGGTGCTGCGGGGCTGATGGCTGTCTGGCTTCTGATCGCGCTGGCGCTGGCGCTGTTCGCGGCGGGGGCTACGCTGGTGCTCGGCGACCGAACCGCGAGCGGCTGGATCTCCGCTGCCGCCGCCGCCGGCGCGTTCGCGTCGGTGCTCGTGGCGGTGTTCGCGCTATCACGTCGGCGTCGGCCGCCATCGCCTCGGCGGCGCGTTCTTTCTCGACGGCCTGAGTGGCGTGTTCCTGATCTCGGTCGCGTTCGTGTACGCGGTCGTGGCCATCTACTCGGCCGGCTACCTGCGGCCCGGGCATCGGTCACGTCCGGCTGCGGCGTACCTACTGGCCGCTGCTGAACCTGTTCGGCCTGGCGCTGCTGGCGACGCCGATCGTCGCCAACCTCGGCGTGATGTGGGTGGCGGTCGAGCTGACGACCGTCGTCAGCGCGCTGCTCGTCACCAGCGAAGGATCGGAGCAGTCGGTGGAGGCGGGCTGGAAGTACATCGTGATCGGATCGGCCGGACTCGCGCGTGGGTCTGCTCGGGATCGTGTTGATCTACGCGGCCGGCGTCCCGAGCCTGGGCGACCACTACACGCCGACGTACTCGACGCTGGCCGGCGCGGCGCCACATCTGAACCGAGCCGCTGGTGCGCGCCGGGTTCGCGTTCGTGCTGGTCGGATTCGGCACGAAGGTGGGGCTCGTGCCGATGCACGCGTGGCTGCCGGACGCTCACTCGGAGGGTCCCAGCCCGATCAGCGCGATGCTGTCCGGCGCGCTGCTGGCCGCGGCGCTGTACGCGGTGCTGCGGTTCGGCGCGATCGCCCAGCTCACGGTCGGACCGACCTACGTGCACGTGCTGCTGCTGGTGTTCGGCGCGACGTCGCTCGTGCTCGCCGGCTTCTTCGCGCTGCGCCAGACCAACTACAAGCGGCTGCTCGCCTACTCGTCGATCGAGCACATGGGGATCGTCTCGCTCGGGAATCGGCATCGGCGGCCCGATCGCCGCCTACGGCGCGTTCTTCCACGTGCTCATGCACGCCGCGGCGAAGACGCTCGCGTTCTTCGGCGCCGGCGAGCTCCTGAGCCGATACGAGACCCGCGAGGTCGATCAGGTGCGCGGCGTCATCCGGGCCGCGCCGTTCACCGGCGTGATGGTGCTGCTCGGGGCGCTCGCGATCACCGGCGTGCCGCCGTTCGGGATCTTCCGCTCCGAGCTGCTGATCGTCACGGGCGGCTTCTCGCACTCGTAAGTTCGCGCTCGCCGGCCTGCTGATCGTGTTCGCCAATGTCGCGTTCGTCGGGATCTACCAGACGTTTCACCGCATGGTGATCGCGCCCGGGAGCGCGAGCCGCGCCGATCGTGCGCGCGTGTCGCGGCCGAGAACAGCCGCTGATGGCCGTCGGCGATGCTGGCGAGCCTGGTCGTCGTGTTGGTGCTCGGGCTGTGGATCCCAGCGCCGCTCGACCAGCTGCTGCACAGCGCCGTGGCCGTGATCGGAGGGCGCCGGTGATCGCGCTCGAGGAGCGCCGCTGCGACGCCGGACGGCCTCGCCGGCGAGCTCGAGCGCACTGGGCGGGCGGCTGATGATGCTGTTCGTCACCGGCGAAGTCGGACGATGCGCGAGAGCTGTGCGCGATCGTGCGCGGCGACTGCTCGATCGTCCGTTTGCGGGCGCGGCTGACCGGCGACTCGTATCCCGCGGTCACCCCGCGAGTCCCGGCGGCGCACTGGTTCGAGCGCGAGATCCACGACCTGTGGGGCATCGTGCCCGAGGGCCACCCTCGCCTCGAGCCGCTCATCCGCCACGAGCCCGAGCCACGTCGAGATCGTTGGCGGTCCCAGCCGGTGACGATGCCGGGACCGAGCATCGAGGCGCCGAGCGGCTGTCGGGCCCAGGCGTGTTCGTGATTCCCGTACGGTCCGGTCCGCTCGGGCGTGTTCGAGTCCGCCCAGTTTCTGCGTGCAGATCGGCGGCGAGGATGTCGCCTACTGCGCCCAGCGGCTGTTCTTCAAGCGCCGCGGCGCCGAGCGGCGGATCTGCGAGGTCCCGCTCGACCTCGCGGTGCTCGTCGCCGAACGCGTGTCCGGGACCTCGAGCGTCGCCCACGCGCTGGCGTTCTCGCACGCGGTCGAGTCGCTCGCGCAGGCCGAGGTGCCAGCCCGGGCTCAGGCGATCAGGCGCGTGCTGGCCGAGATCGAGCGGCTCTACAACCACCTCGAGGTGACCGTCCGCGAATGCGAGGACGCGTCGCTGTCGGTCGCCCAGGCCCAGTTCGCCGCGCTCAAGGAGCGGCTGCACCGGCTGGCGGGCGCGGTGATCGGCAACCGCTTCCTGCGCGGCGCGGTGGTTCCCGGCGGCGTCCGAGTCGACCTCGACGCGCAGTTCGGTCGACCTGATCGGCGACACGCTGCGCGAGTGGGAGCGCGATTTCAGGCGGGCGCTGGCCGTGCTGCTCCGGACGGACTCGTTCCTTGACCGCCTGGTCAGCGCAGGGCCGCTGTCAGAGCAGGACGCCCGCGACTTCGCGTGCGTCGGGCCGGTGGCCCGCGGGTCGGGCATCGACATCGACACGCGCCGCGATCTTCCCTACGACGGCTACCCCGCGATCAAGGTGGCGCGGCACGCCGACGGCGACGCGATGGCGCGCATGGAGGTCCGCTTTCAGGAGGTCGAATCCTCGCTCGCGCTGATCCGGCGACGCGATCGGCTCGCTGAGCGCCGGCCCGACGCGCGACCAGCTCGGCGCGCTTCAGTCAACGAGTCCGCGCTCGGGGCGGCCGAGTCGGCGCGCGGCGAGACCCTCTACTGGCTGGAGGCGGACGGGCCGCGCGCGCTGCGGCTTCTGCAAGCTCCGCGCCGCGTCGTTTGTCAACTTCGGGATCTTTAACCGCGTGTTCGACTCCCAGGTGCTGACCGACTTCTCGTTCATCGAGCACAGCCTCGGACTCTCGCCGGCGGGGTGTGACGCATGATCCAGCTGGTTCCTGCGCGGCGTCACGCAGCCGCCGGTTGACGACCCGCTATCCCCGCGGCCCCGAGCCGCCGCCGCCCGGCTTCCGCGCGCGGGCGCTGCTGGATCCCGCGCGCCGCGACCCAGAGCCAGGCGCGGGCATCCGCCGAGGTGTGTCTGCCGCACGCGCTTGCCGTCGACGACCGGCGGCCGGCTGCGGCTCGACGCGAGTCGGTGCATCGCCTGCGGACTGTGCGTCGAGCGATGCCGGGACGGCTCGGTGACGATCGACTCCGGCTACGAGCTCGCGGCTCGGAAGCCGCGAACGACTGGTCGTCGGCGATGACGGACGCGAGGCCGACATCTCCACCGGCGACACTGAGCGGCGCGTTTCGCCGCTCGCTTCACATCCGCCACGTCGACTCCGGATCCGACGGCGCGGTCGAACAGGAGATCGCCGCGCTGCTGAACCCCTACTACGACATGCAGCGGCTCGGTCTGTTCTTCACGGCCAGCCCGCGCCACGCCGACGTCCTGCTGGTCACCGGCCCGGTGACGCGCCCGATGGAGGAGCCGCTGCGGCGAACCTACGAGGCGATGCCCGAGCCGCGCGTCGTGATCGCCGCCGGCACCGACGCGTGCAGCGGCGGGATCTGGAACGGGCCGGAGGTGCTCGGCGGGGTCGACCGAGTGTTCCCGGTCGACGTCTACATACCCGGCGATCCACCGAGCCCGATCGCGCTGCTGCACGGCCTGCTGCTCGCCGCCGGCCGCGTCGAGGAAGCAGGCCGCCGCGCCACGAGCACGGCGCAGGCGAGCTGAGTGGGCGGCCACGGAGGTGCGGATGAGCGCGCTCGCGGTGCTGATGATCGTCGGCTGCGGCGGGCTCGGCGCTTCGCGCCGCGCTGGGCGCCGCCGGCGACCGACGCCGACCGACTCGGCATCGTCGTGGCGATCGCGGCGTCGGTCGCGCTCGCGGCGGCGGGCATCGTCGCCGCGTTCGGCGAGCGTCTCGTCTGGCAGCCGTTTCATGGTTTCCGTTCGGGCGGGGCGGGTTCAGGTCGACAGTCTGGCCGGCCTGTTCCTGATCCTCACCGGCCTCGTGTCGCGCCGCCTGTTCATCGACCGCCGCGGACCCAGGCGCCCAGGGCGCGCGCGGCGCTGCGCCCGCTGCTCGTCCTGTGCGTCGTCGGCGTGGTCGTGGTCGACAACGTGTTCGAGTTCCTGATCGTCTACGAGCTGACGGTCGTCGCGATCTACGCGCTGATCAGCGTCCGCTACGAGGATCCGCGGGCACGGCGCGCCGCGGCGTTGACGCTGACACTCGCAAAGCTCGGCGGGGCGCCGTGCTGGCCGGGCTGGTGCTGCTCGGCGTCAAGGCCGGCGGCTTTTCGTTCGAGCAGCTGGCTCACGCCGGGCCGCATTTCTGAGCTCGTCGACCCGCGGCGTGTGCTTCGCGCTGCTGTTCGTCGGTTTCGCCGTCAAGGCGGCGCTGATCCCGCTGCAGACCTGGCTGCCCGGCGCCTACGCCGGTGCCGACGCCGACAGCTCGGGCCTGATCGCCGCCGTATCGCTGAACGTCGCGTTCTACGCGATGCTGCGCGTCTGGTTCGGGTTCCTCGGCCATCCCGCCGTGTGGTGGGCGGTGGTCGCGCTGCTGGTCGGCGCGCTCACGGCGCTGATCGGGATCCTCGGCGGCATCCTGCAACGCGAGCTGCGCGTGTTCGTCGCCTACTCGTCGATCGAGAACTGCCGGCCTGATCGTCGCCGACATCGGGCTCGCGCTGATGGGCAAGGCCCAGCATCAGCCCGGCCTGATCGGGCTCGGCCTGATCGCCGCGACCTTCCAGATCACCGCGCACAGCTTCGCCAAGGCCGGATTGTTCGCCGCCGTCTCGACGGTCGAGCACAGCACCGGGACAAGCGACATGGAGCGCCTCGGCGGCCTCTACCGGCCGCTGCCGGTGGCCGCAGCCGCGACCCTGTCCGGCGCGCGGCGCCTGGCCGCGCTGCCGCCGTTCAGCGGCTTCGTCTCCGAATGGCTCGGGCTCGAGGGCCTGATGCAGGGCTTCCGCGTCAGCGGCACCGGTTCGCATCTCGCGATGGCGCTGGCCGGCGCGCTCCTCGCGCTGACCGCCGGTCTGGCGGCGCTCGCGTTCGTCCGCGCGATCGGCATGACGTTCTTCGGAATGCCGCGCGATCCTCGGTCAATCCGGCGAGCCGGAACCAAACGGGCGCGGGCTCGGGATGGGCGTGCTGGCGGTCGCCTCGCTGGCGATCGGGGTCGCGGCGCCTTGGGTCGTCAAGGTGCTCGAGCGCGCCACGCGCCGATCGGCGGCGTGCGCGCAATCGGCCACATCAGCCAGCCCGGATGGCTGGTCGAGCCTGGATACGCCGAAGTTCGCCAGCATCAGCCCGACCGTCCTGGCGCTCACATTGGCCGGCTTTGCGATCGGCGGCGGCGTGCCTGCGTTACGTGCTGAGCTCGCACCGAGCGCGGCGGGCGCCGTGTGGGCTTCGGGCGTGGCGGTGTCCGGCAGGCGCGCGCAATACACCTCGATCGGCTACGCGAACATGGTCCGCGTGATCTTCAACGTCGTCTACCGGGTCCGGACCCAGCTGCGGAGCGTCGGCGACCAGCGGTTCCCCGAACGTCTGAGCATGATGCGCGCCGATCCCCGGATCTTCGATCCTGACTGGCTATACCGACCCATCACGGATGCGTTCTCCGCGTCGCGGAAATCGTGCGCAACATCCAAGCGGGGCCGCTTGGCCTATACCTGCTGTATCTCCTGCTCGCGTTCATCGCGCTGCTGCTCATCGCCCCTCGAGTCGCGTGAGTCGCGGGGCATCGCCAGTGGTTTACCAACGGCCGTGAGGGCGGACCTGGATTTGGACGCAGGTGCGGAGAGGGGGGCCGCGATCACCGTGTACTTCAGCGAGCGTGACCGGCACGGAGATCGTCTTCTTGTCGACGCGATACTGACGCGTTCCAGCGCCACCAAATTCAGACGAGTGTCGTGTTACGAGGCGTCGAGGGGTTCGGGCAGCACAACCGACTGCGGACCGACCGCGTGCTGACCTCCTCAGAGAATCTCCCCGCCGTGGCGATCGCGATCGACAGCCGCGACCGCGTCGAGCGATCGCTACCTGTCGTCCTTGGGGTCGTCGGTTGGCACGGCACGGTCACGATCGAGCCCGTGCGCTTGCTCGGACTGCGAGAGCTCGAAGGGTTAGCCAGCGCTCAGGACCCGGATCAAGCAGCCACAGTAACGCTCTATGGCAGCGCCTCGGCGACGACGTGGAGCCGAGCCAGCCGCGCGGCAGCGATCGACGAGCTCCGGCGCTCCGGCGCTGCCGTGGCGTCGGTCCAGACCCCGGTCGACGGCAGCCTGCGTGGCCGCCGCCAGCGTGGTCGCTTCTTCGGCCGAGACACGGCCATGGCGCTGATGCTGCAAGTCGTCGGAGATCTCGCACACATCCGTTCGGCGCTTTCACCGCTAGCGGGCCTACTCGACGATCCGCTCGTGACCGTTGCGCCGATCAAGATCTGCAAGTCCGGCGGGACTCACCTATCGGATGTGCGCGACCAGGCCCCAAACGACGGCTCCGGTTTGCCTGTCTGGCGGAAGTTGACGATTCACGTGGAGAGCCAGGCACAACTCCAGGGTCGTCAGCTGTATCGCCAGCTGATCAGGCGATCGAGCGTCTCCGGCGCAGCAGGGGCCACCGTCCTGCGTGCCGCCGGCGGTTTCGCCGGTGACCGGCCTCCGATGACCTTGCGCTGGCTCCGGCTCGATCGACAGGTCCCGGTGCAAGCGATCGTGATCGATTCGCCCGCCAATATGAACCGCTTGTGGCCGATCGTCGACGATCTCACGCGCGAGGTCGGTGTGGTGACCAGCGAGCCCGTTCCGGTATCACGTGCGTTCGCGGCGGCAACACCAGCTCGATCTGATAACTCGCCCTAACAGAGACGGCCCGGCTATATCCCAAGACGGCGACGTTCACCGGCCCGTTCAGCCGGCAACCTCACCGCCGCTCGGGCACGGCCGCCGATTCCGCCGGCGGTGGCCAGCCCGTGGTGAGGAAGATCGCGCCCTGCCACGAGTCTTGCTCCGAGCCCTTCGGTTCGTCGCGAAACTTATTGTCATGCTTACGGACGTGTTCCTCAAGCTCATGGAGCAGCGAGGCCGTGGCGTTGCGTTGCACGCTGAGGATCAGTTTTCGATCTTCAATGGTCCCAGCTACGCCCCAGACCAGCTCGAAGTGGGCGAAGCACAGGCCAGGTGACGCCTCGAACGTCTCTCGGTGTCCGGGGCTTGTGGCCAGCTCGTCGAGGAGGTACTGAGCGTTTGCCCGAAGGTGCTGATCGCGACTGGCGCACGCGGGACACGGCGTTCGTTGAAAACTTGCGTTCGGCGTCAATGACGCCAGGTCCTCGACGA
>CAVZAK010000025.1:0-23492 GCA_963773165.1 uncultured Solirubrobacterales bacterium
GATGAACAGCCAGCGCACCGCGTCAATGGCCTCGCTCGTGGAGGAAACGCACGAAGGCCGCCTCGAAGTCGCGGGGGTCGCCTCCGACCGTTTGCTCGAGCACGGCCGGCGTACCCGTGAACAGCGGCTCGCCGTCGACCAGAACCAGCACGCGGGAGGCATAGCGCTCGGCCTCGGCGACGTTGTGGGAGGAGAAGACCACGGACGTCCCCCGGTCGGCGAGGCGGCCGATGAACTCCCACAGCCGCTCGCGCTGGCGCGGGTCCAGCGATGCCGAGGGCTCGTCGAGCAGCAGCACGGAGGGCTTCGGGAGCAGGCCGATGGCGATGTTCACTCGCTGCTGGTTGCCGCCCGAGAGCCGCCCGACCTCCTCGTCGGCGCGGTCCTCGAGGCCGGTCTGCTCGAGCATCTCGGCGACCGCGGTCTCGGGATCCTCGAGCTTCTCGAGCCGGGCAAACAGGCGCAGGTTCTCCGCCACCGACAGCTTCGAATACAGCGCAGGCTGCTGCGGCACCCAGCCGATCTCCGAAGGGCTGCACGTGATCTCGCCCTCGGTCGCGGGCAGCACCCCGGCGAGGATCGAGAGCAGTGTGGTCTTACCAGCGCCGTTGGGCCCGATGATCGCGAGCAGTTCATGAGCGAGCAACTCGAAGCTGACTCCTTGCAACGCGGTCCTCGTGCCGAAGCGCTTGGTCAGTGAACGAGCCGCCAGGGTTGCGGACACGCCGCCGGTGGCGGTGCTGGACGACACGGGCCGCAGGCTAGCTCACGTCCTGAAGGGCGCGCTCTAGCCGGGGGTGCGGACGCGGGGCTCGAGCGAGGCGCCGCACGCCCGGCAGAACTCGTCGCCGGGACGAGCCGCCGTGCCGCAGTCCGGACATCGGTCCGGGCCGATGTGGAGCACTCCCGTCTCCGGCGAGACCGCGCCCCATGGCTCGAGCACGAGGTGCTTGCGCAGGTACAGGACCGTCTGGCGGATCACCGCCGCGACCGGGAGCGCGACCAGCGCGCCGGCGATGCCATAGAGCCGGTAGCCGATCAGGAGCGCGAGGATGATCAGGATCGGGTTGATCCGCAGCGAGATCCGGAACACCTGGGGCGCGACGAAATGTCCCTCGAGCTGCTGCAGGCCCACGAACAGCAAGAGCACCCACAGGGCGCTGATCGGGTCGTTGAACAGCGCCACCAGGATCGCCGGCAACGGCCCGATGATCGGCCCGATGTACGGGATGAACTCCATCAGCCCATAGAAGGCGCCGAAGAACACGGCGTAGTGCTCGCCGGCGGGGAAGATCCCGATCACGCCGAAGATGTACAGCGCCACCGAGGCGCTCGCGCCCATGATCAGGCTGAACAGCATCTGGCCGCGGACGTAGCCGAACACCGCGCGCTGGACCAGCAGCGGGAAGTCGTCCTCAGGGGTTCCGTCCCCAGGCGGCATGATCCGCCGGACGAGCTCACCGATCTGCTTGCCGTAGACGAGAAGATAGATCGAGAGGACCAGGACCAGGACCAGGTCAAAGCCGATCGTCACGATCTGCGAGAGCAGGTCGCGCGAGTAGGAGACGACGCTCCCGGAGCTCTTTATCACCCGGTGCTCGAGCGTCTGCAGCGCCGTCTGGCCCTGCTGCTGGACCTGAACCTTGATCCCGTGCTGATTCAGCCACGTCTGGAAGTTCGCGAGGTCGTGGTTGGCCCGGTCGACGATATGCGGCACGTCGCCCGCGAAGCGGTTGACCTGGGTGCTGATCGGGTCCGAGAGCAACACCCCGATCCCGGCGAGGACGCCGAAGCCGGCGACGTAGATCAGCGCGATCGCCACTCCCCGGGGCATCTTGCGCTCCAGGAGCCTGACGACGGGGTTGAAGATCAGGGCGATCACGCTCGCGGCGATCAGGATCAGGAGCACGGGGCCGGCGGCCCGCGCCAGTGCCCACAGCCCGAGCAGCGCAAGCGGTAAAAGGACGAGCTGGATCCAGCGCGGGACCACGACCGGCGGGACCGGAGCGCCCGCGGCGGGCAGATCGGGCGGCGCGGACTCGAGCGCCGCGTCGGCGCGCTCGTCGAGCTCCGCGTCGTCCTGCGGCTGATCGTGCGCCTGCGGACCGGAACTCTTCTTAGAAGCCCTTAACCGCATACTGATGGAAGTATGGGCCTCGCGTGGACATGACTAAAGACGAGATCGGCATCTTGTTCGTCGGCGATGTCGTTGGCGGAATCGGTAAGCGAACGTTGCTCAAGCTTCTGCCGGCGCTGCGCGATCGCCTCACGCCGGAGTTCGTCGTCGTCAACGCCGAGAACGCCGCCGGCGGGATCGGGATCACGCCGCGGATCGCGGATGAGATCTTCGCGGCCGGCGTCGACGTGATCACGCTGGGCAACCACACATATCGCCACCGCGAGATCTACCCGTACCTCGATGCGCACGAGCGCATCCTGCGGCCGGCGAACTTCCTGCGCAGCCAGCCCGGTCACGGGTGGTGCGTTGTGGCGCGCGATGGCGTCAGGCTCGGGGTCGTGTCGCTGTCCGGCAACTTGTTCATGAACGCGGGTCGTCCGGCATTCGCCGAGGCCGACGCCGCGCTGTACGCGATGAAGGGCGACGTCGATCATGTGCTCGTCGACATGCACGCCGAGGCGACGAGCGAGAAGGTCGGCATGGGGTGGCACCTCGACGGGCGCGTGACGGCGGTGCTCGGGACGCACACGCACGTGCCGACCGCGGACGCGCGGATCCTCCCGGGCGGGACCGCGTACATCACCGACGTGGGGATGACGGGGCCGCGCGGTGGCGTGATAGGCGTCAAACGAGAGCTCGCCATCGAGTCGATGGTCACGAAAATGCCCGTAAAGTTCGAGACCTCGACCGAGGATCCGTGGATCAATGCTGTGCTGATCCGGACCGATGGGGCTTTGAGGGCGCGGTCTATTGAGCAGGTTTTGGAGCCGGCGCCCGGGGTTACCTGACGCCCGGGAGGGGTTCGGGCGGCGCCACGCGCACCCGTGCGTGCGTACGGCTCTCGGAGGCTGGTCTGCTTCGAACGCGAGGGTGCGCGCTGGCGCACCCGGACCCCTTCAGCGCGCCTTGTGGCGCCTGGCGCTGGCCTCGTGGCTCTTTAGCGAGGCGCCGCCACCGCCCGATCCGCGGCAAGCGCCAACGCCGCCGCCTCGGCCGAGGTCTCGGATGGCGAGCGCGGCCTCGTGGCTACGGCCTCCTGGCTCATTTAAAAGCTCGGGTTGGAGCGATGGGGCGTCTCGTCAATGGGCCCCGGGGCCCGGGGGCCTGGGTCCGCGTCCAGACCCCCCAAGGGCTACGTAAGCGCCGGGGCCACGGGCGGTGACGCTTCCTCATACGAATCGTCCCGTCGCAACGCCCACCCGATTTCAGATGGGTGGGCGCCTATCAGGGCCACGATCACGAACGGGAAGAACCACGGGATGTAGAGGTAGAACCAGTGGGTCAAGCCGAGCTGGAAGGCGATCAGGATGGCGGCGCCGAGCGCTCCTACCTCGACGATTGTGCGGTGGCGGGGGACGAAGGCGGCGGCGATCGCCAGCGCCACCGCGAACGCCTGGACCAGGTGCTGCTCGAAGTTGAGACCGCCCCACAGGCCCCAGACCGAGAACGGCGAGGTGCGATCGATCTGGGACTCGAGCGAGTCGTGCCAGAACGTGTGGAAGTTGTTGTCGAGGATCACCGGCAACATCACGATCACGGCGGTGAGCGCGAACGCGCCGGTGAAAGCGACGAGCTTGCGCTTGGGCGGCCAGCGCGAGCCCTCGCCACGGGCGAACAGCGGGAAAAGGATCAGCGGTGCGAACTTGGCAAGCCCGGCCAGCGCCGTGGCAATGCCTCGCGCCGGCGCCGAGGTGATCACGAGCATCGCGAGCACGAGCAGCATCGCGACCAGCGAGTCGTTGCTGTTCGCGCTGAGCGTGTAGAGCGTGAACGGATAGGCGGCCCACAGGTAGGCGAGGACGATGCCGGTCGAGGGACCGCGGATCCGCCGTCCGAGGAAGAACAGGCCGACCAGCGTCAGCACGTCGAAGGCGATTGCGGCTCCGTGGGCCGCGGGCAGCGTGTCCCACGTTCCGCTCCAGCCGAAGATCGCCGTGAACGGGACGTAGGCGTAGTAGTTGACGGGGCCGTAGGTGTCGCCGTGGACGTTGTCGGACGGGTAGTTGCCGTACAGCGGCTGGTCGTGCAGGAGCTTCGACGAGCCGATCACGCCGGCGTAGCCAACGTCGATCACGTTCGAGTTGGTGAGGTTGAGCCCGACGCGGAAGCCGACGAGGAAGACCACGCCGACGGCCAGCCACGTGGCGGGAACGAGCAGGCGGAGCGGCCGGCGGGGCCGGCCCTTGCCGAACGCCAGCAGCAACATGCGCACCAGCAGGTAGAGCAGGAACGGGTAGGCGAGCGGGACCGAGAGACCGATCAGCGCGTGGTTGAAGAACGCCAGCGAGATCGAGAAGCCGAGCAGCATCAGCAGGTCGAGGTGGAGGAGCGTCAGACGCCGGTTCCCGCGCCGCAGCGGGAGGAACGGAGCGATGAACAGCAGGCACAGCGGCAGCCACACGTAGACGGCGTTGACCCGCCGGCCGAAGGCGCCCGAATACCCGCGCGCCATCGTCCACGCCACCTGGAATCCGGTCCACGCCTCGGTGACCTTGCCGGTGTAGTCGTCGACGTAGACCTGGGCGAGCTCCTTGCCGTTCGGACCCGGCGAGAACCAGCTGACCTGCCACTGGCCCGGGCCCTTCGTGTACTCGTAGGGACGGGCGGTGGGGTGGCGGTGGCGCTCGGCGACGATCTTCGGGACGGCCGCGGCGATCCGCTCGACCTGGGCCGCGGTCAGCCGGAACCCGGCCGGCGGCTTGTTCAGGTCCGTGACGAGCACCGGCGCGCCCGGCTGGATCGCCGTCGTCGAGGTCGAGCTCGAGGCCGCACGGGCCAGGCCCGGCACGCACAGCAGCGCGAGTATTGCGAGAGCCGCGAGCCACGCTGCGGAGCGCGCGGGGAAACGGCTTACGCCTTGAAGCTCCAAAGCTTCTGCCCCAGGAACGACAACGGCGTCCCTGCGGCAATCGCGATCGCCTGCGCGAACACCTTCTCCATGCCGGTGCTGCTGACCAGCCCGACCAGCAACACGTAGGTGAAGCCGAACGTGAGCAGCGAGACGGTGAAGAAGCGAGCCGCCTGGTCGACCGCATGATGATGCTTGGCGTCGAAGGTCCAGTGACGGTTCCACCAGAAGTTGTTGGCCACCGAGACGGCGAAAGCGATCACCGCAGACAGCCGGTAGTCGATCGCGAAGACGTGCACGCACACGGCGAACACGGCGAGGTTGACGACGTACCCGGTCGCCCCAACGGCCGCGAACCGCATGAGCTGAACCCAGTTGTGCGTGCGGCGGATTCCATGCCGCACCCGCGCACGGAACGGGAGCTCGACGGTGGTGATCAGTTCATCGGGCATCGGGGGAATGTATCGGCGGTACGTTGGCCGGACGTAAGAGTTACAGGCGCTAACCGGGTTCTAATCCGGGTTTCTAACGGATTCGACACCGAAGTGTGCAGTAACGAGCGGTGCGACGTCGCGCAGGGACCAAAGCTCACGACCATGACTGGAGTCCGGTCCTGTCCCGCACCACATCAGCGCCCCGAGTGAGTCCGATCGGTGCAGGGATCCGTGCGAACCGCCACCGACGTGGTCGGCGCCGCCCCAGTCGACGAACTCGTAGCCGGGCGCCGCCGACAGCAGCACGTCGCCGGCGGTCTCGCAGCTCAGCGCCGACCAGATCCGGGCGAGCGCATCGGGATACTCGGTGCACAGGAACTGCCCGTCCTGCACCTCCGCGCGAAGGGTCGGCAGATCGCCGTCGACGCTCCAGCGCTCGCCGCGGCGGTCGACGAGCTCGCCGCCGGGAGCGAAGCGCAGCTCGCCGCGGCCGCTGCGGACGATCGCCTCGCCGTTGCTGCGCCACATCGCCAGATCGACGCCATCGAGATCCCCGACCGCCTCGACAGACCGGGTGACGAGCTCGTCGCGATGGTCCTGGTCGAGCGCGTAGACCATCGCCGAACGCTGCGCTGGGCTGAGCGCGACCTCGGCTCCGATCGACCGCGAGGCGCTGGGCGTCGCGACCTCAAATTCGCTAAACGCTTGATCGAGGCGAATGCGCTCCTCGACCGGCGCCTGCGAGTGGTCCGAGGTGACGATCACGGCGTGGGTCTCGAGAAACGCGTCGGGCCCTCCGGCAGCGTGCATCAGCCGTTCGAGCTGGCGGTCGGCCGCCGCGATCGAGGTGACCTGCGCGTGCGGCCCGTTCTTGTGCGACCAGGCGTCGTTGTCGGGCAACGAGAACAGCAAGAAGTCGAACAGGTCGTGCTCGACCAGGTAGGCGCCGACGCAGCCCGTGTGCTGATCGCGGATGCCGGGCATTCCGAGCTGACCGCGGCAGCCCGTCTTGCGGCTCGCGTACAGATCGGCGTAGAACAGCTCCTGGGGGCCGTCGATCGTCCGTCGGAACAAGGTCGAGGTGACGATCCGGGCCAGCGCCGTCTCGTTGGAGACCTCGTGGTGGTGGCGACCGCGATAGATCAGGTAGGTCGTGCCCGCTGTACGGATCTTGGCGTCGTCGAGCGACTCGAACACGGTGTCGACGTCGTGGGAGAGGTGCTCCGCGTTCATCCGGTACACGGTGTCGGTCAACGACCGCAGCACGCCGAACTGGCGCGAGGCGGAGAAGCTCGATCCGTACTCGACGTACCGGGCCTCCTCGCGGTGGTACCAGTTCATCGACGGGATCAGGTGGCGGTCGGGGCCGACGCCGGTCGTGATCGTTGCCGCGCACACTGGCGTGACCGACGGAAACGCGGCCACGCACTCGTCGACGTAGACGCCCTCGTCGCGAATCCGCTCGAGTGCCGGGGCGCGTCCGGTGGCGATCGCACGATCAAGCATCGCGGGCTTCAGCGCGTCGATCACCACAAGCACGAGCTTCTTCTTGCTCGCGTCGGCTCTCTTGGCCGCCGGGCTCACCGGAGGATCCGGAGCCCGGCGTACTTCTGGTCAGCCCGCCTGCGGCTCGCCACCAGCAGCCACAGAAGCAGCACCACGCCGATCAGCCCGACGGGTGGCGCGAGGACCGACAAAGCCGCCAGGGCGACCGCTGCGGCCTCCGCCACCAGCGGGACCGCGGAGGCCGCCTCGGCGTCGAGCCGGGCCCGCACGCGGGCCAGCAGCGGCACGGTTGCGGCGATCCCGATCGCTGCGCAGATCACTCCCCCGATCAAGCCCGGCCAGGCGGCGTAATGGCCTCGCGCCAGGGAACCGGCGAAGAACAGCGCGCCGAGCGCAAGCGATGCGAGAGCGAGCACGATCGCGAGCGGGCGTTGACTCGGGGCCTTCTCGGTGACGCGCCGTTCGCCGAGCGCCAGCAGGATCACGAGGACGACCAAAACCAGGAGGAACACCGTTCCCTGAAGAAATGAATAGTCCGTGTGCTTGAAGTGGATCTCGACGTCGCCGGCGGCGAGCGCGCCGACCACGACGGATGGCAGAAACGGGCGGATTCCGACCGCCGCGGCTATGCCCATGCCCTGGAAGATGTCGAATACGAGATGCACCGTGGTGTACCGTGAGTGAACGTGACGATAGACAAAAGGGCAGGAAGAGCCCGGGGCGCACGGACGCGATGAGCTCAGGCGGTGGCCTCACCCGGCGCCCGCGGTCCACGACAAGGGACATCGAGCGCTACGCGAGCCTGTTCGCCGAAAGGACGAAGGTAATGAAGTCCTCGGCGATGCGCGACCTGATGGCGCTGACCGAGCGCGACGACGTGATCTCGCTGGCCGGCGGCCTGCCGGACACGTCGACGTTTCCGCCGGATTCCTACGCGGCGCTGATGAGAACGGTCGCGGTCGACTCGTGCGCCCGCGCGCTCCAGTACAGCCCCACCGATGGGCTCGAGGTCGTCAAGCGCTGCATCATCGAGGTGATGGCCGCCGAGGGCCTCGAGATCGAGGCCGACGAGTTGCTGGTGACGACGGGCGGCCAGCAGGTGATCGACCTCGTCTGCAAGACGCTGCTCGACCCCGGCGACGTGGTCGTCACCGAAGCGCCGACATATCCCGGGGCGGTCCCGACGTTCTGTGCCTATCAGGCGGATGTCGTCCAGGTGACACTGGATCGCGACGGCATGCGGGTCGACGAGCTGGCCAGGGTGCTTGACGCACTCGAGGAGGCGGGCAGGCGCCCCAAGTTCATCTACACCGTTCCGAACTTCCACAATCCGGCCGGCGTGACCCTGTCGCTCGAGCGCCGGCGCGAGCTGGTTCGCATCGCCGCCGAGCGCGAGCTGCTGATCCTCGAGGACAACCCCTACGGACTGCTCCGCTACGAAGGCACGCCGCTACCGACGCTGCGCTCGCTCGACGACGAGTTCGTGATCTACGCCAGCACCTTCTCGAAGATTCTCTCGCCCGGGGTTCGCCTCGGGTGGACGGCGGCGCCCGCACCGATCCTCCAGAAGATGAACCTCGGCAAGCAGGCGTCGGACCTGTGCTCGTCCTCGATCTCCCAGCACTTCGTGGCGGCGTACTTCGACTCGGGTCCGTGGGAGGACTATGTCCGCTCGCTGACCGAGATCTACCGCCGCCGGCGCGACGTGATGCTCGACTCGCTGGCAGAGGACTTCCCGCGCGAGGCGGAGTGGACGCATCCGGAGGGCGGCCTGTTCATCTGGGTCACGCTGCCCGACTACATCGACACGACCGACCTGCTCGCGCGGGCGCTCGAGGAGCACGTCGCATTCGTGCCCGGGCGCGCCGCCTTCGTCGACGGGCGTGGCGGGTCGTCGATGCGACTCAACTTCTCCGGCGTGAACGAGGACGAGATCCGCGAGGGGATCCGCCGCATCGGCGAGGTCGTTTGCGAGCAGGTCGCGCTGTACGGCACCCTGACCGGCGCGCACGTCCCGAGCCCGCGCCGGACCGAGCGAATCCCGGCCGCGGCCGAGCCCGGGGCCGAGTCCGAGCTCGCCAAGGTTCTCCACCTCCGGAGCAAGCGCACCCAGGCCGGCTAGTGTGCGCGTGGCGGTGCTCAAGGGCGGGCGCTCGCTGGAGCGCCAGGTCTCGCTGAAGTCGGGCGCGCGCGTCGAGGACGCGCTGAAGCGGCTCGGCCACGACGTGATCCCGATCGACGTCGGCGGCGATCTTGTCGACCAGCTCGTCGAGTCCGCGCCGGAGATGGCGTTCGTGGCGCTGCACGGACGCGATGGCGAGGACGGAACCGTGCAGGAGTTGCTCGAGGTGCTGGCGATCCCCTACACCGGGTCGGGCGTGTCGGCGTGCATCAGAACCGCCGACAAGGTCCTGGCCAAGCACGCGATGCGCGATCGCGGCATCCCCACCCCGGACTTCTACGCGTTCAGCGAGACCGCCTTCGGGGCGCTGGGCGCGGCGCAGGCGCTCCCAGCGATCGAGGAGCGGCTCCAGTTCCCGATCGTGGTGAAGCCGGCGAGCCAGGGCTCGGCGTTGGGGATCAAGTTCGCGCGCACGCCGTCCGACGTGCCGACGGCGCTCGTCGCGGCGTTCTCGTACGACCGAAAGGTGTTGCTCGAGCGCTATGTCCGCGGCCGCGAGCTGGCGGTCTCGATCATCGACGAGGAAGGCCGCCCGCGGGCGCTGCCGATCGTCGAGGCGGTTCCTCAGCAGGAGGACTTCTACGACTTCGAGTCTCGCTACGAGATCGGCCGGACCAGATTCGACTGTCCCGCTCAGCTAGACGGGGCGGTGGCGGCGCGCGCCGGCGAGATGGCGCTCGGGGTCTATGGGCTCCTCGGCTGCGCCGGCTTCGCCCGCGTCGACCTGATGCTCCAGGAGGACACCGGCGAGCTCTACGTGCTCGAGGCCAACACCGTCCCGGGGCTGACCGAAACCTCGCTTCTGCCTCAGGCGGCGGACGCGGCGGGAATCAGCTTCGACGAGCTGATCGAGCGGATCCTGGGGGCCGCGGCGATACACAGCGCCACACGCTCCCAGCCCTTGGGGCAGAGCCCCTCTTAGCTTTCGCCGGCGAAGTCCTCGGGGGTGACGCGGTCGAGGAAGTCCTTGAACTTCTCGACGACCTCCTCGGTGTCCTCGACCTCGTGCTCGAACTCGATCGCGGACTCGGCGATCACGTCGTCGGCGGCGAAGATCGGGGCGCCGGCGCGGACGGCGAGCGCGAGGGCGTCGCTTGGCCGCGAGTCGATCTCGAGCTCACGGCCGTTTACGCGCAGGCTGATCGACGCGTAGAAGGTGTTCTCGCGCAGCTCGGTCACGGCGACGCGGGTGCACTCGACCTCGAGCTCGCCGAGGACGTCTGAGAGCAGGTCGTGGGTCATCGGGCGGGGCGTCGACGCTCCCTGAAGCTTCATGAGGATCGCGGCGGCTTCGGGATGCCCAATCCAGATCGGCAGGAACTTGTTGTTTTCGACGGTCTTGAGCAGGACGATCGGCTGCTTGCCGACCATGTCGAAGCTCACGCCGTAGATCACCATCTCCTGCAAACGCCGCTCCTAACTCCGGGTCTGGCAAGTATAGGACTCTCCACCACGGGTCCAGAGCGCCTTCCAGCTCCGGTTCGGGGCCCACGGCGCGCACTTCGTGGCGGCCGCGCCGGGGGAGATCGGAGGCGATTAGTCGATCGCGCCCTGCTCGCGGAGCACCTGCTTGGCGATCCCGAATGCCGCGTTCGCGGCGGGTACGCCGGCGTAGATCGCGGTGTGGAGGATCACCTCGCTGATCTCCTCGGGCGAGAGGCCGTTCCCGAGTGCGGCGCGCACGTGCATGCCCAGCTCATTCTCCGCACGCAGCGAGACCAGCGCGGCGAGCGTGATCGCGCTCCGCATACGGCGGTCGAGACCTGGGCGCGACCACACCTCGCCCCATGCGTAGCGGGTGATCAGTTCCTGAAACGGCCGATCGAACGGCACGGCCGCGGCCGTCGCGCGGTCGACGTGCTCGTCCCCCAGTACCTCTCGCCGGGTCCGCATGCCGATCTCGAGATCACTCATTTCCGCTCCTCCTTATTGGTCGAGGTGGTGGGCGATCAGCTCGCCGACCACTGTGGGCTGCTCGATGTTCGCCAGGTGAGCCGCGCCGGGCACGACCTCCAGCCGGGCTCCCGGGATGGCGTCGGCGATCCGCCGGCTGTGCTCGGGCGGCAGGGCTGGATCATCGCGTCCGGCGATCACCAGCGTCGGCGCCTCGATCGACGGCAGGGCCGCGCGGAGGTCCATCGCGGCAAGGGCCTCGCAGCAGCCGGCATAGCCCTCGCGCGGAGTGGCGATCAAGCGCGCCCGCAAGGGCTCGACGACGTGCGGTTTCTCGCGTGCGAACGATGGCGTGAACCACCTGGCGAGAACGGCGTCGGCGATCTTCTCGACACCGTGCTCGCGGACGATCGCGGCGCGTTCTCGATAGCGAGCCTCGGGATCGACCCGCGCCGAGCTGCAGCACACCACCAGGCGATCGACGCGACCTCGTGCATGTGCGGCGACCCACATCGACGACATCCCGCCGATCGAGATCCCGCACAGCGACGCTCGCTCGAGCTCGAGACGGTCGAGCAGCGCGAGCAGATCGGCGCCGAGCTCCGCGATCGAATACGGCCCGGCGGGGACGGGCGAGCGTCCGTGGCCGCGGAGGTCGTACCGGATCACCTGAAAGCGATCGGGGAGGGCGCTCGCGTGTGCCTCCCACATCGACAGCTCGGTCCCGAGCGAGGGCGCGAGGACCACGGCCGGGCCGTCCGGTGGGCCGGCGCGCTCGTAGTGGACCTGGCACGCGGCGATGTTACGGTCGGCCACGGTCCCGGTGCGCGGCGAGCGCTCGGTCGATCAGCTCGTCCGTGGCGCCCAGGTAGCTCCCCGGCGACAGCGCTCGCTCCAAGGCGTCCGGGTCGATCGCGCCCGTGACCTCCGGCTGCTCGAGCAGCACGTCCTTCAGCCCGCGGCGTTCCCGCGCGGCGCGCTGGGCCGCCGTCTCGACGAGTTCCTGGGCGCGGGGTCTGCCCAGTGACTGCGCAAGTGCGGCAGCGACGCTCTCGCTCATCAACAGGCCGCGGGTCAGGTCGAGGTTGGCGCGCATCCTGTCCGCGTGCACCTGCAGGCCCTCGAGGAGCTCGCGCAACGCAGAGGCGGCGGATCCGGTGAGTCGCAACAGCTCGAGCAGGGGCTCCCACTCCGCCTGCCACGCTCCGGCCGCCCGCTCCTGCTCCTGTCCCATCGCCGACAGGATCGTCGAGACGAGGCCGGGTCCGCGTTGCGCGCAGGCGACGACGGCGACCGCACCGACCGGGTTTCGCTTGTGCGGCATCGTCGAGGAGCCGCCCCGCCCATCAGCTTCGCCCTCGGCGAGCTCGTCGACCTCGGTCTGGGCCAGCAGAACGACGTCGCCGGCGATCTTCCCCATGGCGCCGAGCGCGACCCCGAGCGAGCACGCGACGCGCGCCGGACGTAGCCGGATCGTGTGCCACGGGAGAACGGGCTCGGCCAGCCCGAGCTGCTCGGCGAGGTCGGAGACGACGGCCAACCCCCGGTCGCCGAGCGTGGCGAGCGTTCCCGCGGCGCCGCCGAGCTGGACCGCGAGTTCTTGCTCGCGGACGCTGGCGAGACCGGCCCAGGATCCGTCGAGCGCGGTGAGCCACTCGGCCGCCTTCAGGCCGAAGGTCAGCGGTACGGCCTGCTGGAGCAGGGTCCGACCGGCCTGGAGGGTGTTCCGGTGGCGCTCGGCGAGGCCGGCGCACAGCTCGGCGGCGGCGGAGACGTCCGTCAGGAGGGGCTCGAGGGCCCGCCGCGCGACGAGCATGATCGCCGTGTCGACGATGTCCTGACTGGTCGCGCCGCGGTGAAGCACGGTGGCGGCGGCGCTGTCTCCGAGGCGCTCTCGCAACGCGCTGATGAGCGCGGGGACCGGCGTGCCCTGTTCTGCGGTTGAGCGGCCGAGCTGCCCGATGTCAAGCGCATTTGCATCGGACACGGCGATCAAATCGCGCTCGGCTTGCGCCGGAGCCAGGCCGGCGCGGACGAGCGCACGGACGAGCGCCAGCTCGACGTCGACCATCGCCTGAAGCAGGGCTTCGTCGCTCACCTGGGCGGCGACAGGCCCACGGGCGAAGAGACCGGAGAACAGACCGCCAGGCGACGAGGGCGTCGGCACAAACCGGGACCTTAAATCGAGACGCGCCCCGGAAGCCGGCGGGATATGAGGCCGGAACCAATGGGGCGCGTCCGAGGGGAGGAGAGGGTTGCTGCAATGGACATCATGGACTACAAGGCTCTAGATGTCCAAGACCATTATTCAGAGATACCTATAAGCTCTGCTTATGGATTTGCGCCAGCTTCGCTACCTCGTCGCTCTCTCCGAGGAACGTAACTTCACGCGCGCCGCCGAACGGGAGCACATCGCCCAGCCGGCGCTCTCCCAACAGATCCGCAAGCTCGAGCAGTCGGTCGGACTGCCACTGGTGCAGCGGACGACGCGGCGTGTTGCGATGACCGAGGCCGGCAACCTGCTCGTCGCTCGCGCGCGGCGGATCCTGGCCGAGCTCGATGCCGCCGACGCCGAGCTGCAGAGCCTCGTCGGGGTGCAGACCGGACACGTCACCGTCGGCACGATCCACACGATGGGACCGATCGACGTCTCGCTCGCCCTCGCGATCTTCCACGAACGCCATCCGCGAGTGGAGCTGACGATTCGTGAGCACTCGAGCGATGAGCTCGCCGAGATGCTCCGGATCGACCAACTCGACCTCGCCTTCCTGTCGGTGACCGAACCGATCGAGAGCCACGGGCTCGCGCTCATGCAGTTGGTCTCCGAGGAGCTGGTGCTCGTCCTGCCGGTCGACCACCGACTGGCAGGGCGCCGTCGCGTGCGCATGGCTGAGCTCGCCGAGGAGCAGTTCATCAGCTACCGAGCGGGGTCGCGCCTGCGCGAGTTGCTGCTCGCCGCCGGGGACCACGCCGGCTTCGAGCCCCAGGTCACGCTCGAGTTGAACGAGAGCCAGCGGATCCGCCGGCTGGTGGCCAGGCGGATGGGAGTGGCGATCCTGCCCCGATCCGATGCGCAGGCGCCTGGCGCCGAGGTCGCGACGGTGGTGCTGACCGAGCCGTCGCTGCGCCGCGACATCACGCTGGCGTGGCGCGAGGATCGCCGCCACGCTCCGGCCGCCGACGAGTTCCTGCGGCTCGCCAAAGAGTTGTTCGGGAGGCAGCAGGGTCCGCGGGACCAGACTCACCGAGACGGTGGTCGGGGTCAGCGGACCGGGGCTTCGGCCGTGCCCGCCGCCAGCCGGGCGTGAAGCGCGCGCACCTCGGCGAATACCTCGTCGGCCACCTCTTGCTGGCGCTCGCGAGTGGGACTTGCCTCGGGGCCGAAGCGCATCGGACGTCCATAACGGACGGTCACGGCGGGGAATTGCAACCGCCGCCAGTTGCGGGCCCGCTCCGAGCCGTGGATCGCAACCGGGACCACCGGAGCACCGCTCTCGAGCGCCAGCCGGCCGATGCCGGGCCGAGCGGACTCCCCGATCTCGCCGCTGCGCGAGCGGCCGCCCTCGGGGTACATCACGAGCAGGCCGCCGCGACGGAGGATCGCCAATGCGGTCACGATTGCCTCCTCGTCGCGCTGGCCCCGGCGAACGGGGAACGCGCCGGCGTGGGACAGGACGAAGTCCAGGACGGGGCCACGGAAAAGCTGCGACTTCGCCATAAAGCGCACGCGGCGGGTTAGGAGCATTCCAACGAACCAGTGGTCCATCCCGGAAAAGTGGGTCGGCGCCAGGATCGTCGGGGCACCCGACGGCACGTTCTCGACGCCCTCCGCGTGTAACCGGAAGGCCATGCGACAGTAGGGATAAGTGAGGATTCGGATGAGCGTGTACACCCAATCGGGCTCGCGGGCGCGAGCGCGTTGGTGGAATCGGTCGAAGTAGCAGGCCGGCCGGGGGTCGACATAGACCTGCGGTTTCATCGGTGCCAGATCACCTCGAGTCATCGCTGGCCCTCCGGCCGTGGCCGGGGCGGAAACCGCCCGAGGCTCGTGGGTTTGACGCCCATCTGATTCTTCTCAAACTCTTCGCGCGCACTGGGACTATTCCCAGTGAAGGATTTGTTCGACATTCATCGAACAAATGCTATAATTCGACGTGTATCGAACAAACGAGTAGGACATGGATCTGAACACTCTTGAAAGCCAGTACGAGGGCACGGCCCGCGTGCGAGGCGACCACTACGAAGCAAGTAATACTGAGCACAAGCGCGAGCGTCGCACACGCGGTGCTGCCGTGACCGGCAACACGCGCCAGCGTCGGCGTCGCACCTCGCATACTGCACGGGACGCGAGCGATGGTTCAGCGACGGCCGAGCTTGGCCGCGCGCCGGACTCGCTCGAGGTGTTCATGCGGCAGGCCCGCAGCTACCCGCTGCTGACGGCCGCTGAGGAGGTCGAGCTGACCAAGCAGATCGAGAAGGGCGACCTGGAGGCGAAGGACCGGATGATCAATTCGAATCTCCGGCTCGTCGTCTCGCAGGCACGGCGCTACCAGGGCCACGGCCTGCCGATGGAGGACCTTGTCCAGGAGGGAATGTTGGGGCTGATCCGCGCGGTCGAGAAGTTCGACTGGCGGCGCGGCTTCAAGTTTTCGACCTACGGGACCCTCTGGATCCGGCAGGCAATCCAGCGCGGGCTCCAGAACCACGGCAGGACGATTCGGGTTCCGGTGCACGTCGCTCAGCGCCAGGTGAAGGTTCGCAAGGCGGAGAGCCAGCTGAGCACGAAGCTCGGTCGTGAGCCCACCGACGAGGAGATCGCCGTTGTGGTCGAGCTCAGCGTCGATGAGGTCAACGAGCTCCGCGAGCTGAGCCGCGGCCTTACCAGCCTCGACCAGCCGGTCAGCGACGACGGCGAGACGGCACTCGGAGACCTTCTGGCCACCGAGCGGCCCGAGCCGAGCGAAGAGGTCGGCGCCGCCGACCGCGATCGCCGGGTCAACGAGATCGTCGAGGAGCTTCCCGAGGCGGAGCGCAATGTGCTCCGTCTGCGGTTCGGCCTCGCGGGCGACGAGCCTCGGACGCTCAAGCAGACCGGAAGCGAACTCGGGATCAGCGCCGAGCGGGCACGTGAGCTGGAGGAGCGCGGCCTGAGGCGGCTCGCCGGCTCGAGCGAGCTCGGCCAGCTTCGCGAAGCCGCGTAAACCGGCTGTCAAGCGCTGTTTTTCCGGCAGCGGGCCACCCGACGAGGGTGGCCCGCTGCCACTTTTGTTTCTCGCGGCGCCCGCTGCCGCCGTTACGCATGTCACATTGCGCTCCGCACCTTTCGCGACCGCGCTGTGCTTAAGGCTCGGTGCGCATCTTCCACGGTTTGGCAGAGAGGAGCTTTGTACGTGAGTAATCGAGCCCGAAACGCCTTGCTGGCACTGACCTGCACGCTCGCGTGCGGCGCGATGGCGCCCGCGGCCGCAAACGCGGTCGTCGTCGGCATCGGCGACCAGTCGCCGGCGATGTTCTCCGATCCTCGTTTCCTGGCGCTCGGCGTACATGAAGCCAGGCTCAATGTGTCGTGGAATGTGGCGACGGCGCGGTCGCGGCGCGCCGAGCTCGCGGCCGTCGGCACCTGGCTGAACGACGCCTCCGAGGCCGGCGTCACACCGCTGATCACCTTCAGCGGGATCGGCCCCTACGTCCCCAACGTCCGCCAGTACACGGCGGCGGTGGTCGCGTTCGTCCACAAGTTCCCGAAGGTCAAGCGCTACACGCCGTGGAACGAACCCGACTGGATCTATCGGAGCCTCAGCAAGCATCCGCTGCTGGCGGCGTCGTTCTTCAATGCGCTCGTCCGTCACTGTCGTGGCTGCACCATCCTCGCCGGGGATCTGTACCTACCGGCGAAGCAGCTCGGGCCATGGCTGCGCCAATACGTCAAGGGTCTGCGCTTCCGTCCGGCCGGGTGGGCGCTCCACAACTACTACGACGTCCGCAGCCACACGACCTCGCAGCTGACGACCCTGGAGAAGTACACCAGGGGCCCGATCTGGCTCGACGAGATCAGCGGTGTCGAGGACCGCGGTCACTGGCAGTACAAGAACCAGTCGCCCGCCGCAGCGGGGCGGGACGAGAACTTCCTGTTCTCACTCCCCCGCCGCTTCAGGCGGATCACCCGCATCTACCACTATCAGTGGCAGAGCTCGACGAGCGCGGGCTGGGATTCAGGCCTGATCTCGCCGTCCGGCTCGATCTGGCCCGCCTACTACGTCGTCAAGAACGCTGCCGCGCACTGAACCCCTCTGAGCCACGAGCTCGCTGGTGTCGCTCAGGACACCGGCACCAGCGAGCCGAAGAGGTGCTCGAGCGTCGCCTCAGGGTCGTTGGTCAGGCCCGTGTGGACCTCGGATGGCTGGATCGTCGTCGACGAGCGGGCGGCCACCCACCCGAACCGCTCCGAGGGACTGAGCTGGGCGAGCGGGCCGACAGCTGGATCGCCGGCGACGACAGCTGCGATCGCGTCGAGGGCCGGACGCACGGTGGCCGGATCGAGGGCCGGAGCCAGCGCCCGTAAACGGACAGCGTCGAGCTCGATCCGCGCGCCGAGGAACGGCCACTGGCGGCAGAACAGGACCACCCCAACGTTCATGCACTCTCCGCGCTCGATCCGGGGCACGACCCGCAGGATCGTGTACTGGAAGTCACATCGATCGGGCACGCTCAGCCTCCTGCACAAACGCTCGCGGGGGATTCAACCGCTCCACCAGGAATGCCAGGAAGTCGGCTCGGCGCTCGTCCGGGCGCTCTCCGAGCCATTCCGTGGGCACGCGTGAGACGGCGCCTTCGGCGGCTTGGACGGCAGCCGCCGCGAGGCGTTCGTCCGCGTCGGCGATCGGCCCGGCCTGAGGAAGGGCGACGTGGTCGGCGATCATTGGGAACGGGGCACGCGCCGAGGCAGCGAGCGGCGCCTCGCCGTGCTGGCGGAAGAACGCAGCTCCGTGGTCGATCAGCCATATCCGTTCGTGCCAGACGAGCAGGTTCGGGTTCCGGGGAGTGCGGTCGACATTCATCACCAGCGCGTCCAACCACACCAGATTCGCCGCCAGCGCGCCATCCATCGACATCACCGCAGCTGGGGTGAACGGCAGCGCGCCGGGAAGGAAATCGACGCCGAGGTTGTCACCGACGCTCCGGTCAGCCAGCTCGTGGATCTCGACATCGGGCTCCGCCCGCGCGAGCTCCGGTGCGAGCTCGGCGACGACGAGCTCGGGGACCAGGAATCCCAGTGACCGGGCCAGCTCGCCGGCGACCACCTCGGCGACAAGCGCGCCCGGTCCCTGCCCCGCCCCCCGGAACTTCATCACGTAAAGGCCGTCGTCGTCCGCCTCCACCAGGCCGGGCAACGAGCCACCCTCGCGCAGAGGCGCCACGTATCGAGTGGCGACCACATGGCGTAGGCCGGGAGAACTGTCAGCTCGGGGCACCGGGGGGCTGATGCTATTGGTGAGCGGAGGCTCGGCCCGGGCGAGAGGTCCGTTGGGCGAGGGCGGGGTCTGATGGAGTCGCATAAGCTGGTTCGTATGAACGCAATCGACGGACCAGTGCTGATCGCTTTCGATGGGTCGGGGCCCGCGCGTCAGGCGATGACCGACGCCGCCAAACTCCTGGGCCCTCACAAGACGATCGTCGTGACTGTGTGGGAGCCGAAACTGGCGTACATGACCACCGCGGCGCCGCCCGACCTGGCGATGTCGCCGGTCGTCGAACCCGAGGCTGTACTCGGTGTCGAGCAAGCACTGCGCGAGAACGCCGAACGGGTCGCAGCGCAGGGAGCCGAACTTGCTCGAACGTTCGGTCTCGACGCCGAGCCCCTCGCCGTCTCCGGCGACGGCGACGTTGCCCACACGCTCGTCAGCCTGGCCAACCAGCATGGGGCCTCGGTGATCGTCGTCGGCTCGCGTGGACTCGGCGGCATCCGAGCCCGGCTCGAGGGCAGCACCTCAAAGGGCGTATTGAAGCGCGCCCACTGCCCCGTCCTCGTGGTCCACGAGGAAGAGGCGTAGGCCTCGCCGGCGCTAGTTATCGAGCAGCCGCTCGTAAACCCGGTAGCGCTTCACGATCCGGCCGCCGAGCTCTTCCATCGCCCGGTTCATCGAGTGGTTGATCTCGAGTATCCAGCCCATCTCGCCGCCCTTCTGGCGGGTGCGCACGCCGGACTCGTACTGGGCGAGATACAAGGCCGCGCCGACACCGGTGTGCTGGTACTCGGGCATCACGCCGAGGAACCCCACACGGACGCGGTCGATGATCCGGCCCTTGTTCAAGAAGTACCACCAGCCCAACGGGAGCAGTCGCCCCCGCATCTTCTTGAGCACCTGGTTTACGTCCGGGATTGTGATTGCGATCGCCGCGGTCTGGCCGCCCACCTCGGCGACCATAAACCAGTCCTTGCTGTAGACGAGATGTAGGTCGAGCGCGTAGGCGTCGAGATCCTCCTTCGAGTAGGGCACGAATCCCCAGTTCTTCGACCACGCGGAGTTGTAGACCCTCGCGAAATCGTCGAGCTCACGGCGGAGGTGGCGCCGCGACATCGACCTGATCGTCACCCCATGCCCGGTACGCGCGCGCTCGGCGATCCGCTTGAGCCGCGGGCTGAGCTCTTCCGGGTCGAATGTGTTGCGTTCCCACATCAGCAGATCCATCGCCTTGCTCAGGCCGGCCGCCTCGCACCGCTGGCGGTAGTACGGCGGATGCCATGGCTGTTTGATCATCGGCTCGATGTCGAAGCCCTCGATCACCACGCCGCTTTCGTCGTTCATCTGGAAGTCCATCGGCCCGATCATCCGGTCGCAGCCGCGCGCGCGCAGCCACGCCTCCGCTGTATCCAGCAGCGCCCCCAGAGTCTCGGAATCCTCCTCGAACTCGAGGAATCCGAACATCCCCCACCGACTCTGATGAAACTCGTTGAACGCGTGATCGACCTGAGCCGTGATCCGGCCGACGACCCGATCTCCGGACCGCGCCAGGAAGTACTGGGCCTCCCCGTGCTTGAAGAACGCATTGGCCCTCCGGTTCAGGAACAGGTATCGCTCGAGCTTGAGCGGCGGAATCCACGGGGTGTCAGCATGCAGCCGGAACGGCAGCGCGACGAACGCCCGCAGATCGCCGAAGCCTCTCACTGGGCTTACGGTGACCGTCATGCGCCGAGCACGGTAACCGATTCAGTGCCCGAGGCTGATGGTCAGCTTCACCCTGGTTCCGGCTCGATGTCTGGTCTGCGCCTTCGGGCTGCTCTTGATCACGCGGCCCCTACGCACGGCGGACGATCGCGTCCTCGTGACCCTGCCCACGCCGCAGTGCGCCCTGCGCAGCGCCGCCTTTGCCCGGCGGACGGTGCGCCCCTTGACCTTCGGGACTTTGCAGACCGCGGACCGGACCTTTCTCTTGTGGTGGCTTCCGTGGTGCTTCTGCCCGTGGTCGTGCTTCCCTGGCGGTCCGGGTGGCTTTCCGGAGTCGCTCGGTGGATTGACCGTGATCGTCGCCGTCGCCGTGTTTCCACGAAGTCCGTTCACCGGCTCGGCGAAGTAGCTGAACGTGTCCGTGCCGGTGAACCCGGCGGCCGGTGTGTAGGTCAGACGGCTGCCCTCGAATGACCAGCGCTCGGCATGACGTGGGCGCGTGGTGAAGAAGTAGCTGAGCTGCGAGTTGCTGGGGTTCGTGCAGACGAGCTGGACGATCACCTGCCTGTTCTCGCTGGTGGTTGCGGACACGTCGCTGCAGGTCGGGGTCCTCGAGGACAGAGTCATCGACTGCTGGAGCGTTTCCTTCGTCGTGTCCCCCATCGAGTCGGTGGTCGCGTATTTGCAGCTGTCGCCCCTCGTGGTCGAGCCGTTGGCAGGGAACGTCAGAAAGTCGACCGGGCCTCCCGCGAAGTACGGGCCGATGTGGCAGTCGTTGCCCGCGAACTGAGAGTTGTCGGCCGGCTGATAGCCGTTGAGCGGCAGATGGCACCAGTCGCGCCGGTTGTTGTCGGTGCTCCGGAGAACGCCCTGCGGATCGCCATAGAAGTTCGGGACGTACTCGTCCACGAACCAGTGCGTCGTGTCCACGCGTCCCGTCGCCGGATTGGTCTGCGACACGTATGGATACTGCCCCGAGGAGCTCATCTGATCTGAGAGGAAGTTGCCGGTGGCGTCACCGGCGAGCTTGATTACGGCGGTGCAATCGGAGCCGTCGGGCGGGCCGCCGGCGCCTGACAGCGAGGCCGATCCCCCGGCGGTCCCGATCGTCCAGCATCCGGTTTGGCCGTTGTAGGACTCGTTCCACGAGAGCGATACCTGCTCGACTTGGTCGGGCTGGCCGAAGCCTTGCGGCGCCGTGCGCGTATAGGTCCATGTCCCGGAATAGCTCCCGAAGACCAGCGCGGTGGGGGCGCCACCTCCGCACGTGGTCCCCGCGTGAGCGCCGGGACTTGCCGCCAACGACCACAGGCAGCATGCTGAGGCCAGGAGCACGACGCTCGTCCCAAGGCGACGAGCAGCCGGGCTTCGAACACGAGACACCCAGCGAACACACACTGCCACCGTCAGCCCCCGAAAAAGAAACCCTATTACTGGGCCCAAACGTACCAGCGGTACGGCGAATTGGGCCCATCTCAAGGCCAGACTGGACGAAAAGGCGACCAGGACCTCCGTGTCCCGATGGCCTCTTGTCGTCGTCGCTAGGGCCGGCGGCGCCGGCCTCAGCGCTACTTCCTAGTGGTTGCCGCCACCCACGACCTCTCCGGTCGACGGATCGAGATCAGTGGTTGGGCGTCGGGGCGGCGCGAGAAGTTGAACATGTTGTCCAACGTCCCGGCATTCTGGTCCGTCGACCCACCGCCGATCCGCCCGAGCTGCCAGTTGTCCTCGATGAACTGGAGGATCGAGCTCTGGTCGGTCAGCGTGTTGTCGACGAAGTTACGCCGCGCGTATGGCGAGATTACGAGCCGGCCCAGAACCGTCCGGCCGGTAGGAACAGCATCCCCTGGGGTTCGACGCTCGGTCCTGCAGATCGACGGCGGTGATCGTGCCAGTGAACGGGTCGAGCTCGCCGAGGAAGTTCGGCGGGAACCCCGGGCCCGGGCAGATGGCCGGCGCGCTGTTCTCGTCGCACGGGGTGTCGGCGACGAACACCTGGCCGCGCCGGAACGGACCGGTGATCTCGTTGATCGTGTTGTTGGAGTTGTCGGTCGTGAGGATCGCGCCGCGCCCCGAGGGCCAAGCGGTGTCATCCATGGAGCTGGTCAACTGAAGGACGGACAGCGTCTGGTCGGGTCGGCCGGCGCGGCGGACAAAGATCTGCTCCTGGTCGCCCTGGCTGGTGAGCATGAAATCACCGGCGAACCGGTCGGCGTATCCCGGCACGTTCTCGTTCGAGTCGGGATCCGTCAGGCCGAGCTGCACCTGGGTTCGGAACGCCGGGCTGTTCACGTTGGCCAGCGTGGCCTGGTCCTCGTCGTAGAACAGCGGATGGACCTTCACCACATGCCTGCCGAAATCGAAGTCGGCGATGTAGACCGCCGGGTAGGTCGGTTGCGGGGCCGGCATGCCCGTCGTGCCGGGCGCCGAGGCGCTGATCAGCACCAGGTGGTGGTAGATCGTGATCGCGTCGGTCCCGCCGTCGTGCGGCAGCGGCTCGTTGTACTGGAAGTGAGTCGCGCCACCGCGGGGGTCGATCAGGAACAGGCTCGAGTTGGCGTCCTCGTTGACGGTCGCGATCACCCGGCCGATGATCGGGTCTGCCGTGAGCCCGTCACATTTGCCGACGACGTCCCACTGGCTCACCTCTCGGCCCCACACGTTGAACTCGACGACCGTGCTGTCGGTGTTGCCGCTCGCGCTCGGCTGGCCCTGCGGCCCGACCCCGTTCTGAAAGCCGACGAAGACGTGGTCGCCGAGCTGTGTGATGTCGTCCGGGTTCGAGATCGCCTCGGTCCCGCCGGGGATGCTGTGCTTGATCCCGTTTCCGCTGGCGAAGATCCGATTCGTGAACGTGTGCTGGTGGCCTCCCCAGGCGCTGGCGAGGCGGGTTGGGGCGCCTGCGAGACGGGTGGGTCGCGCGCCTGTGACACGGTTCGGGCGGGCGGTGGAGGGGGCGGGCGGTGGCGGTGGCGGTCAGGACAACCGCGGCGGCGAGCAGCGCCGCGAGCACGACAGCCGTTGCACGCGCCCTGCTGACAAGGCTTCTCATCTCGAGTGTCTCCCTTCGTGGCAAGGATCCGGCTTATCTAGGCCGACAACTGGTCACATCGCATCGGCGACTCCCCAGCGCTCGCCAGTGGCCGGAACTTAGTCTCTGCGGCCGCTGGCGAGATGAGACCGACGTGTTATCCGGCGGTGAGGATGGGCTCTGGCGCGTGGCGGCCAGACGAGGTCCGTGTCCCGGTTGATCGACCCGCACGGTGCGCGGCCACGCGGCGAA
>CAVZAK010000026.1:0-158195 GCA_963773165.1 uncultured Solirubrobacterales bacterium
ACGTAGTTAGCCGGGGCTTCTTCTGAAGGTACCGTCACTCCAGCCGGCTATTCACCGACGGAGCTTCGTCCCAACTGAAAGGGGTTTACAACCCGAAGGCCTTCTTCCCCCACGCGGCGTTGCTGCGTCACGCTTTCGCGCATTGCGCAAGATTCCCCACTGCTGCCTCCCGTAGGAGTCTGGGCCGTGTCTCAGTCCCAGTGTGGCTGATCGTCCTCTCAGACCAGCTACCCATCGTTGCCTTGGTGAGCCGTTACCTCACCAACAAGCTAATGGGCCGCGGGCCCATCCCGATGCGGAGGCCGAAGCTTCCTTTCCCCAGCGGCCTTATGGCCGGAGGGCACATTCGGTATTAGCCCGAGTTTCCTCGGGTTGTCCCAATCATCGGGGCAGGTTACCCACGTGTTACTCACCCGTTCGCGGCTTTGCTCCAGGCCGAAGCCTGGTTCGTCGCTCCACTTGCATGTGTTAGGCACGCCGCCAGCGTTCGTCCTGAGCCAGGATCAAACTCTCCGTGAAGAACTGCGGACGAGCGATCGTGAGACCACCCGCCTTTCACAAAGAGTCGTCAGGGATTACAACCCGCGAGCGCCGATGTGAACTGTGTCACATCAGCTGCGGGTAAAAAACCTGGGTCTGTCCCTGGTGGGACTAGACCCTTGCGCTCACACGAGGAGGCCTGTTGTACACATGAAAGGGCCTCGGAGCGCAAGACGGGGTTCAATTTTCTGGCACCGCCACCTTGGCGACTCAAGCTTGAGTCGAGCGGGCGACGGCTTCGAACCTGGACACACTCCTCGACCGAGGGATCGGTCGAGAGTGCGCATGCTGTTGAGTTTTCAAAGACCGTCGCACCTCTTCGGGAAGGGGTTTCCTTCCCAGCGGTACGCCCAGGACCCGAACAAGGATCCCGGGGCGGACCGATCAGTATAGCGCGCCGTAGGGTGCGCTGGGAAGGCCCGCCCCGCAGTTCCGAGACACGGAAGCACGGGTGGTGCAGCATAGCGCCGGCGCGGGGATCGCGGCGTGCTCGTTGCGTCGACCGTCGTCAGGACAGGACCTGCACCGTCACGGTCCGCGTCCGCGGCCGGTCGTCGAAGTCGATCAGCACGAGCTGCTGCCAGGTTCCGAGCGCGAGCCGCCCGTCGACGAGCGGGACCGTCTCCGATGGCCCGATCACAGCGGCGCGCAGGTGCGCGTGGGCGTTCGTGTCGTGGTTGAGGCGGTTGTGCTCGTAGTCGCCATGGGCCGGGATCAGGCGGTCGAGCAGTTGCTGGAGGTCGCGAACGCCACCGGGCTCGTGCTCCATCGTCGTCAGCGCCACCGTCGAGCCGGTGGCAAAGACGGTGATGATCCCGCGCTCGACGCCGGACGTGACGACGACGCGCGCGACCCCTTCGGTGATGTCGACGATGTCGCCGTTCCCCTGCGTCTCGAGGCGGAGCATCCCGCCCTGGACCGCCATCAGATCACCACCGCGATCAGATCACCTCGACCCGCGCGAACCGCCGCTTGCCGAGTTGCAGGATTTTGCCGTCGAGAACCGCTGAATCCACGTCAAGCGAGCCGTTGGCCACCTGCACCCCGTCGATCCTCACGCCGCCCTGGGCCAAACTGCGCCTCGCCTCGGACGTTGTCACCCCGAACGCCCGGGCAAGCAGTGCCGGCAGATGGACGCCGTCCTCTCCCGCTTCCCACTGCACGACCGGCGCATCCTCGGGGAGCTCGTGGCGGACGTGGAGGCGATCGAATTCGGCCTCTGCGTGCGCGGCCGCATCCGCGCTGTGGAACCGCTCCACGAGCGCGCGGGCGAGCGCCCGCTTGGCGTCGCGCGGACTGGCCCCGGGCGGCGGGTCGGATCCGATCAGCAGCGAGTACCACTCGCCGATCAACTCGTCCGGGATGCTGAGCGTCTTCCCGTACATCTCCTCGGGCGGATCGGCCACGCCTATGTAATTGCCGAATGATTTGGACATCTTGCGCTCGCCGTCGGTGCCGGTCAGCAGCGGCGTGGTGAGGATCACCTGTCCGGGCAGGCCGTAGGCGCGCTGGATGTCGCGGGCAAGCAGCAGATTGAACGTCTGGTCGGTCCCGCCGAGCTCGACGTCTGCCTTGATCGCCACGGAGTCGTACCCCTGAAGCAGCGGGTAGAGCAGCTCGAGCACCGAGATCGGTTCACGCGCGCCAAACCGCTTGGCGAAGTCGTCGCGCTCGAGCAGTTGAGCGACGGTCGTCGTCCGCAGGAGCGCCAGCAGCTCGGCCATCGGCATGTCGAGCCACTCGCTGTTGTGGCGGACCTCGAGCCGTTCGGATCGGAGGACTTTGCCCGCTTGGGCCTGGAAAGTGCGAGCATTGGCGTCGATCTGCTCGGGCGCAAGCACTGGCCGCGTGCTGGAGCGGCCGCTCGGATCACCGACTCGCGCGGTGAAGTCGCCGATGATCAAGACCGCGGTGTGACCGAGATCCTGAAATTCGCGGAGCTTCTGAAGCACGACTGTGAAGCCGAGGTGAATATCCGGCGCGGTCGGGTCGATCCCCAGCTTCACGCGGAGCGGCCGGCCGAGCGCGAGCCGCTCCTCCAAAGCCCCGCGGGGCAGGCAATCCACCGCGTTTCGCGCGAGCCATGCGGCCTGTTGTTGATGAGTCAATTCGGGCATAAACGACGGCGCCGCGGGCTTTTGCCGAGGCGAAGATGGCGTCTGGCGCAATGCTAGACTCCCGCGTCCCACGAGACCGCTGCCCGAGGCCGTCCGGGCGCCGCAGTCTCCATTCTGGATCGCGCGGGCGCACGCACTCCGCTGCGGTCTCTCCGATCGCATGAGCGTCGACGTCGACATTCCCAAGCCGGGCGAAAACCACGGCGAAGCCATTCAGTTCGCCCCACCGAAACGGGGGCGCTGGCGACGCGGCCGCAGGCGCGACCGTCCGCCCAAGCCGAAGCTGCGCAAGCTCCGTCTCCTGTTCGTGCTGGCAGGCCTCGGCGCCCTCGCGTTCATCTCGACGATCTTCGGGATGATGATGGCGGTCGCCTCCGATCTGCCGCAGATCGAGAACCGCGCCGAGTACAAGAAGGCCGCCAACTCCTACCTTTACGACGATCGGTGGCGTCCGATCGGGATCTTCGCTCCGCCGAACAACGCGGTGATCGACAGCTTCCAGGAGGTCTCACCGTGGACGCGCAGGGCGGTTGTCTCGGTCGAGGACAAGCGGTTCTGGAGCGATCCCGGCGTCGATATCCGCGGCATCGCCCGGGCCTTCGTCGCCGACATCACGGGCGGCTCGCGGCAGGGGGCCTCAACCATCGCCCAGCAGTTCGTCAAGAACGCCCTGTCCGAGGAGAACAACCGCACGATTCTGGAGAAGCTCCGAGAGGCCGCGCTCGCCTATCACCTCACCCGCGAGTGGCCCAAGAAGAAGATCCTGCAGGAGTACCTGAACTCGATCTATTTCGGAAACGGCGCCTACGGGATCGAGTCGGCCGCCCGGGTCTACTTCGGCAAGCAGCTCGGGTACACCCCGGCCGCGACGGCTGACACGAGCATCCCCGAGGAACCAACCCCGCCAACGGGCGGATCGCGGTGCGGCGATGGCGATTTGCCCAGGTGCGCGTCGCTGCTCACGCCGGCGCAGTCCGCCCTGCTCGCAGGCATGATTGCTTCTCCAACCGGCTTCGATCCCGTCCTGAACAGGAGCGCAGCTCTGGCCCGGCGCGACCTCGTACTCCAGGACATGCTCGCGCAGGGGATGATCTCGCTCGCGCAGTACTCGAAGGCGAAGGAGACGCCGCTCCCTACCGCCAGCGACATCCAGCAGCCGGAGGAGCCGACGCTGGCGCCCTACTTCACCAGCTGGCTTCGCCCCCAGATCATCTCCGCAATGGAGCACGGCCACGTCCCACCCAACGTCGCCGAGTACCGCGCCTATTACGGCGGCCTGAAGATCCGGACCACGCTCGACCTCGACATGCAGCGAGCCGCAGAGCAGGCGGTCAGCGCCGAGCTCCCATACGGCTCCGGCCTGCCCTCGGCATCGCTCGTCACGATCGATAACAAGACGGGCGAGGTGCGGGCGATGGTCGGTGGACCCCTTCCCAACGGCCAGCAGGACTACAAGGACTTTCCGTTCAATCTCGCCACCGAGGGCCACCGCCAGCCCGGCTCCGCGTTCAAGCCCTTCACGCTCGCGGTTGCGCTCCTATCGGGCAAGTACGGCCCCGACTCGATCATCGACTCGGCGCCGCAGAACTTCATCGTGCCCAACAGCCGGGGCAAGGAGCACTTCATCGTCCACAACTTCGGCAACACGTACTCCGGGCCGATCACCCTCGCCGAGGCCACGGCCATCTCCGACAACTCGGTGTTCTCCCAGGTCGGGATCAGCCTCGGGACCAGCAAGGTCGCGAGGATGGCCAAGAAGATGGGGATCCGGTCGCCCGTCTCGAACAACTACGCGATGATCCTCGGGGGTCTCAAGGAAGGCGTGACGCCGCTCGACATGGCCCACGCCTATGAGACATTCGCCACTGGCGGGCTGCGCGTCTACAACCGTCGCCTCGGCGCGCCTGACGAGGGCCCGACGGGGATCGCCCAGATCAACTGTCCGGCCCACGTGTGCGCAAGCTCGGCGAAGGCGTACGACGACAAGCCCACGTACAAACGGATAATCCCGGCGAGCATCGCCGCGACGGTCCAGGAACTGCTGCAGGGCGTCGTCGAGCACGGGACCGGCACGAGTGCGCAGATCCCGGGCGTGATGGTCGCCGGTAAGACAGGCACCACGTCGAACTACGGGGACGCCTGGTTCGTTGGCTGGACGCCCGAGCTGACAACGGCGGTCTGGGTCGGGTTTCCGAAGGGGCTGATCTCGATGGCGACCGACTACAACGGCGCCCCGGTCGAGGGCGGGACCTACCCGGCGATCATCTGGCAGAACTTCATGACCCAGGCGCTCCAGATCTATGCCTCCGAGCATCCCAAGAGCGCTCATTCGCTAAGCACAACGACCGCGGACAGCTCCAGCGTGGCCACTGGGTCTGGGTCCACCGCGGCCCCCCCGAGCACCGGTAGTGCTACCGGAGCGGGCAACACCGCCGCCGGCGCGACCGGCGGTGGCGCCGGCGCCACGGGTGGCGGCGGGACCACAGGCGGTGGCGGTGGCGCCACGGGTGGCGGCGGCGGAACCGGCGGTGGCGGTGGGACCACAGGCGGCGGTGGCGGCGGAACCGGCGGCGGTGGCGGGACCACAGGCGGCGGCGGTGGCGGCGGAACCGGCGGCGGTGGCGGGACCACGGGCGGCGGCGGTGGCGGCGGAACCGGCGGCGGGGGTGGCGGCGGCTCAGGCGGCGGCGGTGCAGGTTCGGGCGGTGCCGGCCTCGGCGGTGGCGGAGGCGGCGGCTAACAAGGCCGGTCGCGCCAAGGAACCGCGGCCTACGAAGCCGCCCGCGCCTTCACGCGACGCGAGACGAACCGGCTCCCGGTCGCGCAGAACCGCCACGGCAGCTCAGTCGCCTTGGTGATCCCGATCCGCACATCGGTGGACACGCGCGGGTGCTCCCAGCCGCCCGGCCGCTCAGAGATGAGGACGGGGCCTTCGGAAAGATCAACGCCGTTGTCAGCGAGCTCGATCCCGAGCGCCTGGGTCAGCTTGCCCGGACCTGAGCACAGATCCTCGATCCGCTCGACCCGTCGCCGCGCACGCATCTGATCAAGACCCGAAGCCGGCTCCAGCGCCCGGATCAGCACGGCGGCTCCAACGCCGACCGGCTCGCACACGGCGTTCAGGCACGCGTGGATGCCATAGGAGAGATACATGTAGGCGCGGCCGGGCGGGCCGAACAGCGTCCGAGTCCGAGGGGTCAGCCCCACGAACGCGTGAGAGGCGGGCTCGGAGTGGTGGTAGGCCTCGGTCTCGACGATCACTCCGGATGTGTCGCCGCGACTGACGACGCAACCGATCAGATCCTCCGCCACCTCGAGCACCGGGCGGTCATAGAACTCGGCGTCCAAGGCTAGGCCTGGGCGTCTACCGCCACGCGGGCACGGTCGAGCTGCTCACGGACCCGCGCCAGGCTGGTCCCGCCTTCGGACACCTTCGACTCGAGCCACGCCCCTTGCCGCAGCACCGCGTAGAACTCGTCGTCGAGGACCGGCGAATGCTCGGCGAGCTGCTCGGCGGTCAGCTCCGACAGCGGCACACCCTGGTCGATCGCCTGGCGCACGATCCCGGCCACGATCCCGTGCGACTCGCGGAACGGAACACCGCGGCGGACGAGCAGGTCGGCGATGTCGGTGGCGGCGAGCAGCTCGTCGGTGGCGGCCTCGGCGAGCCGTTCGCGGCGGAACGAGATCGTCGACATCATGCCGTCCGCCGCCACCAGGCACAGCTCGAGCGTGTCGACCGTGTCGAACAGATGCTCCTTGTCCTCCTGCATGTCCTTGTTGTAGGTGAGCGGCAGTCCGTGCATCACGCCGTGGAGCGCGACCAGATGCCCGGCGACCCGCGGCGCCTTGGCCCGCAGCAGCTCGGCGGCGTCGGGGTTCTTCTTCTGCGGCATGATTGACGAGCCGGACGCCCACGCGTCGGACACCTCGCAGAAGCCGAACTCCTCACTCGACCACAACACGATCTCGGCCCCGAGCCGCGACAGATGGGTCGCGCAGGTCGCCGCCGCCGCCAGGTAGTCGAGCACGAAATCCCTGTTCGAGACGGCGTCGATCGAGTTCTCGGCGGGCCGGTCGAACCCGAGCTCGCGGGCCAAAAGCCACGCGGTCGGTGTCGAAGTTGACGCCCGCCAGCGCGCCCGCCCCCAACGCCAGCGACGAGGTCGCGTCGGCGACGCCAAGAAACCGATCGCGATCCCGAACGAGCATCCACACGTAGGCGAGCAGGTGATGGCTCAGGTACACGGGTTGGGCCCTTTGAAGATGGGTGTAGCCGGGCATCGGCCAGTCGAGGTGGCGCTCGGCTACGTCGATCATCGTTCGGGCCAGCGCCTCGATCGACGCCCGCGCCCGCTCAGTGCACGACCGTACGAACAGCGCCATGTCCGTCGCCACCTGATCGTTGCGCGAGCGCGCCGTGTGGAGCTTTCCTCCGACAGCTCCCGCGAGCTCGGTCACGCGACGCTCGATCGCCATGTGAATGTCCTCGTCGCCATCGGCGAACGGGAACGTTCCGTCGGCGAGTTCGCGTCCGGCCTGCGTCAGCGCCTGATCGAGCTCGTCGCGCTCGGAATCGGAGATGATCCCCCGCGACGCGAGCATCGCCGCGTGCGCTCGCGACTGCTGGACGTCAAACGGCCCCAGCCGTCGGTCGAAGGCAAGAGAGTCATTCAGCCGCCGGAAGGCGGCGTCCTGGGGCTCGGCGAATCGCGACATGGGGCCGCCATGGTAGGAGACGGCCCCCAGGGACCCGCAGCCGCCCGCCAGAACGCGGTCACCGCAGGTAGGCGATCGAGGTCCGGTACGCCGTGTAGCTGATGTAGTGCCCGTGCAACCACAGCAGCTTGATCAGCCCCCTGCCGCCACCGCGTGGGACCACCGGCCGGACGTTGCCGGCGCCTGGCGTACGGATGACCGTCGCGTGATGCCAGGTGTAGCCGCCGTCCTTGGTCGCCCACCGCTCGATCTCGAACAACGAGTTCACCTTGCGCGACAGGTAAACGATCGACGGATCGGCGTGGTCGATCGCGATTCCACCCGAATACTCGGTCTCGATCGTCCCCGGGCTGATCGTCGGACCGGCGTAGGTCATGAAGTGCGACACCCACCGCTGACCGTCCCAACGGGCGTACCAGTAGGCGTGATTGGAGAGCGAGCGGAACGTCGCGTAGACGATCACCGGCCGTTGCCGCGAGTCGAGCGCCACATCCCAGACCCAGCTCGACACGTGGGTCTTCGAGGCGTCATAGACGAGATCTCCCCGGTCCGGCAGGATCGGACCGCTGCCGAGCCGGGCGATCGGCCGGCCGTCGGCGTGGCGCAGCCAGCCGGCGCGGTAGGCGGCGTAGTAGATGCTCGTGGTCGTCTCGCGTGGGTGGCCGTTGGTGTAGGCGAACGCGATTGTGTTGCGGCCGTTGCTCGCGACCTTCACGTACGGGCGCTGGCCGGGATTGTGGATCACCTTCCGCGCCGGGCTCCATCGACCGTTCAAACCCCTGGTCTGATAGTCGGCGCTGTAGTCGGCGCCCCGCCAGAACAGGTACAGCTTCTCGCCCTCGCTGGAGAGCAGTACCGGGTTCGGGTAGGTGAAGCCGAGGTCCCCCGGCAGCCCCGACCCGATCTTCTTGACGGGACCCCAGGAGCTGATATCACCGGGGTTGACCGTCGTGCGGTAAAACATCATCCGGCCGTTGTGGCCTGACCAGAACGCGGTGAGCTGCTTGTCGGGCTCGACGAGGAGCGCCGGCGCACCGTGGTCGTCGTGGAACAGATGGCCTACCACGTAGGTCTGTTGCACGCCACACCGAGGGTCGAGCGCGGCGACAGTCACCGCCCCCGTCCAGCCGATCCAGCCCACGATCGTCTCGTCGTAGGGAGAGTCGATGTCGACCGCGCGGGGATCGGCGAACCACGACCAGGAACCCTTACCGAGGATCCCCATCCGTCCCCCCGCGGCAACCCGGACGGCCGCGCCTGTCGGGCACGATGCTGCATGGGCACTCGGCCCTCGATTCGTGCGGCGGGCCGATGCCAGCATCGAACCCGGGCCCAGGGCCACTCCCAGACCGAGCAGGGCGGCGAGCAGAGATGCCGGCAGCGCGCGCTTCAGCCCGCTGTCCGCCTGTGTGGCTCCAACACGTCCGTCAGGGCCGAGGCGACCATCTCCACCTGGCCCTCGGTCATCTCTGGGAAGAACGGAAGCGCGATCGAGCGCGCGGCGACGTCCTCGCACACCGGGAACTCTCCCTCCCGGTGGCCGAACTGGTCGCGGTAATAGCTCATCAGGTGAACCGCCGGGAAGTACGGCTTGCTCGGCACATCGCGCGCGGCCAGCGCCCGCACCACCGAATCGCGATCGACCGCCCGCGGCAGCTGCACGACGTAGACGAACCAGCCCCGGCGGTTGCCGCCGGAGTCGGGGCACGGCCGCGACAGACCCTCGATCAACGCCAGCGCCGACCCGTACAGCGCCGCGACCCGCGACCGCCCCTCCAGGAGCGAATCGAGCCGCTCGAGCTGTGCCAGCCCGAGCGCGCACGCGATGTCCGAGAGACGGTAGTTGTAGCCGAGCCGGTCGTGGTCGAGCCAGTCCATGTTGGGGGCGCGCCCCTGGTTGCGCTCGGAATCGATCCGCTCCTTCATCGCCTCGGCGGAGAGCGCGATCATCCCGCCCTCGCCGGTTGTGAGCTGCTTATTCGCGTAGAAGCCGAACACGGCGGGATGGCCCCGGCCACCGACCGGCACCCCGTTGGCATAGGTGGCGCCGAGCGCCTCGCAGGCGTCCTCGACGATCGGGAGCCCGAGCGCCTCGAACCCGGCCATGTCGCAGGGATAGCCGAAGATGTGCACCGGCAACAGAGCTGTCGTCCGCGAGGTAACGGCTGCCGCCGTCGCCTCCACCGAGAGGTTCAGCGTCGCCGGGTCGATGTCCGCGAACACCGGCCGGGCACGCTCGTAGACAGCCACGTTGGCGCTGGCCACAAACGAGAACGGGCTGGTGATGACCTCATCGCCGTCGCTCACGCCGACCGCCCGCAGCGCCAGGTGCAGCCCGGCCGTCCCGCTGGAAACGGCGCTCGCGAACGGAGCGTCGACACGCGCGGCGAACGCCTGCTCGAACTCGGCAAGGCGAGGGCCCAGCGACAGCTGCCCCGAGCGCAGCACCTCGAGCACCAGCTCTTCCTCGCGGGACCCGAGCACCGGGCGGGCCAGCGGAAGCGACCGTTGCGAGACCGAGCTCACGCCCCCGTCCCTCGAGCCGGCCGCGTCACCAGTCCAGCCACGTGCATCCCGTACTCGAGCGAGTCCACGAGCGCTTCCCACGATGCCTCGATCACGTTCTCCGAGACGCCAATCGAGCCCCACACCTGATCCCCGTCGGAGGCATCGAGCAGCACGCGGGTGATCGCGCCCGTCCCCTTCGCCTCGTCCAGGATCCTGACCTTGAAGTTGACGAGGTCGATGTCCGCGAGGTGCGGGTGGATCTCGACGAGCGCGTCGCGCAGCGCACGGTCGAGCGCGTTCACAGGGCCGTTTCCCTCGGCCGTCCGCACGTAGCGCTCGCCGTCGACCCAGATCTTGATCGTCGCCTCGGTCTCGACGCGGCCGTCGGCCCGCTTCTCGACGATCGCCCGCCACGACTCGAGCCGGAAGAGCGGCTCATACTCACCCGTCTCCCGGCGGAGCAGCAGCTCGAACGAGCCACCGGCGGCCTCATAGTGGTAGCCACGGTGCTCGAGGTCCTTGACGCGCTCGACGACGCGCGTGGCGGCGGGATCATCGAGTTCGATCCCCGCCTCGCGGGCCCGCGCATGAACGGTTCCCTTCCCCGAGAGTTCGGAGATCAGCACCTCGCGCCGATTCCCCACGACCCCTGGGTCGACGTGCTCGAACGTGGCCGGATCCGCGGCGATCCCGGCGACGTGCATCCCGCCCTTGTGGGCGAACGCGTTGCGACCGACGTACGGCTGATCGGGGTCCGGCGTGAAGTTCAGGAGCTCGTCGAGGAAATGCGCCGCGGGCGTGAGCGCCGCGAGCTGCTCGCTCGTCAAGCATTCGTAGCCGAGCTTCAGCTGCAGGTTGGGGATGATCGAGACGAGGTTCGCGTTGCCGCACCGCTCCCCGTAACCGTTCACCGTCCCTTGGACGTGGGTGGCGCCGCGCTGGACCGCGGCGAGGGAGTTCGCGACGCCACAGCCGGCGTCGTCGTGGCAGTGGATCCCCACCCGGACTCCAGCCAATCCCGCCGCCTCGACCACGGACGCCATCGCCAGACCCACCTGATCTGGGAGCGTGCCGCCGTTGGTGTCGCAGCAGACGACGGTCTCGGCGCCCGCCGAGGCCGCGGCGCCAAGGCACCTGACGGCGTACGCCGGATCGGCCGCAAAGCCGTCGAAGAAGTGCTCGGCGTCGTAGACGACCCGCTTGCCCTGCGCCACCAGGAACGCCACCGACTCCTCGATCATCCGGAGGTTTTCGTCGCCGTCGACCTTCAGCACCTTCTCCAGGTGCAGACGCCACGTCTTGCCGACGAGCGTGCACACAGGCGCGAAGCACTTGGCCAGTACTCGCAGCGCCGGGTCCTGATCGGCGGCGACGCCGCGCCGGCGGGTCATCCCGAACGCGGCCACCTGCGCATGTCCGAACCGTTCGCGCTCGATTAGCTCGAACAGCTCAAGCTCCTTGGGGTTCGAGCTCGGGAACCCGGCCTCGATCAGGTCGATCCCGAGATCGTCGAGGCGGTGTGCGACGCTCAGCTTCTCCTGGGCCGAGAGCGACATGCCCTCACCCTGCATGCCGTCGCGAAGGGTCGTGTCGTAAAGCTGGATCCTGGTCATTGCGGAGGACTCCTGGGGGTCGGTGCGGCGGGCGAACTAGGGCAGCGGTCAGCGCGAGGCGCCGGCCGCCTCCGTAATTCGCCGCTCGCTCCGCGTGCCCGCCACTAGACCGCCTTGGACGGCACCTTCACCACGTCGAGCCACTTGGCATAGCGCGGGTCGCGTCCGTGGAGCGCATCATCGAAGACGCGCTGGATCTCGCCTGTGATCGGGCCCGGCTTACCGGCCCCGATCGTGTGATCGTCGATCTCGCGCACGGGGACGAGCTCCGCCGCCGTGCCGGACAGGAACACCTCGTCGGCGAGGTACAGCTCGGCCCGCGCGATGTCGCGCTCGACCAGCTCGATCCCGAGGTCGGCCGCGATCTGGATGATCGACTTGCGGCTGACGCCGTCGAGGATCCCCGCCGTCTGCGGCGGCGTGAGGACCCGGCCGTCGCGGACGACGTAGATGTTCTCGCCCGAGCCCTCGCACACGAACCCATGCGAGTCGAGCAGGATCGCCTCCTGGTAGCCGGCCTTCGACGCCTCGATCTTGGCCAGCACGCTGTTGAGGTACTGACCACACGCCTTCGCGTGCGGGATCAGGGCGTCGTGGGGAATCCGTCGCCAGCTCGAGAGCTTGGCGCGGATGCCCTGGAGCTTGCCCTCCTCACCGAGGTACGCGCCCCACGGCCACGCCGCGATCGAGACGTCGACCGGTGAGTCGAGCGGGTACAGGCCCATCTGCCCGTAGCCGCGGAACACGATCGGGCGGATGTAACACTCGCGCAGCTCGTTGGCTGCGATCAGCTCGTGGGTGGCGGCGCGCAGCTCCTCGAGCGTGTACGGGATCGGCATGTAGTACAGCTCGGCGGACTTGAACAGCCGGTCGAGATGATCCTGGTGGCGGAAGATCGCCGGCCCCTGAGGCGTGTCATAGGCGCGCTCGCCCTCGAACACCCCGGTCCCATAGTGCAGGCCGTGCGTGAGTACGTGGACCTTTGCGTCCTCCCAGGCGACCATCTCTCCGTTGTGCCAGATGAGGTCCGCTTGTTCCACGAGTACTCCGCTCCTTAGAGATTTTTGAGGACTGCCTGGGTGGCCTGCTCCGTAGTTGCGTCGCCTCCCAAGTCGGGCGTGCGAAGGCCTTGCGCCAGCGCTCGATCGACGGCCGATTCTATCGCCGCCGCCTGCGCCTCCATAGCGAGTCCGTGGCGCAGCATCATCGCCGCGGACAGGAACATCGCGAGCGGATTCGCCGCCCCGGTGCCCGCGATGTCGGGCGCGGAGCCGTGGACAGGCTCGAACAGCCCCGGCCCGCCGTCCCCCAGCGAGGCGCTCGGAAGCATCCCGATCGACCCGGTGAGCATCGCTGCCTCATCACTGAGGATGTCTCCGAACATGTTCTCGGTGACGATCACGTCGAAGTGGCGGGGTGCGGCCATCAGCTGCATCGCGGCGTTGTCGACCAGCAGATGCTCGAGCTCGATGTTGGGGAACTCCCCGGCGTGCACCTCTCGCACGACTTCGCGCCACAGCCGGCTGGTCTCGAGCACGTTCGCCTTGTCGACGCTGGTAACCCGCGAGCGGGCGGCGCCGAACGCGGTCCGGGCGATCCGCTCGATCTCCGCCCGCGTGTACACGCATGCGTCGGACGCCGAGTCAGCGGTCCGCGTCTTCTCGCCGAAGTAGATCCCGCCGGTCAGCTCGCGCACGACGAGCATGTCGGTTTGGTCGATGATCTCGCGCCGGAGCGGGCTCGCGTCGTAAAGCGCCGGCACCGGTCTGACCGGCCGCAGGTTGGCGAACAATCCGAGCGCTTTACGGAGGCCGAGCAGCCCTTGCTCTGGTCGGGGCTTCGACGGATCGGTGGTGTCCCACTTGGGACCGCCGACCGCGGCCAGGAGCACGGCATCGGCGGCTCGGCACGCGGCCAACGTCTCGTCGGTGAGTGCGGTGCCGTACTCATCGATCGAAGCACCGCCGAACAGGTGCGACTCGTACTCGAGCTCGCCCGGCGCGACCGCGTCGAGAACCCGGACGGCGGGCTCGATGATCTCGGGACCGATCCCGTCGCCGGGCAGGAGCACGATTTTGCGGGCCATTGCCGGCGGGACGATAGTTCAATGCCAGACGCTGACGAGCGCCGCGCTGTATCCGGCCAGCGCCAGGTGGTAGACGCCGTCGATCCCACCGACCTTCGTCGTCACCAGGTGGCCAGCCCAGTGACCCTGTGAGTTGATGCGCTGGCCGCCCCAGGTGACGCCGTTTTCGGCAACGATCGACGGTGCGGTCAGACGGCGAACGAACCCGGGCTGGTTGCCCGTCCCCAAGCGGAGCGTCACATTGGCCGGCCGCCCGCCCTTGTTGATCAGCAGAACCCTGGTTCCGCGTCCCGTCCGTACTGCCCAGCCCTTGACGTGCAGGGCCGAGGAGACGGTGGAATTCAGGAGCTCAGCCCCCGGCGTGATCATCTGTGCGAACACGGCGAGTCCGTACAGCTCGGGCATCGCCTGGATCCCGTTGCCCGGCAACAGGAACGGGGCGTTGAGCTGGCCCGGGCGAATATGCCAGCTGACCGAGTCGACCCCGGCCTGGATCATCGAGAACAGCGCGTCGGGCGCCCACAGCGCCGTCGCGAACGCGTTGGCGACGCCGGGGTTGCCCCCACAGCTGATCGAGTTGACCTCGGTCAGTCGCAGCGCCTCGTGCCTGCTGTGGGCGAACTCGACGGCGCTCCTAACCGAGTTCGCGAGTCCCGCCGAAGAACCCTCGCCGAGCATGATCGCGATCGTCGGCCAGAACGGGGACGTCTTCGGCCAGCAGGAGGACGATGCATAGCGGTGGATCGTGATGAATCCGGGATCCAGCTTCCCGAGCCCCTCGATCGAGCCGAGCCACGGCGCCTTGTTGGAGATGATCTCGGGTCCGCCGATCGGAATCCCCGGCACCTTCGCCTGCAGCGTGCGGGCGTAGGAGCTAAAGTCGCGCCGGTAGTTAGCGGGCGAGTAGTTGATCGTCCAGTGCTGCGGCGTGGCGGCGCTGGTGGTGGCGATCCGCGACTTCGCCAACCACGGCTGGCGCCAGTACAGGTCGGGCTCGTTCCCGATCTCGAGGCCGGCCAGGGTCCCCGGCCCCAGCGCCTTGCGCGCCGCCTGGGCGAAGCTCGCCTCGAGCGACGGCGAGTGGACGGCTAGATTCAGGTCGAGCATCACGCGCAGGTGCTCCTGATGAACCAGCGCCTTCAGGTTGTCCATCCACTTCGGCCCGAGCCTGATGACCTGTCGCGGGTAATTCGGCGGCGAGGTCTCCCAGAACGTGTGGTCGGCGGACTTGCCCCCGATTCTCAGCGTCATCTTGCTTCCGTCCTGCGGCCGCATGATCGACAGCGCGCGGTCGAACAGCGGTCCGGCGTTCTCGTAGGTCGTCAGCTGGTCGTACTCGGTCGAGATTCCGAAGAACGACCCGGGCACGAATCTGCCCCCGCTCGTGAGGCTGAACACGGCTGGCAACGGACCCGGCCCGGTTGCCGCCTGGACTGCATCGCCCGACGCGATCGCCCATACCCCCGATGTGGCCGCCGCGAGGCACACGATGCCTGTCACCATCCGGTGCCGCGTCGCTGCGCCAAGCACCCACCGCCACATACAAGTCAACGCCACAAACCTCCGCCCCCCCAGATAACAGTGCACTACATGCTACGGGCTATCCGCGCCGTCATGTTCAGCCGCACGTATTTCAGCACAAGTGGGTGACTGCATCGCGCCAGTACCTGGTCGATGAACTCGTCCCGCAACTGTGGCGGAAGCGGGTCGAGGTGACGCACGAGGCACACCGTCTGCACGAATTGCTTCGGGTCCTCGGGCGTCACATCCTTGGGCTGCAGCCAGCAGGCGACGTTCTCGAACCCGGCCCGCTGCAGCCGCTCGGCGGTGTCAGTGTCGGTGGCGTAATTCCATGGCCGCTGCCAGTCGGCGAAGTACTCGGCGAACGGCTCCTCCGAGGCCACCATGTCGGCGGTCGTCCTGAACGAGTCGATGTTCCCGCGCCCGCCGCACTGCGCCACGAGCCGCCCACCCGGCTTCAGGGCCCGCGCCAGCGCCGCGAACAGCGCGTCGTGGTCGTGGATCCAGTGGAACGTGGCGTTTGAGAAGATCGCGTCGACGGGCTCGGGCAGGTCGAGCTCGACGAGGTCCTGGCAGAGGACGGTCGCGCGTTCGCCGAGGGACGCGCGCGCGTGCTCGACCATCGACGGCGCCACGTCGACGGCATACACGCGGCCTCGGGGCACGCGATCGGCGAGCAGCGCGGTGACGCGACCCGAGCCACAACCGGCGTCGAGCACGATCTCGTCGCCGGCGAGCGGTAGCCGTTCGAGCTGCTCCACCGCCCACTCGAGCTGCGGGTCGCTGACGCGGTCGTACGACGCCGCGTCCCAGTCGCGAGATGCAGGCCGGCTCATAGGGCGGTCGTGACCGGGCCGGGCCGCTCGTGACCGCGCTCGTAGGCGTCGATCGCCTCGCTGTCCTCGGCGAGCGTCGCGGCGATGTCGTCGAGGCCGCCCAGCAGCCGGTGCTTGATCTGGGGGTCGATCTCGAAGTGGGCGGCGCCTCCGGGCCAGCGGACCTCCTGGGCCTGCAAGTCGACCTGCGCCTCGCCGACCTCAGCGATCGCCGCGCACTCCTCGTCGGTCAGCTGCACCGGCAGCAGCCCGATCTTCGTGCAGTTGGACCGGAAGATGTCGGCGAAGCTCGGCGCGATGATCGCCTGGAACCCGTAGTCCTCGAGCGCCCACGCCGCGTGCTCGCGGCTCGACCCGCAGCCGAAGTTGCGCCCGCCGACGAGGATCGGGTTGGGGGGCAGGTCCCACCCGGGCTCCTTGGCCCAGTCGTAGAACAGGAAGTCCCCGAACCCCGTCCGCGCGACCCTCTTCAGGAACTGCTTGGGGATGATCTGGTCGGTGTCGACGTCGGCGCGGTTCAGCACGCTGACGGGTCCGGTGATGGTTTCGATCGCCTTCATGACTCCCAGCTCCTGATGTCGACGAACCTGCCCTCGATCGCGGCCGCGGCGGCCATCTGGGGAGAGACGAGATGCGAGCGCGCGCCCCGGCCCTGGCGCCCCTCGAAGTTGCGGTTGGATGTCGAGGCGACGCGCTCCCCGGCGGCGGCGATGTCCGGGTTCATGCCGAGGCACATCGAGCAGCCGGCGCCGCGCCAGTCAAACCCGGCCCGCCGGAAGACCTGGTCGAGGCCCTCGCGCTCGGCCTCGGCCTTCACCTGTGCGGACCCGGGTACCACCATCGCGTAGACCTCGCCCGAAACCGTGTGGCCGTCCACGACCGCCGCGGCCGCGCGCAGATCGCCGATCCGCGAATTCGTGCAAGAGCCGATGAACACGCGGTCGACCTTGATCTCCTGGATCGGGGTTCCGGCCGTCAGGCCCATGTAGTCGAGCGCCCGCTCGTCCTGCTCGGAGCTTGGCTCGGGCACGGACTCGGTCACGGGGACGACCATCCCCGGGGTCGTGCCCCACGTCACCATCGGGCTGATCGCGCCGGCGTCGACCTTGACCTCGCGGTCGAACTCGGCGCCGGGCTCCGTGTACAGCTCGCCCCAGGAGTTCGGCAGCTCGGACGGGGCTCCCGGCCGTCCGAGAACGAATTCGAAAGTGGTCTCGTCGGGGGCGATCATCCCGGCGCGCCCCCCGCCCTCGATCGTCATGTTGCACACGGTCATCCGACCTTCCATCGACAGCGACTTGATCACGTCCCCGGCGTACTCGACGACGTGGCCAACGGCGCCGGCCACGCCGATCTGCCCGATCGTGGCAAGAATCAGGTCCTTGGCCGTCACGCCGAAGCCGAGCTCGCCGTCGTAGGCGATCCGCATCGAACGGGGCTTGGACTGGACCAGGCACTGCGTCGCCAGCACGTGCTCGACCTCGCTGGTGCCGATTCCGAATGCGAGCGCGCCGAACGCCCCGTGGGTGGCCGTGTGCGAGTCGCCGCACACGATCGTCATTCCGGGCTGGGTGACCCCCAGCTCCGGGCCGATCACGTGGACGATTCCCTGGCGCTCAGAGCCCAGCGAGTACAGCGGGACCCCGAACTCCTCGCAGTTGCGCTCGAGCGTCTCCACCTGCACCCGCGAGAGCTCGTCTCGGATCTGCGCCGCGACCGCGGTGCCATCGGTGGGAACGTTGTGGTCGACGGTCGCGAGCGTCCGGTCGCGGCGGCGGACCTTCCGTCCCGCGAGGCGCAGCCCGTCGAACGCCTGCGGGCTGGTCACCTCGTGGACGAGGTGCAGGTCGATGTACAGCAGGCTGGGCGCGACCTCGTGGGCCTCCCAGATCTTGTCGAACAGTGTCTGTGGCATGGGTCAGCTCCTGCGAAGGCCGGCGCTGACCACGGCCAGCAGCCGCGCCTCCTCGGGTCCGGGGTTCTCGAAATGGTGCTGCAGGTCCGCGTCGAAGGTCACGCAGTCGCCGGCCTGGAGCTCGTGCCGGGCGCCGTCGATCTCGAGCGCCACCGTGCCGGACTCGACGAGCGCCGTCTCGCGGCTGCCGGGCTCGTGCATCGGGGGGTCGCCCGGGCCGCCGGTGATCGCGCCGGGCGCCAGCGTGTGGCGCGAGAGCTCGGCCCGTTGGCCGGGGAGCGGCGGGGACAGGATCTCGTAGCTGTGGCCCTTTGCGCGGCCGGGGCCCTTGCGCCGCTCGGCCTTCCGCACGATCGTGACCGCGCCGTCCTCATCGAGCCGCAGCAGCTGCGAGAGGCGAAGCTCGAGGCCGGCCGCGATCCGCGCGGCGACATGGAGCGTCGGGCTCGTCTCGCCTCGCTCGACCTGCGAGAGCATCGGCGCGCTCACGCCGGAGCGATCGGCGAGGTCGCGCAGCGACAAGTCCATCGCCTCCCGCAGGGCCCGGACGCGTGAACCGACGGAACCATGCGCGTCTGAAGTCGTCATACAAACGTACGTTATCACGTACGCCGGGGCGCAGTCGGGGTGGATGCACCGATCCCTCACTAGCATCGAAACGATGCTGACCCGACCCGACGTGCTCGTACTCGGCGGCGGCGGCGTGCTCGGAGAGGCGTGGATGATGGGAGTGCTGGCGGGCGTCGAGGACGCCACGGGATTTGACCTGTGCGGCTGCGAGCACTACGTCGGCACCTCGGCAGGGTCGATCGTCGCGGCGCACCTCGTCGCTGGCAACGCGCCCCGCCGGCCAGCGTCCGTGGGCACGGCGCTCGAGCTTGCCGGGCCTCCCCCGGTCACGGGCCTCGCGGCGGCGGCGGTCGATGCCGCCCGTCGCGCCGGGGCGTGGACGATGGCGGCGGCGTCGACGTTCGCGCCGCTGGCGCTCGGGATCGCCGCGCCCGGTGGCGCCGTGATGCGCGCGGCGCTGTTGCGCAGGCTCCCCCGGCCGAGCGACACGCTCGACGGCTTGCGCCGGCAGGTGGACAGCTCAGCCGCCCGGTTCGACGGCCGGCTTCGAGTGGTGGCGGTCGACCGCGGGTCCGGCCGCCGGGTCGTATTCGGAAGCCCGGGGGCGCCCGCCGCCTCCGTCGGGGAGGCGGTCGAGGCCTCGTGCACAGTCCCGTGGCTGTTCGCGCCGGTGGCGATCGGCCAGCGCGAGTATGTCGACGGCGGCGTCTGGAGCCCGACCAACCTCGACGTCGCGCCGGCCGGCCGCGAGACCTACGTGCTGTGCCTCATCCCGACCGCCAGCATCACCGGCAGCCAGACCGTGCTCGGGGTGATCCGCAGCGTCGCCCGCTCGGCGGTGTCGATCGAGGCAATGGTGCTGCGCCGCCGGGGCGCCACCGTGCAGACGGTTGCCCCGAACCTCGAGTGCGCCGCGGCGATGGGCACCAACTTCATGGACCGCGGGCCCCGCGGCCGGGTGCTGGCCGCGGGGTACCGGCAGGGGCTGGCGCTGGCCGAGCGCTCTACGGAGCCGTGACCGCCTCGGCGCTCGCCTGCCCTGCGAGTGCCTCCTCGGCGGCGGCGATCGCATGGCGGCGCACGGCGTTGGACAGCGCCCGTACGTACGCGCGCCCGCCGGCCTCGAGGATGTCGGTCGAGACGCCCTGGCCAGAGCCGCCGACGCCACCGACCTCGAGCACGACCGAAGTCTCCCCGAGCGCGTCCTGACCGCCGGTCACAGCGTCCACGCGGAACTCGCGCAGGCGGCCGTCGATTCCCGTGGCGGCGTTGATCGCGCGGAAGATCGCGTCGACGGGTCCGTCGCCGGTGAACGAGCCCGTGACGACTTCTCCGTCAGGCGTCCGGACGCCGACCGTCGCGTGCGGGGGACGGCGCGAGGAGGCCTCGACGTCGAACCACTCGAGTTGGTAGCCCGCGATCTCCTCGCGCAGCTCGTCGGTGACCAGCGCCTCGAGATCCATCGCTGTCACGTGCTTCTTCTTGTCCGCGATCTCCTTGAACCGCTTGAACGCGGTGTTCAGCCCCTGACCGGAGAGCTCGAACCCCAGCTCGGCGAGCGTCTGTTGCAACGCGTGGCGGCCGGAGTGCTTGCCGAGGACGATCGAGTTGGCGTCGAGCCCGACCGTGGTCGCGTCCATGATCTCGTAGGTGGTGCGCTCCTTGAGCACGCCGTCCTGGTGGATGCCGGACTCGTGAGCGAACGCGTTGCGGCCGACGATCGCCTTGTTCGGCTGCACGGGATAGCCGGTGAGCCGTGAGACCAGCCGCGACGTCCGCGCGATCTCCTTGGTTACGGCACCGGTGTGCAGGCCGACGTCAGGCGCGCGCGTGTGCAGGAGCATCACGATCTCCTCGAGCGAGGCGTTGCCCGCCCGCTCGCCGATCCCGTTGATGGCGCACTCGACCTGGCGGGCACCGGCGAGCAGCCCCGCGAACGAGTTCGCCACGGCCAGGCCGAGGTCGTCGTGGCAGTGGACGGAAAGAACCACTCCCCGTAGATCCGGGACGAGCTCGTAGAGCTTCGCCAGATAGGCGCTGTACTCGTCCGGCATCGCGTAGCCGACCGTGTCGGGAATGTTGATCGTGGTCGCCCCCTCATCGATCGCGATCTGGCACACCTCGGCGGTGTACTCGACGTCGGCCCGCGTCGCGTCCATCGGCGAGAACTCGACGTCGTCGACGTACTGCTTGGCTTGGGCGACCGCCGCCCGGGCCTGGCCCTTGACGTCCTCGCGCGTGGTCTGGAGCTGGTGCTGGATGTGGATGTCAGAGGTCGAGATGAATGTGTGGATCCGCGGCCGCTCCGCCGTCCTTGACGGCGTTCCAGGCGGCGTCGATGTCGGCTACGTGGGTCCGGGCCAGCCCGGCGATGATCGGACCGTCGACGGTCCGAGAGATCGCCTGGACGGCTTCGAAGTCCCCGGGCGAGGTGATCGGGAACCCAGCCTCGATCACGTCGACTCCCAGCCGCGCGAGCTGCTGCGCGATCTCGAGCTTCTCCTGGGTGTTCAGCGAGATCCCAGGCGATTGCTCGCCGTCGCGCAGCGTCGTGTCGAAAATCAGTACTCGGTTTGGGTCTTCAGTCGGGTTCATGCCACCCCTCTCTAGTTCTCGAACTTGCTTCTTCTCGGTGCTGGTTCGCGGCTACGTGCGGCCGCCGGCGCGCTATTCCCCCCGAAGGGGGAGGAGAAGAAGTCGAAGGTCGAGGCGGGGTGCCATCTGCGGCAAACGTTATCAGCGCTCGTAAAGAGCGTCGATCTCTGCGGCGTACTTCTCAGAGATCGGCTTTCGCTTGAGCTTCATCGTCGGCGTCAGCTCATCGCCGGCCGGCGCCCAGTCGCACGGCAGGACCTTGAACCGCTTGATCTGCTCGACGCGGCTGAGGTGGAAGTTGGCGCGGTCGACGCCGGCGGCGACCTCGGCCAGCACGACGGGCTCCCGCGACATCGCCTCGAGCGAGGCGTCGCTCAGACCTCGTCGCGACGCCAGCGCGGCGCAGGCATCCGGGTCGAGGACGATCAGCGCCACGTTGTAGGGCCGCCGGTCGCCGATGGCGATGGCCTGTCCGATCAGCGGGCTCCCGATCTTGAGCTGCTGCTCGATGTTCGCCGGCGACATGTTCTTGCCCGCCGCGTTGATGATCAGCTCCTTCTTGCGGTCGATGATCTTCAAGTAGCCGTCCTCATCGATCTGGCCGATATCGCCGGTGTGCAGCCAGCCGTCGGCGTCGATCGTCTCGGCCGTCTTCTCGGGCTGGTTGCGGTAGCCGGCCATCACGGTGTCGCCGCGAATGAGAATCTCGCCGTCGCTGGCGAGGCGGATCTCGACGCCGGGGATCGGCGGGCCCACGGTCCCGAGCTTGAGCCGGTCGGGTGGGACGAGCGTCGCGATCGAGGCCGTCTCGGACATGCCCCAGACCTCGCAGATCGGGATTCCGATGGCGGCGAAGAACTCGAGCACCTCGAGCGGGCACGGCGCCGCGCCGATCATGTACCACTCGCAGCGTTCGAGGCCGAGCCTGGCCCGGATCTTCGAGTACACGTCACGCTCGGCGCGTTCGTACGCTTCGGCCAGCGCCGGCGCGACCGACTCCCCGGCCTGCTCGGCCCTCACCTTGCGCAGCCCGAGGTCGATCGCCCCCCTGGTGAAGTCGCGCCTCTGTTCGTCGGGGTCGGCATCGATACCTGCCTCAAGCGCGGCCTTGAGCTTCTCCCAGATTCTGGGGACGCCGCCCCAGAAGGTCGGATGGCAGTCGGCGACGTGCGCGAACACCTGCGTCACATCTGGGCAGCACGTGACCGTGTGTCCCCAGGTCATCTGCGCGTAGTGGCTCAGCCCCCGGTCGGCGATGTGGGCGTGGGGCAGAAAGGAGACGACCGAACCGCCAGGTCGAGGATGGCCGACGGCGTCGATCCCCCGGCACTCCGCCAGCTCGTTGGCGTGGGTCAGCTGCACGCCCTTCGGCGGGCCGGTGGTGCCCGAGGTGTAGATCAGCGTCAGCACGTCGTCGGATTTGACGGCCCGCCAGCTCGCCTCGAAGTCAAAGTCGTCGCCCGGCTGCGCGGCCTCGAGCTCTTCGAGCGTGATCGCGTCCTCGGGCGGGTCGTCGAGGACGATCAGGTGCTCGACCGTGCCGGTCTGCTCGATCGCCGCCCGGACCCGGTCGAGGAATGCCGGACTCGGCGATCAGCACCCGGTTGCCGGCATCAGAGAGCAGATACGCGATCTGCTCCGCCGGCGAGGTGTTATAGATCGAGAACGGGGTGGCGCCGAGATGCATCGCCGCCGTGTCGAGCAGGTGGAACTCGGGCCGATTGGTGAGCATGCAGGCGACGGTGTCGCCGCGCCGCACGCCGAGCGCATACAGCCCGCCGGCCAGCCGCCGGACCCGGTCGGCGTACTCGCGGAACGTGATCGAGATCCCATCGCCGATCGTCCGCAGCGCCGCCTGGTCCGGCCGCTCCGCGGCGGTGAGCTGGAACGCCTCGCACATCGTCCCGGCGTCGAGCGCGCGTGGCCTGGTCACGGGCTGGGTTTCGACCGCTTCCGTCATGGCAGCAGCACCACCTTTCCGACATTTCGCCGCTCGCTGATGAAGCGGTGCGCGTCAGCGGAACGCTCGAACGAGAACGACTCTGAGACGACGGGGCGGATCGTGCCGTCGGCCAACAGCTCGGTCAGCGGGTCACGCCACCGGCCGGCGGACTGAAACTCGTCCCACACCGTCAGCATGTTCAGTCCGATCACTGACTTCGAGTCCGCCATCTGCTTGATCAGGCTGAACCACGGCATGCTGAGCGCTGTCCGGGCGGCGGCGGCGATGTTCCGGTTCTCACCCGAGACCATGCCCGAGGCGCCGAAGCAGACGAGCCTTCCGCCCGCCCTCAGCAACTTGTAGCTGCGACGGAAGCTGGCGCCGCCGATCGCGTCCATGACCACGTCGAGCTTCGGCACGGTTCGCTCCCAGCCCGGGCGCGTGTAGTCGATCGGGTGATCGACGCCGAACCCGCGGATCGCGTCGTGCTTGCCCGGCGACGCCGTGCCCCAGACCTCGGCGCCGGCGCGCTTGGCGATCTGCGTCGCCGCGATCCCGACACCGCCGGCGGCCGCCTGGATCAGCACGCGCTCGCCGCGATGCAGGTTCGCGGCGCGGATCAGCCCCTCCCACGCGGTGGCGTATGCGATCGGCACGGCCGCGCCCTCCTCGAAGCTCATGCTCTCGGGGAGCGGGACGACGCCATCGGCCAGCGCCGAGACGAGCTCGGCGTAGCCGCCGAACCGCGTCGGAGCCACCACCCGCTGCCCGACCTTCAGGGCGTCGCCGACGCCGTCGCCGACGCCGTCGCCGACGGCCGCGAGCACTCCGGCCACCTCGTAGCCGATCACGCACGGCGGCTTCGGCGCGTCTGGATAGAGCCCCAGGCGAGCCATCAGGTCGGCGAAGTTGATCCCGGCCGCACGGACGTCGATCACCACCTCGCCCGGTCCCGGCTGCGGCTCTCGGCTCGCTCCTGGACCTGCAGCACCTCGGGTGGGCCGTGGCGCGTGATGACGACCGCTCGCACGGCGCAACGCTACCAGCCGCGTTGGATCTCAGCCGCCAATATGGCGGCTGAGATCCAAACCGCTTACAGGCTGACGGTCCGCCCGTCGACGAAGCCATCGCCGGCGACGATCTCGTCGACCACGCCGTGTGGCACGGCTGTGTCGGTGGTGATCGCCATCGCCGCCAGCCGGCCCTGCGCTCCGTCACTGTCGTCGGGCTGGCGACCGACCGCCGCGGAGACGATGTTCACCCCATGGGCGCCGAAGATCGTGCCCACCCGTCCGATCATGCCGGGGATGTCGCGGTAGCGCAGCAACGTGATGTGATCCTCGAGCTGGACGTCGAACCGCTGGCCCCACGCCTCGAGCAGATGGGGGCGATTGCGCCGGCCGATCAGCGTTCCGGCGACGCGGACGCTGTCGTCTCCGCAGAACACGCTGACCCGGATCAGGTCGGTGTAGTCACGGACCTGCGTGTGCTTGGTCTCGGCCAGCCCGATGCCTCGCTCGTCGGCGATCGCCGGCGCATTGACCTCGTTGACCTCTTCTTCGGTGTGTCCCTGGAGGGCGCCGAGGAGCACGTGGATCGACAGCAGCCGCGTGTCGTGTTCGGCGATCCGGCCGAGGAACTCCGTGTGGACGCGGTCGATCGAAGAGCCGCGGGCGAGCTCGATCGCGATCCGCCCGAGCGAGCGGCACAGCGGCACGAACGGTCCCAGCAGCCGCATGTCCTCTGGCGGGATCGCCGGGACGTTGACGGCGCTGGTGACGACGCCACCGGTGAGCGCGGCGATCACCTGCTCGGCGGCCTGGTACCCGGCGCGGTCCGTGGCCTCGGCGGTCGAGGCCCCGAGGTGAGGGGTCACGATCACGTTGGGATAGGCGAACAGCGGGTGATCGGTGATCGGCTCGGAGCGGAACACGTCGAGCGCGGCGCCGGCGACCTTGCCCGAATCGAGCGCGGCCTGCAGGTCCTCGTCGACGACGAGCGGCCCGCGGGCCACGTTCAGCACGCGGACACCGTCCTTGCACTTTTCGAGCGCGTCGGCGTCGAGCCACCCCTCGGTTTCGGGCGTCTTCGGCAGGTGCAGCGTCAGGAAGTCGGCGACCGCGTAGACGGCGTCCGAGGATTCCGCCTTCTCGACCCCGAGCTCGCGGTAGCGCTCGGCGCCGACATATGGATCGAAGGCGATGATCCGCATTCCGAAGCCGCGAGCCCGCTGGGCCACGAGCTGCCCGATCCGGCCGAACCCGAGGATCCCGAGCGTCTTCTCGAACAACTCCACCCCTGAGAACTTCGAGCGTTCCCACTTGCCGCTCGTCAGCGAGGCATGAGCCTGCGGGATGTTGCGGGCGAGCGCGAGCAACAGCGCCATCGTGTGCTCGGCCGCCGTGATCACGTTTGATTGAGGAGCGTTGGCGACGACGATCCCGCGCTTGGTCGCGGCGGACACGTCGACGTTGTCGACCCCCACGCCCGCCCGGCCGACTGCACGCAGACGGCTGGCCTTGCCGAGCATCTCGGCGTCGAGCTTCGTCGCCGAACGGATCAGGATCCCTTCGTAGGAGCCGATCCGCTCCGCGAGCTGATCGCGGCTCCAGTCGGTCCCGAGCTCGACGTCAAAGTGCTCCCGGAGCAGGCCGACGCCCGAGTCTCCGATCTTCTCTGCGACCAGGACGCGGGTCATTGGTTCTCCAGCACGTAGTCGATGCACGCGGTCAGCGCTTTCACGTCCGCCGGATCGGTCGCCGGGAACATTGCGATCCGCAGCTGGTTGCGGCCGAGCTTCCGGTACGGCTCGACATCGACGATCCCGTTGGCGCGCAAGGTCGCGGCCAGGGCGGCGGCGTCGACCTCGTCGTCGAAGTCGATCGTCCCGACGACCAGCGAGCGCTTGGCCGGGTCGTTCACGAACGGCGTGGCGTGCGGGTGCGCCTCCGCCCAGGCGTAAAGGTGACCCGAGCTGGCGGTGGTCCGCGCGACCATCGCCTTGAGCCCGCCCCGGTCGAGCATCCATTCGAGCTGATCGGCGAGCAACAGCAGCGTCGCGATCGCCGGGGTGTTGTAGGTCTGGTCCTTGATCGAGTTCGCGAACGCGGTGCTCAGGGAGAGGAACTCGGGGATCCAGCGCGTCGCCTGCGTGGCGGTCGGCTTGGTCGCGGCGATCTCCTCGATCCGCTCCTGCGCGGCGGGGCTCAGCAGCGCCAGCCACAGCCCTCCGTCGGACGCGAACCCCTTCTGCGGGGCGAAGTAATAGACGTCGGCCTGAGTCGCGTCGACCGGCAGGCCACCGGCGGCCGAGGTCGCGTCGATCAGGACCAGCGCGTCGTTCCCGGCCGGGCGGATCACGGGCACCATCACGCCGGTCGAGGTCTCGTTCTGCGCCCAGCCGACGACGTCCGTCGAGTCGTCGGTCCGGGGCTCCGGCGCATCACCCGCCGGGGCGTCGATCACGATCGGCTCGAGCAGGAACGGCGCGCTCCGCGTGCACGCGGCGAACTTCGAGGAGAACTCGCCGTAGCTGAGGTGGAGGGCCCGCTCGCGGACCAGGCAGCACGTGGCGGCGTCCCAGAACGCGGTCGTCCCGCCGTTTCCGAGCGCGACCTCGTAGCCCTCCGGCAGGTCGAACAGCTCGCGCAGTCCCGAACGGATCCGCGAGACGAGATCCTTCACCGGCTTCTGGCGGTGCGAGGTGCCCATCACGTGGGCGCCGTCGGCGGCCAGGTGCTGCAACTGCTCGGGACGAACTCGGGACGGTCCCGAGCCGAACCGCCCGTCTGCGGGCTTCAGCTGCTCAGGGATCTGGACAACGGTCTGGGTCATGTCGTGCTCCTCGAAGTTAGCGAGAACGACCGACCGACAGGCGGCGAGGCTATTCCGAGAACGTTGTGTCGATCCAGTCCATCTGGGCGCGGAGCTCTTTGCCGACGACCTCGACCTGGTGGCGGGACTGCTCCTCGCGCATCCGCTTGAAGTTCTCCTGGCCGGCGCGGTTCTCGGCGATCCATTCGCGCGCGAAGTCGCCCGACTGGATGTCGGAGAGGATCTTCCGCATCGCCTCGCGGGTGGCCTCGCTGATCACTCGCGAGCCACGGGTCAGGTCGCCGTACTCGGCCGTGTTCGAGATCGAGTACCGCATCCCGGCGATTCCCTTCTCGTAGATCAGGTCGACGATCAGCTTGAGCTCGTGCAAGCACTCGAAGTACGCCAGCCGCGGGTCGTAGCCCGCGTCGACGAGCGTTTCGTAGCCGGCGCGGACGAGCTCGGTGACGCCGCCGCACAGGACGGCCTGCTCGCCGAACAGGTCGGTCTCGGTCTCGTCCTTGAAGGTCGTCTCGATCACGCCGCCCCGGGTGCCGCCGATCCCCTTCGCGTAGGCCAGCGCCAGCGCCAGCGCGTGGCCGCTCGCGTCCTGGTGCACGGCCGCGAGGCACGGCACTCCGGACCCCTCGACGTACTGCCGGCGGACGAGGTGGCCGGGTCCCTTCGGCGCGACCAGCGTCACGTCGACGTCGGGCGGCGGGACGATCTGTTCGTAGTGGATCGAGAACCCGTGGCCGAACATCAGCATGTTCCCGGACGCGATCCCGTCCTTTACGCCGGATTCCCACACCTGTCGGTGAAGCTCGTCGGGGACGAGCATCATCACGATGTCACCCTGACTCGCGGCGTCGGCGGGCTCGGCCACGGTCAGGTCGTGCTCGCGCGCCTTGGCGACGCTGCCCGAAGAACTTCGCAGCCCTACGACCACTTCGACTCCGGAGTCGCGGAGGTTCAGCGCGTGGGCGTGGCCCTGGGAGCCGTAGCCGATGATGGCGACGGTCTTGCCGTCGAGGAGGGTGAGGTCAGCGTCGTCGTCGTAGAACATAGGACCGGCAGGCTACATACCCGCCACAGCCCGCGCCGTCTACCCGCCCCCGAACTGATGCTCGAGCGCCATCACGCTGTTGACGTACTGCTGCGTGTCTTGGAACAGTCCGTGCTGCTGGACCGACGACAGCCCCTGGTAGTAGCTCGCCGCGGCCATGGCGGAGTCGCCTCCGGTCGAGCCCAGCAGCGAATGCAGGAGCAGCACGCCGCCGCGGACGTTGGACGCCGCCGAGGCGGGCGCCAGCGGATCGCTGGGCGTGAGCGTTTTCTGGATCCAGTCCCACGTCCCGGGCAGGATCTGCATCACGCCCCGGGCATCGGCGGTCGAGACGAGGTCGTTGTTGAAGCCGCTCTCCTGCCAGCCGATCGCCTCGGCGAGCGACGGCGGCACCCCGTTGGCGGTCGCGATCGACCCGACCTCGGACGCGCTGACCCGCTCCGGTGTCGGGTACGGCGGTGCGGTCGGGTCGCCCTCGGCAACCGCGCCGACCGGCTGGCCCTCGGCTGAGGCTGTGGACGTTGAGCCGCTGGCTCCGGGAATCATGATCGTGGCGCCGGCGAGCAGCGTCCCGTTCGGATCGAGGCTGTTGTCGGCGGCCAGCTCCGAGACTGAGACCCCCGAGCGCGCGGCGATCGCCGACAGCGTGTCGCCGGGCGCCACCATGTAGCCACTGCTTGACACGGTCGGGGTCGACACCTCGCTCACCGGTTCTGCGGTGCCCGACGACGAGCCTGGAACGTCGAGCGACGACCCTGCGAGGAGGATCCCGTTCGGGTCAAGACCGTTGTCGACCGCCAGCTGCGCGACGGAGATCCCGGCGCGCGCGGCGATCGCGGACAGCGTGTCGCCCGGCTGGACGGTGTACCCGCCGCTGCTCGACACGGCCGGGCTCGATTCCTCGCTGACCGGTTGCGCGGTGGCGGACGGCGAGCCTGAGAGCTGGAGCGTCGAGCCGGAGAGCAGGACGCCGTTGGGATCAAGCCCGTTTGCGGCCGCGAGTTGCGCCACGCTGACGCCCTCCTGAGCCGCGATCGCCGACAGCGTGTCGCCGGGCTGGACCACATATGCGCCCGATGACACCGGCGCCGCCGTGGTCGCCGAAGAGTCGACCGGTGCTGCTGCCGAGACGACGCCGCCATCCTGTGGCGGGATCATCAGCGTCGTGCCGCTGACCAGCTGGGCATCCGACGAGAGGCCGTTGGCGGCGGCGAGCTGGCCGACGGTCACACCATCGGCAGCAGCGACCGACGACAGCGACTCGCCGGCGGCGACGACGTGCGGGAAGTCGGCGGACGCGGCGGCCGGGAAACCCAGGGTCGCGGTGGCCAGCAACGGGAGGAAGGTTCGCAAACGCATGCGACGCAGTTTGCGCCCACAACCACGTTGCTGAAAAGCGCTGCAACCCTGCTCGCATAAAGCAAGATCTCATTCAGGCGTTTGCGGCCGCGACGAGCGTCTGTCCGGGCACCCGGATCGACCCGTCGTCGGTGGCGAAGTCGGAGAGAAGTTCCCCGATTCTGCGCCTGACCTCCGCCTGCTCATCCTCGGAGAGCTCACGGAAGATCTTCGAGAACACGCCCGAGAGGTCGAACTGCTCGTCGACGTAGGCGTCAAGGTCCTCGTAGCTCCGGGGTAGCTCGACCGCGTCGACCTCGACGTCGACAAAGCCCGCTCCTTCGAGCAGCTCGGCGAGCACGCCCGGCGCTCCCAGCGTGAACATTCCTGGGGCGTTTGGGTCGGCGGGCGTGGTGTGACCGAGCTCGACGAGCACGCGCCCCGGGATCGTGGCCCACGGGTTCAGCCTCGACTCATCCCAGACCGCGAGCGCGACCCGACCGCCGGGGCGCAGTACGCGCCGCATCTCCTGGACCGCGGCCGGCGGGTCGAGGATCAGCATCACGCCCCACCGGCACAGGATCGCGTCGACGCTGGCGGTCTCCATGTCGATCCACTCGAGCTCGAGCTGCCTGAATTCGACATTGTCGATCCCCATCTGACGCGCTCGCCCGCGTGCGATCTCCAGCATCGCCTCGGTCGCGTCGCTCGAGATCAGCATCCCGCCGGGCTTGATCAGCTCCGCGGCGAGGAAGCCGGTGTCGCCCGGTCCGGCCGCGAGCTCGAGCACGCGCATGCCGGGCTGGAGCGCCAGGTGGTCGATCATCCACGTCGACACGGGCATGCCCATCTCGCGGACCCGGTCGGCGCGCCTGGCCCAACCGGCCGCTGCGCCCTCCCACCGGGTGAGCATCTCGGCCCGTTCGACGTCCGGATCCTCGGCGGTCACTGGGTCCGCTCCGATAGGCGGCGCGTGATCTCTCCGAACGCGCTCTCGATCTGGGTGGACAGCCGCTGCTGGAAGATCGTGATCAGAGCCTCGCCGGCGATCGGCCGTAGCCGCTGCACGGCCTGCTCGATCTCGGGCCAGCGCTCGGGCGGCATGTCGGCCTGCTGGAACGGCTTCCACACCTCACCTAGGAAGACGTCCACGAACGAACGGGAGACGGACTCCAGGTGGCGCTCGATCTCGTCGAGCACCGCGAGCGCGCTCTGGAGCGACACCCCGCGGTCGACGACCTCCTCGGCCACCGCCAGCAGCGATGGGCTCGGAACCTCGTAGAGGTGCTCGCCGATCGGGACGATCACGCCGAGCCGCTCGGCCTCAGCGAGCACCTCGGGCGCATCGTCGGCGCTCACGCGGAACCGCCGCGCCAGCTCGCGCAGCGTGATCGTCTCGGCGCGCTCGGTGGGCGAGGATGCGCTCAGCGCGTCCTTGAACTGGAACAGCCGCTCGGCCGTGCCCTCGGTGTCCTCGAGCAGCCGCTTGATCCCGCCGAGGTTGAAGCCATCGTTCTGAAGCTCACGGATCAGCCGCAGCTGCGAGACATGCTCGGGGCCGTAGTAACCGACCCGCATCCGCACCTCGGGCGGGGACAGCAGTCCCCGGGCCTGGTGGGCCCGGATGTTCCGCACCGACATCCCCGACTGCGCGGCGAGCTGCTCGATCGTCAGCTGGTTGGGCGAATCGGAGTCATCCAGGGTTCTGGCGGTCGACACCCGGGCGATCATACGGTCTAGCCGGAGTTCTCTCCGCAGGAGCTTTCCCGACGGCGTCCTCGGCAGCTCCTCGGCGTACTCGACCGCCTTCGGGACCTTGAACCGGGCCAGGCTGGACGCGCAGTGGGCCTGTAGCTCCTCGGGCTCGGCCTCGAGGCCGTCGCGCAGGACGACCCGGGCGACGATCGCCTCACCCCACTCCGGATCGGTCCGGCCGAACACGGCGGCATCAGCGACCGCCGGGTGCGAGAGCAGCGCGGCCTCGACCTCGGTCGGCGCGACGTTCTCCCCGCCGCTGACGATCGTGTCCGCCTTGCGCCCGGTGATCTGCAGCCGCCCCCGTTCGTCGGTCTCACCGAGATCCCCGGTGTGCAGCCACCCCTCGGCGTCAGCTTCGCCCGGCGCGACGATCGGCCCGCGGACCTTGACCTCGCGCTCAGGCCCGTCGAGCCTCAGCTCCACCCCCGCCAGCGGCCAGCCGAACGTGGCGATCTGCGAGCACGCCTCGGTCATGCCGTACGTCGGCGCCACCGGGACGCCGGCCCGTTCGGCGCGCTCGAGCAGCGCCGGCGCGATCGGACCGCCGCCGAGCAGCGCCCAGCGCAGCGCCGGCGGATGCGCGAGCCCCGCGTCGAGCAACCGCGCGAGCATCGTCGGCACCAGCGAGACGAGCGTGATCCGGCGCGCCGGGTCCATCAGCGCGTTCAGCACCGCTTCGGTCTCGAAGCGGCCGTGGAGCACGGTCGTGGTGGCATAGATCGCGCTTCGGATCGGTATCGACAGGCCACCCACATGGGTCAGGGGCATCGGGCACAGCCACCGCTCGGCCGGGTCGAGGCCGAGCGCCAGCGCGGACCCCAGTGCGCTGGCCTGGAAGTTGTCGTAGGTGAGGGACACGGGCTTCGGCGTGGCGGTCGTGCCCGAGGTGTGCATGACGGCGACGGTCAACTCGCCGTCGCCCGACGTGCCCGACCACATGATCGGCGATCGCTGGAGCGGATCCGAGACCACGAGTTCCGCACCCGCCAGCCGCTGCCCCCGCTCCGACTCGGCCAGTCGCAGATCGACGGGAACCGCCGGCGCTCCGAGGAGCAGACAGCCGTGCAGAGCGATTACGAACTCCTCTGTGGGCGCCAGCGCCAGCGCCACGTGCGCCGTACCGCGCGCGCCCATCCGCTGGAGCGCGCCCGCCACGCCGATCGCCTCGGACTGAAGCTCGGCGTAGGTGAGGGTGCGGTCGGGACCCTCGATCGCGACACGGTCGGGGTGCTTGGCCGCCGCCATGTGAAGCCAGAACGCCACGCCTAACACGGTAGTCTCGGGCCGGCCGTGTCAGCCATCTGGGAAAAGGCCGCCGACTATTCGGACATCCGCTACGAGCTCTCGACGGGCGCCGATGCCGGGATCGCGAAGATCACGATCGACCGGCCGGAGGTCCGCAACGCCTTCCGCCCCGAGACCGTGATCGAGCTCTCCGACGCGTTCACCCGCGCCCGCGAGGACCTCGACGTGGGGGTCGTGATCCTCACGGGCGAGGGCCCGGATGCGTTCTGCTCGGGAGGCGACCAGCGGGTCCGCGGTGAGAGCGGCGGGTACGTCACCGGCGTGGACCCCGCGGCCGGAGCGGCGAGGGGCGCCGTCGGGCGGTTCCACGTCACCGATCTGCACATCCAGATCAGGCGGATGCCGAAGCCCGTCGTGGCGATGGTCGCCGGCTATGCGATCGGCGGCGGCCAGGTCCTCCACGTCGTCTGCGATCTGACGATCGCCGCCGACAACGCACGGTTCGGGCAGACCGGCCCGAAGGTGGGCTCGTTCGACGGCGGGTTCGGCGCCACCGTCCTCTCCCGCCTGGTCGGGCCGAAGAAGGCGAAGGAGATCTGGTTTCTGTGCCGCCAGTACGACGCGCAGCAGGCGCTGGAGATGGGGCTCGTCAACACGGTCGTGCCGCTCGCGGAGCTCGAGGACGAGACCGTCCAGTGGTGCCGCGAGATGCTCTCCCTCTCCCCCTTCGCGCTGCGGTTGCTCAAGGCGAGCTTCAACGCCGACGAAGACGGTCTGTCCGGGATCCAGCAGCTCGCTCACGACGCCAACCTCCTGTTCTACATGAGCGAGGAGGCGCAGGAAGGGCGCCACGCCTACATGGAGAAGCGCGAGCCGGACTTCTCGCAGTTCCCCCGGCGCCCCTGAGCCGATGAGCACGGCGGTCAGTGCCCCGAGCGGTGCCCGCATCTGGCTGATGGCGGCCCGGGTGCGGACGCTGCCGGCGGCGATCGCCCCGGTCCTCGTCGGCACGTCGCTGGCGGGCTATCAGCACGTCTTCCACCCGCTCCGGTTCCTCGCGGCGCTGATCGGCGCGATCTTCATCCAGGTCGGCACCAACCTCTCCAACGACTACTCCGACGCCCGGCGCGGAGCCGACACCGACGATCGCCTCGGGCCCGTCCGGGTCACCGCCGGCGGTCTCGTCCCCCCGCGCCAGGTGCTGATCGCGACCTACGTCTCGTTCGGGATCGCCGTGCTCGCCGGGATCTATCTGATCGCCGTCGCCGGCTGGGTACTGCTGCTCGTCGGCGCGGCGTCGATTCTCGCCGGCGTCCTCTACACCGGCGGCCCGCGCCCGTACGGCTACGAAGGGCTCGGCGAGCTGTTCGTGTTCCTGTTCTTCGGGATCGTGGCGGTCGCTGGGTCCTACTACGTGCAGGTCACCCACCTCGAGTGGGAGGCGTTCGCGCTCGCCGTCCCGGTCGGCCTCCTCGCCTCGGCGATCCTGGTCGTCAACAACGTCCGTGACATCGACACCGACCGCCGCGCCGGCAAGCGCACGCTCGCGGTCCGCCTCGGCCGCGCCCGGGCCCGCGACATGCACGCCGCGATCGTCTACGGCGCCTACGTCCTGGCCCCCGTGACGTGGCTGTTCGGTCCCCTGCGGCCGTGGCTGTTGCTCTCCTGGCTGACGCTGCCACTCGCCGCGCAGGTCGTCCGCACGGTTCGCAACCGCACCGACGGACCCTCGCTGAACCAGACGCTGGCGCAGTCGGGGATGCTCCAGCTCGCGTTCTGCGTGCTTCTGTCGGCGGGCGTGTTGCTCAGTCGGTGAAGCTGGAAATCGATTTGATAGGGGCGCGCATGCGCGCGCCTGTGGTTTCTGCCCGGGGAGCCGTCGGCACTCGCGAGCTCCTGCTCGTGCGGCTGATCGGCTCAGACGGCGCCGTCGGGTTCGGCGAGGCCGCGCCACTGGAGTCCTACGACGGCGTCACGATCGACGACGCCCGCGCCGCTCTCGAGGATTGCCGGGCCCCGCTGGGCGAGGCAGACGGGCTCCACCACGATCTGCTGGCGGAGTGTCGGCGCCTGGCCGTCCTCCCCCAGGCCGTGGCCGCGATCGACCTGGCCCTGTGGGACCTCGCCGGGCGCCGCTCCGGGGACCCGGTGTGGCGGCTGCTCGGCGCGCCGTGGCCGATCGAGGTCGAGGTGAACGCCACGATCGTCGCGGCCGACCGCGCCGGCGCGGCCGCGGAGGCCGCCGGCGCGGCCGCGGGCGGGTTCACATGCCTGAAGGCCAAGGTGGGGATCGGGGACGACGCCGGCCGCCTGGCCGCGATCCGAGCCGTCGTCGGTCCGGACATGGAGATCCGGATCGACGCCAACGGAGCCTGGTCGGTCGAGGAGGCGCTGGCCACCCTGCGGATGCTCGAGCCAGTCGGGATCGAACTGTGTGAGGAGCCTGTGGCGGGCCTCGAGCCGATCGCCGAGGTGTCCGCTTCGACGCTCGTGCCGATCGCGATCGACGAGAGCGCCGGGGCGCCTGGAGCGCTCGACGCGCGTGCGTGCGAGGCGGTGTGCCTCAAGATCGCCCGCTGCGGAGGGATAGTCGGCGTTCTGGATGCGGCGCGGCGGGCTCGGTCCGTGGGCTACGAGGTGTACCTGGCCTCCACGCATGATGGGCCGCTCGGGATCGCCGCGGCGTTGCACGCCGCGGTGGCGGTCAAACCCGATCGGCCCTGCGGGCTCGCCACGCTCGGGCTCTTCGACCGCCCCGACCCGTTCCCGGCTCTCGAGGGGCGAATCGCGGTGCCCCGCGGCCCCGGCTTGGGCGACGGCCTCGATGCGTGGTACGCCTGCTGTCCGGGGTGAACCCGCTGAAACCCCGGATATACCTGGGGAAAAGCGGGTTCATCTCAGTTAGAGGCGATGACCTCCGCCACCGCTGCCGGCGCCTCTAGGTGCACGGCGTGGCCCGCCCCGGCGACGACCACGACTTCCGAGCGCTCGATCGCCCCCGCCATCTGAAACGCGATCGCGGAGAACTTCTCATCCCGCTCGCCGACGACCAGGGCAACCGGCATCGTCAGCTCGCCGAGGCGGTCCCACACCGACGGGAGCGCGCCTGTCCCGAGTCCGCGCAACGCCCGCGCCAGCCCCGCCGGCGTGTTCCGCCGCCTGTCCTCATCCACCAGCGACCGCACGCGGGCCGGCTGGCCGGCCAGCACCGGGGTCTCGGCCCAGCGGCGGGCGAACTCCTCGATGCTCAGCCCCTCGATCTCATCGGCCAGCCGATCATCCGCCGCGCGGCGCGCCTCCCTCTCCAAATCATCCGCAATCCCCGGACTCGCCCCAACGAGCACAAGCCGCTCAACCCTGTCCCTCAGTGCCAAAGCGACGTGCAGGGCAATCCGCCCCCCCATCGAGTAACCGACCAACACGAACCTCGGCGGGGCAACCCCGGTGAGATCGCCAACGACCGCATCGAGCGTCACGGGCTCCAGCGAAGACGCCGAACCGTGACCCCGGATATCCGGCGCCGCCACGGCCCCAGACCCCAGCCCCGCCACGACCTGCTCCCAACTGGCGCCGGTGTGGGTGAACCCGTGGAGAAGTACGACATCCACGCCCCGTCTTATAGCGTGACGGCCAGAAACCGATGGGCGCCACCGACACCTACCTGCTGCTGCGCGCGTTCTGCGAGGAGCTGGCGCGCTGCGGCGTCGAGCACGCGTGCACGTCTCCGGGGTCGCGGTCCACGCCGATCGTCCTCTCGCTCGTCCGCGAGCAGCGGATCCGCTGCTGGTCGCATATCGACGAGCGCTCGGCCGCCTTCTTCGCGCTCGGCGCCGCGAAGGCCACGAGCAAACCGACCGCCGTCACCTGCACCTCCGGCACCGCCGCCGCCAACCTCACACCGGCGGTGATCGAGGCCCGCGAGGCGCGGGTGCCGATGATCGTGCTGACGGCGGACCGTCCGCCCGAGCTCCGCGACGTCGGCGCCGGGCAGACGATCGATCAGATCAAGCTCTACGGCGACGCCGTGAAGTGGTTCGCCGAGGTCGTCATCGACGGCGCCACGGATGAGGGGCTGCGGTGGATCCGGACGCTGGCCTGCCGCGCATACTGGACGGCGCTCGAGGGACGGCCGGGCCCCGTCCACCTCAACTTCCCCCTCCGTGAGCCGCTCGTCCTCGATGAGCCGCTTCCCCAGGATTCGACGGCGCGCGGCAACGGGCAGCCGTACGTGATCGTCGAGCCGCCGGGTCCACCCCGGCCGGCGAGCGGCCCTGGACCGCACCCTTCAGGTCGCCTACTGATCGTCGCGGGCGCGGGCACCCCGGATCCACACGGGGCTGGCCGCAGTTCGCCGCCCGCGTCGGCGTCCCTGTCCTTGCCGACCCGCTGTCCGGCGCCCGGCGTGGCGGAGCGGCAATCGCCCACTACGACCTGCTGCTGCGCGACCCGGCGTTCGCCGACGCCCACCGCCCCGGGTTCGTGTTCAGGGTCGGCGATCTGCCGACGTCCAAGCCGCTTCGCAGCTGGCTGGCCTCGCTTCCGGACGCTGCGCAGATCGCGTTCGACCCGTACAGCACGTGGCATGACCCCGCCAGCGTGGTCGGCATGCGGCTCCGGAGCGCCCTCCCCCAGCCGGATCGCCTGGACATCGAGCCGGGGTGGCTGGAGGCATGGCGGGCCGCCGACGCCGAGGCCGGCGAAACGATTGCCGCCGAGCTCGAGGACCAGCTCTCAGAGCCGCTCGTCGCCGCGCGACTCGTGGAGTGGATGCCCGCAGACGCCACGCTGTTCGTCGCCTCCTCGATGCCTGTCCGCGACGTCGAGGAGTTCGCGCCCGTCATCGACAGCCCACCGACCGTCCTCGCCAACCGCGGCGCGAACGGCATCGACGGCACCGTCTCGACGGCGTTCGGCGTTGCCGCGGCGACCGGAAAGCCGGTCGTGCTGCTGATCGGGGACGTGGCGCTGCTGCACGACATGGGCGGGCTGCTCGCCGCCAAGCGGCTCAACCTGAGCCTGACAGTCGTGCTGCTCAACAACGACGGCGGCGGGATCTTCCACTTCCTCCCGGTGGCGACCCAAACCGACGCGTTCGAAGACCATGTGGCCACGCCCCACGGCGTCGATTTCGCTCACGTCGCCGCGCTCTACGGACTCATCCACCAGCGCCCGATCAGCACCGGCGACCTGAAGGCCGCCGTGGAGATCTCGATCGAGGACGGGAGGGGCGCCCTGATCGAGGTCAAGACGAACCGTGAGCAGAACCTCGCCTTGCACCGGCGAATCGCCAGCGCGGTCAGCCCGCCAGGACCGGGAGCATCGCCCCCAGCTTGATCTCGGTCTCGGCGAGCTCGGCCGCCGGATCGGAATCGCGGACGATTCCGCCGCCGGCGTAGCAGTAGGCGAGCCGTCCCCGGAGCAGCGCGCAGCGCAGGGCCACGCAGAACTCGCCGTCGCCGGTGGCGTCCGTCCATCCCACTGGCCCCGCGTACCAGCCGCGGTCGAGACCCTCGAGGGCGGGAATCATCGCGACGGCCGACTCGGTCGGCTCGCCACCCACCGCCGGCGTGGGATGCAGCAATCCGGCGAGCTCGATCGCATCGATCGGCGAGGCCAGCTGGGCGCGGATCGGCGATGCCAGGTGCTGGATGTTCGCCACCCGGACGACCGCCAGCTCGGGCGCGACCGTGACCCACACGGCGTGCGGCTTCAATGCCCGCGCGATTCGCCGGGCCACGATCAGGTTCTCCTCCCGGTCCTTGCCGCTCTGGAGCAGCTGCTCGGCGAGATGGTCGTCGACCGCCGGATCGGCGCTGCGCCGTGTCGAGCCCGCCAGCGCGACGGTGCTGGCCCGCTGGCCCTCGCGGCGCACGAGCAGCTCCGGGCTTGCCGCCATGAACGTCGCGTCGCCGCGGCCCACGGCGAACACGTAGCACGATGGAAAGGCGTCGCGCAGGATGCCGATCACGGCGCCGGGGTCGTGGTCGATAGGAGCATGGACCTCGACTCCTCGCGCCAGCACGACCTTCTCCAGCTCGCCGGCGCGGATACGCTCCACGGCCCGGGCCACGGCGTCCTCGTAGTGAGCGGGGGGCATCGAGCTGATCACCTCGTATGAGCCCGCAGGCGCGGGATCGAGCAGCGGGAGCTCCCGATCGTCGAGCTCATCGAGCCGCTGCTGCACTCGACCCTCGAGGCCCTCGACCGTGTCGTCGCCGGCGACCTCGACGTTCACCGTCAGCCACGAGTCCCCGGCCATGCGGGCAAGCGACAGCTCCGGCAACAGCAGCGAGGAGGCTGCGAACCCTCGCCACGATGGTGAGTCGCCCCCCTCTGGCGCGAACGCGAATCCCCCCGCTGCGACCAGCCCCGAACCTGGCGGGCCGTCGATCGGATCCGCCAGCGCCCCGTCGACGAGCGCTCGCCACGAGCTCGCGGTCTTCGTGAACCGCCCCGGCCCGACACTCTCGAGAGCCTTCACCGCGCCGAGCGTCGCCAGCGCCCAGCCCTGACGATCGGGCTGCTCGATTGTGAGCCACGGCTCATCTGGGCGGCGCGACGCGGCGACGATCGCGCTCGGGTCGGCGGCTCGGGGCGAGCGCGCGGTGACACTGACGATCACCGACGAACCGGTGGAACGTGAGCGCCGAAGGGCCGTCTCGAGCCTCCGCCGGAGCCGGTCGGCGGTAGGTGCGTCGAGCCAGTGTGAGGCTCGACCGTACGGCGCCTCTTGAGAGCTAGGTCTCGCCGCGCCCCCGCGAGATCGCGATTTCGCCAGTCCGGGCCATCTCGATCATCCCGAACGGACGGATCAACCGCTCGAACGCCTCGATCTTGTCGCAGGTGCCCGTCACCTCCACCACGACCGAGCGCTTGCCCACGTCGACGACCTTCGCGCGGAAGATCTCGCACAGCTGCATTACCTCGGCCCGGCTGGAGCCGTCGGCGGAGACCTTGAACATCGCCAGTTCGCGGGCGAGCGTCTCCTCGGGTTCCAGGTCGCGGATCTTCAGCACGTTGACGAGCTTGTGAAGCTGCTTGGTGACCTGATCGATCGGATGCAGCGCTCCGTCGAGCGTCAGCGTGATCCTCGAAAACGCCTCGTCGTCAGTCGGCCCGACTGCGAGCGTGTCGATGTTGAACCCGCGCCTGGCGAACAGCCCGGCGATCCGTGTCAGGACACCGGGCTTGTTCTCGACCAGGATCGAGAGGATGTGCTTACGGCCGGTTCGCAGGCCGACGGCGGCCTCGAGCTCGTCGAGGGACAGGACTTCCTTGGTTGCTGGTTCTCCCATCGCCCTCACCCCACCATGTCCCTGGCCGGTTGGCCAGCCGGGATCATCGGATAGGTGTTCTCCTCGCGGGTGACCCGGATGTCGACGAGCACAGGGCCTTCGGTCGCGAGCGCTTCCTGGATGTCGCTGACAAGCGTCTTCTTGTCCTCGAAGCGCATGCCGGTGGCGCCATAAGCTCCGGCCAGCTTGACGAAATCCGGCCACTGCCCGGTGTCGACCTGGCTGTAGCGCTTGTCCCAGAACAGCTCCTGCCACTGGCGCACCATCCCGAGATAGCCGTTGTTCATGATGAACACCTTGATCGCGATTCCCTCCTGGGCGCACGTCGCGAGCTCCTGCATGTTCATCTGAACCGAGCCGTCGCCGGCGATGCACACGACAGTCTCGTCGGGGCAGCCGACCTTGGCGCCCATCGCCGCCGGCAGGCCGAAGCCCATCGTCCCCAGACCGCCCGAGTTGATCCACCGGCGAGGAGCGCCGAAGTTGAAGTACTGGGCGGCCCACATCTGATGCTGGCCGACGTCGCTCGCCACGATCGCGTCGCCTCCGGTCGCCTCGTACAGCGCCTGGATCATGAACTGCGGCTTGATCTCGGCGTCCTTGGAGTCCTCGTAGCGAAGCGGGTAGCGCTCCTGCCAGGAGTGGATCCGCGACCACCATTCCTCGAGCCGGCCGGGGTCGGGCGACAGCGCTCGGTACTCCGCAGTCAGCCGCGGAATGATGTTTCTGGCGTCGCCGACGATCGGAATGTGGGCGGGCACGTTCTTGGAGATCTCGGCCGGGTCGACGTCGATGTGGATGAACTTCGCCCGGGGCGCGAACTCCGAAAGCTTGCCCGTGATCCGGTCGTCGAAGCGTGCCCCGATCGCGCAGATCAGATCCGCCTCGTCCATGGCGTAGTTGGCGCGTCCGCGTGCCGTGCATCCCGAGCATTCCCAGCCAGTGGTCGTGCGGCGCTGGGAACCCGCCGAGCCCCATCAGGGTGCACGTGACGGGAAAGCGGTCGCAGGTGGCGAGCTCGACCAGCTCGACCGATGCGTTCGCGCTGACCACGCCACCGCCGGCGTAGATCACGGGCCGCCGCGCGTTCGCGAGCGCCTTCGCGGCGAGCCGGATCTGCTTCTGGTTGCCCTCGGTGGTCGGCTGGTAGCCGGGCAGGTGGAGGTCGGTCACCGGCTCGTACGGAATGTCGCCACGGCTCAGGTCCTGTGGGATGTCGACGACGACGGGTCCGGGCCGCCCGGTGCGGGCGATGTGGAACGCCTCGTGGATCGAGCGCGGGATCTCCAGCGGATGCTGGATCAGGAAGCTGTGCTTCACGATCGGCATCGTGATGCCGATCGTGTCGGCCTCCTGGAAGCCGTCGGTGCCAAGCAGCTCGGTGCGAACCTGGCCGGTCAGGAACACGACCGGAACCGAGTCCATCATCGCGTCGCAGATCGGAGTAACCAGGTTGGTGGCGCCGGGACCGCTCGTCCCCAGCGACACGCCGACCTTGCCGGTCGCCTTCGCGTAGCCCTCGGCGGCGTGGCCGCCGCCCGCCTCGTGGCGGACGAGGATGTGGCGGATTCCCGCGTCGTAGAAGGCGTCATAGGTTGGGAGGTTCGCGCCGCCGGGAAGCCCGAATACGACGTCGACACCTTCAGCCTTCAAGCATTCCATCAGGGCGTCGACTGCACGCATGCGATTCGCCTCCTTTCGCGGCTTGAATTATTGCTCGCGCGCGCGGGAAATTCCGCGCGCGTCGCGGCAGGACCGGCGAGTCTAACAGCGCTTTTCGCCTGTACCTAAGCGGCGCGCTCGCGCATCCTCGCCTCGGATGCGATCGCCAGCTCAGGGAACTCCAATTCCTCGCCGCAGCGCATGCAGAGCGCGTCGTGGAGCTTTACCACCCGGCCGCACGACGGGCACTCGCGCCGGAGTTCCTGGTTGTCCCAGCGATAGAAGAGCGCCGTCAGCAGCCCCAGGAACGGCACCACCGCCGAGATTACGAACCACAGAAAGAAAGAACTCCCCTTGACCCGTCCAACTATGCCCCCGGCGAGGCCGAAGAAGAACGCGATTACGACGTAGCCGTTGGCCGCCGACATCGGCGGCCAATCACCAGACGATCGTCTTCAGTGCCCAGAGAACCGCGATCACAGCAGCCACGCCGATGATGACCCAGAACACGCTCAGGATCAGGCCGATGACCACCTTCACCGCGAGAGCGGCCACGATCACCAGCACGACACCCGCGAGGGCCTTCCTTACGACGGGAGTCCGACTTGGCTGCGGCGCTTCAAGCTCATTTGACATGTTCACAGCGTAGCGCGCCGCGATGTCCTCACGAGCACTTCCGCGTCGCGTCGCGGCCGGGTGGTCAGTCGAACACGCGTTTGAGGTGCGCGAAGCGCTCCGAAGCCTCCGGCGACCGGGGCTCCAGCCGAAGCCGCGCCAGCCGGTAACGGCGAACCGGCACGGCGTCGGGGAGCGGGGACGCGGGCCGTGGATCGGCGACGAGCACGAGCCTTGATGATCTGATAGGGCGGGTCATGACGAGCATGATCCGCCGAGCGGCCCGGTGGGTCATTGGCCCTCGGTACAAACTTTTCCGGAGCGGGTGCGCCGCAAGGCCCGCGGTCCTCCTCTCCTCACACTCTCCGCCCGGCTCGCCTCACCCTCTGCGCGCAGCCTCCACAGCGACCTCGAGCGCCTTGCGCGTGGGCTGACGGAGCCGGCGGCGCAGCCGCCACGGCGCTCCCGAGAACGCCAGGTTGGCGACGGTCGCAAAGCCGGCCTCATCAGCGCGAAGGGCCAGCAGGAGGTGCGCGATCCGGTCGCCTCCGGGCAGCGACGCGTCGGCGACTTTGACGCAGTAGCAGTTGACGCGATGCCCGCCGGGCCTGACCAGGAGCGCGCCGGCCTCTCCTACCAGCCACGTCCCGAGCCCACCCCGCTCGAGCACGAGCCCGGTGCGGCCGTGCAGCTCGCGCGCACTGTGATTGACCAGGTCGCCCAGCAACCCGAGTGCAACGAGCTCCGCCTGTCCCGCGGCCGCCGGTCGCCGGCGGACCACGTTCGCGCCGCGGGCCGCGTACAGCTCGGGGATCGCCCAGGCGTGCGCCAACAGCGCCAGGCCGACCGGCACCGTCACCGGGTTCACCAGCCCCAGCGCCACCGCAGCGATGATCAGCGGAACCGTGTGGGCGACGGCGCTCAGCGTCCACATCCGACCGCTCCGCACGAGGCGGCGGTCGGTAACTAGCGGGCGCCAGTAGACGCTCGCCAGTTCCGGAAGCGGGTCGACGACCGCCATCAGCCCCCGGCAATCGGCCGGCGGAGAATCACCACCGGCGCTTCGAGAGGCAGCTCGCGAACCTGCTCGGCGTGGCCCTCTCCTTGCGAGACGACGGCGAAGTAGCCCTGGTCGAGCTCGGCGCGGAAGGCGGCGACCGCGGCGTCCTCACTCGCCCGATCTCCGGCGGTCCATTCCGCCAGGGTCGTGTGGCCGGTCTGGTCCATCCTGATGAGTCGGGACATATCTGACCTCCTGAGGCGGTTGAGACTCTCATCCTACGCCCGAGTATGGGAAGGTTTATCGGGCTGCCCGCGTCCTTTTTTGTGAATTGACCGGATCCAAGATCAAGCCCGCGCTGGCGCTCGTCGGTGCGGTCCTACTCCTAGTTCCGCTGAACGCGGTCGCCGACCAGCAGCGCGCCCGCCACGGGCGCCACGGAAAGGCCGCGTTGTCGGCGAGCTCGCAGTTGCATCGGACCCACGCACGGGCCCGACATCACCGCGCGCGCCGCGCGCGGGCGAGTGGCCACCGACATCACGCGCGCGTCAAGGCCAACCTGAGCCTGGCCCTGGCGCTGCGGGTGTCGCCCGGCCGCCGGAGCCGAGCCGCCCACGTTGCCGGCGACGACCCTAGCGACACGATCTCCGACTTCAAGTTCACGCCGGCCACGATCACGATCCACGCCGGCGACACGATCACCTGGACCAACGTCGGGCCGACCGAGCACACCGCGACCGCCAGCAACGGAAGCTTCAACACCGGGCTCCTGAAGAAAGGTCAGAGCGGGTCGCACACGTTCACCCAGCCCGGTACCTACGCCTACATCTGCACGATCCACCCATTCATGCACGGGACGATCGTCGTGCTGGCCAGCTCGACCACGACCACGACGACCTCCACTACGCCGACGACCACGACGACCCCGGCCAGCACGACCTCGAGTACGGGATCAACGACGCCGAGCACGACCGAGAGCAGCGGGTCCACGCTGCCGATGACGGGCTTCGATCTGGACGTGACGTGGATCGCTGGCGTGGCGTTGATCGGCGCCGCTATCCTGATCAGACGCAAGCTGCGGACCCGGTCCTAGCACGGATCGCTGCGCGGGGCCGGCGTCGTCTTCAGGCGCAACGCCACCGACCGTTCGGGAAGTATCCTTGAGTCGCGCACGGAGGGTGTGTGCAGAGCCCAGATACGGCGACTGGTCAAGCAGATCCCACTTTCAACCGATAGCCACGCCTAATGGAGCTCAAACAGATCATCGCCATCGCATGGAAGCGAAAGCTGACGGTGATCCTCGTGGCGGTTGTAGCGGTGGTTGTCGCGGCCGGCATCGCGTACACGCGGACCAAGGAGTACCAGGCGACCGCGACGCTCGCGATGACGCCGAACGTGCAGAAAGGCCAGGGATTTGTCGCCTCCGACGACCTCGCGACGCTCCTCTCGACGTACGCCGCGATCGTCGACTCCTCCACGACCAAGAACCTCGCCGCTCAGATGCTGGGCCACCCGCTCGACGCCAGCGTCAGCTCGTCGACCACGGCCGGAACCGGCATCCTCCAGATCTCGGCGACGAGCAGCGATCCGAAAGCGGCCGCCGCCGCCGCGACGGCGCTCAGCCAGGCGTTCGTGGCGACGATCAAGAACAACAACCAGCTGCTGGTCGTCCAGATTGTCGACCCCGCGACCGTTCCCACAACGCCGGTCGCGCCTCGGCCCCCGTTGATCATCGCCGCCGGGCTGTTCCTCGGGTTGGGCCTCGGGCTCGCCCTGGCTCTCGTGCTCGAGCGCTGGTTCGACCGCGTTGAGACCGTGGAGGACGTGACCGAGGCGACCTCGCTGCCGACCTTGGGCTATCTGCCTCGCGACCGCTCGCTGCGCCATGGCGGCCGGAGCTCGCTGATCTGGGACAACCCGGAGATGTTCCGTATGCAGGAGGCGGTCAGAGCGTTGCGGACGAATTTGCAGTTCTCGATGAACTCCGACCACGACCTGGTCCAGATCACCAGTCCGTCGGCTGGCGAGGGCAAGTCGACCGTCGCCGCCAACCTCGCTGTCGCGATCGCCGGGGTCGGCCTTCAGACGCTTCTGGTGGACGCCGACTTCCGCGCTCCGCGCCAGCACGTCATCTTCGACCTTCCCAATGACGAAGGCCTTTCCACAGCAATGGCTGCGATCGGCGAGGGCAAGCCGCTGGCGATCCAGCCGAGTGAATTCAAGAATCTTTCCGTGCTCACGAGCGGACCGATCCCGCCGAGCCCAACGGAGATGATGGCCGCTCGAATCGAGCAAACCGTCAATCGTCTGCGCGAGCTCGGGTCGATCGTCGTGATCGACACGCCGCCGATCCTCCCGGTCAGCGACGCCAGGCTTGTCGCCCCCGAGGTCGACTCGGTGCTGCTGATCGCTACCGCGGGGCGCACGAAATCCGCGACCTTGCGCTCCGCGCTCGATCACCTGGCGATGGCGCAGAGCAACATCGTCGGTGTGGTGCTCAACCAAGTCCGCGAGACCGGAACGCGGTACGCCGGCTACGGGAGTTATTACAACCGCGCTACCGAGCCGGTCGAGCTGGTCGGCCGCGACTAGGGCGGCCCTCCGGGCCCCCACGATGCGATCAGAGCGGGCACCCCGAGCGACGCCGTTCGCGGTCTTGCTCGGCGCATTGGCGGGCGCGCTGGCGGCGCTGAACGCCAAGGTCGCGGTGGGCCTGATCGCCGCCGCGGCGATCGGGATCCTCGTGTTCGTCGGCGCCGAGCTACTGCTCCTTGGCGTGGTGGCAGTCGAACCGTGGACTGACATGCTCCACTATCCCTCGGCAAGCGTCTCGATCCCGAAGATCGTGGGCTTCCTGGCTGTCGCATCGTGGCTCCTGGCCGCGGCCACGGGGCGTGTTCCACTGCGTTACGCGCCGCAGATGGGCTGGGCCTTTGCATTCCTGTTCGTAGTCGTGATCTCGCTGATGCTGTCCCCGGACCCGGCGGCGGGCGTCACCCGGACGATCTCCTACGCGCTGTACGTTGTGTTCCTTGCCCTGTTCGTGCAGCTGACTCCGGGAGAGGCAAAGGTCAGGCGCTGCCTCGCCGTGTACGCGGGCTCCACGGCGCTGGCGGCCGGCTACGCGCTGTTCAGGTTCATCACGGGCAAGGTGCATCTTGCCTCGGGCCCTATCGGCGACCCAAACGACTTCGCGATGTACCTTTCGGGCGCGATTCCGATAGCGGTGTTTTTCGCCTTCAACGCGGAACGCCGGCGGCGGCTCTGGACGATCGCGGTCATCGTCCTCATCGCCGCGGATCTGGCAACGCTCTCACGTGGGTCGCTCGTCGGTCTCGGCGCGGTACTGCTCTGGGCGATCATCTCGCGACGCATCTCGCTGCCGGGAGTACTTGGCGGAGCAATCGTGGTGACGACAGTGCTTGCCTTCGCCTTCCTTCTGTTCCAGCCGCTGATCCAGGAACGCCTGGTTCAGAAGTCGGTGGCTGCAGACCAGAACGTCGCCTCGCGTGAGGTCTTCTGGCAGGCCGCCTGGCACATGGCGCTCGACCATCCGGTCGTCGGTGTCGGACCAAACCGGTTTGGCGTCGAGAGCGAGCACTACGTGCGTAACGATCCCATCGTGCTGCACGATCCCGCGGTGCACAACAGCTACCTCGAGATTCTCGCCGAGGACGGTCCGTTTGCCCTGGCCCTGTTCTGGTGCCTGATGGCATCTGCCTGGCGGGCGCTTCGCACCGTGAGGCGGAAAGCGATCGAAACCGACGATTTGGTCAGTCGTCGCCTCACAGACGCACTGATGGCGTCGTTCGTGTGGACGGCGGTCGCGATGATCTTCGTCTCCAAAGAGCTGTCGATCCCGATCTGGTTGATCGGTGGACTCGCGGGATCGCTGGCCCTGTCGCGGCGGGAGGCTGCGGGCCGCAGCGCAGACGTGGCGGCGAGGCCGACCGCGCCCGCCCGGGCTCGGTACGCGGACGGGTGAAGCTCCTCCTCGTATCGTCGCTTGATCGTGGCGGACCGCTCGAGCAAGCCCTCGTGCTCGCCGGAGGGCTCGTCCAGCGCGGAGTCGATGTTCGCGCGGTTTGTGCGGACGAGGCAGCTGCGCGGCGTTTCAGGGCTATGGGAGCCCAGGCCGTCCCACAGCCACAGCGCCGTGGCCTGGATCTGCCGGCGGCGACGGCACTGTGGCGTCGCATGCGGGGCGTGGACATCGCCCACGCGCTGGACCGACGCAGCGGACTGTGGATCCGGCTGGCCCCGGGTAGGACGACAGTTGCGCGGATATACACCGTTCACGGCCTCCCCGACTCCTATATGCCTCCACCGCTTGGGAACGGGCGGCCGCCGGTGCGCGACCGAATTGCCTATGAGGGAGTCGACGCGATGTTGTGCCGCCGTGCAGACGCAGTAATCGTCCCATCAGCGACGATCGCTGAGATCTTCGAGAGGCGGTTGCGGTTCCCCCCGGACCGCATCCGCGTAGTCTCGAACGGGGTTGAGCTCCCACAGGTCTTGGCCAAGCGCGGCACCGAGGTCGGGACGCTTTCGCTGCTGGAGACAGTCAAGGATGTGGGCACGTTCCTCTCGGCAGCCGCTCTGCTCGCCCCCGCTCGCCCCGATCTGAGATTCGTGGTCTTCGGGGATGGATCTCAGCGCGACGCGCTGCAGGTCCGCGCGCGAGAGCTCGGGATTGCCGACCGGGTAGCGTTTCCCGGGCACGTCGAGCGGGCCACCGCGCTGAGGCGGTTGGCAGTGATTGTGCTGCCCTCGATCTTCGAGAGCGCGCCGATGGCCTTGCTCGAGGCGATGGCCGCGGGAGTACCGGCAGTCGCCTCACGGGTCGGCGGCATCCCCGAAATCACAGGCGAGGATTGTGCGTTGCTCGTCGCGCCGGGCAACGCTCCAGGCTTCGCGCGCGCAATTGAGCGGATCCTCGACGAGCCGGAACTGACGGCGGCGCTGGTGAGCGCCGCGCGGTCACGGATTTCCTCCCGCTTCACAACGGACGCTAACGTGGACGCCACGATCCGGGTCTACGAGAAAGCTCTCGCGGAGCGTCGCCGGTGATGAGGATTGCTCACGTGAGTGCCGCGATGCACTATGGGGGAGCGGAAAGGGTGCTGGTCGAACTCGCGACCGCCCACGCTGGCGACGGGGTCCAGGTCGCGATCATCGCGCCACCCGGGAGGCTCGATCGAGACTGGCAAGCGCTGGGTATCGAGCGGATGCTGATCCCCAGCGCTGAGCGCGATCCGGTTGACCTGGCGCGGGCTGCCCGGTGTGTCCGGTCGGCACTTCGCGGTTGGTTACCCGACGTCGTGCACGCGCACAATGTCAAGGCCACGGCGATGTCGCTCACGGGCGCACGCGGGATCTCGGCCCGCACCCCCGTGCTCACCACCCTGCACGGCGTGGCGCCGCGCCAGACGCGGGCCGCTGCCGGGATCCTGCGCTTCGCCGACATGGTCGCGGCGGTGTCGAACGAGGTTCGTCAGGAGATCGTGTCGCACGGCTTGAAAGAACAGCGCGTCGAGGTGGTTCACAACGGCGTCACCGAGATCCCTCCGCTCGACGACTCTACGCGCGCCACCTACGACCGCGAGCTAGCCCTCAACGGTCCGGTGATCGCCTCCGTCGGACGTCTTGCCCCAGAAAAGGCTCAGGACAGGTTCCTCGCTGCCGCCGCGATAGTGCTCGACTCGTGTCCAGACGCGACGTTCCTGATCGTCGGCGACGGGCCAATGAGGGCTGATCTCGAGAAACGAGCCGCCGAGCTCGGAATCGAGCACGCGGTCCGGTTCACCGGAACACGTGATGACGCTCGCCTGCTGATCGACCGTGCGGACATCATGGTGCTCTCCTCGGATCGGGAGGGCCACTCCATAGCAGCGCTCGAGGCGCTGGCCGCCGGGACACCGGTCGTCTCTACTGAGGTGGCCGGTATGCGCGAGCTGCTCGGCACCGGTGCAGGGCTGATCGTGTCGAGCTGGCAGCCGCGCGACCTCGCCAGCGGGATCACGGCGCTGCTCGCCGACGACGCCCGTCGCCTCCAGATGGGCGCAGAAGGGCGTCGTCTTGTGGCAGAGCGCTTCTCAGTCAGCGCAATGGAGGGCCGTTATGCCAGCCTCTACGCCCGCCTACGGGAATGACGGCGATTGTGCTTGCGCATGTGGCGGTGGCGGTGGCGCCGGTGGCGCCTGTGCCTGCGGTCCCGCTGCAGCTGACGGTGGCGAACGCGCGCTGAGGCGAAGCCGGAACCGGGTGCGCTGGCCCTGGCGATGCTGGCGGCCGCGGCAGAGCCCGCGCGAACCAGCACGAGGCCCGAGTGCGGCGCCAGCTTCGCTTCCTTGGCGTTGCTCAGCCCCGACCCGCTGTACGCCGCGTTGAAATCGACGGTGACCGACCTCGTGCTTGGGTTCACCACGACCAGCCCGCTCCGGAACTTCCGCTCGTAGACGCCGCTCGAGTCCTTGCTGTAGGCGCCGGTCGGCGATCCGAGCTCGTATTCGTATTCCGGGAACCACGGCTCGGCCGAATAGTTGCCGGTCATAGAGAACTCCGCCTGGCCGTTGCCCGCCAGCAGCTCGGTCGCATACCCGTACACGGCCGCGCGCTCGTCAGTGTTGCTCGAGTGAGTGATCCCGATGAATAGCTTGCCCGCGTTCTCGGTGTACCTGAGCTCCTGCAGCTGCGTCGCCCACGTCCCGGGACCCGCGTAGCCGGAGCCTGGCCGCGTACCCCACTTGACGAACTCCTCGTCCATCGCTCCGCTCAGATATTTCAGCCACGGATCGACGACGGCGGTATACCCCGACCAGGATCCGAGATTGGCGATCGCGAGCTTGCCGGCATCGCGCAACTGGGGTCCCACGTACTCCACGAATCTCTTCATTGCCTCGGCGTATCGAGCGTCAGACGGGTATTCGGCGACACACGAGGTGCAGTAGTGGTAGCCGATCGTCGGATTGACGTCGTCGAGTAGCACACCGTCCCACGGTGCGGAATCGAGTTGCGCAAGCACGTTGGCAACCCACGCGTGCTGGTAGCCGCCCGAGCCCACGTCGGCCGCCCACAGCCACGGGTAGTTCTGGAACGTGAACGGCGATCCGGTCGTGTTCTTCAGCAGCCAGCCGTTTGCGGCGGCCTGCGCGTACGAGACCCCTGAGGGGTAGTCGCCGCTGGCAGAGGACGACGACGACGCGGCCGACACGTTCTTGTACATGAGCACCTTGACATGCGGGTTGGCCGCCTTCAGCGCATAGAGCTCGCTGAGGTCCCAGGGCTGTATCACGACCACCTGCTCGTGGTCGGCCGTCCAACCGTAGTTCGGAAATATCGCGTTCGAGTCGATCGCGACTCGAATATGTCCGACGACCGCCGCCTGCGCGACTGCAGGCGCGAGCACGACTCCGAGACTGAGTGCGCTCGCGGCAACGAGCAGCGCGAAGGTCCGACGCATGCAATGGCTCCTTTTGGCAGCTGGGCTGTCTCGTCGGAGACCCCTGGCTTTGCGACCCCACCTCGCGGCAGGTGTGCCTTTGTCGAGGCGCCGGCGGCGGCCTCGTCGATTATTTAGTTCGCCTCTGTGCGTATCGAAGCTCCCGCCACCGGACTTCTCGCGTGCGTTGCCGATTGGACGATCGTTCGGTCGGAAGCGGCCGCGCCCGGTACTCAGTCCGCCCCTCTGCGCCGAGCCGCCGTGAACGCTGACGGAGCACGGGAGGGTGGTTCAGCCACACGCGCTTTTGCGCGAGGTTGGTTAGTAATGGCCGCGCGCAATGCGTTCTACCTGTTCTTGGCGCATTGGCCTGCGTCCGGCCGCCCTATCATCCGTGCCCCGATGTGGCGCTTCCTCTGTCCTCCGCCGGGGCACGGAACCGCCCCCCTCGATCGCCCCCCGAGCTTCTCGGTGATCATCGCTGCCTACCAGGCGGCGGCGTTTATCGGCGACGCGCTCGAGTCGGCCCTGGCGCAGACCGCGCCACCGCTCGAAGTGGTGGTTTGCGATGACGGCTCGACCGACGAGCTGCAGACGGCACTGGTTCCGTACCGCGACCGCATCGCCCTGCTCACCCAGGAGAACCATGGCGAGTCGAGGGCGAAGAACGCCGCCGCCCGCGCAGCGCGAGGCGAGTTCGTGGTGATCCTCGACGCCGATGACGTGTTCCTGCCGGAGCGGCTCGAAGCGCTGACGGCGCTTGCCAGCGCGCGTCCGGACCTAGACGTGCTGACGACGGACGCCTACCTCGAGCTCGACGGCCACGCCATCCGGCGCTGCTACGAGCAGGACTTCCGGTTCGAGACCGGCGATCAGCGGGTCGCGATCCTGAGGCGCAACTTCGTGTTCGGCCTCGCCGCCGTGCGCCGGCAGGCGCTGCTTGCCGTCGGCGGCTTCGACGGGGAGATTCGCTTCGCCGCGGACTGGGACCTGTGGGTGCGGTTGGCGCTCTCCGGCTCTCGGTTCGGTTGCATCGATCAGCCTCTCGCCCGCTACCGCCTCCAGGCTGGAAGCCTGTCCGCGCAACGAGCCCGGTTGATCGGCGGGCGGTTGCAGACACTCGCCAAAGCCGCTGCCCGGGACGACCTCAGCTCCGAGGAGCGGGCCGTCGTCGCCCGTTCGATCGAGGAGAACCGCCAATTGCTGCTTCTCGCGCAGGCTCGCGAGGCCATCCTCGAGGGCCGCCCGGACGCCCGGCGGCTGACGCTGGAGCTCGCCCGAAGCGCTCAGCACGGAAATGCGACCCGGGTCAAGGCCGCCTTGTCGGCGCTGTCGCCCAAGCTCGCCCGCAGGCTGCTCGCAGGCGCCGAGGTCGAGACGACAGGCGGGGTCAGGTACCGGCCGGCGGGATGAGCGATCCGCGCCGGACTCGGCTGGCGTTTGTCATCGACAGCCACGAATACGGCGGCGCGGAGTCCTACCTCGCCTCGCTGGTCCGCTGGCTGCCCCACCGCTACGCGGTCGACCTTGTGGGTACGCCTCCGGTCCCGGAGCCGTTGGTCGACGCGGTCGCCGCCGGCAACGGACGAGTGCTCGCTGCGCGGCCGGTCGCGAACAAGCTGGACCTCCGCGGGCTCGCCGCGCTCGCCGGCGCGCTGCGCGCCGCCCGCCCGGACGTCGTACACGTCAACCTCAATTCGGTCACCAACAACCGACACGCCGTCGCGATCGCGTCGATCGCGTGGCCCACGGTGGCGACGTTCCACATCGGCACGGAGATCTCGAGCTCGGCCCAGCGGCGCCTGCTGCCGTTGGCGTTCGCTCGCGTGGCGCGGGTGATCGCGGTCTCTGAGGAGATCGCGGCGCAAATCCGCGACGACCTGCGGCTTCCGGCCGCCAAGGTCACGGTGATCCCGAATGGAGTCCCGGAGGCCCCCGCGGTCACGATCCGCGAAAGCCCCGTCCCGCTCCGTGTTGGTGGTCTCGGACGCCTCACCGGCCAGAAGGGATTCGACGTGCTCATCGACGCGATCGCCCGGCTCCGGGGCGACGGGCTGGCCGTCGAGGCGGTGATCGGCGGAGAGGGACCCGAGCGGCCCGTCCTCGAACGGCTTGCCGCGGGGCTTCCCGTGGCCTTTCCTGGATGGGTGAGGGAGCCCGGACCGTTCTTGTCCGGTCTCGACGTGTTCTGTCTGCCCTCTCGGTGGGAGGGCCTACCGTTCGCCCTGCTCGAGGCGATGGTGCGGGGGCTCCCCTGCGTCTGCACGCCGGTCGGCGACGTCGCCGCCGCGGTCGGAGACTCGTGCGTGCTCGTTGCGCCCGATGATCCGGGGCAGCTCGCCGACGCGCTGCGTGAGCTCGCCCTGGACAGCGGCCGGCGGCAGGCGCTCGGCGCGGCGGCGCGCGAGCGCGCGCTCGCACGTCATTCGGTCGAGCGGATGGTCGCGTTGACCGCAGCCGTCTTCGACGAGGTCGCCCGGCGCCGATGAACCTCCGTCGCCTCGATGTCCGCATGGCCCTCCCGCAACCGCCGCGCACCGCCGCCGTGCTCGGCAATCTCCCGCTGTGGAGCGAGGGCCTGCCGACGGTCGGCGTCGAGCTCCGCGCCCGCGGCGCCACCGACCGCGTCGATCTAGTCGTCGCGCCGGGGGCAATGGCCGCTGAGGCGATCGCCAGTGGCTCGCCGATGCTGATCTTCGAGGGCCGCGGCGCGCGGGGGGTCGCGCGCGGGGCGGGTATGAGCGTGCGACGCTTCCTGCCCATCGGGCCCCGCGACGCCCCGGACCTGTTGTTGTCGCTCGAGGACCGTCGCGTGGCGGCGTACGCCCTGGGGCGGCTGCGGGCGCCGGCGGGCCTGTCCAAGCGGGCCCGCAACGCCGGGGTGCAAGCGATGATCGCGCTCGGCGCGTTCCCGGACCTCGACCAGCTCCAGACGGTCGCGGTGAGAGCGTCAGGCCGGCCGTTCCTGCTCGAGCGGGCGGTCTCGTTCGGCGTCGACCCGCAGGCCGCGTGGTTTCAGACGATGGGAGGAGGCGATGCGCTGAACCGCGGGGTGTTTCACCTGTTCCCGCCGGGCGCGCGCAAGCCGCAATGGGTAGTCAAGTTCGCCCGGGTCCCGGAGTACTCCGCTCCGTTTGAGGCCGACGCGCACGGCCTCGGCCTCGTTGAGAGGGCCGGAGGCGCGGCCGCCGCGCACGCCCCGCGACTGCTCGGCCGATTCAACGTCGGCGGGTTCGAGGCGTCTGCCGAGACGGCGATCGCCGGCGAGCCGCTCTCGCGGACGCTCGTTGGCGACGCCCCGCTGGCGCGGCGACTGTCGCTGGTCGAACGGATCGCGGCGTGGACGGTGGAGCTGGCCCAGGCGACTGCGAGCTCGCCCTCCGAGCTTGGGCCTGAACGCAAGCGCCTGCGCGACCGCGTAGTTCCGGAGTGGACGGCGCTCGGGGCTCCCGACGACCTCGTCGAGCGCGTTCCCGCGCTCCCGGCGGTTCTCGCCCACAACGATCTCGGCAGCTGGAACGTGATCGTCGACGGAACGACGTTCGGCGCCGTCGACTGGGAGTCGGCGCGTGCCGCGGCGCTGCCGCTGTGGGACCTTCTCTACTTCCTCGTCGACGCACTCGCGATTCTCGGCGGCGCCCGCACGGTCCCCGACCGAGCCGAGGGCTCGCTGCGGCTGCTGCGGGGCGCGGCCCCCCTCTCCCCCGTGTTGTTCCGCTGGCTCACGGAGTCGGCTCGCGCCACGGGCGTGCCGACTGAGGCGGTTGGCCCGGTGAGCACGCTGTGCTGGCTTCACCACGGTCTCTCGCACGTTGCGCGATGGTCGAGCGTGGAGCGACTGGATCCGAGCGCCCAGGGCTTCCTTCCGCCCGTCGAGCAGATCGCCCACGCCTGGCTGCGCGACCCGGCCCTCGGCGTCGAATGGGCAGCGTGGCAGGACTTTGTCGCGGCGAACGGCTAGCGTCCGGTCATGGCGAAAGCGCGGGTAGCCGTGGTCGTGTGTCCAGTCGTTCCCTTTCCGCCGCAAACCGGGGCACAGAAGCGGACTCTGAGGTTGTTGGAGGCGATCGAGGCCGCCGGGGTGACTCCACACGTTTTGAGCGCTGACCCGCTGGCGAGCCCAGAACAGATAGCCGGGATCGAGCAGCGGGGCTGGCCGATCGACGTCGTGCCCGAGCGCCCCCCCACCCGCGCGGCCCGTCTCCGCCAGCACGTGGCCCGGCTTCCGAGCCCGTATCTCGAGATGCTCGCCACCCGCCTGCGCGAGCTGCTCCGCGAGCGGCCCGCCTGGGTTCAGCTCGAGCACGGTTGGACCTCGTACTACCTGCGCGAGCTGATCGGCGTGCGCTCGCTGTGGTCACTGCACAACCTCGACTCTCGGATGATCCGCACGTCGGCCGCGGCGATGCCGGCCGGAGGAGCCCGCGCTCGCACCGAGGTCCGCTGGCGGGCGATGCAGACGACCGAACGGTGGGCGGCCCACAGGGCGAGCCTCGTCCTGTGCGTCACCGAGAAAGAGCGTTCGGCGCTCGAAGAGCTCGGCGCGAGGACGATGCTGATCCCGAACGGAGTCGACCGCGAGCTGCTCGACGTGCCCGACTCCCAACCACCCGGAGAGGAGGTCCTGTTCTTCGGGCAGCTTCGCTACGAGCCCAATCGACGCGGGCTTTTGCGGTTCCTGGCTGATGGCTGGCCAGCCGTCACCAGGGCGCGTCCGCGCGCCTCGCTGCGCGTCGTCGGTGAAGGCGCAGACGACGGCCTGCGCCGGGCCGTCGAGGCGGCACCCGCGGCGGAGCTCGTTGGGCTCGTGCCTGAAATCGGGCCCGAGCTCGCCCGCGCCGCTGTCGTTGTCGTTCCGATCTGGGAAGGGGCCGGGACGCGGCTGAAGGCGCTCGAGGCGATGGCGGCCGCGCGCCCGGTCGTCGGCACGTCACTGGGCGTGAGCGGGATCGGCTTCGTCGAACCGCGGCACGGCCTGGTAGCGGACGATCCGGCCGGGCTCGGGCGCGCGACCGCCGAGCTGCTGGCGGACCCGGAGCGCCGGGCGGCCATCGGGCCGGCAGCTCGCGAGCTCGCCACTGCGTTCGCATGGGACAAGGTGCTGGCGCCCCTCGCCGATCTCTACCGAGACTGGGCGGCGGCATCCGAGCGCGAGCACGAGTCTCGGCTGCACACCCAGAGCAGGTGAGGGCGCGAAGCTCGCTCCGGGAGGTAGTGGTCCGCCGGATCCGGCAGATGCCTCCGGCACGGCAACTGCGCTTCCGGCTGGCGATCGAGGCGCTCGAGCGGTTCGCCGACGGGCGTCCGGTTCGGGTGCTCGACGCGGGGTGTGGCGAGGGGCTCCTGACCGTGGTGCTAGCCCGCCGCCACCCGGACTGGTCGATCATCGGCGTCGATCTCAGCGCGGACGCCGTACGCGACGCCGGCCGCGAGGCCGTCCGGCTCGGACTCCCCAACGCCGCATTCGACCGGGCCGATCTGACCGTCGATGTCGGCCTCGATGAGTACGACGCTGTCGCCGCGATGGAGTGCCTGGAAGAGATCGCGAACGACCACGGCGCGATGACAGCGATGGCCCGGGCCTTACACCCCGGCGGCGTGCTTCTGGCCGACGTCCCCGAGCGAGACTGGACGCCGGTACTGCCCGGCAGCGAGCGGACATGGCGCCACGAGGTACGCCACGGCTACAGCGCCGCTGGAATCTCCCAGCTGATCGAGGCGGCCGGTCTGACCGTGAGCTCGGTGCGGCCGACGACGCGGGGGACGATCAGGGTCGCACAGGAACTCCGCGACCGGATTCGCGACCAGACCGTCCGCGACCAGGCGCTGGCTTACCCGCTGATCGCCGCTGCGGTACCACTTGAGCGGCGTGGACTCACCTGGGGACCCGCCCGGGCCCTTTTCGTCGAAGCCAGGCGGTGAGCTCAGCGCCGCCGGCGCAGCCGCGACCCCCGCCAGCGCTCCCAGACGGGCGGGACGGCCTGGCCGGTCAGCGCTTTCCAGGCGAACGCCAGCGGGCCGTCGTATCCGTAGACGCTGACGCGCTTCAAGCAGTAGCGATCGGTGCCGGCGCCATTGACGCCCTTCTCGGTCGTGTACGCCGCGGCGAAACCCGCTTGCGCGCTGGTCACGCAAACGCGCTCGTCGTGGCGGCCGTTGGGATAGGCGAGCACGGGGAGCGCAGGCATCCGTTCGCGCAGGTCCGAGAGCGATCCCTCGATCTCGGCCAGCAGTGCCGGGGGCTCGACTCCGACCAGAGGTTGATGCTCGCGGGCGTGTGGCCCGATCCTGACGCCGGCCTGCTGCAGGCGACCAAGCTCGTTCCACCCCATCACGGGTTCGTCTCCCATCCAGTGCGCCCGGCCGCCGACCTCCCGTGTCGAGACGAACAGTTGCGGGTGATGGTCGAGGTGCGCCAACAACGGCTCGGCGCAGTCGCGAAAGCCGTCATCGACGGTGATCACCACGCTGCGCGCCGGAAGTGCCTCAGCGGAGTCGCCGTGGAAGGCCAGCAGCCGCTCCGCCGTCAGCGCGGTGAATCGCAGGCGCCGGAGGAGGCGCATCTGCGAGGCGAACCGTCCAGGGGAAATGTCGAGCTTCTCCTCGCCAGGCCGGCCCTCCCCGGCCATCCGGTGGTAGAGCAGCGCCACGTACGAGCTGGCGGTCAGGCGCTGCCATTCGGGGCCGGTCGCCGCCTCCCTGGCGCCGAGCCAGAACGAGGCGTCCGCCAGCGCGCGCAGGGGCCGGACGCCGCCGGTACGCGCGCCTGGCGCCGTGTGGGTGATCGCCCGGGCGAGGGCGAACCGGCGGATGGCACGGGCGCCAGCGCCGCCGTCAAACCACGTCCCAAGCTGCATCTCCGGGAGCAGCGACGGGTCGGCGCGCATCAACTCCACCGAGGAAAGGCCGAGCTCGCGGGAGCGCGCGGCGAGGTCCGCGGCACCGGCGATCACGTCCGGCTCTCCCCAGCGAAGCCGCGCGCCACGCCGCCGAAGCCGGATGGCGATCGCCTCGGCCCGCGCGTCTCCGTCGGGGAGCCCGGCCTCGACATCGGCGATCAGCTCGGCGGGACCGCTGACCCGCGCGATGAATCTTGGGAAGGCGCCGATCAGCGGCGCGTAGCCCCGGTAGGCGTGCGAGTCGCCGAGCGTCAATGCCCGGTCCAGCGCGCTTCCGGTTGGCCCGGCCAGGGCGTGCAGGGTGGCCTGTGCCGAGCTCACGGCCGAAGCCGCCTCCTCGCTGGCCTCGTCATGCGCGGCGCCGCTGCCGGAGACGCCTTATGTCGCCGAGCAGCAGCGTGGCGGCGAAGCCCAGCAGGGTGTCGGTACCGCGAACCTCGATCCGGCGGAGGTTGAAGGAGTCAGTAGCCGGCCGGTTGCGCCCGGGTCCGACGCCGCAGGCGCCCAAGAAGCCGGCACGCTGGACCGAGTGACGAACGCCCTCGCTCAGAGCCCCGAATGGATATGCGAACGCGCGGACGGGAACACCGAGGGCGCGCTCGAGCTCCTCTCTGGACCCGCGCACCTCCGCGTCCACGGCCGGCGGGTCGAGCGTCGTGAGGTCGGGATGGGTCCGGGTGTGGGCGCCGAACCGGATCTCGCCACCGAGCAACGGACGAGCTCGGCTCAGATCGAGCACCGGGCGTCCGCGGAGCGACGGCTCGGCCGCGCCCTCGTTGCGCCCGTCGGCGGCGCTGATCAGAAACACGGTCGCAGGGAATCCGAACCGCTCGAGGATCGGGCGCGCGACCGTGGCGTTGTCGAGATAGCCGTCGTCGAGTGTGATCACGATCGACCGTGGCGGCGGGAGCTCATGGGCGCGGCGGTGGTCGACGTAGTCGTCGAGACTGATCACGTTGTACCGGCACCGCTTGAGGATCGCCATCTGACGGGCGAACCGGCGAGCGGTCACGACGTAACGGCTCGGGTGCTCGCCGTCGGCCGCGAACGCGTGGTAGTTCAGGATCAACACCCCGCGCTTCAAGCTCCGCCAGAGCCGGGGATCGCAGGCGGCCTTCACGCCCCGCCAGTAGGCGTAGTCCCAAACCACGGCAAACGCCGCCCGCGCCCACCGGTCTCGCGGCAGCGCCATCCCCACACGCGCCAGCAGCCGCGGCGGAAGCTGCATGGCCAGCAGGGCGTGGCGCAGCGCGATCCGGGTTCCGGACGGTGCGTCGTATCCGCCGATTTCCATCTTCTCGATCATCTCCGGATGCCGGTGGTAAAGGTCGATCGCGATCCGGCCGCGCTGCTCGACCTCGACCACCATCCCCCGCCAGTCCTGGCCCCGGTGCTCTGTGACGGCCCCGTCGGGCACGAAACGGAACTCGGCGCCGGCTCGATCGACGCGGTAGGCGAACTCGAAGTCGTTCTCCCGGACAAGATCCACGGCGAACCCGCCGACATCCTGGAAGGTGTCGCTCCCCACCGAGCAGTTGCCGGCGTAGCAATCCAGGTAGGTCAGCGGTCGCGACGAGAGCCGCTCAGTGTGTGCCTGCCATTGATCGGCCAGCATCCGGGCGAATCGGTCCGCTCCGGGCTCGAGACGGGCCGCGATCGGCCCGATGCCGGCGACGTTGTTCGCGCCGCGGTGGGCTTCAACGTGCGCTGCGACGAGCGTGGGCGCGGCCACCTCGTCGTCGTCGATGAACAAGAGGATTCGGCCGTGCGCCCGCGCCGCGCCGGCATTGCGGGCTGCCGACGCCCCAGCTTGTGGCTGGGGGACGGTGGTCAGGCGAAACGGCGGCTCGAGATCGGCCACCATCTCCTCAGTTCCGTCGGTCGAGCCATCGATGACGACGACCACTTCGAATACGTCGGGTGGCGCAGTCTGTCGCCCAAGTGAGTCCAGGCAGGCGCGCAGCCGCTCCTGGCGGTTGTGCGTCGCGATGACTATCGTCAGCTCTGGCTTCATCAGCCCGGCCGCAAGCGTATAGACCGGTTTCTCAGGTCCCCGGCAGCCCTCGCCGGATCCGAGTCGACCCGGTCCTGGCCTCGCGCCGGTCCAGCCATCGCGCTGCTGCACGTGGCGCCACCGTGGCGGCGAGCGCCTTCAGCCTGACCGAGCGACGAACCCCGGGCTCCCGTGCGATCTCGAGGCTCCGTTGTCGGGCGTCATGTCTGCGCTCGCGCAGCGCCTGCTCGGCTTCGGCGAGCAGGGCACGCTGCCGGCGCGGCGGCAAAACGCGCTCGAGGGCGCGGCGCTCATTGAACGATAGCTCCAGCTGCGCCGCGCGTTCGAGCACCCGCACCCGATCGCGTAGCGCGGCCACGCGGTCGTCCGTGAGACTGCCCTTGCCGGCAATCCGGTAGCGCATCAGCGGCACCTGTACGAGTCCTGCCGACGAGCCAGCGTGCAGCATTCGCAGCCAGCAATCCCAGTCGTGGGCGATCGGCAGCGCCTCGGCGAACCCGCCTACCGCGAGCAGCGCGGTTCGTCTGACCGCAGGCCAGGCCACGAAGCACCGATCGAAGATCGCGACACTCTGGTCGCGCTGGGCAAATGGCGTCCGCTGACAGAAGGTCCCCACGATTTCGCCGGCCGCCTCGAGATAGGCGTCGGTCATGACGATGTCGAGATCCGGACGTTCGGTCGCGAGTTCGCCCATCGCCTCGAGGCGCTTCGGCTCGTAGACGTCGTCGGCGTCGAGGACGGCGACGAACTCACCGGTGGCCCGCCACGTGCCCGCATTGAACGCCGCGGCGGCGCCGCGGTTCTCCTGATGGAGGTAGATGATCCGGTCCCGAAACGGTTCGAGTTCCCGGACGGTGCCGTCGGTCGATCCATCATCAACCACGATCACCTCGTGCGCCGGCGCCGTCTGCGCCAATGCGGACGCAATTGCCGACGGGAGCGTGTCGGCTGCCTGATAAGTGGGGATGACCACGGATATTGTCGGAGCGCCGACGGATCGGGGACCCTCGGGGGCGGGCGGCGCGAGAAAAGGCCTCACTGCCGGCCTCTGGGCCGCGGTCCCGGGAGGCGGTCGAACACCCGTCGACGCAGCGGCTGGGGCAGCCGTGCGCAAAGCAGCTTGAGCCGCAGCGTCCGCGTTGTGTCGCCCGCGAAAACCTCGATGCGCGGAAGCGCGTAGCGATGCTCCGCGCGACCTGCGATCCCGGCGTTCACGGCGAAGGCCGCCTGGTACCCGGCGGCGTGCACCGCCGCCACCGCCGTGTCGTTCCACTCGCCGTGCGGGTACGCGAAGACACTCGGGCGAGGCAGACCAATCGCCTCGAGCGTGTCGGCGACGCCCTCAGTCTCGCGCCCGAGCTCCGCCGAATCCACCTTGACGAGCGGCCGATGGGTGGCTCCGTGGGCACCGATCGTCACCCCGTGCGCCGCCAATTGCCGCAACCCGTCGGCGTCCAGGAGCGGCAGCGCCCTGGCCCCTAGGGGACGATCCCATTCGTTCGTGGCCCCGATCAGGTCACCCACGACGAACACCACCGCGGGCACGCCGTTGCGAGCGAGGATCGGGTAGGCCGAGTCCAGCAGATCGACATACGCGTCATCGAAGGTGACGAGCAGCGCGCGCGCGGGCGGCCGTTCGCCTCCGGCCAGCACGCCCAGCAAGCGCTCGAGGCTGACGAACCGCCAACCGTGGCTCGCCAGCGACTCGAGGTGAAGGGCAAATCTGCTCGGGGGCACGCCGTACTCCGAGAGGACCTCATCACCATGCAGCTCGGCGATGGCGTGATATGCGAGGACCGCGACCTGCGTGTCGCGGAGTCTCCGGGTGGCATCTCGCCGGCCCCTTGTGTACTCCATCGTCTGCACGGCGAAGAATAGCCGCCGGCCCCGATCTCCGGCCCGGCGCTCGGAGAACATTCCGATCGCCAGCCGTCGTAACGGCCAGCTCAGCGCAGCCGGCAGGCTCGCGAGCGTGCCGAGGGTCAGCTGCATGCGCGGCGACGCGAACAATCGCCGGCGCGTGATCGATCGAAGCTCCGGGTACCGGACTGCGAGCTCCTGGTCAGAGCGCCCCACGTCGCGGGATCGGCGGGTGTACTCAGCGGCGTCGACGGCGTAGTACTGGTGGCTGACCGCGTGCTCGTTGAACACGATGCTCAGCCCGGCGCTGCTCGCCCGGTGACCGAAGTCGAGGTCCTCTCCGCCGAACCGGCCGTCCCTCGTGAACTCAGTATCGAATCCGCCGAGACGCTCGAACGCTGCTCGCGAGATCGACAGCTGGCCGCTGAGGAAGTCGCTCACCGCCGGAACTGCACCCGGCGCTGCCAGCCGCTTGCGCCGCCTTTCCGCCCAACCCCCGGTCACCTCGGCGATCGCGCTGGGCGGCGAATCCGGGTCCAGAGGCACATGGCCGAGGACGATGTCCGCACCCGCACTACGGGAGCGTTCGTGCTCGCTCAGGAGATCGTGAGCCACGTGCATGTCGTCGTCGAGGAACAGGAGCAGCTCCCCGGTCGCGGCTGCCGCGCCGACGTTGACGGCCGCGGCCCTGCCCCCGTTGGGCTGTTCGATGACGGTCAGCGGGAAGGGCTCGCGCAAATCCGCAAGCGCCTGCGCGGTCCCGTCGGTGGAGCCGTCCACCACGACCACCAGCTCGAAGTCGCCACTTTCCTGGGCCTCGAAGGCTCGCACCGTCCTGACGATGAGCGAGCGGCGCTGGTAGGTGGGGATGACCACGCTGAATCGCATTCGGGTGTCCGCCCGTCTCAGGTCGGCAGGCGCCAGACGTGCGCCAGCGCGACGTTCCCGTCCGCACCGGATTCCGGCATCGGGCGGCCTTCGATGACCCCAGGTTCCACGTCGAAGAACGCCGCGGCCTGGAGACCGTCCTGGATCTGGCGCCTGCCTTTGAGCACCACGTCGATCCGATAGCGCCCCGGCAGCAGGCCTAGCTCGGTGATCTCGCACTCGATCCTCGGGCCGAGGCTGGGATCGCGTGAGTCGGCGGGCGCCGAGAGCTCGCTGTCGAACGTCGTCACCGGTTGCCCCAGGCTGTTGGCGATCGTCAGCCGGCACTCCATCAGCGGCAGCACCTCGGTCACGAACACGGTGATGGTCACCGGGCGACCCGCTACCACCGCGCCTGAGGTGCCGTCCGGGTTGTTGACTTCTATCGCCCGGACGAGGCTGTCGTCCCAACCCCGACCGTCGCGGTCGGTGCGGGTCAGCAGGTCGTCCGACGCGGTGCGCTCGAGCGTCCGCAGGTAGTGGTCGATGGCCTCGTTGATGGGTGCGTCGGCGACCGTCCGTCCCCGTTCCAGCACCACGCCCCGCTTGCACAGCGCCTGGATGATCGCGAGGTTGTGAGATACGAAGATCACCGTCCGTCCCTGCTGGGCGACGTCTCCCATCTTCCCCAGGGACTTTCGCTGGAAAGCCGCGTCCCCGACGGCGAGGACCTCGTCGACGAGCAGGATCTCGGTCTCGAGGTGGGCCGCCACTGCGAACGCTAGCCGCACCGACATTCCGCTCGAGTACCGCTTCACCGGCGTGTCCAGGAACCGGTCCATTTCGGAGAAGGCGACGATCTCGTCGAATCGGCTGCGGATCTCGCCGCGCCGCATGCCGAGGATCGCCCCGTTGAGATAGATGTTCTCCCGCCCCGTGAGCTCGGGATGAAAGCCCGTGCCCACCTCCAACAGTGATCCCACGCGACCGGTCACGTCGGCGTAGCCGTCGCTGGGCTCGGTGATCCTGGAGAGGATCTTGAGCAGCGTGCTCTTGCCAGCGCCGTTGTGGCCGATCAGCCCGACGACCTCGCCCTGCTCGACCGACAAGGACAGATCCCGGAGTGCCCACAGATCGCGCACGTCGACGCCGTCGAGGCCGTTCTTTTTCCGCGACCCCTTGAAGGTGTTGACGATCGTCTCCCGCAGCGTGCCGTAGCCGCGCTGGTGAAGGCCCAGCCTGTAGCGCTTGCCGAGTCCATGGGTGGTGATCGCGGTGCTCATCGGCGCTCACATGAGATCGGCGAAGCTCCGCTCCACCCGGTCGAAGTACGCCAGTCCAGCGACCAGCATGACGAGCGCCGACGCCGCCGAGATGGCGATCAGCCCCCACGGCGCCGAGATGTCTCCGAGCACCGCCCACCTGAATCCCTCGACGACGCCGACCATCGGGTTCACGGCGATCAGCGTCCGCCAAGGTTCGTTCAGCAGCGTGATCGGATAGACCACCGGTGTGGCAAACAGCCACAACTGCACGCCGAACGGCACGACGTATCGCACATCGCGGTAGCGGACGTTGAGGGCGGCCAGCGCTGAGCTGACGCCCAGCGCAGCCACGAACGCGATCGCCACCAGCAGCGGCAGGACGAGCAGGTCGACCGACAGGGCCATTCCCGTGACCACTACGATCACGAGCAGCACGACGGTCGAGATGCCGAGGTCGACGAGCCCCGCGACGAGCACGCCGGCCGGGATGAAAATGCGGGGGAAGTAGATCTTCGACACCAGCGCCGAGTTGCTGACGAGGCTGTCCGAACCGAGTTGCAGAGAGTTCGAGAAGAACGTCCACGGCACCAGGCCGGTGAGGCTGAACAGCGCATAAGAGTGGTGCTCTGACGGGATGTGGGCGAGATCGCCGAAGATCAGCGTGAATACGACCATCGTCGCGAGGGGCTGGAGCACCGCCCACGCCGCGCCGAGCAGCGTCTGCCGGTAACGGACGGTGACGTCCCTTGCCGCGATCTGTAGCGCCAGTTCGCGGTAGTGCCACAGCTCGCGGGGCGACAGCACCCGGCTGAATCCCCGCGTCGGCGCAAGCCGGATCGTCGCCTCCCCGGGAGCAACCGACCCGGGCTCGCCCCCCTCCTGCGCAGGGGCGTGCGGCTGCGTCAGCTGATCCATGCTGGTGGAGAATACGGAGGCCATGGGCCAGGACACCGAAGGCGAAAAGGGCTGGGGACATGTGCCGTCTTTGGGGCGATCGACGCTCCGCGGCGCTCGGCTGGCGCTCGGCGGATTCGTGCTCAGCCGGGGGCTGCTGTTTGTCGCGTACGTGTTTCTCGCCCGGCTTGTGAGCCCGGCCGAATTCGGTCGCTATGCCGCAGCGTCGGTGATCACCGGCGTCGGCACGCTGTTTTCGGAGTCGGGCATGCTCTCGGCGCTGATCCGCCGGCCCGACCAAATCGATGAAGCCGCCAGCACGGCGTTCTTCTCGCTGATCGTGAGCGGCACGCTTTTGACGCTCGGTGCGCTGGCAATCGCCCCGCTGGTCGGGTTCTTCTTCCACAGCGGGAAGGTCACGGCGCTCTCGGCGGCCCTGTCCGGCGCGCTGTTCGTGCAGGCGCTGTCCGTGGTCCCCGATGCGCTCCTGCAACGGCGCTTCTCGTTCGCGCGCCGGGTTGCGATCGACCCTCTGTCATCGATCGCCTTCGGGGTCGCGTCGCTCGTCGCCGCCACGAGTGGCGCCGGCGCCTGGGCGCTAGTCGCCGGCGCCTACGCGTCGTTGCTGGTCTCGGTCATCGCGGCGTGGTCATTCGCCGGCTTCCGGCCCCGTCTGGCGCAGGCGTCGACGGCGATGTGGCGCGAACTGGCGTCCTTCGCGCGTCCCGTGCTCGGCTCCGAGATCCTCTCCAAAGTCGCCAGCCAGCTCGACACGTTGATGCTGGGCAGGTTCAAGGGGGCGGCGGCGCTGGGCCAGTACCGCAACGGCCTGCGGGTGGCGCAGCAGCCGTCGGACGGATTCGTCAGCATCGGCGCGTACGTGCTGCTTCCCGCGCTGGTCCGGTTGGCCGATCAGCCCGAGCGGCTGCGCGCGGCCGTGCGGCGGATCTACGGCCTGATCTCGGCCGTCGCGCTCCCGCTCAGCGCCATGTTCCTGCCTCTCGGCACGCCGGTCGCCGTCCTGCTGCTCGGGTCGAGGTGGAGGCCGGCCGGTCACGCGATCGCGGGATTGTGCGGTCTGTTGGTGGCGACGGCCACGATCTCGGCGACGGCCGAGGTGTTCAAGGCGGTCGGCCGTCCCCAACTGCTGATCCGCATGCACTCCGTCAGCTTGATCTCGATCGCCGTGTTGGTGGTAGGGGCCGCGATTCCGTTCGGCCTCGTCGGCGTGGCCGTGGCGGTGTCCGTCAGCCGGTGCCTGACCGCGGGCTATGGCCTGAGCCACGCCGGCCCGCTCACCGGACTGCACCGCGGCGACTTCTACAAGGCGATGCTCGGTCCGGCGCTCGCGTCCGTGGTGATGCTGCTCGCGATGTTCGGGTTTGCGGCGGCGGTCGATCCACTCAGCTACGGGCAGGCGGTTGCCCTCGTGTTGATCGTGGCCGAGGCGCTCGTCGGCGCGCTTGCCTATGGGATCGTGCTGCTACTCGTCGATCGAGACCGCCGGCACTCAGCGATGAGGCTCGTCGCGCTCGCTCAGGCCAGCCTGCTCGGTTTTGTGCTGACGTAGCAGGCACAGAGCCAGAGCACCCCTGGCCGCATGCCCATCAAATGCCCTTGAGATCCGGAAACACGCTCGCCACCTCGCGCGGCGCCCGCCCATACCACGTGTAGGCCAGCCCGAGGCGCTGGCGCAGCCAGCCGAGGCCGTGGCGGAACGTTCGAAGCGCGTGGCGCACCGGAGCTTCGCCGTTGAGGATCTGCACCTCCCGCTTCGCGTCGCGAAGCCGGCGAGCGAGCAGCTCGCGATGGGCGTCGGTCGGCATCGGCTCGGAGCTGAGCTGCTGGAGCATCTCGAGCGCGTGCGTTCTCATCTCCACTTGTTGCCTCGAGCGCTGCCCCGGATGGACGCGGTAAAGCGCGTGCTTGCCTGGCATCCACACCGCGTCATGGCCATGCAGCACGATCCGCAGCCACAGGTTGTAGTCCTCCCACCCAAGGCAGTTCTGATCCCATCCATCCACGTCGTCGAGCACCGAGCGAGGGACGGTGGTGGAGACGAACACGAAGTTCCGCTTGAGCAGCTCGAGCAGGAAATCGTTGCGATCCCGCGGTGGCGGCGATGGCGGCCGCTGGTCATGCATCGCGCTCTGACGGCGGACCCGCCCGGTGGGTGAATCGAATACGTAGGCGTCGGTGTACGCGAAGCCCGGATTCTCGGCCTCGTCAAGCGCCGCGCCGGCCAACTCGAGATATTCCGGAAGCCACAGATCGTCGCTGTCGAGGAAGCTCACATATTTCCCCCGGGACACCGCGATCCCGGCGTTGCGGGCCGTGGCCGGACCCTGATTGGGCGTGGACAGCAGCCGCACGCGCGAATCGGGGATTCCCTGCACGATCTCGGCCGTCGCGTCGACCGACCCGTCGTTGACGACGACGACCTCGAGCTCCGTCGCCGTCTGCGAGAGGGCTGATTCGATCGCGGAGGTGATCGTCCGCTCGGCGTTGAACGCCGCGATCACCACCGAATAACGCGGCGCCGGCACGTGCCGATGGTATTAGGCAGGCCCGAGCGGTCCCCCGCGAGGCTCAGGCTCCAGGATGGGGCAGCGAGCTCGTGTTGACCACCTCGAAGTCCCGGCCCGTGAGCCTCTTCAGCGTCAGCAACGCGGCATTGTTCCAGTGCCTGTCCGGGGCGCCTGTGACCTCCCACGGGCCCCCGTTGTCGGCGAGGATCAAGCCCGTAGCGCTTGAGCGCGACCGCGATCACGCGCGCCTGGTGGGGGAGCCGCGAGACGTTCACGGTCTGCTTGAGGCGCAGCCGCGCCCCCATCGGCGGCAGCCAGCGGCCCCGGCAGCTGTCCGAGTAGTGTCGAGCGGGGTAGACGTATCTCCTGGCGGTGCAAGGGGCGGTGAACCTGAGCGCGTGATCGAGCGCGTTGTGCGCTCACCTCCGAGTAGCGAGCGAGCCCGGCGAGCAGCGGCAGACCCGCCGCGTCAGCCGAGGTCCAGCCCCGGGGCCGCAGTTGGTTCGAGCGCAGGTTGAAGACCGCGCCGGCTCCCGCCGACCACCTCGAGCCGTCGTCGTGCGGATGTGCGTCGTAGAGCTCGTAATCGCGGCATGTGGTGCGGTCGATCACGATCACGTGCCGGTCGCCGGTCGAGTTCGGGCCGCCCTGGATCGCGACATGGGAGGGCAGCGGATACATGCCGCGATTCGACTGACTCGGCCACTTGAAGTGGACGTGGACCCAGCGGATCTTGTTGACGACGACGGTGATCGGGTCCCCGATCGGGACCTCACTCCGGTATGCGGGCGAGCCGAAGTCGGGCATTACCGGCGCGTTCAGACCGATGTTGGCCACCATCTGGGCGGAGTGCTTGGCGACCGGCAGCGAGGCCACCGGCTCATTCCACGGATTGTTCGCCGGGAACACCGGGCACCCCGCGATATGCGGCGAGGCCTGGACGCTCGGCACGAGCGCGAGCAGGGCGAATATCGAAACGAATGCGAATCGACGCACGGGTTATCGACGCAACACAGACCGGCCCTCCGCGGGCGGAGGGTTGATCCCAACGGGGGCAGACTTACGGCGCCATTCGAGCAGACAGGGCGGACGCCGCGGGTCGGGCACTATACCTTGCACGGGGTCGCGCTGCACAAGTTGTGCGACGAACCAGGATCGCCTTCCTTGAACCGACAACGAGAGCCAGTCGTCGTTATTGGCGCAGGTCCTCACGGCCTGTCCACGACTGCGCACCTGCGGGCCGCCGGCGCGGATACGGTGTGCTTCGGTGAGCCGGCCGAGTTCTGGCGTGCTCAGATGCCAGCCGGCATGGTCCTGCGCTCACGCTGGCGGAGCACGCACATCTCGGACCCCCAGCAAGCTCTGACGATCGATCGTTACGCCGAGTCTGAGGACGGCTCGATGCATCAGCCGTGGCTGCTGCTCGAGGAGTTCGTCGAGTACGCCATGTGGTTCCAGCGCCACGCCGTGCCCGAGCTCGATCGCCGTCGGGTAGCGGCGGTGAGCCGGGATGATGGCGCCTTCCGGGTCGTGCTCGATGATGGGACCGAGCTGACAGCCGCCCGTGTCGTCGTGGCCGCTGGGCTTGCGCAGTTCGCTCGGAGGCCTGAGCCGTTCGCATCTCTGCCCCGGACCCACGTATCGCATACGTTCGACCACACCGACCTCGCGCCGTTCGCGGGCCAGCGGCTGCTCGTCGTCGGCGCGGGCCAGAGCGCGCTCGAGTCGGCGGCGCTGCTCAGCGAGGCTGGCGCCGGCGTCGAGTTGCTGATCCGTGCCGACGGCATCCGGTGGCTGTGGAGTCGGAATTCCGACGAACCGTCCCCGGCCCCTGATCCCGGATGGGCTTCGCCGCCAACCGACATCGGGGATCCCCTCAACGGGTGGGTGGCGGCGGTCCCCGATCTGTTCCGGCGGCTTCCGGCGACGTTGCGAGACCGTATTGCCTACCGCTGCATCCGGCCGGCCGGGGCTGGTTGGCTGCGCCCGCGACTCCGGACCGTGGACGTCTCGCTGGGTCGCCGTGCCGTCAGCGCCGAGCTATCCGGCGGGCAGGTGCGGGTGGCCCTCGACGACTCCAGCGAACGAGTCGTCGACCATGTCCTGCTTGGGACGGGCTACGCGCTGGACGTTGCCCGCTACCCGTTCCTGGCGCCGGAGCTCGCTCGCGAGATCGCCGTCACCAGCGGCTATCCGCTGCTGGGTCCCGGCCTCGAGAGCTCGGTCCCCGGCCTACATTTTGTCGGGGCTGCGGCGGCGATCAGCTTCGGGCCAGTGATGCGATTCGTGGTCGGCACGCATTACGCCGCGCCGGCCGTCGCCCGTCGGGCGATTGGCCGCGCCCAGCCGCCGGCCAGGTTCTCGTTCTGACCACCTGGCAGCGGTCCTTTGAGCCGCAAGCCGTGTTAACGAACGGTTAGCGTGCCCTCCCGGGTCCCCGCTCTTGTGATCAAAGGTTCGGGGTTTTCGTGCCAAAAGCTGCCGATTCAGACCCTTTGGACTAGATCATCCGGCCAGGATGGAGGTTTTGATTTGGGTCAATCTGGCCAAAATGTTGTGTATCCAGGTTTGTCCCCAATTGGGAGGTTATCCTTTGCAAAAAGGGGTTAAGGACCAGCCGTGGATGGGCTCACCGCACTTGGGGCTTAGCGCGCAGGCGCGCGGTCGGACTTTCCCAGCCACACCGATTTTTGTCTCGAAAAGGATGGATCCCGGAGATAGATGAATCCACCGCCTGCCGCAACCCAGGCCGCGCCGACGCGGGATATCTCCCTGTCGCTCAGGCCGGAGATTTCTGGAGCCCTCGCGCGGGTGCTGCAGCCGCGCGCCTGGGCGCGTCTTCGCCTGCTCGTCGACCTGGTGACGCTCTACCTGGCGTCGAGTGCGGCCCTGTTTGCGGCGCCGATCAGCGACGACGGAGCAAGCCGCTGGATGGCAGCCTGCTTCCCGCTCTTGACGCTGGCGATCCTGCACGCTCGCCGCCGCCCTGACGACCGGCTCAACGGCTCGGTGCTCGACACGTGGACGCACGTGCTGGGGGTCGTTTCGCTGGCGTCGATGCTGACGATCGCCGCGGATTCGATCCTGGGCGGCACGCACGCGATCGCCCTGGCGCTCCGTCTGTGGCTGTTCGCTCTCGTCTATCTCGGTGTCGCGCGATTGGTGCTGTTGTCGATTCGCAAGCAGGCCGTCCGCACCGCGGCGTTGGCCACGCCAACGCTGGTCCTCGGCGCTGGGATCGTCGGGGCACAGCTGGTCCAGCGCTTGGTCGAGGAGCCCCGTTACGGCCTGCGGCCGGTCGGCTTTCTCGATGCCGATCCGTTGCTCGGCGCGGGCAGCTCGGGATTCGCGAGCGTCCCTGTGCTCGGTGGGCCCGACGACCTGGCTTCGGCGGTCGCCACGACGGGCGCCACTCAAGTGATTCTCGCCTTCTCTTCCGGCCGCGACCGTGACCTGGTCGACACGGTCAAGCAGTGCCAGCAACTCGGCGTCTCGGTGTCGCTGATCCCGAGGCTGTATGAGGCCATGGACGATCGAGCGACCCTCGATCACATCGGTGGGATGCCAATCCTGTCGCTGAACTCAACCGATCCGCGGGGCTGGCAGTTCGCGCTCAAGCACTCGTTCGATCGCGTCTTTGCGCTCATGGCCCTGATCGCCTGCTCTCCGCTGATGATCGCGATCGCGTTCGCGGTCCGCTTGACTTCCCCCGGTCCCGTGTTCTTCCGTCAGCGCCGGGTCGGACGTGACGGGCACGTGTTCGACCTCCTGAAATACAGGACGATGCGCGATTGCGACGCGATGGACGCCTGGGAGCCGCCGGACGGTTGTGCTCCGGGAGGAGTCGAGGGCATCGACAGCCGCACATGGATCGGACGACTCTTACGGGACAGCTCGCTCGACGAGCTTCCGCAGCTCATCAACGTCCTGCGCGGGGACATGAGCATGATCGGGCCTCGGCCCGAGCGACCGGAGTTCGTCGAGCGGTTCGCCGTCGAGGTTGATCGCTACCAGGACCGGCATCGGGTGAAGTCCGGGATCACGGGCTGGTCTCAGGTGAACGGCCTCCGTGGCCAGACGTCGATCTACGACCGGGTCGAGTTCGACAACTACTACATCCGCAACTGGTCGCTTTGGCTCGACGCCCGGATCATGGCGCTGACGATCGCTGAGGTACTGCGGTTTCGGAGCTGACGCTCCCGGGCGCGCGCACGCGCCCGTGCGTCTGAGCATTCCATGTCTTGAGGGTGAGCTCGATTGCTCTGGCAGCCGCAGGGCCGGGGTCGGAGAACCGCAAGTAGGGGTGGGTGACCGCCTTTTGGGGTCGAAGCGCTTCCAACGCGCCGAGCCACGCACCTCGCCGAAGCTGCCATAGGGCGTTGCTGATGTCCGCTTCGCCCCAGCGGTATCGAATGCCCACCGCAGCCGGCGCGGGCCGGGGCGGCCGGTGACCGAGCAGCCACCCGCACCACAACGCGGCCAGCGGAATGCCCGCCGCCGTGGCGACGCTCATCGTCCCGTACGCGCGGGGGTTGAAATCGATCGCGGCGAACCGGCCGTCCTGGCACGCGATCAGCTCGACCTCGAACAGCCCGATCCAGCCCAGCTGAGCGAGCAGCGCCTCGATCCTGTCGGCGAGGCCGTCCGGCGCCTCGATCGTCTCCGCAAAGGCGGCGTTCCCGGCCCGCGGCGGCCAAGTGCGGGAATAGCGGGAGACCACGAATCCGAGGAGTCCGGTATCGGTCGAGACACCTCCGAAGGAGATCAGGTCCCCGGCGATGTGGCGCTGGACGATGCACTCCTCAAACGACCGTGCGGCGGCGTAGAGCTCAGCCTGGTCGTCGGCCAGCACGCTTCCGCGACGGTCCACCGCTCCGCGGTGCTGGATCACCGTATGCACAGGCTTGATCAGCACGGGGTAGCCGAAGCTCGCCGCAGCCTCGAGTGCCTCGCTGGGTCCTGCGCATCGCAGCTCATCGGGGGGAGCTAAGCCGACGGCGCGAGCCGCGCTGCCCAGCCGCACGCGGTCCAGGGTCGCGACCACGATCTCATCGTCTGGCAACCCGAGTTGGGTGCGGGGGATCAGGCGCTCTCGGTGGCGGGAGATCGCGAACAGCGCCGCATCCGTGCCGGCCAGCACCGAATCGTGGCGGCGCTCTTGCAGCAGCTGCTCCACCCTCCGGATGAAGCCGTCGATGTCCCGGCGCGGGTCCGGCCCGAGTCTCCGGAGCGTGGGTGCCCGCGACCACAGCCCCGGGGCGGTCCAGCTGCTCGCGAGCGCGGTCACCTCGAATCCGGCGTCGGCCAGGCACCGTATGGCGGCAACGACCGACCGTTCCTGAGCATCGGTCACCAAGATTCGTCCCGGCATCAGCTTCAATACCCCTAGATCGCTGGCTCCGCCGCCAAGCCGGGCCCTCGACGAAGCGCGGACGCCTCCCGCCGCGTGGCATAGTAGCCCGGCGAGCCTGGGGAGTGGGCGGCCGTGGAAGATGTAACCAGAGCACGATGACAGCCACGCTGCCCGCGTCACAACGAAACCGATCACGCCAGGCCTGGGTCACGGCCCTCGCGGCCGTGGCCCGACGGCGCGCTGTGATCCTCGGATATCACGGCGTCGCCAGATGCGCCCGCAAGGACGATCCGTTCCTGCTCTCGATCGCGCCCGAGAAATTCCGCCTCCAGCTCGAGATGATGCGAGATGCCGGGTTTCGGTTCGTGACGGTCGCCGAGCTCGTCCGCGCGGCTTTCGGCGGAACGCCTCCCCCCGGACTCGCCGCCGTCACCTTCGACGACGCGATGCGCAGCACGCTGACGAACGGACTGCCGATCCTGCAAGAGCTGGGCATCAGGGCCAGCCTCTATGTGCCGACCGACTGGCTGGGCGGCACGAACCCATGGATCAGCGGCCCCTACTCGGCGATCCTGACCCGCGATGAGCTCCGCGAGCTGGCGGCGGCAGGGTGGGAGCTCGGCGGGCACACGGTCACGCATCGAGACCTGGCGGCGCTCGACTACGACGGGTGCGTCCGGGAGATCGAGGGCAGCTGCAGAGCGCTCGAAGAGATCCTCGGCGCTCCCGTGGAGACGTTCGCCTACCCGTTTGGCAGTTATGGCCCGGCCGCGGTCTCGGCTGCGCGCAACGCAGGCCTTGTGGCCGCTGTCACGACGGGCTCCGGGAGCTGGGAGCCTTACGAGCTGACGCGGGCGATGATCGGCGCGGCGGACCCGCTCGCGGTGGCGTTGCTGAAGATGACCGACCGCTACGAGCCGTTGCTGCGGATTGTCCCGCTGCGCGCCATCAGGCGGGCGAGCAAGCGGTTGCGCAACCATCAGCTCGACGACCGGCGGCGTGGTGGAGGCACAGACGCCGTCGCGCCGTGAGCCGGATCCTGCTCGTCCACCAGCCGATCGACGGCGGCGTGGGCAGGCACGTGCTCGACATCTTCGAGGGATTGACGGAGCGTGGATACGACGTCCGGCTGTGTGGCCCGGCCGTGCCGAGTGCCTCGCTGCTGGCCGGCCCCAACGGGCCGACCTCGGTCCGCAACGTCGCGATATCGGCGGTTGATCGCCACGTACCACTGCCGATGGAGCGGGCGATCGCCCCACGCTCCGATCTGGGCGTGCTGGCGCGATACGAGCGGATCGTCCGATCTCTCAAGCCCGACCTCGTCCATGCTCACAGCTCGAAGGCGGGGGCGATCGCGCGTCTCGGAAAGCTCGTGCACCCGCGGGTGCCTGTGCTCTACACGCCACACGGCTACGCGTTCGCGGGCTTCTTCGAGCACGAGCTTGAGCGGGTCGCCTACCGCGAGGCCGAGCTCGTGTTGGGCCCGCTCACGCGCCGCGTGGTCGCGGTCTGCCAGGCCGAGGCGCGGCTGGCGGCGTCGCTGCTTCCTGCGCGCCGTGTCCGCGTCGTCTACAACGGCATCGAGCCCGACGGCGGAGGGCCCCCCGACGACCGCGTGCGCGCGCTCGCAAGCCGTGGCCCGATCATCTGCACGGTCACGCAGCTACGACCTGGAAAGGGCGTTGAGACCTTGATTGACGCCCTGCCGGCGGCGAAGGCCCGGCATCCTGAGATGCAGCTCGTGATCGTCGGCGACGGACCGCTGCGCGGCGCGCTCGAGGCTCAGGCGGAGGGCCGCGGCGTCGGTGCCGCCGTTCACTTCCTCGGCGAGCACGCCAATCCTGCCGCCGTCCTGCGCGCCAGCGACATCTTTGTCCTCCCGTCGTGGGCCGAGTCGTTCCCGTACGTGATCCTCGAGGCGATGTCGGATGGCGTGCCGATCCTCGCGACCGACGTCGGCGGGATCGGCGAGGCCGTTCTCGACAGCGAGAGCGGCCTGCTCGTCTCGCCCCGAGACCCCGCCGAGCTGGCGCGCGGGCTCATCGCGCTCCTCGACGACCCCGGCCTCCGCGCGCGTCTCGCTGGTACTGCCGGCGAGACAGTGAGGCGGCGGTTCACGCGGGCTGGAATGATCGCGCGGCTCGCCGATGTATATGAGGAAGTGTTGAGCGGGGCCCCACGTCAATGACCGCGGATCGGGCGCGCGCGCTGTTCGCCCGGCACGGGCCTGCGCTCATGCCGGGAGCGATCGTCGTCGGCCTGATGATCGTCTGGGCGATCCACGACGGCGGCTACGACGCGGACACGTGGTACTGGGGCGCGCTGCTGGCGCTTGCGACACTGGCGGTGGTGGTCGTCACAGGCGCCGCGCGGGCCAAGGGCTTGCCTCGAGCGGCCCTGATCGCGATCGGCTGCTTTGCGGCGTATGTCGCCTGGTCGTATCTCTCGATCACATGGGCCGCTTCGCCGGGCGACGCACTCCAGGGCAGCAACCGAGCTCTCCTCTACCTGATCGTGTTCACGCTGATGGTCGCGCTTCCGTGGACGCCGGAAGCGGCGCTCGCCGCGCTTGTCGCCTTCACGCTCGCCGTCGGCGCGATCGCGGTGGTCATCCTGCTCCGGTTCGCCTCGGCCGACCAGGTCTCACAGCTGCTGCTAGACGGTCGGCTCGCCGCGCCGACCGGTTACTTCAACGCCAGCGTGGCGCTGTTCTCCCTCGACGCGTTCCTGGGGATCGCTCTCGCCGCCAGGCCCGAGTTGCCCGGGTTGCTCCGCGGCACCCTGATCGGCGTCGCCTGCGCCGGGCTGCAACTCGCCGTGGTCGGACAGAGCCGCGGGTGGCTGTTCACGCTGCCGCTGGTCGCGGTGGTCTCGATCGCCGTCCTCAGCGACCGCCTGCGGGTGGTCGCCGCCGCCATCCTGCCGATCGCGGCCGCCGTGATCCCCGTGCACCGCCTGCTCGGCGTGTACAACGCGCCCGCCGGCTCGGCCATCCAAGCCCACGCTGCTACCCGCGCCGGCAAGGCGGGCCTGATCCTGTCCGCGGCAGCGATGGTGCTCGCGACGCTCGTCGCCTGGGCGGAGTCGCTGATCCGCCCCCGCCCCCTCTCGCGGCGCCGCCGGCTGCAGGTCGGCGGAGTCGTCACCGCGCTCGCGATTGGCGTCGGCGCAGCGGGGGCAGCGGCGGCGACTCACGGAGACCCAATCCATTTCCTCGTCAGGCAGTGGAACGGCTTCAGCCACCCGCCCTCGGCAGCCGGGTCCGGGTCGCACTTCGCCACCGTCGGAAGCGGCCGCTACGACTTCTGGCGGGTCGCCCTCCACGCCGCATTGACGCATCCGATCGGAGGTCTAGGCCAGGACAACTTCGCCGACTACTACGTGCTTCACCGTCGCACGACCGAGGAGCCGGCGTGGACCCACAGCCTGGAGCTGCGCCTGCTCGCGCATACGGGCTTCGTCGGAGCGGCGCTGTTCGCGGCGTTCGTGGTGGCGGCGATCACGGCCGCGCTGCGCGCCCGCCGGCATGCCGACAGCGAGCTCACACGAGCCGTCGCCGGCGTCGCCATGCTGCCGGTGGTCGGGTGGCTGATCTACGGATCAGTGGACTGGTTCTGGGAGATGCCGGCTCTGAGCGGCCCGGCACTTGGATTTTTGGGGGTCGCGGTCGCACTCAGCCGGACTGCCGTCTCCGGGACGTCTGAGGATCGCAGGGAAACGGCCAAGCCGCGGCCGGCTCGCATTCTCGCGGGCACGATCCTGGGTGCCGCGGCGCTGATTGCCGCGGCGGTCGTCCTCGGGCTTCCTTACCTGTCGGTTCGGGAGGTCTCGACGGCGAGCGATGTCGCCGCGCGGAACCCGGCGATGGCGCTAAGCGACCTCTCCAAGGCCGCCGATCTCAACCCCTTGAGCGCCGACCCCGGCCGCCTCGGCGGCACGATCGCGCTCCGCCACGGCCTGTTCGACGAGGCTGAGCACAGGTTCCGGCAGGCCATCGACCGGGAACCAGGTGGCTGGTACGCGTGGCTGGGAGCCGGCCTCGCGGCGTCGGCTCTCGGCGACACTGTCCAGGCACAACATGACTTCGAGGTCGCGGCGCGGATCGACAAGGATCAACCCGCCGTGCACGAGGCTCTCGCCCGCGTCAACACCACCCATCCGTTGACCCCGGCCGAGGCCTTCAAACTACTTGTTGTGGTGGACTAGCTGGGGCTGATGCTACGCTCTGAGAAGCCTCTGGATGGGGCGGTTGGGGTTTGCACGATTGATGAGGTTCAGGTAGCCTTTAGGGTTAGGGAACAAGGACCGCGTCCTCTGAGGCTTTTTGGGCGTGCGGAAAATTCGGGTCGCTGAAAGGGGCTCATGAAACGAATCGCGATGCTGTTGGTAGGCATATCACTGATGTTGGCCCCGAGCGCTGCTCTAGCGTCGAGCAGCTCGACTTGTCAGGCCTACAACCCGCAGCTCTGCTCGAACGTGAGCGCTGCGTCCGCGTCCACGTCCGGCACGCTGCCGTTCACGGGGCTCGATGTGGTGTTGCTGGCGGCCGGTGGAGGCATGTTGGTCGGTGCCGGTCTGGTCGTTCGCAGGGTTTCCCGCCGGCTCAACTGATCCGAACCGCCGATATTGCCCTGGGTTAGGGCTGCTCCAATCGCTCGCGGATCAGCCGGGTTACCTGTCCGGCGTCCGCGCGGCGATTGGTTTCGCGCATCACGAAGCCGACGAGCGGTCCGATCGCCTTGACGTTGCCCGCCCTGACCTGCTCCGCCGCAGCAGAGTCGGAGGCGATCGCCCGATCGACGACCTCGGCGAGGCCCTCCTCGTCCGCGATCGCGCCCAGCCCCTCCCGCTCGACGATCGCGCGGGGGTCTCCCCCCGCCTCGACGAGCCGGGTGAGGACGTCCCGGGCGGCATCGCGACTGACCTCCTTTGACGCGACCATACGCACGATCGCCGCCAGGCTTTCGGGTGCCACCTTGCTGTCGGCCGGATCGGCGGCGGGACCTATCCGCTCGACCAGCTGCGGAATCCAGTTCGCGATCTCGGCTGGCACGGCGCCGTTGCCATCGCCGTCACCGCGAGCGGCATCGACGGCCCGCTCAAAGTAATCGGCCAGCTCGGCCCTGAACGCCAGCTCATGCGCGCGTTCGCTGCTCAGCCCCAGCTCGCGTTCGAACCGCCGGGCCCGCGCCGCGGGCAGCTCCGGCAGGTCCGCACGTGCGGCGGCGAGCATCTCCTCGGTGGCGAGGATCGGGACGAGGTCAGGCTCGGGGAAGTAGCGGTAGTCGTGCGCCTCCTCCTTTGAGCGAAGCGGCGTCAGCAGGCCTGTCGCCGGATCGAAGTGGAGGGTCTCCTGCACGACCTCCTCGCCCGCCTCGAGCAGCCCGATCTGCCGGTCGATCTCGGCTCGGACGCCCCGCTCGAGGAACGCGAAGGAGTTCATGTTCTTCAGCTCGGTTTTGGTTCCGAGCTCCGTCGATCCCACCGGGCGGACCGAGACGTTGCCGTCGCAGCGGAGCGAGCCCTGAGACATGTCGACGTCGGATACCCCGATCTGCTTAAGGGTCTCCCGGAGGAGGATCAGCCACTGACGCGTCTGCTCGGGTGAGTGGAAGTCGGGCTCGGTAACGATCTCGACGAGCGGCGTGCCTCCGCGGTTGAAGTCCACGATGCTCCGATCGGAGCCGTGGATCCGGCCGCTCTCACCCAGGTGCTCGAGCTTCGCGGCGTCCTCCTCGAGGTGCACGCGATGGATCCGCACATCGCCGAGCCTCCCGCCACGACACAGCGGAATGTCGTATTGGGAGATCTGGTAGCCCTTCGGGAGGTCGGGATAGAAGTAGTTCTTGCGGTGAAACAGCGACCGCTCGGCGATCTCGCTCTCAAGCGCGAGGCCGATCATCAGGCCGAAGTGGATCGCCCGCTCGTTGACGACCGGTAGCGCGCCGGGGAGCCCGAGGCACACGGGGCAGGTGTGGATGTTGCGGGGGTCGCCGAACGACAGCTCGCAGCCGCAGAACATCTTTGTGCGCGTCTTCAGCTGGACGTGGATCTCGAGGCCGATCACGGGCTCGTACTCCGTCCGCGGGCTCATCGGCGCGCCTCACTCCCGTCGAACCCGATCGCCTGCTCCAGCGCGTAGGCAGCGTCGAGCAGACGGCTCTCGCTGAACGCCGGCCCGGCCAGCTGGAAGCCGACTGGGAGCGCGTCGCTGAGCCCCGAAGGGATCGAGATCGCCGGGATCCCGGCCAGCGGCATCGGGACGGTGCAGAAGTCGTTTAGGTACATCGCCAGTGGGTCGTCGGTCTTGGCGCCGAGCTCGAATGCGGTCCATGGGCTGGTGGGCGTGACGATGAAGTCGAACCGCTCGAACGCCAGGCGGAAGTCCTCGGTGATCTTCGTACGCACCTTCTGCGCGGTGCCGTAGTAGGCGTCGTAGTAACCGCTCGAAAGCGCATACGTGCCGAGCATGATCCGCCGCTTGACCTCGGCCCCGAATCCCTGGTCGCGCGTGCGGCTGTACATCGTCGTGAGATCGAGCTCGCCGTCGACGCGCAGGCCGTAGCGGACGCCGTCGTACCGGGCCAGGTTCGACGAGGCCTCGGCGGGGGCGATCAGGTAGTAAGCGGACAGTGCGTGAGGCGCGTGCGGGAGCCGGCACGACTCGATTTCGGCGCCGAGCCGTGCGGCCAGTTCGAGCGTCGCGTCGAAGCTCGCCCTGACGCCGGCCTCGACGCCGCCGTCTGCGCCGGTCAACTCCTCTGGCACCCCGAGCCGAACGCCTTTCAGATCCTCCGCGCGCGGCATCGCGATCTCCTCGGGGAACGGGACCGAGGTCGAGTCGCACTTGTCGTGGCCGACCATGTGCCTGAGCAGCAGCGCCGCGTCCGTCACGTCCCGCGTCAGCGGGCCCGCCTGGTCCAGCGAGGAAGCGAACGCGATCATCCCGTACCGAGAGCACGCGCCGTACGTGGGCTTGCACCCCACGATCCCGCAAAGGGCGGCGGGCTGGCGAATCGATCCGCCGGTGTCGGTGCCGATCGCCCACGGAGCCAGCCCGGCCGCGACCGCCGCCGCGCTTCCCCCGGATGAGCCGCCGGGAACCCGCCCGCGGTCCCACGGATTGAGGACGGGCCCGAAGCCCGAGTTCTCGTTCGATGACCCCATCGCAAACTCGTCCTGGTTGGTCTTGCCGAGCAGGGGTGCGCCGGCCTCGGCGAGCTTGCGGACGACCGTGGCCGTGTACGGCGGCCGGTAGCCCTCGAGGATCCTCGATCCCGCCTGGCTCGGAACTCCCTCCGTGCAGAACAGGTCCTTGACCGCCAGCGGCACGCCCGCCAGTGGCGACTGCGCGCGCGAGCTTCCGTCCGGCGGACCGTCCGCGACCCATGTGAACGCGTTCAGCTCATCGGCAGCGGCGCGGCCTCGGTAGGCCTCGAACAGCTCCTCTGGGGAGACGTCCCCGGAGCGGACGCTCTCGGCCGCCTGCGCGGCCGTCAGTTCGATCAGCTCGTTTCTCATCCCGGAGAGGCACCCGGACTCGGGACTCCGAAGCCGTCCTCGACCGGTTCGGGCGCCGCCGCCAGCACGACCTCCACCGGCAGGCATTCCACCGGTTCATCCGGCCGCAATGCGTTGACGACGTCGATTACGTGGGACGTCGGCGGCACGCCCTCGAGGTCGAGCTCGCGGATCTTCTCGATGTGGTCGAGGACGTGCGAGAGCTCTGATGCCATGTGCTCGACTTCATCTTCACTCAGCTCCAGCCGCGCGAGCCGCGCTACGTGGAGAACCTGGTCACGGTCCAGCATCCCGGGGATTCTAGGATCCGCCCGGTTCGCTCAGCCTGATCGTCTCGATCTCGGCCGGCGCGTCCTGCGGGGCGATCCCTTCTTGGCGCATCGACGCGAAGCCTCCGTACAGGATCGCCAGCGCGCTCACCAGCCCCAGGTAGGCCCCGACTCGCGCATCGCACCACGGAGTCAGAACCGGGGACGTTGATCAGGACCCTGTAGATCAACGCGAGCGAGCTCACCAGCCCGAGCACGGTCACGATCACGCTCAGATTGACCGGGATCGCCGGCGCGCGCCGTGTGGCCTGGAAGTACGCCAGCGCCAGCGCCGCGATGATCGTCACGATCAGCAGCCAGCGCAGGTCGGTGAGCGAGTCCCAGCCGTCGATCGATGTGGCCCTCACGCGGTACCACGGCACCGCGAACATCAAGACAAGCAGCAGAACGGCGGCGGCGCCAGCGATGATCTCGCCAGGACGAAGCCTCGATATGTCGATGCGCATCGCTCGCGGACCTTCCCGTCAGGACTCTGGCTGTGCGGAGGTTCCCGGAGCCTCGGCGGTCTCGGCCGGCTCGTCGGGCGCATGGCCCGCGTCTGTGGCGCCGGCACCCGCCTTCTCCGGCGGCCCGTTCTCATCCGAGGCGGCGTTATGCGTGGTCGCGCCCGGGGCGGCTCGGGCGCTGCCGGCCGTCCTCGCCGGCTCCGCCTGCCATGCCTTCATCGCCGCGTACACGAGCGCAGCCGCCACCACGGCTCCGAACCAGAACCCTGCACCGAGATCCCCGATTTCGCTCAGATTCAGAATGAACTTCACTGCCAGAAGCCCCGCAGCGGTCCCCGCCAGCACGAACCGCGTCAGGGTCCGGCTGCCCTCGATCGCCGGGATCTGGGTGTCGGGAGACGCATGCTCCAACAGCAGGTCGAAGATGATCGCCAGCGTGGCCAGCACCGCCAGGACTCCGAACAGTCCATCCGGAGGGCCGGTGGCGCGGTTGCTGATCGACGGGAGTGAGATCCCGCTGACCGTGCCGCCCGCCACCTCGTGCCATGGCAACTCGAGGAGGTCGATCACGAGCAGCAGCGCGAGACCGCCGACGACCCAGTCCTCGCGCTTGACGCCGGCGGTGTTCACGGGCGGCTGACTTCAGGCCCCGGCGGGCCCCGACGGTTCGCTCTCGCCGGCGTCCGGCTCTGGCCTCGGCTCGGGCGCCGGTGACGGGCCGCCGCTCCCCGCCGGCGAAGGGCCGCGACTCGCCGCCCGGGCCATCGGCCGGGCGAGGCTCCCCCCTCTCACCTCGGCGTATGCACCGTATGCGATCGCGACCGACGCGATCAGGCCGAGCCAGGCGCCGATCCCGGCGTCCGCGTCCTCGAGTGCGATGCCGAGCGCCCATCCCACGACGGCCATCGCCAGCAGGAGCACGACCCACGAGCTGTCCTTGGGCAGCGGGAAGTCGGATCCGGAGGCCGGGATCGCCGCGTATCCGACTGCGCCGAGACCGACGAGCAGCATGATGATGTCCATTGCCGAAAAGGCGGAGAACGCCGAGACCCCAACCCAGTTGAGGAACAGGGAGACCACCAGCAGCACGCCTGCCCCGCCAACGATCAGCTGGCTCTGCCTCAGCTTTGAGATGTCCATGTCACTCCCCTTTTCTGGCGGCGCAACCCTACCGCGCCTGCTGGCGGCCCGCCATCCGCCGCCGCGGCCGCCGGAGGGCGGCCCGCGCGCCGGTCGCGCGCATGTCAAAGCCCCCGAGCGCGATCGCCACAGCACTCAGAACCCCGAGGTATGCGCCGAGCTTCTGGTCGACGATCGTGGCCGGCGAAGGAGGGTTGATCAGGACCCTGTAAGCGAGCACGCAGGCGGTGAGCGTGCCCAGAATCGCGATCAGGCCGCTGGTGTCCGTGATGGCGCCGTGGTCGCGCTGGGTGGCGTGGATGATCAGCGACCCGAGCGTGACGAAGATCGTCAAGAGCATCAGCCACCGCGTGACGGTCAGGGCGTTCCATGCGTTCTCGGCGGTTGAGATCTGGGAGCGGCCGGGTATCCCATCGACGCCGTACCACTCGAAGGCGAACATCAGCACGAGCAGGACCAGTGCTCCCGCGGCGCTGATCAGCTCACCTCGCTGGGCCCGCCGCGGCGGACCGGGCGACTCACGCGGCTCGCTCATCTCCCGCACTCTGGAGCGCAGCGGCGGTCAGCGTGTTGCGCAGCAGCATCGCGATCGTCATCGGGCCTACTCCTCCGGGCACCGGCGTGATCACGCGAGCCCGCGGAGCTGCCGCCTCGAAGTCGACGTCGCCGCGAAGGCCCGCGTCGGTCCGGTTCATGCCGACGTCGATCACGGCCGCGCCGGGCTTTACGTAATCGGCGCCGACGAGCTCGGCCACTCCCACCGCGGCTACCAGGATGTCGGCCCGGGCGCACACCCGGTCGAGCTCCCGGGTCCGCGAGTGGCAGACCGTGACGGTGGCGTTGCGCTCGAGCAGCAGCGCCGCCAGGGGCTTGCCGACGAGGTTCGAGCGGCCGACGATGACGGCCTCGGCGCCCTCGATCGCCACCTCGTAGGTGTCCAGCAGCTCGACCACGCCCAGCGGCGTGCACGGTCGCAGCCCCGCCGTGCCCTGCCACAGCCGTCCGACACTGATAGGCGTGAGCCCGTCGACGTCCTTCTCCGGAGAGATCATCCCCGTCAGCTCCGCCGCCCGCAGGGCCTTCGGCAGGGGCAGCTGCAGCAAGATCCCCGACACGGACGGATCGCGGTTGCTCTCCTCGATCACCGCCGCCACCTCTTCCGGCGTGACATCCGCGGACAGGTGGCGGTGATGGTCGGCAATGCCGACCTCCGCACAAGCCTTGCGCTTGTTCGCCACGTAGATCGCCGAGGCGGGGTCGTCGCCGACGAGGATCGTGGCCAGACCGGGCGCGCCGGCTCCTCGCTCGACCCGCGCTGCGACCTCGCGCGCCACCTCGGCCCGTACCCGCCCGCCAACTTCCCGCCCATCGATGATCGTCGCAGTCATTCCCATAGACGCTAGACGATCGCGAGGCGGGAGGATGTCCGAAAACCGTCGATATACCCGGCTTTTCGGGGAGCCTCAACCTACGCCTTGGAGATCGGCGCCAGGTCCGCAACCAATTTGCGCTCCAAGTGATCCTTGGCGAACCGGATGACGACGATCCCGCCAGGTTCGACGCCGGTGACGACCCCCTCCCCGAACGCCGCGTGGACGACGTCGTCGCCCAGCCGGTAGGCCACAGGCGCGGGCTCGGACGGGTCCCACGAATCCCCGCTCCCGCCGGACGACGACCTTCCCCCCGACGACGAACCCCCGCCCGACCACGAGCCCCCGCCGGAGTCCCACGAAGTCAGCCGCCCGCGTGCGCCACCGAAGCCCCGGGGCTGCTGCTGCTCACGGTCAGTCAGCTCAGCCGGGATCTCGCTGATGAACCGGCTGGGCACGCCATAGGTTCGGGCCCCGAACACGTTCCGGGTGCGGGCGTAGGTCATGTAGAGGTCACGCTCGGCACGGGTGATGCCGACGTAGCAGAGCCGGCGCTCCTCCTCGAGGCCGCCCTCGTCGAGCGCCCGCGAATGCGGGAACACCCCCTCTTCACAGCCGATGATCATCACGATCGGGTACTCGAGCCCCTTGGCGTTGTGGAGCGTCATCAACGTCACGAGCCCCTCGTCGTCGGCGCGCCCGTCGGCGTCGGCGATCAGGGCAACCTGTTGCAGGAATTCGGGGAGGGAGCGCTCGCCGTCCTCGCTCGAGTCGTACTCGGCGCCGACGTTCACGAGCTCCTCGAGGTTCTCGATCCGCCCCTGCGCCTCGATCGTCCGCTCCGCCTCGAGCGCCTCGATGTACCCGGTCTCGCGGAGCACGTCGTTCAGCACGGAGGCGATTGGCGCTGCCGATTCGACGCGCTCGCGCAGCAGGTGCATGGTGCCCATGAATCGCGTCAGCGCCTTGATCGCAGCCGCGCCGATCCCGGGGACCTGCTCGGGATCGGACGCGGCGTCCCAGATCGACACGCCCATCGTGTTCGCGAAGGCCAGCACACGCGACATCGATGTCGAGCCGATCCCGCGCCGGGGAGAATTGACGATTCGCGTGAACGCGCCGACGTCCTGTGGGTTGACGAGCACGGTCAGGTACGCGATCGCGTCCTTGATCTCCGCGCGCTCGTAGAACTTCGTCCCGCCGATGACCTGGTAGGCGATCTCGGTCCGCACGAGCGCGTCCTCGAGCACCCGCGACTGCGCGTTCGTGCGGTAAAAGACCGCGATCTCCGAGCGGCTCACGCCGTCGTCGACGAGCCGCAGGAGCTCGCCGGTAACGAATCGCGCCTCGGCGTGCTCGTCCTCGAGCTCGCGCACCTTGATCGGGTCGCCCTGCCCCAGTTCGGTCCACAGCGACTTCGGCTTCTGGGCTCGGTTGTTGCGGATCACCGCATTGGCCGCGTCCAGGATCGTCTGCGTCGAGCGGTAGTTCTGCTCGAGCTTTATCACCTTCGCATCCGGGAACGTGTCCTCGAACTCGAGGATGTTGCGGATGTCGGCGCCACGGAAGCCGTAGATCGCCTGAGAGTCGTCGCCGACCACCATCAGGTTCCGGTGCTCCCCGGCCAGCAGCTGGAGCCACCGGTACTGGGCGTGGTTGGTGTCCTGGTATTCGTCGACCAGCACGTGGCGGAAGCCGTTGGCGTAGACCTCGCGCACCTCGGGGAAGAGCTCGAGCACGTTCACGGCGCGGACGAGCAGGTCGTCGAAGTCCATCGCGTTCATGCGGTGGAGCTCGCGCTCGTAGCTGCGGTAGACGTCAGCCACCGTCTGTTCGAAGAACGATCCAACCATGTGGCCGTATGCGTCGGCGTCACGGAGCTTGTTCTTGGCGTCGGAGATCTGCGATTGGATCGCCGCCGGGGTGAACCGCTTGGGATCGATCCCAAGCTCGTCCAAGCAGCGTTTGACCAGCCGCCGCGAGTCGGCCTGGTCGTAGATAGTGAACTGGCGCGTGTAGCCCAGGCGGTCGGCGTGGGCCCGGAGCATTCGCGCGCACGCCGAGTGGAACGTCATCACCCACATCGCCCGCACCCGGCGCCCGACGAGCAGCCCAGCCCGGTCACGCATCTCCGCGGCGGCCTTGTTGGTGAACGTGATCGCCAGGATCTCGCTCGGCTTGGCGCGGTCGGTGGCGACCAGGTACGCGATCCGGTGGGTCAGCACCCGGGTCTTGCCCGACCCGGCGCCGGCGAGGATCAGCAACGGCCCCTCGCCGTAGGTGACGGCCTCCCGTTGCGGGTCGTTGAGCCCTCGGAGCAGGGCGTCGATGTCGGTGGTGACCTCGGTCACAGGCAGACCTTCAACGGTAGCGTTAGGGGCGGCCGATGAACCAGCTTCGCCTCGCCTCCGCGACGGTCGCCGCGCGCTCCCGGCACGTCGCCGTCGACCAAGCGGCAATCGCCACCTATGCCGCATCTCTGCCGCTCGAAGGCCCGCGGCCGGCCCCGGATCCCGAGGCGCACCTGCTCGAGGGGGGCCGAGAGGAGCTGGCGGCGTTCTGGCTGACGCTCGATGCGATCAACTTCGGTTCCGGCTGGTTCCCGACGCTCCGCAAGGAGCCGGGCCGGTCCGGGTACTTCACGGTGGCGATCGGCGTTCGGCGGCGGTTCGCGGCGGATGGCCCGTGGAGCGCGGGAGCCCTCGCTGCCCTCGACGCCGCCGAGATCGCCCGGGCCCTCGGCCAAGACCCGGACCACGAGCTGATGGAGCTGTATGCCCGGTCGCTCCGGGACCTCGGGCGCCACGTCTCAGACGCCGACGGCGGCCGGTTCGGCGCTGTCGTCGACGGCGCGGGCGGCTCCGCCGTCGCGCTGGCCAAGGAGCTCGGGACGTGGGCGTGCTATGCCGACTGCTCCTCCTACGACGAGCTGACGATCCCGTTCCTGAAACGGGCGCAGATCGCCGCCGCCGATCTGGCGCACGCGCGGATCGCGCCGTTCGGGGACCTCGATCAGCTGACGATGTTCGCCGACAACGTCGTCCCGCACGTGCTCCGCCTCGACGGAGTCCTCAGGTTCGAACCGGAGCTGGTCCGCAGGATCAACGCCGAGGAGCTGATCGAGCATGGGTCCGACGAGGAGGTCGAGATCAGGGCGTGCGCCGTCCACGCCGTCGAGCTGCTCGCCGCGCACCGGCTGGGCCGCTGCGCCGCCGAGATCGACCAGTTGCTGTGGTACCGGGGACGCGGGTCCCGCTACAAGGCGGAGCCGCGCCACCGCAGCCGGTGCACCGCCTACTGACCGGGGCGGGCCTCGTAGATCTCCGTCCGCAGGCGAACGATCTCCTCGGCACCCGCTTCGCCGACGAGCGCCGCGGCGCGAATCGTGCCGCTGGCCGACGTGTCGAGCGAGGGGAAGCGGCCCAGGCTCGCCTGAGTCTGGTCGAGCGCGATCACGGTCGTCTCGCCGCCGATCGGCGCCGACGCCGTCGCGATCACGGTCAGCGATCCCCCGCCGACGATGTTGCGGGCGGCGGCGAGCGCCTTGCGGGCCGCGTACTGGTGGAGGCCGTCCAGCGAATCGATGAGGACCACGGCGTCGGCGCCCCGGGCCGCGATCCGGCGGGCCTGATCGACGACGAGCTCGACGACGTGGTCCTGGGCGTCGGGGGACGCCGCGAAGCTGACGGCGCCGGTTGGCGCAGTTGGGTCGCTCCACTCGGCGATCTCCTCGGGGCGGACGCCGGCGAGCCCGACGGAGAGCTGGAGCTGCTCGTCGGCAGCGAGCGTCTGGGCCAGCCGCCGGAGCGTCTCCGTCTTGCCGGACCTCGAGGGACCGACGATCGTCACGCGCGAGCCGCGCCCGATCGGGGTGAGCCGCTCGATCGCCACGAGTGTCGGATCCTCCGAGCCGAACCGAAACGGCTCGCTCGGGAACGCGGCGGGAAGATCTTCGAACCGGGTGCTGTCCGCGAGCTCATCGGCCGGGCGATCGTTGATCGTGTCGATCCGGACGAGGGAGGCGAACCGCTCCGAACGCCGCGGCGCGCGGCGCGGCCCGGACACCCGGTCACCGGAGACGAGCTCGCAGCGCTTGACCTGAGCCGCCGAGATGTAGACGTCGCTGTCCGATGCGTCGGGGAACGCGACGCGGACGAATCCCGACCCGTTGGGAAGGAGTTCGACGGTGCCGTCAACGATCTCGTCCTCGGCTGGAGCGGGCTCCTCTTCGACTCGCTTCTCCTCTTCGGCCTCCTCCTGCTCCTCGGCGCCGGACGCCGGGCGTGCCGAACTCCGGCCGCGCCCGCCTCGGCGTCCGCGACGGCGCCGCGACGGCGCCTCCTCGTCCTCCTCGGCGTCGGGCTCGGCGTCGGGTTCGGCGTCGGGCTCGGCGTCGATTGCGAGGACGTCGTCATCAACGGCAGTTGGCGGCTCCTCGCCGGTCTGCCTGGCGACGATTGCGTCGATCAGCTCGGGGCGGCGAAACCGACGGTAACCGTCGATCGAGAGCTCCGAGGCGATCGCGTGTAGGTCGGCGAGCGGGCTTGCTTCCAACGCGGCTCGGTCGAGCACGGACATATGACTGCCTCCTTGGGGTGTTTATCGGTGGGCTCCGGCCGCGTTGAGGCAGCGGCCGGCGATTTTTCGCAGCAACGAATCTACCGTGCAGGGGCCGGACGAGGCAGCTGGGCTATCCCTGGCGTTCCCAACGGAGCTCGTCGGACAGCCTCACGCCCGAGCCGACCTGTCGCCCGCCGTCGAGTGCCGAACGGACCGCGAGGAAATCCGCGACCGCGGCGACGTCGTGGATCCGCAGCATGTGCGCGCCCGCCTCGACCCCGTACGCGACGGCCGCCAACGTGCCGCCTAGCCGCTCCCGCGGTGGCCGGCCGGTGATCGCTCCGATGAAGTCCTTGCGCGAGACCGCGAGCAACAGCGGCCGGCCGAGCGCGTGCAGCGAATCGAGCTGGCGAAGCATCTCAACGGTCTGGGCCGGCGTCTTGGCGAAGTCCGGCCCAGGGTCGAGCATCAGCTGCTCGAAATCGACTCCCCGCGCGAGCGCCACATCGATCCGCTCCCGCAGAAACTCGCAGATGTCCGTCATCACCCGGCCGTCGAGGCTCGGATCGAACAGCTTCTGCTTTGGCGCTGCGCGTGTGTGCATCAGGATCAGCGCCGCTCCGGTCTCGGCACAGACCGTGGCTAGCTCGGGGTCTCTCAGCCCGCTCACGTCGTTGACGATCGAGGCCCCGGCGGCGATCGCCGCCCGGGCGACCGCCGGTTTGTAGGTGTCGACGGAGACCCGCGCGCCGAGCTCGCCGGCCAGCCGCTCGATCACGGGCACGACTCGCTCGATCTCGGTGGCGGGGTCGATCGGGGGGCGGTTGGTGACGCCGGACTCCCCGCCAACATCGATCACGTCGGCGCCGGCGCCCAGAAGCGAGCGCGCGAGCTCGACTCGCTCACCGAGCGTCTGTCCCAGCCCGGCGTCGGAGAAGGAGTCCGGGGTAGCGTTGACGATCCCCATTAGCCACGGCCGCTCGCCCAGTTCGAGGGTCCCGCCCGAGGTCCGCAGCAACCGGCCCGGAGCGCTCACCGTCCGCCGCCGTTGTAGGGCTCTCCGCCGATCCCCTCGGCGGCGGCCTCCTCGTACCACCGGTCCGCCTCGCGCGCGACTCGGGACTCGTCCCAGCCGAGCTCTGTGCCGATCGCCCGGGCGACCCGGAGCGGCTCTTCGGTTCCGGGCGAGGCCAGCCGGCGGCCGGCGAGCAGACCCAGCCTGGTCCGACGCAGCAGCACGTCGCCGACGTCATGCGCCTGGTCGCTGCGCGCGGCGTACACGGCCTCGGCGAGCAGATCGGGCATGTCGGGGAGAATCGGCTGTGCCAGCTCGCCGCGCTCGGATGCGATTGCGATCACCTGCTCGGCGGTGTGGCCGTAGCGTCCGGCGAGCGCGGCGTAGGAGCTCTCGGGGATCCCCTCGAGACGCGTCAGGCCGGACGGGTCGATCGACTGCCCGAGCGGGATCTCGTGCGTACGACACGGCGCATCGCGTCCGTCGCGCTCGACGAGCCGATCGACGGCCAGCTTCGCCATCCGCCGCCATGTCGTCAGCTTGCCGCCGGTGATCGTGATCAGCCCGCTGGATGTCTCATACAGCTCCGCCTTGCGCGAGATGTCCACCGACTTGCGCCTGTCATCGACCGAGATCAACGGGCGCACGCCGGCGTAGGCCCCGGCCAGCTGCTGCGGGCCGAGCGCCGTCCCGAAGAACGCGTTGACCGCCTCGAGCAGGTACTCGATGTCCGTGAACGACGGGCGGACGTGGTCGATGTCGCCGTCGTAGTTGTTGTCGGTCGTCCCGATCAGGCTGCGGCCCAGCCACGGGAGCGCGAAGATCGACCGGCCCTCCCCGGCGGGGACGATCGCACCGGCGACGAGCGGCAGGTCGGCGTGAGCCAGCGTGACGTGGGTGCCGCGGCTGGGTGCGATCTTCGGCACCTCGGCCTCGGAATGGAGCTCCTCGGGGCGGATCCTGTCGGCCCACACCCCGGTGGCGTTCACAACGTTGTCCGCGCGAATGGCGAATTCCTCGCCGGTCGTAGCGTCTCGTACCTTCACGGTGGCGCCATGGATGTCCATCTGCTCGAGCTCGGTGACCTCGAGTCGGTTGGCGCAGATCGCCCCGAACCGCTCGGCCTCAGCGAGCACGGTGAGGACGAGCCGGGCATCGTCGGTCTGGCAGTCGTAGAACAGGTATCCGCCGGTTGCCTCGCGCCCGTCGAGCGCCGGCAGGAGCGCCGTCACCTCCTCGCCGGAAATCACGCGGTGGCGGGCGGGGCTCCAGTCGGCGTCGTTGCCGTTGTCCAGCACGCGATCGGCGCGACGGGCGCGCCGGCCGCGGAGCCGCGGCGTGGCCATCACGTCGTACATGTTCAGGCCGATCCCGACGAGCCGGTCGGGTCTGGCCCCGTCGAACGCCGGTACCACCAGCGGCAGTGGACGGACCAGGTGCGGCGCAAGCTTGACCATCAGTTGGCGCTCCAGCAGGGCTTCGCGGACGAGTCCGAGATCGAAGCTCTGGAGGTAGCGGAGCCCGCCGTGGACGAGCTTCGAGGAGCGGCTGCTGGTCCCGGATGCGAAGTCGGCCTTCTCGACCAGCCCCACGCTGTAGCCGCGCGACGCGGCGTCGAGTGCGACGCCGGCGCCGGTGATCCCGCCGCCGATCACGACGACGTCGAACCGTTCGGCCACGAGCGCCTCGATTGCCCGCTCCCGGTTGAGCATGGCAGTCAGGTTATCCGCCTGCCTTTAGCCAACCGCCTTGTCGTAGAGGCCCAGGATGATGTCGTACATCTGCGGCGAGGTCTCCTGATAGCCGGGGCAGCACGGCGGTCCCCCAGCGTCACTGATTCCGATCTCGACGTGCGGTCCGGCGGAGATGCCGACTCGGCCGCAGCCGATCTCGGCGATCGGCTGTCCACGCCTGACGTGCGCCCCGACGGGCACGAGCGCCGGCTTGGCGTGGCCGTAGTAGACGTAACGCCCCCGGTACGGGCCGCTGTCGACCTTCAGGATCGGTGCGGCGGGGCCGAATCCGTCGATGCCCTCCTGGACGATCGTGCCGGAGTCGACGGCCACCTCCGTCACCTCGCGTCCGCACGCCGCGCCGACGGTGGAGATGTCGATCCCCTGGTCCAGCGTCCAATCTTTCGGGGGGTCGACCCGCGAGACCGGCTCGAGCGGAAACACCCACCCCGGCGACGAGTCCTTCGAGCTGCCGCGGACGCCCGACCCTTTGGCGGTGCTCTTGACCGCGATCAGCAACGCGGAGGCGGTCCTTACACCGACGGTGCCGCTGGCCGGAGCCAGCCCCTTGGCGAGCTGAAAACGCCTGACGGCCGCCTTCGTCAGCGGCCCGAAGTATCCGGTGTCCGGCAGCTTGTAGCCGAGATCGTTCAGCCAAGTCTGGAGCGTCTTGACATCGGCGCCTGTCGCCCCAGGGCGCAGGGTGCGCGTGAACACCGACGATGACGGGGTCGGCGCGCTGACGATCCCGTGGGGCGTCTTGGGCGCCACCAGCCCGGCCCCACCCGACGACGACGCCCCGGCGCCGGCCGCCGGCACGAACAGCGCCAGCGCGACTATGACCGACAGTCCCCGCGCGTATCCCATCCAGGGATCACGGTCGGGGCGAGCACGTCTCCTACCGCCGAGGCGCGCCGCGTTGCAGACCCTCTAGGGCTGGAAGCTGCAGAAAACGGACACCGCTGCCCCCGCCGTTGGTTGCCGTGTTGCAGCCGGGCGCGCTCGGCGCGGTGTCAGGAGTCCTGCGTGTACGCAGGATCGGCGACGCCCTTGTCCTGGCGCTCCTTGATGATCCCCTTGATCCGGTCCAGCGTCTCCTCGGACATCCGCCTGATCTCCCAGTGGGTGAGCTTGATTACCCGCATCGGCGAGGTCGCGATCACGTCGGCGTTGCGCGGCTCCCGCGCGAGCAGCCCCATCTCGCCGATCAGGTCCCCCTCCTTCAGCGACGCGATCTTCTCGCCGTTGCGAATCACGTCGGCGGTTCCTTCCTCGATCGCGATCAGCTCGGTCGAGTAGTCCCCCTGCTTCATCAGGATCTGTCCCTCGGCGATGCTGGTCTCGGTCGCGAACGCTGCCAGGCGGTGAGCCTCCTCGTCCGACAGGTTCGAGAACAGTGGGATCTTCTTCAGCCGGCTCTCATCCATGGACGCTCCCGATTGCTGTTTGTCGTAGGCGGCGCTGACTCTAACGTGGCCGTGATTCACAGAGCCTGGACTTCGCTGGTGATCTCGCTGACCGACTGCTTGGCGTCGCCGAACAGCAGCGACGTCTTCTCCTCGTAGAAGAGGGGGTTGTCGATTCCGGCGAACCCGGAGGCCATCGACCGTTTGAGCACGACGACCGCGCCGGAGCGGTCGACCTCGAGAATCGGCATCCCGTAGATCGGCGATCCCGGCTCGTTCTTGGCCGCCGGGTTGGTGACGTCGTTGGCCCCGATCACCAGCGTCACGTCGGTGCGCGGGAACTCGGGGTTGATCTCGTCCATCTCCTTGAGCAGGTCGTAGGGCACGTTGGCCTCGGCGAGCAGCACGTTCATGTGGCCGGGCATCCGCCCGGCGACGGGGTGGATCGCGTACTTGACCTCGACGCCCTTTTTCTCGAGCGCCCGTTCGAGCTCTCGGACTGCGTGCTGAGCCTGCGCCACCGCCATGCCGTAGCCGGGAGCGATCACCACCTGGCGCGCATAGGAGAGCTGGATCGCGACGTCCTGGGCGGACGTCGAGCGGACGGGCCCGCGTTCGATCCCGCCTGCTGCGGGCGCGGCGACGGACCCTCCGAACCCGCCGGCGATGATGGCCGGGACGGAACGGTTCATCGCCTTCGCCATCAGGTTTGTGAGGATCGAGCCCGACGCGCCGACGATCATTCCGGCCACGATCAACGCGGTGTTGTTCAAGGCGATTCCGGTCGCGGCAGCCGAGAGTCCGGTGAACGCATTGAGCAGCGAGATCACGACCGGCATGTCCGCCCCCCCGATCGGCAGCACGACCATGATGCCGAGCAGCCCAGCCGCGACCAGGATCCCGAGGAAAAAGAGCGCCTGCGAGTGCGTACCGGCCGAGAGGACGATCGCGCTGACCACGCACACGAGGAACAGCGCGCCGTTGATCACCGACTGGCCGGGAAGCTTGATCGGACGGCCGGGCAGGATCTCCTGAAGCTTTCCGAACGCGATGCCCGAGCCCCAGAACGAGATCGACCCGACGATCGCGGCGAACAGCGACGGGATCTCGACCTTCAGCGGGAACCCCGCCACCAGCAGCGGGTGCGCGACGAAGTGGTGGCGGTACTCGACCCAGGCGATCAGCGCCACCGCGCCACCGCCGACCCCGTTGAACAGCGCGACCATCTGCGGTATCGCCGTCATCCGGACGTTCAGCGCGGCCGGGATCCCGATCGCGGTGCCGAGCACCAAACCGAGCGCGATCAACCAGGGCGTTGAGGAGCCGGAGAGCACGTGCGGGGTCAGCAGAGTCGCGATCACCGCGATCGCCATGCCGGTGGCGGCGATCTTGTTGCCCCGGACCGCCGTTCGCGGCCCGGTCAGGCCGCTCAGGCCGTAGATGAACAGCGAGAACGCGACGATGTAGCAGGAGTCGATGAAGTTCGCCTGCTGGAGGAAGACGGTTGCGACGATCACTGCTGATCGCCCTCCTCATCCCCCGGGGGCAGGTCGGGCTTGCGCTTGAACATCGCGAGCATCCGGTCGGTGACGAAGAAGCCGCCGATGATGTTGATCGTCCCGAACATGATCGCGATCACCAGCAGTGCGTGCTCGAGTACGCCGCTCGCCTCGTGCATCAGCAAGAGCCCGCCGAGCAGCACGATCCCGTGGATCGCGTTGGTGCCCGACATCAGCGGCGTGTGCAGCGTGTTCGGAACCTTCGAGATGACCTCGAAGCCGACGAACGCGGCAAGCACGAGGATTGCGATCTCCGTAACGGTGCTCATGTGAAGCGTCTCCTAGTGCGCTAGCCGGCGGCGGTGGCGCCGGCCGCGGCCTTGGCGCCTTCATGGACGATTTCCCCATCGCGGGTGATGCACGCTCCGGCGATCACCTCGTCCTCGAAGTCGAGCTCGAGTTGCCCCTCCTCGGAGATCATCAGCCCGAGCAGCGCCTCGATGTTGCGCGCGTACAGCTGCGACGCGTGCTCGGCCATCGTGCTCGGCACGTTGAGCGGCGCGACGATCTTGACGTCGTAGCGAAGCACGGTCTCGCCGGGCTCGGACAGCTCGCAGTTGCCGCCGGTCTCGGCCGCCAGATCGACGATCACCGAACCGGGCTTCATCTTCTTGACGGCCTCTTCGGTGACGAGGATCGGGGCGCGCCGGCCGGGCACCGCCGCGGTCGTGATGACCACGTCGACCTTGCCGATCGCCTCGGCCATAAGCTCCTGCTGGCGAGCCTGCTGCTCGGGCGTGAGCTCTTTCGCGTAGCCGCCCGTGCCCTCGAGATCGCCGCCGAGGTCGAACTCCAGGAACGTCGCCCCGAGCGACTCGACCTGCTCCTTGACCGCGGCCCGGACGTCGAACCCCTGAACGACCGCGCCGAGCCGCCGGGCCGTGGCGATCGCCTGTAGCCCCGCCACCCCGGCGCCGAGCACGAGCACCGTCGCCGGGCGGATCGTGCCGGCCGCCGTCATCAGCATCGGGAAGAACCGCCCGATCTCGGTCGCGGCGATCAAGACCCCCTTGTAGCCGCCGATGTTCGCCTGACTGCTGAGCGCATCCATCGACTGCGCGCGACTGATCCGCGGAACCGCCTCGAGCGCGAAGCTCGTCGCGCCCGTCTGGGCGATCGCGCGGATACCGTCGCCGTTCGTCAGCGGCTGGAGAAAGCCGATCAGGATCGTGTCCGGCCGCAGCCGGCCGACCTCCTCGGCGCTAGGCGGAGCGACCTTGACGACGACGTCGGCCTCGTAGACGGCCGCCGGGTCGCCGGCGAGCGTGGCCCCCGCCTCCTCGTACTGGGCGTCCGGGATCAGCGCGGCCGCGCCGGCATCACGCTCGACGACGACCTCGTGACCCTTGCCGGTCAGCTTTTTCACGACCTCGGGGACGAGTGCGACGCGGCGCTCGCCGTCCAGGGTTTCCTTCGGGACTCCGATCTTCATGGGCGCGGGAGGCTATCCAATTGCTAGACCAGTCCGACCGGTCCGAGTGCGATGGCGGCGGCACACGCGGCGTCCGCGGCGAGGGCCGACAGCGGCGTGGACGCCCTCCTCGCCCGTCGCGGTGCCGATCGTGGTGCTTGGCCGTCGCCACCTTCGCCGTGACCTTCTTCCTGCGTGTGACCTTGTGGGCTGCTCTGACCGCCGGTGGCCGATGCCGGTGGGCCGGCGCGACCGCAGCCAGCGGCAGTGGTTTGCCTGCCAACGCCATCAATGCCTCGCCTGTTACCCAAACCGGCGTCTGATCACTCGACCGCGAGTAGCGGATATGGCCGTCCCCCGCGATCAGCGAGCTCAGAAAGTGCTGCGGCGACGGGCTTCCGGCCCGGTGAACCGAGCTCGGGTCGACACCGACGGCGAGCAGCCCCTGGATCGCCCACGCCGTCGATTGAGCGTTCGAATCGGCCCCCGGCTGCGACGGAAAGCCGCCGTCCCGATTCTGCTCGCGTTCGATAAACGCCACGGCGCGGCGCCTGGCGCGGCCGGCCGATCCTCCGGCACCGGCGAGCGCCTCGAGCGCGGCGCCCGTGTCGTCCACATCGCTCGAGCCGCCGGCGGTGGCGAAGTTGAACCCCCCGTCGTGGTCCTGCTGGCGGACCAGCCAGGCGATCGTTCGCGCCGACGGGGTCACGCCATCGGCCCGCAGCGCGAGGACCGCGAATGAGGTGAGGTTGACCTGGTCGTTGACCGAGCCGTTCGCGTGGATGTCGGACTCGAGCCGTCCGACCAGATCCTGACCGCCGAACGAGCTCGCAGACACGCCGGCGGCCCCCGCCACGAGAATCGTCCGCTCGATCGATCCCGGGTCGGTGGCGCTGCCCGCGGTGGCGCGGATGTAGGCCAGCAAGCTGGTGCCGGACCGGCTGACGTCCTTGGGGTTGTGACCAGCCGCAGCAAGCCCCAGCGCCGCCCAGCCGCTGTACACAGGGGACGAGGACGACCCGGGCGAGGTCCCGAAGCCGCCGTCGCGGTTCTGGATCGAGAGGAGGTAGCCGGCGGGGGTGTCGGCGGCGGCGGCGGATCCGGTGCCAGCTCCGATCGGGCCTGGCTGGCCAGCCAGCCAGCCGGAAAGGATGAGGGCGACGAGGAGCGCGGTGGCGCCGGCGGCGCCGTGCAGCGGCTCCCACCGGACCTCGAGTCGGCGCGCGAAACGCTGGATCGAGCGGATCATCGGGGTTCCGAACGCCAGCGCGAACAGCACGCAGCTCACGGCGTGGATCAGGTCGAACCCGAGCCCCTTCCCCACGTAGATGCCCAGCTGGGCGACGCTGTGGTCGCTGAAGGTCACCCAATCGCCGAAGTCCTGGAACGCCGCGAACCAGAAGCCGACTACGCCGCACACGATCGCCAGCGGCCACCGTCCGATCCGCCGGAGCGTGACGACGGCGAGCCCCGCGCCGACGATGCCCGTCAAGCCCCAGGCCGCCATCTGCCACGGCGTCCACGGGCCCTGCCCGAAGAAGAAGTTCGATGTCAGCCCGGCGATCGCCCCGACGGCGAACCCCGGCGCGCCGCCGAGCGTGTACCCGGAGATCAGCACGATGTCGGTCGTCGGCTTGACGTTCGGGACGGCGGCGAACGCGATCCGCCCTAGCGCCGCCAGCGCCGCCAGCGTGGCGACCAGTGCCACGATCCGTGCGTCCGGGCGGGTGCGCTCGTACCAGGCGAAGCCGGCGATCAGGGCGAACGCGAGAATCGAGAACGCGGCGAGCTGCCAGCTCACGCGATCGCCTGCTGCCTCGCCCGGACAGCACGCACGCCCTCCGCTGGGGTGAGCGCGCCCTCCAGGCCGCCGAGGATCCGGGCCGTCTCGGTGGCGAAGTAGCTTCCGCCCGCCAGCACCTCGGCGGCCGAGCCGTCGGCGATCGGGGCTCCATCGGCCAGCAGCACGACCCGCTGTGCGAACACGGCCGCGAACTCGGTGTCGTGCGTGGCCACGATTACCGCGGCGGGCAGGCCCTGGAGCAGCCGGGCCAGCTCGTCCTTGTGAGCACGATCCATCCCCCGCGTCGGCTCATCGAGGCAGACGACCGCGGGCGGATCGTCGCTCTCGTCGAGCACGATCGCCAGGGCCAGCCGCTGCTTCTCGCCACCGGACAACTCGCGCGGGTGGCGTTCGCCGAAGGCAGACGGATCCAGCCCGACGGCCCGGAGGGCCTCGGCCGGTGCCTCCTCGGCCACCGTCTCGTGGATCAGGTAGTCGGTGGGGTTCTGAAGCAGCAGGGCGACCCGGCCGGCGGTCTCGATCCGCCCGCGGGTGGGGCGCATCAGGCCGGCGGCGTGGCGCAGCAGCGTCGACTTCCCCGCCCCGTTGCGCCCCATCAGCGCGACCCGCTCGCCGGGGGCGACGGTCAGCGACACGCTCCGAAGAATCACGGGGCCGTCTCGCACCTCGTACCACACCCGGGTGAACGCCAGAGCCGCCCGCTCCCCTCGAGGTTTGTGACGTTTCCCCTCTATATCCGGGGCTTCGTCACAATCCTCGGTGAAGCCCGTGTCGCGCAGAGCGGCTCGGGCCGCCTTGACGCCGGCGGCCGGTCGCAAACCGAGGCCCGACAGCAGTCTTGCCCCAGGCGTCGCGAGCTCCGGAGCCTCGTCGATCGCCCACCGCAGGAACTCTCGGGGCGACGCGTCGCAGACCACGCTTCCGCGATCGAGGGCGATCACCCGATCCGCGAAGCCCAAGCACCGCTCGAGCCGGTGCTCGGCGAGCAGGATCGCCACGTCGGCATCCTCGTTCATCCGCCGGAGCGACCCGATCAGCTCATCGCCGGCAACCGGGTCCAGCTGCGATGTGGGCTCGTCGAGGACCAGAAGAGCCGGCCTGCCCGCGAGCGCCGCGCCGAGCGCGACTCGCTGAAGCTCCCCGCCGGACAGCTCGTCAGTCGTGCGGTCCAGCAGGTGCGCGATCCCGAGCGACAGCGCCGCTTCCTCGACCCCCCTGGCGACCGCCGCGGGCTCGTGGCCCCGGTTCTCCAGGCCGAACGCCAGCTCAGCCCGCACCGTGCCCATGACGATCTGGGTCTCGGGGTCCTGGAACAGCGTTCCGAGCGCCACCGCCAGCTCGCCGGGCCGTGTCGAGCGCGTATCCATGCCGGCGACCACCGCCCGCCCGGCGAACGTCCCGCCATGGAAGTGCGGGGCCAGGCCGTTGGCGACGCGGAGCAAGGTCGACTTGCCCGAGCCCGACCGCCCGGCCACGACCACCAGCTCTCCTGGGTCGATCTCCAAGCTCACCCGGCGAAGCGCCGGCTCGATGGCGCCTGGGTAGCTGTAGGAGACGTCCTGGAGTTCGAGCACCGGTGCGGTCACCGCTCGATCCCCCGGCGGTCGGCGAACGGGGCCAGGGCGCAGGCGATGATTGCCACCGAGACCGCGATCTCTGCGCCACCGGCGGGGGCCGCGAGCGAGGGATACGCATGGAACGGGGTCCATCCGGCGGAGCGCGAGGCGACGGCGATCGCGAAGGATGGCGATGGCGGCCACCATGAACGCGAGGTCGTGGCGCGACCACGGCCGGCGGTAGCGCGGGGGCCGGCGCGCGGCGCCGTACCCGCGGACCTCGAGCGCCGCCGCCATGTCGAGCGCGCGGTCGAGCGCCCCGGAGGTGGTGGCCTTCAGCAGGCCGTAGCGGCTCGGCGGGCTCCCTGGCCGGCACCGCTGGGCGTCCGCCAGGCGGTGCGAATCGCGGACGAGCAAGGGCACGAGCCGCGTCGCCAAGGTCGCCGTCAGGGCCGAGTGAAACGAGAACCGGCGGAACAGGCGCAGGACCTCATCCGGGTCGATCGCTGCCGTGTACAGCGCCCCGCACAGCACCAGCGCCGCCGCGCGCAGGCCGAGCACCGCCCCGTAGACGGTCGCCTCGAGCGTGATGTCGGTGTGGCCGAGGATCGGCAGCTGCCCGAGCCGGATGATCACCGTGAGGCCATCGCGCGAGACGAGCGCGTTGATGACCATCACCGAGAGCGCGAGGGGCACCGCCCACATCGCAGCGCGGCGCATCTGGCGGCCGACGCCGGCCGCCACGCCGGCGAACAGGATCGCCACCGCCACCGCGCCGAGCACCAGCGGGTTCGACACGATCAGCGCGGCCAGGCCGAGGGCGAGGCAGTACGCCGCGCCCGCTGCCGCCCGTGCGGCGTGCAGCGGACTCGAGCGCCGGCGGTAGGTCACGAACCCGCCTCGAGCGGAATTGGTAGATCGATCGCTCCAGTGACGGCGACCGCGAAATGGTTTCGCAGCCGGGCCGACGTCATCGCGGCGGCCGCCGCCGCCACGCCGGCGGGATCGGTGCCGGTGATCAGCCACGTCGGCGTCGTCGTGCCCTGCGCCGTGGCGGCGATCAGGCCGGCATCGCCGGTGAGCGTGCGAGCCACGTCGCCGGCGGGGTTGAGCAGCTCGAGCGAGCGCTCGCCCGGCCCGCCGAACTTGGCGTAGACGCCACTGGCCTTGGGTCCCTGCTCGATCAGGCTTCCGGCGAGCGTCCCTTTGATGTCGTTCCAGGTCCCGACGAGCACGCCGAGCGTGTCCTGACCGGAGCCCGTGCCGAGCAGTTGGCTCGCGACCGGGACCCGGACCGCGTCGAGCGCGGCCGATGCCTGCTTGCACGCCGTCGCCACGTCGGTGGCGCATTCGACCGTCGTCGGGAACCGCTTCCCGTTGATGCCACGGACGAATGGCTCGGGGAAGGAGCCGACGACCGCTGGGACCGAGTCGGTGGCGCTCCAGTCGTGGAGGTCCCACCAGATCCGGTCCCCCTGATGGACGGCGGTCGTGGCCGCACCCTGAGGCGCCTGGATGCCGTTGACGTAGTAGAACCAGTCGAGGTGCGCCGAGTCCCCCGTGTGCCCGTCGATCGACTCGACGAAACCGGCGCCGTAGCGTGTCTGCACTTGGAACGAGCGCTCGAGCATCCGCATCACCGTCTCGGACCCGGGGACCTTCGCCTTGGTGACGGAGGCGATCTCGGTAGACCCGAAGCCGCGCGTCACCGTGACGTTGACGTCTGACGTGCCCCGGCCGGGGCCGAGGCCGACCCCGCACCCGGCGAGGGCCACCGCGGATGCGGCGGCCATCGCCAGGATGCGGCGAGTCCGGACCATGGCCACTACTTGGTGGTGACCTTCACGCGCACCGGCACGGCTCGGACATCGCCAGGATGGCTGGCCCGGATCGCAATCGTGCCGGGGGAGCGCTCAGTGATGCCCACAATCCCGTTGGCCTTCGTTTTTACGCTCTTGCCGTGGAGGCTGACCACGGCGCCGGCGAGCGGCTTGGCCGCGCCCTTTGCGTTGAACCACACGACTTTGACGTTGAATCGGTGGCCGGCGGTGGCGCTATGCGGGGCACGGATCGCGATCGGATACGCGGTCCCCGTCTGCGAAACCGCCGCGAACAGCAGCTGATCGCCCTTGTGCAGCTTCTGCTCACAGGCGCCGACGGCAGAGGGCACATTGTTGACGAAGACCTCCCAGAAATCCTTCTTGGAGGCGAACGTGTGCGTCTCGCCGAAGATCGAGGTGATCTCGAGCCCGAACTGGTCATTGCTCCCACCCCAGTCGTGCCTTGTGGCCACGTCGAGCGCGCCGGTCGCGCTGGTATCCGGACAGGATCCCTTGGGGGTCCCGTCCTTCGTGATCCAACCGCTGTGTGTCTGTACCACGGTCGGCCCCAGCAATGTCTTGCTGACACCTTCGACGCGCACCGTCACCTTCGAACCGCCGGCGGCGAGCGCTGCCGACGGAGCGAGGATCACGGCGATTGTCGCTCCGCCTAGAGCTAGGAGCTTCTTTACATACATGAGTGCCACCCCTTTCCACGAGGGCGTATTGGCTTGGCGGTCGAGGGCTGGTCTCCTGGCTCACGGGCCTACCGACCGCGCCTTCCCGGCGACTCGTCGTCGCCAGTGGCATATCGCGGTTGGCGTCCCCGATCACAGTGGCGGGTCCGCTCCGGAATTGCACCGGCTTCCCATTACCACCGACCTTGAACCGGTGGATCGTACCGCGGGCGATGCCGGGCCTACACTCCAAGGAGCGCAGATGACAGTGAACCTAACCCGGATCTACACGCGCCTCGGCGACGGCGGCGAGACCCATCTCGGCGACATGAGCCGCGTCCCGAAGACCCATCCGCGGATCGAGGCGTACGGCACCGTCGATGAACTGGGCGCCCAGATCGGGGTGGCGCTCACGGTCGAGGGGCTGCCGGACGGCTACCACGAATGGCTGCGCCACATCCAGAACGACCTGTTCGACGTCGGCGCCGACATCTCGGCACCGGAGGACCCGGAGCGCGAGCGGCTGCGGGTGATCCCCGAGCAGACCGCGTGGCTCGAAGAGCGCTGCGACGAGGTCAACGCGACTCTGGAGCCGCTGAGGTCTTTCGTCCTGTCCGGAGGGACCGCGGTGGCGGCTCATCTCCACGTCTGCCGGACGGTATGCCGGCGGGCCGAGCGGCTCGCGATTGCCTGCGGCGAGGAGGTCAACGCCGAGGTGGTGCGGTACCTGAACCGGTTGTCGGACCTCCTCTTCATCCTCGCCCGCGGCGCGAACCGCGGCCAAGAGGTGCTGTGGGAGCCCGGGCGCTTCCGGGACTAGGCCCCCAGCTACTTGCGCAGCGCGAGCATCACGCCGGTGGCGAGCGCCAGGCCGAGCGCAGCGATTGCCGAGGCGCCGACGACGAACGCCTCGTGCGCTCGGGCATAGCTGGCGACGGCCGTCGGCCGCGCGATCAAGACGACCACGGCGAGTCCGATCGCGCTGAGCAGTGCGGCGGATGGCGGCCCCAGCGCCTCTCGGATCGAGAGCCGTTGCACGAGTTCGCTCGCCGCGACCTGCGGCCGCCGGGCGTTGGCGGTGAACACCGCCGCGACGGCCAGCAACGTCCAGATCCCGGCGACCAGGAAGCCGCCGAAGACGTCGCTGGGGTAATGCCACGCCAGGGTCAGGAACGAGTAGCTGACGGCGATCGCGAAGGCTGCGCCCATCGCCGCGACGAACGGGCGCCATCGCCGGGATGCCGCCAGCACGCACGCCAGGGCCAGCGACATCGCGGCCGTGGCGTGGCCGCTCGGCCACGACGACGCTGAGGGTGGGTTGAAGCCGAAGAGCAGGTCGCTCGGCCGCGGGTGCGCGAGCAGCGGCTTCAGCAGCTGCGTGGTCACGTTCGCCCCGAGCAGGAGCGCGACGATGGCCAGCGCCACCCACAGCCGCCTTCGCACGATCGCGACCACCACCGGGATCGCACAGAAGTAGACGTACGGCTTGGGGTCGCAGAGCGTGGCGATGCGGTTCGCCAGTCCGCCCACATGCGGGTGATGGCCGAGGCCCGTGAACCCTTGGAGGATCGAGCGATCCGCGGACTCGAACACGGCGATGTGAAAAGCGGCGTACCACGTCGCGATCAGCATCACGGCGAGCACGCCCGCTCCGATGAGCGCCTTCCTTGCGCCTTCCGGCATACATTCAGGCTAGCCGACGCCCGAAGACGCCATTCCCAGACGGCTAGGCGAGCTTGGTCTCGCGGCTTGCGCGCGAGATGCGGATCTCGGGCGCGGTGCCGGTGCGTTCGAGATGGGCGTAATGCTCGACGTCCTCTGGCGAGGCCACCTCAACGCTCAGGTCTGGCGCGATCTCCACCCGACCGGCCTCGTAGAGCAGCTCCTGATAGCGGCTCGCGTCATCGGGACGACCCTCGATGTCGAGGCCGTGATCGCCGCACTGGAGCGTCCAGCGCTGCCCGCGCATCAGCTTCTCCTCGGTCATCTTCAAGGGCACGGTCTCGGTCTCCGTCTCGATCCGCAACCGGGCGTGGGCGGACCACAGCGCCCGCGACAGGCGCTCGAAGTTGCGACCGAACGGCGCCGGCACGATCGCAACCGGTCCAGCGGTGTCCTTGGCGCCGTGAATCGCCTCGGCGACGGGGCCGACGAGCACGAACTGGACTCGGTTGGCCTGAAGCCAACGGAGCACTGCGACGGCCTTCGGATCGAGGTGCTCGAAGTCCTTTGCGGTTGTGACCGGCTGTGAACCTAGAGCCGGTGGACGGTGTCTGAGCAGCATGCACGTCGGTTTCGCCCCGACCGCCCGGACTCCTTCACCGGGTTTGCGCTCAGACGGGAAGTGCGTCCACTCCAGCAAGCCGCCGCGCCACACCCGGAGCGAACCTCGACAGCGCGTGCGCGACCTTGGCTTCGGGCGTGATGACCGCCACCGGCTTGTCGGCGGCGATGGCGGCGACGATTTCCTCGGCGACCTGTTCGGGCGTGAAGTTGCGGCGCCGATAGACCCGCGTCACATGATCGCGAAGCCGCTGCTGCTCATCCTCGTCGACCCCCACGTACCGGGTCGAGCGTGTGATGTTGGTCGCGATCACCCCGGGACACACGGCGGTGACGCCGATCCCGTATGGGAGCACCTCGGCACGCAGGCATTCGCTGAGCATCAGGACGGCGGCCTTTGACGCCGAATACGCCGGGAGCCCCTTCTGCGGCTGGAACGCGGCGGCCGAGGCGGTGTTGACGATCTGCCCGCCCTCGCCGCGATCGATCATCGCCTGGGCGAACAGGCGGCTTCCGTGGACGACTCCCATCACGTTGATGTCGAGGATCTGACGCCAATCGGAGAACTCGGTGTCGAGAAACGGCCCGGCGATCCCGATCCCCGCGTTGTTGACGACCACGTCGGGGACGCCATGCTCGCCGATGACCGCGCTCGCCAACCTCTCCATCGCCTCCGGGTCGCTGACGTCGCACGTGAACGCGTGCGCCCCGTCGATCGATCGGGCCAGGAGGGCGGCCGCGTCGCCGTCCCGGTCGACCAGCAACAATCGGGCGCCATGGCCAGCCAGCGCGAGCGCCGTGGCCCTTCCGATCCCGCTGCCGGCGCCGGTGACGAGCGCCAGCCGGCCTCGGAGCTGTTCGGCTCCCCCGCCGCGCACCCAGGGCTGGTTCGGCTCCTGCGGCGTCCCGCCCTCGACCTGGTCGACCAACTCCCCCACCCATCGGGCGATCAGCGCCGGCTGCGCTCTCGGTGACCAGTGAGAGCCGGCGACCATCCGCTGGCGCAGTCGCTGAGCACCGGCCGGGGCGCCGTCGTAGTAGTGGGAGGAGATGAAGCGGTCGCGGGTGGGGACGATCAGCTGCACGGGCACGTGCGCCACCGCGTCGCGGCGGGGGGCCAGCAGCCGCCGGGGGATGTTGCGCCGGTACAGGTTCGAGCCGCTGGCTCCGTCCGCTGCGAGCGTCTCGGAGGGATAGCCGGGGCCGGCCGCAACGCGCTCGACATTGGTCAGGAACCACGGCCAGCGACGGCCGCCGAGCACCCCGCGCCAGACGGCGGTCGGCCCGCCCGGGGTGCACAGGACGGTGACGTACCACGAGCGACGGAGCAGGTCGGCGAGCGCTCCGATCCGGCCGTGTCGCAGCGTCTTGCGGAGCGTGCCCGCGATCTGGTCGAGCGACGGCCCGGCGATCGTCGTGAACGACGCCAGCTTGCCCTCGAACCGGGTGGTGGTCGCGAACTCCCACCCGGCGACGCCGCCCCAGTCGTGGCCGACGAGATGGACGCTGCGCCCGGGCGCCACGTCGCGGATCACGGCGTCGAGGTCGCCGGCGAGCCGGTCGTAGTCGTACGCCGCCGGTCCGCGCGGACGGCTCGACTCCCCCGCTCCTCGGACGTCGTAGGCGACGACGTGGAACCTGGTTCCCAGCAGCTTCATCACCGGGTCCCACAGCTCCTTCGTGTCCGGGTAGCCGTGGATGAACACGACCGTCGGGAGCGCCGGGTCACCCGCCTCGACCAGCGACAGCTCGACGCCGTTGCTGGAAACCGTCCGCTTGATGGCGCCGTCGATCACGGGTTGGTGAATCTATAGGCCCGCGGGATGTGGCGGGTTGGCGCCGGTTCGTGGGTAGATGGTCCGGTGACGGGTGTACGGCGGTCGCCCGGAGTGCATTTGCTGGGCTCGGCGGCTCTCGACTCAGAGCCTGCGGGCGCTGCGCGCCCGCGGCCTGGGGTGGTGGTCGGCTCGGTGTTTGGCAGCGAGAAGGGGATCGCCGCACTCGCGCCCGTCCGGAACCTGGGCAGCACGACAATCCCGCGCCAAAACCCGAGCCCTGTCGTGCTGCCCATGAAGAGCCTGGATAGCACGACACGGCTCGCACCAGGCGCCGATGTTGTCGTGCTGTCCAGGATTTGGGTGTCGGGATCGCCCGATCGCACACGAACCCTCCCCCTTCCCAGCATTAAGCACTCGCGCCACCGGCCACGAGCGCGCGATCGGCTCGGTGTTGGCATCGATGGGGCGCGATCGCACCCGTCTCGATGATGCATGGCGCGCCAATTCCCCGGCGAATGCGGAGGCGAGGCGTGCTGTGCACGAGGAGTGTGCTTGGTGCGCCAGGGCTCGGGGTTTCGGGCGGCCGTGGCGCGTTATGCAGGATTTCGCTGCTGCGCCGGCGCCCCGCCGGAACGCTCCCCTCCCCAGCCCCGACGGCGCCCCGTGGAACGCCGCGACATGCAAGCGCCTATTCCCGCCCCACCGGATAGAACCGGTCCGCCAGCGCCAGCCACAGCTGCCGCGGCGTCAGCCGCCCAGCCACCGCCCCGATGCTGTTGATCGCCCCCGGGATCACCACCCGATCGTTGCGCTGCAACCCGCGAATAGCTGCTTCGGCGACCTTGTCGGGCGTCATCCACACGAAGTCGGGCGTGGACTCCTCGATCGCGTCGATCCCTGCGACCGCGGCGAACTCGGTGCGGACCGGGCCCGGGCACAGCACCGTGACCGCGACTCCCGAGCGCACGAGCTCCTGGTGGAGGGCTTCGGTGAAGGACAGGACCATCGCCTTGCTTGCGGCGTATGTGGACTGGCCTGGGAGTGGCTGGAAGGCCGCCGTCGAGGCGACGTTGAGGATTGAACCGCGGCGGCGGCCGACCATCTCCGGCGCGTACCGGCCGCAGAGGTCGACGACCGCCTCGCAATTGAGTCGCACCATCGAGACCTCGCGGTCGCGGTCCAGCTTCACAAACCGGCCGGCGGTGCCGTAGCCGGCGTTGTTGCAGAGGATCTCGACGGTCAGCCCTCGCTCCCGGACCGACTCGACGAGGCGGTCCCGCTCGGACGCCACGCTCAGATCGCAGCCAAAGGTCTCCGCCCGGATGCCATGGCGGGAGGCGAGCTCGGAGGCGAGCGCCTCCAGGCGGTCCGTCCGCCGCGCGACGAGCGCGATGCCGTGCCCACGGCGGGCAAGAGCGCGCGCAAGCTCAGTGCCGATCCCCGACGAGGCTCCTGTGATCAGCGCGGTCGAGTCGGCTGCGGGTGGGGGCAGCGCCATATCCCCCAGACTAAGGGATACCAGCGGCGTTCTCGCGTAGGCTGATTGTGAAATGTCCGAAGCGCGGACCCCCAGCCGTCTAGTCGGCAGGCGACCGAGCGGCTGGGTCGGGGCCGCGGTCTCGGTCATCTCTGTCGCCGCTGCGACCGCGGCTATCTACCCGCTCAAGGACATCGCCCCGACCGTCTCGCTGAGCGTCGTCTACCTGCCGGCCGTCCTGCTCGTGTCGGCATATTGGGGGCTGACGCTGGGGGTCGCCACCTCGCTGCTGAGCGCGACCGCCTTCAACTTCTTCCATCTCCCACCGACTGGCCGCTTCACGATCGCCGACAGCCGCAACTGGGTGGCGCTGGGGGCGTTCATCATCGTCGCCGTCGTGGTCAGCACGGTGGCGGAGCTCGCCCGCAACCGCGCGATCGAGTCCGAGCGCCGGCGTGCCCAGGCCGACCTGGCGGCGGCGCTGGCGCGCGACCTGCTGGCCGAGTCTCAGACCAAGGACGGGCTTGCCGCGGCGGCTCGCCATGTCGCCGAGGCGCTGGCGATCCCCTCCGCCACGATCGTGCTCGGCGCCAGCACCGGCGACCGCCGGCGCCGGGCGCTTCCGTTAGGCGACGCCGATCACGACCAGATCGCCACGCTGATCGTCCCGTCCGGTCTTCCCGCGGACACTGAGGAGCAGGTCGAAACCCACGTCGTCCCGGCGCTCGAGGCGATCGTCGCGATCGCGCTGCGTCGCGACGCCGTGCAGGCGGCGGCAGTGGAGACCGAGGCGCTCCGCCGCAGCGACGACGTCAAGACCGCGCTGCTGCGAGCGGTCTCGCACGATCTGCGCACGCCGCTGACGGCGATCGTCGCCGCCGGCCACGCGCTGGCGACTCCGTCGCTCACGCCCGAGGAGCAGACCGAGCTCAGCCATGCCGTGATCGCCGAGGGCGAGCGGCTGGCGGCGCTCGTCGAGAAGCTGCTCGACCTCTCGCAGCTGCAAGCCGGCCGCGCCGAGCCGCGGCGCGATTGGATCTCGCTGGAGGACGTGCTGTTCGCCGCCAGCGAAGGGGTGCGCGCGGCCGGCGGCGAGATCCGGGTGGCGATCGAGCCGCAGCTGCCGGACGTTAGGGCGGACGCCGCCCAGCTCGAGCGCGCGTTCGCGAACCTGCTCGAAAACGCGGAGCGCTACTCCCGCGGCCATCCCGTGTCCGTCTCCGCCCGCAGCACCGACACGCGGTTGCTGGTGAGGATCGTCGACCAGGGGCCAGGGATCGAGCCGGCGGAGCGCGAGCGGATCTTCGAGCCGTTCTATCGTGGCGCCCCGGGCAAGGACCATTGGCCCGGATCGGGCCTGGGCCTGGCGATCGCGAAGGGCTTTGTCGAGGCCAACGGCGGGACTATCTCGGTGGAGTCCCTGCCGGGCCAGGGCACGACCTTCGTCGTCGCGCTCCCGCTGGAGCGTCCGCCCGTGAAGGTGAGCGCGTGAACGCCACGGCACGACCGCGAGTGCTTGTCTGCGACGACGAGCAGCAGATCCTGCGTGCCCTGCGGGTGATTCTGCGCGACGGCGGATTCGAGGCGCTGCCGGCGACGACGATGGAGGAGGCGCTCGACGTCGCCGCCGTCAGCCGTCCCGAGGCGGCGATCGTCGACCTGCTGCTCCCCGATGGGGATGGAATCGAGCTGTGCCGGCGGCTGCGCGAGTGGAGCGATATGCCCGTGATCGTGCTCTCGGCGGTCGGTGAGGAGGACGCCAAGGTCCGCGCGCTGGCGGCCGGCGCCGATGACTACGTGACGAAGCCGTTCGGGCCGCGCGAGCTGCTCGCCCGGCTCCAGGCGAACCTCCGGCGCGTCGCACCCGAGCCTGAGGAGGCCGTGATCACCGCCGAGGGGCTCGAGGTCGATCTCGCCCGGCGCGAGGTCCGCCTCGGCGGCGAAGCCATCCATCTGACACCGATCGAGTTCGATCTGCTGCGCCAGCTCGTCCGCAACCGCGGCCGCCTCATGACCCATCGCGACCTGCTGAGCTCCGTCTGGGGCCCGGGCTACGCCGAGGACACCCAGGTGCTGCGAGCGCACATCGCCAACCTCCGGCGCAAGATCGAGCCGGCCGGCGGGCCTCGGTTCATCCGCACCGAGGCCGGGGTCGGCTACCGCTTCGCCGGCTGAGACGGATGCCGCTGCCTGGCGCCATCTCACGGGGTGCGGACCGGCCCGACGCCCGCCCCGACCCCAGCGCGGGCGGCCTTGCCGGTGACCGGTGGCGTCTCGATCACGACCCGGCAGGGGCGGTGGGCGAGGAGGTACGTCGCGGTTGGGCCGAGGGCTCGTTCGGACGGTGGCGCGTGCGCGGTTCCCAGGTAGATGATCTCGGCGCCGCTGCGCTCCGCCTCCTCGACGATCGCCGCGCCGGGGCTGCGCGTGCGGATCAATCGGGTCTGGACCTTCAGGCCGGCCTTGCGCCCAGTGACCTTCGCGCTCTCGAGCACGCTCAGCCCGAGCGCCTCCTCCTGCTCGAGGCCCGCGTCGAGCGATAACTGGTTGGGAACCCGCAGGATGTAGACGGCCTCGACAAGCGCGTCCTCGCCGACGAGCTTGGCGGCGGCGCGGAGCGCAGAGGCGTCGACGTCAGTGCCGAAGATCGGAACGAGCGCCGAGCGGTACTCCAGCTCGATGAAGGACGGCGGCCGCTCGCGGCGCTCGATCCTGTAGTCGCTGACGAGGTCGAGACCCTGGCGCCGGCGATACACGACGTAGCCGACCAGCCCGACGATCATCCAGCCGATGCCGACGTAGCGCGCGTCTACGTGCAGCACGATCACCGAGACCCATGCCGCGAACGTGCCGATCCCTCCGATCACCGCCGTGATCGGTATGTCTCGGCCGCGCACGCGGATGTTCCCCGGCATCCTGTAGGGCCGGTCGAGGTTCGGATCCTTGATCCGGAGCACGATCACCGACGCGTGCGCGATCGTGAACGACAGCATCGCGCCGAACGAGTAGAGGTTGCCGAGGAAGTTGGTCTGGCCCGGGATGAGCAGGATCCCGGCGATCACCGAGAACGTGATGATCGTGAACCACGGGGTGCGGTGTCGCTTGTGCAGCTGGGCGAACACGCTCGGCAGCTGGCGGTGCTCGGCCAGTGACCACGACAATCGCGAGATCCCGATCAGACCCGCGTTGGTGGCGATGAACAGGATCGTCGCCGCCAGGATGCCGACGTAGTAGCGCAGCGCGCTGGCGGCTGCGTGGGCGAGGCCGAGGTGCTGGATGATCCCCAGCACCGGGTCGTTCTGGTAGCCATGCGGCGGCGGCTGGCCGAGCAGCGTGGTCGCGTGCGAGCCGTGGCCGATCACCGGCAGCGCCGACAGGGCCACGACGGTCATGCCGGCGTACACGCCGAGCACGGCGATCAGGATCAGGTTCACGGCCTTGGGGACATCCGTGCCCGGGTCGCGGGCCTCCTCGGCCATGTTCGAGACCGTCTCGATCCCGGTGTAGGCGAGCATCGCCAGCGAGAGCGCGAAGATCAGATGCGAGTAGCTCGGCATCGTGCCCAGGTCGACCTGGTGCACGAGCAGCGAGGGGTTCAGCACGAGCAGCGCGCCGAGCAGGATGATCAGGCACTGTGTGATCAGGTCGGCGACGGCGAGGAAGAGGTTCAGCTTGGCCGATTCGCCGATCCCCCGGACGTTCAGCCAGGCGAGCAGGCCGATCACGATTAGACCGCCGATCACGTCGCCCGGCGGATGGCGCAACGCCGGCCAGAACGCGCTCAGGTAGTGGGGGACGAAGAAGGCCGAGATCGCAATCGTGAGGATGTAGTCGAGGCTGAGCGCCCACCCAGCGAAGAACGACACGAAGTCGTTGAACGCATGGCGCGCGAACGAAGAGGAACCACCGGCCTCGGGGTACATCGAGGCGCCTTCGGCATACGTCTTGGCGGTCAGCGCGAACAGCCCCCCGGCGAGCATGAACACGACGGGCGTCAGCCCGAGCGCGTACGCCGCAACGATCCCCAGCGCGTAGTAGATCGATGAGCCGACGTTCCCGTAGGCCGTTGCGAACAATCCGCCCACGCCGACGCTGCGGCGCAATCCGTGAGTCTCTATCCGGGCCATTCGCCCCTGTCGAAGGTAGGGCGGCGCATGTCAAGATCTCGCTAAACATCCGCCGCGGGGCGTAGAGAAACCGCTAAGAAGGCCCCCTGAACGACGGGCTAGGGGGAAGGATCTCGCAGGCGGTAGCCAACGCCTGGCTCGGTGATGAGGTACTTAGGTCGCGAGGGATCGGGCTCGAGCTTGGAGCGGATATGGGCGACGTGCACGCGCAGGTAGTGGGTCTCCTCCCCGTACTCTGGTCCCCACACGTCCCGCAGCAGCTGCCGATGAGTTACGAGCCGCCCGTGATGCTGTGCGAGCACGCGAACGAGCTCGAACTCGATCGGGGTGAGATGGATCTCGGCGCCGGCGCGCGTGATCCGCCTGTCATGAAGGTCGATCACCAACTCCCCTAGCTCCAGGGTGGGGCTGCCGCCGGCCTCGGCCGAGCGGCGCATGATCGCTCGCAGCCGCGCGAGCAGCTCGTCGGTACCGAACGGCTTGGTTACGTAGTCGTCCGCGCCTGCGTCGAGCGCGCGGACCTTCTCGCGCTCATCCCCCACGGCCGAAAGCACAAGGATCGGCAACCGGCTCCACCGCCTCACCTCCTCGCAGACCTCGACCCCGCGGCCATCGGGCAGGACCAGGTCGAGCACGACGGCGTCGGGCGGCCGGAGCGCCACCGCCGCCAGCGCCTCCTCCTTCGTCCCCGCCGCCTCGACCGCATAGCCGGCGCTGCGCAGCACGATCTTCAGACCGCGGACGATCTGTGGTTCGTCGTCGACGACCAGTACCCGGGGCTCGCTCATCCGACGGGTTCGGGTTGCGGGACGACGGGGAAGCTGACCGCGAACGAGGTGCCGCGATCGGCGTCTGATTGAAGGACGATGTTGCCGCCGTTCGCCTCGACGAAACCCCGCGCGATGGCCAGCCCAAGACCTGAGCCAGACCCGACGTTGCCGCGACCACGGAAGAACGGTTCAAACACGTGGGTGCGGTATTGGGTGGGCACGCCGCGGCCGCGATCGATCACCCGCACTGTGACTCGAGCCGACCCGATCCCTGCCGTGATCCGGACCGGAGCGTGCGGCGGCGAGAACTTGACGGCGTTCTCGATCAGGTTCGAGAACACCCGCTCAAGCTGCGAGGCGTCGGCCCGGACCAGCGGGAGGTCATGAGGCAGAGCGAACTCGATCGGGTGATCGGTCCGCAGGTGCCCAGCGGCCGAGGCGACGACGTCGTGCAGGTCGCACCAGTCCGCCTGCGGCGAGACCGCGCCGGCCTGGATCTTCGAGAGATCGAGCAGGTCGTCGACGAGCTTGGCCAGACGTGCCCCCTCCTCCTCGATCACCTCGATCAGCTCGTCCCGCTCTCCCTCGGTTATGTCAGCGGCCCGCAGCGCCGAGCCGGCGGTGGTGATCGCGGTCAGGGGCGAGCGCAGGTCGTGTGAGATCGCGTGGAGGATCGCGGTGCGGGCCACCTCCGCCCGGCGGCCCGCCTCGGTCTCGGCCTCGCGCTCGGCGATCCGCTCCCGCTCGACGGCGACGTCGATCAGCCGGCCGAGCGGCTCGGAGATCCGCTCGAGATCCCTGACGGGCCACGACGTGTCGGTCGACAAGTACAGCCAGGCGGAACGGGTGTGGGCGCGCAGCGGCAGCACGATCTCGCCCTCGCCCTGCGACGGCACAGGTTCGAGCACCACCCGCGCTGTGCTCGCGCCCGTGGCGCGGGCCACGCGGCCGCCGATGCTCTCGAGCTGGGTCGAGACGCTCTGCCCGGCGAGGATCGCCGACGCCACCTCGGCCAGCAGTGACGCCTCGCGCTCGCGCGCGGTAGCCACCCGAGCCCGGATCTCGGCCTCCGCCGCCCGCTGACGGCCGATCGCGGCCAGGCGGCCGACGACGACCGCGGCGATCATCAGCACCACCAACGCGACGAAGTCCTGCGAATGGGCGATCGTCAGGTGATGACGGGGCGTGATGAACAGGTAGTTCAGCGTGAGGATCCCGAGCACGGCCGTCGCCAGCGCCGCAAGCTGGCCGCGCCGGATCGCGATGGCGAGCACCGCGAGCAGGTAGAGCACGCCGAGATCCGCGGCGGGCGCGGCCGACTGGAGCGCGGCGATACATCCGGTGGCGATGGCGACGGCGAGGATCACCTCGAGCGAGGCGTTCACGGCCGTTCTCGACGTGACGGTTCCCCGCTTGGACCTCATCCCCAGTGACAATGCCCGGCCCATCTGATGAGGGAGGCTACGCCGCGACCGGCGTGTGCCCCTTGGTTTTGGCGGGAAGCGACTCGATGATCACGCGGCAGGGTCGCTCTCTGAGCACGGTTTCGAGCGTCCGGCCGAAGCCCGTCCCTGCGCGGGCCATCGGCATTACGATCGCCCCCGCGTGCATCGCCCGGGCCTCGTCGACGATCCGCCGGCCCGTCTGCCCGGCCCGCACCATCTCGACGTGTCCCGAGACGCGCCGGCCGACCTGGACCTTCGCCTCCTCGATGATCGACGCAGCGGCGGACTCCTGCTCCGGCAGCGCCGCCCCGATCGGGCTGCTCGACGGGACGGAGATCGTGACCAGAACGTGGATCCCTCTCCGGCGGCGCGCGGCCATTCTCGCCGCGGTCGCCATCAATTCAGGGACGTAGCCGCGCTCGTCAAAGGCGACCAGGACGGATTCGTATTCGGCCTCGGTGTCGACCGCGGGCCTCGGAATCGCAACCTTCGTCGTCGTCGTCAGATCGAGCCCCTGCCCGTGTCGGTAGGCGATGTACAGGCACACTCCGAACGTCAGCCATCCCACCCCGGCGATCGCGACGTCGATGTGAAGCGCGGTCACGGTGATCCACGCCAGGAACGTCCCGGCTCCTCCCACGATCGCGAACAAAGGCAGCTGCTTGCCTCGCCACCGCAACGTCCCCGGCCCGCGGTACGGGCGTGCCCGGTCCGGGTCAATGATCCGCAGCCGGATCACCGACACGTGCGCGATCGTGAACGACAGCATCGCCCCGAACGCGTACATGTTGCCGAGGAAGACGGCCTGACCGGGGATCAGCGTGAGACAGGCGATCCCCCCAAACAGGATGATCCCGATCCAAGGCGTTCGGAAACGCGGATGCAGCTGGCGGAGCACGGCCGGAACCTGGCGATGCAGCCCCATCGAGTAGACGAGCCTCGATACGCCGATGATCCCAGCGTTGGTGGCGATGAATAGGATGGTCGCCGCCAGCAAGCCGACGTAGATCTCGCCGGCGTGCTGGAACGGGCCGAGATGCAGGTGCTTGACGATCCCCAGCACGGGGTCGCCGGCGTAACCCCCCTTCTCCTCGCTCACGCCGAGCAGCGTCTGGCAGTGCCCGTTCACACACGTGACCGGAAGCGCGGACAGAGCGACCGCCGGTAGCAGGGCATAGATCGCGAACACGGCAATCACCACACGATTGATCGCCTTGGGGATCGTCTTGGTCTCGTCCTTGGCCTCCTCGGCCATGTTCGAGATCGTCTCGATCCCGGTGTAGGCGATCATCCCCACGGGGATCGCGATCAGGAAATCCTTCCACGTCGGCGCCGTCCCGAGGTGGACGTTGGCAATCAACGTATGGGGTGAGAGCACAAGGGCACAGCCCACGGCGACCAACAGCAACTGGGTCGAGAAGTCCAGGACGGCCAGGCCGATGTTCAGCGCCGCCGCCTCGGACACGCCGACAACGTTGATGGCGCACAGCAGGGCAACGACGCCGATCCCGAAGAAGATGTCCCCTGGCGAGGTCTTCAGAAACGGGAAGAACAGGCCGCCGAGGTAGTGCGGGACGAAGAACGCGGAGATCGCGATCGTGATGACGTAGTTGAGCATCTGCCCCCACGCCGCGAAGAACGACCAGAACTCGTTGAAGGCGTGACGGGCGAAGCTCGAGGAGCCGCCGGCCTCGGGGAACATCGAGGTGGCTTCGGAGTAGGTCGCGGCCGTCAGGTAGAAGATCGCGCCGGTCACGATGAACACGACCGGGGTAAGGCCGAGCGCGAACGAGGCGACGAGGCCCAGGGCGTAGTAGATCGACGATCCGACGTTCCCGTACGCGGTCGACGAGAGCGCGTTGACGCCGAGTACCCGCTGCAGTCCGGGGAGCCGACGCTCGGCCATCAGTGGTCCTCGACCTTGCCGTCGGACTGGAACTTGGACTTCCAGTCCGCGGGCGGGGCCGTGAGGATCACCCGGCACGGCGCCTTGTTGATCACGTACTTGGTCATGGGCCCGACGAAGTTCTCCATGGGGCCGACGCCGCCAAGCAGCGAGCCGCCGCGCACCCGCGAGGGCTCCTCCGCCGCCAGCACGATCGCCTCGACGCCTCGGCGTTTGGCCTCACCGACGATCGCCTGGCCGGCGCGGCGCGCGCGGACCATGGCGGTCGCCACCTCCACCCCCTCGTACTCCTCCCCCACCGCCTTGGCGCGCGCCAGCGCCGCGCGCGCCTTCCTGATCTGCGCATCCGGCAGCGGCGCGTCGAGCGGTAGCGACAACGGCATCTCGAACACCCAGATCGCCTCTATCACGGCCCCTTCCTCGATCACGTCGTCGTGGGTCTCGCCCGCGAGCCGCCCGGCGGTCTGGACGATGTCGTCGTCGAGCGGTGTCCCTGAGATCGGAACCAGGATCGAGCCGAACTCGGGCTCGAGCGTCTCGTGGCGCAGCGCCCGCTCCGGGATCGTCACCCGCCGCAGCAGCGGTTTCTGCTGGGTTTTGCGATAGGTGACGTATAGGACAAGGCCGCCGAGCAGCCACCCCAAGCCGACGTAGCGGGCGCCGGAATGGAAAACGAGCACGATCACGAGCCCGACCGCGCTCGCAAGCGCGCCCACCACGGCGGGGATGGGGACCTCCCGCCCACGGACGGTGACCGACAGTGGCACCTTGTAGCCGCGCACGCGCGTGGGCTCGCGATAGCGTAGGGCGATCACCGAGACATGGGCAATCGTGAACGCGAGGAGCGCGCCGAACGCGTAGATCCCGACGAGGAGTTCGAGGTCCTGCGGAATGACGAGGGCCGCGGCGGCCACGCTGGCCGCGCCGATCACGACAAACGGTGTCCCCCACCGTCCGCTGAGCCGGCCGATCGCGCTTGGGATTTGCCGGTTCGTAGCCAGCGAGTAGCCCACTCGGGAGACCCCGAGCATGGAGGACGCCGCCGCCGCCCCCAGACCGAGCGCGCCGCCGATCGCGACCGCGTACTTCAGAACGTCGGACACCCACACCGGCCGGAATGCCTCGACCACCCCAAGCACCGGGGCCTGGATGTGTCTAGTCCCCAGCTCGCTAACGCCGTTGTGAACCGGGAGTGCGGAGATCCCGACGAACGCGATTCCGACGTAGATCAGCACGATGACGGCCGAGCCGGGGATCACGAGCCGCTTGATCTGTCCCACGCTCGCCGTGACCTCCCCGGCCAGGCTCGCCGCGGCCTCGAGGCCCGTGAACGCGATCACGGCGATCGGGAATGCAAACGCAAGATTGGACCACGTCGGTGCCGTACCGAGATTGATCGACTCGGTGAGATGGTGTGGGTGAAACGCCAGGACCAGCCCGAGCACGATCACGGCGGCCTGGAGCGCCAGGTCAGCGGCGGTGATCGCTATCCGCCGGCGCAGTTGGCGGATGTTGACGCCGATCAGGTTGTCGAAGGCGACGAACGCAATCACGCCAAAGGCAACGACGATCTGGGCGGCGCCGTGGCCGAGCGGAGACCAGAACGCGGCGAGATACGCCGGTACGGTCAGCGCCGCCACGGCGAGCAGGATCGTGTAGTCGAGCACGATCGCCCAGCCGGCGATGAAGCTGACGAGCTCGTTGAAGGCGTACCGCGCGAATACGGCAGACCCGCCCCGCTCCGGGTGCAGCGATGCTCCCTCCGCGTATGTCATCGCGGTCAGCTGGAAGAACAATCCCGCGGCGAGAAAGACGAGTGGAGTAAGTCCGTTGGCGTGGTGGGCGACAACGCCAAGCGCGAAATAGACCGAGCTGACCGAGGTCGTGTAAACGACCGCGAACAGCGCGCGGGAGGAGAAGGGCCGCTCGTTCACAGGCGCGTTTGCGGCTGCCTCACGGGCTCCTGAACTGCAGGTACAGCCGAGCGGCCCCGGCCGCGACGAACAGCACGCCCAGGAGCACACCAATGGCTGCTGCCCCACCGCCCGCGGCCAGCGTTCGCGCCACCAGCACGATCCCGATCACGATCATGAGGATCGACATCAGCATCGTGGACGTGCGGTGGAACTGCTTCCTCTGCGGCATTCGTGCGTAGCTTAGTCCCGCTCTCGGGGGGTCCGCGAGGCGAGTCTTCACGAAATCTTGATGCTGAGGCCTCCGATCTAGACATCTCCTTGACGCCGGCGGACTTACGGTAAGGGGTTGCCCTAGGACGAAGCCCGCTGATCGCGATGAAGCTCGTACCCCTCCAAAAGGACCGCCGGACTGCCCCCGGGAGGGCAGGCTGCGACCCCCGGGCACGGATCGGTGTCCGGCTCCGCGTGCGCCTGCACCGGGCCGCCCTCGATCGCCAGCTGTCCCAGGGACTGGCCGCCGATGCTTTCGAGGAGCGGGCCCTGCGGGCCCGGCAACTCGCGGATGGCGAGACGCGCCGCCGTCTCGCTCGCGTCAGTGCGGAGCTTGATCGCCGACGCGGAGCTCCCGGCGGTGGCGCGGATGTGCTCAGCGGTGCCGGTTTCCCGGAGGTCGGTCCTGCCGTGGCGGCACGCTCTGCTCGGGGTCGCCGAGCGGCTCGAGCGCGACGAGCCGGTCGACCCGTGTGGCGTCGCCCGCGTAATGGTGCTCATCACCGATGGCTGTAGCCCTGTGTACAACCCGGATGCGACACACTCGATGGGCGACGCGATCTGGTGGGTCGCCGACGGGCTGAAGCTCCCAGGCGCGGCGGACTAGCTGCTCTTCACAAGATCTGTATGGCGCCACGCAGTTTCTGAATGACCTCTTGACGTCGCAGCGGCCACGATCTGCGGCATGGATGTTGTCTCCGTATTGCTCGCAGTTCTGATGTTCGCCGTGCTGCTCGGGCTCGTCTACGGGATCGACCGGATATGAGCATTCCGATCGCGGCGATTAGCGGCAGCGACCTCTTCGGGCTGATCGCGTCGGTGCTCGTCTGCGCCTACCTCCTCTACGCGTTGTTGCGAGGAGAGAAGTTCTAAGCGATGACGTTTCTCGGCTGGCTGACGATCTTCCTATTCGCAGTCCTGCTGACGGCTGTTCGCGCTGCCGCTCAGCCGCTACATGGCGGCCGTCTACAGCGGAGAGCGGACGTTTCTCGATCCGCTGTTTCGCACGCCCGAGCGGTTGCTGTACCGGATCATGCGCGTCGACCCGGATCGCGGCCAGGATTGGAAGGCGTACGCCAAGAGCCTGATCATCTTCTCGCTCGCCGGATGGTTGCTGCTGTACGTGATCCTCCGTACGCAGACGCTGTGGGACTTCACCGGTCTGAACCCACAGCACTTCCACTCGGGCACGTGGAACGTGTCGTTCAACACCGCTTCGTCGTTCATGACGAACACGAACTGGCAGTACTACGGCGGCGAGACGACGATGAGCTACTTCAGCCAGATGGCCGGGCTCACCGTTCAGAACTTCCTCTCCGCCGGAGTCGGGATCGTCGTCGCCGTGGCGCTGATCCGGGGGATCATCGGCCGCTCGGGCAAGAGCCTCGGCAACTTCTGGCAAGACCTGATGCGCACGATCCTGTGGGTGCTGACGCCGATCTCGTTCGTCGTCGCCCTGGTGCTCGTGTTCCAAGGCTCGATCCAGAACTTCTCCCATTACCTGACCTTCAACGGCCCGACGGGGCTCGCCAACACGATCGCGATGGGCCCGGTCGCCTCCCAGGAAGCGATCAAGATGCTCGGCACCAACGGTGGCGGGTTCTTCAACACCAACTCGGCGCACCCGTTCGAGAATCCGACCGCCTTCACGAACTTCTTCGAGCTGCTGGTTGTGTTGGTCATCCCGGCGTCGCTCGTGTTCATGTACGGGCGGATGTCGGGCAAGCGCCGTCAGGGGTATGCGATCTACGCGACGATGATGATCATGTTCCTCGGCGCGGCGGCCGTCGCGTACATCGCCGAGGCGCATGGATCGCCGGCCCAGCACGCGGCCGGCCTGCACACGCAGGTGGTCGCGGGTTCCACCGGCGGCAACCTGGAGGGCAAGGAGCAGCGGTTCGGGATCGCGGGCTCAGCGCTGTTCGACGTGGTCACGACCGTCACCTCGTGCGGCGCAGTGAACAGCGCGATCGAGTCGTTCACCGGGATCGGCGGCGCCGTTCCGATGGCGAACCTGTCGGCGAGCGAGGTGATCTTCGGCGGCGTCGGCACCGGTCTCTACTCGATCCTTCTCTACGTGCTGCTGGCGGTGTTCATCGGCGGCCTGATGGTGGGGCGAACGCCCGAGTACCTGGGTAAGAAGATCGAGGCCCGCGAGATCAAGCTGGTCGCGATCGGGTTGTTGATCACGCCCCTGGCGGCGCTGTTCTCGACCGCGCTGGCGACCGCGAGCAGCGCCGGACGGCAGTCGATTTCGGCCGCGGCGGCCGGGCAGCCCCAAGGGTTCTCTGAGACCTTCTATGCCTACCTCTCGCAGGCCAACAACAACGGCTCCGCGTTCGCCGGCTACACGGGCTACATCCAGCCGAACGCCGGCAACCTGGGCGCCCACGGCATCACGTTCGCCGACCTACTCGGCGGCTTCACGATGCTGTTCGCTCGCTACGCCCCGATCCTGTTCGCGCTCGCGGTCGCTGGCTCGCTCGCCGGCAAGCGAATCAGCCCCGCCGGCCTGGGAACGATGCGTACGGACAACCCGACATTCGTGGTGCTGTTGATCGGCGTGATCGTCCTCGTCGGCGCTCTTACCTTCTTCCCCGCCCTGCTGCTCGGACCGATCGTGCAGGGCCTGACCGGACACCTCTACGGATCACCATGAAGAAAGACATCATCACCTCTGCGATCGGGATCCTCGTGCTGACATTGGCGCTCGGGATCGTCTATCCGCTCGTCGTCACGGGCGTCAGCCAGGTCGCGTTCCCGGGGAATGCGAATGGCCAGAAGGTCTACGTCGGCGGCAAGCTCGTCGGCTCGAAGATCATCGGGCAGCTCTGGGCAACGCAGGTCGTCAAGCACGGCAAGCCGCAGGTCGACAAGAACGGCAACCCGGTCACCACCCCGGACCCGCGCTACTTCCAGGGTCGGCCATCGGCGACCGTCCCGCCCAACAACGCCGCCGCGACCACGTTCTCGAACCTGGGCCCCAACAGCGTCGCCACCGAACAGGAGATCTCCTCGAACATCCAGGCCTACCTCGCGCTCGAGAAGCCCTATGACCCGGGTCTGACCGTGGCCAAGGTTCCGGTTGACGCGGCGAACAGTTCGGCGTCGGGGATCGATCCGGATATCTCGGTCGCGAACGCCGACATCCAGGCTCACCGAGTTGCGGCGGTCCGGCACCTGTCGATGTCCGAGGTGATGTCGCTGATCTCCAAGTACACGGCCGGGCGCGGGCTCGGGTTCTCCGGGGAGCCGGCCGTGAACGTGCTCGAGCTGAACCTTGCCCTTGACCGATTGACGGGGGGCCACTGATGTCGGTGAACACACCAGCAGCGCCGTCCGAGCCGCAGATGCCCGCGACGCCCCACGAGCGCCGCGCGATCTCGCTGTTCCAACCCGACATCATCAAGCGCGCGCTGATCGACAGCTTCATCAAGCTCGACCCGCGGGTGCAGATCCGCAACCCGGTGATGTTCGTGGTCGAGATCGGCGCCGTGATCACGACCTTCACCTGGCTCAAGCAGGTGTTCGGCGGCCAGGCGCTCGGGCGGCAACGATCCGGCCTGGTACACGTTCGTGATCTCGTTCTGGCTGTGGCTGACCGTCGTGTTCGCGAACATGGCCGAGGCCTTCGCCGAGGGCCGGGGGCGCGCCCAGGCGGACACGCTGCGGGCGATGCGCCAGGAAACCGTCGCCACCATGCGCGACGGAACAACCAGGCAGGCCTCGGAGCTCGCCAAGGGTGACGTCGTCGTGGTCGAGGCCGGCGAGCTGATCCCCGGCGACGGGACCGTGATCGAAGGGATCGCCACGGTCGATGAATCCGCCATCACCGGCGAATCGGCGCCCGTGATCCGCGAGTCCGGAGGGGACCGCAGCGCCGTCACCGGCGGTACGCGTGTGACCTCGGACCGGATCGTGGTCGAGATCACTCAAGAACCCGGCCAGTCCTTCCTGGAGCGGATGATCGACCTCGTCGAAGGCGCCGAGCGGCGCAAAACCCCGAACGAGATCGCGCTCAACATCCTGCTCGCAGGGCTGACCCTGGTCTTCATGATCGTCGTCGCAACGCTTCGACCGTTTGCGCTGTTCGCCCATACGCCGATCTCCGAGACGACCCTGATCTCGCTGCTCGTGGCGCTGATCCCGACGACGATCGGGGCGCTCCTCTCCGCGATCGGGATCGCCGGCATCGACCGGCTCGTGCGCCGCAACGTGCTCGCGCTTTCCGGCCGCTCGGTCGAGGCTTCCGGCGACGTCGACGTGCTGCTGCTCGACAAGACCGGGACGATCACGATCGGCAACCGGCTCGCGTCGGAGTTCATCCCGATGCCCGGTGTCTCCGAGGCCGAGCTGGCCGAGGTGGCGCAGCTCGCCTCGCTCGCCGACGAGACGCCCGAAGGACGCTCGATCGTCGTTCTCGCGAAGACCTACGGCATCCGTGAGCACGACATGGCCAAGCTCAAGGCGGAGTTCGTCCCGTTCACTGCGCAGACGCGGATGAGCGGCGTCAACCTAGACGGCCGCCAACTGCGCAAGGGCGCGGGCGACGCGATCATCGCCTGGGTCAAGGACGAGGGCGGGCGGGCACCCACCGAACTACAGCCCGTCCTCGACCGCATCGGCCGCGAAGGCGGCACCCCGCTCGCCGTCGCCCGCGACTCGCAGGTGATGGGCGTCATCTATCTGAAGGACACGATCAAGGAAGGGATGCGCGAGCGCTTCGATCACCTCCGCGCGATGGGCATCCGCACGATCATGATCACCGGCGACAACCGCCTCACCGCCGCCAAGATCGCCGAAGAGTCCGGGGTCGACGACTTCCTCGCCGAAGCCACCCCCGAGGCCAAGCTTGCGCTGATCAAGGAGCAACAGGCCGGCGGACGCATGGTCGCGATGACCGGCGACGGCACCAACGACGCCCCCGCCCTCGCCCAGGCCGACGTCGGCGTCGCCATGAACACCGGCACCCAGGCCGCCCGCGAAGCCGGAAACATGGTCGACCTCGACTCCAATCCGACGAAGCTCATCGAGATCGTCGAAGTGGGCAAGCAGCTCCTCATCACCCGCGGCGCGCTGACCACGTTCTCGATTGCCAACGACGTCGCCAAATACTTCGCGATCCTCCCCGCTATCTTCGTGACCACCTGGGCTACGCACCCTGGCGGCAAGAGCCCCTTGCACGTACTCAACATCATGAACCTGGGCACGCCACAATCGGCCGTGATCTCGGCGATCATCTTCAACGCGCTAGTGATCCCGGCGCTGATCCCGGTCGCCCTGAAGGGCGTCCAGTATCGGCCGATCGGGGCCAGCGCGTTGCTGCGGCGCAACCTCTGGATCTACGGACTCGGCGGAATCATCGCCCCATTCATCGGGATCAAGTTGATCGACCTGGTGGTGCACAATCTCCTCGGGGCGTGACAGTCGTGTGGCCCGGCCGACGCCACGCGCGCCAAGATTGCTCCTGTGCAAGGTTCCCTTGAACAGCCCCTCGGCGCCGATGCTCTCAGCAGCACGAAGGTGCCGCGCGGGCATCACAAGGTCTTTCTGGGCATGGCCGCCGGCGTCGGGAAGACGTACCAAATGCTACGTGAGGGCCAGGCCGACGCCGAGAACGGGACAGACGTCGTGATTGGCTACCTGGAGCCACACGGGCGGGTCGAGACGGTCGCCCAGGCGGAGGGATTGGAGATGATTCCTCGCCGGCGCGTCACCTACCGGGAATCGGTCCTCGAGGAGATGGACCTGCCCGCGATTCTGCGTCGGCGCCCCGAGCTCTGTCTGATCGACGAGCTCGCCCATACAAACGCGCCGGGTCTGGAGCACGAAAAGCGCTGGGAGGACGTGGAGGACGTGCTCGCCGCCGGGATCGACGTGTTCTCGACCGTCAACGTCCAGCATCTCGAGAGCCTCAACGACCAGATCGCCGAACTGACCGGCACGCGCGTCCGGGAAACGGTGCCCGACGCCGTCGATAGGCGCGGCCGACGAGGTCATCCTGATCGACATCACGCCCCAATCCCTGATCGAGCGGCTGATCGCGGGGAAGATCTACCCGCCGAGATCGCGTGGAGGCGGCGCTCAACAACTTCTTCAAGGTCGAGAACCTCTCCGCTCTGCGCGAGGTGGCGCTCCGGCAGGTCGCCGAAGAGGTCGAGGCCAAGCGCATCACTGATGGACGTCGTCGGCCGCCCGACCGACGAGCGCCTGATCGACACCGCCGCACCCCAGGCTGTCGGCGAACGGTTACTGGCGCTGATCACGCCCAGTCCCAAGTCTCAGCGCGTGGTACGGCGCGCCTGGCGCTCCGCCCAGCGGCTCGGAGCCGAGCTCGACGTCCTGTGGGTCGCAGACCACGATCCCAACGAGCAGGAACAGGAACAGCTCGACGCGCTGCGCAAGCTCTCCAGCGTGCTCGGCGCTCACCTCCTGGTCGAGCATGGCGACGACATCGCGCTCGTCGCGCAGCGCGTGGCCACCGACCGGGGGACCACCTACGTTCTGATGGGCACGCCGAAGCCTCGCACCGCACTGCGCCGCCTGACCCGGCCTGCCCTACCGTTTCGACTACTCGCGCTCCTGCCCGGCGTCGATCTACGGATCGTCGCCGACCGGGCCAAGCGTCAGAAGGAGGAGTAATGACCATCGTTGTGATCATTCTCGTGATCGCGGTCGCGGTGCTGGCGTGGGTCCACTTCGGCCCGCGGATCCGGAGGCCGAGCCGGGTCGCGGAAACGAGCCCGCGGCGGATTCTGTTCCCATTCGTCGCCGCTGATCTGTCTTCCCGAGCGCTCGATGCCGCGCTGCGGCTGGCGAGGGCCGAGGACGCGACGCTCGTACCAGTCTTTCTGGCGCGCGTGCCTTTGCAGCTTCCGCTCGATGCGCCGCTCCCCAGACAATGCGACGCGGCGATTCCACTGCTCGATGCGATCGAACAGCGGGCGCGGCAGTTCGATGTTCCCGTCGACTCCCGCATCGAGCGCGGCCGGACCAACCGCCACGCGCTCAGCCAAACGATCGCCAGCGAGCGGTTCGACCGGATCGTGATCGCCGCTGCCGCCGACGGGAACCGCGGGTTCGACGCCGGCGACGTCGCCTGGCTGCTCGGCGCGGCACCGGGTGAGATCGTGGTCCTGCGGCCGAACAAGGAGGAGCGAATCAGTCCGCCCCTAAGTCGGAAGCGGTGGGCGGCGCGTCCGCGCGGCGACGTCCACCGCGCCATCGCGCGCGGGCCGGAGCGCACGGCCGGCGCGGCCTAGTGCTTGATGTGGAACGGCATCGTCGCGATGACGACGTCGGTTCGTGCCTTCAGCACGGTCTCGAGTAGCCGACCTCGCTGGTTGTGAAGGATCTCGTGTCTTCGCTTCTTCGGGATGATCTGGGGGATGAGGACGGTGATCGTGACGTTCTCATTCTCGACCGACCGGATGTAGCGCAGCACCGTCCGAACAAGCGAACGCCGGCGGTCGAGTAACACCTCGATTGGGATTCCGGGGGCCCACTCGTCCCACGCGCGTTTTATGTCCGCGCACTCCGCGTCGTCCCCGGCGACGGCGACGGCGACGACCGTCTCGCCGAGCGACAGCGCGGCGCTGACCGCCTTCTCGGTCAACAGGTTGACGGTCGAGCAAGGCACGATCACCACGCTCTCGCGTTTCTTGGGGTGTGGCGGGGTCTTGCCGAGCTTCAGATCGCGCGCCGCCTGCGCGTAGTAGGTCTCAGTGTGGGCGAACAGGGACATCAGCAGCGGTATGGCGATCACGACCACCCACGCGCCCTCGAGGAACTTGCTGGCCAGGAACACGATCACCGCGACGGCGGTCATCACCGCGCCGACGCTGTTGAGCGTGGCGCGGGCGCGCCATTTCGGCGGGCGAGCTTGCCGCCAGTGGTGGACGAGGCCCACCTGGCTGATCGTGAACCCGAGGAACACACCGATCGCGTACAGCGGGATCAGGCGGCCGGTCTCCGCATTGACCGCGACCAGCAGCAGGAGTGCAGCCAGCGCCAGCGCGATGATCCCGTGGCGGTACACAGGACGCTCGGCCCGGAGATAGAACAGGTGCGGGAGCCGATGGTCGCGGGCGAGCAGGCTCATCAGGACAGGCAATCCGCCGAAGCTCGTGTTGGCGGCCAGTGCGAGTACTAGCGCCACCGCGATGTTCGAGACGTAGAACGCCCAGCCCGTGCCGAATGCGCCGGCGGACATCTGCGCCAGGATCGTCACGCCTCCGCGCGGAACGACGTGGTGGGCGCGGGCCAGGACCGCCAGGCCGATCAGCATCACTCCCAGGAGCACCCCGAGGGAGACCTCGGTTTTAGTGGCGTTGCGCGCGCGCGGCTTGCGGAACGCGGGCACGCCGTTGGCGATCGCCTCCACGCCCGTCAGTGCCGAGCAGCCCGCGGCGAAGGCCTTGAGGAGGAGCAGGATGCCGAGCGCCTCGGTGGCCTCGATCGGGATCGGCGTGCCGATCGTCGCGACCGGGCGTGAGTGGAACGGCCCAATGATGATGACGGCGAAGACGCTGATGAGGAACACCGCCGCCGGCAGCAGCAGCACCTTGGCCGACTCCGCAATCCCGAACATGTTGATCGCCGTCAGGATCAGAAGTGCGACCACGGAAACGAGCAGCAGATGGCGGGCGAGCCCCGGGAACACGCTGCCCAGGCTCGCGGCCCCCGCGGCGAGGCTGACCGCGACCGTCAGCACGTAGTCGACGACGAGCGAGGCCGCCGCAAGCATTGCGACCCACCGGCCCAGGTTCCGCTTGGCGACCGCGTATGCCCCGCCGCCGTCGGGATACGCGACGATCACCTGCGAGTAGGAGATGACGAGCAACGTCAGCATCCCCACGATCACGAGCGTCACCGGAACGGTCCACTTCAGTGCCGATGCGCCGGCGGCGACGAGCACGACGATCATCGCTTCAGGGCCGTAGGCGACGCTCGACAGCGCGTCCAGGCTGAGCGCCGACAGCCCAGTGGTTACGCCAAGATCGTGACCCGGGTCTGAGTGCCTCCCGAACCGGCGCGTGGGCAATCGCCGGAGTCGTGGGACGTCAACGTCCGCCGCCGGCCGGGATCGGACGTCTGCGCCCACGGTGCTCATTATCCGCTGCCGCACGGACCCCCTGCGGGAATGCGCAAAATGCGGGTGTTAACGTCGCGGTAGCGAGGCCGCTCGCCCTTGACAGCTGTCCGGTCCTATGAAAGAAACGGGCCTTCAGTCTTGGTAAAAGAGGGAGAGTGGGTGCCGAGCATGGCCAGTAACTCGATCAAGCTGGACGAGATTCGCCGAAGTGGCAGCGAGCTCGAGAACCACTACATAGACGAGCTCGTCGGAGGTCGGATCAGCCGGCGTGACTTCGTCCGCAAGGGCGCCGTGATCGGTATGTCGAGCTCCGTGCTGGCCGCCGTCCTGTCGGCTTGCGGCGGCGCGAACAACTCCTCGAGCACCAGCTCGACCACCGCCGCGACCGGTACCCCCAAGTCGGGCGGCACACTGCACCTGGCCCAGCAGGCGCCGTCGGCGGCGATCAACCCGCTCACGATCTCGGATTCCGGCGGCCTCAACATGCTCGCCCAGACTGGCGATTTCCTGGTGCTCGACAACAACCAGCTGCTGACACTCCAGCCGATGCTTGCCACCAGCTGGACGCCCAGCAACTCGGGATCGGTGTGGACGTTCAAGCTGCGCCCGAACGTCAAGTTCCACAACGGCCAGCCGTTCACAGCCAAGGACGTCGTGTACACGTTCAAGCAGCTGTCAGACCCGAAGAACGCATCGAACGCGCTCTCGACGTTCACGAGCGTGCTGACGCCCGACGGCGTGGTCATGGTCGATCCGATGACCGTCGCGTTTCACCTTCAGGCGCCCAACGGCAACTTCCCCTACCTCGTCTCCTCGGACAACTACAACGCGATCATCGTCCCCGACGGGACCGACTTCTCGAAGTGGCAGAGCACGTTCATCGGGACCGGCCCATTCACCCTCAAGAGCTACACGCAGAACGTCGGCGCCTCGTTCGCCGCCAACCCCAACTACTGGGCCGGCAAGCCGTACCTGGACAGCACCTCGTTCACGTTCTACTCGAGCCAACCGCCTCAGATCCTCGCGCTCCAGGGCGGCCAGGTCGACGGGATCGTGCAGTTCACCGCGCAGGGCGCCCAGTCGCTGCTGAACAATGCCTCCTCCTACAACCTGATCAGGCTCAAGTCCGCCAACCACCGCGAGCTGTCGATGCGAAACGACCAGGCGCCGTTCACCGATGCGCGGGTAAGGCAGGCGGTGGCGTACACGCTCAATCGCCCGGAGATGATCACCGCCCTGCTGCTCGGCTACGGCCAGCTCGGTAATGACAGCCCGCTCGGGCCCCGCTTCCCGTCGAGCGACCTGACCATCCCGCAGCGCGCGCAGGACATCGCCAAGGCCAAGTCGCTCCTGGCAGCCGCCGGCCACTCGGGCGGGATCAGCGCCCACCTGACGACCGAGCAGTACCAGGAGATCCCCGCTCTCGCCCAGGTGATCAAGGCTGACGCCGCCAAGGCCGGTATCAACATCAGCCTCACGATCGAGAGCCAGACCGCCTACTACGGCAAGGCGACGTACGGCAACTCGGACTGGCTCGATGCTCAGATGAGCCTGGTCGACTACGGCGATCGCGGCGTTCCGAACGTGTTCCTGGAGGCGCCGCTGACCTCGAACGGCCCGTGGAACGCCGCTCGCTTCAAGAACAGTACCTACGACTCGCTGGTCAAACAGTACGTCGCCGCGGTGGACCTCTCGACCCAGCGACAGCTCGCGGGCAAGATAACGACGCTGTTGCTACAGGAGACCCCGATCGTGATCCCGTACTTCATCGACGGCCTGACGGCGACGAAGACGAACGTCCACGGCGTCAACCCGACGTCGATCAGCGCGATCTACCTGAACAAGGCCTACATCAGCTGAAAATGGGGTAGGAGCCTCACTCCGCGCTGGTCCACCGCGGCATGGCGATCTTCATCCTCAAGCGAGTCGGCCTGGCTCTGATCACGCTCTGGATCCTGAGCGTGATCGTGTTCTTCGTCGGGCAGGTCCTGCCCGGCGATCCCGCTCGGGCAATCCTCGGCCCGCTCGCCGCGCCGAACGCAGTCCATGCGCTCGACGACCACCTCGGCACCAACCGGCCCGTCCTGACCCAGTACTGGTCCTGGATCAGCCACTTCGTCCGGGGTGACATGGGCAAGTCCTACACCTACCAGGCGGCGGTGGCACCCATCGTGATCAAGGCGCTCGGCCATTCGCTCGAGCTCGCGATCGTGGCCTTCGTCGTCGTCGTGCCGCTCGGGATTGTCGGTGGCGTATGGGCGGCACTGGCAGCCGGTAAACGGCGCGACCGCGTGATCAGCATCCTCGGGCTGTCGACGACGGTGCTGCCGGAGCTCGTGACCGGGATCGTCCTGATCGTCGTGTTCGGGATCGTTCTCAACGTGTTACCGATCTCGGCCTCGTGGGCGCCGGGCGCGAGTCTCCCGACCCAGCTCTACCACCTGATCCTGCCCGCTGCCGTACTCGTCCTGATCCTGTTCGGCTACGTCGAGCAGATGGCACGGGCGGGCACGATCGAGGCGCTGAACTCCGACTACGCGCGGACCGCCATTCTCAAGGGATTGCCGCGACGGACCGTGATCAGGCGCCACATCCTGCGCAACTCGCTTCTGCCCACGATCACGGTGATCGCGACCCAGGTCGGGTATCTGATCGGCGGCCTTGTGGTCGTCGAGACGCTCTTCCGCTACCAGGGGGTCGGCTCCCTGATCGTCAACGCCGCCACCGCCAAGGACTTCCCGATGCTCGAGGCCGGCGTGCTCGTGATCGGGATCGTCTACATGGTCGCGACGCTGGTCGCGGACATCGTCTACACGCTGTTGAACCCGCGGCTCCGGTTCCAGGCGGCCGAATGAGCATCGACACGGTTCCGGTCGAGTCAGCCGGCGCGATCCGCAGCGGCCGCCACCAGCAACGCAACGAACTGCTGCGCGAGCTCGTGCACTCGAAGACGTTCCTGGTCGGCGCTGGAATCCTGCTGTTCTGGATCGTCGCCGCGGTGCTCGGGTCGACCCTCGTCCCTCAGAGCCCGTACGCCCAGAACCTGAACGCGATCAACCAAGCACCGTCCGGCGCGCACTGGTTCGGCACCGATCAGCTAGGCCGCGACATGTTCGCCCGGGTGATCGTCGGCGCCCGCGACGTGCTGATCGTGGCCCCGCTGGCGACGCTGATCGGGACGGTCATCGGCACCGGGCTCGGGCTGACGATGGGCTACTTCGGAGGTCGCACGGATACGTTCATCAGCCGCTTCGTCGAAGCGTTCCTGGCGCTCCCCGTCGTCATCATCGCGATCCTCGGCTCGGTCGCACTCGGACCGGGCAACGGGAGCGTGATCGCGGTGATCGGGGTCATCTTCGCTCCGCTGATCGCGCGGACCGTCCGCTCGGCGGTGCTGCTCGAACGGCAGCTCGACTATGTCGCAGCGGCGAGGCTACGCGGCGAGGGACCGCTCTACATTATGTTCGTCGAGATCCTGCCGAACGTGCTGCCACCGATCGTGGTTGAGTTCACCGTCCGTCTCGGCTACGCCGTGTTCACGATCGTCACGCTGACGTTCCTGGGGTTCGGCATCCAGCCCCCATCGCCGAACTGGGGGCTGGACATCAGCACCAACTTCGGCGTCGTCTCCGCCGGGTACTGGTGGGAGGTGTTCTTCGACGCGCTCGCGATCGCGACGCTCGTCGTCGGAGTGAACATGGTCGCCAACGCGGTTGAGCAGGCGTTCGAGTCATGACCCACGACGCGCTCACGGTCGACGGAGCCGATGTCGTCTACCGCGTCCGCCGCGAGGACCAGCGCGTCCTCCGCGACGTCAGCTTCCACATCTCCCGCGGCGAGTCCTACGGCCTGGTCGGCGAGTCGGGCTCGGGGAAGTCGACGATGGCGCTCGCGATCGTCCGCTACCTCGCGCGCAATGGACGGGTGCAGTCGGGCTCGATCTGGGTCGACGGCCACGATGTCCTGGCGCTGAACGACGAGGAGCTTCGCCAGCTGCGTGCGAGCACCGTCTCGATGGTCTACCAGGAGCCGGGCAAGGCACTGAACCCGTCGATCAATGTCGGCCGGCAGGTCGCCGAGGTCTACGAGATCGCAGGAGTACCCCGCACCGAAGCGCTCGAACGCACAGAGGAGATCCTGAAGAAGGTCCAGATTTCCGATCCCGCCGGAGTGATGCGGCGCTATCCGCACCAGCTCTCGGGCGGCATGCTCCAGCGCGCGGTGATCGCGATGGCGCTGGCCGCCGAGCCGTCGCTGCTGATCCTGGACGAGCCGACGACCGCGCTCGACGCCACCGTCGAGGCCGAGGTGCTCGAGTTGATCAGGGGACTGCGCAGTGAGTTCAACACCTCGCTCCTGTTCATCAGTCACAACCTCGCGGTGATCGCGAAGATGTGCGATCGGGTGGGCGTGCTGTACGCCGGAGAGCTGGTCGAGGAGGGTCCTGCGCTCACGATCCTCGAAGATCCTCGGCACCCCTACACGGTCGGCCTGCTCCGGTGCATTCCGCGCCGCGACGCCAGACGCGGGCGAGGCAAGCTCGACACGATCGCCGGGTTCCCACCCGAACCCGGCTACGAGGTCACGGGCTGCGTCTTCGCCGACCGCTGCGGCCTGGTTCAGGATCGCTGCCGGAGCGAGCATCCCCCGCTGTACGAGCTCGGGGGCGGCCGTGGCTCGCGCTGTCATTTCCACGAGCGCGCCCAAAGCCTTCCGCGGACGATCAGCGCCGATGACAACGGTCCTGCTCAGCAAAGCGCCGCCGACGAGCGGGGCAACGGCGTCGTGATGCGTGCCCGTGACGTCTCGAAGACGTTCCATCAGTCCGGCCGCGATGTTCGCGGGCTCAAGGATGTCGATGTCGAGATCCTGGCCGGCGAGACGCTCGGTCTGGTCGGTGAGTCCGGAAGCGGTAAGACAACGCTGGCGCGCGTTCTCGTGGGCCTGACCGCGCCGGACGCCGGCGGCATCGTCGAGCTCGACGGCCAGGAGCTCCCCCCGTTGGCGAACAAGCGGACGCTCGCTCAGGAGAAGGCGCTTCAGATCGTCTTCCAGAATCCCGACTCGGCGCTCAACCGCCGCCACTCGGTGCGGCGACTGATCTCGCGCTCGCTGTCGAAGCTCGGCGGTTACAGCGGCGAAAAGCTGACAGAGAGACTGCTCGAGCTGATCCACTCGGTCAGGCTCACCGAGCGCTACCTGCCGATGCGCCCGTCGCAGCTGTCGGGAGGCCTCAAGCAGCGTGTCGCGATCGCACGGGCCTTCGCGGGCGATCCGCGGATCGTGATCTGCGACGAGCCGACCTCGGCGCTCGACGTCTCGGTGCAGGCGGCGATCCTGAATCTGCTCACGGACCTCCAGCGCGACGAGCACGTCGCGTATCTGTTCATCAGTCACGACCTCGGCGTCGTCCACTACCTCGCCGACCGGATCGCGGTCCTGTATCTCGGACGGGTGATGGAGATCGGGCCGGCCGAGGATGTGTTCGCCGGACCTCACCACCCCTACACGGAGGCGTTGCTGTCGGCCGTGCCGCGCCTCGACGAGCTCGGACGCCAGCGGATCGTGCTCGAGGGCGAGATCCCGAGCGGCGCGGATCCGCCGCCCGGATGTCCGTTCCAGACCCGCTGTCAGCGCAAGATCGGCGAGATCTGCGAGACGATCGAACCGGAACTCCAGGAAGAGGTTGCCGGGCACGCCATCCGCTGTCACATCCCGCTCGAGGAGTTGCGGCGGCTACAGGTCGATGAGGGATCGGTTGCGAGCTCTGGGCAACCAGCGGTTTGACGTCGGGCCCGCTGAGGCCATCTCGGTGCGCGCTTGTGTGCTGCGCGAGCCCGGTCGGCCGGTGGAGGTCGAGACGGTCCGGCTCGAGCCGCCACGGCCCGGCGAGGTGCTCGTCCGCGTCGCCGCCGCCGGCGTCTGCCACTCCGACGTCCGCCTGGCCGACGGCGAACTCGGCGAGGGCCGGTGGCCGATGGTGCTCGGCCACGAGGGCGCGGGCGTGGTCGAGGCGGTCGGCGGGAACGTCGAGCGCCCGGCGCCCGGCGACCAGGTCGTGCTGTGCTTCGTCCCGCCCTGCGGCTCGTGCGACGCGTGCCGCGCAGGACGCCCCACGTTGTGCGAGCCGGCGGGCGCCAGTTCGGTCGCGGGGACACTGTTGGACGGGACCTCGCGGCTACGAGCGGCCGACGGGACGGTGCTCCAGCACGGGCTGATGGTCGCCTGCTTCGCCGAGCGCGTCGTCGTCCCCTCGGGAAGCGCGATCCCGATCCCCGACGACGTCCCGCTGTGGCAGGCGGCGCTCCTGGGCTGCGCCGTGCTCACCGGCATCGGCGCCGTCACCCACGCCGCTGAGGTGGGCGTCGGCGACCGCGTGTGCGTGGTCGGATGCGGCGGTGTCGGCCTGCAGGTGATCGCCGGCGCGCGGCTCGCGGGGGCGATGACGATCATCGCCGTCGACCGACGCCGCGACAAGCTCGAGCATGCACTGCGCCGAGGGGCGACGCACGCGGTCGACGCGACCCGCATCGACCCGGCGGCCGAGGTCCGGGAGCTCGCCGGAGGCGGCGTCGACTACGCGTTCGAGGTGGTCGGGGTCCCGGAGACGATCCGGATGGCGTGGGACTCGCTTCGACCGGGCGGCACGGCCGTGGTCGTCGGGCTGGCGCCGGCGGGTGTCGAGGTGAAGTTGCCGGCGATCGAGTTCCTGTCCGAGAAGGGGATCAAGGGCAGCTACTACGGCTCTGCGGATCCCCGCGTGACGCTGCCGTGGCTGATCGAGCTCGTCCGCTCGGGGCGGCTCCAGCTCGGCGACGTGGTCTCGCATCTGATCGAGCTCGACGGGGTCGAGGCGGCGTTCGAGCGACTCCGGCGTGGCGAGGGCGACCGCTCGGTCGTCGTGATCGACCCGGATCTGGCGGGCGCGGCTAGGTGACCGGCGACGATCTCGACGGCCGGATCGGCGAGGGGTGGGGCGGCGCCGGCGCGAACGGCTGTCACGTCAACGTCGTTCTGGCGCGCCGGGGGACGGCGACGGCCGCGGCGTTGCTGACGACGTTCACCTCCCCGACACCCGGACACACGCCGATCCTCGTTGTCGTCGGCGAGGACCAGCAGCACTACGAACCGGTGTGGCCGCCCACGATCATGATCAACAAGGCGACCGCGACAACGCCCGAGCACGAGACGATCACGTGGGGCGCCGGCCAACTCGGGATCGCGCAGGGCGTACTCGATGCCGTCGCGGCGTCGTTGCTCGAATCCAGCGGGGACGTACTCGTGTTCGTCGCCGTGTGGATCGCCGCGAACGCGCATGATGAGACGGCGGTTCGGATCGCCAGCCGCGAGGCGACGTTCAAAGGCGTATCGACCGCCGTGAACGGGCGGGATCCCGCGGCGGCGCGCGCGCTCGTCGACCGGCGCGATTCACTCACGAGCCCGTTCTACGGAGGCCGGTGAGGTCCGGTGAGGATCACCGCAATCCAGATCCAGCGCCTGCGGCTGCCACTGGACCCCCCGTTCCACGCGGCCTGGGATCCGGATCCGCGCACGGAGTTCGGGGCGACGGTTGTAAGGGTCGAGACCGACGAGGGCGTGTGCGGGGTCGGCAGTGGCGACACGATGGCGGGCTTCGAGGAGTACCGGCACCTGTTCATCGGTCGCGACCCGCTCGAGCTCACAACCCACGCCAGGACGCTCGAGACGATCGCCTTTCACGCCGGCCGGTGCTGGCCGTTCGAGGCGGCGCTGTGGGACCTCGCCGGGCGGGCCCTCGGAGTTCGCGTCGCGACGCTCCTGGGCGGCACGTTGGAGAGGGTTCCCGCGTACGCGTCGCTGGGCGAGTTGCGCGCCCCGGACGCCCGGGCCGACGACGCGTTGCGTCTGATCGAGGAAGGATTCCGCGCGGTCAAGGTCCGGATCGCTCGCGACCGGCTCGATGAAGGCATCTCGGTCGTGGCCGCGATCCGGGCCGCCGTCGGCGACCGCCTCGAGATCATGGTCGACCTCAACCAGTGGTGGCGGATGGCCGGCGACACGGCTCCCGGGCTCGGCCCAGCCGACGTGCGGGAGCTGCTGGACCGCCTCGACGAGCTCTCGGTGCTGTGGGTCGAGGAGCCGCTCGCCGGCGGTGATCTGTCGGGGATGCGGCTGCTGCGGGAGACCCACACGGGTGGCGTCCGGATCGCCGGGGGCGAGATGGCGCGGACGTTCGAGGAGCTCGGTCTGGCGCTCGAGCTCGACGTGCTCGACATCTATCAACCAGATGTCGTGCTCGCGCTGGGGATCTCGGGCGCCCGTACGCTCGCCGATCTGGCGCTGCGGCGCAATCGCTGGTTCACCCCCCACACGTGGACCAACGGGATCGGCCTGCTCGCCAACCTCCACGTCTGCTGCGGCGTCGGCGGGGGTCCTTACATCGAATACCCCTACGACCCTCCGGGATGGACCCCGGCGCGGCGCGACTTCATGCTCGCCGAGCCGCTGCGGATCGGGGACGACGGGTGCCTGGCGCTGCCCGATGCCCCCGGCCTGGGCGCCGAGCTCGACGAGGAGGCGATCGCGTTCTACGCCACGGAGGTCGGCGCGTCATGACGCGGGTGGCGTTCGTGGGCCTCGGTCACATGGGCGGGCCGATGTGCGGCCACGTGATCGAGGCCGGCTTCGATGTGAGCGCGTTTGACCTCGATGCCGGCGCGGTTGGCCGTGCCCGCGTGGCCGGCGCGCGGGAAGCTGGCTCGCTCGCTGACTGCGCCGCCGGGGCGGAGATCCTCGTGACGAGCCTTCCCGGACCGCCCGAGGTCGAGCAGGTGCTGACCGGGCCGGACGGAGCGATCGCGGCGCTCTCGCCGGGCGCGCTCGTGATCGAGATGAGCACGAGCTCGCCTGAGGTTGGACGCCGGACGCTCGCTGCGGCCCGCGCGCGCGGGGTCGAGTTGCTCGATGCTCCGGTCGCCGGACAGACGATCGGGGCGCAGGCCGGCACGCTCGCGATCTACGTGGGCGGGTCGGCCGAGGCGTTCTCGCGGGCGCTCCCCGTCCTACGGGCGATCGGTGATGCCGAGCGGATCTTCCACGTCGGGGAGAACGGCGCCGGGTACGTCGTGAAGCTCCTGCTGAACCTGACCTGGTTCATGCAGGCGGTGGCCACCGCCGAGACGCTCACGATCGGGGTCAGGGCCGGTGTTGATCTGGATCGCCTCCACGCGGCCCTGACGAGCTCGCCGGCCACGTCGAACTTCCTCGAGCGCGACGTCCGGATGGTCCTCGATCACGGCGACTACGACGAGGGATTCCCCATGCGACTCGTCAACAAGGACCTCGCGCTCGCCGTGGACCTCGCTCGCGAGGCCGGCGTGCCCGTGGAGATGACCGCGCTGGTCGAGCAGATCCACCGCCGCGCCCGGGTCCGGTACGGCGCGGATGCCGGCGAGATGAGCGCGATCAGGCTCTACGAGGAGCTCGCCAAAGTCAGGCTGCGGTGGCCTTCGTCGTCATAGCGGTCTGGACGGCCCGGCGGGTTACAGTCATATCGATATGGCCGTTACCCCTCCGCTCGCGCGCAGCGCGGTTCAGACGCCCGAAGAGGTCCTGCTCGACGGCGAGACGCTGACCCCAGACGGGGTGGCGCTGATCGCCCGCCATGGCGCCAGGGCGCGCCTGGCCGACGCGGCTCGGACGCGTAACGACGAGGCCCGCGAGGCGATTGCCGCGCTGATCGAGCGGGGCGACGAGCTCTACGGCGTGACCACCGGCGTCGGGGCTCTGCGCTCCTACCGCGTTTCGGCCGAGGAGCGGGGCGGCTACGCGATCAGGCTCCTGCGCAGCCACGCCTGTGCCGCCGGGCCGGTCGTGCCCGCCGAGCTCGTGCGCGCCGCGATGGTCGCCCGCGCCAATCAGATCGGCGCCGGTGGGGCGGGCGTCGCCGCCGAGCTGCTCGACGCGCTTGTCGCCTCGCTCAATGCCGGGCTAAGCCCTTTCACGCGTGAGCTCGGCTCGCTCGGTACCGGCGATCTCACATCGCTCGCCGATATCGCACTCGCGCTGCTGGGCGAGGGCCAGGTGTGGCGTGGCGATGAGCTCGTCGACGCGAGCGACGCGCTAGCCCGAGGCCAGATCGCCCCGGGGCGCCTCGGTCCCCGCGACGGGCTGGCGTTCATGAGCAGCAACGCCGTCACGATCGGCCGCGCGGCGCTGCTCGTGGTGGATGTGCGCCACCTGCTCGACGCCTGGCTGTCGGTCGCCGCCCTCTCGTTCGAGGCCGCCGCCGCCGATCCCGTGGTGCTGGACGAGCGCATCCACTCCGCGCTGCATCGCCCGGGGCAGTCGGCCGTCGCCGCCCGGATGCGCACACTGTTGGCCGGTCTCCAGGCGCGAACGCGAGATCCTGGGCCGTTCGGCGTCCAGGATCCGTATCCGTTTCGCGCTCTCCCGCAGGTCGACGGCGCTGTCCACGACGCCCTTCTGGCGCTCGAGGAGACCGTAGGCCACGAGCTCAACTTCGCCGGGGAGAACGCGCTGATCGTGGCTGCCGAGCAGATCGCGCTCCCGAACGGCAATCCCCACGCCGCCCCACTCGCGAACAGGATCGACGGCCTGCGGACCGCGCTCGCCCAATCCGCGGCGCTGATCGCCGCCCGGGTGAGCACGCTGCTCGACACGAGCCTCACGGGCTTGCCGCCGTTCCTGGCCCGGACCCCAGGCGTGGAGTCGGGGGCGCTCGTCCTCGAGTACACCGCGCATTCAGCGGCGGCGGAGGTCCGCTCACTCGTGACTCCCGTCGCTGCCCAGACGGTCTCTGTTTCGCGCGGGGTCGAGTCACATTCGAGCCTCGCTCCAACCGCGGCACGACGGGCCGACGAGGCGCTGGAGGCACTTCGCGTCCTCGTCGCGACCGAGCTGGTCGTCGCTGTCCGGGCGCTGCGCCTGGCCGGGCACACGCCCATCGGAGCAGGTACCGGGCCGCTGTACGCAGCCGCCGCGGCTCGGCTCGACGCCGACCTCAGCGACCGGCCGTTGCACCCCGACGTCGAGGCGGCTCGCGGGCTGATTGCCGGCTGGCCGTTGGATACCAATCGGTCGCCGGGGTACTGAGAGCGGATGGACCGGATTGGCCACGAGGACATCGGACGGCGCCGGCGGCTGCTGATCCTCGGCATCTGCAGCATGAGCCTGCTGATCGTCGGCCTCGATACGACGATCGTCAACGTCGCGCTCCCGTCGATCCACCGCGAGCTGGACGCGTCGATCTCGGGACTGCAATGGGTGGTCGACGCCTACACGCTGGTGCTGGCGAGCCTGCTGATGCTCGCCGGCTCGACGGCCGACCGCGTGGGCCGTCGGCGGACGTTTCAGACCGGTCTCGTCGTGTTCTCGCTCGGCTCGCTGCTGTGCGCCCTGGCGCCAAGCCTTCCGTTTTTGATCGCGGCACGCGTCGTTCAGGCCGTCGGCGGGGCGATGCTCAACCCGGTGGCGATGTCGATCATCCGCAACGTCTTCCACGATCCACGCGAGCGCGCTCAGGCGATCGGCGTCTGGGGTGCCGTGTTCGGCCTGAGCATGGCGCTCGGGCCCGTGCTCGGCGGGGCGCTCGTCGACGCGTTCAGCTGGCGCGCCGTGTTCCTGGTCAACCTCCCCGTCGGCCTGGTGGCGATCATCCTCACCGCCCTGTTCGTGCCGGAGTCTCGAGCCCCGCACCCTCGCCGCTTTGACCCGGTCGGGCAGGTGCTGGTGATAGTCGCCCTCGCGTCACTGACGTACTCGATCATCGAGGGGCCAAAGAGCGGCTGGCTGTCCGGCGAGATCGTCGGGTTGTTCGTGCTCTCGATCGCGTGTTTTGGCGCGTTGATCTGGTACGAGCTGCGCCGCGAGGAGCCGCTCATCGAAATCCGCTTCTTCCGCAGTGCCCCCTTCTCCGGCGCGAGCGCGATCGCCGTCTGCGTGTTCGCCGCGATCGGCGGGTTCCTGTTCCTCAACACGCTCTATCTACAGAACGTGCGCGGCCTCTCGCCGTTTCATGCGGGCCTTTACATGTTGCCGATGGCGGGCGTGATGCTCGTCGTCTCGCCGCTTTCCGGCCACATCGTCGGGCGTCATGGTGCCCGCATCCCTCTCGTCGCCGGCGGCGCCGCGGTCATGGTCAGCGGGCTGATGCTCACGACTCTCACGCCGACGACGTCGACGACCCTGCTGTTCGCCGCCTACGCGATCTTCGGCGCGGGCTCGGGGCTGGTGAACCCGCCGATCACCAATACGGCGGTATCGGGCATGCCCGCCGCCCAGGCCGGCGTCGCCGCTGCCATCGCTTCGACCAGCCGGCAGGTCGGGGTGACGCTCGGCGTGGCAGTCGTGGGCGCTGTCGCCGGAGGTACCGCCGCCGGCGTCCTCGGCGGCGGCTTTGCGGCCGCGACCCACCCGAGCTGGTGGATCATCGTTGGCCTCGGCTTTGCGGTGCTGGTACTCGGGGCGGTGACCACGAGCCGGTGGGCCGATGGCACGGCCCGGGCCACCGCCGCCCGCTTCCGTGAAGGGCCGCGCTATGCCCACGGAGAGGCGCCGGCGCGTTGACCGGCGCCGAACTTGGCGATCAACGACCGGTACGTGGCGAACGACCGCTTCGCCGTGTAATCGGACCGGAGCAGCCCGTCGGTCGAGAACGTCGGGCCGACCAGCGTCGCGGGCGAACTCGAGGTCGAGTCGCGGAGGTTGAACCACCGGTAGTCGGTGATGTTGAACGTCCCCGAGTAGTCGTGGACCGCGCGCACGAGCTCGCCCAGCGCCGCCGCCTGCTGCGCGTCGGAGCTATTCCCGCTCGGGATGCCGTTCTCGGTCACCCAAATCGGGATCCGCTGGCCGATGCCGGCCATCGGCGCCAGGCAGTCGCGGACCACGCCGGCCGCCTGCGCAAACGCCGCCCGATAGCTGGCCCCGGGCGCCATCACCGGCGGGTAAATCGTGCCGGGGTAGAAGTCGAGGCCAACGAACCCGAGCGCCCGTTGGAACGTTCTCCCTCCGTGGGCCTTGAGGTATGAGAAGAACGCGGCGTCCTGGTTCGGCGCGAACCGGTACGCGTACGTGAAGCCGAACCGGAGCTGACGATAGTGGCGGCGGATCGCCTCGCGGTGGGCGGCCTCGATCCCGTCGATGAGCGCGTCCTCGGCGCGAGGGTACGACCCGTCCGAGGTGTTCGGCGAGATCTTGACGTTGACCTCGTTGGTGATCGTCATCCCCACGACTCGCGGGTTGGCGCCGAACGAGTCGACGACGTGGCGGACGTAGCGAACCCACGACGCGATGTCGCCCGCCTCGGCCTTGGTCGGGTGGTAGCGGACCTGGAGCTCGACCTCGAAACCGGCTCTCGTGTACCGCGCGGTCATCTGCTTGAAGTGGTCGAGCGCGGCCTGGCCGTCTGACCAGAACAGGCGGTTGATCGACCGCTTCACCCGGCGGTCTACGTTAGCGGCGGCGGTTATGCCGCCAGCGGCTCGACCAGCCGTGTCACCGACCGACGCAGCAGGCGCGAAACGTGCATTTGCGAGTAGCCGACCTCCTCGCCAATCTCGCGTTGCGTGAGATCGTGCATACACCGCAGGGCCACCACGCGGCGCTCGAGCTCCGAAAGCTCGCTCCATGTTTTGGCGATCGCCTCACGGCGTTCCGCGAGATCGAAACCCTCCTCCTCGCAGCCGAGCGACTCGACGAGCGCGGCGGTGTCCTCGTCGTCGCGTGCGACCGGGGCATCGAGCGACGTGGTCTCATAGCTGCGGACGACGTCAATCGCCTCGAGGACCTGCTCCAGCGGCCATCCGAGCGCATCGGCGAGCTCCTGGACCGTGGGAGAGTGTCCCAGCCCCTGCGTCAGCCGCTCTCTCGCTCGGCCCATCGCCAGCGCCTGTTCCTGGAGGTCCCGCGGGACGTGGACTCCCCAGCCCCTATCGCGGAAATGGCGCTTCAGCTCCCCGAGGATCGTCGGCGCCGCGAAGCTCGCGAACCGATAGCCCCGGTTGGGGTCGAATCGCTCGATCGCCTTCAGGAGGCCGAGACAGGCGACCTGCACCAGATCGTCGAGCGGCTCATTCGTGTAGTTGTAACGAAGCGCCATCTTGCGCACGAACGGCATGAATCGCTCTACGAGCTCGTCGCGCGCGCGGCGGTCACCGTGCTGATAGGCCCTGAACAGTTCGTCGTCTTTGGCCCACGCGCTGGACGTTGTCAGTCCAGCCGGGCCCGGCAACGCATATGCGGCCAAAACAGGACCTCCGTCTCGAGATTCAAAGGCGTGAAGTCCGTCCGACGGCCGCTCATGACGATGAACCGCGTCCGCACCTGATTCGTACCGCGGAGGCCACTCCCTGCAGTCGCTTGGCGGCGGCTCAATCATGTCCCAGCGGCCGTAACCTGAAACATGATTCAGAGAAACTTTATGTTCGGTCCCGTCGCCGCGATCGTCGCCGGGCGGGGCGCCACTCAGTAGTAGTCGTCCACCTGGATGTGCCAGTTGGCGCTGTCGTCGCCTGGTGAAACCGAGATCTGGTACACGCCGGGGCCGGTCTTGAAGATCCGGTTCTTGGAGCTGCCCTCGCCCAGGCCAAACTGATCGACGGTCGAGCCGTTGCCCACGTCGGTCACGGTGGCGTTCGGCCCCGAGCAGAAGAATATGAACGTGCACGTCCCCTGGAAGCCCATGCTGTAGACGATCTCCCACCGTCGTCCTCTGATCTGGAACGGCACTGAACTTCCGCTGCCCGCGCTCGAGAAGCCCGTCAACGGGCGCAGCGCTGGCGCCTCGGCGGCCCATAGGGAGACCGTCGAACGAGGCGCCAGGCTCTTGCCGGCGGCCGGCGATTGGCGCGTGACGGTCCCGGTGTTGACGCCGGGGGCCGGCACCTGGATCACGTTTGCCCGCAGCCTCAACGAGTTCAGGGCACTCTCGGCATTCGACGCTGAGGCGCCCACCAGCGGCGGCACCGTCACCGGCTTCGGACCGCGGCTGAGCGTGACCTGGACCGTCGCGCCGTCGCCGACGCGGGTACCCGGTGGCGGGTCCTGGCCGATCGCGGTGCCGGCCCGCCTGTTGCTGTAGCGGCCGCCGAAGGCGGCGTGGAAGCCGTCCCGGTGGGCGGCGGTGATGATCCGGCCCTTCGTCAATCCCGCGAGTTGCGGGACGCTCAGATGCCCCGGGGCAATCTCGAGCGCCACGACGGCCATCCCGGCAGCGAGCACGACGGCGAGCGCCAGGAGTGCATTTCGCTGCCGCCGTTCCCCGGGATTGAAATCGCGCCGGGGTGGGCGACGCCGCTTGACCCGGGTGGGCGGAACGCGGTCGCTCGGCCCTTGTTGGATGGCGCCATCGGCGGCCTGACCGCTGGAGTCACCGGCAGTGTGACCGCCTGTGCCACCGGTCTGAGCGGGGCGCGAGATCGTAACGGTGGTCGGCGACCCTGAGCGGGCGGCCGTCGAGGCCCGCCGGGCGCCCGTCAGGGCAGCCACCCGCTCGTCGTCGTCGAGCTCCTCGGGAACGCTGACGCGCGACAGGGCGGCTGCCAGCTCGTGGCCGTCGCGGTAGCGGGCGGCCGGATCCTTCGCCAGCGCACACTCGACGATCCGCACGATCCCCCGCGGCGTTTTAGCCGGCAGCGGGGGTGGCGGATCGTTCACATGGCGAAGCGCGAGCTCGACCGCCGACTTACCCTCGAACGGCGTATGGCCCGCGAGCATCTCGTAGAGCACGATCCCGACGCCGTAGACATCGGTGGCGGGACTGGAGATTCCACCTGACGCCTGCTCCGGCGCCATGTAGCCGGGCGTGCCGGCGATCGTGGCCACGGGTGCGTCGGTCGTGCCCTCGGCGAGCCGGGCGACGCCGAAGTCGCCGACCTTGACGCGGCCGTCGCGGGTGATGAGCACGTTGGCCGGCTTGACGTCGCGATGGATGACGCGCTGTGAGTGCGCGCGCGCGAGGGCACGCGCCAGTTGCAGCGCGATCTCGCGCGCCTCGGTGGGCGCCACGCGCCGGCTGCGCAGCCGGCTGGCGAGACTCTCCCCGTCGACGAGCTCGGCCACGTAGTACAGCCCCTCGGGGGCCGCGCCGACATCGTAGATCTGGATGATCCCGGGGTCGCTGATCGAGGCGAGCAGCTGGGCTTCGCGTTCGAAGCTCCTCGCCCACTCCGGGTCTTCGGCCCACCAAGGCTTGATCACCTTGACGGCGACCCAACGCCTCAAGCGCCGGTCACGGCCGCGATACACGCGCCCGAACGTGCCCTCCCCGATGATGGCGTGGAGTTCATATCGGCCATCGAGGGCGAGGCCGGATAGGTCGGGAGCGATAGGCAAGGGTCGGTTTTTAGCGTGATTGCCGCGTGCGGTGAGCAGATCAGACTAGACGCTCTGGCTGTCGGCGCGGCTCACATGAGCGCATGATTCACTGGTATCACGTCGTTCGCGCGCCTACACCAGCTCCCGGTCCAAGTTCGCCTCAAGCTCGGTCTGGGTATTGACGAAGTAAGGAGGGAAGCGATCTATACGGGCCCGGCCAGTGATGGCGAGCCCGGCGTAGGCGTGGCGATCGCGGCTGCCCTGCCCCACTAGCTACCCACACAACCGAGATGATTTGCCCCCACTGCAACAACACAATCCGTGAAGAAGAGCGCTACCTGATGTCCCGCGACCCCGAGGCCGAGTGGCCCGCGTGGGGCAAGTACGCCCTCTATGTGCTGCTGTTCCTCCTGTTGGTGGGCCTGTTCGGCCTCGTCGCGCACGCCTGAGCGGGCTCGCGTACGTCTGAGGGGCGATTAGGCGCTCAGGACACGCGCCTTCTGGACCTCGAACTCAGCGTCCGTCAAGACGCCCGACGCTCGCAGCTCACCGAGCTGCTGTAGCTGCCCGAGCTTGTCCTCCATAGTCGGCGCCACCGAAGTCGGCGGCGCGGCCGGCCCCGGCTGCGCTAGCGCAGCCGCCGGCATCGTCGCTGACTGCGCCACCGCGGCCGGCGGCCCTGGGTGACCCTGCGCGGCGGCATGCTGCTCCTGGCGCGCGAGGATGCGCTCGTGGATCACATCGGCCGTCTTCACTGCGACGGCAGCTTTCAATCCTGTCTTCAACAGTCCCATCTGCGTCTCCGTTCAAGCGAAGGTGTGCACCGTGGATCAAAGCCAAGAGACGCTGTTCACGCCGGATCCGGAGCGTCGAGCGCCTCGATCAGATCGTCGGCGACGATCCGCCCGGCGCCGACAAGCCGTGCGCTGCTGCGGTCCATGGCCGTCCACATCGGCACCGCCCAGACGTTCTCATACACGAGGATTCCGGCGAGGCTCCCCGGTTGGATCGCCGCCGCGACCTGATCGATGTCCGATTGGTCAAGCAGACCGGAAGATAAGCCCCACAGCCGCTCGTCGAGGGCTTCGGAATGCTCGACGTCAGCCACCTCGACCTTCGACACTGTCCCGTCGGTGTTCTTGGAGATGAAGACGATGTCGAGCACGCGGACGATCTCGCGGTCGACCAGATCCATCAGTAGTCGGAACCCTTCGCCGGTGACGTGCCTTCCCGGCCACTCCACCGCCAGGTAGTCGATCGGTCCCAGGACGGTATCTCCCACGATCGCACTCCCTCTAAGTGTCGAATCTCCTATGCGCGCGTAGGGCTCGTACTTTACTTCGTATCGGCGTGTTGCTCACGCGGTTCGTAGCGCCTCGGTTGGGCTCAGGCGGGCGGCTTTCATCGCCGGGTACAGGCCCGCGATCGCGCCGATGAGCAGGCCGGCGGCTGGGGCGGTGATCAGCGCGTAGGGCGGTACGACGAAGGGTTCGTGCTTTGCCTGGGCGTAGATTGCGGTCGCTCCGGCGCCGATGATCAGGCCGGCGATCCCGCCGAGCACGGCCAAGAGCGCGGACTCGGTCAGAAACTGGGTTGAGATGTGCCGTCTGGTGGCGCCGAGCGCGCGGCGCAGCCCGATCTCCCCGCGGCGTTCCAGCACGCTGATGACCATGATGTTCGCGATCCCGATCGCACCGACCAGCAACGCGACCGCGCCGAGCCCGGCAAGCAGGGCGGTGAACTGGCCCTTGGCAGCGGCCCGCGCTTCGAGTGCGTCCGACGGCCTCGAGACCTGGACCCCGTCGGACTGTTGCGGGTCGGCGGTCGCGGCGAGCAGGTTTGACACCTGTGGGACCTGGTTCTGGTTGGCGCGCACGTAGATCTCCGACGGGTTCGGCTGGACCGCGAACACCCGCTCGGCAACCGGCAATGAAATGAACACGTCTGAGTCCAGCGAGGTGTCGAGCGTCGCCGAGCTCATGATCCCCACCACGGTGAACCAGGTGTTGCCGAGGTAGACCATCACGTGCCCGCCTACGTGGCCGATCTGGAGCACGCTTGCGGCCTGGGCGCCGAGGACGGCTTCCGGGAAGCGGTCTGAGATCGGTCCCAGGAAATGGCCTGAGGTCATTGCCGCGCTCATCACCTGGGGTAGGTCCTCGCCGGCGGCGTCCACGCCGATCCCGCCGGTCTGGGCGGGCGGCACGAGCGGGTTCCGGTACACGCTCGCGCTCGAGACCTGGTAGACGGCGGCGTCTGAGAGGACGTTTTGCATGTGGCCGATCATCGGCACCGAGGTGGTGGGCAGGACCTCGTTCGTGCCCAGGAACGTCTGTCCGGGGGTGACCGTCAGCAGGTTCGTGCCGAGCGCGTCGATCTCCGCGATCAGATTGGCCTGCGCGGAGGCGGACACGCCGACGACCGCGACCATTGCGCCGATGCCGATCGCGATCCCCAACCCCGACAGCGCCGCCCGGAGCCTGCGGGTGCGAAACGCCTGCAGCGCTGTCGAGATCAGCTGGCTCGGCGGCAGCCGCGCCGGGGCGATCCGGGCGGGGCGGGCGAGCGGAGGGGTGGTCGCGGTCATTGGGCCTTGTCGGAGACGATCTCGCCGTCGCGCATCTGGATGCGACGGGCGAACCGCGCGGCGATCGACTCCTCGTGGGTGATCAGGACCAGGGTGGCGCCGTCGCTCGCGAGCCCTTGCAGAAGGTCGATCACCTCCCCGCCCGATTTGGAGTCGAGGTTGCCGGTCGGCTCATCGGCGAGCACGATGACTGGGCGCTTGGCGATCGCGCGCGCGATCGCGACCCGCTGGCGCTCGCCACCGGACATCATCGGCGGGCGGTGCATCAAACGATGGCCGAGACCAACGAGCTCGAGCGCTGCCGTGGCGATCGCGCGCCGCTGTTTCAGCGCCATGCCGGTGTACAGCATCCCGAGCGCGACGTTGTCCAGCGCCGTGAGCGCATCCTGGAGGTGGAACTCCTGGAACACGAACCCGACCTTGTGAGCGCGCAGCCCAGCCAGCTCTGCGTCCGAGGCGGTCCGCGACGTCGTGGCCGGCGACGCGCACCTCGCCTCGTGTCGGCCGCTCGAGCGTGCCCATAACCGTCAGCATCGTCGTCTTGCCCGACCCTGACGGGCCGACCACGGCCACCTGTTCGCCGTCGGTCACCTGAACGCAGACGTCCCGCAGCGCGCGCACCTCGCCCACGTACTCCTTGGTCACAGCCTGGAGCGACAGCGCGATGCTCATCCCTGTGAATCCGTTACTCGCAGGCCCCGATCGACCTCTGGGCCGGAGATCTGGACATAGCCCGCGGCGAACAGGCCGGTCGTCACCGGGATCAGCCGGTACGGGGCCGCCGCCTGTTGCACCGCGTACCCGCCACCCGCGGTGGCCAGCAGCGCCGTGACGGGCACTGACAACACGTTGCGGGCGCGCGCCTGCGCGAAGGTCACGCTCACCGAGGCCTGGTCGAGCCCCGCGCTGGAGTGGTTGCCCGGGAGCGTGATCGTGACCGGGATCGTCGAGCCCGATGAGCCGTTCCCGTTCCCGTTCCCATTCCCGCTCCCCGAGCCTGAGCTCGGGCCGCTGCCGCTGGTCGAGGCCTGCGCCACCGAACTGACCGCGCTGATCGTACCGTTGACCATGTTGCCGGCCGGCAGCTCGACCGTCACATGCTCGCCGACCTTCGCCTCCGACTGCTGGCTCGCGCCCAGATCGACCGTGACCACGAGCTCGGTCGAAGTCGTCTGCAGAATCGCCGACGCGCTCCCCGCGCCACCGGAACCAGTGGAGCCCTTGCCGTTGCCGGAGCTACTCCCGCTGCCGGATCCTTTCGCGCTCCCAGAACCGCTCCCGCTCCCGCTACCGGAACCGCTGGAGCCCTTGCCGGTCCCGGAGCTATGGCCGCTGGCGCTGCCCGACCCGCTGCCGCCGCGCGAGCCCTTGCCGGTGCCCGAGCGGGAGCGGGAGCGGGAGCGGCGATGCTTGTGTACGGATCGTGGCTTTGTGCTCCTCGGGGTTGTGGTGGGTGTGGGCGTGGTCGTAGTGGTGGTCGTGGTTGTCGTCGGGGTCGTGGTCGTCGTAGTCGTGGTGGTCGTGGTCGTCGGCGTTGTCGTGCTCGACGTGGTGAGGTCGACGAACTCGGGGCGCGGCGCGGCTACGGTCACGCTCGCCTCTGAGACGCCACAACCGTTGGTCGGGCCAGAGCCGCTGCCCAGCCGCCACCGGACCCACTGCCGGTCGACCCGCACGTCGTCCCCAGCTGTGTGACCCGCTGGGCGCCGGGGAGGAACACGATCCGGCCGAGCGCGATCTTGCCGGTCTGCTTCTCGTCCAGCGTGGCCTGCCAGCGCTCGACCGCGTCGGTGGTTCCCGTCTGCCAAGCGTCATCGATCGTGATCTGGCCATCGGCGAACCCCATCTGCACGAGGTCGCTGTTGAGCTGCAAGATGTCCTGGCCAGGACTGTCCTTGGCCGTCAGAGCGCGGTAGGCCGGCAGCGCGCCGTCGAACAGCACGACTGGGCGCCCGTTGACCGTGTAGAGCGTCTGCCCCGGCCTGATCAGCTGCCCGACCGCAGGCAGCCAGGTGATCGTCCCGCTGAGACGGTTGTACACGGTCTGGGGGCTGGCGTAGGCGAGCGTGCCCGACTCGGTGTCGGTCTCAACCAGGTTGCGGCGCTGCACGATCGCGGCGCCTCCGGCGCTGGCCGGGTTGTCTGTAGTCCGCGGCGAGCCCGAGTGTGTGCCGAGCACGATCGCCGCCACCACCACCCCGGCCGCGAGCAGCAGCGCCACTGCTAGAGCGAACCGTCGCCCCCGTGAAGCGGACGGGGTGCCGGTGGCGCGGCCGGTGTCGACCCCGGCTTCCATCAGTGAGGGAGGCCAAGTGGCGGCGCGCCGCAGGCGGTCAAGGCCTGCCTGTACGCCGGCGCCTGCATGTCGATCGTGCTCGGGAACAGCAGGATCGCTCCGTCGAAGTCGGTGATCTCCCGGATGCCAGCCGGATTGGACGGGACGGAGGTCTGAGGGTCAGGGAACTGGGGGACGCCGTGCTCGCGCATGCATCGCGCAATCCTGAGCAGTTTCGCCAGCGTCCGTGATGACGGGTGCGTCGTCGACCCGGGGCCAGGGAAGGCGCCCATGAACTTCTGGCACCTCGCCTGCGCCGCCCTGAACACCGGCGATGTGGGGTTGATTCCGGCAACCGTTTGGAACGTCGCTCCGCCTCCGGGCTGCGGGTCTGGGAAGTCGGGCACCCCGTTCGCGCGCATACACCTCGCGAAGGCGAGCGGCCCTGATCCGCCGGCGCCGGCCGTACTGTCGCCGACCGCAACGGTCGACGCCCGGCTGCTCGCTTCGGGCGCGGCCGTGGTCGGACTGGGAGAGCTTCCCCCGCATCCCGCCACCAGGACCGCACTCATGAGTGCCGCGAGGGGGAGCAGTCGCGCAGGTCGTGAACGGCTCTCCTGGTATGGATGGATGCTGTCTTGCATCGGTCTCCTTCTGGTGTCCTTCGCGTAGCCAGCATCGGTTCTACGCGACGACCGGTTTCCGCCCGGTTTCCCCGCTCCTTGCAGGCAGCAACTCGTCCCTGGCCCCCGCGTGGACCAAGGCGGTGGCGTTCGACGGGTCAGCCGCCATTGACCGCACGCTCGACGGCGGCTCGCGTCAGCAGGCCGTGAGTCACGCTCGTACAGGCCAGGCCGGCCCCCAGCACCGCCGGCTGATGAAGGTCAATCCCGGCGGCGGTGACCATCTCCGGGCTCAACTCGCCCTGGCTGCTCGGGTCCGGGAAGTTGGCGAACCCGCGACGTCGCATGCACTGGGCGAACGCGAGCATCGCGGCGCGGTGCGCTTGACTCTGCGCTGCACTCTGGCCTGTGCCTGGGCTGCCACCGTTCACATGCACGCAGGCCGTCTGGGCGGCCTCGGCCTTGGAGTTGCCGACCTCTTGTAGCGCGGCGACAACGGCTTCCTTATCGCCCCCTCCGCTGCTGGTGGGGTCGGGGAAGTTCGGGACTCCGTGGGCGTGCATGCAGCGGGCGTACGCGCGCGGTCCGTTCTGCGTCGTCGTCGCGGCGGTCGTGGAGGAGCCGCCGCCGCAGCCGGCGGCGAGCAGCGAGACAGCGGCAACCGCGACGACGGTGGCCGGGGTGAGTGTGCGATTCGTCATGCGGCAACCTCACCAGCGCAACCTGAACGGATCGCCCCTTGGTATGAGAGGTTGCTGAGAGCTTGGTGAGAGACCGTCTATCGGCCGTCGTCGCCGAAGTGGAGGATCAGGAGCGTTCCTCCGCCGTCCGCGTTGGCGGCGGTGACGCTGCCTCCGTGGTCGTCGACGGTCTGCTTGACGATCGCGAGCCCCAGCCCCGAGCCGGGCAGGGCGCGAGCCGCGGCGGCCCGGTAGAAGCGATCGAAGACGTGCGGGAGGTCGGCCGCGGCGATGCCGGGTCCGTGGTCGCGCACTGTGAGCGTCCCAGCGGCGAGCCCGACCTCGACGGCGCCGCCGGGCGGGCTCCACTTGATCGCGTTGTCGAGAACATTGTCGACCGTGCGTTCCAGTCGTGAGCTGGCCCCGACAAGCCGGTAGGGCTCCAGCCGGCTCTCGAAGCGCAGCTTCGACGCCCTGTGCTGCGCCCGCTCGACCGCTGCCGCCACGAGCTCGTCGAGCGCGAGCGGCTCGCGTGCGTCGACAGACCTACCGTCGCGTGCGGCCACGATGAGATCGCCAACGAGTGCCGAGAGCCTCTCCATCGCCCGGACGGCTGCGCCGAGCACGCGCTCGCGCTGTTCGACGGGCAGGTCGGGCCGCGCCAGCAGCTCGATGTTCGCGCGGTGTGCGGTCAGCGGGGTTCGCAGCTCATGCGAGGCGTCCGCGATCAGCTGCTGTTGCGCCTGTTGCGATTCGGCCAGGGCTGCGAGCATCGTGTTGAAGTCGGCGGCGAGGCTTGCCAGCTCGTCCCGGCCGCTGACCGGGATCCGCTGGTTGAGGTCACGCGTGGCGCTCACCTCGCGCACCGCCCCGGCGAGCGCACGCACGGGCCGCAGCACGGCGTTCGCGGCCAGTCGTCCGAGCAGGCCCGCCGCGAGCGCCCCACCGAGCGTCAGGGCGAACAGGAGCCAGCGGACGCGGGCGATCGTCGCGTTCGCCTCGGTCAGCGGGCGTGCAGTCCGCACCAGCCCGTCGGCCGAGGATGAGAGGGGCATCGTGTACAGCGCCATCGTCACGCCGCGATAGCGAATGTCCCGGATGTACGGCGGCGCCAGTCCCCTCGCCACCAACGCGTCCATGCCGATAAACGGCACGAACCCGTTGGACGGGACGACGTTCTGCTTGAGAGGGCTCTTCAGTCCCCTGCGCGCCGATAACTCCCGGTTCATCGCGGTCCCGACGTTCGGGATCACCTGGAAATAGCCCGACGCGTTGGTACCGGAGGGAGGGCTCTCCGAAGCGGGCCCTTTCGTCGTCGCATACCCCGCCGGCTTCGGCCCGTTCGCGATGAGCCACTTCGTGGCGACGTTCTGGGCCGACTGAATCACGGAGGTGTCGGTCTGCTCGATCAAGTTCGAGCGTACGGAGAAATAGATCACCAACGAGGCGATCGCGAGCGCGACGAACACCGCGCCGCCCCCGGCGACCGTCAGCCGCCCACGGAGGCTCACGGCTCTCGCAGCGTGTAGCCGACCCCGCGCACCGTATGGATAAGGCGCGGCTCGCCACCCGCCTCCGTCTTTCGTCGCAGGTAGCTGATGTACACCTCGAGGGGGTTAGACGTTGGTCCGAAGTCGTAGTTCCAGACCCGCTCCATGATCAGCTCCCGCGTCAGCAGCTGGCGTGGATTGCGCAGAAACAGCTCGAGCAGCGCGTGCTCCGTCCGCGTCAACTCGAGCTTTGCGTCCACCGCGGGAAGCCTCTCGGGTCTGCGGATCGAGCGAGAGCCCGGCGAACCACATCGGCGCATTGTCGCCCGCCGGACGTGTCCGCCGTAGCAGCGCCCGCATGCGCGCCAGCAGCTCGCCCAACCCGAACGGCTTCACCAGATAGTCGTCCGCGCCGAGGTCCAGGCCGCGGATCGTGTCCTGCTCGGAGTCGCGCGCCGTCAGGATCAAGATCGGCGTCCGGTTTCCCGCCGCTCGCAGGCGCCGGCATACCTCGAAGCCGTCCAGGTTGGGCATCAGCACATCGAGCACCACCGCGTCGAACTGAGCGTGTCCCAGCCGCTTCAGTGCCGCAAGACCGTCAGTCGCGGTCGTGACACGGTGGCCCTCCAGTTCGAGCGCAGTCTCAACGGCCTCGCGTACGTCCGGATCGTCGTCCACGACCAGCACGCGCCCAGCCCAAACCTCGGTCGCCTCCATCAGCGCCCGTTCATCCTCGGCCTCGACGCGTCGGTAACCCTGATGATCCATTGACAAAGCGTATGCGGGCGCGGAGGTATGTCACGGCCGAGCCAGGTCTGGGCGCCACGACACAAGTGGAGCACCGCAACCTGAGCAACCCGCACCCGAACCTGAGAGCTTGCTTAAGGCTTCGTGAGATGCCCGGCCGTCACGACTCAGGTTCCATCAGTGGGCGTTGTTCCCGGCGAGGAAACCGGCGCCACAAGCGGTCGCGGCCTGCTCGTACGATGGTGACTGCGGGTCGATCGTGGCCGGGTACAAGAGGATCGCTCCCTGGTAGTTGGTGATCTCGTCGGTACTCGCCTGGGTTTGGGGTAAACCCGCGTGGGACCGAGGTCATGGGGTCGGGGAACTCTGGGACGCCGTGCTGGCGCATGCACACAGCGATCCTCCGGAGCTGCGCCATCGTCTCTGCCGACGGAGGTGGCCCCGGGCTGAGCGGACCGCCGCCGGGCAGGAACTTCCCGCACTTCGCCTGTGCTGCTCTGAACGCGGGCGATGAGATGATTCCCGCGCTCGCATGGAACTCGAAGCCGCCGCCGGGGCTTGGGTCTGGGAAGTTCGGCACGCCGTTGGCGCGCATGCACTTGGCGAACGCCAGTGTCGAACTGGTCGAGCTGGAGCCGCTGCCGGTCGACGGGCCTGATCCGGTCGGTGCGCTCGACCCGGCTGGTGAGTTCGAGCCGCAGGCGGCGATCGTCGCCGCGGCCGCGAGCGCGCCAGCGGCGGTGAGCAATCGGGCTGGTCGGAATGCTTGTGTGCGGCGGCCGCGCATCTGGTCTCCTTTCTCATGTGCGCATCGGTTCTACGCGGCGGATGGTTTCGTCACGGTTTCGCTCGCCTGGAGACGGAGCGAGAGAGCGATGCGTTCGGCGGAGATCACCGAAACCGTGTTGAAACCTCGCGGCGCTACCGTCCCTGGCGAAGGAGCATCGTGCGGGTACTGGTGATCGAAGACGATCAGGAGTTGGCCGAGACGGTCGCGGCAGGTCTGCGTCACTTGAGCATGGCGGTCGATGTCGCGCTCGACGGCGAGGCCGGCCTCGCGCGCGCGCTCGTCTACGGCTACGACGTGATCGTGCTCGACCGCGACCTACCTGGCCTTCACGGCGACGAGGTGTGCGCCCGGCTCGTCGCAGGCGGCGCCCGCAGCAGGCTGCTGATGCTGACCGCCGCGGCAACGAACGACGACCTGATCGGCGGGCTCGGGATGGGCGCCGACGACTACCTGGCCAAGCCGTTCGACTTCCCGGTGCTGGTCGCGCGGATCGGGGCCCTGGCCCGCCGGGCGCAGCCGAGCATCCCTCCGGTGCTGGAGCACGGCGATCTTGTGGTCGACACAGCCAAGCGCTGCGCGCACCGGGCCGGTAGACCGCTGACGCTGCGCCCCAAGGAGTTTGGCGTGCTCGAGCTGTTGCTCGCGGCCCAAGGCCGGGTCGTCTCTGCCGAGGAGCTGCTCGAACGCGTCTGGGACGAGGCCGCCGACCCGTTCACAGTCGCGGTCAAGGTCACGATCAGCCGGCTGCGAGCCAAGCTCGGCGAGCCGCCAGTGATCCAGACCGTCGCTAAGGCCGGCTACAGGATATGAAGATCGCCACTCGGCTGAACCGTCGCATCGCCCGGCTGGCTCTCGGTCGACAGCTCCCGCGCCGGACTGTGCGCGTGCGCCTGACGCTCCTTTATGGCGGGCTGTTTCTGCTCTCCGGCGCCGTGTTGCTGGCGACCACCTACGTCCTTTTTGAACGGGCGACCGAATACACAAAGCCACACCTACCGAAGGTCCCTCGCGCTCCCGCCATCCAGCACCTCCAGCAAAAGCCACAGTTACCGTCCGCCCCATTCGGCGCGGGCAACACAGTGCGCCAGCTGCCTCAGCTGCCTGCGGCTCTGTCGAGGCTGGCGCAGGACCAGTATCAGCTGTCGCAGGATCGGCATGCGCTGGTCTTCACCGCACATCCGCGGTCACAGGGCCCCAATCAGCTGGTAGGGGCTCTGCCTCGGCTGGCGAAGGACCAGCATCAACTCGCACGGGATCAGCATCAGCTGGCGCAGGCCGTGAATCAGCTGGCACAGGCCGTACATCAGGTGGCACAGGCAGGGTCTGTCCAAGCCGCACAGCGCGCCGCCGACTCGCACCAGCTGCTTGTCAACTCCGGAATCGCTCTGGCCATCGTGGCCGTACTCGCCCTTCTCGCCGGCTGGCTCGTTGCCGGCAGGATGTTGCGACCCATCCGCACCATCACCCGCAAGGCACAGCGGATCTCTTCCACCAGTCTGCACGAGCGCCTGGCCCTCGGCGGCCCGCACGACGAACTCAAGGAACTCGGGGACACTCTCGATGACCTGTTTCGGCGGCTCGAGGCTGCGTTCGCGGCACAACGTCACTTCGTCGCCAATGCCTCGCATGAGCTGCGCGCGCCGCTGACACGCCAGCGAGCCCTGATCCAGGTCGCGCTCGCCGACCCGGACGCCAACTTCACCTCGCTGCGCACGGCTCACGAACGGGTGCTCGCCTCCGAGCAGCAGCTCGAGCAGATGATGGACGCGCTGCTGACGCTCACGCGCGGACAAGCCGGACTGGAGCACCGCGAGAACGTCGACCTCGCGGCCCTCGCCTCCGAGGCCCTGCTCGCGCGCGAGTCAGACGCCGCAGGCCGCGACCTCGACGTTCGCGCGGCCCTGGGCGTGGCGCCGGCCACAGGTGACCTACGACTACTCGAGCGCCTGATCGCCAACCTGCTCGACAACGCGATCCGCCACAACGCGCCGGGAGGACAGGTCGAGATCACTACCGGGACCAAAGACCGGCACGCCTTCGTGTCGATCGCGAACACCGGCCCAGCGGTACCGCCCGAACAAATCCAGCGACTCTTCCAACCGTTCCAGCGACTCAACGGAGCCCGCACCCAGCACAAGGGCGGACACGGACTGGGACTCTCGATCGTCGAGGCGATCGCGACCGCGCACGATGCCGAGGTCATCGCACGCGCGCGACCTCAGGGCGGGCTCACGATCGAACTGTCATTCCCGCCGGCAAGCGGTGCCAGCTCCAGGGTGACATCGCCGCCGCCTGGACGAACCGCGGTGTCTGGGGGTTGATAGGGCGCTAGACCCGCGGGCTTGGCTCAAGCAATACGACAGGAATGACGCGACCACGAGCTCGCTCCTCGTAGGTGTCATAGCCGTTGTAGTTGTCGTTCACGCGCCGCCACAGCTCGCTGCGTTCGGGCTCGTCGACCACCCGTGGGCGGACAGCGATGCGCCGACCCCCGAGCTCGACCGTCACAGCGTCAGGGTTGCGCGCGGAGGTTGTAATACCACGCAGGGTTATGAGCGGCACCGGCCTTTGAGGCAACGACCACGAAGCCTTCGTCGTGCGGGGTGTAGAGCAGAGGAGTCGTGCGCGGCTGCCCGGACTTGGCGCCGCGGGTATGCAGCAGCAAGATCGGCTGTCCGAGGGCCACCTTCAGACGACCGCCCGTCCGCGGGATCAGCCACCGGTCGATGGCGGGGAATACGTTGATGAACAGCCACCCGCCGAGTCGTGTTCTGGCGAACGCCTGCATTAACCGATCGATACGCGACTTCTGTGCTTGGGTCCGGTACGCCGCCACCTGCTCAACGTATCAACCCCACTGGTGGCGCGAGCGCCCGTCTTTTGGCGAGGCCGTCAGCTAGCGGTGATACCAGTTGGGCGGATCGTCCAAGCTGGCTTCGAGCTGCCGGGGATGCATCGGGAGGATCGCAACAACGTCGCCTGCTCTGGCGTAACCCGTCCGAATCGCATCATCATGGGCGTACGCAGTCATCGCGAGGTGGACAAACTCGTCGGGCGCGGCTTCCTCGATCCGCCTGAGCACCTCGTCGGGCGCCTCGTTGCAGTGGATCGCATCTGGGTCACCGCGTAGGTAGACGTAGCACGGCACAGCGGCAGGCATGTTATTCAGCGTCGCGGTGGCGCCTTCTGCTCCGGCGTGCTTCCGCTGTCCGATCAAGGGCGTTCCAACGCGCATCGCGCGCGATCTCGGCGTCTGTAGCTAGGCCGCGTCTACCGGGGCCCGCTCGCCGGTCGCTTGCCACCGGCGAACAGCCGGATGACGCTGATCAGTCCGATCGCGATCAGCAGTATCGAGAAAATGCCAAGCCTTTTCTCGGTCCCTGGCTTGAGCTGCTTTGGCGGCGGATAGCTGACCCGGGCGATCGTGGCCGACGTCCACCCGCTCCACCACCCGCCACAGGCCAGCCAGATTGTATACCGCGTTTTAGGATCCAGCCGACGCTGCCCGACGGCGAGGATGACGGCCCACACGGCGGCGCAGCCGATGCTGTACCCCGTATACGTATTCCGGGTGTCACTGACTCGCTTGGTCGTCGGGTTCGCCATCTGCCCTCCGATGCTCGCACACGATCACCGCCGTGACCAATGACTGCAGTCTCGGTAGCGTGGCGATGATTAGCAGCACATCGGCGATCGCGAGTGCTACACCGGCGCTCCGTTTAGCCGATGGTCACGTGGGCGCTGATCGTGTGGGCCGCCGCGCCGTGGGGACGGATCACGAGCGTGAGAGTCGCCTGCAGCCGACCGTGATCGGCCGCGAGCAGCCGGATGCCGGCGCGGTCGAGGACGAGCCTCAGGGTCGTCGTCCCAGCCTCGATCGAGAAGCGGTGGCTGGCAAGGGTCCTGGGCCGGCCTTATGATGCGCGAGCGACACGCGCCCGTCGCACTTGCCCTTCGCCGCCGGGCACGTGAGCGGCACGAGCACGAACTCACGTCCGTGGCGTCCTTTCTTGCGCTCGAGCTTGTGGTACTGGGAGCTGAGCGGGTACAGGTCGGAGATTTGCAGCCCGGTGTCGTCCAGGAAGGTGACGAACCCGGTGCCGTTGTCGGCGACCGCCACGCGCGCGTTGTCGTCGTCTCCGAAGCCGTCGGCGTTCGCGATGTACTGGGCGGGCGAGAAGTGCTTGCCACCGTCGCTCGAGAGGTACAGCCGCAACAGGTCGCCCTCGCTGGTGCCGAACTGCGGCCACACGGCCGCGAGCTCCCCCGTGTCGAGGTTCTCCCCGAGCCCACCGCCATCGAACAGTTCGCCTCCGGACGGCTCGTGAGCCAGGGTCAGCGGGTTCCCGAAGGTATGGGTCACCGCGTCGTACTTGCGGATCTGGACGTCGGTCGCAGGGCCGGTGCCGTTCGGGGCGTTCACGGATAGCAGGAACAGCCCCGCGGCGCCGCCGGCCAGGCGCGGCTCGTACGCGTCGCCCAGGGAGTGCGGACCGCTCCACGCGCCCTGCACCGGGGGCGAGGACGACGTACCGTGCCCCGGGTAGGTGTAGTAGTCGTAGTCGAGCGAAACGGGGTTCGAGAGAAGCCAATACGCCTCCACCCAATCGCTCGTGGCAGCGAGGCTCGTGCTGCCAAAGCCGCTGACGCCGATCGTGGAGCCCGCGACACCACCGGAGCCGGGATTGTTGAAATCAAACTCAGTCACACCCGGGAACCCGCCGTAGGCTTCATTGTTGCTGTCGAAGTTCCAGCCGAGGCCAGGGTTGGTCGAGCTCTCGATCCATCCCACGGCCGGGACACCGCTGGCGGTCTCGCTGCCCGGCACGGTGCCGGCTGCCGTGCCTTCGTCATAAAGGTCGAAATTCGTGTAGTTCACCGGCACGAGATCATCGACGCCGGTCAAACCGGCGTAGCTATACGACTCGTCGCCGTTGAGACCGGGTTGAGGGGAGGTTATGAGCGGGATGTCGTGCGGGGCGCCGAAGCTCTTGCCGCCGTTGGTCGAAGTCCAGATCAACGTGTCGTCAGACACGTAGCGGTTGGCGACGACCAGCACCAGGCCGTTCGGTCCGACGACCGGGAAGGGCTGCAACGGCGACTCGGTGGAACCGCTGGGCAGCGCGAGGCCGACGCGGTAAGTGCACGTATGCGCGCCCGACGCGAGCTTGCAGAACGTCGGGACATCAGCCGGGTTCGCCTTGTGGTTCCACGCGATGTATGCGTCGCCGGACGCATCGGTGACAATCGCGCCGAACGAGTCAGGCTGGGAGTCGAGCGTGAACTGATCGCTCGCCCACGCCGAGCCGGCGAGTGCTCCAAGGGTGACCGCGCACGCCACCACGAGGAATCCATACAGAAGTCCCTTTCGATCCATCATGACAACCTTTCGCCTTGCCCCGCGAGCAACGCCCCTGACCGTCAGCTCGCTTGCACGAAACTCGTTCGGACAATAGCTGAAGGTCCGGTCCCCGCCGTCCCGACGTCGACACTTGTCGGACGACTGCGTTATCCGCTTATCTGGTCGGTTCTTGACGCCGGTGCGAACATACGTTCGGGTGCGCGACTACAGCTTCACCATCACCGAGCACGATCTCAAGAATCCGTGGCTCGTCCTCGGCAGCGAGCACCGTACGGTCAGCCTCGAGGATGGCGTCAGGTTCTTCGAGTGGGCTTCCAAGCAGTGGCCTGAGCCGCGTTGGACGGTCCAGCTTGACCCGTGGCAGTCGATGCAGGCCTGGCCGATCAGCGGCCAATAAGTCCGGCGCCCTCGGGAATGAACAACACAACGAGGTCGCCACCCGTCAGCGGGATGATCCCGCGACAGCAGACACGAAAACGCTAGGCTCGAGCCGATCATGACCGCCGACGAGTTCCGCGAACGGCTGCAGGCGAAGGGGGCATCCGCTGCGTGTCCGGTCTGCCAAGCGGAAGACTGGCGCGGGCTCGACGACACGATCACGCTCCCCGTCCGCGGTGCCGGGACCGCTCGCCACGGAGCCCATGCTCGTGTCCCACTTGTTGCGATCGCCCCCAGTTGCGGGCGATGCGGGTACATCTTCCTGTTCGATGCGCACTTCCTGTAGGCACGGCGCGTAATGGTGAGCCGGGACGATCCCGGGTTGGAGGCTCGCGATTTCGACTCCCGTTGGGAGTGTCAATCCGAGTCTTCGCGGACGCGCCCGTAGCGCTCGTAGACCACGCGCGAGCCGAACGTCCTCGTCTCGATCAGGTCGATCAGGACGTCTTCGGTGACCGGCGGCAGGAACGGCGTGCCGCCGCCGACGATCACCGGGTGGCGGAACATGCGCAGCTCGTCGACGAGACCGAGCTCGACGGCGCCCGCAGCCAGGCCCGCGCCGCCGATCGCGACATCCTTGTCGGTCGCGTCGAGCGCCGCAGCGGCCTCCTCGGCCAGCGACGCCTCGGCGAGCCGCGCGTTGCCTTGGACGCTGTCGAGCGTGCGGCTGAAGACGATCTTCGGGATCGCGCACCAGGTGTCGGCGAACGCGGCGTGGAGCTCGCTGTCGCGCATCGACGGATCCGTTTCCCACACCAGCATCGTCTCGTAGAGCCTGCGGCCCAACAGGAAGCCCCCAAGCTCTTGTGTCTGCGTGACATGGAAACGAAACTGGTCCTCGTCGGGCACCGACCAGGAGAACGCGCCCTCACGGTCAGCGATAAAGCCGTCCACCGAGACGCTCATCGAGTAGATCAGCATGCCTTCAGGCCTCTGGCCCGGAGCGACCAACGATCATCGTGATGAGGTCCACCATCAGGCTCGACAACTGGCTCTCCTTCCCTCTAGCAGTGCTTCGACGTCCGGGCTCATCGGAAGCACCGCCAGGTCGTCTGGCTGAAGCGATCGCCCTTGCGGAACCCCAGGCCTCGCACCGGGCGCACCCGGAACACGATCGCGCGCCCACCGGAACCCCGGTCGATGAATGCCCCGTCGCGCGCCGCGAAGTCCCACGGACCGCTCCCGTACTTGACCGCGAACGCGGCCGCGACCGGCTCGAGCTCGGCGTCGTCGGTCACCTGCTCAGCCCGGCCCTCGAGCACGACGTCAAGCGCTCCCTCGACGAGGTCGCTGCGCCCGGTCGTCAGCACGCACGACGGGTTCTCGGCCAGGTTCCGCGCCTTGCGCTCCTCAGGCCCGGTGGCGAACCAGAGCGCCCCCGCGTGCCAGACAGCGATCAGCGGCGTGACGTGCGGTCGGCCGTCGGGACGGACGGTGGATAGCCAGAAGGTGTCCGCGGCATGTAGCTGCTCAAGTCCCGCCGCCCACGGCGTCGGCGTCGAGTCCGGCTCGCTGAACCCATGGATCTCCGCTGTCACGTGCTCCGCTGCCATCCCATTCCCTCCTTCTCCGGATCGACACAACCGGTTGCGATCTGC
>CAVZAK010000027.1:0-288647 GCA_963773165.1 uncultured Solirubrobacterales bacterium
TGCTGGGGACGGGGTCGCTCGGGTCCGCTCGCAGGATCCCGGGGGCCCCCAAAACCTGCATGGCACGACAACGTTGGCGCCAGGCGCGAGCCGTGTCGTGCTAACCAGGCTATGCATGGGCAGTGCGGCAGGGCTCGGGTTATGGCGCGAGATTGTCGCGCTACCCAGGTTCTGGGCGGGCGCGATCGCGTCCTTCGATGATGCGTGGCACGCCAATTCCGGGCCGGACCGCGAGGCGGGGCGTGCTATGCACGAGGAGTGTGCTCAACGCGCCAGGGCTCGGATCTGGCGCCGGTGTTGGCGCACTGTGCACCATCCCCGCGACACTCTCGACACGCTCCCAGCACACTCCCGGCAGAAACCGCGGGTTAGGAGCAGGTCAACCGCGGGCTCCGGCGACCCGCCACCACCCTCACCCCCCTCCCTCCCTGCCGCCTTTTACCGAGCCACCCGCCAAGCAAGGCTGCGGGCGCGCAGCGCCGCCGGGGGCGGCTCGAACGCCACCGAATTTATGACTCGGGGCCTAGCTCGCCGGCGGCGCGCGCCGCGCCATCATCATCGGCGCGCGCCCCGTGGCGATCGGCGAGCGGCCCGCCTGTGCGGACGGCCTGCGTTCAGGTCGAGAAACCGATGCCGGACAGACGGGGCTTGCCCGAGAGCCTGACGACCACGATGTAGCCCTCCCCGTCGCGCTCGAGCCGGCGCAGCGGCAGCTTCAGATTCACGACCGTCTGACGACCGCGCCTGCCGGGTCCGCTGAGGTTGACGACGGCGAGCTCGTGGAGCGGGCGCTGGCCGGGCGGGAACCTCGTGAAGGCGAACTCGACTGATCCGCATCCACGGCACCGCTCGGCCACGAGCACAGCATGCGCCGGCGCGAAGAAGAACTGATCGCCGATCTCCTGCGATAGCACTGTCTTGCGTTTGAGGACTATGTAATAGCCCCGCCACGCCCGGTGGTCTCTCACGCGGTGGTACCCGTATGGTCCCCACGGCGGCGCGAACGAGTCCGGGATCGACGTGCACGTGGTCTGCGACTTCGACACGTTCCCGACCTTGTCGCGGGCGTCAACCTTCACGCACGCCTGGGTGCCGAAATACAGCTTCAGCGTCACTGCGGTTCGCACGGTGCGGGTGTACTGCTTGATCTCCAGGACGTTGTCTCCGTGCTCGTCCATGCCGGTCGAGTCATCGGGGAGCGTCTCCACGGTCACGTCGTAGGAGACTGCGGTCGAATCGCTCTTCCACTGTGCGTGAAGTCGCGTCGCCAGCGTGAACGTCGGGGTGCTGAGAAGGTTCGCAAGCGGGTTGGTGAACGTCAGCCCCAGACCCCCGTTGTGAACGGGCTGGAGCACGGGCGCAGCGCCGCTTCCGTGCGCGGTCGGGGCGGCGAAGATCGTCACCTTCGGGCGCTTGGGCGGCGTCAGGTCGCTCGTCCAGTTGTAAGTCGCGGGCGTCGGGTCGGTGTTTCCAGCACCGTCGACGGCGCGTACCGCGAACTCGCGCCGCCCGGAACCAGGGACGTCCACCTGGGTTGGCGAGGTACACGGCGTGAAAGCAGCGTCGTCGAACGAACACTGGAACGTCGAGCCCGGCTCGCTCGAGGTGAAGGAGAACGACACGACGTCATCCCCGACGACGTTGCCGGGGTTGGCAAGCACGGTGTCCGGGGGCGTGCCGTCGACCGTCCAGGCAATCGGCTGGGCTTGCGTATCGACGTTTCCCGCCGGATCGACCGCCTGGATCAGCAGCGTCCGAGTCGCATCCGAGAGCCCCGAGTAGACGACCGGCGACGTGCAAGGCTGCGGCGGGGCGCCGTTGAGCGAGCACCGGAACGTTGCTGTGGGGTCCGGCGAATCGAACGTGAACGTCGCGGTCCTCGAGTTCGTAAGCGGCGGCGGCTTAGACGTGACGTCCGTGGTCGGAGGTGTCAGGTCCACGGTCCAGGTGTCGGTGGCGGGTTGCGTGACCCCGGCGGTGAGCTCCTGCACCGAGAGGGTGTGCTCACCCTCGGCAAGTCCAGAGACGGTATAGGGCGACGTACATGCGGCCGGGCTGCCGTCGTCGAGGGCACACTCGAATGCTCCTGGCCCATCGGTGGAGTGGAACCGGAACGTGGCCGACGTCTCGTTGGTCTGAGCCGGGGGCTTCGAGTCAAAGACGACGGGCGATGGCGCTGCCAACGCAGGCGTCGCCCACAGCGCGCACAACAAAATCGAAAGGACCCCAGTCCTCCATCCCACACACGAATACTCCCACACTGTCGTGGTCACGGCAAACTAGCCCGGCCGGCCACCGAAGGGAGCAATCGACATGACCGACAAGATCAACCTCGCCGCCAAGCTGGCCCTCCTCGAACGGCCCTACGAACCCGGCATCGTGGGCTACATGAATGATTACAAGCTGCAGGTCGTGAAGGTCAAGGGACCGTTCGTGTGGCACAAACACGACGAGACCGACGACTTCTTCCTCGTCATCAGCGGGCATCTCACGATCCATTTGCGAGATCGAGACGTCGAGCTTGATCCGGGCGAGATATTCGTGGTGCCGCGCGGCGCCGAGCACTGCCCCGAAGCCGACGCGCAGGCCGAAGTGCTGCTGATCGAGCCGCAGGGAACGGTCAATACCGGCGATGCAGGCGGCGAGCTGACGGCCGAGCCGCGAGTGCTCTGACCACATTGGTCGATCTGCTTCCGGTTTGCACGCCCCGAGCCTCGGTGATATACCCCCGCCCGGCGTGGTGCGTGGAACCCCTGCGCTGCATCGGGGCACTTGCAACGCAGTCTTTGTGGGTCTGAGCGGGGCCCGAGGAGGTAGAGATGGGCAATGGTGGCAACGGTGGTCGTGAGCATCGTGGGCATGGCGAGGGTGACGCGCGCCCGACCGGTCCTCGACGCCGCACCTGGCTCGCCGCCCTCCTCGGTGGCGTAGCGATCCTCGGCGGTCTCGGCGCGACAGTCGCCGTCGCCGCATCCGGGAGCGGCGCCCGCACCGCCGCGATCCAGGCGGCCGCGACAGCCCCTCGCGGCGCCCGCGCGATCGGCACGGTGTCCTCGACCGCCAGCGAGAGCGGTGAGGTTGTTCTCCGGCCCCGCGACAACGCCGCGCTCACCCAGTTCATCGCGTCGGTGACGACCCCGCGTTCGAAGAACTTCCACCAATACCTGGCACCTGGCACGTTCGCCGCGCGGTTTGGTCCGGCCACGGACACGATCGACGCCGTCCGCTCTGCCCTGCAGTCCGACGGCCTGACGGTCACGGGCGTCTCGACCGACCACCTACTCGTCAGCTTCAGCGGCTCGGCGGCGAAGGTCGAGTCGGCATTCGGGACCGGACTCGAGCGCTACCGCCTCGCCAACGGCGCCGTGGGCCAGGGGACGACGGGCCAGGTACACGTTCCGGCGAACCTGTCGAGCGCGGTCGCCGGAGTCGTCGGTCTCAACGACCTCGTGAACGCCCACAGCGAGCTGATCCATCCCCCCGCCTCGGTGGCGGGCACAAAGCCCAAGGCGAGGACGGCGCGGTTCAGCCATCCGGCGGGATCGCCGGCTCCGTGCTCGGACGCGACCTCCGCTGCTCAGGCCCTGGGCGGCCTGACCGACGACCAGATCGCCGACTCCTACGGAGCTTTCGGGCTCTACGGCGCGGGCGACACCGGCGCCGGTGCCCACGTCGGCATCTACGAGCTCGAGCCGTTTGACCCGGCCGACCTGCAGACGTTCGACCAGTGCTACTTCGGCGACACGGCCGCGAGCCAGATGGCCGGCCGCCTGAGCACGTTCCCGGTCGACGGCGGCCAGCCACAGGGCCCCGGCTCGGGCGAGTCGATCCTCGACGTCGAGGACGTCTCGGCGATGGCCCCGGGGGCGAACATCGACGTGTACGAGGCGCCCAACACGAACGCGGGCGCGCTGGACGAGTTCGCGAAGATGATCGACAGCGACAGCGACCAGATCATCACGTCGAGCTGGGGGTTCTGCGAGCAGGACCAGCAGCTCGCCGATCCGGGCGCCCAGCAGGCCGAGAACTTCATGTTCGAGCAGGCGGCGGCGCAGGGACAGACGATCCTCAACGCCGCCGGCGACGAGGGCGACGACTCGTGCAACGAGATCGAGTCGGTGGTCCCGCCCTCTGACCAGAACCCGCTGTCGGTCGCGGATCCGGCGAGTCAGCCGTACGTGCTCGCCGTTGGCGGCACGACGATCCAGAACGCCGGCCAGCCGGCGGTGGAGACCGCGTGGAACGACGGAGCCGAGTGGGGCGGCACAGGGGGCGGGATCTCGCAGTCGTGGGCGATGCCGAGTTGGCAGCAGAACTCGTCGGTCCCGGGGATCGTCGGGCCGAGCAGCCCCGACTACACGAACGCCAACGGCGTCGAGACCCAGTTCGGCTGGCCTACGGGGTTCTGCCAGGGAACGATTGAAGGCGCCACCCCGACCACGCCATGCCGGCTCGTCCCGGACGTGTCCTCCGACGCGGACGAGTTCACCGGCGCGGTCACTATCTACTACCTGGGCGGCTGGTCGACGATCGGTGGGACCTCGTCCTCGTCGCCGATCTGGGCCGCGATGCTGGCGCTGGTCAACTCATCGGCGTCGTGCTCGTCAGACGGCGAGACGAACATCGGCTTCGCCCCACCGCTGCTGTACGCGGTCGCGTCGAACCCGACCGAGTACGCCGCCTCGTTCAACGACATCACGTCGGGGAACAACGACATCTTCGGCTTCGATAACGGCCTCGTGTACCCGACCACGAAGGGATACGACCTCGCCACGGGCCTTGGTACCCCTCGGCTGACCGGGCCGGGCGGCACGGCGGGTCTGGCGGCCGACCTGTGCGGGATGGCGGTGGCGCCGTCAAGACCAGTCGTCACCAGCCTCATCCCGAACTCGGGCTCGGTGGTGGGCGGCGAGACGGTCACGATCCACGGGAGCGGGTTCCAGAACGTCGCCGGCGTGCAGGTCGGCAGTGCGTCCGTCTCCTCGGCCAACTTCACTGTCAACAGCAGCACGTCGATCACGGTGACGATGCCCGCGGCCGCGGACACGCTGCCGCCGGGAACGGGTACCGCGCCACCGCAGGACGGGAGCGGGCCGGCGAACATCGTCGTCACGTTGTCGAACGGGCAGTCGAGCGCGCTCACGTCGATGGCGGCGAGCACGTTCGACTACGTCGACGAGAGCGGCACCTCGAGTCAGGTCCCGTCGGTGACGGCGATCAGCCAGGATGCCGGGGTCGAGGGAAGCGGGTCTCCCGCCCAGGTGAAGATCTTCGGGTCTGGGTTCGCAGCGAGCGGCACGCTGGAGACGACGGGCGTCACGTTCGGGGGCATTCCGGCGAGCTCGTTCCACGTCATCAACCACTTCGAGATAACGGCCACGCCGCCTCCGTTCTCGATCGAACCCGGCTTGCATCGCCGGACTGCCGAGCGGCGAGACGGCGACCAACGACATCTGCCAGGTGGAGGTCCAGGTGTCGAACGCCGGAGGCCACAGCGCGCTGTCGACGATCCTTCCGCCCTACGAGGGCGCGGCGCTGTCGACGACGCAGGACGGGCTGCCGCTGATCCCACAGGGCTGCGGGTGCGAGATCACCGCCCAGCCGACCGAGTACGACTACGCACCGCCGCCGAAGGTGACAAGGGTGTCCACGTCGTCCGGGCCGGCATCGTTCGCCGACGAGTTCGGAGGCACGATCGTGACGATCACCGGGACCGGGTTCGATCCGCTGACGTTCAACTACACCGACTTCGGCGATCCCGCCCAGGAATCCTCGATCACGGGGGCGCCTGTCTACCAGAGCGGGACCGAGATCCAGATCGCGGCGCCGGAGCCGCAGGTCGTCGTGTCCGGTGGCGCGGGTCCCGGCACGCTCCCCGTCCCCGTCAGCGTCAGCACGCTGGCCGGACAGTCGCTACCAGTCAACGCTAACTACGCCGGCGTGCCGATCGTCAGCGCCGTCGGAACGACAACCGGCAGCAAGCAGGTCGCCCCGGACGGCGGCGGCACGCCGATCACGATCACCGGACAGGGCTTCAGCGACGCGATCGCGCCGCTGTTCTTCGTCGACAGCGTTCCCCCGCCCGCGGGGACGCCGCCCGTTTCGATCGGCACGCAGTACTCGTTCACGGTCTCGAGCGATCAACATCAGCACCGAGACCGTCGAACAGAACCCGGCTATCGTCGACACCGAGGTGTGCTCGGTCAGCGGTTGCTCGAGTACCTCGACCGCCGATCAGTTGACCTTGTACCCGCCGGGCAACCCGTCGGTGAGTTCGGTCACGCCGTCGTCAGGCCCGGGGGTCGGCGGGACGGCTGTAGTGATCACAGGCGAGAACCTCGGCTGCGTCACCGGCGTGTTCTTCGGCAACGTCGAGGCGACGCAATTCGTCAACGAGTCGGCCCTGCTCGATTGCGGCTCGACGACGGCGGTCGACGCGACGGTGCCGCCGGGAACGGTCGGAACGACGGTGCCGGTGAAGGTCACGACCGCCGAGAGCGATGACACCGGATTCGGCGAGTCGCCGTCGACGGCGAATTTCACCTACACCGCCAACCCGGCGGGGCCGACCGCGACGCCGAGTCCAACCAGCCTGTCGTTCGGTACCGCGACCATCGGCAGTACGACGGGATCGAAGTCGCTCACGATCACCGACACGGGGGCCGACAGCCTGACGGTCGGCACGGCGACGGTGGCGAGCGGGAACGTCCACGATTTCCTGCTGACCTCCGACGGTTGCTCGGCGACCACGCTCGCTCAGGGCGAGCACTGCACGATCATGGTGTCGTTCGCGCCCGCCGGCCTCGGTACGCGCTCCGCAACCCTCCAGGTGCCGAGCAACGATTCGCACTCGCCACTGCTGATCCCGCTCCAGGGCGTCGGCAACTCGAGCGGTTCCGCGCCTCCGGCGACCGAGTCGACGACGGCAGTGTTCGGCAACCAGGGCATCACCCTGACGACGCCGTCGCCCCAGGTGTGCGTCGCCAGGCCAAAGCGCCTGGCCGTGCGGCTTTCCTCAACGACCAAGTCGAAGGGGACCAGGCTCAAGTTCTCTAGCGCGGCGTTCTACATCGACAGGGGCGTCAAGCACCGGCGCCACGTCCTTAAGGGCACGAAGACCGTCACGGTCATCTCGTACAAGCCGAACGCGACGGCCCGCCGCCTCCCGGTTGGCATCAGCTTCCCGACCTCGAAGCTGAAGGCCGGAGCCCACACGCTGAAGGTCGTGGTCTCCTACAGAGAGTCGAAGATCAAGCGCGGCGTCAAGGAAACGGTCACCGTCTCGAAGACGCTGCGCGTGAAGTTCACGATCTGCGCCTAGGCCACGCCGGACGCCTGGAACGCGGAGTCGGCGCGCCCTCGTTCTGGACCGGACTGAGCCTGGCTGCGAAAGAGGAACATACGGCCCGTTTCGCAGCCAGCCTCTCGATCTGAGTCTGCCTGGGCGACCGACGGCGCTCGCCACGACGGTTTCGTCCCTCGGGCGTGGCCGATTCAGTTAGGTGGAACGGTGGCGGTCTGGTCTAGCTACCAAGCCGGGGTTGGACGCGAAACCCACCATATATTTCGCTTAAACATCCAAGGTCGTGCCGCCACCGCCCGCCTGTCAGGGCAGCCGGACGTCCGCGTGCTGGCTGGCGAACCGCCGCTCGCGCCTGGTGAGCTCGGACCGTTTCACCGGCACCACGATCGACCAGTGGTGGCCGACCGGGCAGCGCTGGAAGCGCCAGAACCCGAACCGCAGCGCCTTGACCGAGGCGCCGGGGATCCAGATCGTGGTGAACAGGTGGCCTTCACGGCACCGGACTACGACCTTTCCCCCCAGCCCATAACCGCGCAGCCACACCGGCAGCGCTTCCACAAGCATGGCCAGCACGGCGAACAGAAGCGGACGACGGGGCCGCCGGCGGCTGCTCGTATCGCCGCCTTGTTCGTGACTGCCGCCCATTTCGCTATATATTCTCATAAAGAATAATGATATCAATAGTGATAACGACACGCAAGGACCCCGGCAACCTCCTCGATCGCGCCCGCCAGAAGGACCACCACCATGGCCAGCGCTGATCTGCTTCTGCACCCGGTCCGGCTGCGGATCATCCAGGCGTTCCTCGGCGACCGAGCGCTCACGACTACCGAGCTCCGCTCTGAGCTGCCCGATGTGGCGCCGGCAACGCTTTACCGCCAGGTGGCGCGGCTCGTCGACGCCGGCGTGCTGGGCGTCGTGTCCGAGCGGCGGGTCCGGGGCGCCACCGAGCGCACGTACGTGTTGCGCGTCAGCGCCGCCAACATCAGCCTCGACGAGATCGAAGCGATGAGCGCCGAGGACCACCGCCAGGCGTTCATGGCGTTCGTGGCGGCGCTGCTCGCCGACTACGACCGTTACCTGGGCCGCGGCGACATCGACCTGCTCCGTGATGGCGTGACCTACCGCCTGGCCGGACTATGGCTTGACGACGGCGAATTCACCGAGCTGATGCGAGAACTCGCCCGCGTCCTGCAGCCTCGCGTCGCCAACCCGCCCAAACCAGGACGACGCCGGCGGATCCTGGGCTACGTGCTGGTCCCGGGCGACGAAGCCGGACGGTAGAGGTACGGTTGGACGCTGTGCCTCGCTTCGAGCTCCAGTTCGACGTTCGGGACCTCGCCGACTACGCGGCTCGCTTCCCTTCCGAAGGCGATGTCGAGGTCCTGGCGATGGCCCTCGCAGCGCACGAACGCGGCTACTACCTGCTGCCCGAGTTTCGCGCCGTCTGCCGCTGGAAGACTCCGCGGAGCGGACCGTTCGTCGCCCGCAACCGCGCCGACGACGTCGAGGCCTACACGCGCATCGCACTGCGGGAGGGAACGACCGAGCACGACCGGATGCGAGCGCTGCGCCAGCTCCTGGGCGTCGAGTGGGCGACCGCGTCGGTGCTGCTGCACCTCTGCACTCCGGATCGCTATCCGATCCTCGACGTGCGCGCGCTGCACGCGTTCGGGATACGCGGCCGGCAGACGTTCAGCTACCGGTTCTGGTTCGACTACATCGACGCCTTCCGGGATCTGGTGCAGCGATCCGGGGTCGACGGCCGCAACGTCGACCGCGGCTTATGGGAGTGGTCGGCGGCACAGAGCGAGCCGCTGTCCTGACCCGTTGTCCTCAAGCGACCCGCCGGACAAGTCGATATTTGCTGCGCGTGGAGGTCGTGTCTGTCCAATCTCTTACGTTCTACTGAGACTTGCCGATCTACCCTTATGCAGATGTGCGTGCGTAGGGGCCTCGGGCGCCCGACATTAATGAGAGCGGATTGAGCGTGCCGTTCAAGCGCGGCGCGGTCCTTGCGGGCCTGTTGTTCGTCGCCCTTCCGGCGGGCACCGCCGGGGCGATGCCCGCGGGCGGGGCGGCGCCGGCGAGCGCTGGGCGCAGTCCCGCCCAGGTGCGAGTGGGATCTGCGCCCCGGCGCCCCGGGCGATCGAAGGTCGTCGGGTCGCTGGCCAGCAGCACGCGCCTCCCGATCACGGTGACGCTCAAGCCCCGCGACCCGGCCGCCCTCGCGACCTACGCGGCGGAGGTCTCGACGCCAGGATCGCCGCTGTACCACCACTACCTCACGGTCGCCCAGTTCCGGAACCGCTTCGGTCCGAGCGCCCAGGCGATAAGCGACGTCGAGTCCTCGCTCGCCACGCAGGGCCTGAGGCCTGGCGCGGTGTCGGCCAACGGACTCGCGATCAACGTGACCTCCACCGCCGGCGAGCTCGGCCACGCGTTCTCGACGGGGTTCCAGAAGGTCGCGCTGGCGGGCGGTCGCACGGCGTTCGCCAACACGCAGGCCCCCCAGTTCAGTGCCTCTGTCGCGGACAGCGTCCAGGGCGTCATCGGGCTCGACTCGCTCGCCCTCCCGCATCCCCAGGGCATTCGGGTCCAGCACACCGCCGCCGGCCGCCAGGCCGCGGCGGTGCAGCCCCAGGTGGAGACGGCCGGTCCGCAACCGTGCTCGTCAGCTGTCAGCGCCGGGACCACGTACACCTCCTATACGGCCGATCAGATCGCCTCTGCCTATAGGTTCTCCAGCCTGTACGGCACCGGCGACCAGGGCTCCGGCCAGACGATCGCCCTGTTCGAACTCGAGCCGAACCTGACAAGGGACATCTCGAAGTATCAGAGCTGCTACGGCACCCATACATCGGTCTCCTACGTGCAGGTCGACGGCGGCGCGGGCACGGGCGCCGGCGGGGGCGAGGCGGCGCTCGACATCGAGGACGTGATCGGCCTTGCTCCGCAGGCCAACGTGGTCGTCTACCAGGGGCCGAACACGAACACCGGCGCGTACGACACGTACAGCTCGATCCTCACCCAGGACAAGGCGCAGGTGATCTCGACTTCGTGGGGTCTGTGCGAACCAGGCGAAGCGCCCATCGTTCAATCCGAGAGCACGCTGTTCGAGGAGGCCGTCACCCAGGGCCAGTCCGTGTTCGCCTCCTCCGGCGACTCCGGCTCGGAGGACTGCAATGCCTCAGACGGGAGTACCTCGCTCGCCGTCGACGACCCGGCGAGCCAGCCGAACGTGACCGGCGTCGGCGGAACGACGATGTCCAAGCTCGGACCGCCGCCGACCCAGACGGTGTGGAACAACGCTTCGGGCGCCACCGGCGGCGGGATCTCAACGGATTGGCCGATGCCGTCGTACCAGTCCGGGGCACCTTCATCGCTGCACGTGATCAACACGAGGTCGTCGGGGACACCCTGCGGAGCGGCGCCGGGCAGCTACTGCCGCGAGGTGCCCGACGTCTCGGCCGATGCCGATCCCGACACCGGCTATGTCATCTACTACAGCGGCCAGTGGGGTGGGATCGGCGGAACGAGCGCCGCCGCCCCGCTGTGGGCGGCGTTCACCGCGCTCGTGAATGCCTCCAGCGGATGCAGTGGAACGCCGATCGGGTTCGCCAACCCGTTGCTGTACACGGCGGCGGCCAACGCGTACTCGGCGAACTTCAGCGACGTGATCTCGGGCAACAACGACTTGACCGGGACGAATTCGGGCAGCTTCAAGGCCACCAGGGGCTACGACATGGCCACCGGTCTCGGGACACCGATCGGCTCGACGCTGCCGGCGACGCTGTGCAACGGCGGCGCCGTCCCGCCCGGAGTCACGGTCAGCAATCCCGGCAGCCAGACGAACGCCGTGGGCACCGACGCCAGCCTTCAGGTCGTCGCCACCGACTCGGCCAGCGCGGCGACGCTCACCTACGCGGCGACCGGATTGCCCTCAGGCTTCACGATCGACAGCTCGAGCGGTCTGATCTCGGGAACGGCGACGACCGTCGGGACCTACACGGTCAACGTGACGGTGACCGACGACTCGAGCCCGAGCGCCTCCGGCAATACGTCGTTCACGTGGACCATCGGCAAACGCTCGACGAGCACATCGCTGACCTGCTCGCCCCAACTGCTGGGCACGGGGAGGACCACGACTTGCACGGTTGAGGTCTCCGACAACGATCAGGGCACCGCGCTCACGCCGACGGGCAAGGTCGGCTTCCTCACTAACGGGTCAGGATCGTTCTCATCCAGTACGTGCAACCTCTCGGGCACCGGCGCGATGGCCGGATGCAGCGTGACCTACAAGCCGTCGGCGACTGGATCCCAGACGCTAACTGCCACCTACGGCGACGACGGTGCGCACGTCACGAGCACGGGCACGTTCTCGCTGAGCGTCCCCGCCCCGCCATCGGCGCAGATCGCCTCACCGGGCCCGAACCAGACGTACGCCGAGGGGAAGACCGTGGCGACGGCGTTCAGCTGCGCCGAGGGTGCCGCCGGCCCCGGCCTCTCCGCGTGCTCGGACTCCAACGGCACGAGCGGCGCGACCGGGACGATTCACGGCACGCTCAAGACCTCGTCGACCGGCACTCAGACCTACACGGTGACCGCGACGAGCCAGGACGGCCTGACCGCGGCGATGATGCTCCACTACACGGTCGTGCCCCGGCCGACCAGCACGGCGCGGCCGACGGTCGCCGGCGCGGCCAAGGCGGGCAGCGTTCTGAGCTGTTCGCCCGGCTCGTGGATCGGTGATCCCGCGGCGTTCGCCTACCGGTGGAACCGGCATGGCACCCCGATCCCCGGGGCGACGTCGCCGACCTACAGGCTTAAGGCGATCGACGAGGGGAACGCCGTCACCTGCACGGTGACAGCGACGAACGTCGCCGGCGCCGGGTCGCCCGCGACGAGCGCGAGCTTCAAGGTTCCCGTTCCGTCGGTGGCGCGTTGTCCGGCGGCGACCGGCAAGCTCGCCGGCACCAAGCTCGGGCTGATCGCGCTGGGCATGACCCGCCGGCAGACGCAACGCGCTTACAAGCACTCCTCCTCGCGCGGCTCCCGCTATCAGGAGTTCTTCTGCCTGACCCCGATCGGCGTCCGCGCCGGCTTCGCCTCCCCGACCGTGCTGACGAACGTGACGAGATCGCACCGCAAGAGCCTCCAAGGGCATGTGATCTGGATCTCGACGGCGAGCGCGTTCTACGCGATCGACGGCGTCCGGCCCGGGGCGGCGGTGACGGCGGCGTCCTCGCGGCTGAAGCTCGGCGCGCCGTTCGCGATCGGGAGCAACCGCTGGTATCTGGCCCCGGCCGGACCGGCGACGGCGGTGCTGAAGGTCCGGGGCGGGATCGTTCAGGAGATCGGGATCGCCAGCAAGCAGCTCACCAAGAGCCGCCGCGCGCAGCGCACGTTCCTGACATCGTTCTCCTAACGCGTACGCTTTCCGCATGACCTCGTTGCCGATGGCCTGCTCGCTCGACGAGGCGGGGTTCCGCAGCCAGCTCGAGCGCTACCGGACGGCCGGGCGGGACGCCACGATCATTGAGCGCGCCCCGCGGCTGCTGATCATCGGGATCGGCGACCAGACACCGGCCGGCGTCGTCGAGGAGCTAGTGGCCGTCGAGCGCGGGTGCTGCCCGTTCTTCGGGCTCGACTGGGAGCCCGCGGAGCGTCGGCTGGCGGTGTCGGTGGCGGACGCCTGGCACGAGCCCGCGCTCGGGGCGATCGCATCGGCGCTGGGACTCGCAGAGGTCGCGTAGCCGCATCAGTCGGGGCGCGCCTGGCCGCTGTAATCGGCGTTCGGCAGCATGTTGGTCGCCATTGCCATGCGGTTGGTGAGGTTGTACATCGCGCTCAGCTCGGCGACGTCCCACGCCTCCTCGAGCGTCAGGCCAACGTCGAGCAGCGACTGGAGATCGTCGCGGGTGACCTCGCGCGGGCGGACCGTCAGCTTGTCGGCATAGGCGCAGATCGCAGTTCGGCGCGGGTCGAGGTCCGCACGCCGCCAGTCATACGAGATCCGCTCGCCCAGCACCGGATCGCCGAGCTCCTCGCGCAGCGCCGCCCCGTGCGCGACCAAGCAGTAGAGGCAGCCGTTGGCCGAGCTCACGACGACCGCGATCATCTCGCGATCGGCGGCGGACAACCCGTCGGTCGGCCGGTGCAGCAGGCGAAAGTGCGAGAACCACGCGCTCAACCGCTCCGGCCGAAACGCATAAACGCGAAAGACGTTCGGGACGAAGCCAAGGCGCTCGCGCGCCTTCGCGAACAGGGCGCGCAGATCCGAAGGCAGCTCGGTCTCGTCGGGGACCGGGAACCAGGACCCGGTCTGGCGCGAGGTGTCGGTGCTCTCAGCGGTCATGGCGCCAGCTAACGCTATCGTGAGCCGATGGCGCACATGGTTGCCCGAGCCGCGCTCGCGCAGCACGCCGCGGGCAACGCGATGGACGACGAGTTGGAGATCGAACGGTTCTACGATCGCTGCACTGACCTCATGCGGGAGCTGCTCGACGGGCTTGCCGGGGCGCCGGACCGGCCGCGGATCTTCCCCGAGATCGAGGACTCGATCGGCTGGCCTCACCGCCGGATCGCGTCCGTCCTCGGCGGAGCGTGCCGCATGCGTCAGCTCGAATTCGGCGGCCGCCGTCCGTACCGGTTTCTGGCTCCGCGCGACTCAGCTTCCGGACGGTGGGAGATGTGGATGGACGCCGGCCAGGCGCAGGCCGTGCGTGCGGCCCAGCTGATTCAGTAGCTGGGGCCGTTCAGGAGGGCGCGCTCGTCAGGTACGTGGCGCACATGTCCTTCTCGCCGTGCTCGCGCGCACCCTCGTCGAGCCGCTCGCGAACCGTCCTGACCAGCGGGAGATCCAGGTGGTGGCGCCGGGCGGTCTCCTCGACGAGTCCGGCATCCTTGGCCGCGAGCGCCAGCCGGAACGACGGCTCGAAGTTCCGCTCCATGATCGCGTTGGCCTTCATCTGCAGGTAGGGGAGATCGAGCGCGCCGCCCGCGACCGCTTCGAGCAGAAGCTTCGGATCGAGCCCAACTCCCTCGGCGAGCGCCACCGCCTCCGCGCTGCCTTCGACGACAGACAGGATCCACGTGTTGGTAACGAGCTTCAGCAGGGTCCCGCTGCCGGCCTCGCCGACCCACATCGTCCGCTGGCCGATCACGTCGAACACCGGAGCAACCCTCCCGCGCACGTCTTCCGGGCCGGAGGCGAGGATCACGAGCTTTCCCTGTTCGGCCGGCGCCTTCGTGCCGAGGACCGGGGAATCGACGAACTTGATGCCCCGGTCCCGCGCGAGCTCGATGCATCGATCGGTCCCTGCCTCGCCGATCGTGCTGGCCTGAATCCAGATCGCGTCGTCGCTCATGGCGCCGAGCGCTCCATCGTCGCCGATCATCAGGCCGATCACCGCATCCGCGTCGGAGACGATCGTCATCACGACGTCCGCTCCCTCGGCAGCCGCCGCGGGCGAAGGGGCCAACTTAGCCTCGTCCTCGACAAGCGGCCGTGCCTTCTCCGGCGAGCGGTTCCACACCCGCACCTCGAAACCCGCTCGCGCGAGGTTGCGCGCGATCGGCAGGCCCATCACTCCGCCTGCGCCCAGCACGGCGATCTTCCGGGTACCTGCCATCAGACCTCTCCCTCGTCGGGGTTACCGGCCGCGCGCGTCGCCGTATCGCGCTCTCCGGGCGCGCCGGGCTCGATGTCGAGGTAGTCGAGCATGCCCGTGATCTCGAGCGCGCGCCGACTGGGCTCGCCGCCGAGCCGGACCGAGACACGCGCTCCGAGTTGCTCGGCATGCTTGTGAGCATTGACCAGCATCCGGATGCCCGAGGAATCGAGGAACGTGACACGGCGCAAGTCGACGACCACGTGAGTGAACCCGCGGTCCAGCAGCTCGAACAGCGGCAGCTCGACGTCGGTCGCGCTCGCCAGATCGACGTCCCCGACCGGCCGGACGATCACCCGCTGACGGTCAGGCTCGATCTCGACGTGGAATTTGTCGTCGCTTGCGGTCATCATGAACGGGCCCTGTCGACAGCGATGCTGCGCGCATGTCGGCCAGCTTCAGACTTAGGTACGACCTGCCGGCCGTCATGTTAGAGAGGGATGACGCTGCGGACGCTCCGAGCGTGAAGCCACCAGCCGATGTCGGCGCCTTGGACGCCCTCGTATGCCTGCGGAGCCTCGGGATCGAGCGTTTGCGGCGGCGTCAGTTTCCAACCGCCGGTCGCAGTCCAGATGACATGGGTCAGCAGCTCGGCGTACTCGTGCGGCGTTGCGCCCGAGCCGAAGCCGAAGACGCGCTCGGGGCCCAGCACAGCGTTCGCGGCGGCGCGGCTCTCGAGTAACCGGTCAAAGCGGTTGCGCTGGAGCTCGCCGGCGTGTGAGCGCAGGGCGCGCTGAATCTCGCACAGCCGATCGGCGCCGAAGGGGACGAATCGATTCGGGACCGGCAGATCGCTCCAAAGTCCCCAGAACATCACCTCGAACCGCTCCCCGCGCATTTCGACCGCGTCGCGTATCGCTCGCCCGGCGACCTCGTGGCCGTGATGGCCGTCGTGCGGCGACGGGCCGACGATCAACCGTGCGCCGGACCGCTGCACCAACTCTACGATCGCCGCCGAGCACCGGCTCTGTGCGCGCTCCAGATCGTCGTCGCGTCCCATCGGTCCGAGGCCGTCTGGGATCTCTAGGTCGAAGGCGGCGGCGCGACAGGCCGCGATCACCTCGGCCCGGCGGCGCTCGTGGTCCTCAACGCGCCCCAGGCTGCAGACGAGGTTGATGACCCGCCAGCCCGCGTCGCGCAGCGCCATCAGGGTCGCGGGGGCGCCGAGCAGTTCGTCGTCGGGATGTGGCGAGACGGCGATGACGCTCGGTGCTCGTGTCATCCGGCGCCCAGCGGCCGGGGCGAGGCGATCTGCCAGGCGAGCGCCAGGGGCGAGGACGCGGTCAGATCGATCGCCGGCTCAACCGTTGAGTAGGACTGCACGTTGTCGCGGAACACGGCTTTGCTGTTGAACGGAGCTAGGGAGTCGACGCGGTCCGCCGGACAGCGTCGCATGTGAGTGAGGAAACCGGTCGTGGCGGCATTGCTGGGCCCTTCGACGACGGCGCCGTTGAGCACGGCGCCCCTCCCGTTCAGCGACCCGGCGATGTTCGCGACCTGGTGCTGGGGACAGTCGGGGAACTTCGTCCCATCGCCGATCACCAGCGAGGACCCCCAGGCGTTCGCCCCGAGGACGTTGCCAAGCCAGCGGATGGCCAGGGTGCGGTATCCCTGGCTGCCGGTCAGGCTCGCGTACTCGCTCGCCATCACCGCGAGTCCGAAGCCGTGCGACGCCGTGTCCTCGACGTTCCACGGGAACCCGAACCCGAACGGGTCGCGCCGGCCGATCGCGATGGCCTTCTCCAGCTCGCGTCGCAGATCGCCGAGCAGTGCGTCCGGCCCGACGGCCAGCCCCCGCTGATCACCGAACCGGACGATCGCGCGGATCAGCTCGTAGTGCGCCAGCCCGCTCACGTCGTACAGGTTCAGGGTGTCGGCGGAACGGCGCGAGGTGGCGATGTACGCGCGGGCCCACCGAGCTGCGCTGCGCAGGTAGTAGAGCTCGTTCCGGTGCGGCAACCCCAGCGGAACGCCCGGATCGCCAACCGCGTCGGCCAGCTCGACGGCGCCCAGCTCCAAGTCGTCGCGCCACTGCGTCTCCGGATAGAAGTCCCACGGGATCGCGGTCAGCAGATGGCCTGTGGGGTGTGTGTTCGCGAGCGCGAAGATGTGCTCGCCGGAACGCAGACAGCGATCGGCGAGTCGTCGGTCCGTGCTGTGGAACACCTGAAAGCACAGGCCGAAGGCAGCGGCGTCGCGCCCCGCCAGGTTCGGACTGATCCGTGACCCCGGCGGCCCCGCGCGGAACACCGGGCGGTGGCGGATGTAGCGATAGAGCTCGTTTGTGCCGCCGTAGTGATCGTCGGCCTGAGGCAGGCGCCAGATGTCGTGGTCGCTGATCGTCTTGTCGTTTCCGTCCCCGATGCCGACCTGGTAGTAGAGCGTCCGAGTGCGGTCGTTCCACATTCGCAAGAGCCACTGGACGCCGAAGCGCGCCTCGTCGGTGAAGTTCGAGCTGCCCGCGCCGACCCCCATCTCGTCCGGGAAGTCGCGAACCCCGGTGAGCATCAACGACACCGTGTAGCTGGTTGTTTGCACGAACTTCAGATAGTCGCCGGCGTCCCACCACCCGCCCGCGGCGTCGATGTGCTGGGCCAGCGGCGAGAGGTCGCCCTTGAAAGCGCCGTTGTCATCGACCTTCGGCGTCAGATACGTCCGCGCGTGCTCGTCGCCCAGGTGCCCCGGAGCGGTGCGCAGCGCCGAGCGGATGAAGTCGGGGCCGTCGCGCTCGTTCTCGTAGAAGGTCAGCGTGTTGTGCAGGGCGCCGGCGTACAACGCCGGGGCCGGGTTGACGGCGAACGGCGGCGATGACGCGGCCGCCGGCCCGATCACGTCCACCACGTAGCTGCCGGCCGCCTGCACTGCATCGAAGTCGAGGGCGTAGACGTACTGGAAGCGCCTGCTCCAGCGGCCGACAGAGCTGCCAACCGCTCCGGTCAGCACCGTCACGCCGCCGGCGCGGTGTCGCAGCGCGAACGTGGCTCCCGTCTCGGGCACGCTCGACATCAGGTACGCGCGCTTGCTCGCCGCCGAGGGGTACCCAAGCTGGTTCACACGGACGAACGCCACGATCACGCCGGTCCCACCGGAGGCCCCGGACCCGCCAGCGAGCCCCAGGACGACCAGCAGCCCGACCGCCAGCGCCGCAACCATCGATCGGCTCCGCGCGATCACGTCGTCAGCGTCACCTTGCTCAGCCCGTACGGCTGATCGAGCTCGACGCCGCACAGCTCACCGAGACGAAGGGCTGCGACCTGACCCGGGATCACCGAGACGATCGGCGCCAACCACTCCGGCAGCCCAGCCTCGATCCGGATCCCGATGTCCACGCCGGCGAGCACGTCATCACGGTCTGAGACCGCGACCGTCACCCCGGTGCCCCGCGCCGGAGCGGCGAAGAAAGCCGGCACCGGCTGCTCGCGGCCGGCCGTGCTCACAAGCCACACGGCCCCGGCCGCGCTGAGGGCGGCGATCGGTCCGTGCATCAGGTCCGGCTCCGAGAACGCCTCGGCGGGAATCCCACTCAGTTCGCGGACCTTCAACGCGGTCTCGTACGCGGTCGAAAACTGGAGCCCGCGGCCGACCACGGTCACGAGCCGAGCCGGGGCGAGCCGATCGAACCGAGCGCGCGCGGCGAGTTGCTGATCTACCACCGCCGAGACGATCCCGGGCAACCGCTCGAACCAACGAGCTCGCTGCGGATCCGGCTCCGGACGCAAGCACGTGGCGATCTGCGCGATCGCGTGCAGCGACGCCAGATAGGTCTTGGTCGCCGCCACGGAGCGCTCGACCCCGGCGAGAAGCGGGACGACGATATCGGCCCCGACTGCCAGCGGCGAGGCCGGGTCGTTCGTCAGCACGATCGTCGGTCGACCCTGCTCGCGCGCCGCCGTGACGACTCCGGTGATGTCGGGCGAGCGGCCCGACTGCGAGATCGCCAGGACTGCGCCGCGCGCGAGCACTGGTGGCGCCGAGCTCGAGTAGAGCCACGGCGCCGCGAGGGCTACCGGAAGCCTCGCCTCGAGGCCGAGGAGGTACTGGGCGTACCGCGCGGCGTTGTCCGAGCTGCCACGGGCCGCGACCACGAGATAGTCGACGTCCGCCCGGCGCAGGAGCCCGGCCGCCGCGCGGGCCTGGTCCCATCCGTGAGCGGTTCTTCCGGCGAGCATCTCGCCCTGCTCGCGAGCCTCGGACTCGAGGTAGCTGAGCGCAGCGGGGCCCACATCAACACCCTACTGCTAGTTAGCTCTCCTTACAAGACAACCATTAGGCATTTGTGAATCGGCTTGACATCACCTGGATTTACTCAATACAGTCCGACCAAGCAGGAAGGGTTCCTAACTAATTAGGGCAGTACGGAGGAGCGGAGAAATGCGACGCAGCGCGGCGGTGTTGGCTGTTGCCCTATCGACAGTGGCGCTGAGCGCCTGCGGCGGGAGCAGCTCGAGTGCGACCGGCAGCGGCGGGAGTGCCCCCGCCCAATACAACGGCAAGCCCGTCACGATCACGTTCTGGAATCCGTTCACGGGCCGGCAGCTTGCCGACATGAACAGTGTGATCGCGGACTTCCACAAGCTCTATCCAAACATCACGGTGAAGAGCAGGGGTGGGGTCACCGACGACAACATCGTCGCGGCGATCCGCAGCGGCAGCCCGCCCGACCTGACGATGTCTCAGGCCGCTGAGAACCTGGGCGAATACTGCGGCACCGGAGCATGGATCAACCTGAATCCCTACATCCAGCGGGATCACGTCAACTTAGGCGAGCTGCCGACGGCGGTCCGGGATTACACCCAGTACAACGGCGACCGTTGCGCCGTGCCCGACCTCGCCGACGCATACGGTCTCTATTACAACAAGGCGATGTTCAAGCAGGCCGGCATCACCTCGCCTCCGAAGACGTTCGCGGAGCTCACGCAGGACGCGGAGAAGCTGACCCAGTTCAATCCGGACGGATCGATCAAGGTCGCTGGCTTCGTCCCGACCAGCACCTTCTACGAGAACCCCGCGGCGCACTACGCGCCGCTGTGGAACTCGCAGTGGGATGAGAACGGCAAATCGTCCTTATCGACCGACCCGACCTGGGCCGCGTACATGCGCTGGGACAAGCAGCTGATCGACTTCTACGGAGCCAGCAAGCTGGCGCGTTTCCTTTCAAAGGCCGGTGAGGAGTTCTCACCCACCAATGATTTCGAGGCCGGCAAGATCGCGATGCAGATCGACGGGGAGTGGCGCGTCCAGTTCATCAAGTCCGACGGCGCCAAGATCGTGTACGGCACGGCGCCGATGCCCGTTGATCCTGCGCAGCCCACCCTGTATGGCGGCGGTTACACGACCGGCAATACGATCGGGATCCCGAAGGGTGCGGCTAACCCGGCTGCGGCCTGGCTGCTGGCCAAATACCTCGCGTTCAACACCACCGCGATCGAGAAGTTCGCGAACGGGCTCGGCAACATCCCCACGATCAAATCGGCACTCTCGGACCCGACCCTGACAAGCAACCCGCAGTTCGACACGTTCCTGAAGATCTTCGCCAATCCGCACACTCAGACCGATCCGAACACGGCGATCGGTCAGGCCAACCAGGAGATGCTCCAGAGCTGGCAGAGCAAGTGGGAGGATGGCTCGGTGCCTGAATCCGGCCTGGTCTCAGGTCTTAGGGGCGTCGACCAGCAGATCGACGCGCAGGTCGCAAACTCAACCCAGGGACAGGGAGCCCCGTGACCGTGAGGCGCGCGCGATGAGCGCGCTTCGGGCGGCGTCGGCGCGCCCCGCCCTGCCGCCGCTCAGCCCGGCCCGAAGACACGCGAAAAGGCGTGCGGCGTGGCGCCGGCGGTTCATCGTGCTGGCGTTCATGAGCCCGTGGATCGTCGGATTCAGCGTGTTCTTCGGCTATCCGCTGATTGACAACGCATATCTGTCGTTCACCCACTACGACCTCCTGTCGAGCCCCGTGTGGATCGGACTGGCGAACTACAAGTACCTGTTCGGCGGCGACCAGGAGGTGTGGCCCGCCGTCACCAACACGCTCTGGTTCCTGGGGATCGCGGTGCCGCTCCAGGTCGTGTTCGCGTTCGGGGTCGCGATCATGGTCACCCGCGCGAAGGCGGGCGTCGGGATCTTCCGGACGCTCTTCTACCTCCCGACGCTCGTCCCGACGGTCGCCGCGACCCTGGGCTTCGTGTTTATATTCAACCCAGGGACGGGGCCCGTCAACACACTGTTGTCCAAGATCGGGATCACGGGGCCACTGTGGTTCCAGTCGCCGCAGTGGGCCAAGCCCTCGCTGACTCTGCTGAGCGTGTGGGGGATCGGAAACGCGATGGTCATCTTCCTCGCCGCCATCCTGGACGTGCCAAAGCACCTTCACGAGGCCGCCGAGCTCGACGGCGCGGGGGCGCTCAGGCGGCTGTGGCACGTGACCCTGCCGAGCATCAGCCCGGTGATCCTGTTCTCGATCGTGATCGCCGTGATCGCAGGGCTCCAGTACTTCGATCAGGCCTACGTCGCGAGCACGGTCGCGCCACCCGGTGCCGCCGGCGGGGCCGGCGACAGCTCGGTGACGCTCGGCTATCCCGACGGCTCGACCCTGTTCTACCCGTTGCTGCTCTACCAGCAGGGCTTCCGGTACTTCAACATGGGCTACGCCGCGGCGCTGTCGATGCTGCTGCTGGTCGTATCGCTCGCGGTCACGCTGCTGATCCTGCGCCACTCGGTCCGCTGGGTCCACACACAGGGAGCGCCGAAGTAGTGGCCACCACGGTCGACGCGTCCGGCATCGAGGTCCGCCCGCCGCTGGTCCGGCGGACCGTGCCCCGGGCGGTCAGACGCAAGCGATTGCTGATCGCGGTCGCCGATCACAGCATCCTGATTGTGCTCGCGGTCATATTCGTCAGCCCGTTCGTGTTCATGGTGCTCACCGGCCTGATGACAAATGCGCAGGCGCTGACGCCGAAGCTCTGGCCCCATCCGTTCGACTTCCACAACATCGTCCAGGTGTTCAACGAGGCGCCGATGCTGCGCTACGCCGCGAACACGTTCCTGTACGCGTCGCTGGCGACGCTCGGCCTGGTGCTCTCGAGCGTGCCTGTCGCATACGCGCTGGCGTGCCTGCGCTGGAGGGGGCGCAACGTCGTATTTGTCGGTGTCCTGGTGTCGATGATGCTGCCGCCGCAGGTGACCGTGATCCCGGTGTACGTGATGTTCGCCCATCTCCACCTGGTGGGAACTATCTGGCCGCTCGTGATCCCCAACTGGTTCGGCGACGCGTTCTCGATCTTCCTGCTGCGGCAGTTCTTCCTCACGATCCCGACGGACTACCTCGACGCGGCCCGGATCGACGGCTGCGGGGAATTCCGGATCATGCTTCAGGTGGTCGCCCGGCTGGCCAAGCCGGCGATCGCCGCCGTGGCTCTGTTCAGCTTCCTGCTGTGCTGGAACGACTTCTGGGGCCCGCTGCTCTACACGATCCAGAACCCCGCCCACTGGACGCTGTCGGTAGGGCTCGCCCAGTTCCGCAACCTCTACACCGTCAACTGGAATCTCGTGATGGCCGGGACCGTCGTGTTCACGGCGCCCGTGATCATCCTGTTCTTCTTCGCCCAGAAGGCGTTCGTCGAGGGCATCACGCTCACCGGGGTGAAGGGATGAAGCTCGCGATCATCGGTGCCGGTTCGACGTACACGCCGGAGCTCGTGTCCGGCCTGATGCGCGAGCGCGAACGGATCGACGTGCGCGAGCTCGTACTCCATGACATCAACGAGGAGCGGCGCGAGATCGTCGGCGGACTGGCGGGCCGGATCCTCGAGCGCCAGGGCTTCGCCGGCGCGCTCGAGCTCACAGGCGAGCGCGACAGAGCGCTCGACGGGGCCGACGCCGTCCTCATCCAGATCCGGGTCGGCGGACAGGCGGCCCGTCTCCGGGACGAGACGATCCCGGCCGCCTGCGGCTGTGTCGGACAGGAGACGACGGGCGCCGGCGGGCTGGCGAAGGCACTGCGAACCGTGCCCGTCGTGCTCGAGATCGCCGAGCGCGCTCGGGAACTCGCCGCCAGCGACGCGTGGATCGTCGACTTCACCAACCCGGTCGGGATCGTCACCCGCGCCCTGCTCGATGAGGGCCACCGGGCGGTGGGTCTGTGCAACGTGGCCATCAACTTCCAGCGCCAGATCGCCGCGCACCTCGGTGTGCCCCCAGCACGGGTACTCGTTGACCAGGTCGGCCTCAACCACCTGACCTGGATCCGTGCCGTGTGGGTCGATGGGCGCGACATCCTCGACCAGGTGATCGGGGAGGCGGGCGACGAGCTGGCACACGAGATCGGACTGCCGCGGGCGCTGATCGAGCGGCTCGGGGCGATCCCCTCCTACTACCTCCGTTACTTCTACGCAGAGCGCGAGGTGGTCCAGGAGCAGCGGATGGGCCCGCCCCGAGCACAGACCGTGGCCGAGATCGAGCGCGAGCTGCTCGAGCTGTACTGCGACCCGTCGCTGACCGAGAAACCGGCGCTGCTCGACAAGCGGGGCGGCGCCTACTACAGCGAGGCGGCGACCCAGCTGGTCGCCTCCCTGGCCACGGACGCCGGCGACCCCCAGGTCGTCGACATGCGAAACGGAGGCACGCTTGCGGGTCTGGCCGACGACGACGTGGTCGAGGTCCCGGCCGCGATCGGACGCGACGGACCGGTGCCGCTGCCACAGCGGCCGCTGGCGCCTGAGCTGCTCGGCCTCGTCCAGCACGTCGCCGCGTATGAGCGGCTGGCGGCGTCGGCGGCGATCACGCGCGACCGCGACACCGCGCGCCTGGCGCTGATGACGAATCCGCTCGTGCGCGAGTGCCGGCTCTCCGACCAACTTCTGGACCGGCTCCTGGCCGCCGAGGACCGAGACGTCTCGGGCGTGCGATCGTGAGCGCGCTCGGTGACCTCGTTCTCGCGGTCGACGGCGGCAACGTCAAGACCGACCTGGCCCTGGTCCACACGAGCGGCGCGCTGGTGGCGCTCGTGCGCGGTGGGCGGAGCTCGCCGCACTTCGTCGGCGTCGACGGTTGCGTCGAGCTCCTCGAAGGGCTGCTCGCCGAGGCGATCTCGAGCGCCGGGCTCGACCCCCGCAGCACAGTCCAGCCCGCGACGGCCCAGATCATGGTCGCCGGCGCCGACCTGCCCGAGGAGCTCGCCGCCCTGCGGGCCGGCATCGAGCCGCTCGGCTTCTCGGAGCGACTCGCGGTCGACAACGACACGTTCGCGCTGCTGCGGTCGGGCACCGATCGGGGATGGGGCGTGGCGGTCGTGGCCGGCGGGGGGATGAACTGCGTCGGCCTCGCGCCCGATGGCCGCCAGGCCCGGTTCCCAGCGCTGGGCGCGATCACCGGCGACTGGGGCGGCGGCTACGACGTCGGGCTCGCCGCGCTGTTCGCGGCGGCACGGAGCGCGGACGGTCGTGGCCCGCGGACGATCCTCGAGCTGGCCGTTCCCGCCTACTACGACATGACCGAGCCGTTCGACGTTGCCCGCGCGATCCACCTGCGTGAGCTGCCGGGCGAACGGCTTGGAGAGCTGGCTCGGGTCGTGTTCCCCGCCGCTGAGGAAGATCCCGTCGCTGCTGGGATCGTTGGACGCCTCTCCGACGAGGTGATCGCGTTCGCGACGGCGGCGCTGAGGAGCCTCGAGCTGAGCGACATGGCCCCCGACGTCGTCCTCGGCGGCGGCCTGATCAGAGCCGCGTCACCGAGCGCGATCGAGCGGATCTCGCTCGGGGTCCGCGAGGTCGCCCACGCCGCAAGCGTGCTCGTCGCCCCGGTCGCGCCGATTGTCGGCGCGGCGCTGCTCGGCTTCGACGAGCTCGGTCTGAATTCCGACGCCGCGGCGCGCGCACGGGCCGAGCTCGACGACGCGTTCCGGCGGATCGAAGGCGACGGCTCGCGCGTCCTGACAAGCGATACGAGCCCGGATGGCTCGAGCGCCCACGAACTTCCAAGGAGCTCCCATGGCTGAAGTCCGATACGAGCAAGCGACTCGGCTGTTCCGCGGCTCCGAAGCGCCCGCGGTCGACCGGCTCGACTTGACCCTTAATGACGGCGAACTGCTCGTGCTCGTCGGGCCCTCGGGATCGGGCAAGTCGACGGCGCTGCGGATGTTGGCCGGGCTCGAGGAGGTGGACGCCGGCGCTGTCTACATCGGCGATCGCGATGTGACCGACCTACCTCCGAAGCAGCGTGACATCGCCATGGTGTTCCAGAACTACGCGCTGTACCCCTATATGGACGTCCGCTCGAACATCGGTTTCCCGCTGAAAATGGCGGGCGTCCGCAAGGCCGAGCGCGACCGCCGGGTGACCGACGCGGCCGAGATGCTCGGCCTCACCCCCCTGCTCGAGCGCAAGCCCGGGCAGCTGTCGGGAGGCGAGCGCCAGCGCGCGGCGATGGGCCGCGCGATCGTCCGCGACCCGCAGGTTTTCCTGATGGACGAGCCGCTCTCGAACCTCGATGCCAAGCTGCGCGTGAAAATGCGGGTCGACATCGCCGCGCTCCAGCGCCGGCTCGGCACGACGATGCTCTACGTCACCCACGATCAGGTCGAGGCGATGACGATGGGCCAGCGCGTCGCCGTCCTTCGCGACGGTCGCCTCCAGCAGGTCGGCCCGCCGCGGGAGCTGTACAACCGGCCCGCGAACATATTCGTCGCCGGGTTCATCGGATCACCGGCGATGAACCTGTGCCCAGCGCGGATGAACGGCGACAGCGTCGCCGAGCTGTGCGGGGTCAAGGTCGAGCTTCCGGACGAGACGACGTCCGCGGCCCGGGCCCGTCACCTCGACGAGGTGGTCGTGGGGCTGCGGCCCGAGTCGCTCGAGATCAGCTCGGGCGGCGGGATCCGCGCCCGGGTGGAGGTCGTCGAGGAGCTCGGCGCGGACGCGTATGCATTCTGCGTCGCCGAGCTCGGCGGAATCGAGACGAAGCTGATCGCCCGCACCGACTGGCGCAACCCTCCGGACCGCGGTGAGGCCGTGGCGCTGATGCCGCGGGCCGGCGAGGCCCACGTATTCGATCCCGTGACGGGCGAGCGACTGAGCGGATAGGACGACGTGTCCGCTACACCGGCAATGCTCCGTGCGCTCAACGAGCGCACCGTGCTCGAGGCGATCCGAGCCGACGCTCCGATCTCGCGCGCGGAGCTCTCACGGCGGGTCGGGATCTCGAAGCCGACCGTCTCGCTTGCCTTGCAGTCGCTGCTCGACGCGCGGCTCGTGCGCGAGGTCGACGGCGTCGGTCACCGGGGCCGGTACGGGGCGACGCTGTTCGAGTCGGTGGCCGAGGCCCGGCTGGTACTGGGACTCGACATGGGCGCCCGCTTCCTGCGCGGCGCCATCTGCGATTTACACGGCGACGTCCGTGCGCGCCAGGATGTTCCCGCGGCCGGCGCCGACGCGCTCACCCTGCTGGACGCGGCGGCCGAGCTCAAGCAGCAGCTGATCGCGGCATGCGAGCTCTCCCCGGACGCGATCGACGGAACGACGATCGGCGTCCCAGGCGCCGTCGACCCGGGCACTGGCGATGTGCGGTTGGCCGAGAACATCGCAGGGCTCGAAGGCGTCGATGTCGCGCAGGAGCTCGAGACCCGGATCGGCGTCCGCGTGTCGGTCGAGAACGACATCAACCTCGCCGCCGTCGGGGAGCGCTGGCGTGGGGTCGCTCGCGGGGTCGACAACTTCGCGTTTCTGTCCGTTGGCACTGGCCTGGGGGCAGGGAATCGTGATTCGTGGCGAGCTGCACCGCGGCCACCACGGCGCCGCCGGCGAGCTCGACTTCGCGCTCGGCGGCGCGGCCGGAGAGCGGGACGACCCATGTGCAGCGGCCCTGTCGGCGGTCGCCGCCACGCTCGCCGGGGGAGGACGGCTGGCCACCACCTTGAGTGCGCCGTACGCCGTCCCCGCGATCTTCGGCGCCGCCCGCTCCGGAGACGCTCTCGCCCACGCCGTGGTCGAGGAGGCGGCACGGCGGATCGCCGTCCACATCGCGCCGATCGCCGCGGTCGCCGATCTCGAGCTCGTCGTGCTCGGGGGCGGGATCGGCGCCAACGGCGACCTCCTCCTGGCGCCGATCCGTGAGCGGCTCGACGCCCAGTTGCCGTTTGCCCCGCGCGTCGAGGTTTCGAGCCTCGGCGACGCCGCCGTTCTCACCGGGGCGCTGGCGATCGGCCTCCGCGCGGCGCTCGACAACGCTTTCGCTGAGCGGATGGTGAGCGCTCCGTCACGTCAGGAGCGCTTCGCGTAGCTCTTGACGGGAGTGGATTCCGAGCTTCCGGTAGACGTGAGAGAGGTGGTACTCGACGGTCTTCGGGCTGAGGAACACCGCCGCCGCGGCCTCGCGCGTCGTGTTGCCCTCCGCGAGCAGCCGGGCGATCTGGCGCTCCTGCGGGGTGAGCTCGTCAAGCGTGCTCGGATCGCGTCGGCGTGCCGTTTCGCCCGTCGCCTCGAGCTCGGCCATGGCCTGATCCGCCCACGGCTTCGCACCGACCCGGTCGAATACCTCGAGCGCGGCACGGAGCTGCTCGCGGGCGCGCACGCGCCGGCGGTGCCGCCGCAGCCTGGCGCCGTAGAAGAGGCGCGTGCGCGCGAGCTCGAACACGTCGGGCGTTAGCTCGTGGAGCGCCAGCGCCTGATCGAAGCACGGCTCGAACGCATCGGCGGCGAGGAGCCCGCGGCAGCGCAGCGCTCGCGCGCGAGCCCACGGCTGGCCCTTCGCCTCAGCAGCGGCTTCGTACTCGGCGGCGATCGACTCCGCGTCGGCGGCTCGGTCGAGGCGGAGGTATGCCTCGACGAGCTCGGGCGCCGGCGACATGTCGACATCGGCTATGCGGTGCACCTTCATCTCCTCGATTTGCGCCTCATGGTGGACAATCGAGGCCATCGGCCGGCCGAGGGCGAGCTCGAGGTCGCCGAGCGCCTGCACGGCCCAGATGCTGAACAGCGCGATCCCCAGCTGCTCGGACAGCGCCAGCGCCTCCGCCGCGTGGGCGCGGCACGCCGCCTCGCGCCCTTCGCGGGCCTCGAGCCAGGCCACCCCGGCCAGCGCGGCGGCGAGCTCGACCTGCTGCCCCGTCTCGCGCGTGAGTCGGATCGCCTCGTCATAAGAGCCCTCGGCCGCCTTCCACTGGTCGGTGGTCGCCTGGTCGCGGGCGACGAGGTGCAGGAGCTGGGGCAGCGTGCCCACGGCGGCTTGGCGCCGGGTGCTCGCGAACGCCCGCTCGATCAGGTCACGTCCGATCTGCGCCTCGCGTAGGTACAGCGCGCCGACCGTCGCCGAGACGACCAGCAGGGGCTCATCAAAGAACTCGTCGAACCCCTCGAACAGCGCGATCGCCCGGCGGACGGCGGCTGCCCCGGCCTCGCCCATGCCAGCGGCCACCAGCGCCTGACCTTCGGCGACCGCGGCCAGCAGCAGTGCTCGCTGCGATCCGGCCTTCTGCGCCAGCGCCGCGGCTCGCTCCGCTGCGGACACCATCGCCGAGGTGGCGCCGGCGTAGAACCCGCCCAGGACGGACTGGGCGAGCATCACCACGGCGAGCTCGGGGTCGGTCTGGGCCACCCGCTCGGCGGCGTCGACCAGCAGCCGGCATCCCTCGATCACTGGGCCCTGGCGCAGCGCCACCAGGCTCCACACCTGGTCGATCCGCGCGACGAGCACCGGGTCGCCGGCGTGCAGACGGGCGTTCTCAATGAGCGCCAGCGTCCGCGGCCATTCGCCCGCCAGAGAGGCGGCGTCCGCGGCGCGAAACAGCAGCTCCGCCTGCTCGCTCTCGTCCGGTTGCAGGCCCGCGCCGCGCTCGAACGCGGCGGCGGCAACGGAGTAGGCACTGCGATCGAGGGCACGCGCCCCCGCCTGCTCGAGCGCAGAAGCAACGACTTCGTCCGGCCCGATCGCGGCAGCCGCCAGGTGCCAGGCGCGACGGTCGAGGTCGCGATCGGGCAGAGCTCTGGCGAGCGCCGCGTGCACACCGCGACGCTCCGCAGCCGATGCCTGGGCGTAGACGGCGGAGCGCGCCAGCGGATGACGGAACTCGACACGAACGCCGTCGATGGTCACGAGCCCGGCCTCCTCGGCCGCCGCGAGCTCACCGATCTCCAGCCCGAGCGGACCGCCCGCCCGTGCCAGCAGCGTGCAGTCACCACCGTCGCTGGCCGCCGCCAGCACGAGCAGCCGCCGGGTTGTCGCGGGCAGCTGGCCGAAGCGGCGCAGGAACGCGTCGGCGATGCTTGTCGAGATCGGGATCGGCCCATACGGCTGGCTCGCGACGACGGCAGCGTCGGGAGCGAGCTCGAGCAGGGCCAGTGGGTTGCCGCCGGTCGCCCGGTGGAGCTGCTCGGCGGCGTCGGGGGACACCTGCGCGGACGCCAGCAGCTCGACCCCGGCGGACTGACTCAGGCCGCCCACGCGGAGAACCCGCAGGTCGGCTCCGTCGAGCAACGACGGCTCTCCCTCGCGGACCGCGAGCACCACCGCGATCGGATCGGCAATCAGGCGGCGCGCGGCGAACAGCAGCGCCCCGGCGCTCGAGCCGTCGAGCAGGTGGGCATCGTCGATCAGTACGACGAGTGGCGCCTCGTCAGCGCACGCCGACAGCAGGCTCAGCGTCGCCGCGCCGATCGAGAACCGGTCCCGCGCGGTGGATGGGCCGAGTGCGAGGGCGCCGGCCAGCGCCTGGGCTTGCGGGGCCGGAATTTGCTCCATCACGCCAAGCACGGGACGTAACAGTTCCGCCAGCCCGGCGAACGGGACCTCGGCCTCCGACTCGATCCCGCGGGCCCGCAACACGCGCATACCGCGGGCGGCCCGCGCGGCGTAGTCGAGGAGCGCGGATTTTCCGATTCCCGGCTCTCCAACGACCGCGAGGACGCCGCTGTGTCCTTCGCGCGCCTGTCCCAGCAAATGGTCGAGTGCGAGCCGCTCCTCTGTGCGCCCGAGCAGCATGGGGCGATTCTGACTTACCAGCTGCCCCGAACGCGAGCGCCACGGCCCGCCGGAAGACTAGGTGGCCCCCTGAAGCGAAGCCCCCGCGTCGCGCTTACGGTCCCAGAAACGCGACCGCAGGCCGCGACGAAGCCGAACACAGGAGGCAGCAGCATGTCAGTCGTAGATGAACCGGTCCAGCTCGATCCGGACAAGCTCAACCAGTTCGTGTTCCGGGCGGTCGAGGAGGTCGGCGCCGCGCTCAACGCCGCGTTGGTCGTGATGGGCGACAAGCTCGGCCTGTACCGCGCGCTCGCCGGCGCCGGCCCGCTGTCCGCGGTCGAGCTGGCGCGGCGAGCGGGAGTCAGCGAGCGCTATGTGCGGGAATGGTTGAACGCCCAGGCGGCAGGCGGTTTCGTGGATTACGACCCCGCAAGCGGCCGCTACACCCTGCCGCCCGAGCAGACGATGGCGCTCACCGACGATCAGAGCCCGGCCTACCTGCCCGGTCTGTTCCAGACCGCGGTCGGGTCGATCATCGATTCGCCGCGGATCACCGAGTCGGCGCGGACGGGCGCCGGGGTTGGATGGCACGAGCACAACCACGACGTGTTCGAGGGGTGCGAGCGTTTCTTCCGGCCGGGCTACAACGCGAATCTGACCACGGCGTGGCTCCCCGCGCTCGATGGCGTCGTCGAGAAGCTCGAGGCCGGGGCGAAGGTCGCCGACATCGGCTGCGGGCACGGCGCCTCGACGATCCTGATGGCGCAGGCGTACCCGAATTCGACGTTCGACGGCTACGACTACCACGAGGGATCGATCGCCACGGCCCGGGAGCGCGCGCAGGAGGCCGGCGTCACGGACCGCGTGCGGTTCGAGACGACGCTCGCCGGCGAAACCCCCGGAGACGGCTACGACCTCGTGACGATGTTCGACTGCCTGCACGACATGGGCGACCCGGTCGGCGCGGCCAGCCGCGTTCACGCGCTCCTCAAAGCCGACGGGACGTGGATGATCGTCGAGCCGATGGCCGGTGACCGGATCGAGGACAACCTCAACCCGGTCGGCCGGACGTTCTACGGCTTCTCGACGTTCCTGTGCACGCCGGCCTCGCTCTCGCAGGAGGTCGGACTCGCACTGGGGGCGCAGGCCGGCGAAGCACGGATTGGGGACGTCGTGGCCGCCGGCGGGTTCTCCCGCTTCCGCCGGGCCGCCGAGACACCGTTCAACCTGGTGTTCGAGGCGCGACCGTGAAGTAGCGGAAGAGCCGTGATGGTTACGATCGACCGCGTGGGGCGCAGCGACACCGAGACGCCCGCGCGGCTCCCGGACCAGACGGGCTTCGTCGAACGCGACGGCGTCCGGGTGTACTGGGAGTCATTCGGCGAGGGTGAGGGGGCGGTGCTGCTCCTCCCCACGTGGTCGGTCATCCATTCGCGCCACTGGAAGGCGCAGATCCCCTACCTGGCCCGCCAGTTCCGGGTGGTCACGTTCGACGGACGGGGCAACGGCATGTCCGACCGGCCGACGTCGGCATCGGCGTACCACGAACGCGAGTTCATCGCCGACGCCGTGGCCGTGCTCGACGCCAGTGGGGTGCAGTCCGCGTGCGTCGCGGGGCTGTCGATGGGCGGCCTGCGCGCGCTTATGCTGGCGGCCGAGCACCCGGATCGCGTCCTCGGCGCCTGCGCGATCGCACCGTCGGTGCCGGTGCCGCTCGTGCCGGACCCGCCCGGGTGGCAGGAAGGCTTCGACTTCGACGCCGAGCGCGACCGCTACGAGGGCTGGCAGAAGTACAACCGCCACTATTGGCGCTCGGACCACCGCGCTTTCCTGGAGTGGTTCTTCTCCGAGTGCCTGTGCGAGCCGCACTCGACCAAGCAGATCGATGACGCGATCGCCTGGGGGCTCGACGGCGATCCCGAGACGCTGGTCCGGACGATCGAGGCCAGGATCGCCTCAACGGCCGACGTAGCCGGGTTCGAGCAGCTGCTGAGATCGATTCAGTGCCCCGTGCTGCTGGTGCACGGAACCGAGGACCGCGTAATCCCGATCGGCCGCTCGGAGCGGATCGCCGAGCTGACGGGCGGCGAGCTCGTCGTCATGGAGGGATCCGGCCACGTGCCCAATGCGCGCGATCCCGCCCCGGTGAATCGCCTACTACGTGATTTCGCGGCAAGGACAGCCGGGGCACCTCCCCGATCCCGCACGTGGGTGAGAGCGCCGGTCCGGCACCGGCGCGCCCTGTTCATCTCCTCGCCGATCGGTCTCGGTCATGCCTGGCGCGACGTCCGGATCGCCGATGAGCTCCGACGGCTGCGCCCGACGCTCGAGATCGAGTGGCTCGCGCAGCCACCGGTCACGGCCGTCCTGGAGCGGCGCGGCGAGACCATCCACCCGGCGAGCGCCGAGCTCGCCAGCGAGTCGGGTCACATCGACCGCGAGGCGGGGGCGCACGAGCTCCACGTGTTCGAGGCCCTGCGCCGCATGGACGAGATCCTGTGCGCGAACTTCATGGTGTTCAGCGACGTCGTCGCTGAGGAGGCGTTCGACGTGTGGATCGGGGACGAAGCCTGGGAGGTCGACCACTTCCTCCACGAGAACCCGGAGCTCAAGACCGCTCCGTACGCGTGGCTGACCGACTTCGTCGGCTACCTCCCAATGCCGGAGTACGGCCCGCGCGAGGCGTTCCTGACGGCCGACTACAACGCCGAGACGATCGAGCACGTCGAGCGCTACCCGGCGGTTCGGGACAAGTCGATCTTCATCGGCGAGCCAGAGGATGTAATCGCCCGCGACTTCGGCCCCGGTCTGCCCGAGATCCGCGCCTGGACCGAACGCCATTACGAGTTCGCCGGCTACGTCCCGAGCTTCGACCCGGCGACGCTCGGGGACCGGGCCGATCTGCGGGAGGCGCTCGGTTACGGCTCGGATCCCGTCTGCCTCGTGTCGGTCGGCGGGTCGCGAGCCGGCGCCTCGATGCTCCGCCGCGTGATTGAGGCGCTCCCGCTGGCACGCGAGCGCGTGCCGGGCCTGCGGATGGTCGCGGTCACGGGCCCGCGGATCGACCCCTGGGAGCTGCCGCGTATCGACGGGCTCGAGCTCCGTGGGTACGTGCACGAGCTCTATCGGGAGCTGGCCGCCTGTGACGTGGCGGTCGTACAGGGCGGCCTGTCGACGACGATGGAGCTCGTGACCGCCAGGCGCCCGTTCATCGCCCTCCCGCTCGCCGGCCACTTCGAGCAGCGCTACCACGTCCGCCACCGGCTCGACCGCCACGGCGCACGAAAGTGGCTCGAGCTCGCGGAGACGACGCCGGAGGAGATCGCCGGCGCGATCGCGGAGTCAGTCGGCGAGCAGCCGAACTACGCGCCCGTCGACCCAAGCGGCGCAAGGCGGGCGGCCGCACTGATCGCCGAGCTCCTGTAACGGCCGGATTAGCGGAAAGCATCGGGTTGCGCGGGCGCGGCTCAACGTGAGACGATGCGCCCGGAACGATGCCGCCTCAATTCTGGATTGGTGAGGACCAGGACCCCGACGGTGCGGTGCGGCTGACCTGCTTCGGCGAGCTCGACCTGACCGTCGCCGACCAGCTCGAAGCGCGCCTCGAACAGCTCAAGGCGCAGGACGCGGCCGTATGCCTCGATCTTTCGGAGTTGTCCTTTATCGACAGCAGCGGCATTCGGGTCGTCACACGGGCGCGTCTGGACTCGGACCGCTCCGGCTGGACGTTCGAGATCGACCCGCACGTCAGCCCGGTCGTGAAGCGGCCGCTCGAGCTGCTCGGCCTGGGCGACGTCCTGTGGTCGAAAACTCCTGATTAGGCGGCGCTCCGGCCGATCTGTGACTTCAGGCCGCGCGGGCAGCAGGCACGCGCGCGAGCCCGCAATCAGCGATGTCATCGGCCAGGCGCATTGCGGTGGCCTCGTGCCACCGGCCGGACTCGATCAGTCCACGGCACAGACGGTCGATGTCGCCCATCGCCTCTTGCGCCGCCGCGTCCTCACCGGGATTCGCGCTGAAGATCAGGGTGTCGGCCGCGTGGCGGATCCGGTCCTGCTCCTCGGCGAGGAGCTTGGCCGGACCAAGATCGTCGAGCGTCTTCATCACTCGGCGGTAGGCGCTGGCGCGTTCTGAGTTCATTGCGATCGGAGTGGTTGCTGACGCTTCGCTAATGGTCTCGGCGCGAGATGCCGTTGCCTTTAGCCCCATGGCGAAAGATCTTTGCCGCCGGTTGTACCCACGAACTGGGCTCGCATTCCTCTCGGAGCCCCGAATTGGGCGCCGACGTGCCGTTTCGGCGGGCACTCTCGGGATACTGACGGACGATGAGCGCCTCGCCTGAGCCCGATCGCTCCGCCTTCGGTTCGCTCTACCGGCACGGATTCGTGCGCGTGGCCGCCGCCGTCCCGTACGTCGGAATCGCGGAGCCCGACTTCAACGCCGAGCGGGCGCTGGCGCTCGCCGAGCGCGCCTCGGACGCGAAGGCGGCGGTCGTGATCTTCCCCGAGCTGGGTCTGTCGGGGTACGCGATCGACGACCTGCTCCACCAGCACGCCCTGCTGTCGGCGGTGCGCCGGGGGCTCGACAGGATCGTCGCCGGCAGCGCCACGTTGCTCCCCGTGATCGTCGTCGGCGCGCCGCTCGAGATCGAGGGCGGGCTGTTCAACACGGCGGTCGTTATTCACCGCGGAGAGGTGCTCGGAGTTGTGCCCAAGAGCTACCTGCCCGAGTACCGCGAGTTCTACGAGAAGCGCCAGTTCCGAGCCGCGCGAGACCTGGTGGATAGATCGATCGATCTGGTCGGGAAGCGGGTTCCATGCGGACCGGACCTGATTTTCGCCGCCACGGACCTGCCCGATTTCACCGTCCACGTCGAAATCTGCGAGGACCTGTGGACCCCAATCCCGCCGAGCACGTACGCCGCGCTCGCGGGCGCGACGGTGCTCGCCAATCTGTCCGCGAGCAACACGACGATCGGCAAGTCCGACTACCGCCACGACCTGTGCGGCTCCCAGTCTGCCCGCACGATCGCCGCCTACATGTACACGGCGGCCGGACTCGGGGAGTCGACGACGGACCTGGCCTGGGACGGGCAGGCGATGATCTACGAGAACGGCGAGCGACTTGCCGAGGCCGAGCGGTTCTCGGACGAGGAGCAGTTGATCCTGGCCGACGTCGACCTCGGCCGGATCGTCTCCGACCGGGCCAGTACGAGCAGCTTCGGCGACTCGATCCACGATCAGCTCGACCGGGTCAGGGCGATCCGCCGGATCGAGTTCGAGCTCGGCGTCCCAACCGGGAAGCTCGAGCTCGAGCGCGATTTCGAGCGCTTCCCGTACGTACCCGCCAACCCGGCGAGCCGCAACGAGCGCTGCCAGGACGTCTACAACATCCAGGTCCGAGGGCTCGAGACGCGGCTCCAGGCCACCGGGATCGAGAAGCTCGTAATCGGCGTCTCGGGCGGCCTCGACTCGACCCACGCGCTGACCGTGGCCGTGGACGCGATGGACCGGCTCGGGCTGCCGCGGACGAACGTCTTCGGCTACACGATGCCTGGCTTCGCCACCAGCAGCCTGACCCTCGGGAACGCCCACAAGCTGATGGAGGCGCTCGGCGTCAGCGCCGGCGAGATCGATATCCGGCCCTCGGCCACCCAGATGCTCCGCGACATCGGCCATCCGGCCGCGGACGGCGAGGCCGTGTACGACATCACCTACGAGAACGTCCAGGCCGGCGAGCGGACGTCACATCTATTCCGGCTCGCCAACTCCCACGGCGCACTCGTGGTCGGAACGGGCGACCTGTCCGAGCTGGCGCTCGGTTGGAGCACGTACGGCGTTGGGGACCAGATGTCCCACTACAACGTCAACGCGTCGGTCCCGAAGACGCTGATCCAGTTCCTGATCCGCTGGGCGATCGACACCGACCAGTTCGGCGCCGACGCGAACGCCGTACTCGGTTCGGTGCTCGAGACCGTGATCTCGCCCGAGCTGGTACCCGACGACGATCCTGACTCAGACGTACCCGGCCAGGACAGCGAGAGTTTCGTCGGCCCGTACGAGCTTCAGGACTTCTTCCTCTACTACACCGTCCGCTTCGGCTACCTCCCCAGCAAGGTCGCGTTCCTCGCCCATCACGCCTGGCACGACCGTCGGGCCGGTCGGTGGCCCGACCTGATCCCCGAGGAGCGCCGCCACGAGTATTCGCTGGCCGAGATCAAGCAGTGGCTCGGCGTCTTCCTCCACCGGTTCTTCCAGACCAGCCAGTTCAAGCGCTCGGCGATCCCGAACGCGCCTAAGGTGGGGTCGGGCGGCTCGCTGTCCCCGCGCGGGGATTGGCGGGCGCCCAGCGACGGCTCGGCGCGCGTGTGGCTCGACGAACTCCGGACCCAGGTTCCCGACAGCGACTGAGGCTCAGGCGGGCGCCCGATCGCCGGCGGACGCGGTTTCCGTCGCCGGCGCTTCCACGAACCGGTCCCGCAGCTCGGTCTTCTTGAACTTGCCCGTCGCGGTGCGCGGGATCTGCTCGATGAACTCGAACCGCTCGGGCAGCTGCCACTTGGCGAAGTCCTGGCTTAGATGGTCGCGGAGCTCATCCGCCGTCACGTCCTTGCCGTCGTGCACGACGATCGCCGCCAGCGGCCGCTCACCCCACCGCTCGTCAGGCACGGCGATCACCGCCGCCTCGGCGACGCACGGATGGGCCATCAGCAGGTTCTCGAGGTCGACGGAGGAAATCCACTCGCCGCCGGATTTGACGAGGTCCTTGGACCGGTCGCAGATGCGGATGCAGCCGCGAGCGTCGATCTTCACGATGTCGCCCGTCTGGAACCAGCCGTCGTCGGTGAACTTCTCGGCGCCGCGGCCGCGGTGGTAGGCGGCCGCGACCCACGGTCCCCGGACCTCGAGCTCGCCCATCGTCTCGTCGTCCCACGGGATCAGCTCGCCGTCGTCGCCGCGGCCCCGCAGCTCCACGAACGGCGAGGGCACGCCCTGGCGGACCCGGAAGGCGTACTGCTCCTCGGGCGAGGCTTCATCAAGATCGCGCGGCAGTCGGCAGACGCTGCCGAGCGGCGATGTCTCGGTCATCCCCCACGCCTGGATGATCGTCATCCCGTGCGCGTCGTAGCCCTCGAACATGCTCTTCGGGACAGCCGATCCTCCGACGATCAGGCGCTCGAGCGCGCTCAGGTCCCATCGGTTGGGCTCGGCGTTCAGCGCCTGCAGCATCGCCATCCACACGGTGGGCACGCCGGCGGTCAGCGTCACCCGTTCGTCGGCGAGCAGGTCGAGCACGCTCTCCGGGTCCAGGCGCGGACCGGGGAGCACGAGCCCGGCCCCCGCGAACGCCGCCGCATAGGCCAGCCCCCACGCGTTGGCGTGGAACATCGGCACGACCGGGAGGATCGTGTCGCGCGAGGAGACGCAGATCGAGTCCGGCAGCGCCGCCGCGAGCGAGTGCAGGACCAGCGCCCGGTGCGAGTAGACGACCCCCTTCGGGCGGCCCGTCGTGCCGGACGTGTAACACATGGCCGCGGCCCGGCGCTCGGGGATCTCCGGCCAGACGGCGGGCTCGGCGTCGTCGAGCAGCGCCTCGTAGTCGAGCATCCCGTCGGGCACTTCGCCGGACCGGGTGACGACGATCACGTGCTCGAAATTCCAAGCCGAGCGGAACGACTCGAACACCGACACCAGCGACTCGTCGATGACGATCACGCGGTCCTCGGCGTCGGCGACGATGAAGCTCAGCTCGTCGGGGTGCAGGCGCGGGTTCAGCGTGTGGATGACCGCGCCCATCAGCGGGATCGCGAAATACAGCTCCAGATGCTCCGGCTGGTTCCAGAGCATCGTGGCGACCCGGTCACCGTGTTCGACGCCGAGGCCCTCCAGAGCCGTGGCCAGGCGGCGAGCGCGGCGCGCGCACTCCCCCATCGTCGTGCGATGGATCTCGCCATCCGGCCGGCGCGAGACCACCTTGCTCGTGCCGCCGAGCAGTTCCGCGCGCTCGACCAGCGCCGTCAATGCGAGCGGGAAGTCATCCATCATCAGGCCGTCGCGCATCGCCTCGGTCATGGTTTCCTCCGGATTGCGAGTCACGGTCACCGCAGAGCATGATCGAGGCGCGCGAGACGCGCAACCGGAGGGTCAGGTCGGGCTATGCGGCCAGGGCCATCGTCGCCGGCGCCGGAACTTCGTTGGCCTCCGCCGCTGAGGGCTCCGCTTGACCGCCGCTGCCGGGCAGGGCCAGGCGCACGATCTTCTTGACCACCGAGCCGAACTGCCTATGCAGCGGGCCGGCGTTGTACTGGAGGCCGTAGCGCTCACAGATCGCCCGGACCTCGACCGCGATCTCGGCATAGCGATGCGCCGGGATGTCGGGGAACAGGTGATGCTCGATCTGGTGCGAGAGGTTGCCGCTGAGGATGTGGAACAGCCGGCTGCCGGTGAGGTTGGCCGAGCCGAGCATCTGGCGCAGGTACCACCCGCCCCGGGTCTCGTTCTCGACCTCCTCCTCGGAGAACTCCTCGACGCCCTCCGGGAAATGGCCGCAGAAGATGATCATGAACGACCACACGTTGCGGATCAGGTTGGCGCTCATGTTGCCCGTCAGCACGAAGGGCGCGCCCGGCCCCGCTAGCGCCGGGAACACAACGTAGTCCTTCAGCACCTGGCCGCGGCCCTTGCGCCAGATCGCCCTCAGGATCTCGCGCTTGTCGCCCCATTCGATTTCACCGGCCTCGATCCGCTCGACCTCGAGGTCGTGCACGGCGACGCCCCATTGGAACAGCAGCATCAGCATCGTCGCGTAGATCGGGTTGCCGAGATCGCGCGGGCGCCACGGCTGATCCTCGGACATCCGCAGGACGCCGTAGCCGATGTCGCGGTCCTTGCCGAGCACGTTGGTGTGGGTGTGGTGCATGTAGTTGTGCGAGTAGCGCCACTGATCGCCGGGGCACGCGGTGTCCCACTCGAACCGCTTGGAGTCGAGTCCTGGATCCTTCATCCAGTCGTACTGGCCGTGCATCACGTTGTGGCCGATCTCCATGTTGTCGAGGATCTTCGACAGCGACAGGGCGGCCGTGCCGCCGACCCACGCGGGCGGAAGGAACCCGACCTCGAGCAGCGCGCGGCCGAGGATCTCTAGACCCCTCTGGCTCTTGATGATGCGCCTTATGTAGTCGGCGTCGCGCTCGCCGAGGTCGGCCATCACCCGGTTGCGAAGCTCGTCTAGCTCCTGGCCGAGCGCCTCGAGCTGCTCGTCGGTCAGTTGTGGATGTGGAGTTGGCATGTTCGTGGTCCTCTCTCTCAGAGTTCGAGCGCGACGTCCCCCGCGGGGACCGACACGCAGAGCTGGATGTCCTCGTCCTCCTCGTCGGAGAGCTCGCCGGTGAGGATGTTGCGGACCGCTCCCGCGGCCTTCCGGCACGTGCACGTGTGGCAGATCCCCATCCGGCAGCCGAACTCGGGCGACAGCCCGGCGGCCTCGGCCTGCTCGAGCAGGGTGCCGGGAGCGATGGCCGTCGCCTTGTCGCTGCGGAGAAAGCTGAGCGTTCCGCCGGCCGGGGCGACATCCCCGGCGGCCCCCCCTGAGGGGGCCGCTCTAAAAACAGGCGGCGTAAATGTCTCCGCGAGCAGGCGATCGGCCGGCCACCGCTCGCGAACGGCGTCGATCAGCGATGGGGGGCCGCAGACGGCCGCGTGGGTGTCATCGGGGTGCCGGTCGAGGTGCCCGCCACCTTCGCGCGTGGCGACGTACTGAACCGTGATGTTGCGATGCCTGGCGGCGAGCAGTTCAACGTCGGGCCGGTACAGCCAGTCGCGGGCGGTCCGCGCGTAGTGGACGAACTCGACGGGCTGGTCGTGTCCCTCGTCGCAAAGGGTGCGGAGCATCGACAGCACCGGCGTGATGCCGCTGCCGCCACTGATCAGGACGAGGCGCTCGGGGCGCGGGTTGGGGAGCGTGAAAGTGCCCTGCGCGGGGCCGAGGTGAAGGACGGCCCCGGGTTGGCCTTCGCCTTGCAGATGGCGCGAGACCAGACCCTCGGGGTGGGTCGTGACGGTCAGCTCGAGTAGGCCGCTGTGCTCCGAGCACGCTGGCGAATACGTGCGCGTGCGCCGGACGCCGTCGATCTCGACCCCGACCCGCACGAACTGACCAGCGCGAAAGCCGTTCCAGGCGGAGTTCGGCTTGAGCGTCAGGGTCACGCTGCGGGCGGTCTGGCGGCGGACGTCGAGGACCCTGGCTCGCGCGTCGCGGACGGTGATCTCGGGGCGGATGAGCTCCAGATAGCGATCGATACCGTGCGGTCCGACGAGCACGTCGATCAGTGGCGAGCGGAGCAAACGGCGGGCGGTGGTGGCGGTTATGGGCATCTCTAGATCGAACTTAGTGGACAGTTGTTCACCGATTATCGTCGTAGTATTCCCGCCTCGTCAAGGCGTAAACTCAGGCAACTGTGACCAGACGCACACGATGACTGTGAACGGACGTACACACCGGCGCACACAGGCCGAGCGTCGGCGGGACACCCGCCAGGGGCTGCTCGACGCAGCCCTGCTGCAGATCGAGGCGGGCGAGAGCTTCGACGCCCTCAGCCTGCGCAGCGTCGCTCGGGCGGCCGGCGTCGTCCCCACCGCCTTCTACCGCCACTTCGACAGCATGGACGAGCTCGGGTTGGCGCTCGTCGACGAGTCGTTCCGGACGTTGCGTGCCATGCTCCGGGAGGCCCGCGAGGACCTGCAGCCCCAGGACCTGATCCGGCGCTCGGTGGAGATCCTCGTCGAGCACGTACGCGAGCACCGTCAGCACTTCCTGTTCGTCGTACGCGTCAGCTATACGGGCAACGTCGTCCTGCGCCACGCAGTCCGGAACGAGATCCGCCTGTTCACCAGCGAGCTCGCCACCGATCTCGCCCGGTTCCCTGTTCTGCGCGAATGGACGACCGCGGACCTGCAGATGCTCGCGGGCCTGCTGGTCAACACGATGATCTCGACCGTGAGCGCGATGCTCGATGTGCCTGTCGCCGCGCCTGATGCGGAGGCCGAGATCGCCCAGAACGCCGAGAAGCAGTTACGGATGATCATGTTGGGGGTTCCGCGCTGGCACAGCCACCCGCGCTCGCGTTCCTCTGATCAGTAGCTTGCCGCGGATGGTTATCGCGCGGCCGTCGGAGGCCTATCCCGATCCGTCCTGGTCGGGGTGGGGGGACGCCGAGCAGATGCCCGTCCTGACCGAGGCGATGCTGGCTCTGCTCCGGGACAGCCTGGGGGTACCAGCCGATGTGCGGCCGCCTGTGGCGCTGTCCGAGCTCTCGCTGGCGCCCTGTCGGTTGCAGCAGTCGGTGGTTTCCGAGCTGTCGGCGGTCGTCGGCTCGGACCATGTCCTTTCTGATTCGGAGTCGCGGATTCGCCACACTCGCGGCAAGTCGACTCTGGATCTGTTGCGGCTACGGGCGGGAGATGCCGGCGACGCCCCCGACCTGGTCGTGCTGCCGTCCTTGCACGATGAGGTTATGGCGGTGCTCGGGATCTGCTCTGAGCACCGGATCGCGGTGGTCCCGTTCGGCGGTGGATCGTCGGTCGTCGGCGGGTTGGCGCCGGATCGCTCTTTCGCCGGGGTGATCGCGCTGGATCTGCGGCGGATGAACGCGCTCGTGGAGCTCGATGAGGTTTCGCGGGTGGCGGTGCTCGAGCCGGGGTTGCGGGGGCCCGAGGCGGAGGCGTTGCTGGGAGAGCGGGGCTACACGCTCGGCCACTTCCCGCAGTCGTTCGAGTACGCGACGCTCGGCGGCTTTGCGGCGGCCCGCTCGAGCGGCCAGGCGTCGGCCGGCTACGGGCGCTTCGACGAGCTCGTGATGTCGGTGCGCGTGGCGACGCCGGCGGGGACGTTGGAGCTGGGCCGGGCGCCGAAGTCGGCGGCCGGGCCGGATCTGCGCCAGCTCGTGCTCGGGTCCGAGGGCGCGTTTGGGGTGATCACGCGTCTCGGCGTCCAGCTACGCGCGGCCCCGGCCGAGCGGGCGTACGAGGGGTGGCGCTTTGACTCCTTCGCCGATGGCTGCGACGCGTTTCGCAGGCTCGTCCAGGACGGACCTGTGCCGACCGTGCTGCGACTCTCCGATGAGGCAGAGACGGCGCTGAACCTGGCGCGGCCATCGGGGATGGGGTCGGGGTCGGAGGGTGGATGCCTGGCGATCGTCGGCTACGAGGGGACAGTTGAGTTTGTGGCTGCTTGTCGCTCCGAGGTTGGCGCTGCTTTTCATGACGCCGGGGCGTCGCTCGATGCCGACGCCGGCGCCGCGTGGGCGAGGGATCGCTTCCGCGGGCCGTACCTGCGCGACGCGCTGCTCGAAGCCGGGGCGCTCGTCGAGACGCTCGAGACGGTTACGTTCTGGTCGGGCATTCCGGCGCTGTACGGCGCGGTATCGGCGGCGCTGCGCGATTCGCTGACGGCGCAGGGGACTCCGCCGGTCGTGCTCTGCCACGTCTCTCACGTGTATCCCGCGGGAGCCTCGCTGTACTTCACGGTCAGCTGCGCCCAGCTGCCGGATCCGGTCTCTCAGTGGAACGCGGCCAAGGCCGCCGCCAGCGACGCGATCCTCGCCACCGGGGGCTCGATCACCCACCATCACGGGGTCGGCCGCGACCACCGGCGGTGGTATGCAGAGGAGATCGGGCCGCTTGGCGTCGAGATCGTGCGCGCGGTCAAGGCGACCCTCGATCCGGCGGGGATCATGAACCCGGGGATTCTTGTGGCAGGATCAGTCACGCCGTCGACGTAAAGAACCGAACCGCGTGAACAACCCCAACGACGTGAACAACCCGAACGACGTGACCAACTCGAGCGACCTGAGCGATTACATCCGCCGGCTCGCCGAGCTGGCCGTGTCCTTTGGCGCCAACGTCCAGCCCGGCCAGATCGTCACGCTGTCCTCAGAACCCGGCAAGGAGAAGCTGACCCGAGCGATCGCCGAGGCCGCGTACGAGCACGGAGCGAAATTCGTCGACCTGAACGTGTTCGACCCGTACATCAAGCGCGCCCGCGTGCTCCACGGCTCGCCGGACACGCTCGAATATGTCCCGCCGTGGTACGGACAGCGCCTGCTGGCCGTCGGAGACCATCACTGTGCCCGCATCGCGCTCTCGGGCCCGACCGCGCCTCGGCTGATGGAGGGGGTCGATCCTGCGCTGCTGGGCAGGGACAAGCTCCCCGCCATCGCCGAGAGCAGCAAGTTGCTGACCGATCGCACGACGAACTGGACGATCGTGCCGTGTCCCACGCCGGCCTGGGCCGAGCTGGTCCATCCCGACCTCGCGCCCGACGCCGCGCACGAGCGCCTGTGGCAGGAGATCGCCACGGTCTGCCGCCTCGACGAGCCCGACCCGGTGGAGGCGTGGCGCTCGCGGATGGCCCGCATGGGTGACGCGACCGCCAAGCTAAACAAGCTCCGCCTCGACGAGCTGCACTTCGAAGGGCCGGGGACCTCCTTGACGATCGGGCTGTTCCCGAGCAGTCAGTGGCTGAGCGGCCGGCTCACGACCGTCGACGGGATCGTCCACGCGCCCAACATCCCCACCGAGGAGGTGTTCGTCACGCCCGACCCGGCCCGGACCCATGGCGTGGTTCGCTCGACCAAGCCGCTGTTCACCTCGAGCGTGATGATCGAGGGGCTGCAAGTGCGGTTTGAGAACGGGCGGGCGGTTGAGATCGAAGCCGATCACGGAGCCGAAACGTTGCGAACGCTGGCCGCCACCGACGCCGGCGGCGCCGGGCTCGGCGAGGTGGCGCTCGTCGACCGCGAGAGCCGGATCGGGGCGCTCGGGACCGTCTTCTACGACACGCTGCTCGACGAGAACGCCGCCAGCCACATCGCGCTCGGCCAGGGCCTGGCCTTCACGCTCGAGGACGAGGCGGACATCGCGCGCATGAACGACAGCGAGATCCACGTCGACTTCATGATCGGCAGCGACGAGGTCGAGGTGACAGGCGTGACCGGGGACGGGCGAGAGGTGACGCTGTTGCACGGTGGCGCCTGGCAGATATAGGCGGTGGGCGCGGTGGCGGTGGCTCTTTGGCTGGCGCGACTCGGTGTGCTCTGCCGGCGATCGGCCGGATCTGAACCGGGATCCGGCGCGCGTCGCCCCGGAGGCCTCGCATAGGCGCTAGCGCGTGATGCTTAACGCGCCAAAACCGGCGCGCCGGGCGAGCCGTGGCGCGCCAAGCACACTCCTCGTGCACAACGGGCCACGCCTCGCCTTTCGGCGCGGAAATGGCGCGTTAAGCACCATCGGAGCCACAACCCGGTGGCGATCTGGCGCTTGCAGGCCCCGCCTCGCCCGCCACCCCGCCCCAAACCACCCCTCCCCGGCCGCCGTTTTCGCCCACGACCGCCACACAGCCCGCCACCGCCTTCCCCGCTACGCTAACGCCGCCCGTCCCGGAGAGGTGCCGGAGTGGTTGAACGGGCGCGACTGGAAATCGCGTAACGGGGGTCAACCTCGTTCGGGGGTTCGAATCCCCCCCTCTCCGCTCCACGTCATGCGTCCCGCCGGGGCACGGGCCCGCGGTGCGCCGGCGCCGACCGACCAGCCACATCATCGCAGCGCGCCGGCGCCGAACCCGCCACTTCACCCCCGTCCGACCCCACCGCCAGCCCGGCGCCCAATTCCACCGATGCGGCGGAATTGGCCCACAATCTCCCAAATTGCGGTATGGGTGGAACGCCTCGTCGTCCTCCTAGCACAAAGAACTCATCCCAAAGTTGTCCATAGGGGCGAAAGCGACTCGCAAAAAGGTCCAATAGTCGGCATTCTTTACAGTCGCTCCGGCATCTGCGGGATTGCGCAGAGCGGCTGAGGGATTCATGACTAGAGACCGTCCAGCTTTGAGGCTCGTTGAGAGTGCCTCCACTCAAGAGATCGAGTGGTCGTGGTTCTGCGGCCGTTGCGCGGCGCCGGCGCCGAGTGGCGCAGCCCCGGCGCCGAGCTCGCGGGTGTGCCCATCGTGCGGCTTCGGCATCCTGCTGGAGAGCCGGGCTGACAGCATCCCGAGCAACAAGGACGCGTTTCTGGTGATCGACTCGTCGCTGCTCGTGCAGGGCGTGTCGCCGGCGGCCGAGTCACTGCTGGGCGTCGAGGAGGAGTCGGCGGTCAACCGGCCGGTCCAGGAGCTGTTGGTCCCCGCCGACGCCGAGGCTCAGGGGCCGTCGCGATTTGCCTCGGCGGTCGCCGAGGTGATGGGCGGCGAGGACTGCGTCGGAATCTTCGTTCGGCCCTGGAACACGTTCGGCGTCCGCATGCGGGTGAAGATCGCGCCATGCGGGCCCCCGCGCGCCGCGCTGCTCGTCATCGAGAGCGGCGCGCCGAGTCTCCGCGCGGTCTAACGCAGCCGGCTACTCGAGCCCCGGCGCCGGTGGCATAACCTCCGGCGCGCCGTACCTCACGAGAACCTCGGGGAAGACGACCGATCCGTCGTCCAGCTGCCCGTTCTCGAGCAGCGCGATGATCGTGCGCCCGGTCACGGCGGTCCCGTTAAGCGTGTGCACGAACGCCGGCTTCCCTTCGGCATCCCGGTAGCGGATGTCGAGCCGCCGCGCCTGGAAGTCCGTTGTGTTCGAGCACGAGGTGAGCTCGCGGTAGCGACCCTGGCCGGGCAGCCACCCTTCGCAGTCGAACTTCTTGGCCGCCGAGGCGCCCAGGTCGTTGATCGCGATCGCCACGACCCGGTAGGGGATCTCGAACTCCTGGAGGATCGACTCCTCGATCGCGAGCATCCGCTCGTGCTCCGAGGGGCTGTCCTCCGGGGCGACGAAGCTGAACATCTCGACCTTGTCGAACTGGTGGACGCGGAATATGCCGCGCGTGTCCTGCCCGGCGGCTCCGGCCTCGCGCCGGAAGCACGTCGAGAAGCCGGCGTACCTGAGGGGCACCTCGTCGGCGGCCAGGATCTCGTCGCGGTGAAGCGAGGCCAGCGCCACCTCGGAGGTCCCGATCAGGAACAGGTCGTCGTCGGGCAGGCGATAGATCTGCTGCTCGGTGTCGGGGAAAAAACCCGTCCCGTACAGGGCGTGCTCGCGGACGAGCACCGGGGGTAGCACCGGCTCGAAGCCCTCGCCCCGGATCTTCTCGAGCGCGTAGCGGACGATCGCGAACTCGAGCATCACGATGTCCCCGATCAGGTACGCGAACCGAGAACCCGACATCCGCGCGGCTCGCTCTATGTCGATCCTCGGGCCCGCGAGCGCCAGGTGATCCCTTCCCCGTTTCCCGGCTTGGCCGACCTCGCGGAGCACCGTGTCCTCGTCGGGGGCGTCCGGTGCGGGCAGGTTGGGCAAACCCGCGAGCTCGGCGTCGAGCTTGGCGCGAACTACGGATTCCTCATCGGAGAGCTCCCGGCCGCGCGCGGCGAGCGCGGCGAGCTGCTCGCGCTCGGCCGTGCTCGGCGGCCCCTGGCGGCCGCGGCTGGCCCGATTCTGCTCGGCGCGGAGCTCCTCGAGCTGGGCGGTCAGCTCGCGCCAGCGCTCATCGAGGCCCAGGACCCGGTCGACCGCCCTCGCCGCGTCGGGCCCGCGGCGCGACAGCGCCGCGCGGACTGCGTCGGGATCCCGCCGGATCAGCCTGACGTCGAGAACCGCGCGCCTCCTAGGACGTCTTGCTCTTGGCCTTGGCTTTGGCCTTGGCGTGGGCCGTTTTGCCTGCCGCCGCCGATTTCGCGCTCGTGGAGGCTGCAGTCGTGGTCGACGATGCCGCGGCCGGTTTGGTCGCGACGGCCGCCGCGAGTTCAGCTGCTGTCGGGATCGTGCCGATCGCCTGCTGCTGGCATGGCGTCACACCGGGAACCGCGGGCGCCTTGGTCCCGGCGTATTTCGAGACGAATTCCGCCACGTTGATCGCGTCCTGGCCGACGACGACGTTCTGGGGCATGATGGCGCCGGAGAAGCCGCCGTTCGCGATTGCGTAGAGAACGCGGGTGATCGGACGCTCGCACCGCTGGTCAAGGTTGGGGCCGTTCGTGATCAGTGCCGTCCGTGGGTTCGTGGCCGATCCGTTAGTCGCCGCGTAGGAGAGCGTGTGACACCCTCCGCACCGCTCCGAGAACAGGAGCGCACCGCGGTAGAGCGCCGGCTGCGACTTTGGAACCGTGATCGTCTGGGTGCCGCAAGCTGAGGCCAAAGCCGCAATCGTGGCCAACCCACTCACGCTGAAGAGGACCTTCATCGGCCGGATCATGCGGTCGAAGATCATAATCGGGATCCCCATGCCAGGGCTCCGACCATCGAAGCTCGCGCTCGCCATTGGGGTTTCATGCGTGCTCAGCGGCTGTTCGCACACCCACGTAGTCACGGCCGACCGGACGCTTCGCCTGGCGCTCAGCGAGTACCGGATCAACCCGGGCGATGTCCGCGTCAGCTCGGGCATCGTCACGATATTCGTGCGCAACTACGGGCGTCTCACACATGACCTCGTGATCTCGCACGACGGTCAGAGCGTCGCCTCGACACCGCCCGTGCCCCCTGGCGACACGGCCGAGCTGATACTCGACTTCGCCCCCGGCACGTACGCCATGGCCTCGACGATCCTGTCCGATCAGGCGCTCGGTCAATACGGGACGCTGAGGGTGACCGGCTGAGAGCCGGCGTTCAGGCAGGGCCCCGAGCGCCGGTGCCGGAGGGAGGAGCCCGGCTCCCGGCGCCGAACCTCCTCTGCAATCCCCGGCGCCGGCCAATGAGACGTCGCATAGCACGTTGATCGCGACCGTCCTCCTACGGCGGCAACCAGAGGGGGTCGGCGCCGGGGAGCCAGCGCGGCCACGCGGTATAACCAGCCCGCCATGCCCAGCGCCGCCGATCATGAGCTGTTCCGCGAGGTCTTCGGCCGCTTCGCCACGGGCGTCGCAGTCATTACGAGCTCGGGGCCCACCGGACAGGGTGGCATGACCGCGAACGCCATCTGCTCGTTGTCGCTCGACCCGCTGCTGGCGCTGGTGTGCTTCGAGAACCAGGCGCGCACGCTGCCGATCGTGCGCGAGGCGGGCCGGTTCGCGGTCAACGTCCTGAGCGCCGGCCAGGAGGACCTGGCGGCGGTGTTCGCGTCGAAGCTGCCCGAGGCCGAGAAGCTCGACGGAGTCCAGCACCGCTTCGAGCACGATCTGCCGATCATCGACGGCTCGCTGGCGTGGGCGGCGTGCGAGCTGAGGGAGCTGATTTCGGGCGGCGACCATACGATCGCGATCGGCGAGGTGCTCGGCATGGGCCTCGGCGACGGCGAGCCGCTGCTGTGGTACGGGGGCCAGTACCACGCGTGGAGACATGGACGTAACGGCCCCCATCCCGGATAGCAGGGACTTCATGCGTGCTCGTCCATCGCCACCGGCGCCGTCGTCACCCCGCGGTGCCGGCCGCCCTCACCAACAGCACGACGATCACCAACGCGGCGATCGTCATCACACCCAGCTCGCGCTGTACGATCGCCAGCGCGATTCCACGCTGCTCGTCCTCGGGAAGTTCGCCCACCTCTGCGGCCGATTCCAACTCGCGTGACGCCAGCACCATCTCGGCGGAGGACAGCCGCAGCTGCTCGCCAAGAAAAGACACAAGCAGGGGCAGTACGCCGTACAAGATATGCAGTCCGGAAACCTTCTTACCGAGCAACAGGAGAATGCCGCCGAGCGCGACGTCAAGGACGATCAAGGCTTGGCCCGCACGCAGCAAAATCCAGAACACACGGCTCGGCTCGGCGCGGCGCCAGTGCCACGCTCCGAGCAGCAAGGCAGCGCCAGTCAAGGCAAGCGCCAGCACTCCGATGACGAGGTGAACGTCTTTCATCGGTGACTCGCGATAGAACCCGCGAGATAGCCGCATTCCGCACTAAGTAACACTTTGTTACAAGCTACTCCGTCACGGTGATATAACCGGATCCCCGATGCTCCGAACCTATCTCCCCGCTCTGGTGTTCTTCGTGCTTGGAGGGTTGATCGGTGCGCTGTTCTCGGTGCTCAACGGCCTGTTCGGCAAGGCCCGGCCGAACCGCTCCAAGCAAGCACCGTATGAGTGCGGTCTGCCCAGCGAGATCCAGCGCGGGTTCCGATTCGGGATCAGCTTCTACCTCGTCGCGATGCTGTTCATCTTGTTCGATATCGAGGTGATCTTCCTCTATCCGATCGCCGTGCAGTTGCGTGCCTTCGGCACGTTCGCGATGACGGAGACCGTCGTTTTCGTGCTGCTGCTCATGGTCGCGTTCGTTTACGTGTGGAGACGGGGAGCGTTGGAATGGAGATAAAACGCGAGCCCATCGCTCGCAATGTCAACACCGACGACTTCCGGGTGCGCCAGCTTCGGGCGCGCGACATGCTCCACGGCGATGTCGCTGACGCCGACCTCGACGAGTACGTCCAGGAGCGCGTGCTGACCACGACGGTCGAGAAGGCGGTGGCCTGGGCGCAAGGGAACTCGATCTATCCGCTCACGTTCGGGCTCGCGTGCTGCGCGATCGAGATGATCACGGTCGTCGCCGCCAGGGCGGACATCGCTCGCTTCGGCTGGGAGGCGCTCCGGGCCTCCCCGCGACAGGCCGACCTCATCATCCTGTCCGGTCGCGTGTCGATCAAGATGGCGCCGGTCATCCGCCGGCTGTACGACCAGATGCTCGAGCCGAAATGGGCGATCTCGATGGGCGCATGCTGCTCATCGATGGGCGTGTTCAACAACTACGCGCTGGTCCCGGCGGACAAGTTCATGCCGATCTCGGTCCACATCCCGGGCTGCCCGCCGCGGCCGGAGGCGCTGCTCCACGGGATCCTGAGGCTGCGCGACAAGATCCAGGGCAACGCTCCAGAGGGCTGGCGCGAGCGCTACGACGCAATCGGCACCGAGGAACTGCTCCCCGAAACACCGCCCGGGGCCGCGAATATCAACGTCTTCAGGGCCGGGGACACAGCCGGTGCCTGACGCGACGGAGCTCGAGCTGACGGCCCAGGAGCTCCGCGACCTCGACCCCGAGTCGATTCTCGACACCTCATTTCACCGCGGCCGAGCAACCCTGATCGCCGAGCCCAGTCGCATCAGGACCGTTATCGAGCACCTGTTCGGCAAGGGGTATACGAGCATCCCGAGCCTTCACGGCGTCGACTATTACCCCGACGAGCCGCGCCTGGGAGTCCTCTACGAGCTGCTCGACATGAAGCGCGTGGACCGGATCTCGGTGAAGGCGCGCGTGCACACGGAGGCTCCGGTGATCCCGTCGATCGTCGACCTCTACCCCGGCGCCGACTTTCCAGAGCGCGAGGTCTTCGACATGTTCGGCGTCCGGTTCGAGGGTCACCCCGACATGCGGCGGATCCTGATGCCGGAGGACTACGAGGGCTTCCCACAGCGTCGAGACTTCCCGACCGGTGGCGAGCCCGTGCTGTTCACCTACAACGAAGAGCAGAGCTACGGGAAGTGGCAATGAGCAGCCTCACCGAGGACTTCCGCCGTCGTGAGGAATCGATCACGTTGTCCTCCGAGCCGGCCGGCGACGGCGAGACGCACGAGCTGCTGACGCTCAACATCGGGCCCCACCACCCCGCGACCCACGGCGTCCTGAGGCTCCTCGCCACGCTCGAAGGCGAGATCGTCCGCGACGTCAAGCCGATCATCGGCTACGTCCACACCGGGATCGAGAAGACCGCCGAGGACAAGTCCTACTGGAAGGTGATCCCGGTCATCGAGCGGATGGACTATGTGAGCCTACTACTTCAACGCGATGGCGTTCTGCGGGGCGGTCGAAACCCTGCTCGGCGTCGAGGTGCCACCCCGCGCTCAGTACCTCCGCGTGATCCACCTCGAGCTCAACCGGATCATGTCGCATCTGGTTTGGCTCGGAACCAGCGCGCTCGACATCGGCGCGATCTCGATGCTGTGGTATTGCTTCCGCGAGAAGGAGACGATCCTCGACCTCTTCGAGATGTCATCGGGCCAGCGCATGCACACCCGGTACTTCCAGGTGGGCGGCGTGATCGAGGACATTCCGCGCGGGTTCGAGGCGAAGCTGCGCGCGTTTCTGAAGGAGATGCCGCGGCGGGCCGATCAGTACGCCGCGCTGCTCGAGAAGAACGAGATCGTGCTCGAGCGGCTGCGCGGCACGGGGATTGTCGATGAGGAGACGATGCTGAAGCTCGGGGTCACCGGCCCACTGCTCCGCGCCACAGGGAATCCGTGGGACCTCCGCAAGGCCCAGCCTTACTGCAGTTACGACCACTTCGATTTCAAGATCCCGGTCGGGACGGTCGGTGACAACTACGACCGATACCGCGTTCGCCACGCCGAGTTCTACGAGTCGGTCAAGATCATCGAGCAGGCGATCGACGGCTTGCCCGAGGGTCCGTTCATCACGCCCGACCGGAAGGTGGCACTGCCTCCCCGTCATGAGCTCGCCACGAGCATGGAGGCCCTGATCCACCACTTCAAGCTCGTGACCGAGGGCTTCCGGGTACCCCCCGGCGAGGCCTACTACCCGATCGAGGGGCCGCGCGGCGAGACGGGTTGCTTCGTCCGCGCCGACGGCTCGGCCAAGCCTGCCCGGGTCCACATGAGCGATCCTAGCTTCGCCAACCTCCAAGCCTTCCATTACATGGTCAAGGACGGCTACATCGCCGACCTGATCGCCTCGCTGGCGATGCTCGATCCGATCCTCGGAGGAATCGACCGGTGACCGTCCGAGTAGCGCGCTTCGCCGACGGCTCGCGCGTTCCCGGTTGGGACGAGGCTGTCGACCTGACCAAGCCTCCGGCGACCATCCCCGACCTGGCGACTACACCCGTCCCGGACGAGCTCCGCGAGACGATCGAAGTGGCGATGGCCAAGTACCCCGACCGCCGTTCGGCCGCGATCCCGGCACTCCATGCCGCCCAGCAGATCCACGGCTGGTGCTCGCCCGAGGCGATCGACCAGGTCGCCGCCGTGATGCGCGTCACCCCCGCGTACCTGAACTCGGTGGCGACCTTCTACGACATGTTCTGGAACGAGCCGACGCCGAAGGACGACGTATTCGTGTGCACCAACATCTCGTGCTCGCTCCGCGGCGCCGACGAGTTCTATGAGGCGATGGTCGCCGCGGCACAGGAATCCGGCGGGGTCAACGTGCGGGCGTTCGAGTGCCTCGGGGGGTGCGACATCGCACCGATGGCGTCGGTCAACGGCGAGTACGTCGGCCCACTCACGACCGAGGATGCGCAGCTGATCATCGAGGACCTGAAAGCCAACCGCCCGGTCCTCGAGCACAAGCAGCTCCGATACCGCGCGAGCGCCGACCCCGGCGTCGGCGCGAGCGCTGATCTGCCCCCGGACGAAGCCGAGGGACAGGAGCCGAGCGAATGAAGCTGCTGTTCGAGGGCATCGACGAGCCCGGGCTGAACACCCTTGCCGTATACGCGCGCCGCGGCGGCTACGAGGCCCTGCGCAAGGCGCTCGCGATGACCCCAGACGAGACGCTCGCCAGCCTCACCGACTCGGACATCCGTGGTCGCGGCGGCGCCGGTTTCCCGATGGGGCGGAAGGCCTCGTTCCTGCCGCACGGCGATATGGACAAGTACCTCGTGTGCAACGCGGACGAGTCCGAGCCGGGCACTTTCAAGGACCGCGAGCTGATGCAGAAGAACCCCCACCGTCTGATCGAGGGGATCGTGATAACGACCTGGGCGGCGCAGATCAATCGCGCGTTCATCTACGTCCGCGGTGAATACGCCCACCAGGCCGACATCCTGGAGGCAGCGATCGCCGAGGCCGAGAAGGCCGGGTACATCGGCGAGGACATCCTCGGCTCGGGGCATTCGTTGAAGCTGGTGCTCCACCGTGGCGCCGGCGCTTACATCTGCGGCGAGGAGACCGGCCTACTCGACTCGCTCGAGGGCAAGCGCGGCAACCCGCGGCTAAAGCCGCCGTTCCCGGCAATCGAGGGCCTCTACAACGGCCCGACACTGATCAACAATGTCGAGACGCTGTACACCGTGCCGATCATCATCCGCATGGGCGGCAAGGAGTACGCGAAGCTCGGCACGCCGACGTCGACCGGCACGAAGGTGGTGTCGGTCTCGGGCGATGTACAGCGTCCCGGCAACTACGAGATCGAGCTCGGCATCCCGTCCCGCGAGCTGATCTACGACCTCGCCGGCGGGCCGTTCGAGGGTCGCGAGATCAAGCTCTGGTTCCCGGGCGGATCGAGCTCCCCGGTCATGACCAAGGACGACCTCGACATCCCGTACGACTTCGACAGCATGGCCAAGGCGGGGAGCATGATCGGCTCGGGGGCGGTGATCATCGTCGACGACACCCACAGAGTCCTCGACATCGCCTACAAGGTGGCAAAGTTCTACGCGCACGAGTCGTGCGGCAAGTGCGTGCCGTGCCGGGAAGGCACCAACTGGACGGTCAAGATGCTCGAGCGGATCGAGTCAGGCGAGGCCACCCCGATGGACCTCGACATCATGGCCTCGGTCCAGGACCAGATCATCGGCAACTGCCTGTGCGTCCTGGGCGACGCGATGGCGATGCCGATCGGCTCGATGGTGGAGAAGTTCCGCGACGAGCTCGAGGCGGAGATCGAAGCCGCGCGCGAGCGCGCTGGGGCAGCGGCAATCGAAGACGTGGTCCCTATCGGGGTCGCTGACGAATACGCTGGCCCGCTCCCCGTGCACTGACTGAATGCCTCGCCCCCCGCAGAAGACGATCCAGCTGACGGTCGACGGCCGCGAGATCCAGGCCATCGAAGGTTCGATGCTGGTCGACGCCGCCAAGCAGGGCGACGTCGAGATCCCGTACTTCTGCTACGAGCCGAAGCTCGGCCAACCCGTCGGCGCGTGCCGGATGTGCCTCGTCGAGATCGAGGGCATTCCCAAGCTCCAGACATCGTGTTCGACCCCGGTCAAGGACGGGATGGTCGTCCACACGCTGACCGACAGGGTCCGCCAGGCCCAGAACGCGATCGTCGAGTTCCTTCTCGTCAACCATCCGCTCGACTGCCCGGTCTGCGACAAGGGCGGCGAGTGCCCGCTCCAGGACATCACGTTCGGCTGGGGACTGGGCCGCTCGCGCTTCATCGACCCCAAGCGCCACTTCGAGAAGCCTCTGGGACTCTCCCCCGTGATCGCAATCGACCGCGAGCGCTGCATCCTTTGCTACCGCTGCGTGCGTTTCTCGCAGGAGATCGCCGAGGACTACCAGCTCATCTTCGCCGAGCGCGGCGCGCACACCTTCGTTGCGACGCACAACGGTCATCCGTATGTGGCGCCGTTCAGCGGCAACATCGTGGAGCTCTGCCCGGTCGGCGCGCTCACCAGTCAGCCCTACCGCTTCCGCGCCCGCCCGTGGGACATTGAGTCTGCCGGCGGGATCTGCACGCTGTGCCCCTCGCAGTGCAATGTCGCCTTCACGGTCCGCGACGAGAAGGTCATGCGCGTGCTGGCGCGCGACGCCAACGGCCATCCCGGCGTCGACGACGGTTGGCTTTGCGACAAGGGGCGCTTCGCCTACCAGGCGATCCACGTCGACGAGCGGATCACCGCACCGCTCGTGCGCGACGGTGGCGAGCTGCGCGAGGTCTCGTGGGAGCGCGCGCTGGAGGTCGCAGCCGGTCTGTCGAAGCACAAGGGCCGCGTGGGCACGCTGGTTGGCGGCCAGGCCACCAACGAGGAGGGCTTCCTTCTCGGGCGCCTGAGTCGCGAGGGCCTCGAGTCGAATGACATTGACTCCTGCCCCGAGGGGATCCACGAGCTCGAGCTTGCCCGCTCACTCGCCGCTCCGGAGCTCCAAGCCACCGTCCCCGACATCGAGTTCGCGCACACCGTGCTCGTCCTCGGTTGCGAGCCGCTCGACGACGCACCGATCTTCGACCTGCGAATCCGCAAGGGCGTTCGCCGGCACGGCGTCCAGCTCGCGGTCGCCACCGCCCGACCAAGCGCGCTCGACCCCAAAGCCAAGATCGTCGTTCGGTTCGCCCCCGGCGAGGAGGCCGAGTTCGTCGCCGCGCTCGCCGCCGAGCTGGCCGGCGAACCGAAGAGCGATCTGGCCCGTCTGCTGCGCGACGGCGGTGAGGATGTCGTGATCCTGTGGGGCGAGCGGTTCGGCGCCACGGCCGCCGCCTCGCTGCTCGCCGTCGCGCACAGCCTCGGCCTCGCCGGCCGCGAAGGCGCTGGACTGCTCGAGATCCCGGCCGGCGCCAACGGCCGCGGGCTGCGCGAGGCGGGAGCGATCCCCAACGCCGGTCCTGGTTACAAGGAGCTCGACTCGCCAGGCCGCAGCGCCCACAACATCGCCACGGCGGCTGCCGGCGGCGAGATCACCGCACTTCACCTGTTCCAGACCGACCCCGTGCGCGACCTCCCGGACCGCGGACTGTGGGAGCAGGCGCTTCAGCACGCGGGTCTCGTCGTCGCCCACGCATCGATCCTCACCGACGGGATCCGCGAGCACGCCAACGTCATCCTGCCGGCCGAGTCCCACGCCGAGAAGGAGGGCACGGTCGTTCACCCCGACGGGCGCGTCCAGCGGCTTCGACTGGCGATCGCGCATCCGGGCCAGGTCCGCGCGAGCTGGTCGGTGATCGCGGACATCGCCAAGCGCGGCGGCCTTGACCTGCACGTGCTCACGAGCGGAATGGCGTTCACGCAGCTGGTCGAGGCGGTGCCGTTCTACGAGGGACTCACGCTCGAGGAGATCGGCGGTCATGGGGTGAGGTGGCCGGCGCGCGAGCAGGCGTCGCGGCTGGCCGTGGGCCCGGCCGAGTCGGCCGCCCCGGCCAAGCGGTCCGCACCGGGCAAGAAGTCGGTGGCGCCAAAGAGCGCCAACGGCGCCCTTCGCCTCGGCACGTACCGGCCGATCTGGGCCGCGCCCGAGGTCGACATCTCGCCGTCGCTCCAGTACACCATCGCCCGCCAGCAGGTCGAGCTCTCGCCCGAGGATGCGGCGCGCCTCGGTATCGGGCAGGGCGACGAGGTGCTTGTATCGCAAAACGGAACCCGGCTCACGGCGCATGCCCACGTCCGCACGGGCGTCCCCGCCGGCACAGCTTTCCTGGCCGAAGGGATCGCGGCTGACTCGGCCAACGCCCTGACCGAACCCGAGGTCGAGGTCAGCAAGCGGTGATCGGGGGATTCGCCGACATCTACTACTTCGAGCCGTGGTGGATCCAGATCGCCAAATCGCTCGTGATCTTCGGCGTGATCTTCGCGATCCTGCCGGTCCTGATCGTGTACGAGCGCAAGCTGCTCGGTCGGATGCAGGCCCGCTACGGGCCCAACCGGGTCGGGCCGTTCGGGTTGATGCAGCCGCTGGCCGAGATCGTCAAGTTCGCGATGAAAGAGCCCTTCCGTCCAACGACCTCAGTCGGCTACATCTTCCGGGTCGCGCCCGTGATCGCGATCGTGTGCGCCATCACCGCGCTGTGCCTGATCCCGTTTGGCCCAGTCGTGAACATCTTCGGCACGCCGGTCGGGCTGTACGGCATCGACGTTTCGATCGGGCCGCTGTTCGTGTTCGCCCTCGCCGGGATCTCGTTCTACGGGATCATGCTGGGCGGCTGGGCGTCGGGGTCGAAGTACTCGTTCCTGGGCTCGATGCGGAGTGCCGCGCAGCTGATCTCCTACGAGGTCTCACAGTCGCTGGCTCTGGTCGGCGTCGTCATCACCGCGCAGACCCTCTCGCTGACCGGGATCGTCCACGCCCAGGAGGGCATGTGGTTCTTCATCCCGCAGTTTGTCGGCTTCCTGATCTTCACAATCGCCTCGTTTGCCGAGACCAACCGCGCCCCGTTCGACCTCGTTGAGGCCGACTCGGAGCTGGTCGGCGGCTACTTCACCGAATACGGGGGCACGCCGTTCGTGGCTTACCTGTTCGCCGAATACGCGAGCATGGTGGTGGTCTGCGGAATCGCGACCACGGTCTTTCTCGGCGGCTGGCTGCTGCCGTTCGGGATCCATCCCCCCGCCTGGGTCGACCCGTTCGTCGTGCTCGCGAAGATCCTGCTGGTCTTCTCCTTCTTCATCTGGATCCGGGCGACCCTCCCGCGCTTTCGCTACGACCAGCTGATGTCGTTCGGCTGGAAGATCCTGCTCCCCCTCGCCACCCTCAACGTGCTCGTCACCGCCGTCATCGTCGCCGCCAAATGACACCTCCCTACGACCCAGGTCCAGACGTAGTCCAAGTGATCCGCGGGCCGGCTCCGGGGCCGGCTGCTGGCACCTACCGCGCCTTCGGCGCCACTCTCAAAGGCCTGCGTACGACATTCGCGCGGATCTTCGAGGGCCCGGTGACGATCCAGTACCCCGAGGAGAAGACGCCGGTCTATCCCCGTTTCCGGGGCCGCCACAAGCTCCATCGGTTCGAGGACACCGGCCTCGAGAAGTGCGTCGGCTGCTCGCTGTGCGCCGCCGCCTGTCCGGCCGACTGCATCCGCGTCGTCGCCGCCGAGAACACCCCCGAGCACCGCGTGTCGGCGGGCGAGCGCTACGCGGCCGTGTACGAGATCAACCTGAGTCGCTGCATCTTCTGCGGCTATTGCGAGGTCGCCTGCCCGTTCGACGCGATCACGATGGGACACGACTACGAGTTGGCCGACTACACCCGGTCTGACCTGATCTTCACCAAGGAGATGCTGCTCGCCGAGGCGATCGAGCGCACGCCGCTGCGCACGGAGGACGAGTGAGTCAGGTCCTGTTCTTCATCGCGGCGATCGGGGCGATCGGCGGGGCCTTCGCCGTCGTAATCCTCCGCAACCCGTTCTACAGCGTGCTCGCCCTCGTCGTTCACCTGATCTCGCTGGCAGCGCTGTTCCTGCTTTTGCGCGCCGAGTTCGTGGCCGCCGCCCAGGTGATCGTCTACGCGGGCGCGGTGATGGTCCTGTACGTGTTCGTGGTCGCCTACGTCGGCGGCGGCGAGGATCTGGCGGGCGGGAGCGCGCTACGAATCCTCGGGCCGATCTTCGCCGTGGCGCTCGCAATCGAGCTGTGCATCGCGATTCTGGGCTCGGCCCTGAAGGGGATCAGCGGCAAGGGGGCGCCCTACGTCCTCGGGTTCGGGACGCCCGGCAACATCGGCAGGCTGTTCTTGACCAAGTACCTGTTCCCGTTCGAGGTCGCGTCGCTGCTCCTGATGGTGGCGGCTATCGGCGCGGTGGTGCTGGCGCGCCGGCGCCGCGGCCTCGAGTCGCCCGAGGACGAGCTCGTCGAGCGCGAGCTCGCGGAGCGCATCGCCGAGCCGCGCCCCGCGTACACGGGCACGATGGCGGAGGCCGCCGGAACGCGCGGCGCCGAAGCCGCAGCACCCGAGCCCGACGTCGAGCCGGTCTCGGCGGGAACGCCTCCGACCGACCACGGCGGCTGGTAGGACCTGATGGCGATCGGCTGGTATCTGACCGTCTCCGCGCTGATCTTCTGCATCGGTGCCGCCGGCGTGCTCACGCGGCGCAACCCGCTCGTGATCTTGCTGTGCCTGGAGCTGATGCTCAACGCCGCCAACCTCTCGCTGATCGCGTTCTCGCGGATGTGGGGCCGCGAGGACGGCCAGGTGTTCGCGCTGATCGTGATGGTCGTAGCGGCCTGCGAAGTGACCGTCGGCCTCGGCCTGATCGTCGCCATCTACCGCCGCCGGTTGCCGATCGACGTCGACGAGCTGAACGAGCTCCAGGGGTGAGCGCGGCGTGAGCCCGACGACATTCGGCTGGCTGATCCTGCTTTGCCCGCTCGTCGGCTCGGTCGTAATCGCCTTCGACTTCAAGGTGTTCAAGGGCCGCGTGGCCGGCTGGATCGGGACGCTGGCGATCGGGCTCGCGTTCGCTTTCAGCATCGCCGCGCTGCTCTCGCTGCTGGGACGCAGCCCCGAGCACCGAGAGGTCACCTCATCGCTGTGGAACTACGCGGTCACCACCGGGCTCGACGCCAAGCTTGGGATCCTCGTCGACCCGCTGTCTGTGTACATGGCGCTGATCGTCTCGGGCGTCTCGATGCTGATCCACCTGTACTCGGTCTCCTACATGACCGCGGATCGGGGTTTCAACCGCTACTTCTCCTACCTCAATTTCTTCGTCTTCTCGATGCTGCTGCTCGTGCTGGCGGGCAACTTCGTGTTGCTGATCGTCGGCTGGGCGTTCGTCGGCGCCGCCTCCTACCTGCTGATCTCGTTCTGGTACCGGCGCAAGACCGCCACCCAAGCCGGACTGAAGGCGTTCGTGATCAACGTCGTCGGCGACGTCGGTCTCGTGCTCGGAACGTTCTTCATCTTCAAGCACACCGGCACCGTCGACTTCGTCAAGACGTTCAACGCCGTGCCGCACGTCTTCGCGCACAACCAGACGGACCTGGTGGTCGGCTGCCTGTTGCTGCTTGTCGGCGCGTTCGCGAAGTCCGCCCAGGTCCCGCTCCACACGTGGCTCCCGGACGCGATGGAGGGCCCAACGCCGGTCTCGGCGTTGATCCATGCCGCCACGATGGTCACCGCCGGCGTGTACCTGATCGCCCGCATGCACCCCCTGTTCGAGCAGGCTCCCACCGCCGCCGACGTCGGTGCGATCGGGGGCTGTCTGACGATGTTGTTGGCCGCCACGATCGCCATCGTGATGACCGACATCAAGCGCGTGATCGCGTACTCGACGATGTCGCAGCTCGGCTACATGATCATGGCCGTCTCGGCCGGCGCCTACTCCGCGGGCCTCTTCCACCTGATGACCCACGCGTTCTTCAAGGCGCTGCTGTTCATGTCGGCGGGCTCGCTGATCGGGGCGATGGCCGGGATCCAGTCGCTGGATCGGATGAGCGGGTTCCGCAAGGCGCTGCCGTTCACGTTCGCTTGTTTTGTAATAGGCGGCCTGGCCCTGTCGGGCCTGCCGCCTTTTTCGGGTTGGCTGTCGAAGGACGACATCATCGATTTCCTCGATTACCGCGGCGGCGGCTTCGTGATCCTCGGAATCGCCGGCTACTTCGCCGCGTTCCTGACCGGCATCTACACGTTCCGGATGATCTTCAGGGCGTTCTTCGGCGATCCGGTCGAGGAGGCAACCGAGCTCGAGCACGGCCACATCCATCACGCCGAGGTGCCTACCAACCCCATGACCGGCGAGGAGGAGGACACGGACGTCGGATTCCCGGGCCCCGGTCACTACATCGCCGAGCGCGAGATTCCGATGAAGATCGCGATGGGCATTCTCGCGCTGCTGGCGATCGTCGGCGGCGTCCTGCAGATCCCGGGCATCGACTCAGGGATCGAGAAGTTCCTCGAGCCGACGTTCGCCGACTCGCATCTGTACGCGGCTGAGCCGTCGACGGGCGCCGCGTGGGTGGGCCTCATCATCGGCGCGGCGATCGCGATCTCCGCGATCGCGATCGCCTACCGGCTGTGGGTCGTCAAGCCCGAGATCCCGGTTGCGCTACGCCAGCGGTTCTCGGCGATCTACACCTTCCTCTGGAACAAGTGGTACTTCGACGAACTGATCGACGTCGTGATCGTCCGACCGGTGCTGTGGTTCGGCCGCGTCGCCGACTCGGTGATCGAGCGGATCGTCGTCAACGGCGCGATCACCGGCGGCACGGTCGGCGTGGTCCGAGCCGGCTCGGCGGCGGTTCGCCGATGGCAGACCGGGTTCCTGCGCTACTACGCCGCCGGGATGATCGTCTGCCTGGCGGGTGTCGCCCTCTACTTCCTGATCTCGAGCACCTGAGATGACGCTCTCGATCCTCATGTGGTTGCCGCTCGCCATCTCGCTCGTGCTGGCGGTCGTCTCACCGCGCGCGCTCGTCGGCCGCCTGACCGCGGCCGGCAGCCTGGTCACGGTGGGGATCGCGATCTCGTTCGTGGCCCGCTACAAGCTCGATCACGCCGGGCTTCAGTTCGTCACCGACAAGGTGTGGATTGGCGCGCTCGGCATTCACTACAAGCTCGGTCTCGACGGCCTGAACATCGTGCTGGTGCTGGTCACGACCGTGCTGTTCAGCGCGTCGCTGATCTGGGCGTCTTTCAGGGAGTGGGACCGGCCGGCGCTGTTCTACCTGTTCTTTGGGCTCGCCGAGAGCGCCGTGCTCGGCGCCTTCTGCGCGCAGGACCTGGCGCTGTTCGTGGCCTTCTTCGACCTGATGCTGATCCCGTTCTACTTCCTGACCGGGATGTGGGGTACCGGCGACCGCGTTCGCGGCACGACGAAGCTCGTCGTCTACACGCTCGTCGGCTCGTTCTTCATGCTGGCGGGGGCGGTGGCGACCGGCGTGCTGGCCTCAAACCAGCACGGAACGAACCTGACGTTCGTCATCTCCTCGCTCCAGCACCTGCCGCTGTCGCACACCTCCCAGGAGTGGATCTTCCTGTGCTTCGCGGTCGCCTTCCTGGTGAAGATGCCGATCGCCCCGTTCCACGGATGGCTGGCCGACGGGTACAAGTCGATGCCGATCCCGGCGCTGGCTGTGTTTTCCGGGATCGTCTCGAAGGTCGCCGCCTACGGCTTCCTGCGGATCGTGCTCCCGCTGTTTCCCTACGCCACGGTCCACTTCCAGACGCTGATGCTGGTGATCGCGCTGCTCTCGATCCTGTACGCCACCGCGCTGGCGTTCACCACCACCGACGCGAGGCTCGTCGTCGCCTACTCGAGCGTGGCGCAGCTCAGCTTCATCACGCTCGGGATCTTCTCGCTGCAGCCCGACGGCGCCCAGGGCGCGCTCCTACAGATGGTCAACCACGCGTTGGTGACCGCGCCGCTGTTCTTCATCGTCGCCGCGCTGGCCGTCCGCGCCGGCGGCTCGGAGAACCTGCGCGACATGGGCGGGCTCGCGTTCCGCGCGCCGGTACTCGCCGCGCTGTTCCTGATCGTCGCCCTGGCGTGGCTGGCGATGCCGGGCTCGCCGAACTTCGCCGGCGAGTTCCTGATCCTGCTCGGCGTGTTCCAGTCGAAGCTCGTGATCGCGGTGATCGCGTTCGTCGGCGTCGTCGGCGCGTCGTTCTACGCGCTGCGGATGTACATCACCTCGATGCACAACCGCGTTGGGCCAAGGGACGACCTCTCGGGAGATCGGCCTGTCCGACGCCGCCGTGCTGGTTCCGCTCGTCGCCGTCCTCATCGTGCTGGCCTTCTATCCGCAGTTCGTGCTCAAGCGGACCGAACCAACAGCCAAGGCGACCGTCGTCCCGACCACGGCCGTCAGGCTGGCGTCGCGATGAACTTCGTGACCACGGCCCACCACGACCCGACGCACATCGCCGGCCCGCACATCGACTGGGCCGCGCTCTCGCCGATTGTCGCGCTCGCCGCCGGGGCCCTCGTGGTCCTGCTCGTCGGACTGTTCCGTCCCGCATTCATCCGGGAGCAGATCGTCCCCGTGCTCGCGCTGGCCACGCTCGGGGTGGCGATTGGCCTCGAGATCTGGCGCTTTGACCACCACGCCCAGATCATCTCGGGCGCGCTCGTGATCGACGACCTGGCGCTGATCCTCGACCTGATCTTCTGCATCTCGGCGTTCGCCGCGGTGCTCCTCTCGTGGCGCGCGGTGGGGCCTCGTGAGGCCGGCCACGGCGAGTATCACTCGCTGCTGTTGTTCAGCGTGCTCGGGATGGCGATTCTCGTCTCCGCGCAGAATCTCGTCTCGCTGTTCGTCGGCTTCGAGCTGCTCTCGATCCCGTTGTACGTGCTGTGCGCGTCGGAGTTCCGCCGCGAGGGCTCGCTCGAGTCCGGACTCAAGTACCTGGTGATCGGCTCGGTCGGCTCGGCGACGCTCGTCTACGGCCTGGCGCTGATCTACGGCGCCACGGGCTCCACGGACTTCTCGGGGATCGCCGGGGCGATCTCACTGGGCAATCTCGCGACCGACCCGCTGCTGCTGATCGGTCTGGCGCTGGTCGTCGTCGGTTTCGCCTTCAAGGCCTCGGTGGCGCCGTTTCACCAGTGGACACCGGACGTCTACGAGGGCGCACCCACGCCGATCACGGCGTTCATGGCGACCGCGACCAAGGCGGCGGCGCTCGGCGTGTTCCTGCGCTTCTTCGACGTCGCCGTGATCGGCGCTCAGGACACGTGGGCACCGATCATCGCGGCGATCGCGGCGATCACGATCATCGTCGGGAACGTCGGCGCGCTCGGCCAGTCCTCGATGAAGCGGATGCTCGGATACTCGGGCGTCGCGCAGGCCGGATACCTGCTCTCCGGCGTCGTCGTCGGCACCAAGCTCGGCGTCGACGCGACCGTCCTCTATCTGATGGTCTACCTGGGGATGAACTTGGCCGCGTTCGCCGTGGTCGTCGCGATGGAGCGCGGCGACGGCGTCTCGCCGCCTGTCGGCGACGACATCGCCTCGATGTCGGGCCTTGGCCGCCGCTCGCCGTGGCTGGCGTGGCCGATGACGATCGCGATGCTGTCGCTCGCCGGAATCCCAGCCACGGTCGGCTTCATCGGCAAGTTCCAGCTGATCCATGCGCTCGTCGACGGCGACTACACGTGGCTGGCGATCGTGCTCGTGATCGGATCGATGATCTCGCTCGCGTACTACCTGCGGGTGGTCGCGACGATCTGGATGAGCGGTGGAGTGACCGCTCAGGTCGAGCCGGTGCTGGCGCCGATTGCCGGTGGCTCGCCCGAGGCCGACGACGAGCCCGCCCCGGCGCCGTCCTCGGGGAGCGGGTTCTCGACGGCCGTCCGCACGATGCCCCATCCCGAGGTCGCGCTCGTGGCCGTCGTGTTCGCCGCGGCGAGCATCTTCTTCGGCATCTTCCCGTCGCCACTGTTCAACCTGGCGGCGCACGCCGGGAACGCTCTGACCGGAATCTTCTAGGCTCGCCGGCGCCCGCGAGAGGGCGCCGATCGCCTCGCTACGATCAGCCGCCCGTGCAATACCCGCTCGAGAGCTTCACCGACTCGGAGCGCGGGCGCCTGCGTCCGCACTTCACGAACCTCGACCGGCCGGTGTTCGCGCTCGTCAACCTGCCGGAGACCGTGAAGGGGGCGCTGTTCGCGCGCTACTCGCGCTACCCCGGGACGCTCCGGCGCCTGTTCCTCGAAGAATTCGCATCCGACCTCCCGGAACTGGCCGCGGTGTGGGAGGGCGACGAGGGCACCCGCGCGGCGCAGCTCTACGAACGGATCTTCGTCGGCTACGGCGACGATTCGGTGGCGCAGCTCGGCGGCGCCCACATGGCCTGTGAATGGGTCTCGAACGTCCTCACCAAGATCCTCCAGCGCCCTCGCCTGGGCGCCTATCTCGAGCAATCCACCCGCTACATCGCCTACGACGCGCCGATGCCCGACCCTCCTGGCGGCTATCGCTACTACCGCGATCCTGAGCTCGGCCCCGAGTACGCCGGTGCGATGGACGAGCTGTTCGCGATCTACTCGACGGCGATTCCGCGCGTCTCGGCCTGGGCCGAGCGCGAATTTCCGATCGCCGCCGGCGAGGCTCCGGCGGCGCATGCCCGTGCGATCAAGGCCAAGGCGCTCGACCTGCTCCGCGGTCTCCTGCCGGCGAGTTCGCTATCTCACATGGGGATCTTCGCCACGGGCCAGACATTTGAGCAGCTCGTCCTGCACCTCGTGGCGCACCCGCTTCCCGAGGCTCGCGCTTACGGCGAGATGATCCTCACGGAGTGCAAGAAAGTGATCCCAAGCTTCGTCTCCCGCGTCGAGCGTCCCGACCGGGGCGGGGAGTGGGCCGGCTACCTGGAGTCCCGGGCCCGCGCCGGCGAGCGCTGGGCCACGCGGCTCGGACTGAACGAGGATGAGGGACGGGCGGGCCCGTCCGTCCGCCTGCTGCGCGCCCAGGGCGACGAGGACGATCTGCTCGCGGCGCTGCTATTCGAAGCCAGCGCGTCCTCGGAGGAGGCAACGCGGGAGGCGATCGGCTCGCTCGACAGCGCTGAGCGGGCTGAGTTGCTCGCCGACCTCGTCGGCCACCGCGCCAACCGGCGCCACCGCCCGGGCCGCGGGCTCGAGTCACTGCGCTACCGGTTCGAGATCGTCTCCGACTACGGAGCGTTTCGGGATCTCCAGCGCCACCGGATGCTGACCATCCAGTGGCAGACGCTCAGCCCTGCGCTGGGCGCCGGCGTGCCCGAACAGGTCGAGCTCGCGGGCTGTGGAGAGCACTACCGCCGTGCGCTCGAGGTCTCGAGCAACGAGTACCACCGTCTCGCCGGTCGCGGCCTCGCCACGGCCGCCCCATACGCGCTGTGCCTCGGCTACCGGATCCGCTACATCCTCGACCTCAACGCCCGCGAGGCGATGCAGCTGATCGAGCTCCGCTCGGGCCGCGAGGGCCACCCCAGTTACCGCGCCGTCGCGCACGAAATGCACGCGCAGATCGCTGCGGTGCATCCGGCCGTGGCGGCCGCGATGGTCCACGTCGACCGCGACACCGAACCGCGGCTCGAGCGGATCCTGTCGGAGATGCGCTCGCACGCTCGGGCAGCGGCGCACGGTTGACGGCTCCGCCGAGCGGCGCTCCGGCTATCGTCTTCACCCGCTGGTACGCGGACGTACAGTGCGACGGGAAGATCGGCGCACCCGATAGCGTCCAAGTGGGCAGACGCAACGAATCAACCGGAGGTGGGAACCCCAAAATGAAGCGCATCGTCATCTTGCTGACCGTTTTTGCGGCCGCTCTGGCGACCGCCGGCATCGCCGTAGCCGGCGGTCACCGGGCGAAGGTCAACCTGCATAAGACACGGGCCGGGAAGCTCCTTGTCACCGGCCGTGGCTTCACCCTTTACACGTTCGCGAAGGACGCCAAGAACACCGACAACTGCTGGGCCCACGTCAATTGCAGGGTGACCTGGCCGCCCCTCTACACATCTGGCGCGCCGGTCGCCGGCAAGGGGGTCAGGGACTCCCTGCTCGGAACGATCACGCTTCCGAACGGTCGCCAGCAGGTGACCTACGGCGGCTGGCCAATCTACACCTACCTCGGCGACGGTAAGCCCGGCGCGATCTCGGGCGTCGGCATCTTCCAGGCCGGTGGCCGGTGGTACGGAGTCACCGCCGCCGGGCACCGGGTGACCAAGAAGTAGGCGAGTGCTTTGGCGGTCCGGAGCGCCCGGCGCCCGGACCGCCCGGCTCCTCAGCGGCTCTGATCGCGCTGGCGCAGCTCGATTCGCCTGATCTTGCCGGTCAGCGTCTTGGGCAGGTCGGGAACGAACTCGATGATCCGCGGATACGCGTACGCCGAGTGGTGCTCGCGAACGTACGCCTTGATGTCGTTGGCCAGCTCATCGCTGGGCTCGTGGCCGGCCGCCAGCACGACGAACGCCTTGACCACGTTCCCCCGGCGTTCGTCAGGGAACGCCACCGCCGCCGCCTCCGCCACCGCGCCGTGCTCCAGGCAGGCCGACTCGACCTCGAACGGGCCGATGCGGTACCCGGCGGAGATGATCACGTCGTCGGCCCGTCCCTCGTACCAGAAGTAACCGTCCTCATCAGCCCGAGCCGCGTCCTTGGTGTGGAACCAGTCGCCACCGAACACCTCGTCGGAGTCCTCGGGCGGCCGGTTCCAGTAGCCGAGCGGGTAGTGCGGATTCGAGCGGGCCTTGAGACAGATCTCGCCGCGGTCCCCGGAGGTCACGGGCTGCTCGTCCTCGTCGAGGATCGCCACCTCCCAACCCGGCATCGGCCTGCCCATCGAACCCTCGCGGACCTCCATGAACGGGTAGTTGGCGCACAGTGGGTATGACTCGGTCAGGCCGTAGTAATCCAGCACGGTGATCCCGTACTGCTCGCGGAACCAGCGGATGGCCTCCGGGTTCAGCGGCTCGCCCGCCGAGCACACGATCCGGAACTTCTGCGGATACCGCGTCCCCGCGTCGCCGATCGACATCATCGAACGGATCGCGGTGGGCGTGCCAAACACGTTCGTGACCTCATGGCGTGAGAGGAAGTCGAGCTGCTTGTGCGGGTCGAATCCGCCCTCGCGCTGATAGACCGCCTGGACCGCGCCGTGCCGCCACGGCCCAATCAGCGGACAGATGCCGGCAGCCCAGGCCCACTCTCCCATGCCGTGGAAGACCTCTCCATCCCGGACGTCGTGGCAGTAGATGAACTCCTCGTGGGCGAGGATGTACCGGTGGGCATGGAGAATGCCCTTCGCGAGCCCGGTTGTGCCCGAGGAGTAGTACAGCTGCGCCGGGTCATCGGCCTCGGTCTCGAGCGTCTCGAACGACGGCGATCCCTTCGCCAGGAGCTCGTCGTCGAGAATCAGGATCTGCTCGACCAGCGAGCGCTCGATCCTGTCCGCGTTTGCCTCGTTGGTCACGAGCACCTTCGCCTGGGAGTCGGTGAGCCGGTGGCGGATCCCCTCATCCCCGTAGAGCACCGACATCGACAGCAGGATCGCGCCGACTTTCCAGGTTCCGAAGAACGCTGCCGCGGTCTCGGCCGTCGGCGGGAGGAGCATCGCTACGCGATCGCCCTTGTTGACGCCACTCGCGGCTAGGACGTTCGCGAACCGATTCGACGAATCCTGCAGCTCACCCCAGTCGACCCGGCGGACGTTGCCGTCGAAATCCTCGTGGATCATCGCGAGCTTGTCGCGAGGATGGCTGTCGCAGACGTCGGCCGCGATGTTGTAGCGCTTCGGGACCTCCCAGCGATGCTGCGCGCGGGCTTGTTCGTAAGACGAGATCGTGGTGCTGAACATGACGGCATCTTCGCCCCTCGGCGCCAGCGGTTCAAGTGGCGCCACTTCAGCAAGTAAGCTAGTCCAGCCTTCCATGAGCCTTTTAGTGGGTGTCCTGGTCGGGATCGGGATCGCCGCGGTCCTGGCTGCTGCATGGACTCTGGCGCGCGCCCGCCGAGCCGCGCGGACGCCGGAAGCGATCGGCATGCAGTCCGCGCTGCACGCCGCGACATCGACCCTCCCCCACCTGCGCCGGGGGCTGACGCCGCGATCGGCGAGCCAGGCCGCCCCGCACCTGCGGGCGCTGACGGGAGCCGCGGCGGTAGCCCTCGCCGACACCCGTACCGTCCTCGCGATCGACGGCGAGGGACGGGAACAGGTGCGGCCCGGAGACCTACTCTCAGGGCTGCTCGCCCAGACCCGCGACGATCGCCTCCACATCGTCTCCCAGCTGGTCTCATCCGACCCGACGTGTCCGCTGAAATCGGCGGTGCTCGCGCCGATGATCGTCCAGGGCAGGCGCGCAGGGACGCTCATCGCGTTCTATCGCTCCACCGGCCGGCCGAGCCACGCCGAGCTGCGAGTCGTACAGGAGGCGGCGAGCCTCGTCTCGGCCCAGGTCGAGCTGTCCGTGCTGGCAGAGCAAGAGGAACGGCTGGCGCAGGCCGAGCTCCGCGCCCTGCGGGCCCAGATCTCCCCTCACTTCATCTACAACGCGCTCGCGGCCGTCGCCGGCGACATCCACGCCCGGCCCGAGGAAGCGCGCGAGCTACTGATCGACTTCGCCGAGTTCACCCGTTACCTGTTCCGGGACGGGCGTTCCTATGTGACGCTGGGCGAGGAGGTCGATCACGTGGAGCGCTATCTGCGGCTGGAGCAGGCCCGCTTCCGCGGCAGCCTGCACGTCACGATCGACGTCCCCGAGAACACTCGCAGCGCGGTCGTGCCGGCGATGTCGGTGCAGCCGCTGGTCGAGAACGCCGTCCGCCACGGGGTGGAGCTGCGCGCCGGCAGCGGCCGCGTCCGGATCACCGCGCGCGATATCGGCGGCGACATCGAACTCCGCGTCCGCGACGATGGCAGCGGAATCGAGCCCGAGCGCGTGCCTGCGGTGCTGGCGGGCGCAGGCGGCGGGATCGGTCTCTCGAACGTAAACGCGCGGCTTAGGGCGACGTTCGGGGATCGCTACGCACTCAGGATCGAGTCGCGGGTCGGCGAGGGGACGACGGCGGTAATGACCGTGCCCAACCTCCGCGGCGAGAGCGCGCCACGCCAGCTTGCGGAGCTGGCGTGAACGCCGATCGCTTGACGATCCTCGCGGTCGACGACGAGCGCACCCAGCTCGAGGACCTCGCCCGGCTGCTCAGGACGTTTCCGCTCGTCGAGGAGGTCGAGTGCGCGTTCGACGGCCACGACGCGCTGATCAAGGCGTCCGAGCAGCGCTACGACGCGATCTTCCTCGACGTGCGGATGCCCGACCTCGACGGTGTCGAGCTTGGACGGGTGCTCCGCCGGTTCAGCGAACCGCCCCAGCTCGTGTTCGTGAGCGCCTATGACAGCGGCGCCGTGGACGCATTCGAGCTGCACGCCCTCGACTACTTGCGTAAGCCGGTCAGCCGGCTGCGCGTCGAGGAGGCGCTCGGACGTGTCGCCGCGGCTGTCGAGGCCGGGACGCAGAACGGAGAGAACGGTCGCGCCCGGCCAGCATCGCAGCCAGTGCCCGACACCGAGATGATCGCCGTGGCCAACGTTCGCACCGGGTCGACCCGGCTGATCGCCCGCAGCTCGATTCTCTACGTCCAGTCCAACGGCGATTTCGTCAGGATCGTCACCGACGACGGGCGATTCCTGCTGCGCGCCACCTTGAACGAGATCGAGCGTCGCTGGGAGCCGTCGGGGTTCGTCCGCGTGCACCGCCAGTACGTCGCCAACCTCCCACGTGCCGTTGAGCTCCGTCCGCAGCTCGGCGGGACTGCGGAGCTCGCGTTCGCCGGGGGCCAGACGATCCCGATCGCCCGGCGGCACACGGCGGAGCTGGCACGGCGCCTGGGCGTCTGAGGCGCCCCTCGGTACAGGTGTGGAGTTCGTGCCCGCGTCCGCGGACGCGGGCACGAAGTCCTATTACTCGGACCCCGACCCGTACGTCGCGATCTCTTCCTGCTCTGTCTTGGAGAGCTGGACGTCCTCGCCCCGAGCCCTCTTCGCGGCTTGCACCTGGTCGCGGATCTGATCGACGACCTCCGGATTTGCGAGCGTGCTCACATCGCCGACGTCGGCGAAGTTCGAGATCCCGGCGATCACGCGGCGCATGATCTTGCCCGACCGGGTCTTCGGCATGTCCGGCACGACCCACACGTTCTTCGGTCGCGCGACCTTGCCGATGTCTCGCTCGATCTGCGCCGAAACCTTCTTCGCGACCTCCTCGTCGCTGGCGCTTACGTTCGGCTTTACCGCGATGTACATCTCTACGACCTTGCCGCGCACGTCGTCGATCACCGGTACGGCAGCGGCCTCAGCGACCTCGTCGACCTCGATCGCGGCCGACTCGAGCTCCTTCGTACCGAGCCGGTGCCCAGCGACGTTGATCACGTCGTCGATCCGGCCGAGGATTCGGAAGTAGCCGTCTTCGGCCTGGACCGCGCCATCCCCGCACATGAACGGCCAGTCGCGCCAGTCCTTGCTGTTCGGATCCTTGTTGAACCGCTTGTAGTACGTGTCGACGAAGCGCTCGTCCTGGCCCCACACGGTGAGCATCCGACCCGGCCATGGGTTGCGCACACAGATGTAGCCGGCCTTGCCCGATCCTTGCGGGATCTCCTCGCCGTTCTCGTCGTAGATCACCAGCTGGATCCCGAGCGCAGCCGGACCGCAGCTGCCGGGCTTCATCGGCTGTAGGAAGGGCAGGGTGCTGCCCAAGAAGCCGCCGGTCTCGGTCATCCACCAGGTGTCGGTGACCGCAGCCTTGCCCTTGCCGACGACCTGCCAGTACCAGCGCCAGACGTCGGGTTCGATCGGCTCGCCCACGGTCGTCATCGTCTTGAAGCTGAAGTCGTACTTGGCCGGCTCGTCCGGACCCACCTTGCGTAGCATCCGGATCGTCGTTGGCGCGGTGTGGAAGATGTCCACGCCGAGTTTTTCGGCGATCCGCCATGGTCGGCCCGGGTCCGGATACGTCGGGATGCCCTCGTACATCACGGTCGTCGTCCCCAAGGCCAGCGGCCCGTAGACGATGTAGGAGTGACCGGTGATCCAGCCGATGTCGGCGAAGCACCAGTAGGTGTCGTCGGGATGGATGTCCTGGTAGTACTTCGAAGTGCCCGCGACGTAGCTCAGGTACCCACCGATCGAGTGCTGGGCGCCCTTCGGCCGGCCGGTCGTGCCGCTCGTGTACATGAGGAACAACGTGTCCTCGGCGGCCATCGACTCGGGCTCGACCTGCTGGCCCTTGTAGTTCTCGAGCAGATCGTCGACGAAGTAGTCCCGTCCCTCGACCATCTCGCTCTCGGAGTGGTATTCGCCGGGGATGCGGCGCCACACCAGCACCTTCTCCACTTCGATCCCTTCCTTGCGGGCCGCCTCGATCGCGTCGTCCGCCTTGATCTTGTGGTCGATCAGCTCGCCGCCGCGGTAGTAGGAGTCGATCGTCACGAGCACGGTGCTCTTGGCATCGCCCATCCGCTGGCCGCAGGCGACGCCGCTGAAGCCGCCGAACACCTCCGAGTGGATCACGCCGAGGCGCGCGCACGCGAGCATCGACACTGGGAGGTCGGGCACCATCGGGAGATGGAACGTCAGACGGTCCTGGGGCTTTACACCGACGAAGTCCTTCAGCAGCGCGGCGAACTCGTTGACGCGGCGGTGAAGGTCGTTGTAGGTGATCTCCTGGGTCTCGTCTTCCTCAAGCTCGGGAACCCAGATGATCGCGTTCTTGTCGCCGCGTGATTCCAGGTGCCGGTCGACGCAGTTGACCGCTGCGTTCAGCCTTCCCCCGAGGAACCATTTGAAGAACGGCGGATTGCTCGTGTCGACGAGCTGATCCCACTTCTTCTCCCACGTCAGCATCTCCGCGTAGTCGACGAAGCAGTCAGGGAAATTCTCTGGGCTGAAACGCTCGAGGATCGACTCCTTGTTGGCGTTGGCCTGCGCCTTGAACTCCTCGGGAGGCTGTACGTACTTCTCCTCGCGCCAGTGGACTGCGATCTGGTTCTCCGAGTACTCGACTTCCTCCGCAGCCGTTCCCTCTGACGTGTCTGCCATTGAAAGCCTCTCCCTTCCTAACGGACTGGCGTCTCACACGCGGGAAGGCCACGGCGCCGGCGAAAACTCGCCGGCGCCTGGCCTACCGCACGTGTGCGGCGATTTGATCACTATTAGTTCTACCTGAGAAGGCTTTCCCGGTACAGCCCTTTCTCTTCTCGTTGCCCTTGCCCTTAGCCGCGGGCCGCGAGCGGGAAGACCGGCAGCAGCACCCGACCGAACGTCGAGTTCATGCACCGCCGCGAACGACGCGTACCACGCCACGATGGCGGTTGCGATGCCGACGTAGCCGCCGAGCTTGATCGTGCCGTTGATCGCACTGTGCGTCCCGGCGAGAGCGGAGTTCCCGATGCCGAGGATGATGAACGTAATCGCCAGCAGCAGGAACACGAGCGCGACCGCCCCGTCGTCCGCAGCGAAGCGATGAACATGTAGGCGGTGAAGATCCCCCACATCCACAGGTACAGTCCGAGTCCACTGAATATCTCGGTCGGAACGTTCGATCCGACGGACTGGACGACGAAGAAGAACGAGATCCAGAACGCGCCGATACGAGCAGAACGCCACCGCACCGAACGTGTTGCCGGTGCGGAACTCCCAGATCCCGGCGACCAACTGGGCGATTCCACCGTAGGCGAGCGCCAGGGCGGCGACCATCGGCAGCAGATCCGCCACCGGGCAGCGAGCTGAGTGCCGACCAGTCCCGAGTTGATCAGGCTGAGCATGAACGTCGTGCCGGCGAAAGGCCGGCGAGCCCGAGTGGGCCTGGATCGGCCGGGGTCCAGCCAGCGAGCCTCCCGCCCGTTGGCTCACTTGTAGCCGGGGCCGGCGCTACGTCCGCCTCACGACCCGGTACGCGAGCAGCTTCCATCTATACCTCCTACTCGGATTATTGACGAGTAGGCGGGACGTTGCCGCGGTCCCGGCGCGACGGCAATACCGAGATCGGTGAACGGTCACAGGCGGGCCGCGAACGGCGGCCCGAGCACGATGAACGGCAACCGCCGGGAGTGAGCACGGCCCCGCAGCCTCGGCCCCCGGCGTAGGACGGGGACCGAGGCAGTCTCGGCCGGGGCGCTACCCGCCGCAGCGCCGTGGGCGGCTCAGGCGACAGGCATCGCCAGAGAAGGCGCTGTTTGCGGGTTGGGTAACGGGGAGGCGACACATGACCGGTTTGGCAGCGAGGCGAACGACAACACGCCCGCTGTGTGCTGTTGAGATCGGCACCGCGCCACTGCGGCTACAGACTGACCGGACGCATGTCCGAAACGGCGCCCGCGTTCAGTGGCGGCGCTTGCGCTTGCGCTTCGGGGTGCTCGAACGCGTGCGCATGGGAGATGCGGCGGCGACCGGCTCGGGCGCAGGCTCCGGCGCAGGCTTGGCCCGGGACCTGAGTCCCCGCGCCGCCATCCGCTGCTCGCGAACCGCCTGTGACGAGGGCCACGGCTCGGCCTCTCCCGACTTCCACGCCGGCGGTTCGCCGCCCGGCCAGTGCCCCGAAAACAGGTATGCGAGCGCGCCCATGAAGAACACCTCCAACGCTGCAGCCGGCGCGGAACCGATCAGCAGCATGCCGGCGATGCCCACGACGATCCCCGTGTAGCCCAAGAACCGGGTCAGCAGGCCGACCCGCATCGCGTTCAGGCAGATGAGGATCAAGCAGATGTCGAGCGCGAACTGCGCCGCGATGTCCAGCGTTTGCAGCACCGGGAGCGCGGCGCTGCTGGTCAGGTTGTGGGCCTGCGGGTAGGTCTGGATGCCCTGGGTCGCAAATTGATGAGCCTTTACCGCGAGCAGCGATGCGTAGACGATCGCGCCGATCGCGGCGACGACCCCGGCGACGAGTATCACGATCCGAGTCGCCGGCGACATTTGCGGCCGCCGCGCACGTGCGCAGTCGAACAGGAATGCCAGTGTCCACACCAGCGCGATCACGCCCACGCCCTGGACCACGGCGCCGATCAGGTCAAGCGGAAAGCGCTTGTTGATCAGGAGCAGCTGGACGGTCAGCTCCGTGACCTTCGACTGCGGTCCGACGACCTGTATGGCCGCCGCGGCGACCAGTGCAAGCGCCGCGAAGCCGGCCACGAGCGTCTGCCGCGGCCGCAGCCGTGTCTCGTAGGCGAGCTGGTCCTGGGCCGTCATGGGGCTCGCAAGTGTACGGTCCGCCGCGTGCAAACCTGCCCTGCCTGCGGTGGCCAGCTGATCAATTGGCGCTCCGTACCCTCCTCCGAGCCCGCGCTTGGCGAGCGGCGCTTTGAGCTTCGGCGCTGCCTGAACTGCGGATCGGCCGTTACCGTCGGCGATCCGCCCGCCGAGTCACACGACACGGGGGCGTATCGGGCCGGCGACCCGCGGCTCTATAGCCTCGCCCGCCCCGTGCTCGAAGCGTTCGATCGCCACCGGCTTCGCCTGGTGGGCGAGCTCGCTGGCCCTAGGGCGCGACTCCTCGACGCCGGCGCCGGCCGGGGCCGGTTCGTAGTCTCCGCGCGCGACGCCGGCTACGACGCGTTCGGGATCGAGCCGTCGGCGCGCGGGGCCGGGGCCGCCGCCGCAATCGGGGCTCCGGTGCGGCGCGCCAGCTTCGAGACGGCGAGGATCGAAGCTGGCTCGGTCGACGTCGCCACGGTCTGGCACGTGCTCGAGCATCTCGACGATCCTGGCGCCGCGGTGGCAACCCTCCACGGGTGGCTCAGGCCGGACGCCGGACTGCTCGTCGGCGTGCCCAATCTCGCAAGCGTCCAGGCCGCGTTGGGTGGCGAGCGCTGGTACCACCTCGACGTCCCGCGGCACCGTGTCCACTTCACGCCCACGGGCATCCATGCGCTACTACGGAGCCACGGCTACGAGGTGGTCAGAACCGATCACCTGCTGCTCGAGCACAACCCCTTCGGGATGTGGCAATCGGTGCTGAACCGCATGACCCGGAACCCGTCCTACCTCTACAACCTGTTGAAGCGAAACGCACCGCTGCGCTCGCGGGACCTGGCGATCACCGCGGCCGGCGTCGCCCTCGCTCCGCTCGCCGTGGCGCTCGAGCTCGGGGCAGCGGTCATCGGACGGGGCGGCACAATCGCGGTTCTGGCGCGGCGCGCACCCTGACCATGTTTCCCGACTCGCGCCACGGGCTACAGTTAAGGACATGGAAGGAAGTGGCTTCGGAGGCCTGTTCGGAGATCCCGATGAGCTCCAGCGCCGGCTCGGCGAGTTTGCCGAGCAGATGCAGGGCGCCCAGAAGTTGGCCTGGGCCGACAACGCGATCAAACTGGCCGTCGATCTGACCGTCGCGGCGATGAACCGCGCCAACATTCAGGGGACCACCGAGCAGCAGGCTGAACAGCTTCGCTCGGTGATGGCGACCGTCTTCCCCGAGGCAGTCACGCTCGTGCGCGAGGCGCGCGAGGGACTGTCGTAGCGCTCCCGGCTAGCTCGCCAGCTCGCCCAGCACGAGATCGTCGTGCTGAGCCGGCTTGACCTTGCGGAAGACCTCCTGCACGACGCCATCGGGATCGATCACGAACGTGCTCCGCTCCATCCCCATGTACGTCCGTCCGTACATCGACTTCTCGACCCACACCCCGTACGCCTCGGCGACTGAGTGGTCCTCATCGGCGAGCAGCGGGAAGCCGAGGCCGTACTTCTTGTCGAACGCGGCGGTCCGCTTGACGGGGTCGGGCGAGACGCCGAGCACGACCGCGCCGGCGCGCTCGTAGTCGGAGCGGTGGTCGCGCACGCCGCACGCCTGGGTGGTGCACCCCGGCGTATCGGCCTTGGGGTAAAAGTAGAGGACGACGGTCTTGCCCTTCAGCCCGGATAGAGACACCGGGTTCCCGGCCTGGTCGGGAAGGGTGAAGTCGGGGGCCTTGTCGCCGGGCTCGGGTGCCATGCGGACCGAGAGCCTACTTGAGCAGCCGCGAAAGCCGTCGGTCCTTCATCAGCTTGCCCTCGGTCTGGCACGTCGGGCAGTAGCACATGACGTAGTCCTCGTAGAACACCGCCTCGAGCTGGTCGCCGCAGCGCGGGCAGGGCTCGCCGTTGCGCCGGTGGACGGTGAGCGGCATCGGCAGCTTGTCGGGAATCGGCAGGGCGATCACCTTCTCGTAGTGGGCGATCGCTTCGGTGAGGCGGCGCACGGTCGCGTCTCTGAGCCGGTCGGCCTCGTCGGGCTCGAGATCGGAGCCGCGCTTGAACGGCGAGAGCATCGCCGCGTGCAGGATCTCGTCGACCCAGGAGCGGCCGATCCCGGCGATCACGTGCTGGTCTCGCATGACCGCATACAGCGGACGCGGCTGGTCGAGCAGCTCATCGAACGCCGGCGGGTCGGGCCACGCCTCCGGGCCGAGCGCCGCGAGCGTCTCCTCGTCATCGACCTCCGCGGCGCGCATCAGCTTGACCCACGCGCGCTGGCGGGTGCCGAACTCGCGCAGGCGGAGCTCGCGGCCGTCCTGCAGCCGGACCAACAGCCGCGACGTGCGGTCGCGCAACGATGCCCTCTTGTCGAACAGCTGCAGTCGCCCGGCCGACATCAGGTGGACCAGCATCGTCAACTCGTCGTCGAACTCGACCAGGAACAGCTTGCCGCGCCGGCGGACGCGCTCGATCCTCGCACCCGGTCAGCTCGCTCAGCGGAGGGTCGTAGGACTTCAGGGCGTTGATCCCCGGCGTCAATGCCGACTCCACCGACGCCCCCGCCGTGGCGCCGCCGATCAGCCGCGCGGTTATCTCGACTTCAGGCAGCTCAGGCATCGATTACATCGAGGTTAGCTGGCGTCCCGCTACGCTCCCGGATCGACGATGGCCACCACGCTCGCACCCGACGACATCGTTCGCACGCACCAGGAGGGGGCGGCCAACGACCGTGAGCCGCTGCTGGTGATCGAACCTCTGCGCGAGTTCCTGACCGCCCAAGGCCTCGATGCTCCCGCCGACCTCGAGGTCGCGCCGATCGGGGAGGGCCACTCGTGCGTCACGTTCATGCTCTCCACCGGCGTCGTCGTGCGCCGTCCGCCGCGCGGACCGCTGCCGCCGAGCGCGCACGACGTGCTGCGCGAAGCACGGTTGCTGCGCGCGCTGGAGCCGACCCCGGTGCGCGTGCCCAGGGTGCTGGCCGTGTGCGACGACCCTGAGGTGATCGGCGCCCCCTTCTACGTCATGGCGCGGATCGAGGGCGACGTGATCACCAGCGAGATCCCGCCGGCGCTCGACAACCCACAGCAGCGATCGAAGATCGCGGACGAGCTGATCGATTCGCTGGTCGAGCTCCACGGCGTCGACTGGACGACGATCGGGTTGGAGGGGTTCGGCAAGCCGACCGGTTACCTCGAGCGCCAACTCCGGCGGTTCACGGGCCTGTGGGAGCTCAACCGCACGCGCGAGGTCCCCGAGGTCGAGGCGGTCGGAAGCTGGCTGGCGACCAACCTGCCGGAGTCCCCGCCGGCCACGGTAGTCCACGGCGACTACCGCCTCGGCAATACGATGTTCGCCGACGGCGCGCCGGCGCGGCTGATCGCGATCCTCGACTGGGAGATGGCGACGATCGGGGATCCGCTCGCGGACGTCGGCTACATGATGATCCACTGGATCCGCCCCGGGGACGAGACCGGGCGGTTCAACCTCCAGGCGGTGACGACGCGCGAGGGCTTCCCGGACCGTCACGAGCTGATCGAGCGCTACGAGCAGCGGTCCGGCCGCTCGATGCAAGCGCTCGACTGGTACGTCGCGCTCGCGCTGTGGAAGGCCGTCGTATTCATGGAGGGCAATTACAAGCGCGCCCTGGCCGGCTCGACCGACGATCCGTACCTGAAGACGTTCGGCGAGGGCGTCCTCGAACTCGCCCGGCGGGCGGTGGATGTCACTCGCAATGGCTTCTGAGATCTATACCGGCCTGCTCGTCGACTACGGCGGCGTGCTCACGTCCGACCTGTTCAAGTCCTTCGGGGCGTTCTGCGAGCAGGAGGGGATCGACCGCGACGCGATCCGCCGGAGCTTTCGCGAGGACCCGGCCGCTCGGCAGCTGCTGATCGATCTCGAGACCGGCAAGCTCCCCGAGGAGGAGTTCGAGCCGCGGTTCGCCGCGATGCTCGGAGTCGCACCGGCACACCTGATCGATCGGATGTTCGCCGGCTCGGTGCCCGACAAGCCGATGGTCGACGCCGTGCTCAGCGCCCGCCGGCAAGGGGTGCGAACCGGCTTGATCTCGAACTCGTGGGGGACCCGCCGGTACGACCGCGCGCAGCTGGCAGAGCTGTTCGACGGCGTCGTGATCTCGGGCGAGGTCGGGATCCGCAAACCGGCCCCAGAGATCTACCAACTCGGGGCCGAGCGGATCGGCCTTGCCCCAGCAGCGTGCGTATATCGTCGACGACCTGCCGTTCAACCTCGGCCCGGCGGCTGAGCTCGGCATGGCCACCGTCCACCACACCGTGCCAGGGAGACGATCGCCGAGCTCGAGAGGTTGCTCGGCATCAGGCTTTCATGAGGCGCGTGGTCGCGGTGCTCGCACCGCTGCTGGCGGTGGCGATCGCCGGGTGCGGGTCGACTGAGCTTTCAGACGTGCAGCTGCGCAAGCGGGCGACCCAACTCTGCTCGACGGCGAACCTGAGGGCCGACCGGATCGCCACCCCGGCCACGCCGGCGGCCGGAATCGCGTTCCTTGATCGCGGGATCGCGGTGTTCAAGCCGGAGCTCGTCAGGCTGCGAGCGCTGAGGCCGCCCAGCGACCTCGCCCCCGCCTATAGGACGTCGGTCGGTGCCCTTTCGCAGGAGCTGGACGACCTGGAGCTCACCGTGCGGGACCTGCACGCCGGCGAGGAGCCGGTCGCCGCGATCAGGCTCCTGGAGCGCAAGCTGGAGCCGCTCGAGGCGACCGAGAGCGAGAGCTGGAGCGCCCTTCAGGTCCCCGCTTGCGCCGACCACTAGCGTCAGCGGCCGGCCTGAGCGCCCTCTGCGCCCTTACCCCGCCGCGATCAGAGCCACGCCGCCGATCGCAGCGACGATCCCCAGCTCCTGGACGCGCCGGACCCGCTCGCCGAGAACGACGCGCGCCAGCACCACGGTGGCGAGCGGGTAAAGCGAGCCGGCGACCGAGACGATGCTGAGCAGGCCGTGGCGCGTGGCGATCGCAAAGAGCAGGTTGGCGCCCAGGTCGAGAACCGCCACGGCGATCAGCGGCGGACGTTCGAGCGCTCCACCTTCCCGGCCGGGCCGCAGCGCCACGGCCGCGCCGACGAGCGCGGCCACGCCCGCGCCACGGGAGGCGAACAGCGCCCACAGGACATCGGCGCGGGCGCCGGCGCGCAGCCCGACGAAGAACGTCCCGAAGCCGAGCGCGGCGACGAGCGCCAGCAGCACGCTCGCCCGCGTCGCCGCGCGCGCCTGGCGGGCGATCCGGCTCGGACTCGCGGCTGGCGAGCACGACGCCGATGGTCGCGGCGACGATGCCCACGAACTGCAGCGCCGCCGGCCGATCGCCGCCGGCGATCCCGACGATCACCGGCACGGCGACGCCGGTCGCGGCGATCGGCGCGACGATGCTCATCGTCCCGATCGAGAGCGCCCGGTAGAACGCGCTCAGCCCGGCGATCCCGGCAACGCCCCCGCCCACGGCCGGGCAGCATCCGAACGTAATCCGGCGGCCCCGTGCCGCGGACGACGACCGCGACGACGACGCACGGCGAACCCGATCGCCTGGGTGATCAAGACCACCTTCAGGACTGGCAGCCGCCGCGCCTGGAGGCCCGCCGATGAAATCGGAGACGCCCCAGCACAGCGATGAGCTGAGCGCCAGTCCGAGCGCAAACACCAGCCCATGCTCGCACGGATCCCCGGCTCGGAGATCCGTGGGACCGCACTGCCCGGCGCTACATCCGGGACAGCCTGAGCTTCTCCGTGCAGGTGAAATGCACGCCATCGACGGAGGAGCAGCTCAGCGTGCCCGTGCCGCGCGCGCCCTGATACGTCCCCGTACCGGTCGAGACCCGCGCTTTGCCCGCGTAGCTCTCGGTCGAGAACGTGCTCTGGCTGGGTGGCGAGCCGCCAACCGGGGTCAGCGTGTAACTACCCGAGAGGCTGCCGAGATCGAAGTACTGCTTGTACTTACCGTGAACGTTTCCGCTCGCCATCAGACTGAAGGTGTCGTCCTGAACCCCATTGCCCAGCGGCTTGTGACACTGCGCTGCGCCGAATTGCGTTCCGTTCTCGGTTCCCGGGGTCGCGGTCGTCGAGCCCAACGGGATCTGGGCGGTCAGGGCGAGCTTGCAGGTCGCCTTCCTGCCCTTACCTCCCTTGCCGGCCGCCGCGGACTCCGCGACTCCCGCCGACAGCACGGCTGCGGCGGTAATGGCGGCACCTAACAGGTAGATACCTTTCACAACACCCTCCAGTTTTGAGTGACGTCGAAGTCAAATGCCCGGGGACAACGTCGGCACGGCGTGATGGCCGTGCCGACGCGTTCCCGCGGTTCCTTCCTGTGACTAGATGCTGTTCACCGTGCGCCTGGCCGCTCTAGGACGACCTTGGGAATCGGAGCGAAGTCGAGCCCGGGGCCGAACGACTGGCCCGGTCCAAGGGCGTAGCGGATGAAGGCCTGCAGCAGCGACGCCTTCGAGCTCGAGGACGGGACGATCGCGTAGGTGAAGGTCGAGATCGGATACGCGATCTTCGCGCGGCGTCCCGGATCGACGATGTGCAGCGCGTTGTTGCCGGGAACGTGCTTGACCGTCTTCGCCGCGTTCTCGATGTTCGATAGGTTCGGATACTCGAACCTGCCGGCCTGGTTCTTGATCGCCGCAGCTGGTAGCTGGTGCGCGATCAGGTACGAGACGGCCACGTAGGCGATCGCGCCGTTTGTGGACTCGAGAACCTGCGTAACGCCAGAGTTACCGTTGCCCCCCACACCCGCGGGGAAGCCCACGGAAGTCGCATACCCGACCCGGTGCTTCCACGCGCCGCTCACGTCGGAAAGGTAGTTCGTGAACGCATAGGTGTCCCCGGAGCCGTCGGTCCGGAACACCGGCGTGATTCTCAGATTCGGAAGGCGGACGTGCCGGTTCAGCGCCCGGATCCGCCCGTCGCTCCAGTTCGTGATCTGCCCGAGGTAGATCCCGGCCAGCACGGGGCCGTGAGGCGAAGACGTGCGACGCCGTTGAGGTGAAACCCGACTCCGGTCGCCGACAGCGCCCACGGGATCATGTCGCAGCCACCACAGCCCGCGGCCTGGGACGGGGTCATCGGAGCATCCGACGCGCCAAAGTCGACGAGCCGATGCGAGATGTCGCTGATTCCTGTGCCCGAGCCCACGGCGTCGTATGTGACTGTGTCGCCGTACTTCGAGTCAAACGCCTGGGCCCATTCCGCCTCGATCGGCGCAACGAGCGTCGACCCGGCGCCTACCAGCGAGCCCGATGCCAGCGCGGCGCTCGCAAAGACGGTGAAGCCGGCGGTGGTTAATGCGACCACCGCCAGACATATGAATTTCCTTCGGTTCAAGGTGACGCCCCTTTCAGGTCAGATGAACACACGTGCTCTCCGGCCGAGTCAAACCGAGCGCGGCGTAGCATTGCGACGCGAAGCAAGCGACTTGTTGTCAACTTGTGTCTGCGGTTTCAAAATGCTGTGACCACCGCGGCGGGAACCCCACGGGCGGGATACTTCTGTTTACGCTCCCGCGGCGTGTCAGCGAGGGCGAACTTTGCAGTGCGTCAGATCCGGCGCGCGCGCCCTCGCTCCACCGGTGAGGTCGGCGACCGCGTCTTGCTCGCCGTAACGGCAATGGCCGCGCTGATCGCGGTGCTCGTGCTGGCCGAGATCGGCTACCAGGTGATCACCGGTGCGCGGCCGGCGATCTCACGATTCGGCCTGGGCTTCCTCTGCCATTCCGGCTGGCATCCGAATTTCTCGATTTCGGCGCCGGCAACGATGCTCTACGGCACGATCGTCAGCTCGCTGATCGCGCTGTCGCTGGCGATGCCGCTCGGAATTGCGATCGCGCTCTACCTGAGCATGATGGCCCCGCGCGGCGTCCGAGCGGTCGTCGGGCCGCTGGTCGAGATGCTGGCCGCGATCCCCAGCGTCGTCCTCGGCTTCTGGGGCGTCATCGTGCTGGCGCCGTTCGTCCAACAGCACGTCGAGCCGTGGCTCAACCACAGTTCCTGGGCTTCATGCCGATCTTCGGGTCCGCGCAGACCACCGGGCCTGAGCATGTTCACCGCGGGGCTGGTCCTCACGATCATGGTCCTCCCGATCATCGCCTCGCTCAGCCGCGACATGTTCCTGACCGTCCCGCGCGAGCTCCGGGACGGAGCCGAGGCGCTCGGCGCCACGCGCTGGGAGATGATCCGCGGCGTGGTGCTGCCCACGACGATCTCCGGCGTCGCTGCCGCAACGGTGCTCGGCCTGGGACGCGCGCTCGGCGAGGCGATCGCCGTCACCCAGGTGATCGGCGACGGAAGCGCTGATCCATTCCTCGCTGTTCGAGACCGGGACCACGCTCGCCAGCAGGATCGCCCTCGACTTCCAATACACGGTCTCGCCCCTGCACACCGCCTCGCTGTTCTACCTCGCGCTGATCCTGCTCGCGATCGGGATCCTCACCAATCTGACCGCCCAGGCGATCGCCCACCGGTTCGACGTGCGCCACTCGCTCGCCCGATGAGCACGCTCTCGGACCCGACGAGGCCACAGCCGATCACGTCGCTGAAGCCATCCGGCAACCTCCGCCGCCGAGCTGCGGTCAGCCGGCTGCTGGTCGGCGGGCCACGACGTCGGCGCTGGTCGCCGTCGCCGTCCTGGCGATCGTTGTCTTCGGCGTGGTCAGCAGCGGAATGCCAGCGCGTTGAGCCATCGGGTTCATGACCAAGGACCCTCCGCGGTCGGAGGTGCCGGCGGCGGAATCGCGTCCGCGATCGTCGGGAGCGCGCTGATCGTGGGCGTGGCGACAGTCGATAACGCGATGCCGATCGGCGTCCTCACTGCCCTGTACCTGACCGAGTTCGCCGGTCCACGGTCGCGCACGGCCCGCGCCCTGCGGACCGTCGCTCGACCTGATGCAGGGCCTGCCGAGCGATTGTCATCGGGCTGTTCGTGTTCGGCCTGATGGTCGACGGCCACGAACACCGAGTCGGGGTTCGCCGGCTCGGTGGCGCTCTCGATCATCATGTTGCCGCTGATGGCGCGCTCCACCCAGGAGGTGCTGCTGCTCGTCCCCCCGGCCTGCGCGAGGCGGCCGATGCGCTCGGCGTCGCGCGCTGGCGGAGCGATCCTGGCCGTGATCCTGCCGGCGGCGCTGGGCGGCATCGTCACCGGGACGATCCTGGCGGTCGCCCGAGCGGCCGGCGAGACGGCGCCGTTGCTGGTAGTCGATGGCATCTACACCCGAACAGCATCGACGCTCAACATCTTCGGCCACGGGGTCCCGAACATCCCGGTGCTGATCTGGACGGCGTCCGACCTCGGATGCCCAATGGCTTCGCTCGCGCCTGGGGCGCGGCGTTCGTGCTGCTGCCGATGATCCTGATCGCCAACGTCGGCGCGCGTGTGCTGTTCGCCCGCTGCCGTGCGCGAAGCTGTCGCAATGACTCGCCTCGGACGCCGAGCAGCACCCCGGAGTCGACCGGATGCCGCAGACCGGGCCGCGCTGCGGATCCGCCATGCCCCGTATCGACCGGGCCCGGGCGATCTCGTCGGCAACGGCAGGCAGGCGGTCGCGGAGCGCGCGCGAGACCGTGTTCGACATCCGCGACATGGCGGTCTCCTACGGCGACAAGCGCTGCGCTCGCCTGCGACGACGCTGAAGATCTACCGCCACCTGATCACGGCGGTGATCGGCCCCTCGGGCTGCGGCAAGACGACGTTCCTCCGCAGCCTCAACCGGATGAACGACTCGATCCCGGGTTTCAGGATCGAGCGGTCAGGTGCTCTACCACGGCCACGACCTCTACGCCGGCGGCGTCAACCGGGTCGAGGTACGCCGCCGGATCGGGATGGTGTTCCAGAAGCCCAACCCGTTCCCGAAGTCGATCTACGACAACGTCGCCTGGGCCCCGCGCAACCTCGGGATGAAGACCGGTCTCGACGACCGAGTCGAGCGCGCGCTGCGCGACGCCGCCCTGTGGGACGAGGTCAAGGATCGGCTGCGCGACCAGCGCGCTCGGGCTCTCCGGCGGACAGCAGCAGCGCCTGTGCATCGCCCGCGCGATCGCGATCGAGCCCGACGTGCTGCTGCTCGACGAGCCGGCCTCGGCGCTGGACCCGATCGCGACCGCCTCGATCGAGGAACTGATGCACACGCTCAAGCAGCGCTACACGATCGTGATCGTCACCCACAACATGCAGCAGGCCGCGCGGGTCGCCGACCGCACCGCGTTCTTCAGCCTCGACCCGGTCGAGCGCCGCGTCGGGACGCTGATCGAGTACGACGACACCGAGCACGATCTTCACGCGCCCCGAGCGACTCCCGCACGCGGGACTATGTGACCGGGCAGTTCGGCTGATCGCGATCGGCGCTGTTCACGCTACGTGGCGCGCCGATCGCGTGGCTCGGGACCTGCTGGAGAAGCGGCTGGCCGCACTGCCAGCAGAACGCGGCGCCGTCGCTGTGCGGCGCCCCGCACGTCGCGCACGCACCGGCGGTGCCGGTCTGCTCCAGCCGCAGGATCCGCTCGACCTCGCTCAGCTCGGCATCCGCGTCCTGAAGCAACGCGGCGCGCTTGACGATCACATCAACCCGGATGCTGGTCGCGGATCGCCATCTCGTAGACGAGGCCGCCGAGGTCGAACTGCAGCTCGGCGACCCGCGCAGCTGAGCTGGTCGCGCCGGCGCTGGAGGTCGACGACCTCCCCGTGGGGCGAGTTGGTTCGCGGACCAAGCGGAGGGGCCGCCGCCTGGTCTGCTGCGCCTTTCCGCCCGCGGCGCGGCAATCGTACCTTCATGCCGTAAGACCCCCTTCAATCGCTCCGCTGCGCATGTGCCAGGCTCTACGGTCCGAAGAACTGGCCGGTGAAGTGACCGCCGGTGTAGCCGGCCCCCTTGCCCGACTGCCCGACGGCGACCGTCGGTGGAGTGCTGACCTTCCCGCCAAGCACCTTCCCGGCAGCGGCGCTCGCCTTGGTCGCCACCTGTTTGGTGATGACCACCTTCGTCGTCTTCGACCGAGCGGCCTTCTTCGAGCCCGAGTTCGTGGAGGAGGCGGTGGTCGAGGCACCAGCTGCGCTCCCGCCGCTAGCTGCCGGCACCGTGACCACCACCGGAGGTGTCCGATTGGCCGCCGGAGTGCTGTTGTTGGTGCGCCCGATCAGAACGCCGACGCCGAGCGCCAGCAGCAGCGTGCCGACGCCGGCAATCAGCGCCGTTCCCGATGACACGCGCGGGCGTCGCCGCTCGGAACGGGGACTGGCCGTCGGCACGGCGGCCGCGGTAGCAGCTCCGATCGCGAACCTGGCCTTTCCGCGCCGCTCGCCGCAGGCAAGGCAATACCGCTGGTCGCTGGCGAGCGGAGCGCTGCAGGCCGCGCATCGATCTCCCGCGGCCGCCACGAGCGGGCGTGTGGGTTGCTCGGTGTCGGCCTGTCCCGATGGGTGCCCGGCGGGGGGATCCGTCCGGGGCGCCTTGTCGATGTCGTAGCTCTTGGTTCCGGACTTGGCCTCCATGATCAGCCGAGGACCGTACCGGCGGACCGGGTCTAACTTGTGACCGACGCGTGACCGGAAAGCGCGCCGCCGGGTCGAGCGCGTGCAGGATCGCCGTTCACACCTTCGTCACACCGGACTGACCGTGCCGGGTAACACTGCTCCGGCGCTGTGACCGGTTCAGATCGCGACGACGCGACCACCCTGCGGTGCGCTTCCTGCGCCGCCCGGCTGGCGCATGACCAGCGGTACTGCCTGGAATGCGGGGGCCGGCGAGGTCCGCTGCCGCCGGCGATCGTCAGTTACCTAGCCGTGCGGCTGCACGACGGAGCCGGAGACCCGGCGGGCGGCGAGCCGGCGCCGACCGACGAGCGACCGTCCCACGAGGACGTTCCGATTCCTCCGCCGCGCGTGGCGGCCGTGGCGGTGATGGCACTGCTGTCGTTTGGCGTTCTGGTCGGCTCGCTCGTCAACAGCGCGGCCGGGAGTCCAGCCGGGCCCGAGCTGGTCGTAGTCAGATCGGCAAGCGCCGGAGAGGCGCCGTCGAGTTCTGGGTCGAGGGAATCGGCAAACTCACCCGAGACGACGACGATTACGACGGCCGCCCCGAGCGAGGCTTCGCCGCAACAGAGCGGGGCAGCGGCGGCGAACCCGACGACGACGTCCACAACGAGCACCACCCCCTCGTCGCCCGCGAGCTCGCCCACCGGTTCGACGCTGCCCCCGGTCGAGCACGTGTTCGTGATCATGCTCTCTGACAACGGCTACCAGCAGGGGTTCAGCCCGCAGTCCCCGGGCCACTATCTGGCCGTGACTGCTTCGCCGCCGCGGCGAGCTGATCGAGAACTATTACGGGGTAGCGGGCGGCTCGCTCGCCAACGAGATTGGGCTGGTCAGCGGGCAGGGGCCCACCGCTCAGACGGCGCTGGACTGTCCGACGTTCGACACGGTGGTCCCCGGCATCATCGGTGCCCACAAACAGACCATTGGCAACGGCTGCGTCTACCCGCCCGCCACGGGCACGCTTCCCGCGCAGCTCACCGCCGCTCACCACACCTGGCGCGCCTACATCCAGAGCATGGGCGATGGACCCCCCGGGTCGCAGCAGGTCTGCCGTCATCCCCCGCTCGGCGGCACCGACCCCGATCAGACTCCGGGGGTCGGCGACCCGTACGTGACCTGGAGCAACCCGTTCGTTTATTTCCGTTCGCTGATCGACAAGCGCTCCTGCGCAAAGGACGACGTCGGCCTCCCTCGCCTGGCCAGCGATCTGAGAGCCAAGAGCCGCACGCCGTCATTCGCATACATCGTTCCCGACGCGTGCCATGACGGCAGCGATCAGCCGTGTGCACCTGGCGCCGCGGCAGGCCTCGCCGCGACCAACTCGTTCCTGCACTCGGTCGTGCCGGAGATCGAGCGCTCCCCGGCCTACAAGGTGAGCGGACTGATCGCGATCACGTTCGACGAGGCGCCTCAGACGGGCCCGTACGCCGATTCGAGCGCCTGCTGCGCTACCCCGACATATCCAAACGTCCGCCGCGGCCGGCGCGCCAGCCCCGGCGGGCACAACCACGACCCCGGTACCGACGACCGCCCCCACGACAACGACGCCCTCGACAGCGAGCACGACGACAACTACCGCCAGCAGCCCGGTCAGCACAACGACCACAACGGTCCCGACGACAACAACCGCAGCCACAACCACAGCCACCACCAGCACGCCCCTGTCATCCCAAGGACCCACTACCCCGACCGGCGGCGGCGGTCAGGTCGGTCTTCTGCTGATCTCCCGCTACGTCAAGCCCGACAGTCTCGACGCCATCGACTACTTCAACCACTTCTCGCTGCTGGCGAGCATCGAGCACCTCTTCAAGCTGCCGCTCCTCGGCTATGCGAAGAACAAGCTGCTCTCGGTGTTCGGCAGCTCCGTCTATAACGCGTACAACGAGCTAGGTCATGCTCGGCTGCCGGCCAGTCGCCCGAGCCCGTGCTCGATCGCCCCGGCGGCCATCCCGAAGTGCCCAGGATCCGCCGTGAGCGGCGGCGACAGGGCCAGCCCGCGGCCGAGCGGGCGCACGAGCACGCCGGCCTCGCGGGCGCCGGCCGCCGCGCGCGCTGGCGCGCCGGGGTCGCGCTCGAGCAAATCCGCTGAGAGCTCGATCGCCGCCATCGTCCCTACGCCACCGCGGACCTCAGCGACGTGTTCGTGCGCGGCCAGCGGACGCAGCGCATCGAGCAGCGCGCCCTCGTTCTCCTGACCGCGCTGGAGCAACGAATCCTGTTCGAGCAGCTTGATGTTCGCGAGCGCCGCGGCGCAGCACGTCGCGTGGCCGGCATAGGTCGCACCGTGGCGCAGCACGGGGCCACCCGGCGCCCGCCAGAACGGCTCGGCGACCCGCTCGGACACGACGACGCCACCGAGCGGCATGTAGCCGCTCGTGACGCCCTTGGCGAACACGATCATCGCCGGGTCGGTGTCCCAGCGCTCGATCCCGAACCACGTCCCGAGGCGGCCGAATCCGCAGATCACCGAGTCGACGACGAACAGGATGCCCGTCTCGAGGCACAGCTTCGAGACGCCCTCGATATAGCCCTCCACGGGCGGGATCACGCCGCCGGCGCCGATCACCGGCTCCACGAACACGGCCGCGATTCGGTCGGCTCCAGTCTGCTCGATCGCCGTGCGCATCGCCTCGAGCGAATCGTGCTGGACCTGGATCGTCTCCTCCTCGGGATCGAACCCGACCCGGTTCGCCGCGATCCCGGCGAGCGCCGTACCGAACCCGTGGGTGCCGTGATAGCCGGCGGTGCGGCTGATCAGCACCGTCCGCTGCGGCTGGTCGAGCTCGTACCAGTAGCGACGCGCGATCTTGGCGGCCGTGTCGACCGCGTCGCCGCCGCCCGACGCCAGGAAGATCCGCGAGGGCATCGGCGCCCGGTCGGCCAGGACGTCGGCGAGTTCCAGCGCGGGGCGGTTGGCGAAATCGCCGAACGCCGAGTAGGCCTCGAGCTGCCGCATCTGGGCGGCGACCGCTGCGGCGATCTCGGGCCGGCCGTGGCCGACGTTTGCGTACCAGAGGCTCGCCGTCGCATCCAGGTAGCGGTTGCCGTGGTTGTCCCACACCCACACGTCCTCGCCACGCTCGATCACAAGCTGGTCGTGGCGTACCGCGCCCATGTCGGCGAACGGGTGCCAGAAACGAGAGTCTTCGTTGACGGTCACGCCACCTGGACGCTAGCGCGCGGTCGGCCGCCCGCGTGTCGCAATCGACGCACGGTTACTGGCCGGTACGTAGCGCTACTCGGTCTCCGGGTCGAGCTCGATCGACTCGATCACGGGCGGATCGACCGGCCGGTCCTGGGCGCCGGTGGGGAGGCCCTCGATCGCGTCGACGGCGTCCATCCCGGCCGTCACTTGGCCGAACACGGTGTGCTTGCCGTCTAGCCACGGCGCGCTGTCGGCGGTCACGATGAAGAACTGCGAGCCGTTGGTGTTCGGTCCGGCGTTGGCCATCGCGAGCGCGCCGCGGACGATCTTGTGCTTGTTGATCTCGTCTTCGAACTTGTAACCCGGCCCGCCGGTGCCGATCCCCTCCGGGCAACCGCCCTGGATCATGAAGTCCGGGATTACGCGATGGAAGATGATGCCGTCGTAGAAGTGCTCGGCGGCGAGCTTGCGGAAGTTCTCGACGGTCTTGGGCGCGTCGTCGTCGAAGAACTCGAGGGCGATCGTCCCATGGCTGGTGTTCATATTGGCTGTGCTCATCGCCTCAGCGTACGGATTGGCGCGCGAGACCGCAGCGTGGCCCACCGCCACGGCCCGCGCGCCACTCCGACTCAGCTGTTGCCGACCGTCTGCAGCGCGTCCAGCGCGCTTTGGACCGAGACCGTCCCGGAGTTGCCCGGGGTCTGCACGCACGTGACCGTCGCCACGCCGCTTGGCGCCCGGACCTCGATCGGGGCCTGGAGCGGGATCGCCACCTCCTGATGCTGCGTACTCGAGGCGACCTCGATCTGGACGGTACGCGTCTGCCCGCCGTTGGCGTTGCTCGCCGACAGCGTGCAGCCCACCTCGACGGCATGGCCGGCCGTGCCCGAGATCGTCGCGTACGGGTTGGCGAGGACCATGTACGACCCGCGGGACAGCGTCTCGCGCGCGATCTCAGTGGCCGACGTCCCCACGCCGTGGAAGTTGCCGCTCGTGCCGAACTCCCTCGGACCCCCGGCCGCGTTGCAGGTCACGCCGCCGTTCTGGTGCACCGAGCCGATCGCGCTTGCCCCGCCGCAGGTGCCGAGGACCCGGGCCTGCACGGACGTCGGGTTGATCCGGCGAATCCCCACGGCCCGGAACGCGATTTTCCGCGACCCGACCGCGCCGGCGGCGATCTTTCGGTTCGTCACGGCACCCCGCTTCAGTTGAACTGTCCCGACCGAATTGGCGGGCACGTGGAATGCTGCCCAGCCAGCGCCCCCCAATGCGAAGAACAGCGCGACCACGGATATCGCCAGCGGCGCCGAATGACGCGCCCTACCGAGCGTTCGAAACATCCAAGAACCTCCTCCGGTTGCTTGATGACTAGTTCCGGGCCAGCTCGAGTCGTGAGCCGTTGGCCTCGGAAGTCGGTCCCGTTAACGCGATCTATTACCCGTCCCGCGTCGTTTTCAGGGACCTCTAGGAATGTGAACCGCTCAAGGACGCGAACGTTGCGCACCGCCTCGCCATCCAGCCCCGTGGCTGCGGTGATCGCGTGGATGATGTCCGAGGGCTCGAGGCCGGCGGCCCGACCGGCGGAGACGATCAGCTTTGTCGCCGCACCGTCGCCGTTGGCGATGGCGTGAGGCTTGGAGTGGCGGCGAGGCCTGGCCGTGACCGGTGTCGGCGCGACGTGGGCGTGCTCGACCCACGGCGCCAGCTTCACGCCGGCGTGGCGCTCGATCGCCTGGATGTCGCGCTTCTGGCGCGGCTCGTAGAACGTGATCGCGCGGCCGCTCCGGCCGACACGTGCGGTCCGCCCAATCCGGTGAACGTAGACGTCCGGCGAGGTCGGGACGTCGAAGTTGATGATGTGCGAGACACCGGCGATGTCGAGCCCGCGTGCGGCGACGTCGGTGGCGACGAGCAGCGGGAGCCGCCCGTCCTTGAACGAGATCATCACCCCGTCGCGGGCCCCCTGGGTCATATCGCCGTGGAGGGCCTTGACGTTCATGCCGCGGTCGCGGAGCGTTCTGAACAGCTGCTCGCAGCGGATCTTCGTGCGCACGAACACGATCGCCTGCTCGGGCCGCTCGGCGTCGAGCACCTCGACGAGACGGTCGGCCTTCTCGCGCGGCTTGACCTCGAGCGCGAACTGCTCCACGGTGTCGACGGTTAGCGTCGCCGCCTTCACCTTGACCGTGACCGGGTCGTACAGGTACTGGTCGGCGAGACGCCGGATCTCGGGTGGCATCGTCGCCGAGAACAGCGCCGACTGCCGGCTGGAGGGCGTCAGCGACAGGATCCGCTCCACGTCCTCCAGGAAGCCGAGGTCGAGCATCTCGTCTGCCTCGTCGAGCACCACGAACCGGCACGAGTGCAGCATCAGCGAGTGGCGCGAGATCAGGTCCTTGACCCGCCCGACCGTGCCCACGACGATGTGACCCCCGGCGCGCAACTGCGCCTGCTGGGTGCGGATCGGGGCGCCGCCGAACACGGCGACGACGTCGACGCCCTTGCGCTTGCCATAGGCCCGCAGCGCCTGCGTGACCTGGATGCACAGCTCGCGGGTGGGCGTGAGCACGAGCCCTTGCACCTCGTGCTCGGAGGGGTCGACGTACTGCAGCATCGGGAGCCCGAACGCGGCCGTCTTGCCCGAGCCCGTCTGGGCCTGGCCGATCACATCGGCGCCGTGCAGCAGCAGCGGGATCGCCTGCTCCTGGATCGGAGTCGGGTCCTCGTAGCCCAGATCATGGACGGCGTCCAGCAGATCCTGAGCGAGGCCGAGTTCAGCAAATGTGGTCATTTCTCTTACCAAGATAGACGGGAGACCCGGCTGCATGCAGCCGGGTCCCGACCGGTGCATGCGCCGACCCCGACACAATAGTGTTGACAACAAATCATTTGGTCCCTAATCTTTAGGAACCTCATGAATTCCGACAGCCGCATCGAGGCCCACGTCTGGCGGATCAGCGCCGTGGTGATCGTCGGGTCGATCATGTCGATCCTCGACACGACGATCGTCAATGTCGCGCTCGACGACCTTGAGCCGCGAGCTGCACGCTACGCTCGCGCAGATCCAGTGGGTGGTGACCGGCTACATGCTCGCGCTGGCGGCCGTGATCCCGATCACCGGCTGGGCGGCGAAGCGGTTCGGCGCCAAGCGCGTGTGGATAACGTCGCTGATCCTGTTCACCGCCGGCTCGGCGCTCTGCGGCCTCGCCACCACGATCGAACGAGCTGATCGTCGTTCCGCGTGCTCCAGGGGGTCGGCGGCGGGATGATCCTCCCGATCGGCCAGCTGATGATGGCCGACGCCGCGGGTCCGGAGCGGATGGGCCGGGTGATGAGCATCGTCGCCGTCCCCGCGATGCTGGCGCCGATTCTCGGCCCCGACGATCGGCGGTCTGATCCTCGACAACGCGAGCTGGCAATGGATCTTCTACGTCAACCTGCCGATCGGCATCATCGCGGTGATCGCCTCGCTGCGGACGCTGCCGCGGGACAAGCCGACGGCGGAGGGCGCGCCCGCGGGGCGCCTCGACGTCCCCGGCCTTGCCCTGATGGCGACCGGCCTGCCGCTGCTCATCTACGGGCTCGCCGAGGTCGGCACCACCGGCAGCGTTCGGCTTCACCAAGGTGATCCTCCCGTGCATCGTCGGGCTGGCTCTGATCGGCTTCTTCATCCTCCACGCGCTGAGGGTCCCGAAGCCGCTGCTGAACGTCCGGCTGTACAAGCGCCCGACGTTCGCCTCGGCTTCGCTCGCGATGTTCTGCCTCGGCGCCGCGCTGTTCGGCGGGATGATCCTGCTGCCCCTGTACTGGCAGGACATCCGCCACGAGGACGTCCTGCGCACCGGCCTGTTGACCGCCCCGCAGGGCCTCGGGATGGCGCTCGTGATGCCGCTCGCGGGCAAGCTCACCGACCGCTTTGGCGGCGGCCCGTTGGCGCTGATCGGCGTGATCGTGACGACGCTCGCGACGGTCCCGTTCGGGTTGATCAGCGCCACACACGCTCGATCCTCGGCCTGTCGATCGCGATGTTCATCCGCGGCATGGGGATCGGGTTTGCCTTCATGCCGGCGATGGCGGCCGCGTTCGCCTCACTGACCCGCTCCGAGCTCCCAGATGCGACCCCGCAGCTCAACGTTCTCCAGCGGGTCGGCGGCTCGATCGGTACCGCCGTGCTGGCCGTCGTGCTCCAGCGGGCGCTGGTCGGCACCCACACCATTTCCGCCGCCGCCGCCGCATACGGCACGGCGTTCTGGGTGTCCGCCGGCCTGACCGCGGCGGCGATCATCCCCTGCATCATCCTGACGCTCGCCGAGCGCGCCGCGCGGGCGGCTAAGGCGGCCGGCGTCGCGGCGCCGGGGGCGCCGCCTCTCGCCGAGGCGGTGGCGGCATGAGCGTCGCGCGCGGAGCAATCACTCGAGGCGCCCGTCCAGCTCGGGCGCTCGTTCAAAGGGGCGATCGCCGCCATGCGCCGGATGCGCGGCCGCGAGACACACTGCGCCGGGGAGCTCAGCGATGCCCAATACGGGCTGCTGTTCGGACTGCGCGACCACGAGGCGCTCTCAGCACGAGAGCTTGCCTTTCAAGCCGACGTCTCCCCCGCGTCCGCGGCCGAGATGCTCGAGGGACTCGCCGCCGCGGGTCTCGTCAGCCGCGTGCGCTCCGAGTCGGACCGGCGAGTCGTGCTCACCTCGCTCACCGAGCGCGGCCGCGAGCTCGTGCAGGCACACCAGGCGCGCTACGAGCCACGCTGGCGGGCAGCACTGGCTGGATTCAGCGACGAGGAGCTCCTCGGCGCCGCCGCCGTCCTCGATCGGCTCGCCGGGCTGTTCGACGAGTTCGCCGAGGAACGTCAGCCGTAGGTCAGCTTTCCGTCGAGGTGCGGCGTCTCCGTCTTGGCGTCGCGCACCCCGAACCGCCGTTCGCCTTCGGCGAACTGAACCGTCGCCGGGAGCAGGATCGGCCGCTTGAACGCGACCTCGACCGTGAACGCGTCGGGGAGCCGGCCGTCGAGCGAGGCCAGGCAGCGAGCCTTCGTCCACATCCCGTGGGCGATCGCCGACGGGAACCCGAACAGACGTGCGGTCAGTGCGTGCAGGTGGATCGGGTTGATGTCGCCGGAGACCGAGCCGTAGCGGCGGCCGAGGTCCCCAGGCAGCTGCCACGTCGCGCTCGCCGGCAGGTCCTCGGCGGAAGGGACGTCCGCGCCGGCCGCGTCCTCGCGGCCCCCGGAACCGCGCCGGAGGTTGGTCGAGACCTCCTCCCAGACGAGCTCGTCCCCGACGCTCGACTTGCGTGTGCAGTGAGAACTGGATGCCCCGCGGGTGGGGCTCGGCCGGCGTGGCCGACACCCGTAGGGACAGCGGCTCGCTCGCGTCGATCGGACGGCGCTGCGTGATCCGGTTGTAGATGTGGACAAGGCCGATCGGCGTGAACGGGAAGCTCGGATCGGTCAGCAGCTGGAGGTGGAGCGGGAACGCGAGGACGTGGGGATAGGTGGCGGGCAGCGAGTCGCGCAGGGAGAACCCGCAGACGTGGTCGTAGGCGGCGAGCCGGTCGCGGTCGACGGCGACGTCGCCCAGCACCAGCGTCAGATCGGGGACCTCGCCGCCGGCCCCGCCAAGGAACGGCAGGTGCGATGCGCCCGGGATCAGCCCGGCGCCCGCCTTTGCCATCAGCGGGAGCGTCGAGGGCGGGCCTGCCAACTCGCGGACGGACACTCCGTCACGCTCCAATCAGGCTCTGACCGCAGACGCGGACGATGTTGCCGGTGACGCCCGCCGATCCAGGACTCGCGAACCACGCGATCGTCTCGGCGACGTCGATCGGTAGCCCGCCCTGAGCGAGGCTGTTCATCCGCCGTCCCGCCTCGCGGGTCGCGAACGGCATCGCCGCCGTCATCTGGGTCTCGATGAAGCCGGGGGCGACCGCGTTGATCGTGACGCCGAGCTTGGCGAGAGCCGGCGCCCACGACTGGACGATGCCGATCACCCCGGCCTTGGAGGTCGAGTAGTTGGTCTGGCCGGCGTTGCCGGCGATCCCGCTGATCGAGGAGACGCAGATGACGCGGCCGTTCCCACGCACCGCCTTGCGGGCGAACAGCTCCTTGTCGATCCGCTGCGGGGCGGTCAGGTTGATCGCGATCACCATCTCCCACAGTTCCTCGCTCATCCGCCCGAGCGTCTTGTCGCGAGTCACGCCGGCGTTGTGGACGACGACGTCGACGCCGTCGTGGTGCTCGAGCAGGTGGTCGGCGATCTTTGCCGGCGCCTCGGGGTCGGTGATGTCGAGCGTCAGTGCCGACCCGCTGAGCCGGCTCGTCACCGCGTTCAGCTCATCGGCCTGGGCGGGCACGTCGAGCCCGACGACGTGGGCTCCGTCGCGGGCGAGCACCTCGGCGATCGCCGCCCCGATCCCACGCGAGGCGCCGGTGACGAGCGCCACCTTGCCGTTCAGCGGCTGCTCGGAATCGACCTTCTCGACCGGCGCCACCGGCTCGCCGATCCGCACGACCTGGCCGGAGACGTAGGCGGACTTCGGCGAGAGGAAGAAGCGCAGCGTCGACTCCAGCTCGGCGCTCCCGGGTCCTAGGTAGAGCAGCTGAGCGGTGGCGCCGTGGCGGACCTCCTTGCCGATCGAGCGGACGAGGCCCTCGAGCGCGCGCTGGGCGATCGCCGCGGGCGGGGTCGCGCACACCTCCGGCGGGGTGCCCACCACGATCACACGACCGGAGTTCCGCACCTGACGGATCCTCGGGTGAAAGAACGACCATGCCTCGCGGAGCTCATCGCTCGAGCCGATTCCGGTGGCGTCGAACACGAGCGCCTTGAACGACTCGCCCGACGGGACGAGGTCGGCGCCGATCGCTTTGAGGAGCGACTCGAGGGCGCCGGCGTGGTGCGAGGCGGAGGCGGCGCCGAGCAGCACCGGGCCTTCGATCACAGGCTGCCCCGGCTCATAGCGCTCGAGCGTGACCGGGGACGGTAGGCCGACCTGCTTGGAGACGACCCGGCCGATCGGCGTGTTGATCAGCTGCTGGTAGCGATCGGCCATGGCCTACGGCGCTTCCAGCATCGCGACGACGCCGAGTCCGCCGGCGGCGCAGATCGAGATCAGGCCGCGGCTGCCCGAGCCCTTCGCCTGGAGCATATTCGCGAGACCGGCGACGATCCGCCCGCCGGTGGCGCCGAACGGATGGCCGGCCGCGAGCGAGCCGCCGTGTGTGTTGAGCTTGCCGCGATCGATCGATCCGAGCGGTTCTTCGAGGCCCAGGCGCTCGCTGCAGAACACCGGGTCCTCCCACGCCTTGAGCGTGCACAGGACCTGGGAGGCGAACGCCTCGTGGATCTCGTAGAAGTCGAAGTCCTGGAGGGCTGTGCCGTTGCGCGCGAGCAGCTTCGGCATGGCGTACGCGGGCGCCATCAGCAGACCCTCCCGCTTGTGGACGTAGTCGACGGCTGCCGTCTGGGCGTCGACGATGTAGGCCTGCACCGGGATCCCGTGCTCGGCCGCCCACTCCTCGCTGGCCAGCAGCACCGCGGAGGCGCCGTCGCTCAGGGGAGTCGAGTTGCCGGCAGTCATCGTCCCGTCCGGGCCGCCGAACACCGGCTTCAGCTTCGCCAGCTTCTCGAGACTCGAATCCGGTCGCAGGTTCTGGTCGCGCTCGAGACCCAGGTAGGGGACGACGAGGTCATCGAGGAAGCCGGCGTCGTACGCCGCGGCCAGCTTGTGGTGGCTCTCGACCGCGAGCTCGTCCTGATCCTCGCGCGTGATGCCCCACTCACGCGCCATGATCGCCGCGTGCTCGCCCATCGACAGCCCCGTCCGCGGCTCGGCGTTGCGGGGGATCTCGGGGACGATCTGCTGGGGGCGGAGTTTCGCCAGCGTCTTCAGGCGCTGGGCGTTCGACTTCGACCGATTGATTTCCAGCAGCACATTGCGGAGGTCCTCGTTGATCGCGATCGGCGCGTCGGAGGTCGTGTCGACGCCACCGGCGATCCCCGATTCGATCTGGCCCAGCGCGATCTTGTTCGCGACGAGGATCGCTGCCTCGAGCCCGGTGCCGCACGCCTGCTGGACGTCGTAGGCGGGCGTCTCCGGCGCCAGCTTTGACCCGAGCACGGACTCACGGGTGAGATTGAAGTCGCGGCTGTGCTTGAGCACGGCGCCGGCTGCGACCTCGCCCACCGTCTGTCCCTGAAGGCTGAACTTGCCGACCAGCGCGTCGAGCGCGGTGGTGAGCATGTCCTGGTTGGACGCCTTGGCGTAGAACGAGTCCTGGCGGGCGAACGGAATCCGGATGCCGCCGAGCACGGCGGCGCGGCGGGCAGATGCATTCATCTGAACTGCTCCTCGATGACTTTGTTACAGAGGTGTAGCTTAGTCTGGATCGTGGGCGGGATCCCGCCCCCTTGCTGGCAAAGACTGAGCCGACTACGGGCGTGGGCGGTCGCGCGAGTGCCTTTGCTGGGGAAGGGGGAGGTTCGGGTCAGATCTCGGGCCCTGAAATGGTGCACAACGCGCCAATCTTGGCGGCTAGGACGAGCCGTGGCGTGTCAAGCACACTCCTCGTGCACAACACGCCTCGCTTCGGTATTCGCGGCGGATTTGGCGCGCCATGCATCATCGAAACGGCCAATCGCGCCCCCCTGCCTGCCTAAGACCGCTGGCGGGGCCAGTGGCGCAAGTGCTTTTGCTGAGAAGGGGATGGGGTTCGTGTCCGGTCGCGGGACCCAGGCTCTTCATGGGCAGCACGGCAGGGCTCGGCTTTTGACGCGAGCTTGTCGTATTGCCCAGGTTCTGGGCGGGCCGATGGCGGCGATCCCGCTCCTCAGTCGACAAGATGGAGCGAAAGCCACACCCCAGGGCGCGCGGAGCGGGCCCCCTAATCCCCCTACTTCCTGGCCGCCGTCGTGGTCGTGAACGCGCCACCGCGGATCGCCCGGCGCACGGCGCGCGGGAGCAGGATCCGAGCGAGCGCCGCCAGGTAGTACGGCCGCGGCACGTAGCGCTCGGCCTTCCCTCCCGGCCCGGCCTCCATGATCGCTTCGGCCACCCGCTCGGGCGTGGAGACGATCCACCGCGTCTGTGGCTTGGCCAGGAGCTCCGTCGCGGGGAAGCCCTCGGTCTTCACGAATCCGGGCAGCACCACCCCTACGTGGACGCCGTGCTCGGCCTCCTCGGCGGACAGCGCGTCGCTCCACCCTGCGAGCGCGAACTTGGCCGCCGAATAGGCCCCAGCGCTGGGGCGGGCGACGCGGCTGGCGGTGCTCGCGACGTTGACGATCGCGACGTGGCGGGCCGGGGTGCCGGCCGGTGCGGCGGCCGCGGTTCGGCGGATCAGCGGCAGGAGCGCCTCGGTCAGCCGGACCGGCGCTTCGAAGTCGAGCTTCATGTGGCGCTCGATGTTCGCCCAGCCGGTGTCGGCGAACGTTCCGCGCCAGGAGGCGCCGGCGTTGTTGACCAGCAGGTGCAACTCGCCATGTTCGCGCTCGACGATGTCGCGGACCTTTTCGGCGGCGCCGTCGCTGGTGAGGTCGATCGCGATCACGGTGGCGCCGCCGATCTCGTCGGCGAGCGCCCGTAGCTTCTCCTCGCGGCGGGCGACGAGCACGAGCTTGGTGTTGGGCTCGCGCGCGATGCGGCGGGCCGTAGCCTCGCCGATGCCGCTCGAGGCTCCAGTGATCAGGGCGACGTCGGTCACGGCGCGGGGAAGCCTATCCCGCCCGGAGGGCCCGCTGTGCGCGGAGCGCAAGCTCCAACTCGAACCGGCCGTCGACGGTCTCGAGCGAGTCGCCCATCAGCTCGCGGAGCTTGGCCATCCGGTAGCGGACGGTCTGGGGATGGACGTGGAGCTCGGCGGCGATCTGGGGGGTGTGGCGCTGATGCGCGAACCACGCCTCGAGCGTGTCCAGAAGTCGCTCGCGCTCGGCGTTGGGCAGCGACTCGAGGGGGGCGAGGCGGTCCTGGACGAGCGCGTTGGCGATGTCGGACTGCTGGAGCAGGATCACGGTCGCGAGGTGATCGCCGACCCGGGTCGGGCCCTCGGAGGGAAGCGCCCCACTTTGCACGAGCTCCAGCGCCAGCCTCGCCCAGTGCAGCGAGCGAGGGGCTTGCGCCGTCGTGACCGTCGGGCCGAGGGCCGCCGCCATCCCATCGACGGCGCGGTCGAGCGCCTCGTGGCGCCCGGGGCCGTCCGGGTCGGGCAGCACCAGGTAAGCGCCGCCGGGGTCGGCGACGACGAGCGCATCGAGATCGAGCTGCCGAGCGACCTCCTCCGGGCTGTCGCGATCGAGGGCCAGCACCGCCAGCCTGCGCGGGACGGTCCAGCGCGCGAGCTCCGCCGCATGGGCGATTGCCTCGGGATCGTGGGCCTCGGCGTCGAGCAGCAGCGTGGCCAGCCGGCGGCGCCGGCGCTCACGCTCGCCGGCCTGGTCCGACTGGATCCGGACATAGCCCTCGACCACGTCGGCGGCGAGCTCGTCCGCGTAGACGAAGATCGCCTCGGCGAGCGCGATCACGGTCGAGGCGTCGATCCCGGCGCGGGTGGCGAGCTCGGCGGCCCCGCGCCAGGCGGCACGCGTGCCGGTCCTGAACGCCGCCCGGAGCGATTCGAGGCCGCGGCCGGCCTGGAACTCGGCCTCCCCGAGCCGCCGCCACACCTCGCCGGTTTCGGTCCCGGGACGCTGGCCACGCTCGACCGCGTCGAGGAACGCCTTGATCGCCTGCTCGATCCCCATCCGGATGCCCAGGCCTTCCGGACCGCCGAGCACGTCGGCGTAGACGGGGTTCTCGCGCCGGACCGCCCCGATCACGTCGTCGACGAGCGGACCCACGCCTCCGCGGACAGCTGCGGAGGTCTCCGGAGGCAACCGCTCTGGCGACCAAGACATTTGTCACATGTTGACAAATCCTGCCCCGACCTACGTTGTCCCGGACCGTGGAGCGGCGGGTGTAATAGGCGTACGGTGCACATCTTGACCCGCCGCAGCATCACCGAGACCCACGCGCGGATCGCGCAGCTCGGGTGGGAGCCGTCCTACCACGACCCCACGGTCCGCTATCCGACCCGTTACCGGTTCCCGCACAAGGCCAAGGACCCGATGAAGCACATCATGCGGGAGTACCTGCCGATGGAGCTCGAGAAGGACGAGCGCGTCTACGGGGGGCTCGACGCCGCCGTCCGCGCGGACATGCCCAACAAGGCGCACGAGCGGTGGCTGGAGATCCTGAAGCCGTTCATCGTGATCACCAACTACGCCGAGGTCGGCGCCGGCCGGTGCATGTCGATGCTGATGAGCGCGGTTCCCAACAACGAGCTGCGCAACGGCTACCACGTCCAGTTCGTCGACGAGATCCGCCACACGGGGATGCAGATGTCGCTCGCGCGGTGGTACGCCAAGAACGTCCCCGACCCCGCCGGCTGGAACCTCGGGCCGAAGGCGTTCTCGGGCTCCGTGCTGACGAACCCGGGGCTGAACATGCTCTCGCACTTCATCGTCGGCGATCCGATCCAGTGCGCCTTCACGCTGCAGGTCGTGGCGGAGACGGCGTTCACCAACATCGTGTTCGTCGCGCTGCCCGATGTGGCGGCGCGCAATGGCGACTTCACGCTGCCGACCACCTACCTGTCGGTGCAGTCCGACGAGGCGCGGCACATCTCCAACGGCTATGCGACGTTGCTGACGGTCCTCCAGGACGATCACAACGCGCCACTGATCGAGCGCGACCTCCAGCAGGCGTTCTGGATCAACCACGCATTCATCGACATCTTCGCGGCGGTCGTGCTGGAGTACTTCTCCAAGGACCGCTCCGATCCGGAGTCCTACCTCGACAAGTGGGACCGGTGGGTCCGGGACGACTGGCACCGGGCGTACGTGTTGAAGCTCGGCAAGCTGGGGCTGGACATCCCGGTCGACGTGTTCGAGCGGGCGCGCGAGCGCCTCGTGGCGGGCGTCCACCATCGCCACGCGATCCTGGCGTTCGCGGCGTGGCCGCTGTCGTTCTGGCGGTTCGATCCGCTCGACGAGCGCGACTTCGAGTGGTTCGAGAACAAGTACCCGGGCTGGTACGCCGAGTACGGAGCGTTCTGGGAGGCGTTCCGCCATGGCACCGATCCCGCCGAGGGGTTCCTGCCGCTCAACTTCATCAACATGGCGCCACCGTTCTGCTGGACGTGCCAGGGGTCGTGCGTCTCCGAGGTCGACCGGCGCCATCGGGTCGTCGGAGGCAACGGTTCGGGACCGCCGCGAACGCGCTTCTACTGCTCTGACGAATGCCAGTGGATGGACGAGTCCAACCCCGGCCGGTACACAGGAGACCGGAACTACCTCGACCGCTATCACGGGTGGGAGGCATCGGACGTGATCCGCGAGCTCGGGTTCGTCCGCGCCGACGGCGAGACGCTGATCGGGCAGCCCCATCTTCGCGACGCGCGGCGGTGGACGCTCACCGACATCCGCGGCCACAACCTGCGGTTCATCAGCCCGAACATCCGGGTGGCGCAGGAACTCGGGCTGCCCTCCGGAGACTGGAGCCAAGCCGGCCTTCGATGAGTCCCAGGGTCCGCTTCGAGCCGATCGGCGAGGAGATCGACTGCGCGCCGGAGGAGACCGTCCTCGACGCCGCCTTCCGCCACGGCTACAACCTCGTCTACGGCTGCCGCGAGGGCCAGTGCTCGGCCTGCAAATGCTTCCTGCTCGAGGGCGACGTCGCGCTCAGGCGCTACTCGAGCTTCGCCCTATCCGACAGCGAGCGAGCCAACGGCTACTCGCTGATGTGCCGGGCGATGCCCGAGGACGACGTCGTTGTCGAGCTGCTCCACTACGACGCGGACGGCTACCGCTTGGCGCACGCAATCCGGGATCGCACGGGATCGGTGGAGGCCGTGGAGGCGTTGACTTCGGACATCGTCCGGGTGGTGCTGCGCGCGTCTGAGGAGTTCGACTTCACCCCTGGCCAGTACGTCGACGTGTGGGTGCCCGGCGAGCCCAACGAGCGGCGATCGTTCTCGATGGCCAACCTGCCCGGCGACGGTCGGGTCGAGCTGCTGATCAAGCGCTATCCGGGCGGCAAGCTCTCGGGAATGCTCGGCTCGGAGATCGTCGCCGGTTCCTCGATGCAGTTCACGGGACCGTACGGCTCGTTGCGGATCCGGGACGGCGAGCGGCCGGTGCTGATGATCGCCGGCGGGTCGGGGATGGCGCCGATCGTGTCGCTGCTGCGCCAGCTCGCTGCGGAGCGGTGCGGACGTCCCGTGCGGTTCTTCTATGGCGCGCGGACCGACGGCGATCTGTTCTGGCTCGAGGAGATCGCGTCGCTCGGTTCTCGGCTGGGCGATTTTCGGTTCACGCCGGTCGTCGAGCGGTTCGTCCACGAGGTCGTGGACGAGTACCTCGGCGAGGGGGAGCTTCCGTCGCCCGACGTCTACATGTGCGGGCCGCCGCCGATGGTCGAGGCGGCGGAGGCGATGCTGATCGACAAGCACGGCCTCGACGAGCAGCGGATCTTCGTCGACAAGTTCACGACATCGGCGTCGGCTTCCGTCGACGGGGCGTCGGGGGTCGCGTTGGCCGCGGGCTCGGCCGGCGCTTGCGGCGCTTCGGAGAGCTCGGAGCGAGAGTTCTCCTGGTATGCGCCGGCGGGACGGCGCGCTTCCTTGTACGAGGACGTCACGATCGACACGCAGCCGTCGGTGCACCGCCACCTCAGCCGGGGCTGGCCGGTCAGCTTCGAGGACGGCCGCGGTATGTGGAACGACGACTCGACCGCCCTGGGCTGCCGCGACTGGTTCGCGTTCCGCGACCCCGGCGAGCAGTGGGAGCGGCCGTACTACCAGCGGGGGTCCGCAACCGAGCAGCAGATCGACGCGGCGATGAGCTCGGCGGGCAACGAGGGACTGCTGGCGGATTTCACTCCGAAATGGGTCGAGTTCCTACACGCATTTCTGCAGGTACCGGCGTACGTCGAGCACGGCCTCTGGTTCGCGCTGGCGACGATCGGCCGCGACTGCCTGTCCGATTCTGTGGCCACCTGCGTGTGTCTCCAGGCGGCGATGAAGCAGCGCTCCGCCCAGTCGATCGTCCTCTACGCGATGGACCTCGAGAGCCATCACGGGCCGTTCCCGATCGAGCAGGCGCGCGACACGTTCCTGCAGGACGAGCGGTGGCAGCCGACGCGGCGGTATCTGGAGCGGCTCGCCGCGACGCCCGATTGGGGCGAGGTGCTGGTCGCCGCGAACCTGTGTTTCGAGCCCGTCGTCGGCACCCTGATGCGCCGAGAGCTGGGTATCCGAACCGCGGCGGCGAACGGCGACACGGTCACGCCGGTGCTGGCGCGCGTGGCCAGCCAGGAGTGGGAGTGGGCGCGGGCTTGGACGGTCGCGCTCGTGCGCATGGTGCTCGCCGACGAGAGGTCGGGCGCGGCCAACCGGGAGCTGATCGCCGGCTGGCAGGAGGAGTGGAGCCGCCTCGCGAATGACGCCGCGATCGCGCTCGTGCCGATCGCCGAGTCGATCGTCGATGTCGAGCAAGCGATCGCCCGGACCCAGACCTACGCGGCTGAGGTGGTGGCCGAGGCGGGGCTGGATGGGGATGGTCGGGCGGCGGTCACGCCTCGTGTCCGGCGGGCGCGGCTCGGGGCGGCGCGGCGGACGCCTGTCGGTGGCGCGGCGACTCCTCCGCCGTCCGCGCCGGGTGGCGCCACCTACGACTTCGTCGGCATCGTCATGGCCAAGAGCGCCGAGGGTGACGCGGTCGCCGCGATCCTCGGCCGACGCGACGGGATCGAGGTCATCGAGCAGCCGGCGTTCTGGGACATCCGCGCCAAGGACCGGCTGTCGATTCCCTACAAGGAGGTCTCGGAGCAGCTCGGGTACGAGATCGACGCCTATTCGATCCAGCACGAGATGTCGACCCACTATGGCCGCATGATCACCACGGACGACGCGCTGATGCTGTTCTCGGACCCGACTGAGGCGATGTCGTACCTGATGTCATGAGCTGGCTGATCGCGAACATCGTCGCCCTGATCCTCCCGTGGCGGTTCGATCGCTCACAGGCGACGGGGCTCGACGCGACCGTCGAGCTGCGAATCCTGATCCACCGCCGGCCGGTACGGGTGGCGATAACGATCGCCGACGGCGCCTGTAAGGCCCGGCCGGGCCCGGCGCCGGACGCCGGCGCGAGAGCCACGATCAGCCTCGCCGACCTGATCAGGCTCGAGGCCGGTGACGTCGGCTGGCCACAACTCCTGTCGCGGGGCCGCTTCGACTTCGCCGGCGACCCGTTCCTGGCGCTGCGCCTTCCGGCACTCTTCCGTCTGCCGGCTAACGCGCGGCTGCGACGGACGGCTGAGGCTGCGGCTCGGTCGTAAGCGTCGCCCCGGTTGTGCTGACAGCCGGCGGCTGGCAGTCGGCGCACCGCACGCGCCGGCGGGGATTCTCGATCCCGATCAGGGCAACGATCCCGCCAAGGACCGCGAGGCCGCCACCGACGACCATTCCGATCCGGAACGCATGGACCGAGGCGTCCACGAGCGCCGTGTGGACCTCCGGCCGGTCGGCCGCGGGCACCCCGCTGACGTCGATGACGAGTGGCCGGTTGCGGGCCGCGGCAACCGCCGCGCGCGCGCTCGGCGCCAGCCGGCTCGGATTGATGTCGTGGTCGAGCTGGTTCTGGAATGCGACCGAGACGACGGCACCGAGGCCCGCGATCGCGATCAGTCCGGCGATCCGCGACACGGCGTTGTTGACCCCGCTCGCCAGTCCTGAGTGGCCGGCCTCGACGGAGCTCAGGACCGTCGCCGTGAGCGGCGCCACGGTCGCCGACAGCCCGAGGCCGAACACCAGCACGCCGGGCAGGATCTGGCTCAGATAGTCCACGCTCGCATCAGTGCGGACGAGCAGCAGCAGGCCCACGCCGGCGACCATCGGCCCGGCGGCCATGAACACGTGCGGGCCGATCCGATCCGCCAGCGCTCCGAATCGGCGAGCGAGCAGGAACATCATGATCGTCACCGGCAGCAGCGACAGTCCCGCCTCGATTGGGGTGTAGCCGCCCACCTGCTGGACGAACAGGATCAGGAAGAACGTCGCGATTCCGAGTCCCGAATACAGCGCGAACGTCGTCAGGTTGCCCACGGCGAAGTTGCGGATCTTGAACAGGCCAAGGGGCATCATCGGCTCAGGGTCGTGGCGCTCCCAGAGCAGGAACGCGATGAACAGGACGATCCCTCCGATTAGCGGGATGAACACGCGCGGATCGCCCCACCCGTATTGCGGCTGCTCGATCAACGCGAACACGGGGCCTCCGAGCCCGAGCGCGCACAGGATCGCTCCGATCACGTCGACATGACCGGGCGTCCGGTGGTCTGGCTCGAGCCGGGTCAGGAGAAACAGCGTGATCGCCACCGGGATGAGGTTGATCGCGAAGATCCATCGCCACGACGCGAACTGGATCAGGGCGCCGCCCCCAAGTGGACCGATCACCGTCGCGATACCGGTCCACGCCGTCCACGTGCCGATCGCCGCGGCGCGCTCGTCCTCGCCGAACGTGTCCATGATCAGCGCGAGCGTGCTCGGCACGAGCAGGGCGCCGGCGATCCCCTGGGCGCCCCGGGCGAAGATCAGGAACTCGGTGTCCGGCGCCACCGCGCATAGAAGCGAGCACGCGCCGAAGCCGATCAGTCCGATCGAGAAGATCCGCCGACGCCCGTATAGGTCGCCGAGGGATCCGCCGACGAGCAGCAGTGAGCCGAGCGTCAGCAGATACGCCTCGACCACCCACTGCTGGTCGGCGAGCGTGCCACTCAGGTCGGAGCGGATCGCCGGCAAGGCGACGTTCACGATCGTCCCGTCGAGGAAAACGATGCCCGAGCCGAGAATGCTGGCGATCAGCGCCGTTCGCTTGACGCTCGACACGCTCCTCGTGGGGATCGCGACGCCCTCCAAGCTCAACCCGTCCCTGCCGCGAACACCGCGTTCGACTCATAGCCCGCGAAGCTCACGCCACCTGGGAACGGAACGCTCTCCTTCACAATCACGCAGTAGTTTTGGGCGCCTCCCTGATTGGGCACACACATCCGGTAGATACCGGGTTGAATCGTGTACGCGCTCATGAACTGGACATTGCGACGGAACTTTTCCGGGGCGCGATCGCCGATCCACGCCTGAGCCCGCGCCATCGCGTCGCGCACCGAGCGCTGGTGCGCCGCGATCGCCGAGTGGTGGGCGATTCCGGCGACGGCCAGTGCCGCCGTGACCGACAGGATCAGCACCCGGCCGACGTAGTCGCGCGCGATAACCACCGGCAGGTCGCCGCGGAAGCGCCGCAGCAGCGCGCCCAGCGGTCGGGTCAGCAGCACGATCGCAACCAGGCTCAACACGCACCCGAGAAGTGCCGCCGCCACGATCGTCTGCGTGTCGCCCTGCGGCGGCAGTTCGTGCCCGATCACAGCGTCGACGACCGTCATCGTGATGAACAGCGGCCACAGCCAGGCCCCGCGCCGGCGCCACCGGATCCGGGTCAGCCAGCCGCGAAGACGCCCCGTCGGTCGGTGGCGAGTGGACGGTGTCTGGCCCGGCGCCGGCCATCGTCCAAGGGTAAAGCTCGGGCCAAAGAGGGGCCGGCGTGCCTTGGCGACGGGCCCGGGCGGCCCGGCGGGGTGGAGTAAGCTCGCAGTGCCCTATCGAGGGTCGGGCCGGAGATCCCGGAACGGCGCTTAGGAAGTGGGGCCGGCGGAGATCCCGGACGGCCCACGTATGAAAGGGAAACGGTAGATGGCGACAGGTATGGCTGAGCCGGCCGCAGGTGGAACTGCCGCTGCGACCGAGCATCTCAAGCTCGAGGACCGACTCTGGCTGCTCCGCGCGATGCTCCTCATGCGCGGACTCGAAGAGCGCGCAATGACTCTGTATCGCCAGGGCAAGGTCCCTGGCTCTTTTTATGACGGATTCGGCCAGGAGGCCGTGTCCGCGGGCGCGGCGTTCGCGATGGCGCCCGAGGACAGGCTCTGCATCCTGCACCGGGACCTGGCCGCGCACATCATCCGCGGTGTGAGCCCCGCCCGGATCCTGGCTCAGTACCAGGGCCGCGCCGCCGGCGTCACCGCCGGGCGCGACGGGAACGTGCACTTCGGCGACCGCAACCTCGGTTGCGTGGGCATGGTGTCGATGCTGCCCGACATGATGCTGGTCGCCACTGGCATGGCGATGGCGTTCAAGCTGCGCGGCGAGCGCCGGTGCGCGATGACCTGGTTCGGTGACGGCTCGACCTCTCGTGGCGACTTTCACGAGGCGATGAACTGGGCCGGCGTTCAGAAGCTGCCGGTCGTGTTCGTGCTGGAGAACAACCAGTACGCGTACTCGACGCCGCTGGACAAGCAGTTCGCCGTGGACCCGGTCGAGCGCGCCGCCGCGTACGGCTTCGTCGGCGTGACCGTGGACGGCAACGACGTCGAGGCGATGTTCGAGGCGTCACGGGCCGCCCGCGAACGCGCCCTCGCCGGCGATGGCCCGACGCTGATCGAGGCGGTGACGATGCGGATGCACGGCCACGCCGCCCACGACGACATGAAGTATGTCCCGAAGGAGCAGGTCGAGGAGTGGCGAAAGCGCGACCCCGTCGAGCGCCAGGAGGCGCGGCTGCGCGAGCTCGGCGCCGATGTCGACGCGCTGCGGGCTGAGGTCGTTGCCGAGATCGATGCGGCCACAGAGGAGGCGGCCGCCTCGCCGATGCCAGATCCTTCTACCGCGGTTGACGGCGTGTTTTGCGATGGCGAGGCCGAGCCGCTCGGCGACGGGGTAGCGCGCTGGAGCGGGTTCAAGTCATGAGCACGATGACCTACCTCCAAGCGATCTCAGCCGCCTTGCGGGACGAGCTCCGCGCCGATGAGCGCGTGCTCATGATGGGCGAGGACATCGGCGTGTTCGGCGGTGCCTTCAAGGTCACCGACGGATTCGTCGAGGAGTTCGGAACCGACCGCGTGATGGACACACCGCTGGCGGAGTCCGCGATCATCGGCACTGCCGTCGGCGCCGCCGTCGTCGGCATGCGGCCGGTCTGCGAGATGCAGTTCGCCGACTTCATCTCGTGCGGCTTTGACCAGCTCGTCAACGTGGCGGGGAAGATGCACTACCGCCAGGGCCTGGCCGTCCCGCTCGTCGTCAGGCTCCCGTCGGGCGGCGGATTCTCCGGCGGGCCGTTCCACTCCCAGAACCCGGAGGCGCTGTTCATGCACTCCCCGGGGATCAAGGTCGTGGCGCCATCGACCGCCGAGGACGCCAAGGGCCTTCTGCACACGGCCATCCACGACCCGAACCCGGTCTGCTACATGGAGCACAAGTACCTGTACCGGCGGGTGAAGGGCGAGGTCCCCGAGGGCGTGTTTGAAACCCCGTTCACCGCTCGCGTAGCTCGCTCGGGTTCCGACCTTGTCGTGATCACCTACGGGGCGATGGTGCACGTCGCGCTCGAGGCGACCGAGGATTTGGACGGGGCGTCGGTTGAAGTGCTTGATCTCAGGTCGCTGGTGCCGCTCGACGACGATGCGATCCTCGATTCGGTGGCGCGCTGCTCGAAGGTCGTGATCGTCGACGAGGCCAACATGACCTGCGCCGCCGGCGCTCAGGTGGCGGCCCTCATCGCCGAGCGTGGCTTCGAGGACCTGGACGGCCCGGTCGTCCGGGTGGCGACACCTGACGTCCCGATCCCGTTCTCGCCACCGCTCGAGCAAGCCGTACTGCCCACCGTCGACCGCGTGAGGGAGGCTTGCCGTGAGCTCCTCGAGTACTAGCTCGGCCACCCTCGTCGACGTGACGATGCCCCAGATGGGGGTGTCGGTGGTGGAGGGGACGATCGTGGACTGGAGGGTCGAGGTCGGTGACAGGATCGCGGCCGATGCCACGATCTGCGAGATCTCGACCGACAAGATCGATACCGAGGTACCGGCGCCTGTCAGCGGGATCGTCGCCGAGATACTCGTGCCGGTCGAAACGACGGTGGAAGTAGGGACGGTGCTCGCCCGGATCGCGGCTGGCGATGCAAAGGCGACGGCGGCGGGAGACGGCGGCTCGGTTGAACCGAATCCCCAGGCCGCCGCCACCCCAAGCGACATCCCCCCCTCCCCCAAGACTAAGCCTCCCGCGTCCGGGGGCAACGGGGCCGGCGATCGCCGGCGCTACTCCCCGGTCGTCCAGCGAATCGCCGCCGATCGCGGCATCGACCTATCCCAGGTGCCCGGAACCGGCCGTGGCGGACGGGTCCGCAAGCAGGACGTGCTGGCGTTCATGGAGTCGGCACCGGAGCCGCCACTGCACATCGAGAGCCCGTACCGGCCTGATCCGACCCCGCCGGCGGCGGCGCCGGCGCCAGCCGCCGGCATCCAGCTCTCCCGCATGCGCCGGCAGATCGGCGAGCACATGAAGCGCTCGCTGGACACGGCCGCCACGTGCACGACCTGGATCGAGGCGGACATGAGCCGGATCGAGGCCGCTCGTGCCCAGCTGCGTCTGACCGCCCTGCCGTTCGTGGCCCGGGCGACGATCGCGGCCCTACGTGAGCACCCGGCGCTCAACGCATGGCTCGAGGGCGAGCGGTACACGGCGCATCAGGACGTGAACCTGGGAATTGCGGTCTCGCTCGGCGAGGACGGGCTGATCGTGCCAGTGATCCACCAAGCGCACGAGCTCTCCGTGGAGGGCCTGGCGGGGCGGATCAAGGATCTCGCCGGGCGCGCCCGGTCGCGGCAGTTGACCCCGGATGAGGTCCGCGGCGGGACGTTCACGATCACCAACCCGGGTCAGTTCGGGTCGATCATGGCTACCCCGATCATCAACCTGCCACAGGTGGCGATCCTCGATCTCGAGGCGGTAGTCAAGCGCCCCGTCGTCGTGACCGATGCCGACGGCAACGATTCGATCGCGATCCGTCCGATGACGATCCTCGGCCTGAGCTGGGATCACCGCGCTCTCGACGGCGCGCTGTCCGCACAGTTCCTGGCGACCGTCAAGCGCCACCTGGAGGGATGGACGGGGGCGTAGCATCAGTCGGGTGAACCGCGATTGCCCGGAGCTGTGGGTCTGCCACCTGGGCACAGTCGAATACCGCTCAGCGCTGGCCCTCCAGGAGCAGATCCGCACCGCTCGCCAGCAAGACGCACTACCCGACGTGATGCTCACGCTCGACCACTGGCCCGTCTACACGCGGGGCCGCCGGTCCGGCCCGGGCGAGCTGCCGATGGGCGAGGAGTGGTACCGGATGCAGGGAATCGACATCGTCGAGACCGATCGCGGCGGGCGGGTCACCTACCACGGGCCGGGACAGCTGGTCGGCTACCCGATCGTCCGCGTCGACGACGTCGTGGCGTATGTCCGGACGCTCGAGCGCGCGCTCATCGACGCTCTGGCCGAGGAGGGCGTGGTGGCGCGGGCACGGCCAGACGAGGGCCCCGACTACACCGGCGTCTGGGTCGGCGAGCGGAAGATCGCGTCGATCGGCGTGCACGTCGCTCGCGGCGTGACCACGCACGGATTCGCGCTCAACGTCGAAAACGACCTTCAGCCGTTCGGCTGGATCGTGCCGTGCGGGCTCGACGGCGTGCAGATGACCTCGCTGATCCGCGAGACCGGGCGCCTGGCGGGTCAGATGAAATGCTTCCGCCGGCGGGCGGCGTGGCACGTGGCCGAGGCGCTTGGGCGTCGGCAGCGGCTGGTGAGCCTGGCGCGGCTGGAGGCGGTGGCGGGGGTGGCGTTGACCGAGGCGCCGACCCCGGAGGCTCTACCCGTCCATTAGCGCCGCCACCGTGTCGACGACCTGTTGTGGCGCTTGTTCCAGCTGGCGCCACGTCGTACGCACCGGCCGCCACCCAGCGACGCTGGCGCGCTGATCGCGCCGGCGGTCGTTCTCGAACGCCTGACGGGTGCCGTGCGTCCTGTGGCCATCGGCCTCGAGGAGCACCCGTTCTGCGCGCCACACGAAGTCGGCGCGGATCGCCGGCGGCCCATCGGGCAGCGTCACCCAGGCGTTGACCTCGGGCTGGGGTAGCCCGGCCTTGCGGACCAGCCCTAGGAACCGCTCCTCGAGCTCGCTCCAGGTTGCGGTCGAGCCGATGTAGTGCTCGGCGAGCACGGCGCGAACCACGGCGCCGCCCGGTCTGGCTGGGTTGCGATCCAGCTGATCCTCGATCGCCCGGAGGTCAAAGACCTCGATGATCTCCGCCTGGTCGAAGGCGCGCTCGAGCCCGCGGCGTTCGACCACCTCGGCGAGATCGAAGAGCGTGCGAGCGGCGGTGGTGCAGGGAATGGCGTTGATCGTTGTGATGTCCGCCGGCGTGAGCGCGGTCGAGCGGTGGACGGCGATGCCCGGATGCTTGCGCGGCGAGCGGGTCGGGACCGTGACGTCGATCTTGACCCCACCGTAGGGACGCAAGCCGTGAAGAGCGGCCGCGGAGCGGTGTGACAGGACCGCTCCCGGGCCACAGGCGAGGACAGCCGCCAGCCAGCGCCCCTCGCGAGTCAGGAGATCGGGCGGGACTAGCGAGTAGACACCGCGGTAGTGGCGGTGGAGACGAGCGGTGGCGGCTCGGGCTTGAACGGCCCTGGGGCTGAGTCCGAGTTCGACCAGCTGAGCTAGGGAGAACACCGCCCAATGGGCAGCCCCGAGTGCGGCGAGCTCGGCGTCCGCGGGACCTTGGACGCGAAACCCACCGTATTTTGCGCTTAAACGTCCAACGTCATCCACACACGCCATCGTGGCTCGGAAAACGTCGCCTGTGTGTGACGCGGTGAAGCGAATCGGTAACAAGGGCCCGAGCGCTAGCCTTCGAAGGGTGAACGAGCGCGAGAACGGGACCGAACGGGAGCATGTGACACGATCGCGCGCCAACCCAGGCGGGATCGCCAACGTGCTCGAGATCCTCGGGCCCGACGTCCAGCCCCACCGGGGCCGCAAGCCGCCGTGGTTCAAGGTCCCCGCCCCGGGCGGCCCGCGCTACCGGGAGCTCCACCGCCTGATCGAGGAGGAGAACCTCCACACGGTCTGCCAGGAGGCCGCCTGTCCGAACATCGGCGAGTGCTGGCAGCGCGGCACGGCGACGTTCATGATCCTCGGCGACACCTGCACCCGCCGGTGCGGCTTCTGCAACGTCAAGACCGGCAAGCCGACGTGGAACGATCCGCTCGAGCCGGCGCGCGTAGCCCGTTCGGTGGCGCGGATGGGGCTCAGGCACGCGGTCATCACGAGCGTCGACCGCGACGACCTTCCCGACTACGGGGCGTCCGCGTTCGTCGGGGTGATCAGGCAGATCCGCCGGCAGTCGCCGAGAACGAAAATAGAAGTCCTCACGCCCGACTTCCGTGGCGAGGAGATGCCGCTGGCCAAGGTGATCGCGGAAAGGCCAGATGTCTTCAACCACAACGTCGAGGTCGTGCCGCGCCTGTACCCGGTGGCGCGCCGCGGCTCGACCTTCGAGCGATCCTGCCGGGTGCTGAGGAACGCGAAGGAGATGGCAGGGGACTCGATAACGACCAAGTCGGGACTGATGGTCGGCCTGGGAGAGTCCTTCGAGGAGATGGTCGACACGCTCGCCGCCCTCAGAGAGCACCACGTCCAGGTGCTCACGATCGGCCAGTACCTGCGCCCGACAGAGCGCCACCTGCCGATCGTCCGCTATTGGCATCCGGACGAGTTCAAGGCGCTGGAGACCCAGGCGTACGAGCTCGGGTTCGAGCACGTGGCGGCCGGTCCGCTCGTGCGCAGCAGCTACCACGCCGACCAGCACGTGCCGCAGGAGGGGCCGCAGCCCGGCGATCGGACCGCTGGCGCAGGTGGCAAGCGCATGAACCGCCGGCGCCTCCCCGAGCTCACGCCCGCGCGCCGCAGGCGCCTCGCTCTCATCGCCCTCGTCGTTCTCGTCCTCGCCCTCGTCGTCGTGCCGACGGCCCTGGCGGCCGGCGGCAGCGGCTCGTCGGGCTTCAGCGGTGGCGGTGGTGACGGCGGCGGTGGTGGCGGCGGCGGGGGCAAGGGCTTCGCCATCTACATCATCTTCCAGCTCCTGTTCAGAATCGCGCTGCTCGGTCACGGGCTGGGGGCGCTGTTCCTGGTCGCCATCCTGATCATCTACCTGGTCATGACCCGGGTGGCGCCGGGGACGCGGAACTTCTGGTCCGCGCGCCGGAGCCAGGGACCGGCCGCTCGCCGTCAGACGGCCCAGCGCCAGCGCCGCGTCGAGGCAGCCGCGGCCGAAGCCGCCGAGGACGACCCGGCGTTCGCGCCCGAGGTCGTCCGCGAACAGGCGAGCGCGCTGTTCATCCAGATCCAGAGAGCATGGGACGCGCACGACACCGGCAGGCTCGCCTACCTCGTGGGCCCCGACCTGCTCCAGGAGTGGGAGCGCCGGCTCGACGACTTCGACCGCAAGGGATGGCGCAACCACGTCAGGCCGCTGGACGATCCCCGGGTCGAGTACGTCGGCCTCGTCCACAAGGGCGATCAGGACACCGATCGCGTCACCGTCCGGATCGAGGCGAAGCTGCGCGATTACGTCGTGGACCGGCACGGGCAGCACGTCAAGCGCGTCGGGCAGATCAGCGAGACCGTGCGCCTGAGGGAGTTCTGGACCCTCGCCCGGCGCCAGAACCGGTGGATCCTGGTCTCGATCGAGCAGGGCGCCGAGGGCGCCCACGGCCTCACCGACGAGATCGTCGCCAGCCCATGGTCGGACGACCAGGGCCTCCACGACGAGGCGCTCGTCGAGCAGGCGGTGGCGGACTCGCTGCCGGACGACGTCAAGCCGGCCGAGGTGGCGGACCTCCAATTCGACGGCGACGCCCGGGCCGCGGCGCTCGACCTTAGCCTCGCCGACGCCCGGTTCGCGCCCGACGTGCTCGAGGTGGCGGCTCGTCGCGCCGTCGCCGCGTGGGCCGAGGCGATCGACGGCAACGACAGGGCACTGAACGCGATCGCCGACCGCGAGGCCGCCGATCAGATGCTCCATCCCGGCGATCCCGGCCACACGACCCGGCTGGTGGTACGCGGCCCGCGCGTGAAGCAGATCAAGATCACCGGCCTCGACGCGGCGGCCACGCCGCCGACCATGAAGATCGACGTCGAGATCGAGGGCCGGCGCTACATCGAGGATCGCGACACGGCGGCGCTCATCTCCGGCAACCGGTCCCGAGCGACGACGTTCACCGAGCAGTGGACGTTCGCCCTCGCTGGCGACGGGAAGCAGCCGTGGCGGATCACGCGCGCGGCGAACCCGGTCCTGAGCGCGTAAAACTCCGCCTCAGGGCCGCGCGTGCCTCGTCGTGGATGGGGCGCGAAAGACTAGGCGGCGCCCCATGATCCCGATCAAGGACAACATTCCGACCGATCGGTTCCCGGTGGTCACGCTCGGCCTGATCATCGTCAACTTCCTCGTCTATTTCCTGGCGATTCGGCACGGGGGATCGTTCTTCAGCGGTCCGGATTCGCAGGAGGTCATGAAATACGGCGCGATCCCGTACTCGCTGACCCACTCCGGCGCCCACTGCGCCGAGGTCGTGCGCCAGACGCTGTCGGGAACCAGTCAGCCCACAGTCCTGTGCAACAGCCGGATCCTGGCCGCAAACGGGATCGCGCCCGAGAACACGCTGCCCGTGTGGCAGACGGTCTTCACCTCGATGTTCATGCACGCCTCGATCATCCACATCGGGGGCAACATGATCTTCCTGTGGATCTTCGGCAACAACGTCGAGGACTCGATGGGGCCGGTCAAGTTCTTCAGCTTTTACATGGTCGGCGGGATCGTGGCGCTGGCGCTCCAGGTGGCGGTGGCGCCGAACTCGACCGCGCCCACGATCGGCGCCTCCGGCGCGATCGCCGCCGTCCTGGGGGGCTACATCGTCTTGTATCCGCGGTCACGCGTCCTCACGCTCGTGCTCATCATCCTGTTCTTCACCGTGATCGAACTGCCGGCGTGGGTGATGCTGGGGATCTGGTTCGCCGAGCAGGCGATCTTCGCCGGCGCGGGCCTGACCAACCCGACCGGGGCAGGCGGCGGCGTCGCGTACTTCGCCCATATCGGCGGGTTCGTGTTCGGTCTGCTCGCGATTCGCCTGCTGGCGACGAAACGCAAGGAAGCTCCCACCCCCCGTCCCGGTGTACTAGTCGGATGCGTGTCGTCGTACTCACGATCGCGCTGAGCTTCATCGGCTTCCTGGGGTTTCTGACCGTGCTCGACTTCATCGACAACGGCGTGAGCGCCGTTGGAGTCCTGGCCGTGGGGATCCTCGTGCTGTTCCTGACTGGAATCGTCGGGGCCTTGCGGCATCCTCCAAACGAATGAGTGACCTGAGCGTGCTTCAACAGGGGCGGTCGCGCCGCTCGCAGCGGGAGGCGGAGGCCCGCCGCGCGCGCCGCCGCCGGCGCGTGCGCAACACCGTGCTGGTGATCGCGGTGGGGCTGGTCGGCCTGCTGGCGCTCATGGCCTCGGCGGTCAGCAATCCGGGTGCACCCACCCGGGCGAGGGTCGGCCGGCGCGCCGCCGCCCCACCCCACCCCAAGCCGCAGTACGTGGTCGCGGTCGGCAAGCAGCGACTACAGGTCAAGTTCGGCGATCTCCCGCGGGCGGGGCTGCTGTTCGACATCCGCACCGGACAGGTGCTGTGGGAGCACAACCCGAATCAGAGCATGCCGATCGCCAGCCTCACGAAGATGATGACCGCGCTCGTCGTTGTGGCTCACTCCAAGCCGACTGACCGGGTCCTGATCACGCCGCAGGCGGTCCACTTCACCGGCTCCGGAGTCGGGCTGCTCCCGCTCGGGAAGCGCGTCCGGGAGATGGCGCTGCTGTATGGCCTGCTGCTCCCGTCCGGCAACGACGCCGCGATCGCGCTCTCCCAGCACGTGGCGCAAACGGGGGACCGGTTCATCGCGATGATGAACGCTCATGCGCACGCGATGGGGCTGCGCTGCACCCACTTCGCCTCGGTCTCAGGCGTCGTCGACCAGGGGAACTACTCGTGCGCGACCGACCTGGCGATGCTCGCCCACGCCGTCCTCGAGCAGCCGCTGCTGAGGCGGATCGTCGGCTCCTCGAGCGCGATCGTGCCGTTCCCGATCAAGAACCACAAGCTGTTCCTCTACAACAACAATCCGCTGATGTACGTCCGGTATCCGGGCGTCGACGGCGTCAAAACCGGCTACACGACGCTGGCAGGCCCGTGCCTGGTGGCCTCAGCGCGCCGTGGCCGCTCGTGGTACGGCGTCGTGCTGCTCCACTCAGCCAACCCTGCTGGACAGGCGGAGAAGCTGCTGAACGCGGCGTTTGCGGCACGAGCACTGAAACCCATCCAGGCGGACCAGCGGTCCTAGATCGCCAGGGGCTGGCGCTTGCCGTTACCGAGCAGCAACTGGTCGATCCCCTCGACCGTCCGCGGGCGCGAGAACAGATAGCCCTGGACGAACTTGCAACCCAGCTCGCGAAGTTCGGCCAGCTGGCCGGCACTCTCGACGCCCTCCGCGGTGACCCGGAGATCGAGCGCCTGCGCCATCGCCAGCATCGCACCAACAACCGACCGGTCATCGGGATCGTCCTCGATGCCGGCCAGCAGCGACGGCTCGATCTTGAGCGCGTCGACCTTCAGTCGCTTGAGGTAACGGAGTGAGGAGTAGCCGGTGCCGAAGTCGTCGAGGACGATGCGGACACCGAGCGCCTTCAGGCCCCGGAGCACGAGCGCGCAGGCGCCCAGCTCCTCGAGCAGGACCCCTTCGGGGATCTCGAGTTCCAAAAAGCCGGGATGCAGCGATGATGCCCGCAGGCTCCGGGCAACAGTGCTCGCCACATCGGAGCGGACCACTTGCTGGCGGGACAGATTGACCGAGACGAAGATCGGCTCGCCGTCGGGCATGGCGTCGCGCCAGGCGGCGGCCTGGGCGCACGCCTCTTCGATCACCCAATCGCCGATCGGGACGATCAGTCCGCTGCTCTCGGCCACGCCGATGAACTCGGATGGTTCGAGCAACCCGCGGGTCCGGTGCTTCCAGCGAAGAAGCGCCTCGACCCCGACGATCCGCTCATCTTCGACCGACATGATCGGCTGGTAAAAGAGCACCAGCTCGTCGCGCTCGAGCGCCCGCCGGAGGTCGTACTCGACCCCGATCCGCTCGAGCATCCGCGAGTGCATACCGTCGTCGAACACCTCGATCGGATTGGCGTCGTTGGCCTTCGCCCGGTACATGGCGGCGTCGGCGTTCTTGAGCAGATCGGACGCGCTTGCCTCCTGGCCTTCGTTGAGCAACGCGACGCCCGCACTGACGCTCACAGTGTGCTCGTGGTCGCCGATCATGAGCGGCCGACTGCACGCGGCGGTAAGGCGCTGGGCGATCCGGATCGCCGCGTCCTCGTCGACGAGGTCCTCGCAGAGCACCACGAACTCGTCGCCACCGAACCGTGCGATCGTATCTCCGGGGCGGACGGCGGCGCTCAGTCGCGGCGCCAACTCGCGCAGCAGCAGGTCGCCGACGTCGTGCCCGCGGGTGTCGTTGACGAGCTTGAAATCATCGAGATCGAGGAACAGGACCGCGATCCTGGCTCCCGACCGCCGAGTCCGCGCGAGCGCGTGCTCCAGCCGGTCCAGGAACAAGGAGCGGTTCGGCAGGCCGGTCAGCGGATCGTGGCTGGCCTGGTGGACCAGCTCCTCGGCGGCGAGGTCGCGCTCGGTCACGTCCCTGACCGCGGCCAGCGTCAGCCAGCCGTCGACTGTCTCCGTCTGGCTGACGGAAGTCTCGACGGAGAACTCGGTGCCGTCCTTGCGCCGGGCGATCAGGTCGAGCTCGCCCCCACGCACCGGCTCGCGGTACCACGGCTCCGTCCCGGCGGCACTGAGCAGCACGTCGTCGACGCGGACGCCCGTCAGCTCATCCGCGGCGTAGCCGAAGAGGTGCTCGGCCTGCGAGTTGACGAGCACGACCCGACCCGCGGCGTCGAGCGCCACGAGTGCGCACGGCGCGCCCTCGAACAGGGGGCGGAAGCGGTCTTCGTCAACGCCGGTGGCGGCCGAGCGCGCTCGGCGGCCCAAGCCCAGCTTGGCGGAGGCCGAGTACAGCGCGGCATTTAGCCTGGCAGCCGGGATCAGATCCTCCTCATCTCAGATCGCCTCGGACCATGGCAACCCCAACAGCGCGACGGACAGCCGCGCCGCATGCGGCGCAGGTGGTTGGTCCCGGATCATGTTTCATTGAACGCATCGGCCTTCCACATAAGTAACTTGAGTAGGTTTTACGAACTTCTTCAGGAGCCGTTAATCGGTGCAAGACCCTACGTTCGTCCAGGTCGCGCTCAGGATGGACGGGCACGGCGCAACTAGCCGCCCTGATCGGGGTACGGACCGTTGAGCCCGATGCTCGAGAACCGCTCAATACCCAGCGTCACCGTGATCCCGGTGCTGGTCTACGAGGACGTGGCCGAGGCTGTCGAATGGCTCAGCGACGCGTTCGGTTTCGTCGAGCGTCTCAGGATCGGTGACCACCGCTCCCAGCTCTCGATCGGCGATGGCGCCATGGTCGTGGCCGGGCGGCGCGTGTCCTCGGGCTCGTGGTCCTCGGACCCGGTGGAGTTCCGACCGCCCCGCCGCGGCGTGGTCAGCCACTCGGTGACCGTCAGGGTGCCGGACATCGACGCGCATTACGAACGCGCCCGGGCGAACGGCGCGCGGATCGTCGAGGCTCCGTCCGATCACCCCTACGGGGAACGCCAGTACGCGGCCGAGGATCTGGCCGGCCACCGGTGGACGTTCTCGCAGTCGATCGCCGACGTCGCCCCCGAGGAGTGGGGCGGCGAGTCAATCCACGGCACCTGACATCCGGCCAGTGCGCAAAACGGACATCGAGGCAGTGGGCGAGGTCGCCGGGGAGGCACTGGCGGCGGGGGGCAGACTGGTGCGAGACATGCACGCAGGCATCGCCGCCCGCCCGTTCGGCGCGCTCGGCGCCGCAGCGGCACCGGCGCGCGTGCTCCACGACGGCATCTCCCAGGCCGTCTACGGCGGTGTGGGCACCGGGCTGCGCGGCGCCGCGAAGCGGGGCGCCCAGCTGGCGGCCAGCCGCACCGGTGACGACGAGGCACCGCTGGCCTCCCGCCCGATCGCCTCGCTCGTCCTGGGCGCGCTGAACGGCTTGTACGGAAACCACCTCGTCGAGCGGAGCAACGAGCTGGCGCTGCGGATGGAGGTCCGCCACGACGGCGCCGAGATCGCCATCGACGGCGATGGGCTCGGAGCCGCGTTCCCCGACGCCACCCCGCGGGTCGTCGTGTTCGTCCATGGGCTGTGCGAAACCGAGACCGCGTGGCGGCTCGCGCCGCTGGGCGCGCCCACCGTCGAGCGCCGCACCTACGGCGATCGGCTCCACGAGGACCTGGGCTTCACGCCGGTGTACGTGCGCTACAACACCGGCCTGCACGTGTCGGCGAACGGGCGCCAGCTGGCGCGGCTGCTCGAGGACCTTCAAGCCGGCTGGCCCGTCGACGTCGAGGAGCTCGTGCTCGTCGGCCACTCGATGGGCGGCCTCGTCGCCCGCAGCGCCTGTCACTACGGCGAGCGGGACGGCCACCGCTGGACCGGCGCCGTCAGGCAGGTGTTCTGCCTCGGCACGCCACATCTCGGCGCCGACCTCGAGAAGGGGGTCAACGCGCTCGCCTGGGCGCTGCGCCGGCTGCCGGAGACCCGAGGGCTCGCGGCCGTTCTGAACGCCCGCAGCGTCGGGATCAAGGATCTCCGCTACGGCTCGTGCGTCGAGGAGGACTGGTGCGAGTGCGATGCCGATGAGTTCCTGCGCGACCGCTGCCGGGAGGTGCCGTTCCTGGCCGGCGCCGACTACTACTTCATCGGCGCCTCGCTCAACCCGGGACCGCTGGGCATCGTGCTCGGCGATCTACTCGTGCGGATGTCCAGCGCGTCGGGGCGCGGTAATGGAAACGGGCGCCGGATCCCGTTCGAGGTCGACAACGGGCATGAGCTCTTCGGTCTCAACCACTTTCACCTGCTGAACCACCCGGCCGTGTACGCGCAGCTCCACAAGTGGATCACGCGCCGGCCGGTGCCTATTTCACCGGCTGCCCGTTCGCCGTCAGCGTGACGTCGATATTGCCGCGCGTCGCGTTCGAGTAGGGGCATACCTGATGGGCCGCGGCCACGAGCCCGACGGCCTGCTCGGGATCCTCGACCTGCGGGAGCATCACGTGAAGTTCGACCGCCAGCTTGAACCCCTTCTCCTCGGTCGGGAGCAGGCTGACGCGGCTGTCGATCGACGCATCGCCGGCCTCGAGCCGCTGGCGCCGCGCAACGACGCCGAGCGCGCCCTCAAAACAGGCCGCGAACCCAACCGCGAACAGCTCCTCAGGGTTGGTTCCGTCGCCCTCGCCACCGAGCTCCTTCGGCAGGCGTAGCTGCACGTCCAGGTTGCCGTCGCTCGATTGCCCGTGCCCTTTCGCACGGCCGCCGGTGACCGTCGCCTCGGCTGTATACAGCGGATCTCGCATCATCCCTCCTGAGGAGCTTGTTGCCGGAATCATTGCGCGTGAGCGACCGCGGCACGGCTGGCCGCCCGGGCTACCACGCGCCGGCGCAACGCCACCGCTCCGGCCAGCGCCACCACGAAACACGTGATCGCGCCGAGCGCGAGGCCCGCCCGGGCCCCGAGGACGGCCATGGTCACGCCGACGACCGGACCGCCGATCGGCGTCGAGCCCTGGAAGGCAACAAACCACAGAGCCATCACGCGACCGCGCATGTCCGGCGCCGCGGCGAGCTGGAGAGTGGAGTTCCCGCTCGCCATGAACGAGATGCTCGCGCCGCCCACAAAGGCGAGGGCCAAGAGCTCGGCCGCCAGCGTCGGGGCGAGCGTGGCGAACGTCATGGCGACGCCGAACGCCGATGCGGCGATCACCAGCGGCCGCATCCCGGTCTTACCGCGGGCCGCCACCAGCAACCCGCCGATCACGGCACCGACGCCCATCGCGGCGGTCATGAAGCCAAAGCCGCTCGCGCCGACGTGGAGGCCCCGGCTGGCCATCACCGGAAGCGTGACCTGAAACTCGTATGTGAGGCACCCGACGGCGGCCATCATCAGCAGCGGTATCGCCAGCTCGGGTGTCCGGCGCACGTAGCGCAGGCCGTCGCGGAGCTGGCCGCGGCCGCGGGGCGTGGGCTCGGTCGGCGTCAGCGTGGTGAGATCCATCGTCGTAAGCGACGCAACCACGGCAACGAAGCTGGCCGCGTTGACCAGGAAGCAGACGCCCTCGCCGACGGTGGCGATCAGGATGCCGGCGACGGCGGGCCCGACGATACGGGCGACGTTGACCAGCACGGAGTTGAGGCTGACGGCGTTGCGCAGGTGGTCGGGGCCGACCATCTCGAGCATGAACGACTGGCGCGACGGGTTTTCGAATGCGTTGTTGAGGCCCAGCAGCACGGCGAGGACGCCGATCTGCCAGACGCGTACCTCGCCGGTCACCGTCAGCAGGCCCAGGATCAGCGCCTGGACTCCCATCGCGGTCTGCAGGCCGACCATCATCTTGCGTTTGTCGACGCGATCGGCGATCACGCCACCGTAGGGCGCGAGCAGCAGCACCGGGAGGGTCTGCAGCGCGATGATCACCCCGAGCGCCGTGCTCGAGTGCGTGAGCGACAGGACCAGCCACGCCTGGGCGGTCATCTGCATCCACGTGCCGATGAGCGAGATCGCCTGGCCGCCGACGTAGCGGCGATAGTTGGGAACCGAGAGGGCTGCGAAGGTGGTCCGGCCGGCGCGCCGCACGCGCGTCATCGCCGGACCTCAGCCAACTGCTCGGCCAGCGCTTCGAGCGCCGGCAGTGCCTGCTCGATCCGGTGCCGGTCGACCTCGGGCAACTCATCGAGCGCGGCGTTGACCGCGTCGGTCCGCTCGCGCCGGACCCGCGCCGCGAGGCGAGAGCCGGCCTCGGTCACGGTGGCCCAGGCGGACCGCCGATCGTCCTCGTCGCTGGTGCGCTCGATCAACCCCGCCTCGACGAGGTTGGAGATCACGCGCGAGAGCATCGTCGGGTTGATCCCCTCGGCGGCGCCGAGCTCGGAGAGCCGGACCGGGCCAGCGCGCTCGACATGGAGCAGGACCGAGACCCGCGTGGGCGTGAGGCCGGCTTCGATCGCGGCCGCGGTCGGGCGCAGACGGCGCGACAGCCGGCCGATCACGGCCCGTAGCTGGGTGCCGGTCTCGATCTCTAGGGCTGCCGCTGGACTCAAATTTGTAGATCCTTTGTGAATAGTTGCTTGCTGGCAAGCATTATTCTAGCAGGGCGGGCCACATGTGGCCCGCCCCCCGCGGCGCATGCGCCGCGGGGCGGGTGCGCGCATGCGCGCACCCGAACACCACAACCCGCCGCGCCTCGACCGCGCCACTGCTACGGTGGTTTGACGTGGCTACTGGGGCTGAGGCACGCCGGTCGGCGGGTAAACGTACTCGGAGAGCGCCCGCGCAATCATCACTTACCGATCCCCTGAAGCGCGACGTGCTCGTCGAAGCCGAGCACCGTTGCGCGATCCCGACGTGCCGGCAGTTTCCCGTCCACATCCGGCACATCCACGAGCTCGTCGATGGTGGCCAGGACGAGTTCGCCAACCTCATCGCCCTCTGCGAGAGCTGCTACGACCGGGTGAAGAGCGGGTACATCACGCGGCGCTCGCTCGAGCAGTACAAGGCCAGCCTGGCGATCATCAACGCGCGCTACGGCGATGTTGAGCGCCGGGTCCTGCAGACCTTCGTCCAGGGCGACCCCTCGCGGGGCGTGTTGCTGCCGACCGGGATGGAGGCGCTGATGTCGTTCCTGGTCAGGGACGGGATGGTCGACATGCGGATACCGGAGGGCGAGAGTGACGCGCACCGCTTTCCGAGCTTCCGCGAGTACCGCCTCACCGAGCGCGGGCGCAAGCTGGTCACTCGCTGGGCCAAGGCCCAACCGCTCGACTAATCGTTCGCGGCGAGAAACGACTCGACCAGCGCCAGGAACCGCTCCGGCTGCTCGAGGTGGGTGCTGTGGCTGGCGCCCTCGAACAGCTCCCAGCGCGCGTCGGGCAGGGCCGCGGCCACCGGCGTGACGACCGCCGGCGTCGCCTCGTCGTACTCGCCTGAGATCACCAGCGCGGGGACGCGGACCTCGCGCAGCCGCGGGGTGATGTCCCATCCGAGCAGCGACCCGACGACGTGGAACTCGCTCGGCCCGTTCATCGTCTGGTACACGGTCGGGTCCTCGGCCAGCTGATCGAACGTGCGTTGGAGCGCGTCCGGAAACGGCACGATCCGGCACAGGTGGCGCTCGTAGAACACCATCATCGCCTGCTGGTACTCCTCGCTGTCGGTCGTCCCGGCCGTCTCGTTCGTGGTGAGCGCCTGTTGGACATCGATCGGCAGCAGGCTCCGCAGCCGGCCGGTCTCGCTGACCCACAGCTCGATCGACGCCGGCGAGTTGGCGACGACCAGCGATCGCAGCCCGGGCGGCTGCGTGACCGCGTGCTCCATCCCCAGCATCCCGCCCCACGACTGGCCGAGGACGTGGTAGCGCTCGCTGATGCCGAGGTGGTCGACCAGCGCGGCGAGCTCACGCACGAACAGCTGTGGCGACCAGAACTCCGCGGCGCGCATCCGGCAGATGCTGCGAGCGTCCGCACCCGAGTTGGTCGTAGAGCACCGTGGGCCGCGGCAACTGCGCGAGCGACTCGAGGTAGTCGTGCGCGGCACCCGGACCGCCGTGAAGGATCACAACCGGCGCCGGCCCGTCGCCTCCGAGCTCGCCGGCGACGCGGTACCACGTCCAGCCGGCATCCCACTGCATCGTCCCGTCACCCATGCGGGGACCCTATTCGACGCGGTGATCGTCGCGCCTGAGCGCGTCGGTGAACCGCCGCGGGACCGCGGCGTCCTCCCCCTCTTCCCACAGCGTCACAACGACCAGCTCCCCGTGGTCGGGGCGGCAGACGTAGACCAGATCGCGGCGCTCGAGATCGCGCACGAGCACCGTCCCGCGGCCGTCATCCTCGACGTTGCCGGCCTCGCGGGCGCGGGCGACGCGGGAGGCGATCTCGGTCTTCGGATCCAGCGTGCCGCGGACCCGCTGCCGAAAGCGCCCGGCCGCGTGGTCTGTGACCGCGATCAGCACGGCTCGACGATACTGAGCACATGCACGAGAGCCCGAGCGACATCGCCGCACTGCAGGAGCTGCTGGATCGCAGCTACGAGGGCGCCGGCGCCCATCTGCTGAGCATCCACACCCCCGAGCGGCGGGTGTCGGCCGAGCAACTCGCGGAGCGGCTGACGGGAATGGTCCTGCTGACGCTGGCGACCGTCACCGGCGACGGCCGCCCGCTGACCGGCCCGGTCGACGGCATCTTCTACCGGGGCGCCTTCCACTTCGGCTCGAGCCCGGACTCCGTCCGCTTCCGCCACATCCGCGTCCGGCCATACGTGAGCGCCACCCACCTCCCGCGCGAGGAATTCGCGGTCACGGTCCACGGGCGGGCGGTGGCGGTCGACCACCGCGCCGATGAAGGGTTCCGGGCGACGCTGCTCGAGGTCTACACCCCTCGGTATGGGACGGAGTTCGAGGAGTTCATCGATGGGGGTCCCGTGTACGCGCGGATCGATGCCGAGCGGATGTTCGCGATGGGGATTTCGCCGGCCTGAGCCTCAGCGCGCCCCGCGCAGCAGCATCGCCAGGTTGATCGCGTTCGCCATCGCCCGATAGCCGGCCCGGTTAGGGTGAAGATGATCGCCGCTGTCGTAGGCGGGGTTGAGCATCAGCGGATCGCCTGGATCGGCGACGACCTTGGCGAAGTTGATCACTCCGTCGAACGCGTGGCTCGTGAGGATCCAGTCGTTGATCGCCTCCCGTTTAGCCTCGCCGGCCTCGCTCCAGTAGCGAGCGCCGAGGAACGGCGTCAAGGTCGCGCCGAAGATCTTCAGCCCCGCCGCGTGTGCCTCGCCGATGATCTTGCGGTAGCCGGCGATGATCTGCTGGGCCGAGACGTCGGTGTGCGGAGCGTTCAGCGTCCCGCGGCTCTGGCTGAAGCCGATGTCGTTGATCCCCTCGAGCAGGATCACGTCCTTGACCCCGGCGCGGCGCAGGACGTCGCGCTTGAAGCGGGCGACGGCCCTGACGCCGCAGCACGGCGAGGTGTGCAGGACGCGGTTACCGCCGATCCCTTCGTCGACGACGCTGAGCGTCGGGCCCCTGCCCCCGGCGAACCGCCGGGCCAGGTCGTTGGGCCAGCGGCCATTGAGATTCATTCCCGACGCGACGCCGTCCGTGATCGAATCGCCGATCGCCACGACCGCGCCCTCGTCGCGGCGCGTCGTCAGGGCGTCGACGCCGGCCACGAAGTACCACGACGAGTCGTGGTTGCCGTAGGCGGCGCCACCCGTGTCGAGCGCGTGGTCGCCGACGGCCACGTAATTGGTCTGCTGGGCGACCGCGTGCTCGGTCGCGGGACCGGTGAATCGTGGGAGAAACAAGCTGATGACGAGCCGCTGGAGCGGCGCCACTTTCAACGGCACCGGGTCGCTCAGCGCCGCCGCGCCGGCCGGGATCACCTTGGAGGTCCGTCCTGCGAATGTGAGCGGGGCGTTGCGGAGCGCGTCGGCCCCGCCATCCCAGATTCCCACCGCCGCCTGTCCGACCAGCAGCGGCCGGGACCCGAACACGTTCGTGATCAGCACCCGCACCATCGAGCCGCCGGCGCTCGTGAACACGACGTTCCGGACGGTCTGGTCGTCAAAGCCCTTGGCTCCGAGTGTCTGCGGGGTCGGGGCCTGGGGGCTGGCGCTCCAGATCGCCACCCAGTGGCGGCCATCCCGCGTCAGGTCGATGGAGCGCGCCGTGGCGCCGCCGTGCAGCGGCGAGAGCGAGGCGACGAACCGCGCGCGGCCATGGCGGTGCGGCGCCGCCGACGCGAGATCCATCCGCGTGGCGACCACGAGTCCGAGCACCAACAACGCAGGCGCCGCGATCCACCACCAATGGATGCGCTCGGAAGCGCCCCGTCTCATGCTCCACGGACCTCCGTGTGTGTCGCCGATTGCCCTTCCCCAGAGCGGCTTCGATGGTAGCGATTGGCGGGGAGCCGCTCAGCCGATCATCTTGCGGACCGTGCCGAGCACGGAGGGCTCGAGCTGCTTGGCGCAGTAGAGCGTGAAATGGACGCCGTCGAACCGGCAGAGCTGGCCGTTCAGCGTCGCCTGGTAGTGGTTCGCGGGCGAGACCACGGAGTCAATGTCCAGCAACTTGACCTGGCCCGGATAGCGGCTGGCAGCCTGGCGCAGCATCGCGTTGATCTGGGCGTGACGAGCGGGTGAGGCCGCCGGCGCCGGCGCACCGTCGGGTAGCGACGGTGGCTGCGTCCATGGCACGGAGAGGAGCAGGATCTTGGTCCCGCTCTGGCCGAGGACCTTCACGTATTCGTCGATCTGCCGCTGCAGGTAGGCGTCGTAGGCGGCCTCGCCCAGGTGCGCCACGCGCGAGCCCAACCGCCAGTCGAACTGGTCGCGATAGCCGAATTCGACGATCACGGCTTGCGGATGGAGCTTCTGCTCATCCTGGGACCACTCCTGGAGGGCTGTTGGGCAGCCCGCTGACTGGCCTTCCCACGTGCCTGCGACATTGAGCTCGCCGCTCGTCGTGAACGCGCATCCGAGGAGCCCGGCATTGGCGATCTCGAGTCCGTAGCGATCCTCGTCCTGGGTCATCCCGACCCCCAGCGTGTACGCCAGCGAATCGCCGACCAGCAGAACCTTCTTTGGTGGGCAGGTGTGGAACGTCTTGGTGCTCGAGCCGCTCCAGGTGAGCGAGTGGTTGCCGAGCACCTCGTACTCCGCCTTGGTCGCCTTGCTCAGCGGATACGGGGCAAGGCCGTACTGCGCGGTGTCGGTCAGGCGGACCGCGCACGCCGGATCGTTGCCCTTCAGCTTGGCCGGGGCGGGCGGCGCCATCGCCGCCGCGTTTCCGATCGATACCGAGCCGAGCGCCGAGCCGAGCAGGATCGAGACGGCGGCGCCACCGACCGCGACCGGCGTCATCGAGCGGACCAGCCACGCCGGGACGCGCTGGCGGCGGACCGGCTGCTCGATCAGCACGAACGAGAGGACGCTGATGATCAGCGTGACGGCGACGCGCAGGAGCAGCAGCGGGGTTCCGTTCAATCCGGTGGCGTCCTGATCGAGCCACAGGAACAGCGGGAAGTGCCAGAGGTAGATCCCGTACGAGATCGCTCCGATCGCGCGGATCGGAGAGAGCGAGAGGGCCCGCGCCACCGGCGTTTGCGGAGCGAGCACGACCGCGGCGATGACGAGCAGCACGGCGAGGTCGACGCCGACCAAACCGAACGGGTAGAGCCAGGCCGAGTCGCCCTGGGCCACCCAGATCGCCGTCAGCAGGGCGAGCAGGCCGAGCCCGGCGAGCGGGCCGAGGAGGCGACGGCCGAGCCGCTGAATCCGGGCATCGCGGGCCGCGGGGTTTGCGCTTGTTCGCCGTGAGAAAAGAGCCAGCGCGAGCGCCAGGGCCGCTCCGGCGAGCAGGCCACCGGCTCGTGTGTCCGTCCCGTAGTAGACGCGGTCAAGGCCGCTGCCGCCGCGGAACAGCAACGCCATGTCGATCGCGGACGCGACGGCGCCGGCGATGCTCATCCACAGGAGCGTCACGAGCGCGCGGTCGCCGGTCGGCCGCTTGCGGCGGCGCACGAGCCACAGCACGCCCAGGAGGAGAAGCGGCCAGAACAGGTAGAACTGCTCCTCGATCGCCAGCGACCACGTGTGCTTGAGCGGCGAAACCGGCCCGGTTGCGCCGAAGTAGCTGCTTCCGGAAGCGATCTGGTGCCAGTTGCCGGCGTACAGCAACGTCGAGAGGCCGTCCGCCTTCAGGCCCGGGATCGCTTTCTCGGGGCCGGCGAACGCGTAGTAGATCCCGATCACCGAGACCAGGCATAGCAGCGCCGGGAGCAGCCGCCGGGCGCGACGGCCCCAGAACGCCCGGAGGCGGATCGACCCCGACCGGGTCCACTCGGCCACGAGCAGCGAGGTGATCAGGAAGCCCGAGAGGACGAAGAACGCCTCGACGCCGAGGAACCCGCCGGCGGCCCAAGACACGCCGCCGTGGTAGAGGACGACCGCGATCACCGCGAGACCGCGAAGTCCGTCGAGCCCCTTGTAATGGTTGTGCTGTCGCTGGCGCCCCCCGACTGCCGTGGCGCTCATACACCCCTTCCTATCCAACGGGGTGTACGGCCATCGTAAACCGGCGCTTTGATCGTTTTCATCCCTTCACGTGAATGTGAGTCGCGGTTTTGCTGGCTTTACGCCGCCTCTTCACGGCCCGATCGGCGTCGGCCGCGAGCGGCACCACACCAATCACAGGCGGCCGCGAGGGCCGCCGGTCGGATACGTGCGCGAAGATCATCGGCCAGCGAGAACGGCTTTACGCGCGCGTGGTCCTCCTCACAGAGAGTAGCCAGAAGGTTGCCCTCCTTCCCGAGGATCTACGCGCGTGGGTTCCCCAGTGCGGCCCCTGCGAAACCCGACCTACGGCTGAGTGTCGGCGCGGGCGGTGCTCGGCGGCACGATCCGCAGGCGCGGAATCGAAACGTGGGCGATCGGCCCGATGCCCAATGCGTACACGACCGTCCCCAGGCCAACCGTCCCGCCGAGTACCCATCCGATGATCAGGACGCCGATCTCGATCATCGTGCGCACGACCCGGATCGAGTGTCCTCGGGCGGCGAGGCCCGTCATCAGCCCGTCCCGGGGACCGGGTCCAAGGCCCGCACCGATGTAGGCGCCGGTGGCGATCCCATTGAGGAGCACCCCGGCGCTCATCACCACGAGGCGCGCCGGCAGCCCGTGGACCGGATGCACCAGCGCGAGCACGAGGTCGATCACCGTCCCGACCACGAGCACGTTGCACAGCGTTCCGAACCCGGGGCGCTGGCGCAGCGGGATCCACAGCAGCAGCACGAGGATTCCGACGATGATCGCCCAAGTCCCGACGCCGAGGCCGAACCGCCGCGACAGTCCTTGGTGAAAGACGTCCCAGGGATCGACGCCGAGGCCGGCGAGGAGCAGCATCGCGTCGCTGATCCCGTACAGAACGAGACCGGCGAACAGCTGGCTCAGGCGACGCACCCGCGGCGGATCCATCTTCACCGAACGAAGTCTGGCAGATAATGGCCTAGCCAAAACCAGGCCAATCTGATACCAGTGGTCGGGTGACGATCACGTCCGCTCACCGGCTGACCGAGCTCCTCGGCGAGTGGCGCCGCGACGGCCCGTGCCACGAGCGGCTGGCGGCGACCGTGCGGGCGCTGGTGCTCGACGGTCAGATCCCGCTGCAGAGCCGGCTGCCGGCCGAGCGGACGCTGGCGGCGTCGATCGGGCTGAGCCGCGCGACGGTCACGGCCGCGTACAACCGGCTGCGCGCCGAGGGGTATCTGGCCAGCCGCCAGGGTTCGGGGAGCTGGGTCACCCTCCCCGAGGGCCACCGCGCGGCGCCCGACGCAATCGTGGGCGCCCACGGGCTCGACCTGCGGATCGCGGCGCTCCCCGCGCCCCCGATGCTCGAGGAGCTCTACCGCGCCGCCGCCCGCGAGCTGCCGCGATGGCTCGATCATCACGGCTACGATCCGCTCGGACTGCCACCGCTTCGGCGCGCGATCGCGAACCGGTTCACCGAGCGCGGGCTCCCCACTCGCCCCGAGCAGATCCTCGTCACCAATGGCGCCCAGCACGCCCTCGATCTCTCGATCCGTGCAGTCCTTCGCCGCGGTCACCGTGCGCTCGTGGAGATCCCGAGCTATCCGGTCGCGCTCGACGCGCTGCGTGGCGCCGGAGCGCGGCTCGGCTCGATCCCAGTCGGTGCCGACGGATGGGACATCGAGGCGCTCGAAGCATCGTTGCGCGCGGCCCCGTTCAACCTCGCCTATCTGATGCCCGACTTCCAGAACCCGAGCGGCCAGCTGATGGACGCCGGCTCCCGCCGGCGGGTGCTGAGCGCGCTCGAGCGGGCCGGGACCCACGCGGTGATCGACGAGACGTTCGTCGAGCTCGTGCTCGACGACGTGGCGATGCCGCCGCCCGCGGCCGCGTTCGGTGGCGAGCACACGATCACGATCGGCTCCCTCAGCAAGGCCGTCTGGGGCGGTATGAGGATCGGTTGGATCCGGGCGCAGCCGCTGCTGGTCCGCCGGCTCGCCGCGGCCCGGGCCAGCCTCGACATGGCCAGTCCGGTGTTCGAGCAGATCGTGGCCACGAGCGTGCTCGGGCACCTTGGCGAGATCATGCAGGAGCGGCTGGCGACGATCCGCCTTCGCCGAGCGGCGCTTGACCGCCGCGCTGCGCCGGACGCTTCCCGATTGGCGCTACGCGGTCCCCGCCGGCGGGATGTTCCTTTGGGCCACCCTCCCCGACGCCGTCAGTACCAATCTCGCGATCCAGGCGAGCGAGCGTGACGTTCTGATCACGCCGGGGCCCAGGTTCGCCGCCCCGGGGCTGCTCGAGCGATACATCAGGATCCCCTTCACGCTGTCGCCCGATCAACTCGAGTCCGCGGTCGCGGTGCTCGCCGACCTCAGTCCGGCCGCTGCCGGGCGCGTGGCACCAGCAAGCGCGGCATATGTCGCGTGAGCGCGACGGCGGCCTGCTCGAGCGGGCGCCCTCCGCCGGACTCGTGCTCGGCGCCATGGCCTCCGTTCAGTTGGGAGCGGCGCTGGCGACGAAGTTGTTCGACCAGATCGGATCTTCCGGGGCGGTCCTGCTCCGATTGGTTTCCGCCAGCATCGTGCTGCTGCTCGTATGGCGGCCGCGGCTGCACGGCCGGGCCCGGCGGGAGTTGGGGCTGGCGGCGGTGTTCGGGGTCGTGCTCGCCGCGATGAACCTCAGCTTCTATGCGTCGATCGACCGTATACCGCTGGGCATCGCGGTCACGATCGAGTTCGTGGGGCCGCTCGCGGTGGCCGTGGCGGGCTCGCGGAGGCCGATCGATCTCGTGTGGATCGTGCTGGCCGCCGTGGGCATCATCGCGCTGGCGCAGGGCGGGACCCACGGCCTAGACGCGCTCGGCGTCGTCTTCGCGCTGTTCGCGGGCGGCTGCTGGGGGGCGTACATCCTGCTCAACGCTCGGGTCGGCAGGGCGTTCGAACGAGGCACCGGACTGACCGTCGCGATGTGTATCGCGGCGCTGGTCGCGCTGCCGTTCGGCGTCGTCGCCGGCGGCGGTCACCTGCTCGAACCCCGGTCGCTGGCGATCGGGGCCGCGGTCGGCGTGCTGTCATCGGCGATCCCATACTCGTTCGAGCAGGAGGCCCTGCGGCGGATCGCGCCGCACGTTTTCGGGGTGCTGATGAGCCTCGAGCCGGGGGTGGCGGCGCTCGCCGGGCTGGTCATCCTCGGGCAGAGCCTCGATGCGCGGGCGGTGGTGGGAATCGCCCTCGTCGTGGCGGCGTCGGTCGGGGCATCCCGGAGGGCGCGCGAGGCGCCGGTGGCGGTATAGCCGTGATCAGGCTCCGTCTCGCCCACACCGCGGACCTCGACCGTTCCGAACTGAGCTCGGCGCGCGGCCTGCTCGAGGGGGCGTTCGAGGAAGAGGTCACGGACCACGACTGGGAGCACGCGCTCGGCGGGATACACGCGCTCGTGTGGGACGGAGACGAGCTGATCGGCCATGCCTCCGTGATCCAGCGGCGGCTGATCCACGCCGGCCGGGCGCTCCGCACCGGTTACGTGGAGGGCGTCGCCGTCCGGGCGGACCGACGGCGACAGGGACATGGCACGGCGATGATGGAGGCGCTCGAGCCGGTGGTCCGCCGCGCCTACGAGCTGGGCGCCCTCGGCGCCACCGAGGAGGCGAAGCCGCTTTACGCGGGTCGCGGATGGCAGCAGTGGCGCGGAGCGCTGTCCGCGTTCACGCCCGCCGGAATCGTCACCACCGGTGAGGAGGAGGGGTCGATCTACGTGCTCGCGGTCGGCCATCCGCTCGATCTGGATGGCGAGCTGACGTGTGACTGGCGCGAGGGTGACGTGTGGTGAAGCGGGCTAGCGCTTCTTGGGGAGCGACTTCGCGTAGTCGACGCCGCGCGTGACCCACCGCTGCAATTGGGCCTTGGTCTTGATCCCTTCGGCATCAACGCGCAGCCATCCCTGCATCGCGCGCCCCCGCATCTCGAACGGATGAGCGTGGGGCTTGGCCAGCAGCGAGTCGGTCTCGTCTGGGTTGACGTGGAGCAGCAAGCCTCCCTGTCCGCTGGCGCTTACCGACATGTTGCCGTTGATCAGGAAGGCGAGACCGCCGAACATCTTCTGCTCGGTCACGCCAGGTTCGCTCAGGACGAGCTCGCGGATCCGGTTGGCCAGGTCGTTGTCGTACGCCACGCGGGCATTATCTCCCGCGGTGAGGATCTATCGAGCGAAGCGCTTGACGAACGCGAGCGCCGTGTCGCACACCTCTCGCCAGCCATCGTCGATCGTGAGCGCGTGACCACGGTCGGCAATCTCGGCGATCTCCGTCACGCCGGTGTTATGCAATTGCTTCTTGTATGACGCGTTCGTGATCGCGAACGGGACTGTGTGGTCCTTCTGGCCCGAGATCAGCAGCAGCGGTCCACGCTGAGGATTCTTGGTGTTGACCTTGGCCTCCGTGCCCGGGTTGAGGTTGGCGGTCGCGGCCTGGAACAGCGGCGCGCCGGGGGCAGCCACGTGGAAGGCGTCGTAGAGCCGCTTGGCCTCCGCCTCGCTGACTGCGTTGGCCCACCCATAGCGGAACTGCTCGAACGTCAGGGTGACCGCCCGATTGCGGTTGGCGGGCTTCGCCAGTACCGGCATCGCCGATTTGAGCGAGGAAATCGGGAGCGGGAGCACGCCCCGGAACGGCGCCGGATCGATCGCGACCGTGACCGCCGACAGTCCGCGCCCGGCGGTGATCTGCGCCAGCAACCCGCCGAACGAGTGTCCGACCACCGCCGGCTTCTTGTCGAGCCGTCCGATCACCTCTGCGACGTGATCGGCGACCTGGCCCACTGTCTTCTTGGCGAACACCTCCGGGTGGGCGCGTGCCTCCTCGACGGTCTCCGGATCGTCGGGCCAGGACGGGGTCAGCGCCGCGTATCCCGCCTCTTCGAACACATGCGCCCAGCGGTCCCAGCTGGTCGGCAGGAGCCAGAGACCATGGATGAACACGACCGCTGTGCGCCCACTCGGATTCGCCGCGTCGGCCTGAGCGGCCTCGCGCTGCGTCATCGCTGCCATCAACGACCTCCCCAGTGTTCGTGACCCGCTCGGTCGGAGCGAGGCGTCGTCCAGACCGGAGAGGCGAGCATAATCGACACGCGTTGGAGGGCCGATCTGCTTCAGTGGCACGTGATGCGTCCTGCTGAATCTAACTCGCGGCGGCGATCGGTCGTGATCCGATCCAAAGCTCTGCTCGCGGCGCTGGGAGCGAGCGTCGCACTCCTTGCGACCGGGTGCGGCGGCAGCGGAAACGATCCCGCGGCCGTCCCGGCCAGCGCCACCGTCGCCGGCGCCCACACAAGGATCCATTACGCGCGAGTGCGCCTGTCGATCCCGGCGGCCAACGCCGGGGGGAGCATCGGCAACAACCAGACGGTCATCCTCCCGCGTGGCTGGCGCGCCGAGGTGTGGGCGCGCGTGACCGACGCCCGGCTGGAGGCATGGACGCCGGAAGGGCAGCTGCTGGTGAGCTCGCCGGCGAGTGGCGCGGTGTACGAGCTCACCCCCGGCGCGCGCCCGGATCAGCCTCCGAGTAAACGCCCGCTGGTATCGGACCTCACCGCCCCTCAGGGGCTCGCTTTCGACAAGCTCAACGGGCACGAGGTCCTGTACGTCGCCGAGGCCAACGAGATCGATCGCTATCAGTGGCTCGGCGGCCGGGTCGGCGCGCGCACCGTGGTCGTTCCCAATCTGCCGGACACCGGTCCCGCCGGCGCCGATGTCCATACGCTGAAGAACGTGGTTATCGGGCCCAACCACACGATCTACGTCGACATCGGAAGCGCCTCGAACGCCAGCCCTCCGCCCCAGACGAGCCCGCCGCGCGCGTCCGTGCTCGCGTACAACCCGGGCGGCTCCCTGCGGCGGATCGCCGCCACCGGCGTTCGCAACGGTGACGGGCTGTCGTTTGCACCCGACGGATCGCTGTGGACCGCGATCAACGAGCGAGATGACATCGCCTATCCGTTCCACCGCGCCTATGGCGGCAAGTCGGACGCGTACGGACAGGTGATCCAGGCGTACGTCAACGACCATCCGCCCGATGAGCTCGCCCGGCTGACGCCCGGCCGGAACGTGGGATGGCCGTACTGCGACCCCGACCCCGACGTCCACCCGGGCCAGGCCGGGACGGCGCTGGACTACGGGAACATGCGCTTCGACGACGACGCGCAGACGAACTCGGGCGGGTCGCGGCTCAACTGCGCGAAGCTCAGTCTGGTCCAGCGCGGCATCCCGGCCCACAGCGCGCCGCTCGGCTTCCACTTCCTCGAGGGCAGCTCGGTGCCGCGGCCGTGGTCGGGCGGAGCCGTGGTCGGCACTCACGGTTCCTGGGATCGGATCCCGCCGCGCGCGCCCGGCATCCTGTGGTTTCCGTGGGTGGCGTCGCGCCACACGCTAGGTCCGGGGATCCTGCTCGTCGGCGGGTTCCAGACGGCCGACGGCTCCCGGTGGGGGCGGACCGTCGACGCGGTGCCAGGTCCAGGCGGGGCGCTGTACGTCAGCGATGACACCGCCGGCGCCATCTACCGGATCGTGCCGACGAAGGGGTTCTGAGGGCGGGGCGGGGCGGACGGCGGCCATCTTTGGCGAACACCTGCTGGGGAAGGGCGGGCTGGGCGCGATCAATGAGCGGTCCAACTGACGCCTTTTTGTCCCGGCCGGCTCAGGCGGTCATCGCAACACCTGTTGTTTTGAGTGTGTCACTGAGAGTGCTTGGATGAAGCGACCGTCGTTGCGCAGCCGAGCCCGTAGGGCGAGGCGGAGCGACGCGACCGCCACCGCCCACCCACCGCCAGGCGCCTACAGCAGCTTGCCGACGCCTTTCACCGCCGCGCTGCCCACCACGATCTCGAGCACGATGCCGGCGCAGGCGATGACGATCCCGACGACGACCACCAGGAAGTCCTCGAGCAGTACGCCGAGCGACAGGAACACGACGCCGAGCGACGGGAGCGTGTCGAGCCCGGTGAACGGTGGCGCGAGGAACGCGGCGATCGACCCGACAAGGGTCAGGAGCCCGAAGGCGATGTTGCTGGCGCGATGGTGGAAGAGGAAGCGCAGGCGGGGCCGGGAGAGGCGTTCGAGCCGACGGATCAGCTTCATCAGCCCGGTGAGGAACTTCTGCTGCTTGTCGCCGGCGAGCTGGAGCTTGCGCCACCGGTCCGGCAACCAGATCTCGTCCCGGTTGGCGATCAGCTGGAGCGCCAGCAGCATCGCGATGATCTCGAACACGTGCGTGGCGCCACCGGTCGGCAGCGGGAGCGCGGGCACGCCGAGGAGCAGGACGAACAGCATCGCGAAGCTCTTCTCGCCGAACAGATCGATGAGGCTCCCGACCGTTTTCTCGCCGTCGCCGGTCAGCCAGCGCTCGAGCTCATCACTGACCTTCTCCGGAGACGCATCCTCGGGATCGGGGCGCGCGCCAGTTTCCGGCGGCTGAGTTTCGGGCGAATGCTTGGACTCCGAGGCGTCGACCATGCGTGACCAGGACGATAGTTGGGCCGTCGATCGTCGCTCTCTAGCTCGCCGTAAACGCCGCAGCCTCAGGTAGCGTGATCGCGTGCCCAGACCCGCCATGCCGCGCCGCGACCAATTCGAGAAGTTCATCGAGACCAGGCAAATGCGCGCGGGGATGCGGCCGCGTAATGCCGCATATCTGATCGCATCGTTCTGGCTGTTCGCCGTGATCGCGTTCGGCGCGATCGAGCGGATCGCCGATCCGAAGACGTTCAAGACGATCTGGCTCGCGTTCTGGTGGGCGATCCAGACGGTAACGACCGTTGGCTACGGAGACATCGTGCCCACCCAGCCCACCGGCAAGCTAATGGCGGCAGTCCTGATGCTGGGTGGTCTTTCGCTGCTCTCGATCGTCATCGCGACGATCACGAGCTCGTTCGTGGCGCGCCGTCAGCGGGAGGCGATGGCCTCGGGCGATGACCCGGTCCAGAATCAGCTGACGCAGATCAGCGATCAGCTAACGGCGATGGAGACGGAGCTTCGGGACCTCCGCGCCGCGCTTGGCGAGGAGGGGAAGCCGCCGGCGCCTACGCCGTGAACCCGGCTATGTGTCGAAGATCAGCTCTGGCCGGCTGCGGCCAGCGCCTCGCCCAACCGCTCCTCGGTCTTGTTGTCGAGCGAGGTCTGGATGATCTTGCCCGGGATCTTGATCTCCGGGAGCACCTTGTCGACCGTGACCTTGCGGATGAGGAATATCACGGCGGCTTGGCCGGGCTGTAGCGCCTCGCCGAGCTGCTTCATGAAGTCGTCGTCCACGCCGTAGTCGCTGAACGCGCCGGCGGCGGCGCCCGTGGCCGCTCCGATCGCCATGCCGAGGAACGGCACGAAGAAGATCAAGCCGATCAGACCGCCCCACAGCGCGCCACCGACCGCGCCGGCGCCGGCCGCGGACGGTTGATGAAGCTTCACGCTCCCGTCCTCACGACGCTCCACGACGACCATGTCGTCCAGGTCGATGATGTGCGCCTTCTGCGCCTGTGCGGCGTTCTCCGCTACCTGCTGGGCGCTCGCCAAATCGTCGTAGCCGATGGCAACGAGATCACTCATGTGAATCCTCCGTGTCGCGTAGTACAGACGGCAATCAGCGGCAACCCTATTCGTTCGCGCAATTGAGCCGGCTGCTCGACGCTGCGTCTAACTCTGACCGTGCACTCTTAATGCGGCGGGGGCGGCATCACGCGCGATGCCTCCATCGATGCCGCTCCGGTCCCGGGCGCGTAGCTGTAGCCGCCCTCCGAGTCGCCGAAGACCAGCAGACCATGGACGATCCACAGGCTCAGCGCGAAGATCGCGATCGACCACAGCGGATACGCCGGGATCGACAGCAGCGCGCCGATGGCCGCCAGCGATCCGACGACGACGCCGAAGTACCGGCCGTACGAGCCGCCGCCGAACAGCGATATCGACGCGAGGATCTCGAGGATCCCCAGGATCAGCGTGATCCATCCCCAACCCTTGAGGTTGGAGAACACGTACTTCTGGTTGTGCACGAAGAAGTGCGAGTTGCCGATCGCGGCGATCCCCCAGAAGATGTTCAGGACACCGCCCACCATCAGCAGGACGGCCGCGAATATCGCCCGGCCGACGCCTCTCGTCTCATCCATCTGAAACGCCTCCTTCCCAGCGACGGGTGTGCGCCAGGAGATGTATGTGAGCTATCGGCCCTAACGTTCGAGGATCGCCGGTTGAAACCTCTTCAGCCCGACGAGGATGAGACCGCACTGTCATCACTGAACGGGCACGATCTCGGCCCCGAACGGCATCAGCGAGATGGGGATCAGCTTGAAATTCGCGAGGCCGAGGGGGATCCCGATGATCGTGATGCACAGCGCGATTCCGGTCACGAGGTGCGCCAGCGCGAGCCACCACCCGCACAGGATGATCCAGATGATGTTGCCGATCAGCGAGCCCGCCCCGGCGCCCGGCTTGCGAACGACCGTTCGCCCGAACGGCCACAGCGCGTACAGCGCGATCCGCAGCGCCGCGACACCGAGCGGGATCGTGATGATCAGGATGAAGCAGATCAGCGCGGCGAACGCATAGCCGATCGCCAGCCAGAAGCCCGCCAGCACCAGCCAGATGATGTTGAGGATGAACCGCACGGCCGGCGCTCAGGTCTCGGGAAGGCGGCGGACCTCGATCAGCTCCAGCCCGAGAGCCTGGATCTGGTCAAGCACGGCGTGCAGGGCAGCCTGATCGAGAACGGGTCCGGTGAGTACGGTCTCGACCGGCTGGACCGCGTAGTGCATGCCCTCGAACGAGGAGAGCGTGGCGTCGCTGACCTTGCCCTTGATGCGGATTTCGAAGTTGTGGGCTTCCAAGCCGTGGCCACTGTGCCTGCACCCGGGGTGAGAGTGCCTCGCCCGTAGCGGGTGAAGTAGTAGGTAGCCGATAGAGGCCTAGCCTGTGGTGGTCGTCGTCGACGTCACCGTCGTGGTGCTGGTGCTCGTCGAGGTGACGGTGCTGGCGGGCGCGGTGGTGGTCGTCGTCGTGGTCGTCGTGGAGGTCGACGGCTCCGTCGAGGAGGACGGGGGTGCCTTGCCCTTCACGGTCTTGTTGACCGTTGTCGTCGACCCCCCGCTCTTGCTGCCGCCACCGATCAGAATCCCGACCCCGGCCCCGATGATCAGCGCGAGCACGACCGCCGCCGCGAGCCAGCCCGGATTCACGCCGCGACGGGGCCTGAGGTCGTAGCCGCAGTTGGGACAGAAGCCGGCGTCGGCGGCCACCGGCGTGTGGCACCGAGGGCAGCGGACGTCGTACGGCGGGGTATTGGGGGGCGGTCCGCCGGTGCTCATCACGCAATGGCTATCAGTTGTTCAGGACGCACCGGAACCCGATGTGTGATGTCGAGGTGTCGATCGCCTCGCCCTGGCGTGCCGCCGGGCGGTAGCGCAGGCAGTAATTCGGCGCGCACAGATGCGAGCCGCCTTTGATCACCTTGCGGGGGATCGGCTCGCCCGTCTGGCTCTCGTCGACCCGCGGGTTGCGAGGCGCGCAGCATGCGTTGGCCGGGTCGGCCTGATGGCCGGGCGTGAAGAAATCGGTGGTCCACTCCCACACATTGCCGGCCATGTCGTAGAGCCCGTAGCCGTTGGCCGGGAACCGCTTCACGGGCGAGGTGCCGAAGAAGCCGTCGGTCTCGAGGTTCTCCCAGGGGAACTGCCCCTGCCACGTGTTGGCCATCATCCGACCCCGGGGGGCGAACTCATTGCCCCAGGTGAACACGGCGCGGTCGAGCCCGCCCCGGGCCGCGTACTCCCACTGCGCCTCCGTCGGGAGCCCCTTGCCTATCCACGCCGCGTACGCCTCCGCGTCCTCCGGTGCGACGTGGGTGACGGGGTGAAGCTCGCGGCCGCCGACATTGCTCCCCGCGCCCTCGGGCGCTCGCCAGAACGCGCCGGGGGTCCACTCCCACCAGTTGCGGAAGTCGCGCAGGTCCACCGGGCCGCTGGTCTGGCGGGAGACGAGCGAACCGGGGACGAGCAACTCGGGGGCGGCGTCCGGGTAGTCAGCCGCCTCGGGGCTGCGCTCCGCGCACGTGACGTACCCGGTCGCCTTCACGAACCGCCGGAACTCGGCGACCGTGACGGGATGCTCATCGATCCAGAAGCCGTCGAGCTCAACCTGGTGGACCGGGCGCTCCTCCGGATAGAAATCCTCGGAACCCATTGCGAACGTCCCTGCCGGCACCCAGCGCATGTCCTTGGGGCGCGACTGCGGCGGGGACGGCGCTCTGGCACTCGTGCTCACGTCTGACTGTATATCTGCTCGTTCGCGTCTTCGGCGCTCATCAGCCCGATCGCGACCAGGTCGCGCGGATGCACCCACGCGTCAGCGAGATGGAACCCGCCGGCGCTGTGGACGGCCTCGCGCAAGCCGATCGCCCAGCGGTGCTCGATCAGTGCCACCGCGGCCGCCTGGGAGTCTCCGATCGCGTCCTCGATGTACCAGACACTATCCGGCAGGACCTCGCCGTCCTCCGCGGCCGCGGCCCCGATCTCCGCCCCGGCGACGGCGCCCTCCTCGCCTCCGGCGCCGAGGCCGATCAGGGCGCCGACGGTGGCGCCGAACTCCTCACTCTCCTCAGTCGAGAGATTTGTTCCGCGCAGACGGGTGATGTTGCCGTCGTCGTCCTTGGCGACGAGCGCCACGTCGATCAGGCGGATCGTGTCGCTCTCGCGCAGGCGGTCGAGCTCGGCCTTGATCTGACCGTGGAAGTCCGGGTCGGAGAAGCCGAGCACAAGCAGTTGAACAGGTCCGATTGTCATAAATTTTCTCCTAGCTCCCGATCAGCTTCGCCTTGGCGGCGTTGAACTCTTCGTCGGTCAACACGCCCGAGGCCTTCAGGTCCGCGAGCTGCTTGAGCTGGGAGACCATGTCGTCGCCGGCGGGCGCGGCCGGCGCCGGGGCGGCCGGTGCGGGAGCTGCCTGTTGTGCTTGTTGATCTTGCAGGTCAGCAATCTGTGCGTCCTGGTCCTCCTCGGCTTGGCGGTGGCGCTGGCCGGCCCTGCCGGCCATGTAGCCCGCCCCACCAACCATCGCCGCGCGAGCGAGCGGCCGACGTCGTCGCATTCCCATATGAGTCGCCTTCCGATTCGAGTGTGCCGTGGCGCTCGAAACGCGCCACCGAGTGAAGTCTGAGATCCAACGGGTTAACGGTCATCACCCTGGGTGGGTGATCTGGCAGCCTACAGCTTGGCGATCACGATGATCAGCGTCCCGACCGAGAGCACCAACGCCCCGCCGGTGAGCCATCGCACCAAACGCAGAGACAGCTCGGAGTAACTGCCGTGCCGGAGCGCCTCCGCGGTTCGCTGCTGGCGGATCGCGCCGGCGAGGAGGACGGCGATCGCTAAAACGCCGTAGCCGATCCCGAGCAGGACGTACGGCCACCGCGTTCCGTGCGTGATGTCGGGAAGCACGCGCCCGACCCCGAGCGAGACCGCCGCGCTCCCCAGCGCCGTCCGCCACCACGCCAGCCAGGTCCGCTCGGCGGCCAGCCAGGTGCGGCGCGACGCGTCCCCCACTCCGGCTCGGGATGGTCGGCGCTCATCGGCACGTGCATACTGTAAGTCGCCCGTCGGCATCCTAGGTTCGTACGCCGGCGGCCAGATTGTGGTCGGCCGAACGAGCGGGAAGGAGTTCTCTGTGGAGTTCCACGTCGAGGACAGTCCGGACCCTCTCGACATCGAGGAACTCGAAATGCAGATCCGTCGCGAGGCGTCCGCCGCCATGGGACTCGGTGACGAGGTCGAGTTGGCGATCTTCGTGCGCGACGCCGGCAAGGTCGTGGCCGGCATCGCAGGGTGGACCTGGGGCGACTGCTGCGAGCTACAGAGCCTCTGGGTGGAGAGAAGCCTCCGAGGTCAGGGCCTCGCGACTCGGCTCATCGCAGCCGCCGAGGCCGAGGCCGCGTCGCGCGGGTGCACACAAACCGTCCACTTCACCTACGACTTTCAGGCGCGAGCCCTCTATGAGCGGAACGGTTACGAACTGGTGGGCCGAGTCGAGGACTTCCCGTCGGGGACAGACGCCCTCTGGTACCACAAGCCTTTGAACCGAGAACTCTCAGGACCCTAGCCGTATGCGAACGCACGGCAAAGAGTTGCTTCGCGAGCTCGACGGTCTGGACCGCGCCGTCTACGCGGCGGTGGCGAAGAGCCGGACCCCGGAGCTCGACCGTTTCATGGCGCGCCTATCCGATGCCGCAAACTATTCGCGGCTGTCGCTGGCGTCCGCGGCGGCGCTGGCGGCCGGGCGCGGCGAGCGGGGACGCGAGGCCGCCAAGCTCGGCCTGGCCTCCGTCGCCGTCACGGCGGCCGTCGTCAATATCGTGATCAAGCCGCTTGGCCGCAGAGAGCGCCCGGACCCCAGCGCCCACCGGGTGGCGAGCGTCCGGCGAGTGCGGGTGCCGAAATCGCGATCGTGGCCATCGGGCCACACGGCCGCCGCGTTCGCGTTCGCGAGCGGTGTCAGCGATGTGCTCCCGTGGGAGGGCGGAGTGCTCCACCTGCTCGCGGCCGTCGTCGGGTACTCGCGCGTGCACACCGGCGTTCATTACCCCAGTGACGTCATCGTGGGCGCGCTCACCGGGACGATCGTCAGCCGGATCGTCGTCGACAGGCTAACCAGCAGGGCCGAAGGCGATCCTGGCGAGCATCCCCAGGCCTGCGAGGCCGTTCTCGGGTAGCCCGGCCGACGGCGACCGGCCCGGGTGGTGGGGAGCGATCCGTACCCTCAGGGCGCGGGGTCTCGACACGAACCGGACGGGCGAATCGAGCAGTGCCGCCTCGCCATCGATCCCCGCCGGCAGCTGGTCCCCGCCCTCCACCTCGATCGACGGCCCCGACCACTGCTGGAGCAGACCCTGGCCCATCCCGCCACTCGGCCCGATGACCGCCACCCCCAGCCTCCCGGTGTCCATCCGCGGACGCGTGCCCGAACCGACCGCGCGACCGAGCCGGTAGGGATTGTTCGAAACCAGCAACGCCACCCCGCCCTCGTGGATCAGGCCCGTCGGGGGCGCTCCAATGCAGCGCGGGCACAGAGCCCGCGGGTCCCGCGACCTCCGGGATCGTGTCGAGCAGGGTGCGCAGCTTCGCGTCGCGATAGCCGCTGCTCTGAACCGCCTGCGCGTACAGACCGAGCGAGACATTGTTCACGAACACGCGCCCGTTGACCTCGGCCAAATCGACGCGCTGCTCCCAGCCGCTGACGAAGGCGTCGAGCGCGCCGACGACATCGTCGCGATCGACGCCGAGATCGAGCGCGAAGTGGTTGCGTGTGCCCGACGGAATGCACGCATAAGGCAGGCCGGCCTTGGCTGCTGCCGCTGCCACGACCGCCTGCGACCCGTCCCCGCCGGCCATCGAAAGCCCGTCGGCCCCGCGCTCGAGCGCGGCGTCTACGAGCGCCTCGAGAGGCGTGTCGAACGTCAGCTCGATCGGCTCGATGCCGCGCCGGCGCGCCTCGTCGGCGAGGTGAAAGCGCTCCGCCTTCCCGCCACCCGAGCGCGGATTGAAGAACATCACCGGATGCGAAGGCGGCTGCTCGGGGGGCTTGTGCACGCGGACCGCGACGGCGACTCGGGCCGCGGCGATCGCACCCACAGCGGTAAGGACGACCGCGATCGTGAGTCCCGCATCTCGGCTGAGCAGCAGGATCACAGCGACCACGAGCGCGACGAGCGCGATCGCGAGCGAGATCGCGCGGGTCACACCTCGTCGGAGGAGACCGTGCCATCCAACGACCAACGCCAGCACCGCGAGCGCGAGCACGAACAGGCCCCGCGGGAAGTGCTGGACGAGCGCGATCACGGCCAGCACGACGGTGGCCACACCGAGAACGATCGCGAGCAGCGCCGCGAAGCGCCTGCCAAACGATGAGCTCATCCGCGCCACGCCAGGCCCGGAGCCAGGAGTTGGAGGTCGCGGGCGCGCTGGACCGCCTCGCGGCGGTCACCCGCGCCCAGCTTGCGATAGACCGATCGGAGATGGGTCTTGACCGTGTTGACCGACACGAATAGCTCCGAGGCGATTTCGTTGTTGGACATCATCGTGGGCAGGAAGCGTAGAACGGCAGCCTCTCGATCGGTCAGCTGCTCGGCGAGCGTCGGCCGGGTCGATCCTCGCAGAGAGGCGTCGTCGAGCGCCGTCAGCAGGTCCTCGACGAACGCGCGGTGCGCGGTGCCGAGCCGCTGCTGGCGTCTGAGCAACGGCCGGATGGCCGGACCTTGCGCGAGCAGCACCTGGCGAAAGCCGCCGGGTTCGGCAAGCTCGAGCGCCTGCTCGAGCCGCTCGTGGGCGCCGTCGTGGTCGGCGAGAGCGTCGCTGGCGAGCGCGCTCAGCGTCCACCCTTCGACCTGTTGGGAGAGGAGCAACTGCCGGTCGTCGACCATGGCGCGGGCAAAATGGCCGCGCGCGGCCTTCGGATCGCCGATCGAGAGGGCCAGCCGGCCCAGCCCGATTGCTGCCGCCGGCGACTCGACGGCGGCGGTGTGCAGGTCGCGCTCGGCCACCTCGCGGCGCCCCGTCGCCGCCCGGACGATCGCCACCTCGGTCTCGAGCATCGTGCGCAGATCCGCCGCGGCCGTCCACCCGGTCAAGCGGTCGAGCCCAGACTCGAACGCTTCGAGCGCCTCGCCCAGACGCCCCTGTGCCTCCCGGACCCGGCCCACCGTCAGGCCGAACAACGCCAGTAACGGAGGCTCGCGAGTGGCGCGGATCGCGACCGCGGCCCGCTCAAGGGTGGCGTCGGCCTCGTCGATCAGGTTCCAGTGGAACTGGACGGTGGCGAGCACCGCCAGCGCGACGCCCGCCGGGGTCGAGCGGGTCCACCCTCGCCGCACGGCGAGCGCGAGCGTGGAGCGGGCCCGCTGCTCGCACGCCGCCAGGCGCCCCGACAGCGCCGAGGCCAGCGCGAGGTAGGCCTGGCACAGCAGGCGGACCCAGTCCAGATCGGCGTCGATGGCGACGGCGAGCGCGCGCTCGAGATGGCGCGTGCCCGACTCGAGCTCGCCGTTCCACAGCTCGACGATCCCGAGCGTCGACAGCGCCAGGGCGCGGATCGCCTCGTGATTCTCGACGGTCTGCGACGGGTCGAGGTCGGCGAGCAGGACCTCGGCGGCCGCCAGCGCCATGTTCAGGTCCCCGCGCGAGCGCCCGCGATACAGCATCACCGCCGCACAGGCGACGTCGAACTCCGCGCGTCGATCGGCCGACAGCTCGACGGCCCGCTCGTCGGCCATGCGGAGGTAGTGCTCGACCTGGGGATCGTGCTCGCCCTCGATCAGGCTCGCCGCGAACGCGAGCGCGAGCTCGGGATCGCGTTCGATCCGGGCCGGCTTCGCCTTGTCGACGAGCGAGCGCAGAACGGAGAACTCCCCGGTCGCCAGCGCCCTCACCCAGCAGGCGCGCGCCAGGTCGGCGGCGAGCTCCTCGTTGCCGGACTGCACCGCGTGGCGGAGGGCCGCGAGCGGCTCTCCCCGGCGCACGTACCACCGTGCCGCTGTGTCGTGCAGGCCGGGGACCTCGGCGGGCCGCTCGTACTTCAACTGCGCGCGGAGCAGCTCCGCGAACAGCGTGTGCAGGCGGTACACGCCCCGGCGGTCGCCCACGGGCGCCAGGAACGCGTGACGGTGGGTGAGGTCGTCGAGCAGCGGCCAGCTGTCCCGGCGTCCGGTGAGCTCGGTCGCAAGGTCGACCGGCAGCTCATCGACGATCGACGCGCGGATCAGGAACTCGCGCGTCTCGGCGGGCTCACGGGAGAGCACCTCGGCCAGCAGATACTCGGCGATGTTCACGTCGTCGCCGGCAAGCTCGGCCACGAACCGTTCGGGGTTGGGACGGCCGGTGAGCGTGGTGGCGGCAAGGCGCAGCCCCGCGGCCCACCCCTCCGACCGCCGCCACAGCAGCTCCACGTCGTCTCTGGACAAGGAGATGCCAAGCAGTTCGAACAGCTCGAAGGTCTCCTCGAGCGTGAAGGCAAGGTCCCTGGCACGGAGCTCCAGGACCTGGCCCGCGACGCGCAGCCGCTCGACCCCGATCGGCGGGTCGACGCGAGTCGAGATCACCAGCCGGAGGTTCGACGAAGGGTGGCGCAGCAGAAGCCCGAGGTCGGCGTAGATCTCGCGGGACGGGCTTCGGTGCAGGTCGTCGAGCACCAGCGTGATCGGCTGGTCGAACCGCTCGAGTGCGTTGATCAGCTCGGGCAGGAAGATGTCGACCGACTCGCCCGGGTGGACCTGGAGCCCCGCGACCGGGATCGCCCCCTCCGCCATGGCGGAGCGCCGCCAGGGCGAGAACCCAGAACCCACGCCGATCCGCGTCGGGCTCGTCCAGCGACAGCCACGCCACCGGCGCGGTCCGCGCGGCGGCCCAGGCACTGAGCGCGGCGCTCTTGCCGGCGCCCGCCGAGGCCGCGAGCACGGTCAGCGGCTTGGTCGCACCCTCGTCCAGGAGCGAGGCGATGCGGCGTCGCGCGAGGAAGCCCCCCGGGACCGGTGGCGGCGAGAGCTTGGGCTGCGCCGGAAGGCCGCGATAATCGCGCATACCAGACACCGGCGCGAGTATCTGATTCAGTCCGAGCGCGGTCAATGATGCAGGCACCACAATCCGAAGCCCCGATCCGAGTCGTCATCGCCGACGATACGTATCTCGTCCGCGAAGCGCTGGAGCAGATCCTGGCCAGGGTCGACGGCATCGACGTCGTACGGACCTGCCAGGACCGCGACTCGCTCCTGACCGCGATCAGAGAGGAGCAGCCCGATGCGGTCCTCACCGACATCCGGATGCCTCCGACCGGGACCGACGAGGGCATCCAGGTGGCGCGGGCGCTGCGCCAGAGCGACCCGGAGATCGGAGTCGTCGTCCTCAGCCAGTTCGCCGACGCCAGCTACGTGCTGTCGCTGCTGGAGTCGGGCTCGTCGGGCCGCGCTTACCTGCTCAAGGAGCGCGTCCGCAACCCCGTCCAGCTCGTCTCGGCCATCACCTCGGTCGCCGTCGGCGAGTCCGTGATCGATCCCGCCGTCGTCGACGTGCTCGTCCAGGCGAGAGCGCAGGCCTCGCGCTCGCCGCTGGCGCAGCTGACCGCGCGGGAACGCGACGTGCTGGCCGAGATCGCTCAGGGGAAGAGCAACGCGGCGATCGCGTCGTCGCTGTACCTGACCAAGCGGGCGGTCGAGAAGCACGTGAACGCGATCTTCATGAAGCTCGAGCTCGGGAGCTCCGGAGGACGTGAGCCGGCGCGTGAAGGCGGCGCTGATCTTCCTCGCCGGCGACCGGCAGTAGTCAGTCCGCGCTCAGCCCGTCGCTCGGCGGGCGCGGCACGGCCGGGATCTCGGCAGCTATGCGGGTGCCACGCAACGTTGGGCTGTCGATGACCATGCTCCCGCCGATTCCCTCGACGCGATCGCGGAGCCCCTCGAGGCCGAGCCCGGCGTGCTCCACTGCCCCGCCGACGCCGTCGTCGACGATCTCGACGGCGAGGACTCCGGGGCGCAGATCGAAGCGGATCGTGATGCGCGAGGCGCGGGCGTGCTTCTGCGCGTTGGTGACGGCCTCGGCGACGACGAAGTACGCGGTCGATTCGCTCCCATCGTCCAACCGCTGCGCCGGAGCATCGATCACGTCGATCGGCACCGTGGACGCGCCGGCGATGGTCCCGATCGCGCTCGCCAGGCCGTAGCACGAGAGCACGGGCGGATTTATGCCGTGGGCCAGCGCCCGCAGCTCGTCGATCGCGACCAGCAGCTCGGCCTGCGCCGAGGCGAACAGGGCTTCGGCGTGCGACGGCTCGACCCGCGCCTCTTCGGCACCCAGCGCCAGGTGCGCCGCGAGTGCCACGAGGCGTTGCTGGGCGCCGTCGTGAATGTCGCGCTCGAGCCGCCGCCGTTCGTTGTCGGCCGCGTCGATCAGCCTCGCCCGCGACGCCTGGAGCCGGCGGGAGAGCGCCCGGCGCTCACAGACGACGGCCGCCATCGTCAGCGTCGATATAGCCGCCACCACGAGGTAGAGCTGCGAGTTCAGCACCGTGCGGGTCATCGAGTCGAACACAAACGGTCCGTGGAAATGGGTGGTGCCCCAGATCGTCAGAGCCGACGAGATCGCGATCGCCAGGGTGGCGCCGCGGGGCCCGAAGCGCAGCGCGGCCCAGATCAGCGCGGGGAACACGATGTACGACAGCGGTCGCCCGACGTCGAGTCCGAGGACGTTGAGTCCGACCAGAGCGACCAGCAGGACCGATGCCTCCAGCGCCCGGCCCCGGACCCACGCCGGCGACGATCGGCCCCACCACGCCAGTACAAACGGCACGACGATCAGCGCTCCCGCGTAGTCACCGAGCGCCCACGTCCGCCACACGCTCGTCGGCGATTTCGCGATCACGTTGCCGAGCTCGAGCGAGCCGACACCGATCGTGGCGCTGACCACGCACCCGACCGCGATCGAAACGACGACGATCGCCACCGCGGGCACCGTCGCGAGCGGCGCGTCCCGGGGCAGAAGCCGACGCATCAGCACCGCCGCGATCACGATCTCCAGCACGTTGCCGATCGTCTGGCCGATCGCCGAGCCGACCGGGAGCGCGGAATAGTTGTTGACGAGCAGATCGCCAATCAGCACCCCCGGCCAGAACCGGAGCCCGGCCAGATAGAGGAACGCGATTCCGACGCCGGCGGGCAGCCATACGATCGCCGCGATCGGCCCGGAGAATCCGAACGCGTAGCCAAGGTGCGCCGCGGCATAGTAAGCCGCCAGCAGAGCGGCGAGGCCGACCAGGTAGTGGCCCTGAAAATCCTCGAGTACGCCCGGTGCCCGGCTCCGCTGCGCCGCGCGGCCCCGAGCGCCAGCTAAAGCGTTCTCGAGCAACGAGACGCCGGACATAGACTACAAGCATGCCACCCCGCGGCGGTTTTGCCATCCAGGTACCGAGATCTTCACATGTAGGGCCGCACCCGTAGAGCTCGCCCTCGTCCCGTGCTTGAGTTACACGATGCCCGCCTACACGACCCTTCTCTCGCCCGTCTCACTTGGACCGCTGCGGCTCCGTAACCGGGTGCTCTCCACCTCGCATCAGACGACGCTTGTCCACGACCATCTGCCGACCGACGCGCTGATCGCCTACCACGCGGCGAGAGCGGCCGGCGGTGTGGGAGCGATCGTGATCGAGGCGACTGCCGTCCATCCCACCGGCCTGCTCACGCCGCACACGCTCGGGGGCTATCTGCCAGACATCGTGCGCGGCTACAGCCGCCTGGCCAACGCCGTTCACGAGCACGAGACGCGGCTGCTGGTGCAGCTGTTCCACGGCGGCCGCGAGCAGTTCGGGACACCACCGCGACCGCCGGCGGTGGCGCCCTCCGCGGTGCCCTCGCCGCGGTTCAAGAGTGAGCCGCGAGCGCTCAGCGCGCGCGAGCTGCGCGAGATCGTCGATGGCTACCGGACGGCGGCCCGCCTTGCCCGCGACGGCGATGTCGATGGGATCGAGCTGTCGTTCTCGCACGGATACCTCGTGCCGCAGTTCTTCTCGCCGGCGACGAATCTCCGGACCGACGGTTATGGCGGGGCGCTCGATGGACGCCTGCGGCTGGCGCGCGAGATCATCGAGGCGGTCCGTGCCGGCGCCGGCGAGCTCGCCGTCGGAGCCCGCCTGAGCGCCGACGAGCTCGCGCCGGGGGCGCTCGACGCCCGCGCGTGCGCCGAGATCACGCGAGCGCTGTGCCCGCAGCTCGATTTCGTGTCGTTTGTGCTCGGCCACTCCGCCACCTACGCCGGCTCGACCTGGATCGCTCCGCCGCCGCCGGTGGCGGAGAACGCGATCGCATCGAAGCTGACGCTCGCGCGCGAGGCAGCGGGCGCCACCGCGGTGATCGCCACGACGCGGATCGTCGACTTCGACGACGCCGAGGAGCTAGTGGCCTCGGGCGCGGCGGACGCGGTCGGAATGACCCGGGCGCTGATCGCCGATCCCGACATCGTGCGCAAGACGATCTCCGGCGCTGGAGACGACGTGCTCGAGTGCATCGGGTGCAATCAGAGCTGCATCGGCCACTACCACGCCGGGGTCCCGATCGGCTGTGTCGCCAACCCGCGCACCGGGCGCGAGTCGACGCTCCCGCGCCCGGTCCGGCGCGATCACCCGCGCCGGGTGCTGGTCGCCGGCGGAGGCCCGGCCGGCGTGGCGGCGGCGATCGAGGCCGCGCTGGCGGGCGACGACGTCGTGGTGCGCGAGCGGGAGGCCGAGCTCGGCGGCCAGCTCCGGCTCGCCGGGCGGGCGCCGGCGCACGTCGAGACGTGGGAGCGATGGCTCCGCACGGCGCGGCGGCGACTCGAGCGGCTCGGTGTCTCGGTCGAGCTCAGGCCGCGAGGTTGCTGTCACCGAGGTCGATGGCGGCGAATGGGACCTGGTTGTCGTCGCCACCGGGGCGCGGGCGTACTTGCCTCCCGTCGGGAATGTCGGCAGGGCGTCCGTGCTCGACGGCTGGAGCGCTCTCGCCTCGCCGGCGTCGGTCCGGAGCCCGGTGCTCGTCGCCGACTGGGGCGGCGAGTGGACCGGCCTCGATGCCGCCGAGGTGTTGCGGGCCGCCGGCCACGAGGTCGAGCTCGCGTGCGGCGCCGTCCATCCCGGCGAGACGGTCCACCAGTACCAGCGCAACCTGTACCTGGCCCGGCTCGACCTCGCCGGCGTGCGGATCCGCCACCACACCGAGCTCGTCTTGGACAGAGGCCTGCTGCGCCACGTCTTTTCCGGGCGCGAGCACGAGCTGCCGCCTGTGGCCACGATCGTGCTCGCGCAGGGCCGGGCGCCGGAGGCCGCGCTGTGGGCCTCGCTCGAGGGACGACCGGAGTGCGCGGCCGCCGGCGACGTGCTCGGGCCGCGGACGCTCGAGGAGGCGACCCTGGAGGGGACGCTGGCGGTGCGCTGACCGTCTGCTATTGCACGTCAGATCCGGGACTCGACGCGCTCGACCCCGGTCTCGACCCGGTGCTCCAGTGCCCGCAGGCGTCGGAGCCGCCGGGGGGACTTCACCGTGACTCCGGTCAGCAGCGTCGCCAGCGCGCAGGCGAGGAAGCACGCCGCCCCCAACGCCGTGTTCCAGTTCGAGGCGGCGAGGGCGAGAATGGTGCCGGTCGACGGGACGAGGTAGCCGGCGACAGCGGCGATCCCGAAGAAGATGCACCCGAGCAGGTTGACCGCAGACTCCCACCATCCGCGATGGCCGGTCGCGGGGAGCCAACCGTGGCGCGGCGAGGCGCGGTAGGCGATCACCCCCGAGACGAGGAAGCAGATCGAGCCGAATGCGTCGGGCCGCCACACGAGCCGGTCATACGCGGGGTCGGACACCGCGGTGTGCAGCGCCTGGTAGGTGGTGACGTTGAAGAACAGGGTGCCGGCCGACTGGATGATCGCGGCCCGCCATGCCGCCCGCCCGGCGGCGTCGACGGCGCGCTCGGGAAACGCGAGGTAGCTCTGGAGCGCCCCGCCGGCGGTGAACAGGATCGAGCCGGCGAAGAACACGGCCGCGTCAGCCTCGCCACCGACCAGCTGGGCGAACCCCGGAAACGGGCCGACGAGGAAGCACGTCGAGCCGATCGCGAAGCACAACGCCATCCACCGCTCTCGGGTCATCGGCCGTCATGGTATGCGGCAGCCGTTGGGGTCGTGGCCGGCCGCGCCGGGCTACGCTGGGGCGCCAGGCGTTGGCGAGTTACGCCTGGCCGGCCTGGGGCACCGCGCGCAGGGCCCGGCCCGGCGGGAACGCGCGGAACGCCTCGAGCTCGAACCGCAGCTGGCGCACCAGCGAGTGACCGGCCAGGACCTGCTCGAGCATCCTCAGGCTCGCGGTGTAGTGCATGAGCTTCTTGCGGACATCGGTGGGTACGGGCGCGCCATCGAGCCGGGCGTGGGTGACGCGCGTGCGCAGCTCCCGGACCTTCGCCAGCTTGTCCGCGGCGAAGATCGCGGCCGCATCCGAGCCGGCGCCTCGAACCTGCCGGCGGAGCGCCGCTTTGCGGGCCCGCTCGGACTTGATCTTCGGGTTCTCGGTCACGGCGCCGACGAGGCCGGCGACGCGGCTGCCGAACTCGGCGGTGATCTGGTCAAGAGCGACCGTCGTGTTCTCGACCACGTCGTGCAGAACGCCGGCCGCGATGACCTCGTCGATGGCGCCGCAGCTGTAGAGCAGCGACGCGACCTCGAGCGGATGCAGGATGAACGGCGCTCTGTCGGACACGCGGCGCTGACCGCGATGGAAGCGCCTTGCGAACTGGACGGCGCTGTTCGTGACCTGGAGGTCTGGCGGGGGGAACGACCGGAAACCATTCCGCGCTGACGCGTCGGCAATCGTTTGCGTCTTCACACTCTTAGTCCCGTTTGGGTGTGGGCGATAGCTATCGGACTCACCCTTCGTCAGTCGGTTTCACAACTTACCATCACCGCAAAATGCGGCTTTCTCGTCGGGCCCATCACCGACTTAACCGCGATGCGCGGTCGCGGACTCGCGGGGGTCCCGGTCCTACCTTGAAAATCCCCTACAGCGACCTCGCAGGGTACATGACAGGCGCGGGCACTTGAGCCGACCCGGATGGCGCCGAGACGCCGGCGCGTCAACCGGCCTTGAGCTGCACCTCGGCCTCGGGCACCAGCTCGGCTGCCCTCATCGGCACCCCGGCGGCGGCATAGGCGTCGGGGGCGTCGAGGGTCTCGGCCGCAAGCAGGGCGTGGGCGAGGCTGTCGAGCTGGTCGCGGTGGTCGGTGAGCAGCTGGGTGACCTCGACATGGCCCTCGTCGACGATGCGCCGGACCTCCTCGTCGATCAGGTACTGCGTCTGCGGGCGAGGTCTCCGATGCGCCGGGCAGCAACGGCCCGGACCCGTCGGACGGCAGTACGGTGATCGGCCCGATCTTGTCGCTCATCCCCCAGCGGCCGACCATCTGGCGGGCGATCTGGGTCAGCTGCTGGATGTCGGACTCGGCGCCCGTCGTGATCTTTCCGTAGACGATCTCCTCGGCGACGCGGCCGCCGAGCGAGACGTTGATCTTCGCCTCAAGGTCTTCGCGCGAGTACGAAACGACGTCCGCATCGGGCGTCGAGAGCGTTACGCCGAGCGCTTGGCCGCGCGGGATGATCGAGACCTTGCGGACCGGATCGGCGTCCGGCGTCAGCATCCCGACGAGCGCGTGACCGGATTCGTGGTAGGCAGTGCGCTCGCGGTCCTCCGGGCTCAGCACGATCCCGCGCGGGGCGCCAAGCAGGATCTTCTCGAGCGATTCGGTGAAGTCGGCCATCGTGACCTTGGCGTGATCGCGCCGAGCCGCCAGCAGCGCGGCCTCGTTGCACAGGTTCGCGAGGTCGGCGCCGACCATTCCCGGGGTCGAGGCGGCGAGCGCTTCGAGATCGACGTCGTCGTCGAGCGGGATCGCCCGGGTGTGAACCTGGAGGATCTTTACCCGACCGGCCTTGTCAGGCGGCTGCACGGCCACCCGGCGGTCAAACCGTCCGGGGCGAAGCAGCGCCGGGTCGAGGATCTCCGGCCGGTTGGTAGCCCCCAGCACGACGACGGCCACACTCGACTCGAAGCCATCCATCTCGGTCAGGATCTGATCGAGTGTCTGCTCGCGTTCGTCATTGGCCCCGGTGATCCCGGCGGAGCCCTGGCGCGAGCGGCCGATCGCATCGAGCTCGTCGATGAAGATGATCGCCGGCTGGGCCTCCTTCGCCTTGGCGAACAGGTCGCGCACGCGCGCGGCGCCGACCCCCACGATCGCCTCGATGAACTCAGAGGCGGCGATCGAGAAGAACGCCGCGCTCGCCTCGCCGGCAACGGCTCGCGCGAGTAAGGTCTTGCCGGTGCCAGGCGGTCCGTACAGAAGCACGCCGTGCGGCATCCGCCCGCCGAGCCGTTCGTAGCGCTCGGGCGTCTTCAGGAAGTCGACGATCTCGCTGAGCTCCGCCTTCGCCTCGTCGATGCCCGCGACGTCGTCGAAAGTCACCATGATCTTCTGCGGGTCGACCCGGCGCGCCTGGGAGCGGCCGAAGTTGCCGATCCCGCCAATGCCGCCGGCGCCCGAGGCGGCCCGCCGCGCCAGCAGCACGAACAGCCCGACTAGCAACAGCGTCGGGCCGAACCCGAGCAGCAGCTCCGCCAGGATCGACGTTCCTGGGTTCGGGTTCTTCGCGTTGACCTCGACGCCCTGCGAGCGCAGGAGCGTCGTCAGCTCATTGTTGTTCCAGAACGAGGGCACCTGGGTCGAGAACAGGGTCGTCGCGGTCGCCTTGGAATCGCTCGGCGGGTATTTGACGCTCGTCTTGAACGTGCCCTGGATCGTGTCGGCCTTGGACGAGATCGACTTCACCTTCCCGGCTTCGAGCTGATTCAGGAAATAGGGGCTGAACGGGACCTTGACCCGCGGCTGGCCGGAGGTCTGGAACGCCAGCACAGAGATCCAGTTGAGCGCTAGGAGCACGATGACGAAGATCCAGAAGCCGCGGAGGCGGTGGGGCGGACGCGGCTTGTGCTCGTCGGGCATGCCGCGGCCGTCGGGCGCCGGCGTCACGCGCCAGCCCTGCCGGTCGCGTGGCATCGTCGGCGAGGGAGGACGGCGACCTGATGCGTCCTCTTCTGAGGCGCCGGGGGCTGGACCTTCTTCGCTCACGCCACCATTCTGACGCCTACGCGCTCTCGGTCGAATAAACACGTCGCCGTCGCAGTACGCTGCGCCCAACACCGGACAACCCCCGACCCCAGCGCCCCGAAGGAGATTCGATGGGTTTCGACCAGTACCACGAGCCCCCCGGCGAGCTGCCCCCCGCAACGCGGACGTTCGCGCGGCTGTGCGCATCGCTGACCGAGGAAGCCGAGGCGATCGGCTGGTATGAGCAGCGGATCGCAGTCGAGACTGACCCTGAGGCGCTCGCCGTGATGCGTGACGCGCAGGGCGAGGAGTTCAAGCACTTCGCGATGGACCTCGAGTTCCTGATGCGGCGCACGCCGGCGTGGCGCGAGATTGCCCAGGGGATCCTTTTCCAGACCGGCGACATCGTCGAGCACGGCGAGGAGGCCGAGGCCGAGACACTCGAGGGCGATGGCCCGGGTGCCGAAGGCGGCCTCGGTGACGGATCGCTGGGCATCGGCGCACTGAGAGGAGTGGCGTGATGAACCATCTGCTTCGTGAGAAGGCGCCGATCAGCGACGCGGGCTGGAACATGCTCGACGAGGAGGCACGCGAGCGGCTGACACCGGCACTCGCGGCCCGCAAGCTCGTCGACTTCTCCGGGCCGAACGGCTGGGAGCATTCGGCGACCAACCTCGGTCGCGTCAATCGCCTCGCGGCCGCGCCGTCGGAGGGCGTATCAGGGCTGCAGCGGCGGGTCCTGCCGCTGGTGGAGGTGCGGGCCGACTTCGAGCTGTCGCGGGCCGAGCTCCGTGACGGCGATCGCGGCGCCGATGACGTCGACCTCGAGGCGCTCGACACGGCCGCCCATCAGATCGCGGTGGCCGAGAACGTCGCCGTCTTCCACGGCTGGAAGGACGCGATCACGGGGATCGTCGAGCGATCGCCTTACAAGCAGGCGACGCTCGGGAAGGTCACCGACCAGTACCCGCGGCCCGTGGCGGGCGCCGTCGAGGAGCTCCTGTGCAACGGGATCGGCGGTCCCTACGGCCTGGCGCTCGGACGCGAGCAGTATCGACGCGTCGTCGAGACCGCTGAGCACGGCGGCTTCCCGCTGCTCGATCACCTCCGCAAGATCCTCGAGGGCCCGATCATCTGGGCACCCGGCGTGAAGGGAGCGGTCGTGGTCAGCCTGCGCGGAGGCGACTTCCTGTTCGAATCGGGCCAGGATCTCGCGATCGGCTACGACTCACACGATGACGAGACAGTGCGCCTGTACCTCGAGGAGAGTTTCAGCTTCCATGTGGCGACGCCAGAGGCGGCCGTGGCGCTGAAGGCCTAGTGTCGCGACGCTAGACCGCCGCGGTCCCCCACAGCCGGTCCTCCTCGAGCGGAGGCGGCGTTTGCGACTCGAGGACCATGACCAGAGCCGTCCCCTCGGGAGGATCCGAGGCGGCAAGCATCTGCCAGGAGTGGGCCGGGGCGATGCACAGCTGACCGGGCCGGAGATCTCCGAACGACGCTGACTCACCGCTCCGGCGCTCGACGTTCTTGCCCGCGATCCGCTCGGCGAGCTCGGCCGCGAGCGCGGCCGCGCCGCGGTGCTCGTCGTCGCCCCGCGCGGCACCGACCAACACCGCCTGGGCGATCCTGTCCATCTCGCCGACGACGATCGCCACCGGCGCCGCAATCGCCGCGGCGACCGCCTCGCCCGGGCCGCCGAGCGCAGATGCGCCACCCACCGTGCGTTGGCAGACGACCACCAGCGACGGCTCCTCGGTGGCGACGACGTTGACGATCCCGTCGGCAAATGAGCTCGTCACCATAAGCGCCGGGTCGGTGTCGACTCCGATCGAGAACCCGACCCGGCGGAGCTCGGCGATACCGGCCTCGTGGGAGCTCCGCTCGCCCGGCGGGCAGCTCAGCACGCCCCGGACCACGCCGGTGTCCGCCGCCGCGATGCGGGCGGCGATCTCGAAGCCGAGCTGGGCCTGGCCCGGCTCCTCGAGCGCTACGAGGACCCGGTGACCGAGGCGCTGGCCGTCTTCGTGCGGCACCGCCACATCGCCCTTGACGCGCTCGACCACGAACGTGGCCACCACGATCGAGACCAGGATCAGCACGAGCACCGCGTTCACGACCGACTGATCGAACAGGCCAATGTCGAAGCCGATCACGGTCGACGCCAGCGTCGCAGCTGCCTGCGGGATCGTCAGGCCCCACATCAGCGTGGTCTCCTTGCGCGAGAGCCGCAGCACTCGCCCGGTGACCGCCGTGGCCACGGCCTTGCCGCCGAGCGCCGCGACGACGAACAGCCCGGCCAGCTTCAACGTCTCACCTTGGATCATCACGCTCGGCTGGAGCAGCATGCCGACCGACACGAGGAAGATCGGCACGAACACGGCCGACCCGAAGAAGTCGATCCGGTCCATCAGCGGACCCTCGTTTGGCACGAGGCGGTTGAGGCCGAGCCCGGCGAAGAACGCCCCGACGATGCCCTCGATGCCAACCATCCCGGCGACTGTCGCCGCCGCCAGGAAAGCGCCGATCGCCAGCAGGTAGCGGACGATCCGGTCCGTCCCGAGATAACGAAACGCCAGCCGTACGAGCCGCGGGAGGAGCAGGAACGAGAAGATCACCAGCACCGCGAGCCCGAACACGACCTGCAGCGCGATCGATGCCGCCGAGCCTCCCTCCAGCTGCGAGCCCGACACGAACGCCAGCACCACGAGCGAGGCCGTATCGGTGATCACAGTGGCCCCGACGGCGGTGGCCACGGCGCGATGGGAGGCGAGGCCGGCGTTTCTGACCGCCGGGTACACGAGCAGCGTGTGCGAGGCCATCAGCGACCCGAGCAGGAGCGCCGCGGCGGCCTCCCAGTGCAGGGCGAATCCGATCGCCGAGCCGAACGCCAGCGGGATCGCGAACGCCATCAGCCCGAACAGGCCGACGGCACCCCGATAGATCCTGACCAGCCCCAGGTCGAGCTCGACGCCGGCGACGAACATCAGATAGAGCAGTCCGAGCTGCCCCAGCTCCGGGACGGTCGTGTTGCCGGAACCGATCAGGTTGAACCCGTGCGACCCGATCACGTAGCCACCGAGGAGCAGGCCGACGATCCCGGGCAGCCGCGCGTGCTCCAGCAGGGGTGGCCCGATGATCACGACCAGGAACAGCACGAGGAACTCCCACGCCGTCCCCTCCGGGGACTTCACCGAGATCGAGGCGAGCACGGGCGCCAGCGCGTTCATGTGACCCGGTTTGTCTGGATGAGCGGAAGCGACTTGTCGGCGTCGTCCGCGCCCGAGCCCACCCACGTGTGTACGAGCTGGTTCATCGTGCCGTCGTCGGCGAACGCGCGCATAGCCGAGTTCACGGCCTGCTGGTTGCTCGATCCCTTGGGCATCGCCGCCGCGATCATCTCCGAACCAGGGAGCTGCGCTACCGCCGCCAGCCGGCCTCCCGAGCGCTCTGCGGTCACGACGGCGAGCGGCAGGTCGAGCAGGACCGCGTCGATCTTCCCGGCCTCGAGTGCGGACAGCTCCTCCGACGTGTTGTCGTAAATCCGCACCGGTTGGCTCGGAGCGATCTCGCTGTTGATGATTCCGATGAACGTCGTCTCACGGACGGCGCCCCACCGCAGGTTCTGAGCCGTCTCCAGGTCCGGAACCGACGCGCCGTTCTGCACCACCACCGTCGGCGCGGCGTCCAGGTATGGGGTCGAGAACGACAGTGACTTCGAACGCTGGGCCGTCGGCGTGATCAGGTCCAGAGCGAGATCGGCCCCGGCGAGCTGTCCGTTGACGATCCGGTGGAAGTTCTCCGTGATGACCCGCACCGATTTGAGACCGAACCGGTCGGCCAGATCCCTGGCCAGTTCGTACTCGAGCCCACCGGTCACGTGCGCCGGGGTGCCTTCCCAGAAGCCCGGGCTCGGGATGTCGGTCGTCACGACGGTGAGCACGCCCGGGGTCCGCGGCGTAAACGTTCCGGCCGCCGGCGAGGAGGCAAGGTCGCCACATCCGGCGAGCAGCAACGCCACGACCAGCGCGACCGCCAGCGGCGCGGCTTTGACCGCGCCGCGGCTGGCTCGAACCATCGCTAGGACCGCGCCGGACTTCCGGCGCCCGTCGCACCACGGGCCTTCTTCACGCATACCCTGGTAAGAGAGCCTAGTCGCGCAGCCACCAGTTGGCTACCGCTGAATGTAGGCTGACGTTGCCACGTAACCCGCGACCAACAGGAGGACACCCATGTGCCGGACGGGAGCACTCTGATGACGCCGATATCCCGCGGGTTCCTCGGGCGCCGGCGGCCGGTCGCTGACCCCTCGCGCGTGCCTCCGGGGCAGTACGTAACCAACGACTTCCCGGTGCTGTCGGCCGGACCGACCCCGCACACCCCGCTCGACGAGTGGAGCTTCACGATCCACGGTGACGTCGAGAAGCCCGTGTCGTGGCCTTGGCAGGAGTTCCTGGCGCTCCCCACGGACACGGTCACCGTGGACATTCACTGCGTGACCAAATGGTCGAAACTCGACACGAGCTGGAAGGGCGTGTCGATGGACACCCTGCTCCAGAGCGTCGACACGGCCGCCGGATACGTGACCGCATTCTCCGACGGCGGATACACGACGAACCTCGCCATGGAGGATGTGACCGACGGCAAGGCGTGGGTCGCGTACGAGTACGGCGGGTCGCCGCTGGAGCCCGAGCACGGTGGCCCGGCGCGGTTGCTGGTCCCACACTTGTACTTCTGGAAGAGCGCGAAGTGGGTGCGGGGGTTAACGTTCACGGACCAGGACGAGCCGGGGTTCTGGGAGACCTACGGCTACCACAACCACGGAGACCCATGGCTGGAGCAGCGCTACCAGGGCGACTGAACTGGCAGCTCGGCACGGTGACCGAGCAGGTCGTCGAGACGGACCGGACGAAGAGCATCGTGCTCGACGTGCCTCAGTGGCGCGGCCATCAGGCGGGACAGCACGTGGATGTCCGGCTGACCGCCGAGGACGGCTACGAGGCGCAGCGGAGCTACTCGATTGCCTCGAGCCCCGAGGACACCCACCTCGAGTTGACGATCGAGCGACTCGACGATGGGGAGGTCTCGCCGTACCTGGTCGACGTGCTGCAACCCGGCGACGAGCTCGAGCTCCGCGGCCCGATTGGGGGCTACTTTGTCTGGGAAGCGGCCGCCACGCGACCACTCCTGCTGCTGGCCGGCGGCTCCGGTGTCGTGCCGTTCCGCTCGATGCTGCGCCACCGCATGGCGGCGGGAAGCACGGTGCCGATGAAGCTCGTGTACTCGTCGCGAACGCTGGGCGACGTGATCTACCGGGATGAGCTCCTGGCCGCCGATCACGGGGTCGATGTGGAGTTGGTCCTCACCCGCGAGTGGCCTGAGGACTGGAGTGGGCATCGCGGACGGATCGACGAGAAGCTGTTGCGCGAGCTCGCGTGGGCTCCCGACGAGCATCCGGCGATCTACATCTGCGGACCGAACAGCTTCGTCGAGGTGATGGCCGCCGGGCTCGTGGCGCAGGGCCACGAGGCGGTAGGGATCAAGACCGAGCGGTTCGGTCCGACAGGCAACTGAAGACGAGGTGAGCATGGAACCACTCGATGGCAACGCGATCGCCGGGCCGCTCTACGACGTGTACGGCGAGGAGATGACCATGGCGAGGGGGCGTTGCACGGTGTGCGGGGCCACCGGACCAATCGCTGAGCTGCGTGTCTACGTCCGGGCGCCCGGCATGGTCGCGCGCTGCCGCAACTGCGACAGCGTCGTGTTCGTGCTCGTCGAGGTCCGCGGCACGACCCACATGCACGCTCCCTGCTTCGAGCTGATGTCGTAAGACACAGGCCGGCCGCATCGCGGGATCCCCAGAGTCAGTTGCGTGATAAAACTGACTGTGATATGTTGTGCGGAGTCCGATCAGGAGGACTGTTTTGCAGACGGCAGAGCGAACCTTCTTGAGCCTCCGCGACGGCAGCGTCGTATACGTGCGTGCGCTCCGACGTGGAGACCGCGCCGGCTTGGCGGCGGCGGTGACGGCGCTGTCCGAGGAGTCCCGTTACCTGCGCTTTGCCTCCTCGAAGCCCAGCCTGAGCCCCCGCGAGCTCGACTTCCTGGTCAACGTCGACCACCACGATCACGAGGCACTGCTGGCCGTCGACCCGGTCACCCACCGCGGAATCGCCGTCGCCCGCTACGTCCGGATCACGAACGAGCCGGGCGTCGTCGAGATCGCGGCGACCGTCATCGACGAATGGCAGGGGCGCGGGCTCGGCGGCACGCTGATCGCCCTCTTGGCCGATCGGGCGCGCGATGAGGGCCACCGCGTGATGCGTGCCAGCGTCCTAGCGGCAAACGGTCGCTCGATCGCGATGCTGAGGCGTGAAGGGTTCATCGCGGTCCGCGGGGGCGGAATCCTGCGCGAGTACGAGCGGCCGCTCAGCCGCTAGTACCGATTGTCTACTGCCAATATCGCTCGACCGTGTCGGCATCGCGCACCTCGGCCCCGTCGGGATCCTCCCCGGCGTCTCGCCGGGCACGGCGCTGGCGCAACAGGTCCCAGCAGCGGTCAAGCTCGACCTCGACGGCGCGTAGCCGGTCCTGATCGGCTTCCAGGGCGTCGACGTCGTCGCTGTCCGCCTGCTCCCGATTGCGCAAGCCGTGTTCCTCGGCCACGAGCTGCTCGATCCGCGCGGTAATGGTTTCGTCGCTCACTCCCCGATCATACGCCGCCGGACCCGTCCGGTCAGAGCGGACGGCGGACTCCGACCTCGTCGAGATGGGCGAGCAGATCGTGCGGATCCTCGTAGACGCGGAACGCGCCCGAATAGATCAGCTCCTCGCGCCCGTAGCCTCCGGACAGCAGTCCGATCCCGAGCGCTCGCGCCCGCTGCGCGGCCAGCAGGTCCCAAACGCTGTCACCGACGACGACGCTGTTGAGGATGTCTACGCCGATCCGCGCCGCCGCCGTCAGGAACAGGTCGGGGTCGGGCTTGGCGTAGCGGACCTGATCGCGCGTGACCAGCGGCGTGTCGCCGGGCAGCTCGAGCAAGTCGAGCCCGAAGCGCGCGTAGCGCTCGGCGCCGCTGGTGGCGATCGCCCACGGCACGCCCAACCCGGTCAGCGCCGAGAGCAGATCGATGGCCCCGGGCAGCGGCCGCACGCTGTCGATCTGGCGGATGTAGGCGTCGGAGTGGAGGGTGCGTAGCCGCTCGGCGGTCTCGGAGTCGAGGTCGGTGCCGAGCTCGCGCGCGAGCGCGTTGATGAACAGGCCCCCGCTCATCCCGATCCGGCGGTGGATCTTCCACACGGCGAGGCTGATGCCGACCTCCTCGAGAGCGTCACGCCAGGCAACCACGTGCTGGTAGACGCTGTCGATCAGCGTCCCGTCGAGGTCGAACAGGAATGCCGAGCCCTGGCGGCGGTCGGCGATCTCCCGTTCGATGTCGGCCGTCGATTCAGCGCTCATCTCGTCCTCGATTATGACCGCGCGCTGCGACAGTTGGTCCTGTCCGGCGTCGGCGTGTAGCCGTCTGGCTACCATCGGCCGTGGGGGGCGCCCTCTAGACAAGTCGCGGCTGTACAAGCTGCGAGAGAGAGGAGCTCAATATGAAGCGTATTCTCGGTACGCGCGGGACGGCGGCGCTGATCGTGTCGACCATCGCGCTCGTCGTGGTGGCCGCAGGCACATCGTTCGGAGCGTCGCGCGCCCCCAGGTCCCGTGCGGCGGCCGCCGGCCCGGTGACGAGGACGTTCTCGTACATCGCCGCCCCCGGCTCGAAGACGAAGAACGTGGTCAACATCGACTCACTGACGATCAACGCACGGTGTGGCACGGGGGGCCAGCCGATCATCTTCGCGTTCTCGTCCGCGAGTGCCGCCGACATATTCGGGCGGATCTTCGACGGGCTGGGGCGGATTCACATCGTCCATAACACCTCGTTCAACAAGGGTGGCAAGGGGATCGCAGCTGTCCACCAGCTCGGGCGACTTCGACGCGTCGGCCACGGTGCTGTTCGAGACGTCGGAGGGCAAGGTCGTGACCGTCCAGATGGCGTTCGACAACTCCACCACGCTCTCAAAGCGAAAGGTCTGCACCGTCTACGGCTCGTCGGTCGCCACCTGATCGACGGCTCGGCCCGGCTCCCCGTCCAGTCGCGGGGAGCCGGAGCTCAGCCGAGATCGGGGTGGGCGACCGCCGCGTCCTCGCGCGCCCAGCGCGCGATCGTGGCGCGCAGCCCCGGGATCGCGGCCATCGCTGCCGGGGTCGGTAGCCAGACGGCGATCGTGCGATACGCGAGCACGGACGGCAGAGCCAGCCCCGCAGGCACGCCGAACGCGATCAGCACGCCGGCCATCCCGCCGCTGACCGAGCCCGGGATCGGGAGCGTGTTGGCGACCTGACCGACCAGGTACGCCAGCGCGACGATCGGCAGCGCCGGAGGCGAGCCGAACGCATGCAGCATCGCCCACAGCACCGCGGCGTCGAACATCCAATAGGCGGGCGCGCCGGCGAGCCGCACGTCGCCGGAGCGGAGGAGTCCGATCGCGTCTCGCACGGCATGTCCGACCAGTTGCGCGCCGCCGCGAAGCCGGGTGTGGCGCTGCCCAGCCGGGACGGACGTCCTCTCGGCGGCGTGGCGGGTTCCGAGCGCCAGGCCCAGGGCGATCGCGACCATCGCTCCAGACGCCGGGATCGCGCTCAACGCGGTCGGCCCCTGGCTGTGGACCAGGCCGAGCGTGAGCGTCACTCCGGAGACGACGATCGCGGCGAGGAACACCGCGTAGAGGAGGACGAGGAACGCGAGCAGCGTCCGCGCGGCTACGGGCGGGCGGAGCCCCGCGCGCCGCAGCGACCACACCGCGAGCGCCGCGCCCCCGACGCCCGCCGTCGGCAGCAGCCGCGTGGCTGCGGCGCCGGCCAGCGTGACCTGCGCGCTCTCTCGCGCGCGGACCCGCGGCGTCGCCCGTCCGGCGACGAGTGACAGCAGCGCCACGTACCCGGCGAGCGAAATGCCCTCGAAGACGACGCCGGCGAGCGCCCACACCGGGTTCGCGTCGAGCCCTCGCCGGAGAACTTCGGCGAAGGCCTCGATCCGCCCACCGGCCACCAGGACGACGGCCACCGCAACGGCCGCGAGCAGCGCCGGCAGCGCGGCTCGGCGAGCGAGCGCACGGATGTCGAACGCCGGCAGCGTGAATTCGGAGATTGCCTGGTCGGGAGCGAGCACGAGGTCCTTACGCCGGGGGGCTTACGCAGTTGTACGCGCAGGCCGTGGAATCGGATGTGACATATGTCGTAGGGACCCCGTCGGAGGCCGAAATTCATCGTCACCCGTGCGAAATGGCCGGCCTCGGCCACGGCTAGACTCGCTGCACTTGTCAAACGGCGCGAACGCACTGTCGATGTCGGCTTTGAGGCGCTGGAGGGCGACTCCTGGCACGACACCGCTGGTGCCCGTTTGGTCGCGTGCGGCGGCCCTGCGCGCGCTGCGCGCCGTGCTCGTGATCCCCGGGCTATTCGCGATCACCGACAGGGTGATCGGCAATCCGCAGATGGCGACGTTCGCCGCATTCGGCGGCTTCGCCACGCTCGTGCTGGCGAGCTTCGGCGGGACCCGTCGCGAAAAGCTGATCTGCCACTGCGCACTCGCCCTCACCGGGAGCGTGCTCATCATCATCGGGACGGCCGTCAATTCATCGGTCGCGGTCGCCGCGATCGTGACCGTGCCGGTGACGTTTGTCGTGTTCTTCGCCGGCGTCGCCGGGCCCAACGCCTCCTCGGGGGTCACGGCAGCACTGCTCGCCTACGTGCTGCCCGCCGCTTCGCCGGGAACCATGAGCATGGTCCCGGACCGGCTTGCGGGTTGGTGGCTGGCATCGGTCGCGGGGACGGCCGCGGTCCTGCTGCTCTCGCCGCCGAACTCCGACGACGCTGTCCGCCGTGCCGCCTCGAACCTCGCCGCGGCGCTCGCGAATGGGATCGACGCGATCCTGCGTGGCGAGCGCTCCGAAGACGATCTGGCGGCCTGCGTCGACGCCAAGCACGAGCTGCTGTCGAAGTTCAACACCACGGTGATCGCTCCGACCGGCATCGGGACAGCCGACCAGGCACTCGCCAACGGAGTCGAGCTGCTCGAGTGGTGCTCGGCCCTGTTCACCGACATGGTGCACGAGCGCAGCGACGTGAGCGGCGCGGACGCGGCCGATCGCGAGCTGCTCGCGGTCTGCGCGACGGTCCTTCGCGAGTCGGGGTCCCTGTTCGCCGGCGCCGACCGTTGGCCCGATCTGGATCGGCTCGAGCAATGCCGACGGGACAGCATCATGCGGCTGCGCGGGCTGGCGCCGGATCGCGAGGACTTCCGCGAGCAGGCCCAGCTGTCGTTCCACGCTCAGGCACTCGCGGTCACGTCACTCGTGATCGGAGCCGACGCTCTGGTCGCGGGGCGAAAGGTCAACGCCGATTGGGTGGCCGAGCAGCGGATCCGCTGGTTTGGCGATCCGACGCTTGGTCCCGGAGGAGGGCGCAACCTTTCGGGGCTCGCCAAGTACTCGGGGATCGCCCGGCGGCACGCGAGCCTACGGTCCGTCTGGTTCATCAACAGCCTGCGAGGATCGCTGGCGCTCGCCGTCGCGGTGCTCGTCGCCGATCTCAGCAGCGTGCAACACGGGTTTTGGGTCGTGTTCGGAACCCTGTCGGTGCTGCGCACGAACGCGGCCTCGACCGGTTCGACGGCGCTCCGAGCGCTGATAGGGACCGCGGTCGGGTTCGCCATCGGTGCCGCGCTGATCGTGGCGATCGGAACGGATACGTCCGCACTGTGGGTGGCGCTGCCGATTGCGCTGGCGATCGCCGCCTATTCGCCTGGGACCGCGCCGTTCGCCGTCGGACAGGCGGCGTTCACCGTGACGATCGCCGTTCTGTTCAACCTGATCGTCCCGGTCGGGTGGAGGGTCGGGGTCGTGCGGATCGAGGATGTCGCGCTCGGATGCGCGGTCAGCGTCGTCGTCGGCACGCTCTTCTGGCCCCGGGGCGTCTCGTCGGTGGTCGGTGACGATCTCGCCGATGCCTACCGAGCCGGCGCGGCCTATCTTGGGCAGGCGGTCGCGCGTGTGTTGGGGACGGTCGACGGCGGCGACGTTGACGGCACGGCGGCCGTCACGACCGGCCTGCGGCTCGACGACGCGCTACGCGGATTCACGGCAGAGCAGGGCACCAAGCGCCTGCCGAGGGAGGAGCTCTGGCGTCTCGTCGGCGGCACGCTCCGACTGCGCCTCACTGCCCACGCCGTTGCCGGAATGCCACCCGACAAGGCCGGCGACCTCGGGCCGGCTGGGGACGTGATCACGCACCGGACCGAGATCCTGGACGACTGGTACGGGCGCCTGGCGATGCAGCTCGGCAGGCCGTCCGGTCAGCCCATCGCCACCCTCGCCGCCCCCGAATTCGATGGCAAGGTCGACGCGTCGACGCACTCGCGCCACGCGATCTGGCTGTGTGAGCACCTCGACCATCTCGCCGACCATCTCGAGGAACTTGTCCGACCGGCGGCGGACCTGGCGGAGATGCGCCGCCTGCCTTGGTGGCGGTAGGGCTCCCTACTTGTATGTGAAGTTGGCGGTCGTGGGGCTGCGTCCCGACCCGGTGTAATAGCTCTCGGCCGTTACGACGGTCACGGGCACCGTCGAGCCGACCGTGCCGGGAGGGGACGTGGCCTGCAGGACGGTGGTCGATCCGCAGTCGAGTCCGGTGGGCGAAGGCGCGAAGTTCTCGGCCTGCACGGACCCGAAGAACACGTTGATCGGGCAGCCGAGATTCTCGCCACCGATCGTGACCTGGGTGCCGCCGGCGGCCGGACCGGATTTGGGCGCGACCGAGGTCACGGTCGGATCGCCCGGCGGGTAGAGCACGAACTCGTCGGCCGGCGGGTTCAGGCTGCATCCAGTGACCGTGCACACCTCGACATCCACGACCCCTGGATTCTGGGCGACAGTCTGGGTGGTGATCTTGTTGTCGCCCTTAACAGTGAACGTGTACTGGGTACCGAAAGAGAATGGCGTCGCCACGTCGCTGAACTCGATCGGTGCGACCACCTGACCGGAGAACCCCTGGCCGTCGATCTCGATTGGGGTCCTGCCGGTGTCGGGGCCGCCGTACACGCCGTCCAGCGCGGTGCTGTTGGTCGTGTTGATGACCCCGGTGACGTTGGGGATGCCCGCGTAGGTGACGTTGATCGGCAGCGACTGGCCGGCCAGTGTCTTGACGCTCATCGGAACTTTCGTCCGCTCCACCGTCACGGGCTCCCCCGCGGCGACGATCTGCATCTCGGTCCCGGTCATGTACACGTAGTTGATGTCCATCGAATCCGGAGACGCGGGGTCGCCGAAGTCGGCCCACAGGATCGACAGCGGATTCAGGCCGGTGCCGTGGACTGTGATCACGCTGGTGCCGTTCTCACTGGCCAGGCTGGCCGGGCCCGTGGTCGACACCGAAGTGATCGTCGGTGTCGGGACGTAGTCGTACTCGGTTGGCGCCTGGATCGTCTCGCAGCCGCAGCCGGGCGGCCCGACCAGCGCACCCAGTGAGTCGACGGTGATCGCTCCCTCGAGCGGCGCGCGGATGTGCCCGGTGGCGCTCGTCCCGTTGGCGTTGGCGACCCGGACCTGGACCTGACAGATGTCATTGGTCGCGTTCTCCCCCGCATACACGCCCGTGGTCGGGAGCGGCGCGCATTTCGTGGCAGACGAGAAGGGCGGCGGGGTCGCGGTGATCCGGTAGTGGCTGTGGACGGTGAAGCTGGTCGCGCGGACGCCACCGAACGTGACTCGCGTCGCTCCGGTGAAGCCCGAACCCATGATCGTCACGCTCCCGGGCGCCGACTCGGAGTCACCGATCGGGACCACGCCGGTGACGCTCGGGATCGCGTTCGTGGCGCTCGTGTCGACGTATTGGAAGATCGACTTCGGGCTCGGCATGCTGGCCTCGCCGCCCTTGAGGAGGACGAGCACCTCGGCCGGACCGGCGCCGTCCTGAGGCGCGGGCGCGCTCGGCGGCACCGTGTCACGCGCCGGCGGCAGCGTGGCCGTGATCGAGGTCGCGCTGTTGACGGTGAACGCGCTCGACGGGAGCACGGCCGAGCCGACCTGCACGGACACAACCTTGGGAACGCCACCCGACTCGAATCCCGTGCCGGTGATGTGGACGGTCTCGCCACCAGCGGTGCTCCCCGACGACGGACTCAACCCGGAGACGACCGGACGGCTCAGCTTCGCGCCGTAGCTGCACAGGTAGTAGGCCAGCCCAACGGTGCCGCCGGGCCCGGTCAGCCGCGGCGAGCCGAGGCCCGTGGTCAGGTCGTACGCGGTCGTGGCCGGATAGACCAGACCGTTGTCAACGCCGTAGATGTCGTTGTTGCCGGCGGTGACGTCGTTGAACGAGGCCGCGTCGGCGCTTGGGTTAGACCCCACCGCGTACAGCAACGGGCTGGCGAATCCGACGCCGTTGCTTGTCGTCGCGTTCGCCGTGCAGGTCGCCGACGCATTGACCAGCGCGAGCATCGCCGCCCAGATCGGCGCCGAGGACGAGGTCCCACCGGTCGGGCCCCAGCCGCCGAACGCCGCCTGATAGACGATGTCCGCTCCGGTGAACTCGTCCGCGTCCGCGGACACGTCCGGGACCAGCCGGCACGGAGTCGTGGACGTCGTGTCAGGGACGTAGGACTGACAGAAGTTTGGCTTGTAGCCGAAGCTCTGCTCGACGCCATCGGCGTTGGTGTAGTCGGCGCTCCCGGGCAGCGCGAGCCCTGGCACCCTCGCCTCTCGTTGCCACGCCGGCATCGTCCACGACATCGAGATCCCGCCGCCGCCGGCGCCGAACAGCGCTCCGTCGTTCCAGACGTGCTCCAGCGGCGGCTGCGCGGCGTCGTCGATCGTCGTGCCCCCGACGGCGACCACGTACGGCTGGCTCGTCGGATCGTCGACCGACACGGGGTTCTGGCCGGCGACCGGTGTCGAGGTCTCGTCGGTGTTGCAGTCGTCCGAACCGTTGTCGCCGGCGGCGTCGAACACGGTCTGGCCCTGCGCGGCGGCCTGTTCGAACAGCAGGTTCTCAGCCTGCTGGAGACCCGGCTGACCCGCCTGGATCGCCTGCTCGCAGAGCCCCCAGCTCGTGCTCACGACCTGGTCGCGGTCGTTGTCGACGATCTGCACATACGGATCCACGGGGTCGTAGTCGAGGCCGTTGGCGCCGGGACTTGTCCCCTCGTAGACGTCGATGCTCGCGCCCGGCGCCAGCGCCGAGACGTTCTCGACATCGAGGATCGCCTCGCCGCTCCCGCTGCCGGCGGGCTGCCCGCCGTCGACCGGGATCACGTGCAGCCGGCTGAGCATGTTGGCCGCCGCCGTCGCCCCGAAGAAGCACGTATCGAATGTCCTGACGTCAGAGCGCGCGAACGGCTCGAGCTCGTAGATGGCGATCCGCTGCCCGGCGCCGAAGTCGCCTCTCTTGTAGAGGCCGAATGCGCCGTATGCGTCGCCGATCTGGTCGGTGGTCAGCCCCCCGAACTCGGTTGCGGCCGCGGTCGCGTCGGAGCACGCGGTGGGCGAACCCGGTGGGTGCGGGAAGCTCGCGGCCCTGGCGGCCTGGAATGTCCGCTTGGGCGACGCGGGCCGGTGGATTACGCCGGGTTGCTCGCGCGCCAGATCGGTCAGGCCGAGGACCGCCGCGACTGACCCTGACACCGTGGACGGCAGGGCGGGCGCGGATGTGGTCGCCCTGCCCATCGTGCCGTTGGCGAGCCGGTAGCTGGAAAGGCCCGTGTGAAATGCTGACTCGACTTGGCTGGCTGTCCCGGTGAAACGCATGAACAGACCGTCGGTCGAGACGCTATTGACTCGCAGGCCGTCCGCCTTCAGTTGCGAGCGGACGGCGTTGGTCGTCGCCTGCGTCGGGCCGAACCGCGTCGCGAACGCTCCCGGTGCCAGGTACTGGTGGAACGTCGGCGAGCTCTTGTCGGTCACCTCGCCGAGGAAGCGAGCGAGCGCGGCGTTGTTGCGCGGCTTGAGAACGATCTCCCCAGACACGGACGCCGATGAGGAGACGGCGCCGAGCGCCTTGGCGTTAGACGGAACGCGCGGGGTGACGCCGATCGCCACCATCGACGGCGAACCGAACGCTGTCGACGCCGACACAACGATCAGTCCGACAACCGCCAGCAGTCCTACCGACCGCAATCCCCTCGCCACAACCCACCTCCAACACTAGGTGCCAAAGCCTGCCGCCAGAGCCTCTGCGCCCTCCAGCAGCAACCCGCGCCTTATACCAGAATCCATGCCGTTGACCACCCGGTTCACCGTCACCACAACCGACTACCACACCGCCGGCGAGCCGTTCCGGATCGTCACGAGCAAAGTTCCCGAGATCCTCGGCGCGACGGTGCTCGATCGCCGGGAGTTCGCGGCCAGCTAACGAGAACGTCGATGCGATCAGGCGGCTCCTGTGCCACGAGCCGCGAGGCCACGCCGACATGTACGGCTGCTTCGTGGTCCCCGCCAATGACCCCGGCGCCGATTTCGGCGTGTTGTTCTGGCACAAGGACGGTTACTCGACAGCCTGCGGGCACGGCACGATCGCGCTGGGGGCCTGGGCCGTGGAGTCAGGGCTCGTCGAGGCGGCCGGCGACGGCGCGACCACGGTGAAGATCGACGCGCCCTCGGGACGGGTGCTGGCGCGGGTTCATCGCCGTCAGGGCGCAATCGAGTCCGTCGCCTTCGAGAACGTTCCCTCGTTCGTGATCGCCCGTGACGTCCAAGCCGGGCCCGTCGTTGTCGACGTGTCCTACGGCGGAGCGATCTACGCGTCGGTCCCGGCCGCGGCCTGCGGTCTGCGCGCCGCCCCCGAGGACCTGACCGAGTTGATCGCGGCGGGACGCGAGGTCAAGCGAGCCCTGCGAGACAGCGAGGTCGCACGCCACCCCGTCGACGCGCGGCTGTCAGGGATCTACGGAACGATCTTCTACGACGCGCTCGGAGAGCTTCACCACCGCAACGTGACGATCTTCGCCGACGGTGAGGTGGATCGCTCGCCGTGCGGCTCGGGAACCTCGGCGAGGTGCGCGCTGCTCCACGCCGATGGAAAGCTCGTTGCCGGCGACGTCTTCCGCCACGACGGGATCGCCGGCGGGACATTTACCGCACGCGTGTTGAGTGAACGCCCCGAGGGCGTTGTGACCGAGGTCGAGGGCATGGCGTACCGGACGGGGGAGCACCGGTTCACGCTAGATCCGCGCGACCCGATCGGCACCGGGTTCGTTCTCCGCTGAGCGTCGGTCAGCCGGGCTGCGACTGGACGAAACGCTTAAGCCAAACGGCCATCGGACCGACAAGGCTCGTATGGCTGAGCCCGTCGTGTCGGAATTCGCCAAGCTCTGCGCGCGCCGCTTCGCAACCCTCGGTGACGCAGTGCGCTCGGTGCTGACCCTGCTGGAAGATCAGCTGCCCACGGGCCGCGTGATCTTTGCCGAGCTCAACTACAACACCGACGAGTATCGGGTTCTAGACGCGCGCGGCGAGGAACTCGGCGCGCTCGATGCGGGAAGCCGCCTACCGTTGCGCGAGTCCTTCTGCGTCCACATGGCCAGCGACAAAACCCCCGCGCTCGTCGGACGGGCGTCGGAGGACCCGGTCTATTCGGAGCTCGAGTTGCAGAAGGTGGCCCACGTCGAGAGCTATGTCGCAGCGCCGGTCGAGCTCGGCGACGGCACGCGAGTAGCGAGCGTGTGCGCGATGAGCACCGACGCCCAGCGCTACGACGAGGGCGACCTCGCCCTTCTGACAATTGCTGCCCGGATTCTGTCCTACGAGTGGGAATACGTTGCACGCGAGGGGCAACTGAGACGCCTCACGGCGCAGCACCGTGCGCTGACCGGCGACCCGCTCACCGGGCTCCCGCTGCGAGAGGCCTTCCTCGAGCAAGTCGATCGTGAATGGCACCTGACCCAGCGCGGGATCACCGAGTCCTATGTGGTGGCGCTCAAGCCCCTCGGCATCGAGGACGCGCGGGCCACCAGCGGTCACGCCGTCGCCGACCTGCTGCTGCAGAGCACCGGCGAGGTGATCGCCGCCGATGTCCGCCGCACCGACATCGCCGGGCGCGTGGCCGACGATGTGTTCGGCGTCATCCTCGTGGGGTGCAAGGGAATCCAGGGCGTCGAGGCATTCCGCGCCCGCCTCGAGGGCTCGTTCGAGCGCAAGCTGAGCCAGCGACCCGAGCGGCTCGAGCTGGCGTGCGGAATCGAGGCCCTGAGCGCCGCCGACTCCGCCGCAGCGGCGCTGGCGCGTGCCGAGGACGCGCTTGGGGCCGAGCCGATCGCCAACGTGGCCCAGGGATCATGAGTACGACCCCGACTCAGGTCCGCCCTGGAATGACGTCGTACGGGACCAACGAGGGCGGGCCGCGCTTCCTCAGCGATGTGATCATCGAGCTTGGGCTGGCCCAGGAGGAGCACGTGAACCGCGCCGTGCAGGACGCGCGGCTCTCCCGGGCCAACGTCGGACAGATCCTCGTGCAGGAGGGACGGCTGACTGAGGACGACCTCGCCCGCGCGCTCGCCGCTCGCTACGGACTAAGTCACATCGACATGACCGAGTTCGAGGTCGACCCCGATGCGGCGAACCTCCTCCCCCCGAACGTGGCGCAGCGCTACAGGGCGGTGCCGCTGGCGTTCGAGCCGGACGGAAGCCTGCTCGTGGCGATGGCGGACCCTTCGGACTCGCTGGCGCTCAGCGACATCACGTTCATGACGCACCTGGATGTACAGGCGTCGGTCGCCGCCGCGAACCGTGATCGAGGAGCTGGCGGCGCGGCTGCCGCTGGCGCCGAGGGAGTCCGGTGGCGCCGGGCTGCCGGTCACCGCGCCCGAGGCCCCCGCCGCGGCGCCCGAGGCTCCGGCAGAACCTGTTGCCGAGGCGGCGGTGGCGGAGCCCGCGCCGGACCCGGTACCCGCCGTCGAGGTCGACACCGCCGAGCTCGACCGGCTTCGAGCCGAGCTCGAAGAGGCGAATTCGTGGCTTGGAGAGGCGAATGCAGCGCGTGATGAGGCGAACGCAACGCTTGATGAGGCGAACGCTGCGCTCGAGACGGCACGGTCGGAGGTCGAGACGACACGGTCGGAGGTCGAGACGGCCAACTCGGAGCTCGCCACGGCACGCTCGGAGCTGGAGGTCGTGCGGGCCGAACGAGACACAGAGCGCGATGCGGCGCGGGGCGAGCTCGAAGTGGCGCGCGTGGCGAGCTCGATGCGGCGCGTGGCGAGCGGGATGCGGCGCTTGGCGAACGCGAGGTCGCTGTTGGCGAACTCGGAGCTTGGCGAACGCGCGCTTGGCGAACGTGACGCGGCTGTCGGCGAGCGCGACATTGCGCGGTCGGAGCTCGAGGTTGCCCGTGGCGACGCTGACGCGGCGCGGGCCGAGCTTGAGAGCGCCCGTGGCGAGCTCGAGAACTCACGAATCGATCTTGATGCGCTCCGCGCCGAGCTCGACACCGCTCGCGTTGACCGCGAGACCCTCACCGCCGACTGGGACGCGGCGCGGCAGGAGCTCGACGCGGCGCGGCAGGAGCTCGACGCGGCGCGGCAGGAGCTCGCGACGCGCAGGAGTCACGCGTCAGGAGCTGGACACGACGCGCTCCGACCTCGAGACCGCCCGCTCCGAGCAGCACGCGACGCGGTCGGAGCTCAACGACGCGCGTGTCGACCTCGACGGCGCGCAGGCCACGCTGGCAACGACCGGCGCCGATCTCGCCAAGGTTCGCGAGGAACTCGAAGCGACCCGCGACGAGCGCGACGCCGTCTGGGCCGATCTCGAACGGGCCCAGCGCGAGGCTGAGGCAAACCGCGACGCCGCCGAGCGCGCCGCCGAGGCCGAGGGCCGGCTCGCCGAGATGGGCGACCTCGAGCGCCGAGTCGTCGAAGCCCACTCGATCGCTGAGTCGATGCGCAACGACTTCGAGCTGGAGCGTGAGGGATACGCTGCGGCCGAGCGCGAGCTCCGCGCCAAGCTGGCGTCCGAGAGCGAGCGCCACGAGGCGCTGCGCGACGAACACGAAGCGCTTCGGGAGCGCGTCGAAAAGCTGGGCGTGCAGAACACGGCGTTGCTCGAGGCATATACAGCCGCCAAGGACTCTTCTGTCGAGCTCGTACGCGGCGCCCGCGAACTTGCCCTAACGCTCGAGCAGGTTGTGCTCGACGACGCGGTGTTCGCGCCGCAGCCAGCGGAGGAGACCGAAGTCGCCGAGACCGAAGTCGCCGAGACTGAGGTCGTTGGCGAAGGCGAGCCGGACGACGGCGCCGAGCGCTCCAGCTACGAGGGCTGACGCGACCCCGCGTCAGGCGGGAATCAGATACGAGTCGAGGTGAGCATCGAGCGCGCTGAGACCCGCGGCATCCGCCGAGCTGGCTCGAAAGCCGATGTGCCCGTCAGGTCGCACGAGTACCGCGCCACCGTGCGCGAGCCCGGCACGGGCAGAGTCGCCGTCGGAGCGCAACAGTTCGACTAGTCCCTCCCACCGGCTCTGCAGCCGCGCCACCGCCGGCTCGTCCGCCTCGCCGAAGACGAGGATGTGGTGCCTGGTACCGGTGAGCGCGGACCGATCGGGATAGCGCTCCCCCGGAGCTGGACCCGACGGCGGGTCTGTTCCCGGCGCCACGTACTCCCCGACGATGGGACTGTCCGCGTAGGAGACGTCGAGCATCGATCGGGACTGCACGACAGCCGCCACCTGCTCCGGCGTCGGCGGATCCGGCCGCACTCCGGTCCGGGCCGCCTGGACCGCTCCGTGCGCCATCTGGTGGATGCGGTCAGAGACCTCCAGGACATGCGCGTCGGCGCTCAGCCGCTCCGAGGCGAAGCTGTCGAGCAACTCGGAGCGACCCCGTCCCTGGAGCACCAGAGCCAGTTTCCACGCCAGGTTATGCGCGTCCTGCAGGCCCGAATTGAGCCCCTCCCCGCCGAACGGACTGGAGAGGTGCCCGGCGTCACCGAGCAGGAACCGCCGCTCGCCGGCCAGGCGCGCGACCAGGCGCCTGTGCATCTGAAACGGCGAGGCCCAAGCGATGTCCTCGAGCTGGACGCGGTCGCCGGCGCGCCGCTCGATGCTCGCCGCGACGGCCTCGAAAGAGGCGTCCTGGTTCAGCCGCTCGACCTCGTCGGGGTGCAGGTCGCCGATGAACGTGATCCAGCGACCGTCGGGGATCGGCCCCAACAGGACGTAGCCTTCCGGGCTGGCGATCAAAGCCATCCCGTTGCGGGGCAGCCCGCAGCTGACGCGCACGTCCGCTGCCAACGCCGTGCCGGCGTAGGTCTCGCCGAGCAGAATCTCGTCCAGCGATTCGCGCGTGACGCTGTGCGCGCCTCCGGCGCCGACCACCCACCGCACGTGCGCCGTCTCCTCACCGCCATCCGCGTGCTCGAGCTTGACAGCGATGCCCTCCGCGGTCGCGTCCATCGAGCGTGCCGAAACGCCCCGCTCGACCTCGCCGCCGAGCTCGACCAGCCGCTCCGTCAGGATCTCCTCGGTGCGGTACTGAGGCAGGCTGCACTGGAACTCGCACGGGCAGCCGGCGCCGGCGAACGCGATCTCGCCGACCGACTCAAGCTGATCGTTGAACACACGCGCATATTCCAGGTGCATCGACCGCGCCAGGAATGGATCGAGGGTTCCCGCACGGGCGAGAATCTCGAGCGTTCCCGGCTGGACGACGGTGGCGCGCGCCTGGCGATGGGGGTGGGGTTCGCGCTCGACGAGCCGCGTCCTTACGCCGTTGCGCGCGAGCTCAGCAGCTGCGAACAGGCCGGACGGGCCGGCGCCGACGACCAGCACCTCGGCAGAACGCGGTTCGTCGCTCATGGGATCAGCACGATCTTTCCGTGCGTGTGTCGCTCGGCGAGCTCCCGGAACGCGTCACGCACCCGGTCGAGGGGGTAGGTGCGGGCGATCGGGATCTCGAGGCTCCCATCGGCCACCATCGCCGCCAGCTCCGCGAGCAGAGGCGCGGTCGCGATCGCGTGCGTCCCCTGCATCTGGACGCCGAGGCGCTCGCCGGCCTCGCGGTCGATGATCGTGTTGATCCGCTCCGGAACGACCCCGAGCTCGATCGCCAGATCGACGTAGCCGCTGCCGTACGTGTCGATGAACGCGTCGATCGCGCCACCGGCAGCCTCCCGGATCCGGTCAGCCTGACCGTCGCCGTACGTCACGGGCACAACGCCGTGTTGGCGCAGCCACTCGTGGTTGCGCTCGCCGGCCAGACCGATCACGGTCGCGCCGGTGCGGCGCGCGAGCTGGACGGCGACCGAGCCGACGCCGCCCGCGGCGCCGGAGACGACGACCGTATCGTCGGCTTGAGGCGCGACCGCCTGGACCGACGCGTAGCCGGCCATGCCGACGACGAAAAGAGATCCCGCCACCTCCCATGGGACCGACGACGGCTTGGTGACGAGCTGGTCGAAGGGAACGACGACGAGCTCTGCCTGGCTGGCCCGGGCCTCCGTCCAGCCGACCACCTCGTCCCCGGTGGCGAACACATCCGGGCCCTCGCCGACACTCTGCACCACCCCGGCGAAGTCGGTGCCCTCTCCCGACGGGAACGTCGCGGGCCACCTCGAATGAAGGAGGCCTTCGCGGATCGCAATCTCGCCGGGGTTGATCCCCGCCGCCTTGACTCCCACGAGGACTTCCCGCGGCCCAGCGACAGGATCGTCGACCTCCCGCACGTCCAACACGTCGACGCCGCCGTACCTGTCAAATCGGACCGCTTTCACGTCGCCTCCTCCGCTGATCGGACTTCGGTGAAGATAGCCCGGTCAAACGTGGTCGGGGTTCTGACCGAAGCGTCCAGGGCGGTTCAGGCACTGGTGCGGTGGCGCCGATGACCCCAGAGTGCATCCTCGGCGGCTGTTCTCGACGCTTGCCTGCGTGACCGCGGTCGTCGGACTCGCACCGGCGATCGCGGCCGCGAAGCCAGGCCTCGGCAACTGGGACAACGGCGCCCAAGTCCAGGTCGTGCGCGCGGGGTTGATGGCCTACCCCGTCGGTCATAACTTCGAGGGGGCTGCTCGACTGACAGCGGTGCAGGCCAACAGCGCGATGTCCGCGCTCGCGGCCTCGATCAACCGCGACCCGTCCGCCTGGGGGCTCGAGCAGCAGGCTCGCGTCGTCCACACCGGCCGCCCCGTCGTCACCGTGACTGGCTTCGACGCGATGGCGGTGGATCAGCTCGGCCTGGCGGACGTGGCCGCCCACGTGCAGCAGATCACCGCCCAGATCGGTCTGAAGCCGCCCGCTTTCTACGGCACGGAGGTCGTCGCCCGGTTTCTCGGCCTCCGCCACGAACAGCCGGTGCCCGCCGAGCAGTTCGACCTGTTCCCGACCGATCAGATCACCCGCGCCGAGGCCGCCTGGTCGCTCGCCCAGATTCTCGACAACGGCAGCTGGAGCGATAGCTACGCGCGGCAGACCCTGACCGCGTACCAGCTGCCAACGATGAACCCGGACCAGCTCCCGGCACTGCGGATCGCGATATCGCGGATCGGCTATCCATACGTCTGGGGCGGCACGACCGACAACACCGCCGACGGTTTACCCCATGGCGGCTACGACTGTTCAGGATTCGTGTGGCGCGTCTACAAGATCTCCGGCCTGCCCTGGGGCGAGCAGATCCACGGCCGCACCGCCGCGCAGATGGCCGGCGAGATCCCGCGCCGCCAGCGTCTGCGCTCCGGACAGCTTCAGCCGGGCGACATCCTGTTCTTCGGCAGCGCACACTTCAACAGCACCGCGACCGAGGAGAACATCGTCCACGCGGGCATCTACCTCGGCGACAACTGGGTGATCAACTCCTCCGGCCAGGGCGTGTATGTGCTGCCGCTGAAGGGAAGCTGGCTCGGAGACCAGTTCGCGTGGGGACGTCGGGTCCTGCCCTGACGTGACCCGCGTCGTGGTCGCGTAGCCAGTCCGCGAGTAGCTGCAGCACGAACAGCATCCCGAGCGCGAGAACCGCGGTCGTGGCGATGTACACCGGCCATGGACCCATCACGTTGAGCAGCGAGTTGTGAGCAGGCTTGGCGCTCAGGTACATGTAGTTGCCGCCGGTGATCACGTCGGCGACACCGACGAGGGCCGCGTAGGCGAGGGTGATCACGAACACGCGCCAGAACGCGCCAGGACGCGGATAGAGGCGGCAGCCGAACACGAGCAGGCATGCGGCGACGACCGCTCCCACGTGGTAGACGAAGTACGTGAAGTAGTAGACGCTCGGGAAGGTCTGGGCGAGGTCGGGGGTGAGGATCGCCTGGAGCGAGGCGGTGAGCGACCAGAAGTACGTCAGCTCGACGAGCAGCTGGCGGCGCGTCCACAGCGCGAGGATCGTCACCAGCGAGACGGCGTCGGTGAGCTGCAGCGGCAGGTCGTACTTCACCGCCCACGTGCCGAGCACGACATCGGCGACGTATTCCCCGATCCAGCCCGCGAGCACAAGCAGCGCGAGTGCGCGCATCCAGATCACGAGCCATCGGCCCGGACGCCGGCGTGCCGCCCACACAGACAGGCTCGCCGTCACGATCAGCACGGCCAGTGCCGCCAGGTGCGGTCCCGAGAACTGGCGCAATCAACCTAGTGTCGCGCCCGGCCCGCCCTTAGGCTCCGATCGTGCGCCTGTTCCTCCGACGACCAATGCTGACGGCAACTGCAATTGCAGGGTTCGCCGTCCTCGTTTCGGCCGGCCCATCCCTGGCGGCCGTCGACCCGTTCGCCAACGACTCACTGCGCAACTATCTCGCGCACCGGCGCGGGGACGTTTCCGCCGCCGTGTACGACATCACGCGCGGGACGACGTACGTCTACCGCCCGAACGTGCCTGAGCAGACCGCCAGCATCATGAAGGTCGACATCCTTGCCACCTTGCTCCACGAACGTCAGCGCAGTGGTCTGGGGCTCAGTCCGGCGCAGCAGTCTCTGGCTCGGGAGATGATCGAGGACAGCGACAACGACGATGCCCAGAAACTCTGGGACGAAGAAGGCGGGAGCACGGCGGTCGATTCGTTCGACGCGCAGGTAGGCATGGATCAAACCACTCCCAATGCCGCTGGTTACTGGGGGCTGAGCTGGACGACAGCGCGCGACCAGCTCAAGTTGCTGCGTCGCGTGATGACGCCCAACGCCCTCCTCGATTTCGGCTCACGCGCCTACGAGTACGAGCTTATGCGCCACGTCGTCGCAAGCCAGAGATGGGGCGTGTCGGCGGGCGTGGGCAGGGAAGCGACCGTCGCGCTCAAGAACGGCTGGCTTCCGCTCCACCGGGGCGACTGGCAGGTCAACAGCATCGGCAAGGTCGCCGGATCGCGACACCGCTACCTAATCGCCGTGCTCACCAGCGGTCAGCCCACCGAGGGATACGGGATCGCGACGATCCAGCGCATCTCTGCTGCGACGTGGCGGGCCCTCGGCAGTCGCCGCTGAGCCCGCGACTCAAACCGCTGTTCTCGACTCGCTGAGGCCGGCTGCAGTCAGGACAACCGCGGCGGCGGCACTGGGGGTCATCGAGTACGCCGTCGAGGCGATCGCCGGCGAGGTCCGCGACCTTGTCCGCGAGCTCGGACGCGCCGATGGGCCGGTCGGGCGCGCCTCGCGGACAGAGCACGCGGGCAAGCTCGGCGTCACCGGCATTCAGCACCGCGCCGAACTCCGGCAGCGAATCGTCGATCCCGACCGCGATCTGGCGCGAGCGCTCAACGGTGGCGCCATCGACCTCCGAGAAGTCGCGGACGCGCGGCGGGCCGTGGGTGAGCGTGTGGGCGACGCAGTACGGGATCGAGAACTTGGCCCCCAGCCCGTCGCTGACCGTGTCCAGGTGAGCCGCCTGGCGAGCGATCGGATGAACGAGGACTTCGAGCTGATCGTGGTCTAAGCGGTAGCCGCCGTCGCGCGCCAGCGCCGCGCCGTCGATCGGCGAGTGCGTGCCAAGGCAGCTGGCGTACAGCTTGATCCAGTTGCGCTCGATCGCACGGCCCCGACCGACGGCGTTGGCGCCGTCGGTGTCCGGCTGGGGCCAGTTGGCGCCGAAGACCGCCTCGAAGCCGAGCGGTCCGTGGATCGCCGCCGGATCCACGACGGCCCCGGCCTGCGCCATCAGCGCCGCCTGCACGCCGGCGCCGGCCGCCAGCCCGACCTGGATCGCCTTGCCGTCGGAGCCGAAGGCGCCGCGCGTCCCGCCGGCGCGGAGCACGGCGATCGCCAGCGCGTTCCGGCGCTGCGCGTCGCTCAGGTCGAGCAGTCGCGAGGCGACGGTGGCGGCACCGACTGCGCCGCAAACGGCCGTCGGATGCCAACCGGCCTCATAGAGCGCCGGGTGGCTGGCGGCGGCCAGGGCACCCATCGCCTCGAACCCCTCGGCGTAGGCGTCCAACATCTCGCCCACGGAGAGCTCCAGCCTCGCCGCCAGCACCAGTGCCGCCGGCGCCGTGGTGGCGCTCACGTGGGCGACCGCGTCCGACAGCGTGTCGTCGAAATCGAGCACGTGACCGGCGGTGGCCGCGAAGGTCACGTCGGCCATGAGGCCGTCGCCGGCGGCTCGAACTGCCAGCGCGGCCCGCTCACGGGCCCCGGCGCAGACGCACGCCAGCCAGTCGGTGAAGGCCAGGCGGTAGGCGTTATCGACCATGCGCCAAGGCTAGCCGCAGGGGTTGGTTCGACCCGCCGGCGTCTCGGTCAGAGCTCGGCGGACGCGATCTCGGCGCCCTCGGACAGGGCCTTCAGCTTCAGCCACGCCACGTCCGGATCGACGAGCGAAAAGCGGATGAACGTGTCAAAGCCGCAGTCGGTGCCCCCGATCACCCGGTCCTTGCCGACGATCTTGCCCAGCTGCACCAGCCGGTCGGCGACGAGCCGCGGATGCTCGATGTGGTTTGACTTGACGTCGATCACGCCGAGGATCACCGAGCGGTCCTCGGGAATGTCGGTCTCCTCGAAGACGCGCCACTCATGCGCGTGGCGGGGGTTGGCGCCCTCGACGTAGATCGTGCCGGCGTTGACCTTGAGAACCTGGTCGATGATGTCCGCGAGCGGGACGTCCTTGTGGTGGGGGCCGCCGTAGTTGCCCCAGCAGACATGGAGGCGTACCTGCTCGGGTGGAATCCCGGCGAGCGCTGCGTTGAGCGCCTCGACGGCCAGCGGCAGATGCGTGTGCCAGTCGCCCACGCTCGAGCCGACCGAGCGGCAGTGGGCGGCCATCGCCATGTCGGGCGAGTCGATCTGGAGATTGAACCCGGCGTCCGCAATCGCCTTGTACTCGTACGAAAGTTCGTCGGCCAGCGCGGCGAGGTAGGCCTCGTGCGAGCCATAGTGCTGGTCCGGGTAGTTGAAGGCGATCTGGCCGGGGCTGATCGCGCCGATGAAGGCATTCGACGGATCGCTGGCGCCGAGCGCGCTCTTCAGCCGCGCAACGTCGTGGTGAACTGCCTCCTTGTCCTTCAGCGTCGCCGGGCCAACGCAGTTGGCGAACACCAGGTGCGCCATCGCCGGCGTGTTGAACAGGCGCATGGCCAGGTTGGGGAACGGCGCCACGTCGTCGGCCTGGAACTCCGCCTGGCCCTCGAAGCCCGAGAAGCGCTCGTTGACGTAAGTGCTGAAGCCGGTCTTGCTCATCTCGCCGTCGCTGACGATGTCGATGCCGGCGTCGCGCTGCTTTTCGACAACCTCCTTGACGGCAGATTCGATCTGCGCCTCGAGCGCCGCCTCGTCCACGTCCTGGCCGTCCTGCTGCGCCCAGATCAGGTCTGCCAGATCGTCGGGACGCGGAAGGCTTCCCGCGTGAGTGGTGAGGACTCGATCGGCCATCTGCGTAGAGTCCCTTCTACCAGAGAGCGAGCATGGTGGGCAAACCAGGAATGGCCGACGGAACGACAGTGATCATCGGTGGGACGCAGGGCCTGGGGCGCCGCCTCGCCGAGCGCTTCGCCGAGCGGGGCGAGCGCGTCGTCCTCACGGGGCGCGAGCGCACACGGGCGGACGAGGTAGCCCGGGAGATCGGTGGCGAGACCACCGGCGCGGCACTCGACCTGACGGCGCCGGCGGACATCGCGGCGGCTCTCGGGCCGCTCGAGGCGGTCGATCACGTCGTGCTCGCGGCGATCGAGCGGGACGCCAACACGATTCGCGACTACGACATCGAGCGGGCGCTCCGACTGGCGACCCTCAAGCTGGTGGGCTACACGGAGGTACTCCACTGCCTGCACTCGCGAATGCACGACGACACGTCGGTGCTGCTGTTCGGGGGCCAGGCGCGGGAACGCCCCTACCCGGGCTCGACCACCGTCACGACCGTCAACGGCGCCGTCACGTCGATGGTGCGGACATTCGCCACCGAACTGGCCCCCGTCAGGGTGAACGCCATCCACCCCGGGATCGTCGGCGACAGCCCGGCGTGGGAGAACGCCGCCGAGATGCTCGAGCGGACGAAGGCGCGGACGCCCACCGGCCGCCTGGCGACGATGGACGACGTGGCCGACGCCGCGCTGTTCCTGCTGAAGAACCGCGCCGTCAACGGCGTGAACCTCGCGGTCGACGCCGGCTGGCTGCTGCTGTGACTCCTTATCACCACGTCCAACGGGCGGACGAGACTGAGCTGGCGGCGCCGGCGGACCTGGCTGAGCACTCCAGCCGGTGGCGTACCGCGACGCTGGTCGGACGGCGCGTCGAATCGGTGCACACCGGGTTCACGCTGTGCTCACTGCAACCCGGCGGGCATGTCGACACGCACCTGCACTCGACCGAGCAGAGCTTCTACGTCCTCGCCGGCAACCCGGCCCTGACCGTCGACGGGCGGACGCACCGACTCGCTGCCGACGACTGCGGACTCGTGCCCGTCGGGGTTCCTCACGCCTGGACCAACGACGCCGACGGCGACGCGTTGTGGATCGCCGTGAACTCGCCGGCGCCGCGCCTCTCCGGTCAGCCGGATACGTTCTGGACAGGCGAGCGCGTGCGCAACGGCGAGGTGTCCGCGCCAGTGGACATCAGAGATCCGCGGACGCGCACGTTCTTCCGCCTGGGCGCCGGCGAGATGGACGTCGACAACCTCAAGATCGGCGCCGCTGTCGATGCGCCAACCGTGTCGGCGAGCATGGCGACGGCACTGCTGGCCTACAGCGGGATCGCGGTCAAGATGCTGGTCGACCAGCGCCTCGGCGCCGTGCTGCACCAGATGTTCATGGTCGAGTACCAGCCGGGCGGCGTCGCGCAGCCCCACGACCACCCATTCGAAGAGACCTACTACGTGATCGAAGGCGAGGTCGGCGCGATGGCCGACGGCGAGGAGTTCACGCTTCACGCCGGCGACGTCTTCTGGACGGGCGTCGGGTGCGTTCACGCCTTTCACAACCGGAGTCGCGGCCGGGTGCGGTTCCTGGAGACACAGGCGCCGCTACCGCCGGCGAACCACTCGTACCGATTCAATCGCGACTGGGATTACCTGGCGTCGCAATTGAAGCCCTGACGTTCGGTCCGGCGTGGGCATCCGCGTGCGGTCGATGATGCACAGCACGCCAACACCGGCCGGAACGACGAGCCCTGGCGCGCTATGCACAACTGTTAAGCACAACACGCCCCGGCTCCGGTTCGGGAGCGAGGTTGGCGCGTTGTGCATCACCGGTGGCGCCGGCCGACACGAATCCGCCACGGCGCGAGCCCGGACCGCCCGACCTACGTGGGCAACACGTCGATCCCGGCCGGGAACGTCGGCCCTGACGCGCTACCCATGTCAATCATGGGCAGCGCGACGGGGCTCCCGCCGAGCGCCGGTGTTGTCGCGTTACCCAGGACCGCGAGGCCCGAAACGGCGCTCCCGCCCGGGCAACGAGGCGCCTAGTGCCTCGTGCCGGGGCCCTGCCAGCGGAGCTCGAAGTGCATGAAGTCGGGCGTGTCCCACGCCCCGAGCATCAGGAATCCGTGCTTGACCATCGCTTTGATGAAGTCGATCGACACTGACTCCGCGGCGTTGTGCGAGTGCTCGCGGAGGTTGAAGAACCCGTGCTGCACCATCTGCGCCGGCGAGGGGTCGACGACCTCGAGCTGGCGGCTGGTGCCGAGCACCCAGTCGGGCGAGTCGAGACCGTGGCGCAGGTCGGCGACGCGGTTGTACCAGACCGCCTTGCCGTAGCCCTTCAGCCGGATGGCAGCGGCGGCGAGCAGCTGGTCCAGCTCGGCAATCATCGCCGCGGCGTCCGGCTGCGCATCGGCGGAGGGCGGGTCTCGCTGCAGAAGCTGGCGCAGCTTGGGCAACAGCGCGGCCAGGTCCGTCGACTGCTTCGCGGTCGGCGTGTCGTCCTTGATCGCCTTTCGGAGCTTCGTCCCGGCGGCAACGGCGGCGGTCAGCGCCGTCTGCTCGTCGGTGAGCGCCTTCCCCGTGGCGAGGCCCTGGAGCTTGAACCCGGCGGCCTCGGCGGTCTTTCCGGCGCTCGCGACCTCCTTGTCAACGGTGTCGGCCCACGGCTTGACCAAGCGGGTGAACGCATCCCTGTCGGCGTCGCTCCACTGCACCTTGTTCGCTCGGGCGGTGAGGTAGCTCTCCTTGAGGCGAGCCATCTCGGCCTGGCCGTCGACGACGAGAGCGTTGTTCTTGTCGGTCACGTCGAGGCTGTGCTTGAAGCGCTCGGAGCGATCGGAGGCGTCCTGAGCGACCTGCACCGTCTTGGCGAGGAACTTCCCCTCGTCGCTGGTCGGATCGGGGTCGGGCATCGCGCCGCGCTCGGCGGTGCGCTTGATCATCTCGTCGTAGGCACCCTGCCGGCGCGTCCACATCTCCGGCAGATCGAGGTGCACTCCACCGGTGACGAGCCGGACTAGGTCGAGCTCGCGAGCCGAGGACAGGTGCGGCATCTCGGTGGCGTTGAAGTCGACGGCCATCCCCATGTTGTGAAGGTTGCCGATGCTGCCGATCGCCCCCAGCGAATGGGCGGCGCGGGGCCAGCCGATCTCACTGCTGGGCATCGACCCGGCGGGCAGTTCGTCACGCACGGCCTCCAGCCGAGCCGCCGCCTCGTCGTGCATGAACAGGTTGCTCTTCTTGCTCGGGCTCTGAAGGAAGACGCGCCGGATCCGCTTGAAGTGCTCGATCGTGCGATCGTCGGTGCCGAAGAACGGACGCATCTCCTGGAGCAGCGCGACCTTCTGCTCCCGGTTCTTCAGCGCCGGGTGGTCGCGCACGTCCTCATGGAGCTCGTGCTCGAGCCTGTTGACCGACGACCACAGCGTGATCGCACCGGTGCGTGTCGTGTGCGTCGGATCCGTGTGCCTGTCGCTGAAGTTGGCGCTGCCGCCGGCGAAGCCGTAGGACAACACGGCGCTGTCGTCGGCCGCCGGCGGGGGCTGGGAGAACGGCGACCCCGAGCCCGGCGTGATCCAGATCGTCGCGTCGAGCCGGACCTTGGGGTGCGGGATCTTGAGCGATCCGAAATCGAGCTCCTGCGGCGAGACGTGGAACTCGCCGGCGACGCCGAACGGCGGAAGTCCCTCGAACCCCCTGGCCAGATCGAGCACGAGCGACTGTCCGCCGATGTTGACGACGATCTCCTGGTCGCTGCCGGTCGGGGTGACGGCGTTCAGCGTGCGCGCGGCGACCTCGCGCGCGTGCTGAGCGGTCCACAGCGATACCGACGGATGCTTGGAGCGGTCTTTTGGTAGGTCGGCGTCCGCCGGGATCTGCTCGCCGTCGAACGTCGCCGAGCCGTACACCGACAGCCGGCCGGTGCAGTACACCTCGAGTGCCCCGAGCTTGCCCTTCTGAGTCTGGAACACGATGGCGTCATCGGGATCTGTCGACAGAGCCAGGGGCAACTTCTCGGCGTTGCGCGGTGGCGGGGTCTTGCTCGGAGGCCCGGCCGTGCCTGCGGGCTTGGTCGGTGTGGTCGTCGGCTGGCGCTGGACGAGCTGCGCGACCGCGCGGTTTCCGACCGACTGCTGGAGCCGCATCACCGAGCCGAGCGGTCCACGGCTGCGCTCACCCGAAGGCGGCTCGTGCGCCCGCTTTGCCGTGGATCCGCGTCCATCCTCTCGCCGGGATCCTGTCAATCCCTACTCCCCATGCTCCGCACCTCGCGGCGAGTGTATTTCGGGTAATCCTGAGAGCGAAGGCTACAGTGGCCGACGTTCGCTCACAGCTCTGATTTGAGCAATCGCTTTGAGCGAGTGCTAAAACTCTCGAGTGATGACGTTCTCCGAGTCCCTCTCGATGCCATCGAACGAGCACACGGCGCCCGCAGCTTCGAGGTCGAACCCTTCGGAGAACACCGACAGCCGTCGCAGGACTGACTGCTCGGACACGCTGAGAAGCGAGTACGACCAATCGACGGTCGCCCGCAGGGTCTGCTGGCGCGCGAGCGCGCTCCGGCTGCCCCCCGTGAGAAGGCGAAAGCGCTGGTCCAACAGATCGTGCATGTCGGCGAGCGACAGCGAGCGCAGGCGGGCGGCGGCGAGCTCGATGGCGAGCGGCATGCCGTCGAGCCTTCTGCATGTCGAGACGATCAGCGCTGCGCTCTCCTCGTCGAGTACGAGCTCGACGCCCTGGGATCGTGCGCGCTCGGCGAACAGGGCCACGGCATCGGATCGTGCGACCGCGATGGCGTCGGTCGCGTCGACAGAGGGCAGCGACAGCGATGGGACGCGGTAGATGCTCTCCCCCGCGATGCCAAGGGGCTCCCGGCTCGTGATCAGCAGCCGAACGCGCGGACACGATCGAAGTACGCCGTCGACAACCCTCGCACTGATCTCGATCAAGTGCTCGCAGTTGTCGAGCACGATCAGCATCTCCTGCGATTCGAGGACGTCCGTCAGCGTCTGCAACATCGGCTGACCGGGGCGGGCGACGATGCCGAGTGTCTCGGTGATCTTCGAAGCCACGACCGTCTCGTCCGTGACCGATGCGAGCTCCACCAGCCAAACGCCATCGCCGTAAACGTCGAGCAGATCCGCAGCGGCCTGGAGCGCGAGGCGAGTCTTGCCCGCCCCGCCGGCTCCAGTCAGGCTGACGAGCCGTGCGGACTCGACCAGGCCCCGCACGTCCGCGAGCTCCTGCTCGCGCCCGATGAAGCTCGCCGACTGCGCCGGGAGATTGTTGGCCAGCTGCGGGTGCTCGAGCGAGCGAAGTACGGGGAAGTCGGCCTCGAGACCGTTCGCCTCGAGCTGGAAGAGGTGCTGTGCGCGGCCGAGGTCCTTGAGGCGGTGGAGCCCCAGAAGCCTATGAGATCGATCTGATTTGAGCACTCGCTTTGAGCGAGCGCTAAAATCGCTCGAACATGACGCTCGCTGAGTCCCCAACGGGCACCAAGCTCGAGATCGTTCAGGCCGCAGTGGAGACGCTGAAGACGGCCGGCTTCCACGGCGCCAGCGCTCGTGAGATCGCCCGGGTGGGCGGCTTTAACCAGGCGCTGATCTTCTACCACTTCGGCAGCGTCCGAAATACGCTGCTGGCGGCGCTTGACCTCGTCAGCGACCGAAGGATTGACGCCTACCGACCAGCGTTCCAGAGCGCGCGCTCGATCCCGGACCTGGCGGCGCTGGCCCGGGAGATCTATGCCGCCGATCTCGAGCAGGGTTACGTGACCGTCCTTGGGGAGTTGGTCGCCGGTGGCATGTCCGATCGGGAGCTCGGACGCGAGGTCGCGGCCCGGATCGAGCCGTGGATCGCGATGGTGCAGGACAAGCTCGACGAGCTTCTCACGGGCTCCGTACTGGCGGCGATCGTCCCGCCGCGTGACGTGGCCTTCGCAATCGTCGCCCTGTACCTGGGCATCGACATGCTCAGCCAGCTTGAGAGCGACCAGACCGCAGCCGAGTCGCTGCTGGACCTCGGCATCAGATATGCCGAGCTCGCCGGAGCCCTTCTGCCATCTCAACAGCCGGAGGGCTCGTGAGCGAAGCGGACACCGGCGTCGACCTGGTGACGGGAGCGTTCAGCTACTCGGGCAGGTACATCGCCGAGCGGCTCCTGGACGGAGGCCGCCAGGTGCGAACGCTGACGTTTCATCCCGACCGGCGACATCCGCTCCAGGGGCGCGTCAACGCGCGCCGCTACAGGTTCGACGACGTGGCGGCGCTGGCGCGCAGCCTCGACGGCGTAACTACCGTCTACAACACCTACTGGGTCCGGTTCGATCACGATCGGACGACGTTCGCGACCGCGGTGGCGAACTCCCGAGCACTGTTCCACGCGGCGAGGCGTGCCGGTGCGGCGAGGGTCGTCCACCTCAGCATCTCGAATCCCTCGCTCCAATCCCGGCTGCCGTACTTCCGGGGTAAGGCGCTGGTCGAACGAGCGCTGGCCGAGGTCGGCATCCCGTACTCGATCGTGCGGCCCACCCTGATCTTCGGCGGCGAGCGTGATGTGCTGACGAACAACATCGCCTGGATCCTGCGGCGGATGCCGCTGTTCGCGATCCCGGGCAGCGGGCGCTACCCGGTGCAGCCCGTTCACGCTCTCGATGTCGCTCGCATCTGCGTCGAGCAGAGCCACGCCGGGGACGACGCGGTCCTCGACGCCGCTGGGCCCGAGACGATGACGTTCGAGCAGCTTGTGGTCGCCGTTCGCACCGCGGTCGCGAGCCGCGCGCCGATCGCCCACATCCCGCCGCTCGTGATGGCGGGTAGCGGCGCGCGCGCTCGGTCTACTCGTGCGCGACGTCGTGCTCACCCAGGACGAGATCAGCGGCCTGATGGCGGGCACGCTCGTCTCGCACGCCCCGCCGCTCGGACGCATCGCGTTCAGTGACTGGCTAGCCGAGAACGGCGGGTCGCTCGGTGCCGCTTACGCCAACGAACTCGACCGCCACTTCGCCGGCTTAGAAGTGGCTTAGAAGCCACTCGTGGACATCGCCGATCTTCCCGACCGGCACAGTGAGGTGGCCCTCGGTGTCGCTTAGCGCTGACTCCGCACCGGGAACGTGCGCGGCCAGCCACTGACCGTGCTGGAACGGCACGAACCGATCGTGGCGGCCGTGCCACACCTTGACCGGTACGCGAATCGAGTCGAGCGCGAATCCCCAGTCCGACAGGTGAGCCACGCCGTCATCCCACCAGCCCTGATCGCCGGGGGCGAGGCCGTCATCCATACCGCGCACACACCACTCGGCGAAGTCGCCGGTCAGGACGGTTGCGTCCAGCGGCGAAAGCAGCGTCTTGAAGACGGAGATCGCATCGTCGGGCGTCAACCCGATGTACCGGGGCAGCTCCTCCCTGCTCTTGCGGCGTGACGCCTCCGGGTCCGAGAAGTACAGCTTGATCTCGTCGACGTTCTCCTCGCCCATGCCCGTGAAGAAGTCCAAACCCGGAGCCCCCCAGGGCGCAATCGATCCGATCGTCGCCGCGGCGACGACCAGATCCGGCAGCAGCGCCGCGCAGGCGAGCGCGTACGGACCGCCACCGGACCAGCCCCAGATGGCGAGCCGATCGATACCCAACGCGCCGGCGATCGCCCGCACGTCGTCGGCTCCATCGGCGACTGTGTGGTCTGGCTGCGGCGTCGAGCGACCGTAGCCCGGACGGTCGTAGCTGATCAGCCGAACGCCGCGCGCCTGTGCATCTTCGATCCACGCGCTGAACAGGTGGCGCGAGTTCGGAGTTCCGATGTGCCCGAGCACCGGCCGATCCGACTCGTTGCCCGCGATCTCCAGGCACAGCTCACGGCCGTCGGGCGTTGTGACGATTGTTGTCTCGACGTCGCTCATCCTCACCCTCTCCATGGGAGCTTCTCATGTCCCCACGAAAAGTCCTAGATCAACGGCCGCGCGATAGGGTCGATGACGATATGTCGGGCACGACGAGGAGTGCCGACGGCCCGGTTGTACCGGAAGTGGTGCGGCCCCTCTCCGTGGAGGATCTGACGATTCTCGGGCTGGAGACGGAAACCGTCGCTGGGCACACGTGCAAGATCATCTTGCTCGAGGACGAGATCGACGTCGGTCGGTTGCGCTCGTCGGTCGCCGCTCGTCTCGATCACGCACTGCCCCTGCGAATGGGCCTCTGTGAGACGCAGGGCGAACCGTGCTGGGTGCTCGAGCCGGAGCTGGATCTGGATCAACACGTCGTCGCCTACGACGAACCCGGACCAATCGACATGGCCGGGCTGCGCGCCACGGTCGCCCACCTGTTCGAGCAGCGGCTCGACCGCTCGCGGCCGCTTTGGCGAATCGACGTCGTCCCGAGCCTGGCCGGAGGCGGTAGCGCGCTGATCTGGCGCATCCATCACGCCCTCGCCGATGGCACGACGGCGATGCGGATGGCTGACGCCGCGCTGTGGGACTCTTCGGCGGGTGCACGACCCCCGCGCTCAGTTGCCAGAGCGAGGAAGCGGACGAGCCCGGCGGCGCTCCACCACTTCCGCGGCCTGCGTGCCGCGACGCGGGAGGCGCCCCATCCATGGCGACGGTCCCCGTTCAACGGCCACATCGATGCGAAGCGGTCGGTTGCGTTCACGACGGTCGAGCTCGACGGACTGCGCAGCGCAGCGCGGGCGACCGACGGCGCGACGCTAAACGACGCCGTCCTGGCCGTCGTCGCCGGCGGGCTCCGGCGCTGGCTCGAGGACCGTCACGGCCACCTCGGCGCGGTCCGCATCAAGGTGCCGGTGAGCCTGCACGACGCTGTCATGCCGGGCGATGACGGCGCCGGGGCCGGCAACCGCGACTCGTTCTTCTGCCTCGATGTGCCGCTTGCGGCCGACCCCGTGGATCGTCTGCGCGCCATCCGCCACGCCACTCGCGTACGCAAGGAAGGCCACGACGCGCAGCAGCTGGACGCACTCATGGCCCGGCTCGGCCAGGCACCGCAACTGCGCGGCTTCGCCCAGCGCGTTCTCACCCACCCTCGCTCGTTCGCGCTGAACGTCTCGAACGTCCCCGGCCCGCGCCAGCCGGTCCAGGTGCTGGGCGCCCGGGTGCGCGCGCTCTACTCGATCGCCGAGATCCGGGAGCACCACGCGCTCCGGATCGCCGTCGTGTCGTTGTGCGACACGCTCAACTTCGGGCTCACCGCCGACCCCACGCTCGTGCCCGACGTCGACCTGCTCGCCGATCACATGCACGCCGATGTCAAGGCGCTCATGGCGCGGCTCGAGTACGCCTGAGGCGAGAGGCGGCGATCCGGTCGATCGCCCGGAGCGGTGAGTCGTAGAGCTCGTAGCGGCACTGGGTAACGGACGCCACTGCCGCCGACGAACCAAACACCCGTCGCAGGAGCTTCGAACGGCTGAGGAAGAGCCCGTCACTCGGGGTCAGGACATACCGGAACAGGCAGCGGTCGTTCCAGGCTGCCGTGAAGTTGTCGCGAGCGTGATCGTAGACGTCCCAGTACTGACGGCGGCGCTCGCCGGTCAAATCGAGCTGGCCAACGTGGGTGACGGGAAAGTCGATGACGTGTGCTGTGCCACCGGTCGCAAGCGCGTGAAGGCAGATGTCGGCGCCGTAGAGGTGGAACCCCGACACGCCCGCCGAACAATGGGGTCGGTTAACCGGGTTCAAGACGAGGAAGTCCTCGTCGAGCGTCACCACTGGAAGCGGCAAGGGCTCGCCGGTCGAGCCGCCGTGCCCGTCGACGAGCCGCCGGAGAAGTCGGCCACTCGCCATGACCCCGGCATTTCCTGCCACGACCCAGTCGGGCTGCTCGGCGTCAAGCTGCTCCAACCGCCCCAGCAGGTCGGCTGCCCCAGCGCCCTGATCGGCGAAGACGTCCTGATGGCAGAGGATCGGGTAGCGCGCGGTTGACCCCTGGGCGATGCGTGTGATCGCGGCGTACGGATCGTCGTTTGCGTCGGTCAGTCGCACGAACGCGTCTGGACTGAAGCCGGCGTCGACGAAGGAGCCGCACATCCGTTCGTAGAGAGCGTCGTCGGTGACGAACGTATGAATCTCGAACAGCCCGCCTGATGACCCGGCTCCGTGTCCGCCCCTCGGTACTAGTCGGCCCCGCCCCCTGCGCCGCGGCGCTCCGAGAGCTAGCCCTATCTGCGCGGCGCCGTGCCTCAGACCGCGAACCAGCGGTGCGAGGCGGAGCGCCGGCCGCACGGCACGTAATCGATCCAGCAGCAGCCACACGCCGCCCGGCACCTGCGTCCTGACCCTCGCGTCGGCGAGCAGCGAGGGGACATTCAGCTCGACCACGAAAAGATCGTGAGCGAGCGGGTAGGCCCGATAGCGCGGCAGCTGGCCCAGGAACTGTTGGATCCCCTGGTCCACAAGGGTCCTGTCGTGGAACACGATCACTCCCCGATCGCTAATCGCCCGTCGGCAGAAACGCGCGTCCCGCAGCGCGGCGACGTTCGTGTGCTCAGCGTCGATGAGACAGAGGTCGGCGCTCAACTCGGTGGGGTCGAGGCTCTCCGTGCTCGAATCGATCGTCGTCAGCTTGCTCAGATCGGCTTCCGGGACGCCCGCCAGACGCTCAAGCATCCGCGCCGTTGTGTTGTCGGGATACTTGGCTTCCTCCGGCCGCTCGTCCGGCGAGGCGTCATCGCGCCGGTCGATCGAGACGATCCGGCGGCAGCGTGGATCGGCCACGAACGTCTGCAGGCTGGCGCCGTGATACGAGCCGACCTCCAGATAGTTGAAATCGCCCCGGGCCGCCACCGCCGCGTGCAGCGCCAGCAGAGACCGGCGATCGCTGTCAGACGCGCAGCCTCCTTGGATGGGGTCGAACAGGGACATGTCGAGTCGGTCGAGACGGCTGGTGAGCGACACGTGGGGAACGATGCTTGGATTCCTGGTCCAGGTCAACTCGACCTCCGGAGATAAGATCGAGCGTCCCGGCTCGTATGCGCGTCCTCGTCCTCACGCCATATCCGTACGGAACGACCGCCGGGCCACGCTCGAGCTTCGAGCTATGGGAGCGTGTCCTGCGCGAAGCGGACATCTCCCTCGAGTACGCGGTGTTCGAGACCGACCGCCTGCACGAGATCATCTACCGCCCGGGTCTCGTTGGGCAGAAGGCGCTCGAGATGGCGCGCGCGTACGCGAGGTTCGTGCCCAAGGTCCGAGACCTCACCCCCTACGACGCCGTGCTCGTCAACCGCGAGGCGACGCTGATCGGGCCGGCGGTGGTCGAGCGCTGGGTGGCCCGCAGAGGCAAGCCGCTGATTTATCTGCTCGACGATCCGCTGTACATCCCCTACCGCAGCCCGTCGAACGGATGGCTCTCCTACCTCAAGGCGCCGGGGAAGGTGAAAGCGCTGTGCGGGATCAGCAAGGTCGTGCTGGCGAACTCGCCGAGTCACGTGGCTTTCGCGCGCAGGCACAACGCAAATGTCTGGGAGATCCCGAGCGTCGTCGATGCCGACCGCTACACGGGCTGGATGCCGGGCACCGGCCGCGATCACGGCACCGTGTGCGTGGGCTGGAGCGGGAGCCCGAGCACGGCCACGAACCTGCAAATGATCCGTCAGCCGCTGAAGGTCTGGAGCCGGCGCTCGGACGTGCAGCTGCTGTTCATCGGCGGGCGCGACTTCGGACTTGCCGACGTCCCCCACGACGAGGCACCGTGGCACGCCGACAGCGAGGTCGACGATCTGCGCAGGCTCGACGTCGGACTGCTTCCCGTGCCGGCCACCCGCTGGGCGCCACACAAGTTCTACCTCAAGCTCGTGCAGTACATGGCCCTCGGGATACCGCCGGTCGCAACCCCCGTCGGGGCCAATGTGGCGGTGATCGAGGACGGCGTCACGGGCTTCTTTGCGAGCGACGACGCGGGCTGGCGGGCCGCCGTCGAGCGGCTCGTCGGCGACGCCGATCTGCGCGAGCGTTGCGGCAGGCAGGCGGCGGAGATGGCACACCGTCGCTACACGGTTCAAGCTAACGCGGAGAAGATCGTCGCCGCGTTCCGGTCGGCCGTCGCCTAGCGGATGCGCCGGCTGCGGTCGCTGTACGTGTGTTACCTGTCGCTCGACGATCCGCTCGTCCACAGCCAGGTCGTCGCCTACTTGGAGGGACTGGCGGCGGATGGCCATCGCATCCACCTGCTGACGTTCGAGACCAGACGGCTGGGGCGAGCAGAGCGCTGCGAGGTCCGCGACCGGCTGTCGAGCCGGGGCATCAGCTGGCACGGCCTGCGCTACCACAAGCGCCCGTCACTGCCGGCGACGATCTACGACACGCTCGCGGGCGCGCTGTACGCCACGGTGCTCGTCACGCGCCACCGCCTCGACGCCCTGCATGCGCGGTCGCACGTCCCGGCGGCGATGTCGCTGATCGCGCGGTGGCTGAGCGGCCGTCGCCCGGCGCTGATCTTCGACATCCGCGGGCTGATGGCCGAGGAGTACGTCGACGCAGGGCGGTGGCGGGATGGTGGCGTGCCGTTCCGTCTGACGAAGGCGGTCGAGCGCGCGGCGATCGCGCGCGCCGACGGCATCGTCGTGCTGACCGAGCGGATTCGCCGGCGCATGTTCGACGGCGACGGCACCGCTCACGCGATCCCGTGCTGCGCCGATCTGCGGGCTTTGGAACTCGCGAGCTCAGAACGCGACGGCACCCGCGCAAAGCTGGGGCTGACGGACGCCACGGTGATGATCTACGTCGGCAAGTTCGGGGGCTGGTACATGGCGGCCGAGATGGCCGAGTTCTTCGCGCTCGCAAGGGAGGCGATCCCCGGCCTGCACTTTCTGATCCTCACCCAGGGGGACCGCGAGGAAATCGTTCGCCAGCTCGAGCTCCGGGGAGTGCGGGGCGACTACACGATTACCTCGGTGCCGCCGGAGCTGCTCGGCGGCTACCTGGCGGCCGCGGACTTCGGGATCAGCTTCATCCGCCCGGCGCCGTCGAAGGCTTCCTCATCCCCGACCAAGATCGGCGAGTACCTGGGCGCGGGGCTGCCCGTTGTGTGCACAGCCGGCGTCGGCGATCTCGATGCGCTGATCACCGACGACATCGGTGCGCTGGTCAGCGACCACACCAGCGGCGCATACCGGTCGGCTGTCGACCACAGCCTCGTATTGCTCGGGCGCCCCATCACCCGCGAACGGTGCCGCGCCGTCGCTCACCGCGAGTTGTCGCTCGACGACGTGGGCATTCCGCGCTATCGCCGCCTCTACGAGGAAGTGGCGGACCGGATCCGGTGAACGCCTCGCCTCAGGTCTCGAACGATGCGCGGATCGTGCCGTAGCGCGATCGCGAGCGTCCGCAGGGCGGCGCTCCTCTGCCCAGCGTCCGCGTAGGAGCCCGCGAGCATCCGGTACATGCGTGCGTAGGCGTAACGCTTGCGCTCCCTGAGTCCAGGGGGAAGACGAGGATCGGCGAACGCCTTCGCGAACGCGTAGGTCATGTCGTGCTCCATCGTGGCGATGTCCCAACGACTCCGGTTGGAGTCGTGCACGCGATAGCGCACGAGCGGATCCTCGACATAGGCGACATCGCCGGCGAGCAGCACCCGGAACAGCAGATCCCAGTCCTCCGAGATCGACAGGACGGGGTCGAATCCGCCCATCCGCAGGAGCTCGGTGCGCCGGACCAGCCCGGCCGAGCCACACGAGACCGTTTCCGTGCCGTCGAACATCAACATCCCGGTGAGGATGTCCTCGCGCGCTCGAAGGCGCTTGGTTCCAAGGACCTCGCCGCGCTGATCGACGACCTCAACGGCGCACAACGCCAGGATTGCGCCCTCGTCATGCTCGAGCACCTCGAGTTGACGGTCGAGCTTGGTTGGGAGCCACGTGTCGTCGTGGTCAAGGAATGCGACGAGCGAGCCGCGGGCCAGCTCGCGCCCCCCGATTACGCGCGGCCGAGGGCCCCGCTTGATCCTGTCGTACGTAGATGACTTCGTCGCCGAACTGACGCACCGCTTCCGCGGTCCCGTCGGTGGAGCCGTCGTCGATCACCAGGCACTCGATCGGCGGGCGCGTCTGACCCAAGACGCTCCGGACCGCTTCGGCCACGTACGCGGCGCCGTTGTGGACCGGGATCACTGCGCTGACCGCTGCGGCCGTCATGCTTCGGTCAGTGGATCAGATTCCGTCGAGCGTCGGCGTATCGGTCGTGCACGTGATTACGGATGCCGGGCCCCACCCATACTTCCGCACCCTGATCGAGGCCGGCGGTCTGGACCGAGAACTGGTTTCCGTGGGTTGCGTCGGGCCAGCCGGAGCGCTCCAGGACGATATGCGTTCGCTCGGCGTCTCGACCTTCGCGCTCGGTGCCTCCTCCCGGGCCACGTACCCGGCCGCTGTCGCAAGGCTGGCCAGCAAGCTACATCGATGGCGAACCGACGTCGTGCAGACGCACCTGGTCGACGGGTCGCTCGTCGGCCTGGCGGCCGCTCGCCTGGCTCGCACTCCGGTCGCCGTCATGACCGCCCACCACTCGCACGAGCTGCCGTTCCATGGCCGCCGCCTGGTGTGGCCCGAGCGGTTGTGCACGGGCCCGCTTATCTGATCACATCATCGCGCCCTCGCAAGACGTGACGCTGACGCTGACGCGGATCGCCCACGTCCCCGAGCACAAGATCGAAATCGTCCACCACGGCTTCGACCTCGAGCGGCTCGACCCCCACAACGTCGACCCTGCTCGCGTGCGCCGTGAGCTTGGTCTGGAGGGAAAGCTGGTGTTCGGAGCGATCGGCCGGCTGTACGCGCTGAAGAACTACGCCGCGCTCCTACAGGCGTTTGCGTCGGCGCTGGCCGAGGTTCGCGAGGCGCGGCTCGTGATCGTCGGCGCTGGGGATGCCGGCCCGCTGGCGGCGCAGGCCCGCGCTCTCGGAGTCGCCGACCGGGTCCTGCTCTGTGGCCCTCGTCGCGACGTGCCCGAGGTGCTGGCGGCGTTCGATGTCTTCGTCCACCCCGCGATCGCCGAGTCCTTCGGGATGGTCATTGTCGAGGCCATGGCGATGGCGCGCCCGGTTCTGAGCACGCCCGTCGGGATCGCGCCCGAGGTGATCGTGTCGAGCGAAACGGGAGTTCTGTGCCCGTCCCCCGATCCGAGCGCGCTGGCTCGGTGCCTGCAGGAGATGCTCGCGCTGCGCTCGTCGTGGCCCGCGATCGGCGCCTCGGCGCGACGACGAGTCGAGGGCTTTACCGCGACGTCGATGGCGAGCCGCTATTCGGAGTTGTACGCGCGCTGGCTCAGCCACCGGCGGTCGCGCGCGGCCCCTCCTGCCGAGGGTGTCACAACCCTAAGGTAGGGCTCGTCCATAGCAACCCTGGCGTGCCCGGAGGACACCCGGAATCGGGGCGACCCGCAGCTGCTCGGCTCCAGGCTCGGGCGGCGCGGCGCGCGCGCAGGCGCTGCTCCGGAGCTCGCCCGGGCGCACACGATTCGAGCCCGTGCGACATCGCCGTCAGCGCCGCCAGCGTTCGAGCGCGCCTCGAACCCCAGAGAACGCGCTGCGCCCCGTCGATGCCCATCGTGACCCGGCGCGCCGTGTCCTCCTCGCCGAAACTGAGACGGGCGCTCGAGCTGGTGTCGTGCACAAACGTAGTCGACGCACAGACGCCGATCAGCCAACCTCCGCGCGCCAGGCGCGCGCACCACTCGAGATCCTCGCCGTACAGAAACAGATCCTCCCGCAGCGGGCCGACCTGCCTTGCTGCGGTCGGTCTGATGATCATCGAGGCCCCTGGCACCCAGTCTGCGTCGAGCTGGTCGCCGCCGATCCAGTAGGGACCACGCAGCACACGCCCGCGCAGATCGGGTGGGAGCGCGCGATGGGCCCTGGTGAGCTCAAGCAGCGTGCGCCCGATCGACGGGAACGCTCGTCCCGGCGCCTGCCATCGCCCGTCCGCGCCGATGAGGTCGGGGCTGGCCACGCCGTGTCGCGGATGGCAGTCCATCCACGCCACGAGCTTCTCGAGGCCGTCCGCGGGGACGCGGACATCCGGGTTCAACAACAGCCAGTAACGCCCACGGGCGCGGGCCATAGCGACGTTGGCCCCTGCCGCAAATCCGCGGTTGCGCTCCAGTCTCAATACCTGGGCGCCCGGCAACTCGCGCTGCAGGACCGCGCCGCCGTCGTCGGGAGAGGCGTTGTCGACGCCGATCACCTCCGCCCAGCCGGCCTGGACGGCGGGACGGACCGAGCGCAGGCAGCCCAGGAGCGCCTCCGCGGAGTTGTGGAGGACGATCGCGATCGAGAGCTGAGGCCCTACGTGCTCCATGATCGACGGAACCCGCGGAACAGGTGGAGGCCGAGCAATCCCGCGTACAGGCGCCGGAGCAGTGCCTCGGGAGCACGACCGGCCTCGCCGACACGCGCCGTCGCATGAAGCAGCTCGAGCAGCGGCCTGCTTGCGAGTGCGGCCTTAACAAGCTTCTTGACGACGAGCCGAGGAGGGTCATCGGCGGCGATCGGCCGATTCTCCCGCGCGTACGGAACGTCCTCGAACTGGGCCGGGTACTTGCGGACGAGGAACGGCGTCGTCCGGGCGCTGCGCTCCTCTCGCCCACAGTACGCGCGCCGGCTGAGGTAATGGTCGTTGTGGAAGCAGGGAATCTTGGGGTCGAGCACGAGCAGTGCATCAGCGGCGCGCGCTCGCAGGGAGAGGTCCTGATCCTCCGCGCCGGCGAGCGGGAAGTCCTCGTCGAAACCGCCGATCGTCCAGAACAGGTCTCGGCGCATCGACAGGTTTGCGGCGGAAACCCCGGGCACCCGGACCCGGTCTGAATCCCCGTCAAGCGACTCCCCGTGGATTTCCGCCAGGAACTGGTTCTCCAGCTTGATCCGGTAGCGGCCGAAAGGCGTCGCTAGGAGGACCGCGACCGCACTCGGCGCCAACTCAAAGGTCCCGGCAACGAGCGCGTGCGGATGGCGGGCGTGGGCATCTCGGTGCCCCGCCAGGTGAGACGGCGGGGTGATGATGTCGTCGTCGCAAAAGAGCAGCCAGTCGTTGCGGGCAAGTCGGGCCCCGCGATTGCGAGACGAGGCGGCGCCCCGCCGGAGCTGCGCCGCGAGCCTCACTGGGACGCCTCGGTCGCCAAACGCGTAGACGAGCTTGGCGGTCGTGTCATCAGCGCCGTCGTCGACGACGATCACCTCGTAGCGATCGCGCGGATAGTCGAGCGCGAGCAACGCCGTCAGCGTCTTGCGCAGAGCGTCAGGCCGCCGAAACGTCGGCACGATGATCGAGAAGGTTGGATCGGACACCGCGATCGGTCACATTGTCGCTATGTGCGGGATCTCGGGAGCAGTCTCCACCACACCCGGACGGGCCGCGGTGGCGGTCGACGCCCAGCTGGCCTGCCAGCGCCACCGGGGCCCCGACGCCGTGGGCCGCTTCGGCGACGGCCGCGGGGTCATCGCCCAGAACCGGCTCGCGATCCTCGACCTCACACACGGTGATCCTCCGATCACCAACGAGGGCGGCACGATCGGCGCCGTGCTGAACGGCGAGATATACAACTTCGGAACGCTTCGCGAGCGGCTTCTGGAGGACGGGCACACGTTCACGAGCCGCGGCGACACCGAGGTGATCGCGCACCTCGCCGAGGACCATGACGCGCCGTCGCTCGCGCGCAGGCTGGACGGGATGTTCGCCTTCGCGGTGTGGGACAGCCGCCCCGAGCGGCTATCGCTCGGCCGCGATCGCCTCGGCAAGAAGCCGCTCTACTACTGGGCTGGGCCGGACACGTTCGTCTTCGCCAGCGAAATCAAGGGGGTGCTCGCCCACCCCGCCGTTCCCTGCGAGCTAGACGAACGCGCCCTGTCGGCCTACCTCACATTCGGTTACGTGCCCACGCCGTTCACCTTCTATGAGGGGATCCGAAGCGTGCCGCCGGCGCACACGCTGTCGCTCGAATCCGGCGGGCAGCCGCGGTTGGAGCGCTATTGGCAGCTGGCGCGTCCGGCGGCTGACCGTGCCCTCGACGTCGGGCTGGAGGAGGCAGCGGCCGAAACCAGAGCCCAGCTCGAACGGGCAATTCGCCGGCGCCTGATCGCGGATGTCCCGCTCGGAGCATTCCTCAGCGGGGGCATCGACTCGAGCGCGATCGTCGCGCTGATGGCCAGCGTGATCGGCGAACCAGTGAAGACGTTCACGATCGGGTTCGAGGACCGCGATGGGTTCGACGAGCGTCCGTTCGCGCGCGCGGTTGCCAACCGCTTCGGAACCGAGCATCACGAGGAGGTCGTCCACCCCGACGTGGTCGAGCTGACCGAGCGACTCGTCTGGCACCACGACCAGCCGTTCGGTGACTCGAGTGCAATCCCGACGTTCCTCCTCAGCCAAGTCGCTCGCAGACACGTCACCGTGGCGCTGTCGGGCGACGGTGGCGACGAGCTGTTCGCCGGCTACGAGCGCTTCGCCGCCGGCGTAGCGGCCGATCGCCTCGCCCACCTGCCCCGCGCGGTGCGTCAGGGCGGCGAGCGGCTCGCGACAGCGCTGCCATCGGGTGCTCTTCACGGCCGCGTGGGAAGCATCCAGCGATTCGCGTCAGCGATCGAAGACGGAATGCCATCGGCCTACCTGCGTTGGGTCAGCTACGTCCAGCCGGCCCAGCGCGAACGCCTGCTCCATGCCCCCGACGACTGGGCGCAGGAGAGCTACCGACGCGAGTGGGAAGCCACCGCCGGCGCCCGCCCTCTCGACCGGTTGCTGGCGCTCAACCTCGACACCTACCTGCTCGACGACCTGCTCGTCAAGACCGACCGCATGAGCATGGCCCATGGGCTCGAGGTTCGCTCACCGTTTCTCGATATCGCGCTCGTCGAGTTCGCGATGCAACTGCCCCCGGCGGTCAAGCTCCGAGGTCTCTCGCTAAAGCGAGTCCTCAAGCGCGCGGTCGCCGGACTCCTGCCGGACGAGATCCTGTCCCGGCCCAAGCACGGGTTCGGCGTGCCGCTCGATCGCTGGTTCCGAGGCGAGTTGGCCTCGTACACGGCGGCGATGCTGGGGCCCCAGGCGCACTTACGCCGGCGGTTGAATGGCGCCGAGCTCGATCGGATGCTTGCCGAGCACAATATGCGTGCCCAGAACCACGGCCACGCGCTGTGGACGCTGCTCACGCTCGAACTGTTCCTGCGACGACATGGTTGGTAGAACCCGCGGATCGATGACCCAGGTTGCGGTGATCATCAACTCGTTCGATGGGTTCTCCGATTGCTGGCCGGGACTGATCCACGGCCTCACCAAGTACTGGCCGGACTGCCCGTATCCGATTCACCTGGTCTCTAACTTCAAGGATTGTGAAGGTGGTGATGTGTCGACCTTGAAGGTGGGCGATCTCGCCAGCTGGTCCGAGCGCCTCCTCGCCGCGCTGTCACGTGTTCACACGCCTTACATCCTCTTCCTCCAGGAGGATTACTGGCTGACCAGTCCGGTCGACACTGAGCGTGTGCAGGACTACGTCAGGCTGATGGAGCGGGATAACCTCAGCTACATCCGGCTTCTGGCGGTTCCGCCTCCCAGTCGCGGCTCACCGAGCGATCCCCGACTCGGGATCATCGCCCGCGATGCCGCATACCGCACATCCAGCCAGATCGCCCTGTGGCGCAGGGAAGTTCTGAGCGAACTCCTCGTTCCGGGGGAGTCCGTGTGGCAGTTCGAACTGGAAGGAACGCCTCGGAGCCGGCGGTACGGCGACACGTTCCTGAGCGTCAAGGAGCATGGTGACGATCCCTATTACTGGGGGATGTATTACCTGTGCACGGCGGTGAACGGCGGTCGCTGGTCCCGCGCGGCCAAGCGATACGCGGAGACCGAGGGCGTCGCGATGGACTTCAGCCAGCGGCAATCCGAGACCTGGTGGGACGACTTCAAACGCTCCCGGCGCATCGGCGCGGCGGCCCGGATCTCCCAGCACCGGGCCGAGCTGCTGGCGAGGAACCCGACGGCATTCCTGCACAAGACGCAGCAGCGACTCGCCGACCCCGTTCGTTATCTCTTGCGAGCCATCCGTACCTACGGATCGAGAGTCGTGTCCCTACACGCCGCCTTCGGGGCTCTGCGGCGTTACCCGTCATACGTGCGCGCGCGGCGAGCGTTCCAGTCCATGGACCACGCAGCGCGGCTCCGCGTAGCCGACGACCTCCCGGTTCTGGACGAAGCCACCGCCACGACGCAGTTCGATCCGCACTACACCTATCTCGACGGCTGGGCGGCCAGCCGCGTCGCGGCAGCGCGGCCCCGTCAGCACGTCGACGTTGCCTCTCGGTTGTCGTTCGCCGTGGGACTGTGTGCGTTCGTACCGGTCACGTTCATCGACCGTCGTCCGGTGCAGATCGATCTCGATGGCTTTCATCCGTTAGCAGGGGATCTCCTCGAGCTCCCCTACTCAGACCGGTCGGTCGCCTCGCTGTCCTGCCTGCACGTGATCGAACATGTCGGACTCGGTCGGTACGGCGATCCTCTTGACCCGCTCGGAACGCTACGAGCCGCGCGCGAACTTCAGCGCGTACTCGCTCCAGACGGGATGCTCCTGCTGGGTCTCCCGGTCGGGCGGCGGCGCGTGCGATTTAACGCGCATCGCGTACACGACCCTCTGGATGTGCTTGCGATGTTTCCGGAGCTCCGGCTCGTCGGATTTGCCGCCGTCGACGACGCCTGCCGTTTCACGCCGGCGGCGGACCCAGCGGACTTTGCCCGGGCGGAGTACGCGTGCGGCTGTTATGAGTTCACGCGCCCGGTGACCTGACCTCCTGCGCGGCGTACAAGTCGCCCCACGTACCAGGGGTCAACAGCGCGGGAAGCCATTCTTCGATCGCGGCGCGGCCGAGCCATTCGTCGCGCACGAACCGAAACGTGTCGCCGTAGGACAGGTTGTACGACCTGAATCCGCGGCGCTCCAGCCGGAAGATGCAATCGAGCGCACTCGCCGTCCGTTCGGCGACGAATTCAAGGCTCAAGAAATCGATCGGGACGGTCGCGCCTCCCAGCACCTCGACCTCCGAGCCCTCGACGTCAATCTTGCAGAACTGTGGTCGTCCAAACTCGGCGATCAGCTGATCGACCGTAGTTGCCGGCACGGTACGGTGTTCGACCCACTGCGATCCCCACTTTGAGAACCGGCCGCTCCGCTCCGTCGCCTCGATCCAGCCCGGCGATATCGAGCAGAGCTCTGGAATCGCGTTGATGTGCAATGTCACAGGCTCGGTCGACGCGGTAACCGCCTTTTCGACGACCTTGACACCCGCGTCTTTGCGAAACCGGCGCCTCAGCTCGTCGGCCGTTTCGCGGACCGGCTCCACGGCTACGACCGTCGCGCCCAGGCTTCGAAAGACCGCAGTCCAGTCGCCGCGGCTGGCGCCGATGTCGAAGACGAGCGCGTGCGGATCAATAAGGCGTCGAAAATGGCTTCGCATACGAATCTCGCGGCGGCGCGAGTCGGCAACGCCATGCAGATAGGTCCGGGAACGGCGGACAGCATGCCGGAGCACCCTCATGAAACTGACTCATGCAGCGCTGCCATTCGACGCGGAGCAGCATATCTGCACTGGCCTTCGTCGATCTCCGACCGCAAGCGCCGACGGTACCTATAGTGATCAGGCTGCACCGATAGCGTCTCGCCATGACCTCGCCCCCTGTCGGTCTACAAGCCACCGCGGAGCCAGCCCCGACCACGGTCCGGAGGCCCGCGACGACGAGGGTCCGATTGGCGGATCTGCTCACCTACGGGCCTCTAATCCGGGCGCTCGCAAGCCGTGACCTGAAAGCGCGCTACAAGCAATCCGCGCTCGGACCGGCGTGGGTGGTGTTCCAGCCGCTGGCGCTGCTCGCTGCATTTACGATTGGCTTCAATGGCGTGGCGCACGTCCACACCGACGGGGTCCCCTATGTGCTGTTCGCCCTGGCCGGCCTCGCCGTGTGGACGTACTTTCAGGCGGTGACTATGGTCGCCACCGGGTCGATCGTGAACAACTATCCCCTGGTGCGATGGACGGCTTGCCCCCGGTTAGCGCTGCCACTGGCGACGCTCGTCTCCAACCTCCCCTCGCTAGTGATTCCGGGCATGGCGGCCGTCATCGTCGCTGGGGCCGCCGGGTATCTGTGGGTCGGGTCCCTGCTGTTGCCGTTTATGTGCTTGTGGCTGCTGGCGCTCGTCAGCGTCACGGCGATCCTCCTGTCGGCGATCACCGTCCGCGCGCGCGATGTCCTCAGCGTCGTGCCGTTCATGCTCCAGGTCACTCTGTTCCTGGCGCCGGTTGCATACGCCACGACCTCGCTCTCACCGGCGCTCCGCGCCCTGATCTCGATCAACCCGCTCACCGGCCTGCTCGAGGCCTGGCGCTGGAGCCTCCTCGGGGTGGCGCCGAGCTCGACGGCCGTAATCATCTCGTTAGCGCTCACGGCGATCGGAATCGTCTTGGCGTGGAGACTTTTCGCCAGACTCGAGGTCCGGATGGCGGACGAGATCTGAGCCATGGATGTCCGGAGCCTCGAGCCGGCGGTCGTCGCCCACGAACTGAGCAAGACCTACCAGCTCGGCGAGCTGCTCCGCATGGAGGCCACGCTCCGCGCCCTGGCAAGACGCAGCTCGGAACGCAGCACGTTCGAGGCGCTGAGGCGGGTCAGCTTCGAGGCCCACCAGGGCGAGTGCTTCGGGATCGTTGGGACGAACGGTTCGGGAAAGTCGACTGTGCTGCAGGTTCTGGCCGGAATCACCTGTCCGACGGCCGGCTCGGTCACTGTTCGCGGAACAGTCCTGCCGTTGCTGGCGGTCGGAGTGGGCTTTCACCTGGAACTCACCGGCCGCGAGAACAGCTTCCTTTACGGCACGATCCTTGGTCTCAGACGGAACGTGATCGAGAGCAAGCTCGACGCCATCGCCGTCTTCGCCGAGCTGGAGCGCTACTTCGACACGCCGCTGAAGCGCTACTCCCACGGTATGCAGTCCCGTCTTTGCTTCGCGATCGCGATGCTGTTCCCGGCGAACATCTACTGCTTTGATGAAGTCCTCGCGATGGTCGACGGCGAGTTCCGGGAGCGGTGCCTGTCCGAGATCTCCTCGCTTGCGGCGACCGGGTCGACGGTGTTCTTCGTGAGCCACGATCTCGACCAGGTCGCCGCGGTGTGCGACCGCGTCATGTGGCTCGACAGCGGCGAGCTCCGTGAGATCGGCGAGCCCGGGGAAGTGGTCGAACGCTACAACCGCCACCTCGTCGACCACGCCGAGACGTGAAGCCCGCGATGCCGTGAGGGCGCTGCTGAAGCAGCTGCGTGCCGTACCGGCGCTCAACGCACCGCTGACGCACGCGATCCGCGCCACGACGCGCGCTGTCGGACACCAAAGCGAGTTCGCGATCAAGCACCTGCCTCACGTCGGTACGACGAAGATGACGCTTCCCGGCGGCCGGCGCGCGCAGCTCTGGTCACGCGGCGACGACTGGGTTTCCAATCAGGTCTTCTGGCGCGGGTGGGACGGCTATGAAAGCGAGGTCACGCCGCTGTTCTGGGGTCTCGCGAGCAGGGCCGCCGTGACGCTGGACATCGGTGCGCACGTTGGCTTCTACGCGATTTTGGCGGCCACGGCGAACCCGAGGTCGGTCGTGTACGCGTTCGAGCCGCTCGGGCCCGTGTTCGAGCGCCTGGACCGGAACTTACGTCTGAATCGCCTGGGCAACGTGGTGGCCCGGGAGGAGGCCGTTGGTAGGGTCGAGGGCAAGGCGGAGTTCTTTCATGTCCCGGGGATCATCCCCTGCAGCTCGAGCCTCTCGAGCACGTTCATGGTCGGGGCGCCGGGGGTGCAGAGCGTCCCCGTGAACGTTGTCCGCCTCGATACGTTTGCCGCCGAGCGCGGACTGAACGCGATCGACCTGATGAAGCTCGACACCGAGACGACCGAGCCGGATGTCCTCGCCGGGATGGGGGGGCTGCTTGGACAAAGCCGACCAGACATCATTTGCGAAGTTCTTCCGCGCGGGGACGGCGACGCGCTGACCACGATCCTCCAGCCACTCGGCTACTCGTTCTACCTCCTGACCGATCGAGGTCCGCAGCGGCGCCACCGGGTGATCGCGGACGAGCGTTGGTCCAACTACCTGTTCAGTCGTGACGGTTGACGTCGCTGTCCCCTCCCCGACGCGATGGCGCGCCGTCCGCGCCTCGCTGCCGCGGGACGGACCCCGGGTCGCGGCTTGGGTGCTGGGCTTTGCGCCGGTGCTCTACCTCGCTCTCAGAGGCGGTGGCTACGACCTGGTCGTCCGCAGTGAGGTTGGGCTGGCGGCGTGGTGGATCGTGCTGTTGGGGGTGGCGACCGGGGTGTTGCCGCTCCAGCGGATCGGTTCACTGGCGTGGCTTTCGATCTCGTTGCTGGGTGCGTTCGCAGTGTGGACGGGCGTCGCCGCTGGATGGTCGGAGAGCGCCGAGCTGACGATCGCCGAGCTCGGGCGACTCGTGTCCTACCTCGGGTTCCTGGTGCTCGGCATGTGTGTTGTGCGGCGCGACACCGTGCGGCAGCTCGTCAGCGGGGTTGCTGTCGCCTTCGGCGTCGTCTCCGTGCTCGCGGTGCTTTCGCGACTTGAGCCGAGCTTGTTCCCCAACGACCAGGTCGCCGCGTTCTTCCCCGGCTCGCAGGCCCGCCTGAGCTATCCGCTGAACTACGCGAACGGCACCGGCGAGCTGCTGGCGATCGGCATCCCGTTGCTGCTGATGATCGCCACCGCCGGACGAACGCTCGCCGGACGCGCGCTCGGCGCGGCGGCGCTTCCGGTCGCGGTCCTCGGCGTTGTTCTGACCGCGTCGCGCGGCGGCGTCCTGACCGCAATCGTGGCCGTGGTCGCGTTCTACGCGCTGGCGCCCGACCGGCTTCCGAAACTCGTGACGGGTTTCGTCGCTGCCGCGGGTTCGGCGATCATGGTCGCCGCGTTGCTCGACCGCGACGCCGTGCGTAACGGCCTATCGACGTCGGCCGCGGTCTCCCAGCGTCATCAGCTGACGGTGCTGCTGATCGTGGTGTGCATCGGGGTGGCCGCCGTCCAGATCGGCATCGAACTCCTGGCACGCCGCATCACTAGGCCGCGGGCGCTCACGGTCAGCCGCCGGCGCGCGGCGTGGCTGACGGTGGGCGTGATCGTGGCGGCCGTGGCGGTCGCAATCGCCGCTGGCGCGCCTCATGAACTTGCCCACCAGTGGGGGGTGTTCAAGGAGACCGACGTCACCGGCGTCGTATCGGGAAACGTGTACTCGCGCCTGGGCACGGCGGCCGGCAGCCATCGATATCAGTACTGGGTCGCAGCGGTCCACGCATTCGATAGCAAACCCCTGATCGGAATCGGCCCTGGGACGTTCCAGTTCTACTGGGCGCAGCACGGCTCGATCTACGAGTTCATCCGAAACGCTCACTCCCTGTATCTCGAGACACTCGCCGAGACGGGCGTGCTCGGAGGCGCGCTGGTCATCGCCTTCCTGCTCCTGCTGCTCGTTTCCGGCGTGGCGCGCGCGCTGCAGGCGAGGGCGCCGGCGCGCGCCGTGTTGGCCGCCGCTACTGCAGGTCTGATCGCCTTCTGCACGGCTGCCGCCTTTGATTGGGTGTGGCAGCTGGCGGCCATCGCGCTCGTCGCGCTGCTGCTGGGCGTCGCCATCCTGGCCTCAGAGCCAGATCCCGTGGTTCACGCCGGCGTCCGCGAACGTCGCTGGCCGACGCGCATCGGCCTCGCCGCGCTGGCCCTCCTCGCCACGGTCGCGATCGGGATCCCCTTCGGCACGACCGCCGCGCTCCGGTCGAGCCAGGGTGATGTCAGCGACGGCAACCTCAGCGCGGCGCTCAGCGCCGCCGCCACCGCCCAGCGACTCGAGCCATACGCCGCCTCACCTCGCCTCCAACGCGCGCTGATTCTCGAACGCAGCGGAGACCTTCGTGATGCCCGCGCGGCGATCGCGCAGGCGACGGCTCGTGAGTCCACTGACTGGAGCATCTGGCTCGTTCGCGCGCGGATCGACGCCGAGAGCGGGCACGAGGCGGCGGCCGCAGGCGACTACCGCCGGGCCCACGAACTGAATCCACTGTCACCGACGACGGCCTATGGTGGGGTGAGTTGATGCCGCGCCTCGTCACGATGGTTGTAGCGCTCGCGATCGGCGGCGGAATACTGGCCCCGGCAGCGGCCGGGGCGGCGCCGGCTCGGCCGGCCACGTTCACGACCGGGATCGCCGACCCCGTGTATCTCCAGCCCCAGGGCCGGAACGTCTGGCTCGATCGGACTGTCGCCTCCGGAGCTCGGTTCATCCTTCTATGGGTCAGTTGGGGATCGGTCTCCCCGCAACCGCCGGCGGCCGGCATCGATCCCTCAAATCCGGCCAACCCGGGCTATGACTGGGGCACGCTCGACGCCACAGTCCGCGCCGCCACCTCGCACGGGTTACGCGTCGTTCTCTCGATGACCAGCGCGCCACCGTGGGCGCAGGGCCCGGGACGGCCGGTAGACGCGGCGCCGGGCACGTGGCGACCGAACGCTGTCGCGTTCGGCGAATTCGCTGAGGCCGTCGCGCGCCGTTACTCGGGGAGCTTCAATCCGGGCACCGGCGTGCTTTCCCGGGTCCGCTACTTCCAGGCGTGGACGGAGCCCAACCTCCCATACCACCTCAGCCCCCAATGGATCCGCCTGGCCGGGCACTGGGTCGCGGAGAGCCCGACCATCTACCGCGGACTTCTGAATGCCTTCTACCCAGCCGTCAAGTCGGTGCATTCGTCGAACGTGGTGATCACGGCCGGGACGGCACCTTACGGGGACCCGCCGGGCGGCCAGCGCATGCGGCCCGCCCTCTTTGTGCGCGATCTTCTGTGCCTTCAAGGGGAGAAGCTCATTCCCGAGCGCTGTCCAGATCCCGCCCACTTCGACGTCCTCGCCCACGATCCGTATTCGTTCGCCGGCCCGACCCGGCCCGCATTCTGGGCCGACGACGTCTCGATCGCCGACATGTGGAAGCTGACCCGGGCGCTCGCGGTCGCCGAGCGAACCGGCCGCGCGCTCCCCCGCGTCCATCACCCCGTCTGGGTGACCGAGTTCGGGTGGAGCTCGAACCCACCCAACCCTCGCGCGGTGCCCCTGATGAAGCGCGCACGCTGGATCGAGCAGGCGTTCTACGAGCTGTGGCGCCAGGGAATCGACACCGTGACCTGGTATCTGATCGTCGACGAGGCTCCCGTCCCGAGCTACGCGGCGACGTGGCAGACCGGCCTCTACTACTTGAGCGGTCGCCGAAAGCCCGGGTTCGAGGCCTTCCGGTTCCCGTTCATCGTCATCCGCGCGCGCCACGGCCACGCGCACGTCTGGGGGGTCTCGCCGCACGCCGGCATCGTGCTGGTTCAGGCCCGAGAGTCTGGCCGGTGGACGACGGTCCTGCGCGTCCGGACACACGCGCACGCGGTTATCAATCGGACGATCGACGTCGTCGGACGGCCGACGATCAGAGCCGTGGTCGGCAACGACGTGAGCCTCGGGTGGCGGGCGTGAGCGCGTTGCGACTCACGGTCGCGCTGTTCCTTGCCACGTTGGCGCTCACCCCCAGCGCGCTCGCGGTTACGTGCGCACCACCTGGCAACTCGGGCATCGACCAGTACTTCGAGACGATCCCCGGCGCGAGCTGCAACCAGGCGCCGCCCGGGTCGGGTCCCGCCGGCAGCCCCGGCGGCAGCCAGCTCACTCCGGGCCAACGGCGCCAGCTCGTGTCACTGGGACCGGCCGGCCGGGCCGTCGCACAGTTCGTCGCCGCGACCGCCCCGGCGATCGAGGGGACGGGGCCTCCGTCGCCCCAGACCGGCGGCAAGCGCGCCGCGCCCATCCTCATCGCCGCGGCGCCTCCGGCGTCCACCGGCGAATCGCCGATCGTGGGGCTGCTGAAGCCGATCGTGTCCGGTTCGGCACCCGGCGGGGTCGGGATGGTGTTGCCGATCTTCCTGGCGGCAGCACTGCTGCTCGCCCTCGCGACGGTGCTCCGCCGGCTCTGGACGCGACCGTAGAGCGCGCTCAGGGCCCGAGCTCATCCAGGAGCGCCGCCGCCACCGGGCCGGCATCGCCCCGGTCGCCCTGTAGCACGGTGGCTCGCTCCATCGCCCAGCGGAGCGTCCGCAGCGACTCCTCTGGACGATCCTGGGCGGGCACGGTGTTCGCCAACAGCGAGACCAATCCCTGTCCCGGAGACAATTGCTTCGGCCGCCATTCGGCGCCCTCCCGGTAACGGGTGACCACCACCATCCCGAGCGACGCTGAGTCGTCGCCGGCGGCGGCGCTGTTGTCGGCCGCCTGGTGCTCTCGCACCTCCCCCCGTCACCGCTCCGGATCGACAGCGGGCGCGGGTACGGGTGGATGCGGCCGGCCTCGTCGAGCACCGCGTACTCGTCCGAGTAGTAGGTCGCGCCGGCGGCCAGCAGCGCCCGCACGAGCGTCGTCTTGCCGGAGAAGCTGTCGCCGGGGGCGACCAGCGCCCGGCCACCGAGAGCGACGACGCCCGCGTGCACGAACAGCCAGTCGCGTGCGTTGGCGGCGATGAATAGCCGCATCTGGGCGTCGAGCAGCGTCAGCGCGACATCAAGGGTCGCGTGCGCCATCGATGGGTAGCCGGCGAACGTGACCTCGTAGGCGTCCTCAGCTGTTTGATGCAGACCGAAACGGCCAGCCGACGCGCCGGTCTTGCACGGCCTTCGACCGGGAGGCAGGATCTCCTCGACGGGGGCCTCCAGCTCGGCGTCGCCGAGCGTCAGCTCCACCTGCACGCCGAACGCCTCGAAGCTCACCGCGGGTGCTCGCCGCTTCCGTACGCGCATCGGGGCGATGTTATGGCGTCGGCCGGCTCAGCTCGTGCCCATAGCGATCCGCCGCACCTATGATTTGGCGCCGTGGATGCGGTCCTACTGAGCATCCGTTGCCTGCTCGCGGCCGTGTTTCTCGTCGCGGCTGTCGGCAAGCTGCTAGACCTAACAGGCTCGCGACGCGCGCTCGAGGGGTTCGGCGTCCCGACGGCGGCGGTCCCGATCGGCGGAGTCGCGCTCCCGCTGGTCGAGCTCGCGGTCGGGATCGCGCTGCTGGTTCGCCCCACCGCGCGGTGGGGGGCGCTCTGCGCGCTGCTCATGATGCTCGCGTTCGCCGGCGCTGTCGACCGGGCAATGTCGAGAGGAGAGGCCCCCGACTGTCACTGCTTCGGCCAGATCCATTCGGAACCCGCCGGCCCGACGACACTGATTCGGAACGGCGTTCTGGCAGCGATGGCGGTGGTGGTTGTCGTCGCGGGTCCCGGGCCGAGCGTCGTAACAGCGGTGACGGGCCTGCACGGTGCCGCGATCGGCCTGGTGGCTGTCTCCGTCCTCGCCGCGGTCTTCGCGGTCGCCGTCGTGCAGCTATGGGCGGACAGGCGCCGACTCCGAGCCGAACTGAGGATCGCGATCGCGGGGCAGGCCACGCCCGGCCTGTCCCGGGGGACACCGGCGCCCGACTTCGACCTCGCCCCCGTGCGCGGCGGCGTGCGCTCGCTGACCGAGCTCACCGAGCGACTGCGACCCTCGGTGCTGGTGTTCGTCAGCACAACCTGCGGCCCCTGCGTCCAGATGCTCCCGACCCTTGGCCGTTGGCAGGGCTCGCTGTCCAGCTCGGTGACGCTCGCGGCGATCTTCACTGGCGAGCGGGAGGAGGTCGAGCGGCTCAGCGCCGAGCACGAGCTGAGCCTGGTTCTGGCGCAGGAGGACAACGAGGCGTTCGACCTCTACGAGCTTCAGGCGACCCCGACTGGAGTGCTGATCGACGTGAGAGGGATCGTCGCCAGCGCACCGGCCGAAGGAGTACCGGCGATCGAGGCGCTGATCCGCACCGCGGCGGCGCAGGAGCGTCCTGTGGAGCTCGCGGTCGAACACGGCTGACATTGCGCCGCGCGCACGCGGGAGCTACGCTGGCGGTGGGCCGGAGCTGCGGAATTTGCCATGCACGATCGACCGAAGGCCAAGACGGACGGCGTCGTATCCGAGCGGATCGACAACGAGCTCGTCGTCTACGACGGGACGAGCCACACGGCGCATTGCCTTTCCTCCGAGGCGGCGTTGGTGTGGGAGCAGTGCGACGGCCGTGCTTCGCAGGGGGAGCTAGCGGAACAGCTCGCGCTCTCGGCCGCGGCGGTCGAGCGCGCGGTGGACGCCCTGAGTGAGTGTGACCTGCTCGACGAGGGCCCGGCGGCGTCCAGCCGCTGGCGAGCCCAGCTACTCGCGCCGCGAGGCGGCGGGAAGGCTAGCGAGGGCCGGCGGCGCTGCGTTTGCCGCGCCGCTGATCTATTCGGTGGCGGTGGGAACGGCGCAGGCGGCGTTTTCAGGGACGCCGATCCCGGCTTGCGGCACCACCGGCGCCATGTCCGGCTGCAGCGCCTCCGGCAGTACGCCAGTGGCTCCCAGCCACCGCGGACACGTGCAGTGGCACGACCGGCGAGTGGGGCGTGCACCGGAGCCAGAAGGTGCTCGCCTGGCCCCCCGACCCTGGCTTCTACAACACGTCGTGCTGTTACGGCGTGTGCCATAGCACAGCGGATAACTCATGCGGTAACCCGTACATCTGCGCAACGCAGTACAAATGCGTCTCGGCGGAGACCAGTGTCCGGACAGCACTAACGACACCATGTGGGACGGGCGGCGCCGACGAATCCGCTGACTCGACCGGGAGTCTGATTGCTGCGCCGGTAACGGGATATGCGGTGTCGCCTGCACCTCAACAGACGAGGTCACGAGCGGGAGGTCGCCAATTTCGGCTGCTGCTCCGGGGAGTGTGATTCGGCAATGCGCCGGCGGCCGCACGAACGGAACCTGCACGTGCCCCGGGGCGCCGACGGGCAGCAGACCCAACCTCTGTCTGAACACTTGAGCTAGCGCCAGCCGGTGGCACGAACCGAGCGACGCGCGCGATACCACGCCAGTAGCCCCGCCGGCGCGCGTCGCAGGAGCCAAGGGGCGCGGCGCACGTACGCTCGCGCCAGGCCGACGCGACCGGTCGCCGCGTCCGGATCCCAGTCGCGCATGAACGCGGGCGTGTGGCACGAGCTTGCGCCAGGCGATCTGTAATCGCGCGCGCATCCCAGCGCGCTCGCGCCAGCTGCTCGAAGCCGAGCGCCAGCGGCGGCGGCGGGCCGCTGCGGAGCTCGGCCTCGACCGAGCGGACGTCGGGCAGCGCCAGACGGGCGATGAGCCGTTCTCCGCCAGGCGCCAGCCGCAGGCCCGTGACGAAACGCCGGCGGTGGCCTGCAGCTCCGCTGCCAGAGCCGCGGCCCGGCGCCAGAGATCATCGTCCCCGGCGGCCAGAGCCCGCTCCAGATCCGCAAACCCAGTGGGCCAGCGCGACGCCGTGCTGCGCGGCGTGCAATGCGACGTGCATCGCCCTCGCCGGCAGGCCGAGCGCCCGCACCGGACGTCCCGCGACCACGACCTCCTCCGTATCGGCCGAGAGGAGCGCGCCACGCGGTCGCGTCGTCGACCGCTACCCCGATCAGCGTCCGGTGCAGGTCGACGTCAGACCCCGTCGCTGGGGCGATGCCACACGGTGGCATGTTCACACCACCACGACGGCATCCGCAGGTCGTCGAGGAGGCTCCGTGTAGCCCAGCGATTGGAGCGCTTCGCTCGGCCGGCCTCGAAATCCGCTGGCCCAACCAGCAGGTCGCAGTCGATGTACGGGCGCTCGGTCGCATCTCGTAGAGCCAGCGCGCGATCGCGGGGCCCTTCAACAGCAATGCGTGGACGCCGCGCGCTCGAAGCGCTCCAGCACCTCGGCCGTCGCTGCGTCGATCCGCAGGCGCGCCCCTGTGGCCGCCAGCCATGCGATCTTCTCGGGATCGTGAAGCGCCACATGGGGAAGCGTACGCTCCGGTCACGCGACCGTAGGGGAAGACCCACTCTGATGTCTGACGCCATGATCCGCCGCGCCGAGGGCCTGATCCTCATCGTGGTTACTGGTGGCCTACGTCCTGGCGTACGTCGTCGGGCGCCTCCGGCGCCAGCGCCCCGACTTTCACATCGGCCCGCCCTCTGATCGTCGGCTTCACGCTGAGACTGGGCGCCGTGGCGGCGATCAACGCCACCAGCCTCCAGACGCAGCTCCGCGGTGGGGACGAGGAGACGTTCCTGAGCCTCGCCCGCGGCCTCGCGGCGACGCCCTGGGGCAGGGGCTTTCGTCCCCACGGGCCCTATCCAGCTGCAGACGATCGTGTTCGCCATCCAGATCAAGCTGGCCGACTTCAGCCCGACCGCGCTGCGGGTGACCCAGATCGGCATCGCGATGCTCGGGATCGTGCTGATCGTCGCGGCCGTCCACGACCTCGCCGGGCCGCGCGCCTCGCGCCTCGCGGCGTGGCTGCTCGTACTCGAGCCCGCGAGCATCTTTTTCAACAGCGAGCTGCACAAGGAGCCGCTGATGGAGCTGGCCAGCGGCCTCGTCGTGTTCGGGGGCACGAAGATCTGGAAGCGCCTCGACCTGAACGGCTTCATCCTGTGCGCTCTGGGCGGGCTGATCGCGATCGAGACCCGCAGCTACGCGGGGTGGTTCCTGGTCAGCGCCGCCGTCCTGCTGACGCTGCACGCGGCGCTCCGAAGACTCGACCGGCCGTGGCGCGCGATGCCGATCGTGTACGCGGTGGCGCTGATCGTGTTCCTGGCGACTCCCACGCTGCTGAGCATCACGTCCAAGGCGAGCCTGCAACGGCTCCAGCAGGCCCAGAACTTCACGACGCAGACGCAGGCGGCAAGCGGCAACGGCGGGCCCAATTCGGACAACCTGGCGTTCGAGTCGGTCGACTTTTCGACCCGTGGCGCCGTAATCAGGAACCTGCCCCAGCGGGTGTTCGACCTAATCTTCAGGCCCTACCCGTGGCAGCTCCAGGACACGAGCCAGCGGCTGGGCGCGGTCGGCTCGGTGATCGCGCTCGCGGTGCTGGCGCTGCTGCTCGCCTACGCCTGGCGGAGCCGAGGGCAGATCCTCACCCTCACGGCCCCGATCCTGTATCCGCTCGTGTTCCTGCTGATCGCCTATTCGCTCAGCGCGGGCAACGCGGGCACCGGCTTTCGCTATCGCACCCACCTCGTCGTGCTGGCGATCGCGATGCTCGTCGTGCTGCGCGAGCACGTCCTGCAAGCTCGGGCCGAGAGCGCCGCGCTCTCCGCCGACGTCCGGCCGCGCCCCGCTCGACTCGAACCTCGTGCCCGCCTGATGCCTGCCCAACTACGTTCGCACACGTATGATCCGATGAGCGTGGCTCCGGATTCAACCGGCCAACAGGATCTCAGCACCTACCTGAGGATCTTCTGGCGCTGGAAGTTCCTGCTCCTCGCGTTCGTGGTGCTGATTCCGCTCGCGGTATATGTGGTCGAGCGGAGTAAGCCGAAGGTCTATCAGTCGAGCACGCTGGTCGAGCTGCAGGACGTCTCGCCAGTCGGTGGGCATGACCGGCGGGCCCGATCGTGACCGGGAACCTCGACGCCGTGGCGCGGCTGGTAGCACGACGTCCGTCGCCGACATCGCCGGCCGGCCTGCTGAACCGGCCGCCGGGCGCTCGCTCGACGAGGTCAGGCCAGCGCGGACCCGAACACCGGCTTCCTCACGATCACGCGCGCAGGACCATGATCCGCGCCAGGCCGCGGCTATCGCCAACGCGTTCGCCGCCGCTCTCGCCAATCGCCAGGCGAGCCAGGCGACCGCCGAGATCGACCAGCAGGTGCGCGGGCTCCAGAGACAGCTGGCGCCACGCCACGCTCCAATCCCGAGCCCGCGCGTCACGCTAAAACAACAGATCGCCCAGCTGCAGGCGCTGACGCGGCTCGACCAGCTCGGGTGCTTCGTCATCCAGGCGGCAGCACCGTCCAGCCACGCCGGTCGCGCCGAAGACGCGGCGCGCGGTCGAGCTCGCGCTGGTGATCGCGCTGCTGCTCGGGATCGGCGCCGTGCTCCTCGCCGAGAATGCCGACCGCCGACTCCGCTCGCCCGAGGACGTCGAGAATCTCACCGGATGGCCGCTGCTCGCGGCGATCCCGCCGAGCGCGTTCTCGCCCGACAATCTCGCCGACCCGGCCGAACGAGGAGGCGTTCGAGATGCTCCGCGGTGCGCTCACGTACTTCAACGTCGAGCAGCCGTTGGCCAGCGTGGCGATCGTCAGCCCGCAGGTCGAGCGCTGGAAAGACGACCGTGGCGACCGGTCTCGCGCTCGCGACGGCCCGCGCCGGCAAGACGGCGATCCTCGTCGACGCCGATCTCCGGCGCTCGCAGGTCAGCGCCAGGCTCGGGATCACCGCCGATGCCGGGCCTCGGCGCGGTCCTGGCCGGCGAGCGCCCGCTCCAGGACGTGCTGTTGGAGCACCCGGTGGACGCGACCGGACGGCGGCAAACTGCTCGTGCTTCCGGCCGGGCCCGCCGCCCCCGAATCCCGCCGCTCTGCTCGGCTCGCAACAGATGCGGGACCTGGTGCGCCAACTCGAGAAGCAGGCCGATCTCGTGATCGTCGACAGCGTCGCGGCGCTCGCGGTCAGCGACGCGCTTCCGCTGCTCCAAGAGGTCTCGGGGAGCGTCGTGGTGGTGCGGATGGATCGAACCTCAAGAGCTGCGGTCCGGCGACTGCAGAAGATGATCGAGTCCGCGCAAGGCACCGTGCTCGGGGCGGTGGCGACCGGGACTGGGAACCTGGCCCGCGCCTACGGCGGATACGTCTACGGTTATGACGGGCACCCGAGCGGTTTACGCGGACTGCTGCCGTGGTCGCGGTCCGCGGCTTCCAATCACGCTGGCTCAACAAACGGAGCTGAGCCCGCCGGAGAGGAGGACACGCAGCCGGCGGAAGCTCGGATAGGCGAGGCGAGCGGCGATCCACTGAGCGGCGGCGATCAGCGGGAGTAACGATTTCGTCCAAGCCGCAATGGCGGGATCATCGCGGACCCGGGCCCTGACCCGTCTGGCATTCGCGAGCAGGACCACCGGGGTCAGAGCGGCAGCGCCCGGGGAGTCTTCGCGGCGCCGGTAGCACAGTCCGGGCCGGCGGTCAAAGGCGACGCGGCCACGAAAAGCCAGCGACGTCGCCAGCACCCAATCCTCGCCGCGGTCGCTGTCGGCGTAGCCGCCGCAGGCGCGGACGTCGTCTGCCCGCATAACGGTCGCGCCCTGCGTCGGAAGCAGCGACCAGATCGTGTTAGCGAGCGCGAACGACGTCGGGAAGCGAGACAGGATCCGGGCGAGCCGCCGGGGCGAGCGGTGGCGCTTCCCGGTCACGCCGTCGATTATCGAAAGCACATACACGCCCCGGCGGGGATCGGCCCCAAGTCCTTCGACAAGCCCAGCCAGACATCCCCGGAGCAGCTCGTCGTCTGCATCGAGGAAGACGACGTACGGCGTTCGCACCCGTTCGAGTGCCGCGTTGCGCGCCGCGCCGGTCGAGCCACGGCGCTCCAGTCGGATGATCTCGGCGGACTCGAGCGGGGGCAGCCGGACGCGCGAGGCGTTGTCGACGACGATCAGATCCGCCGGCGGGGTTTGGGCTCGCACGCTGGCCACGGCCGCGAGCAGGCCGTCGCCTGCGTAGGCGTCCCACACCGGGATGACAACCGTGACCTGGGGCGCCACACGCCTACTCAGTATGGAGCAGGCCCCGATACAGCCCGTCGATCCGGTCGACCAGCGCCGCTAGTGAGAAAGCGCGCGCGACCTCGGCGCCCGCGCCCGCCGCCCTCGTTGCCACGGTGGCATCGTCGAGGACGCTCGCAATGGCATCGGCCATCCCGCGCTCGTCGTAGCGGTCGACGATCCGTCCCGCGCCACCGTCGCGCACCACGCTGGCCACGCCACCGACGCGCGTGCCGACGACGGGCGTGCCGGCGGCCTGCGCCTCAATCAGGCTGACCGGCGTTCCCTCGTTGTCGGAGGTCAGCACGACGGCATCGCTCGCGAAGCAGAGGTCGGGGATGTCGCGGCGGAAGCCCACCCATCTCAGGCGACCGTTCAACTCGGTCGCCTCGGGACTCGCCTGAAGCTGATCCCGCAGCTCCCCATCTCCGACTACCAGGAAATGGAGCCCCGATCGGCCCCGGGCCAGATCGAGCGCGACGCGAAGGAAGCGATCGACCCGCTTGATCGGGACCAGACGGGCGATCAGCGTCACCAGCTGCTCGTCGTCACGGATGCCGAGCTCGTCACGAACACGTTCCCGGCGGCGCGTGCGCTCCGCGCCCCCAACCTCGAACGGCGTCAGGTCGAACCCCAGCGGCACGACGGTGAAGCGGCCGGCGTCCGCGACACCGAGCCGGACGAGGTCGTCGCGGACCTCGGCGCTGACGGCGATCAGCAGGTCGGTTTGGCGCGCCAGCCATCGCTCGATCTGGCGATAGACGGCCGCCGTGCGCGGCGAAAAATAGCCCGTCAGCGAGTGGCCGTGAAAGGTGTGGATCAACACGGGCCGCGGGCCGCGTCCGAAACCCGCGATCAGCGCGGCGCAGCGGCCGAGCGTCCCCGCCTTCGCCGCGTGCGTGTGGACGATGTGCGGCCGCTCGCGCCGGATGATCCCTATCAGCGAGACGAGCGCCAGAGCGTCGTGCCAGCCCGGGTTGCGGCGCAAGGTTGAAACGAGCACCGGCGACACACCCAGCCGATCCGCCAGGTAATCCATGTCGCCCTCGTCGGGCTCCTCACGGCCGCGCACCAGGACGCTCCGATATCCGAGCGGTGCGAGCCGGTCGGTCAGCGTGATCGCCTGGATCGCGGGACCGCCGATGTTCAGCCGGGCGATGATTCGGACCACACGAGTCGGCCCGCGTGCGGCTCGCGGGCTGCCAGGGCTCATTGCCGATCGACTGCAGTCAATCCAACAGCGCCGCGCGCCGCGCCGGACCCGGTGTCCACCGCGATCCCCACCGGCCGCCACCGGGCCGTGTCGAGCACGGCAATCGCAACCACGCCGATCGTGACCGCCGCGAGCGCCAGGGTGACGAGGACATCAGTGCCCAGGCGATCTCCGACAATCGCGCACGCGCACAGAACCGCCTGCATGATGGCTAGCACCATCGCCACCCCACGCGGCGAGCCACGCGCGAGCAACAAGCGATGGGTGAGGTGGTCGCGGCCGCCGGTAACGAGTGTCACCCCACGGCGCAGGCGTGAGACCGTGACGAGCGAGGTGTCGAGGATCACGAGGCCGACGAGCAGCGCCCCGGCAAGGACGTTGGCGTCTCCCATGCCCAACTGGCGGCAAGTTGCCATCGCCAGGCCAGCGACCAGCAGCCCGATCGGCCGGCTGCCGCCGTCGCCCAGGAAGATCTTCGCCGGACGGGCGAGGTTCCAGCGCAGGAACGCCAGACACGCGCCGGCCAGCGCGAACGCCAATGCCGCCAGTAGGTGGTCGCCTTCGACCGCCGCCAGCGTCCCGACTCCCGCCGACGACACGCCCGCGACGGTTCCGCACGCGCCGTCGAGGTTGTCCATCAAGTTGAAGCCGTTGACGAGCCCGACCACCCACACCACGGTCAGCGTCACATCAGCAGCGCCACCGGCGGACGTTTTCCACCCGAGCCCGACTGACATCAGGGCCAACGCGGCTGCGGTCTCGGACAGAACGCGCCAGACCGGAGCGACAGGGATCCAGTCATCGAGCGTCCCGACCAGCCACATACCGACGGCGCACGCCACCAGCACCAGTAGCTTGCCGCTAACGCCGACGGCAACCGCTCCGACTAGAAATCCCGCGAGCACCGCGGTGCCGCCGAGGAGCGGCGTCGGCACCTGGTGCTTGTGGTATCCGTGCGGACGGTCGTAGAACTGCAGGCGCCTGGCGGCGGCGATCGCGGCCGGCGTCGTCAACAACGTCGCCGCTCCCGCGGCGACGAACCCGACCGCCGCGGTGGCCTCAGCGTCCACCCGCCACCGTCATCCGCTCGCCTGTACTCGGAGATCGGACGCCGCGCCGTTTCGCTGGGCAGCGAGCCGCGCCTGCGCCTCGAGCGCCAGCTCTCCGCGCTGGAACGCGATCACGTCGTCGAGCGCGTCGTCGAGCGTGTGGCGCGGGCGCCAACCGGTCAGCTTCTGGAGCGCCGTGATGTCGGGCGTGCGCCGGCCGAGCTCCTCGAAGCCGTCGTCGTAGGCCTGCTCGTAGGGGACGCGCACGATCCGGGAGCGCGACCCGACCCGCTCGAGGATCCGCTCGGCGAGCTCCTGGATCGTGATCGAGTCTTGACTGCCGATATTGAACGAGCCGCCGCTGGCGCGGTCTTCGTCGGCAAGCGCGATCAGCCCCGCGACCGCATCCCCCACGTGCATGAAGCACCGCGCCTGGCTGCCGTCGCCGAATACGGTGAGGTCCTCGCCGGCGATCGCCTGGCGAACGAGACGCGGGGCGACCATCCCGTGCGCGCCGATCTGGCGCGGGCCGATCGTGTTGAACAGCCGCGCCACGGTGGTGTCGGCGCCATGTTCACGGTGGTAGCCGTGCGCGATCGCCTCGCCGTAGGACTTGGCGATCGCGTAGGACCAGCGGCTCTTTTGGATCGAGCCGAGCACGCGGTCCGAGTCCTCGCTCAGCAACCCGTTCGAGCTCTTGCCGTAGACCTCGGAGGTCGACGCGAACAGGACGCGCTTGCCGCCGGCGGCTGCGGCCGAGATCACCACGTCCGCTCCACGAACGATGCGCTGAAGCGTCTCGAGCGGGTACGAGACGACCAGCCGCACCCCGACCGTCGAGGCGAGATGAAGACAGCGATCGCAGTCGGCCATCAGCTCGCCTACGAGCTCGGAGTCGGTGACTGACCCCTCGACCAGCTCAACGCAGCCGCTCGCGACCAGATGCTCGACGTTCGCGCGGCGACCCGTACTGAAGTCGTCGAGGATCGAGACGGCGTCGTCCCTGGCCGTCAGCGCATCGGCAATATGCGATCCAATGAAACCTGCTCCGCCCGTGATCAGGTATCTCGCCGTGGCTCCTACCTCGTACGTCGCTTTTCTGTGCACCCGCGAACGCACAGCAGCGCCGCGACGGCCTCACGGGGGCCCCCCAGCCACGAACGCACTGACGCACCGGGTCCCGAGGTGAGACGCGACAATGCTATAGCCCGCTCACCGGCGATTGGCGATGAGTTCCCGATTCGTTCCACCCACAACGACGCATATTGCGCCATTCCTTACAACCCTTCCTCACCCATGACGGGTGAAGCCGGGCGTGATCGGTAATTTGGCTCACAGAGCTCCCCGAATCGACGCGGCGTGGGTCATCGCCCAGCTGCGCGAGCTCGAGCGCCGGACCGGCGGGGAGGGCGGCGCCCGACGGGTCGCGTGGACCGAACCGTGGCTCGCGGCACGTTCGTTTCTGGCGGAGCTCCTCGCCGAGATCGACATCGAGCCTGAGCGCGACGAAGCCGGAAACCTGTGGGCTTGGCTCAAGGGCGACAATGAACCGGCGCTGGCCGTGGGCTCGCATCTGGACTCCGTGCCGGCGGGCGGCTGGCTCGACGGGGCCCTCGGGGTGATGGCCGGGCTCGGCGTTCTGCGTAGTTGGGCGGCCCAAGCGGAGCGGCCGCCTCGGACGCTCGCGTTGGTCGACTGGGCGGACGAGGAAGGCGCCCAGTTCGGTCACAGCCTGTTTGGCAGCTCAGCGTTCGCCGGCACGCTTGCCGTTGACGATGCCCGGAGACTGGTCGATCGTGAGGGCAACCGCATGGAAGACGTCCTGGCGGCCGCCGGGATCGACCTCGATCGGGCGCTCGATGCCGGGAGCCGCCGATCGCGCCTGGCGGCCTATATCGAGCTACACATCGAGCAGGGACCTGTGATGGAGCACGAGCGGCTGCGGGCAGCCGCGGTCGCGGGTTGCGTCGGCGTCGAGCGTCACCGGCTTCGCTTCATCGGCCAGGCTGCGCACGCCGGCACCACGCCGATGGACATGCGGAGCGACGCCGGTCTCGCCGCGGCCGCGGTAGCGCTGGCGATCGAGGAGATCGCTCGCGAGCACGGGGGCACCGCGACGACCGGCGTCCTCGAGCTCTCCCCGGGCGCGGTGACGATCATCCCCGGGCGGGCCGAGCTGTCGGTCGACCTTCGCAACTCGGACGCGGAGCGGCTGGCGACGATGCTCGATGAGACCCGGGCAGCCGGCCAGGTGGCCGCCGACCGGCGCGGCTGTGACATTCAAGTTCGAACCGCTGTGGGAGATCGCGCCGACAGCCTTCGACGAGCGCCTCGTCCGACGGGCGCGCGAAGCGTGCGCGGAGGCCGCCGGCTCAGATCGTGTCCTGATCAGCGGCGCCCTTCACGACGCCGCGGAGGTGGCCAGAGTTCTGCCCGCGGCGATGATCTTCGCGCCATCGATCGGGGGTCTCAGCCACACGCCGGTCGAGGACACTGGCGAAGCCGATCTGGTGGCCGCGATCGAGGCGTTCGGTCTGCTCGCGAGCCGTCTGCTCCACGAGGAGGTCACATGCCCAACGAGCTGATCCGCGCGCCGGCGCCGCGATGAGCGCCGGCAGCGACATCCTCGCGCGGCGCATGCGGTTGCCGCGCGCCGAGACGCAGGACGTCGTGTGCGAGCAGGACCTGCGCGCGGTGATGGACGACGGTTCAGCGCTGCTCGCCGACCGTTGGGTCGCCCGCGATACGCGTGCCCGGCCACAGCCGACGGTACTGGTCCGGTCGCCGTACGGCCGGCGGCAGCTCGTCGGGCTGCTCTTCGGCCGCCTCCTGGCCGAGCGCGGCCTCCAGGTGATCCTCCAGAGCGTCAGGGGCACCTTCGGCTCCGAGGGTCAGTTCAGCCCGTTCGATGAGCGCGCCGACGGGCTGGCCACGCTTCGCTGGATTCGGACGCAGCCGTGGCACTCGGAGCGGATCGCGATGGTCGGCCCGAGCTATCTCGGCCTGGTCCAATGGGCGGTCGCGCCGGATGCCGGCGATGACCTCGTCGGACTGGCGATCCAGGTGAGCGCCTCGCAGTTCCACGGTCAGACATACGCCGGCGGCAGCCTGTCGCTCGAGACGGTGGCCTCCTGGATGGTGCTCGTCGCCGAACAGGAGCGCCACTTCGCGCCGCTCGCGATCGCCCGGACACTGCGCCGGCTGCCGGGACTGCTGTCCGAGCTGCCGCTCGTCGACCTCGACGAGCGAGCCCTCGGCAGCGAGGTCTCGTGGTTTCGCCAGGGACTCGGCGACCCGGGGCGCGAGAACGCCTACTGGGCCGCGCGGGACTTCGCGGCCGGCGTGGCCAAGGTCACCGCGCCGGTGCAGCTGATCGGTGGGTGGTACGACATCTTCCTGCCGTGGATGCTCGAGGACTTCGCCGCGCTCCGAGCGGCCGGTCGCGAGCCGCGGTTGATGATCGGGCCATGGACGCACACGGCACCCGGTCTCGTCAGCGCCGGAACGCGCGAGGGACTGGCGTGGCTGCGCGCGCGGCTGCTGGACGACGACCGGCTGGTCGGCCCCGCGGTGGTGCGCGTGTTCGTCACCGGCGAGCGAGGCGGAGGGGGATGGCGTGATCTGCCGAGCTGGCCGCCGCCTGACACCGGCGAACGGCGGTTGTGGCTCGGTGGGGCTGGACGCCTGGACGAACGAGCCTGCGGGGATTTCCGCCGCCGACCGGTACCGGTACGACCCGAATGACCCGACGCCGTCGCTGGGCGGGCCGGTCCTGCTCTCGCGCGAGCCCGTGGTCGATAACCGCGGGCTCGAAGCGCGCGCGGATGTGCTCACGTACACGACCCCGCCGCTGCCGGCGGTGGTCGAGGCGATCGGGCCGGTTCAGGTCGAGCTTTGGGTACGCGCCAGCTCGCCCTATTTCGACATGTTCGCCCGCGTATGTGATGTCGATCCCCAGGGCGCCTCTCGGAACGTGTGTGACGCCCTCGCCCGCGTCGGTCCCGGATCTGTTCGAACAGTCGACCGACGGTACGTGGCGCGTCCCGTTCGGCCTATGGCCGATCGGTCACCGCTTCGACGCCGGCCACCGCATCCGCCTTCAGGTCTCCTCAGGCGCCCACCCGCGCTACGCGCGCAACCCGGGCACGGGCGAGGACCCGATCAAGGCGACGGAGCTGCGCGCGGTCGACATCGAGGTGCTCCACGGTCCCGACCAGCCGTCCGCGCTTATCCTGCCGCGCACCTGAAGGAGTCGACCGCGCGATCAGGGCCGCACCAGCCGGAACGCGGAGACGCCTTGCTCGTATCCCTTGAGCGCCGGCGTCCGAACCTCCTGAAACTCGATCCGACCGGCCAGTTTCTCAGCGACCGCTGCTGACACCAGCACCTCGCCGGGATCAGCGACCTTGACCAGGCGGGCGGCGAGGTTGACGACGTCGCCGTAATAGTCGCCATGATGGGCAACTACCTCACCGGAGGCCAGACCGATGCGCACTGTCAGCGGGCCCTTCTCGGCCGCAAGCGTGCTGGTCAGCTCCAGCGCCAGCTCGCAGGCATGCTGCTGATCCTCGACGACGAACATCGCCTCATCGCCGATCAGCTTCACCACCCGCCCGCCGCTCCGGTTGACGGCCTCGGCCACGATTGACTCGAAGCGGCTGATCGCGTCGGCGAGCTCCGAGGGCAAGAGGAAGCGGGCTCTGTCCGTGTAGTCGACCATGTCTGCGAAGCCGACCGTGCGCTCGCGCGTGATCGTCGCCCTCGACTCATCCAGGTCCCACCTCGCCCGGGCCACGGCAACCATGTGGGTCCGCAGGACGACACCGAGGGCCTCTGTGAGCTCCTCCAGCTGTCCGGGCGCCGCCCTCGCGTAGGCCTCGACGACAACCGAATTGGGCGTGCCCGCGTTTCGCGCGGGCATCTCGATCCGGACGCGAAAGGCATCGACGAGCGCCTCGGCCATCAATGCGACCGAACTGCCGATCACCCGTGCGAGTTGCAGTCCCGTCTCACTCCCCAGCCCGACCTGGACCATCTGCCCCAGCGCTCTGATCGTCTCCGCCTGCGACGGCCACAGCATCGTCGGACCGGCGAGCGGATCAGGGAAGCCCAGCGCGCGCCACAGCGCTGCCGCCTGTTCGAGCTCCAGACCGGCGCCGGCTGCTGCCTGGGCAAAGGGGATAGCCTCGCCGGGCCCGCGCAGCGCGACCTCCAGCGCCAGCGGCCCGAGCGATCCGGTGTCAATCGCCTCGCTCAGCTCCCGGCCATCGACCCCTTCGTCGGCGAGCCGCTTCACGAGCCGCTGGGTGTCGGGATCCAGATCGCTGTCGTGCACGGCAGTGTCATACCGGATCTCCACCCCTGGGTGGAGAAGCGGCGCGATCTCAACCCGCGAATCGACCCGGACGCCGATGTGCAAACACCGCCGCCGCGGAACGATGCACCCATGACAACAACTGACTACATCATCGATTCTCTGCTGGTCCTCCTCGTTCTGACTCAGATCAAGGAGCGCAGTCTCACCACGAAGTCCCTGATTCGCCCGCTGGTCCTCGTCGGGGTCGCCGTTCTCAACTACCTGCACGGAATTCCGACCGCCGGGAACGACCTCGTCCTGGTTGCCGCGCTCGCCTCGCTCGGCGCACTGATCGGCATCGCCAGCGCCTACACGCTGAAGATGCGTGCCGGTGACGATGGTGAGGTACTCGCCCGGGCGGGATGGGCGTCGGCGTTCTTCTGGGTGCTGGGTATGGGCTCGCGGTTCGCGTTCATCGTCTGGATTACCCACGGTGGCGTCGGGACGATCGCTCACTTCAGCAGCCAGCACTCGATCACGAGCCAGGAGGCTTGGACCGTGGCGCTGCTGGCGATGGCGGTCTTCGAGGTCGCCGGGCGGACGGCGCTGGTGGCGCTACGGCGCCACCAGCTGCAAGACGCCGGCGCGATGCAGCTTGCCTAACAAGGTGACAGGTGAAACCGAGCTCGTGCCCGCGATGGAGCGGGCACGAGCTCTCGGCGTTCCCGGAGCGCCATGTTTCGGCCGCGAGTCCGTACCTTCTGAGCTGATGCTCCTCGATCGCTTCGGTTTCCGGACGGCCACCGTGATCCGTCTGATCGGCCTTGGGTTGATCGTCTGGTCGGTGGTGGCCAGCGCCAATCGACATCCGGTCTCCGGCGGAAGGTCATCGGTCGTGATTGCCGCACTCGCGGCCGCCGTGATCGCCTACCTCGTGTGGACAGCGCATCCCAGCCGGCCAAGGGTCACACCCGACCTCTACGTGATGGCCGGGGCCGGGGGTCTCCTCATCGGAGCATCGCCGAACAGCGGCGCGAGCGCGTTCGTGTTCATCGCCCTCGTGGTCGCCGGGTTGCGCGTGGAGCTCTCGAGAACGGTGCCGCTGGTGCTCGTCAGCATCCTCGCGCTCGCCAGCTCGGTGCTCATCTACAAGCAGAGCGCGCTCGGGATGCTCGCCTACGCGCTCGGCTTGTGCGCCGGGCTCCTGGCGGCATCGGGACGCCGGCAGTCGGGCGAGCGGGCCGAGCAGGCCGAGCTCCTGCTGGCACAGACCCAGCGCTCCCACGAGGAGCAGTTGCGCGCCGCTCGACTTGAGGAGTCGACGCGGATCGCGCGCGACATCCACGACGTCCTGGCTCACGCCCTGGCCGGACTGACGATCCAGCTCGAGGCGACCAGCGCGTTGATCGAACAGGGCGCCGACCGAGCCAGTGTCCTCGCGCGAGTCGAGCGAGCCCATGAGCTCGCGCGCGAGGGGCTTCGCGAGACACGACGCGCCGTCGGCGCGTTGCGAGGGGATCCGGTTCCGGCCGCCACGGGAATCGAGGAGCTCGTCGCCGCCTATCGTTCCGACGGCCAGGCCCCGATCGAGCTCAGGATCGACGGTGACCCCGATCGGCTATCGGTCCCCGCTGGCGAGGTCGTGTGGCGGGTCGCGCAGGAGGCGCTGACCAACGTGCGCAAACACGCTCCCGGCGCCGAGGTATCGGTCGTGCTCCACGCGGGCGAGACGCCCGATGACGAGGTCGTCCTGCGGATCGACGACCGCCTCGCCGGATCGCCTCCGGCAACCGCTTCGCTGACGAATAGCGGCGGCGGCTTTGGCCTGAAGGGAATGCGCGAACGTGCCGAGGGCCTGGGCGGAACACTGAGCGCCGGCGCTGCTGGCGACGGCTGGCACGTCGAGCTTCGGCTGCCGCCCTCGGCGCGGCCAGCCGTCGCCGCCGCGGAGGACCGCCCGTGAATCGGCCTCTTCGCGTGATGGTCGCGGACGATCAGGCACTCGTCCGCGAGGGGCTGATGACGCTGCTCGAAGCCGCGCCCGACATAACGCCCGTCGCCGCGGCCGTCAACGGCGAGGAAGCGGTCGCGCTGTGCGCTCGCCACCGGCCCGACGTGGTGCTGATGGACCTGCGCATGCCCGAGCTTGACGGGGTCGAGGCGACCCGGCGAATCCGCGCCGCCCAACCCGAGACCGAGATCGTCGTTCTGACGACCTACGCCGACGAGGCGTCGATCCTCGAGGCCCTCCAGGCGGGCGCGCGCGGGTATCTGACGAAGGACGCCGGCATCGCCGAGATCTCCCGGGCGATCCACGCCGCCGCGAATCACCAGGCAGTGCTCGACCCCGTCGTCCACAGTCGCCTGCTCGCCGCCGCCACCTCCGGCGCGAAACCCGCTCCGGCGCCGGCCAGCCTCCCCGACGAGCTCACGCCCCGCGAGGCCGAAGTCCTATCGCTGATCGCGCGCGGGCTGTCGAACCGCGAGATCGCGGACACGCTGGTGGTCAGCGAGGCGACGGTCAAGACCCATGTCAACCACGTGTTCGCCAAGATTGGCGCCCGCGACCGGGCGCAGGCGGTCCATTACGCGTACACGCACGGATTGGCCGGGTAGAGCCCTTACGCCGGAAGGGCCCCGAGCCGTTCGGCCGTGACCGCCTCGAGCGCGTCGCGGAGCGCGGCGACCCGCTCCTCGCCGAACTGCTCGGCCCAATCGCGCTCGATGTCGTCGATCAGGCCGCGCCCGGTCAACAGCGCCTGTTGGCCGCGCTCGGTCAGGCGGATGATCTTGGCCCGACCGTCGTTCGGGTCGGGCACGCGCTCGACGTACCCCCGCTGCTCGAGATCCGTGGCGACCTCGCCGACGGACTGCTTGGTCATGTGCGCGCGTTCGGCCAAGTCGGTCAGACGCGAGCCGCTTTCAGGATCGATGTTGCCGAAAACGCATCCGTGGGTGACGCGGATGTCGGAGTACTCGGTCGTCGCGACCCGCCTCCCGAGCTCCTGGACGAACTCGTCGTGGGCGTAATCCAACAGGGCGATGAACGGCGGGCGCGATGTGTGAGCAAGATCACTCGGCATTTAGTCAGGACTCCTGATAAGGTGAACGAACTGTCTGGAAGCCTTACAAGGTTGCCTGACTAGTTTAGCACCTGACTCGGAGGTATCTGATGGAACGAAAGTGGTGGACCCTACTGGCAGTAAGCGTCGCGACGTTCATGCTCCTACTGGACATCACGGTCGTGAACACGGCGCTTCCGGCGATTCAGAAAGACCTTTCGGCCAGCTTCACGGATCTGCAGTGGGTGATCGACGCGTACACGCTCGCGCTTGCGGCGGTCGTGCTGACGGCCGGATCGATCGCCGACCGCATCGGCCGCCGCGCCGTCTTCGTGGCTGGGCTCGGGATCTTCGCGGCGTCGTCGCTGGCCGCCGGGCTCGCACCGGACGCCACGTTCCTGAACATCTCACGCGCCGTGGAAGGGATCGGCGGCGCGGCCATGTTCGCTGTTTCCCTCGCCCTGGTGGCGCAGGAGTTCGCAGCCGGTCGGGAGCGCGCGACGGCGATGGGCATCTACGGCGCGACGATCGGCGCGGCCGTGGCGGTCGGACCGCTCGTCGGCGGCGCGATCACCGACAGCCTCGGCTGGCGCTGGGTGTTCTTCCTCAACGTCCCGATCGGGATCGCCGCGATCGCCGTCACGTTCGCGAAGCTGCAGGAGTCGCGTGATCCCAACGCGACCCGCGTCGACTGGGCCGGGCTCGCGACGTTCAGCACGGCGCTGCTGCTGCTGGTGCTGGGACTGCTACGCGGCAACGACGACGGTTGGACGAGCCCGACGATCCTGTCGCTGCTGATTGGAGCTGCGGTGATGCTCGCCGCGTTCGTGGTGATCGAACGGCGCGTCGCCGAGCCGATGCTCCCGCTCGAGCTGTTCCGCAACCGGGCGTTCACGGGGGTTCAGCTCGCCGCGTTCGCCGTGTCGGTCTCGCTGTTCGCCCTGTTCCTGTACCTGACGCTGTACCTGCAGAACTACCTCGGCTACTCGCCGCTACAGGCGGGGCTCCGCTATCTGCCGATCACGCTCGTGCCGTTCTTCGTCGCGCCGGTCGCCGTCGCGCTGATGGCGCGACTCCAGGCTCGGTTCATCATGGCGATCGGGCTCGTCGGCGTTGGCGCCGGGCTGCTGCTCATGTCCGGGCTGACCGCCGGATCGGGTTGGACGGCGCTGCTGCCGGGCTTCCTGGTCGCGGGCGTCGGGGTCGGTCTGCTGAACCCGGTGATCGCGGACGTCGCTGTCAGCGTCGTGCCCAAGGAGCGCAGCGGAATGGCGGCGGGGATCAACGACACGTTCCGGCAGGTCGGCGTCGCCGTTGGCGTCGCCGCCTGGGGAGCGATCTTCCTCGGCCGCGGTGCCGACAAGATCTCGACCCTGGCCGCGGGGACGCCCGCCGCCAACGGCGGTCACCCGCGGCAACTGCTCGAGGCCGCGTCGGACGGACGGCTCGGATCCGCCCTCGCTGCCGTGCCGCACGCGGCCCGCGGAGTGGTGGCCAACGCCACCCGTGAAGGGTTCCTCACCGGCCTGAACGCGATCCTCGTGATCGGCGGCGTGATCGCCATCGCCGGCTCGGTCGTCGCCCTGTGGCTTGTGCGCGAGCACCAGATCGAACGCGAGCAGCCCGAGCTCATCGCTTCCCAAGAAGGGCAGTTCGAGGCGATCGCGGCCTGACCTCCGAGTTCGGTCAGAACCCCATCTCGCGGCGCATTGCTCTCCCTCGCGGGAGAGCTTGCGCCGCTATTTGGTGACGGCTCGGCGCCGCGACAGCGGGACCGGCTTGCCGGAGCCCTCGCCGTTGGAGAGCGAGCGACCCCGCTCGACCGCGGAGGACACGATCACCTGCTCGATGTCACCAAGCTTCAAATCGACGCCCGTTGTGATGGCCTGGATCACGAGCCCGTTGATCAGCGCATCGAGTTGCCAGACGTATGGCACCTTCTCGCGCTTGACAGGTGGGACGACCCCCTCGAGTGCACGCTCGATGATCTTGAACCACAGTTCGTTGCGCGATGCCATGACACGGCTCAGCTCCGGAAGGCGCACCGATGCGCCGTGCGCCGCGATCCACACGCGCCACGCCTCCATGCTCTCCTGGGTCGTCGGGAGCGCGCTGCGAACGAGCGCCCGCAGCCGGGCCTCACCGGGCTCGAGCCCCTCGATTGCGGCTGACTCGCGCGCCTGCTGGCGCATCGATACGAACAGGAGTGTCTCCTCGAGCATGTCCATGCGGTTGGCGAAGTAGTGGTTGAGCATTCCCGTGCTCACGCCCGCCTCCTCGGCGACCATCCGCATGGTTGTGCCGGCAAAGCCCTGCTCGGAAATTACCTGTGCCGCGGCACGGCAGATCTGCTCTCGCCTAACCGGTCCCATACCGAGTTTCGGCATTCATCCCTCCGATATCGCAAAGCTCACCCGGGACGCCAGTGGATCGTAACCGTCGGCTCTTAAGAAAGACAATTGCGTGTCAGGCTGGGTCCCGCTCGGATCTGATCCGCGACCGCAGGGTCTCTGTGCCGGCAAGATCGAGGGCGAGCTCTCCGTCCTGCGCCCGCCCGGTTAGGACCACGCCGTAGTCGTCCCGGGCGGAGGCGGGAGTGACCCAGCCGTCGAGCACATCGCGTCGCACGGCCTCGGGATCGCGCTCGAACGGATCGCCGTAGCCGCCGCCGCCCGACTCCAGGCCTCGAACGAACTCGCCCGTTTCCAGCTCGACATCGCCGATCGTCGGCTTCGACGCCGCCGACCCGTCGTGGTTGATCTTCTCGACGGCCGCGAGCGATCCGTCGGCGCCCCCGAGCACCCCGATCGGCGGATGATGGCCGAAGTCGGCGAAGTAGAACACCTGCATCGTGCCTCGCGCGGGGCCGAAAACGACCTCGCTTCCCGGAGCACCCCGGAACTTCCCCGCCCCGCCGCTGTCGGGCAGCAACCGGAGCGAGCGGAAGTGGATGGGGTATTTCTGCTCAAGCACCTCGATGCTGTCGATGTAGATCGTCTTCGCGCAGTCGGGCATCGCATACGTGATCCAGCCGTCGCACACCGGCGTTCCGGGACCGCCGTTGTTGCCGAGCACGAGCTGATTGACATAGGGGACGCCGGTGTCCGGATCCACGCCCGAGAACACGGCGAATCCCGGGCCGCAAGCGCCCGCCCCCTCGGCGAGGCCGTGGCCGGCGCCTAGCCGGGCGAACCCGGACTGGATTGCATTGATGAGCCGGTTCAAGACGTTCGTCGTCGAGACCGATGCCGAGTGCGGATGGGTGAGGCCGCCCGCCAGAGAGCCCTCCCGGATCAATATCTCGACGCGGCGGAAGCTTCCCGCGTTGTGGGGAACGTCGTCGGGTAGACAGTTGTAGATCGCGATCATCACCCCGGCGCGCGCGCACGCCTCCGACAGGTTCAGCCCGAGCGGCTGACAGTCGTCGTTGTCACGAAGATCGACCTCGATGCGACCGGCCTCGCTGTCGATCTCGATCGCGGCGTTCACCGGGATACCGTCCTCGTGTCCCTCGAGCGGGTCATGGCAACCGCTGACCCGCAGCTTGCTGCTCGGCAGCTCGCGGATCGCCTCGGTCATTCGCCGCTCGGAGTAGTCGAGCCACTCGTCGACGAACTGCTCGAGCGTCTCGCGGCCGTAGCGGTCAGCCAGCTGCTGCAACCGCCGCTCGCCGATCCGGACGGCACCAACCGCTGCGAGGTAGTCCCCGTACCACATCTCGGGAACGCGGATCCGTGACTGGCACATCCGCACGATGTCCACGACGTCCTTGTAGTCGCGCTGGATCCGCACGCACGGGAAGATCAGCGCCCCCTCCTCATAGACGTCGCGTGCATATGACATGTATGTGGTCGGCTCGGAGTTACCGCAGTCGGCCTGGTGCGCCTTTGCCGACGCCGTGAACATGTGGCGGCCGTCGATGAATACCGGGACGAGCAGGGTGTGGTCGGCTGGATGCGTGTTCCCGATGAGCGGGTCGTTGTGCAGGAACGCGTCCCCGGGCGCCAGATCCCCGTGTAGCTCCGTCATCGAGTTCGTCTGCAAACCGGCTCCCAGCACGTGTGCCTGAAGACCCTCGGCAGCGGTCAGCAACTGGTTGTCGGCGGTCACGATGCAGCAGGAGAAATCCCGCGCCATGTTGAGCACCGCACTGCGGCCGGTTCGGAACAACGTGTTCGTCATCTCGCGGACGATCACGTCGAAGCGGTTCGCCAGCACGGCGGTGAGCACCGCGCCAAGCCCGCCCGTCTCGGCGCCGGCCCGGTTCTCGGACTGCTCGTACCTCGTGGTCACCTCAGCTCCAGAACGTAGTTGCCGAGCTTCGTCGTTCGCAACGTAACACCTGGCGGGACGACCACGGTGGTGCTCGGCTCCGTTACGAGCAGCGGCCCCGTCAGCTCCGACTCCGGCGCCAATGCCCCGCCGTCGAGGACCGAAACCTCGACGTCGCCATGACCCGGGAAGTAGGCGGCCCTCGTACGCCCGGCTTGCGCTCCGTCGCCAGGGCTGGCGGCATCGGCTAGCGGCGGGGTGAACGGCCGCGCGACCAGCCTGCCGCGGCACTGCAGAACCTCGACCCGCTGGCCCGGATCGCGGACCGCAAAGATCCGCTCGTGGAGATCATGGAACTCCGTCACGACCTGCTCAACGTCGTCCTCACTCGTCACCGTCCGATCGCCGATAGGCAGCTCGAGCGTCCAGACCTGATGGGCGTACCGAGCCTCTAGAAATCGCTCGCGGCGGACATCGCGGACGTTTGCTGGAAGCGTGGCGGCGAACTCATCGAGCGACCTCGTGATCGAGGTGAAGGCGCGATCGAGTGAATCGAAGTCGAAGTCGGAGCTGTCCGTGTAGAGGCTCGCGCCCGCCTCATAGACGATGTCGGAGTACTGGCCGCCAACCGCGCTCAACGCTCCCGCGGCGCGCGGGATCAGGATTCGCGCGCACTCCAGCGCCTCGCCGATCGCCGCGATGTTGAGTCCCGCGGCGCCGCCGCCGGCGACGAGAGCCACGTCGCGAGGGTCGACGCCCTGGTTGATCGTGATCTCGCGGATCGCTCCCACCATGTGCTCACCGGCGAGAGTCAGAATCGCGCCCGCCGCCTCGCGAGCCGCCAGCCCAAGGGTCCGGCCGAGCCCCTCGACCGCCCGCCACGCCGCATCCTCGTCGAGCCTCATCGCGCCACCGAGGAAGCGGTCGGGGTCGAGATAGCCGAGCACGCAGGCTGCGTCCGTCACGGTCGGCCGCTCGCCGCCGTTGCCGTAACACGCCGGACCGGGCTCCGCGCCTGCGCTCTGGGGCCCCACCCGCAGCAGGCCACCGGAATCGATCCACGCGATCGATCCACCGCCCGCTCCGATCGAGCGGACATCGACCGACGCGAGGCCAGTGTGGTGGCCGACGAAGGGATCGCCGAGCCACGTCTCCCGGGTGAACACCGGCGCACCCTCGCGGACGAGACTCACGTCGAAGCTGGTGCCACCGGTATCGCACACGACCGCGTCGGTAGCGCCGAACTCGCGGGCGGCGTAGAGCCGAGCGGCGATCGGGGCGAGAGACGGACCGGACTTGGCGGCGTAGATCGGCCGCTCGGCGAGATGCTCGATCGGCAGCACACCACCCATCGACGTCGCGGCGACCAGCTGTCCCTGCAGTCCAGCGTCTCTCAGACCGGTCTCGATCGCCTGGAGATGGCGCTGCATCAGCGGCTTCAGCGAGGCATCAATGGCCGCGCACGAGGCCCGCCGGTACTCGCGCATAACGGGGTTGAGCGCATGCGAGAGGGTGACGGGAACCCCCGGAAGCAGCTGTGCGCACAACTCGCCGAGGCGTCGTTCATGGGCGCCATTCGACACCGACCACAGCAGCGCCACCGCGACGGCCTCGACCTCGAGCTCCGCGAGCCGCGATAGCGCGACGGCCGCACTGGCCTCTTCGAGGGGTGTGATCACCTCGCCGCTGGCGCTGATCCGCTCCTGGATCTCGAACGTCAGGTGGCGCGGTACGTACGGATCGGGATAGGGCCGGCTGAAGTCGTATGGATGCATCGAGCCGCCCTCGCGGCGGACGAGGATGTCCGGAAATCCCTCGGTACACAGCAGCGCCGTCCGTGCCGTCGTTCCTTGCAGAATCGCGTTGGTCGCCTGCGTCGTCGAGTAGACGAACAGCTCGGTGCCCTCGAGCAGGGAACGGGTATCGAGTCCGAGCCCCGAGGCGGCTCGCTCGAGCGCGGACAGCAGCCCTGAGATCAGATCGTGGGGCGTCGTCAGCGATTTGCCGATTCGCACCTCGCCCTGCGCATCGGAGACGACCACGTCGGTGAACGTGCCGCCGACGTCGCAGGTGACCTTGACCGGGCCTCGTCCGTTCATTTGGCCGCTCGCCACCAGCGGAATCTCGGACTAGACGTGCTCGCGAAGTGACGGCGATTCGAGAGCCGCCTTGGCGACGTCATCGATTGAGCTGCGCAGCTTGTCGATGGCCGCCGCCGCGGTCTCGTCATCGAGCGCGGTGGACAGGCCGAACTCGCCCCCGCTGCCGTAGTACACCCCGTGCGTGACGGCCGCGAGATGCAGCAGCGCCGAGCGCTCCCGGTCGATGTTCCCCTCGGGCTCGTCGAGCACGTACAGACCAAACGCAGATCCGACCCCGGACGTGCGCACCGGTAGTCCCACCGCGTCCGCCGCCTCGTGAATCGCGGCGCGCATTTTGTCGCCCAGCGCGTCGATCCGTGCGATCTCGGACGCGGTCAGGTCGCGCACCGCGATCGTGCCCGCGATCGAGCCCAGGAGGTGGCCATTGAACGACCCACCGTGATACAGCGGCTCAGCGTTCAGCGGGTCGAAGACCTGCATCATCTCCGCGGAGGCGGTGACGGCGCCGACGGGCAGACCTCCTCCGATCCATTTGCCCAGGCAGGTGATGTCGGCGTCATCGATTCCGAACCGCTCGGCCGAGCCGCCCTCGGCGAGGCGGAACATCAAGCAGTCGTCGAGCACGAAAAGAACACCCGCATCGCGGCAGAGCGCGCGCAGGTCCCCCAGGAAGCCGGGAGGCGGAGTCGTCACGATCCCGGTGTACTGGACCGGCTCCACGACGATCGCGGCGATCTTGCCTGGGTGCCGGTCGAGCGCATCGATGTAGCTCTGGATGTCACCGAAGCGGGCGAGCGCGACGCGGCCGGGCATCTCGCCCTGGCCGTAGAGCCCTGCCTCGAGGTCGTCGAATGAACCGTGATAGCCATCCCACGCTTTGATGATCATCTGCCGCTTCATCACTGCGCGAGCAAGCTTGACCCCGAGCATGGTCGCCTCGGTGCCGGTGTTCGCGAACCTCACCTGCTCAGCGCCGGGGACCCGCGCGCACAGAAGTTCCGCAAACTCAATCTGCGCCTTCGAGGTACCGGGCCAGGCCGTCCCGCGCGGGAGCGCCTGGTCAAGCGCTTCAACGATCGGGGGGTGGGCGTGGCCGTGAATCAGGCTCAGCCCATTGCTGAACAGGTCGATGTACTCGTTTCCGTCGACATCCTGGACGACCGCGCCGGTGCCGCGATCGAACACGACCGGGTACGGGGCGAACCAGCTGAGCGTGCGGGTCAACCCGCGATTCATGGACTTTGAGGCGCGCTCCATGAGCCGCCCGGACTCGGGGGTTCGGAGGGTGTACGCCACCTCAACCCCGCTGCGAGCGAGCATCAGTTCACTGTCTCCGCGTCTGGGTTTGCATATCGATCATTCGATATGGATCTTACGTGGCGCGAATGGACGGCGTCAACCCGCTGGGTTCACTTCCACCTGCACGTTCGGCTGAATATCGGTCACCTGCCGCTGCTGCTGGAGTTCGGCGGCGTAGTTGACGAACCAATCGAGCGAGCTCGGGTTCGCGAGCGAGCCGCTGCTAACTGCCTCGTCCGGCGGCTCGCCCATGAGGATCCGCTTGACCGGTACTTCGATCACCTTCCCGGAGATCGTCCGGGGCACCTCGAGGACCTGGAGGACGGCGTCGGGGATGTGCCGAGGAGAGCAATAGGCACGGATCCGATCGCGGATCTCGCTTTCTGATCGCTCATCGAGCGTCGCGCCTCGCTCGAGGACGACGAACAGCTGGACGCTGCCCTGGGTGTTCGGCAACGGCAGATCGACGACGACGGCGTCGACGAGGTATGGCAGCGACAGCACCGCGCGGTAGATCTCGCTCGTCCCGAACCGAACTCCGCCGCGGTTGATCGTCGAATCCGAGCGACCGCGGATGATCGCCGTCCCGCGCGAGGTGATCTCGATCCAGTCGCCGTGGCGCCAGACCCCGGGGTAGGTCGCGAAGTAGCTCTGTCGCAGTCGTTCGCCGTCGTCGTCGTCCCACAGGAAGAGCGGCATCGAGGGCATCGGCGCGGAGACGACGAGCTCGCCGGTGCGGTCGAGGTGGGCGTTGCCATCGTCATCCCACGACTCGACGGCCACGCCGAGCATCCGCGCGCTGATCTCGCCCTGGTATACGGGAACGCTCAGCGCGCCGCCGACAAACGCTCCGGCCACGTCGGTGCCACCACTGACGGAGAACAGCCACGTGTCAGACGGGAACTGTTCGTATACCCATCGGAACGCTTCAGGCGGCAACGGCGAACCGGTCGACCCGATCGAGCGGATCTCGGTCGGGCCGCCCGCCTGCGGCACGACCCCAACCTTCATGCAGGCGGTGAGAAACGCCGCTGACGCTCCGAAGCAGGTGACGCCGGCGCGGTCGGCCATTGACCACAGCCGGTTCTGGTCGGGATAGGCGGGACTGCCGTCGTAGAGCACGATCGACGCCGGCGTCAGCAACGCGGACACCACCAGGTTCCACATCACCCAGCCGGTCGTGCTGAACCAGAAGAACCGGTCGCCCCGCCGCAGGTCGAAGTGGAGATGTCCGAGCTTGAGCTGCTCGAGCAAGATCCCGCCGTGCCCGTGGACGATGGGCTTCGGAAGACCCGTCGTCCCTGAGCTGAACAGGATCCACAGCGGATGGTCGAACGGGAGGCGCTCGAACCGGAGTGGCTCAGCCGCACCCAGGCCCTCGAGCTGCTCCCAGCTGATCGCATCGCCGAGCCGACCTGATACGGCCGTCGGATTCAGATACTCGAGCAGAACGGTCCGCTCGACGCTCGGGAGCGCTCGGCCGAGTTCCTCGACCGTCTGACGCCGATCGAAATCGCGCCCTCCGTAGCGGTATCCGTCGACCGCGAGTAGCACGCGGGGCTCGATCTGACGGAAGCGGTCGATCACCGCCGGCGCGCCGAAGTCGGGCGAGCACGAGGACCAGATGGCGCCAATCGCGGCGCAGGCGAGGAACGCCGCCACCGCCTCGGGCACGTTCGGGAGATACGCGGCGACACGGTCACCCGCGGTTACGCCGAACGCGCGTAGACCGGCCGCGATCGCCGCCGTCCGGGCTTCGAGCTCACCCCACGTCCACTCGCCCATCTCGCGCAACTCCGATTCGTGGACGATCGCGACATCGCCGCTGTCGCGGTTGCGGAAACAGTGCTCGGCGAAGTTGAGCTCTGCGCCGTTGAACCATCGCGCTCCGGGCATCGCACGATCCCCGAGCACGCGTTCGTACGGATGATCCGAGCGCACGCCGAAGAACCGCCAGATCGACTCCCAGAAGGTCTCGAGCTCGATAACCGACCACTGCCAAAGCTCGTTGTAGTCCTTGAAGCTCTGCCCGATGTCACGCTCCACCCATCGCGTGAACTCCGTGATCGTGGCGCTCTGAAGACGATCTGCAGGACAGCGCCACAGCACCTCCGGCGCGCCCATCTCGGCGACCGGCGAAGCCACCTGCGTATGAACCGGCTGTCTCTGTGAATCCGGCGCTGGCAAACCGCTCCCGCGCTTGCGCTTGCTCGTTTGAGGCGCTTATAGTTGCATACCAACTGATCGATTTGCCACGCGTCCGTGCGTGCACCCGGAAGGAGCGCCCTTGAGCATCGACCGCCTCACGACGAACCCGGCCGCGGGATTCAGCGACGCAGTGACAATTTCCGGCGCCGGCCGCGTGATCCATGTTTCGGGGAGCGTCGGCTTCGGCGACGACGGCAAGCTCGTCTCGGGCGGCATGGAGGCCGAATCGCGCGCGACGTTCGCGAACATCGCCAAGACCCTCGAGGCGTCGGGAGCAAAGCTGTCTGACATCATCAGGATCACGGCGTTCGTCACCGACCTCGACGCCTACCCCGAGTATGCGAAGGTCCGATTGGAGCTGTTCGCCGACCATCTGCCCTCGAGCGCGACGGTTCAGGTGGCTGGTCTCCTCGTCGGCGCCCAGATCGAGATCGATGCGATCGCGTTTGTGCCGGAGGGCTAGGCACGCCCGCCCTCGCCGGGCTTGACGCGCGCTGCCAAGATGGTCGCCTGATGTCGGTGCTGTGCCTCGGGGCGGGCCGGATGGGCTCGCAGATCGGCGTCGAATACGCGCTTGGAGGCCACTCGGTCGTGTTCGTCGTGCGCCGGATCGAGCAGGCACGGGCACGGGTCGGGGCCGCGCTCGAGACGGTGGCCCAGCACCGGCTCGCCACGGAACCGGCGATCGACGGCGCCCGGCGAAGGATCTCGTTTCGAGACGCGGTGATCGGCGAGGAAGCGGTCGAGCTCGTGGTCGAGTCGCTCCCCGAGGACCGCATGGTCAAGGTGGGTCCCATCCGCGAGGCGGCCGAGCGGTGGCCGGACGCGACGGTCGCGACCAACACATCGTCGATCGGGATCAGCGAGCTCGGACGACTCGCCGGAGTGTCCGATCGGATCGTCGCGACGCACTACTGGAACCCGCCGTTGCTGATGCCGCTGGTCGAGCTGCTCGGAGGGGATCGGACGCCGGCCGACCTCGTTGAGCAAGTGGCGGCCACACTCAGCGACCTCGGCAAGCGACCCGTCCTGCTCCGGGCCGAGGTGCCGGGAATGCTGTGGAACCGGCTGCAGCTGGCGATGCTCAGAGAGTGCCTGTGGCTCGTGCAGCACGACGTCGCCACGCCCGAGCAGATCGATGAGGTCGTCCGTGACGGACTGGCGCGGCGCTGGCGGCTGCTCGGACCGTTCGAGACGGTCTCGCTGGGCGGAGCGGCCGTCTTCGACGCCATTGCCGAGAACCTGTTCCCGGTTCTCTCCGACGCCACCGAGGGCCGCTTCGGACCGTATCTCCAGGAGGATCCGGAGGTGCTGGCGGAACTGACCCGTCGGCGGGATCTCGGCCTGGTCTCCGAGTTGCGAGCTAGGCGCGTCGAGGACGGGTGAGCCTAGATCCCGACTCCCGCTGCCCCGGTTGTCCGCCCGAGCACGATCAGTGTCTTCGTATTGATGATCGTGGCGCCACCGGGGGTGCCGCGGCGGACCTGGTTGATCACCTGCTTGAGGTGCTCGACATCAGTGACCCTGACACGGATCAGGGCGTCCGGGTCGCCGGCCAGCGTGAACGACTCGACGAGCTCTGGCAGGTCGGCTACGGCCCTGTCGATGTCGTCGACCTGGGTTCCGGGGGCAAAGCGCAGCTCAGAGAACGCCTCGAGCTGGCCGCCCAGCATGCGATGGTCGAGGATCGCGGTGTATCCGCGGATGACGCCGGAGCTCTCCAGCTTGTCGATCCGTCGCTTGGCGGCCGCGGGAGAGAGGTTGACGAGGCGGCCGATCTCACTCGCCGACCGACGTCCATCGTCGACCAGCAACTCAAGAATGCGCTCGTCGATAGCATCCAGGCTGATTTGGGACACGTGACGATCGTAAGGCGATCGAGACCAAGAACGCAAATATTCCTCGTCTGATCTCGCTGAATGTTTCACCCTTCTGGACTTTTGCTGAGTTCCGTGGCGAAACTCGTACCGTGCTGACTGCAGACGAGACACCCGCCGCCATCGACACCCTCGAGGCCCTCCAGGACCGGGTGTTGTGGCTGGCGATGTCGATCATCCACCACGCCAACCGGGTCCGAAGCACGCGCTCGGGAGTCAAGGTCGGCGGCCACCAGGCGTCCTCGGCATCGATTGTCTCGATCATGACCGCCCTGTGGTTCGAGCACCTCCGAGCCCCCGACCGGGTCTCGGTCAAGCCCCACGCCTCACCGGTCCTCCACGCGATCGAGTACCTCCTCGGTCAGCTCGATCGGGACCAGCTGACCACGCTGCGCGAGTTCGGCGGCCTGCAGAGCTATCCGAGCAGACTGAAAGATCCGGTGCCCGCCGACTTCTCCACCGGATCGGTCGGGATCGGCGCGACCGCGACCCTCTGGAGCGCGCTCGCCCATCGGTACGTTGCCGGCCATTTCGAGGTCCCACAGGGCGGACGCCACATCGCGCTCCTGGGCGACGCCGAGCTCGACGAAGGCGCCTGCTGGGAGGCGATCGTCGACCCGGTCGTGCCCCACCTCGGGGAGGTCCTGTGGATCGTCGACCTCAACCGCCAGTCGCTCGACCGGGTCGTGCCCGAAATCGCTGCCAACCGGCTTCTCGCGATGTTCGAGGCCGCAGGATGGAAGACGATCACGGTCAAGTACGGACGGTGGCTGCGCGAGTGCTTCGACCGCCCGGGCGGTCCCGCGTTGCGCGCACGGATCGACGAGATGACCAACGAGGAGTTCCAGCGGTTGCTCCGATCCGATCCCGAGGAGCTGCGCGAGCGGCTGCCCGGAACCGGTCGCGGCTCGCGTGATGTGGCGCGCGTCGTGAGCGAGCTCGACGACCCGGAGCTGATGCGGGCGATCCGCGACCTCGGCGGCCACGACCTCCAAGACCTGCTCGCGGCGCTCGCGGAGGCCGAGCGCGCGACCGATCGCCCGTCGATCGTGTTCGCCTACACGATCAAGGCATGGCGGCTCGCGACCGAAGGCCATCCTGGTAATCACTCAGCACTCTTGACGGTGGCGCAGTGGGAACAGCTGGCGGCGGAGCTGAGCGCCGACCCAGCCGATCCCTGGGCGGCGTTTCCCGACGATTCGCCTGAGGCGGACCTGTGTCGGACAGCAGCGGCACGACTGCGCCGCGAACCGATCGAGCCTCGGCGACCCTTGCCGGCGCCGGTCGACCTCGGCCGCGAGCACTCCGGCGAGGAGTCGACCCAGCAGGCGTTCGGGCGGTTCTTCGTCGACCTCGTCCACTCGGCGCCCGACGTCGCGGCGCAGGTCGTCACGGTCAGCCCCGATGTCGCCTCCTCGACCAACCTCGGCGGTTGGATCAACCGGGCGGGCGTCTGGCAACTGGGGGAGCGGATCGACTGGTTTGCCGACGACCGCGAGACGCTGGTGCGCTGGCGCGAGTCCGACCACGGACAGCACATCGAGCTCGGCATCGCCGAGGGCAACCTCGTGGGGCTGCTCGGAGAGCTCGGTCTGACGTGGTCGCGCGACGGCCAACCGCTGCTCCCGATCGGCACGCTGTATGACCCGTTCGTCAACCGGGCGCTCGAGCCGTGGTCGTTCGGCCTGTACACCGGCGCGCAGTCAATCCTCGTAGGAACGCCTTCCGGGGTGACGCTCGCGCCCGAGGGTGGCGCCCACCAGTCGATCATCACGCCGTCGGTCGGTCTCGAACAACCGCGGTGCACCGCGTGGGAGCCGGCGTTTGGACAGGATCTGGAATGGACGCTGCTGGACGCCCTCGCGCAGCTCGGATTTGCGGGTGGCACCTCGGCGTACTTCCGTCTCTCGACGCTCCCGATCGACCAATCGCTGGCCGCCGTTCCCGAGAGCCACGACGAACGTGAGCGCCGCAGGCGGCTGGCGCTCTCCGGCGGCTACCCGCTCGTGCTCGCACCGGGTGCACCGGCGGCCGTGCTCATCGGCGTCGGTGCGGTCATCCCCCAGGTACTGACCGCCGCCTCCGAGCTCGCCGCCGACGGGATCCTCTGCGACGTCCTCTGCCTCACCTCTCCCGATCTCGTGTTCCGCGCGCTGCAGGCTCGGCAAGGACTCGCCGACGGCGGGGACGCGATCCTCGGTGCGCTGTTCCCCGTCGAACGGCGGGCGCCGGTCCTCACCGTCCTCGACGGTCATCCCCACACGCTCAGCTTCCTCGCCGCGGTATGGGGAACATCGTTCGCCTGTCTCGGCGTGACCGACTTCGGTCAATCGGGCGATGTCGAGGACCTCTACCGCCACTTCGGCATCGACGCCGACACCGTGATCGGCGCCACCGTCGATCTCCTGGAGGGCGGCAGCGATGAGTGAGATCGCGATGCCGCAGCTGTCCGAGTCGATGCAGGAAGGGACGATCCTGAGGTGGCTCAAGCAGGACGGCGACGACGTCGCTTCCGAGGACGAGCTGGTTGAGATCGAGACCGACAAGGCGGTGATGACGGTCAACGCCGAGGCCGAGGGCGTCCTGCGAATCGTCATGGCCGAGGGGACGACCGTCGAGGTTGGCACTGTGATCGCGACCGTCGGCCCGGCCGATCCTCATGCCGCCAACGGGGATGGGGCCCGGGCGCCATTACCCTCCCCCACGCCCTCCGTGGCCCGAGCTGCGCCGGCGACCCAACTCGTGCCGGCGCCCGCGACCGCGACGCCGCTCGCCCGCCGCGCGGCACTCACTCACGGCGTGGAACTGGGCGAGCTCCACGGCACCGGACCGCGCGGCCGGATCACCCGCGCCGACGTGCTGGCGGCCGCTGGCGTCGCCCCGCCACCTGATCCAGGTCCACCACAGCCGGCAGGAGGTTCTCGACAGTCGCGCCAACCGGCGGTCGAGAAGTTGACTCGTGTCCAGCAGGTGATCGCCCAGCGGATGACGGAGTCCAAATCGACGATCCCCGAGTTCGAGGTCCAGACCGAAGTCCTCGCCGACGAGGTGCTGTCACTACGTACGCGGCTGCGGGAGCTGGCAGGCGAGGGACCGGTGCCATCGATCAACGATGTGATCGTCAAGGCCTGCGCCATTGCCCTGCGCAACCATCCGCGCGTCAACTCCTCCTTCCTCGACGGCGGCGTCTGCCTTCACCAGCGGATCAGTATCGGGTTTGCCGTCGCACGCCCCGGAGCGCTGATTGTTCCGGTCGTCCACGACGCCGAGGAGAAATCGCTCGGAGTGATCGCGGGCGAGACCCGACGCCTCGCCGGACGCGTTCGCTCGGGAGAGATCACGCCCCAGGAGCTCTCCGGCGCCACGTTCACGATCTCGAACCTCGGCATGTACGGCATGACCGCGATCCGACCGGTGATCAACCCCCCGCAGGTCGCGATCCTCGGCGTCGGCGCGTCACGGGACGTTGTCGCCCGAGTCGACGGCGAGATCGTCGAGCGCTCGCTGATGACGCTCACCCTCAGCGCGGATCACCGAGTCCTCTACGGTGCCGACGCAGCCGAGTTCCTCTCCGAGGTGCGGGCGCTGCTCGAGCTGCCGCTCCGGATGCTGCTATAGCCGCCCTCGGCACCCAGTCGAGATCGGTTGACCCGCCGACTGGCTAGACGTAATATCGACTGGCCGGTATAAAACCGGGGCTATGCCCAGAGACCCCCGCCACGACATCCTTTTCGAGCCGGTCGCCATCGGCCCGCGCACGCTCCGCAACCGCTTTTACCAAAGTCCCCACTGCACGAGCTTTGGCGCGGAATTACCCGGCGGTCAGGCGCACGTCCGCGGCATGAAGGCGGAGGGCGGCTGGGCGGCGGTCAACACTGAGTTCTGCTCGGTCCATCCCTCCAGCGATTCCCGGCCGCTCGTCTCGGCGCGCCTGTGGGACGAGCAGGACGCCAACAACCTGGCAGCGATGGCCGACCTCGCGCACGAGCACGGCGCGCTGGCCGGCGTCGAGTTATGGCACGGCGGCTGCGTGGCCGGCAACCTCGAGACGAGGCTCCCCGCCCGCAGCGTGAGCCAGATGACCGACGAGAGCCTGTACTCGACCAGCTGTTATGAGCTCGACAAGTCCGGCATCCGCGAGGTCCAGGGCTACTACGTTGCCGCCGCAAAGCGGGCGCGCGACGTCGGGTTCGACATCGTCAACGTCCACGGCTCCGAGTGCGGGGCGATCACCCAGCACTTTCTGATGGCCAAGTTCAACCGCCGGACCGATGAGTACGGCGGCTCGCTCGAAAACCGCGCTCGCTTCTGGCTCGAGACGATCGAGCAAGTGCGCGAGGCGGTCGGTGACACGTGCGCGATCACGGCGCGCCTGTGCGTCGACACGCTCAACGACAGCCCGCTCGGGATCCGTGCCTCCGAGGAGGCCTACCGTTTCATCGAGCTCGCCGATCATCTCGTCGACTTCTGGGATCTTCAGGCCGGTGGGTGGGTGGCGGCGGAGTGGGCCGGCGACGACGTCGTCGCCTCGCGGTTCGGGGGCGAGTTCAGCCACCGCGAGTACATCGAGGCTGTCCGCGGCGCGACGAAGAAGCCAATCGCGGCGGTCGGCCGGTTCACCAATCCGGACACGATGGCCGAGGCGATTCGCTCCGGCGTGCTCGACATCATCGCCGCCGCCCGTCCGTCGATCGCGGATCCGTTCCTGCCCAAGAAAATCGAAGAGGGCCGCTACGACGAGATCCGCGAGTGCATCGGCTGCAACATCTGTGCGTCGCGGTTCCCGCAGGGCGCACCAATCATCTGCACGCAGAACCCCACGGTCGGCGAGGAGTTCCGCCGCAGCTGGCACCCCGAGCGGTTCACGACGGCCTCGAACAACGACAAGACGGTCCTCGTTGTCGGCGCCGGCCCGGCGGGCATGGAGTGCGCGATGGTGCTCGGCAAGCGAGGCATGGGCGCGGTTCATCTCGTGGACGAACAGGAGGCGATCGGCGGCTGCGTCCGCGCCATCAGCGCTTACCCGCACCTCGGCGAATGGGCCCGCATCATCAACTACCGGCAAATCCAGCTCGACAAGCTCTCAAACGTCGAGGTGATCCTCAACACGAGGCTCGACTCCGAGGCGGTGCTGACATACGGCGCGGAGATCGTCGTGGTAGCCACCGGATCTCGGTGGCGAGCCGACGGGATGAACGGCCCGACCCAGTCGCCGATCCCGGGCGCTGACCGCGACTTCGTATACACCCCCGAACAGGTGTCGGCCGCGCGCGGAGCGATCGGGGGCGAGCGCGTCGTCGTGTACGACACCGATGGCTACTTCACCGGTGTCGGCATGGTGGAGATGCTGCTCGCCGCCGGCAAGCAGGTGACGGTGATCACGCCGTTCCCGAACTTCGCTCAGTACATGTTCTTCACCGGCGAGGCGTTCCGCGTGAACCGATCGCTGCGTGCGGAGGGGGTGACGGTCCTACCCGCCCACGTCGTCCTCGAGATCACGCCTGACGGGCTACGCGGTCAGAACGTGTGGTCCCCCGATCCGATCACCTGGTCGGCTGACGCCGTCGTGCTCGTGACCCAGAGGGAGCCGTGCGACGCGCTCTACCACGACGTCACGGCTGATGCCGAGAGGCTTGCGAGCGAGGGGATCGAGAGCGTGTACCGGATCGGCGACTGCGTGGCCCCACGGCTGCTGGCCGACTGCATCTTCGACGGCCACAGGCTCGCTCGCGAGATCGACACCGCCGACCCAGCCACACCTTTGCCGTTCGTCCGGGAGCTGCCGGATGTCAACGCCAAGCTGGCCGTCACAACCAACTAGGAGATCGAAATGGAGCAGGTGAGGACTCAGATCATCAAGCAGTCGGTGCGCGATGCTCCGACCGAGCCCGCGCCGATTCCCGAGCAGGACATCATCTCGGGCAGCCCAGACTCAACTATGGCGATCCTGTGGCGCTCCCCTGACAACAAGCTCTACAGCGGCATCTGGCATTGCACTCCGGGTGAGTTCATTCTCCGTCACCCGGCGGAGACGATCTGCCTGGTTGAGGGTCGCGCGACGATCACGCCCGAGGGCGGCGAGCCGGTCACGATCGTGCCCGGGGAGTTCGTGTTCATTCCCGAGGGTACGGTCGCCCGGTGGGAGGTTCACGAGACCGTTCGCAAGGCGTTTCATTCGCATGACTCCACGGGCACGATGCTCGGGGGGTAGGCGCCGGCGGCGCGGATGGACTTCACCGAACCGGAGGACGCGCCCGCGATCCGCGAGGCGCTCCGCGCTCTGTGTCAGCACTTCCCCGGGCCGTACTGGCAGGGCCTCGAGCCTGACCGTTATCCGAGCGAGTTCGTCGCCGCGCTGACGGAGGCGGGCTGGCTCGCTGCACTGGTCCCAGAGCAGTACGGGGGCTCTGGCCTACCGCTCGGGACTGCGAGCGTGATCCTCGAGGAGATCTGCGCGTCCGGCGGGAACGCCGGCGCCTGCCACGCACAGATGTACACGATGGGCACGCTGCTGCGCCACGGCAGCGAGGCGCAGAAGCGGGAGTATCTGCCGCGGCTGGCCTCCGGGGAGCTGCGTCTTCAGGCGTTCGCCGTCACCGAGCCTGACGCCGGCTCGGACACCACGCGGATCAAGACCAGGGCCGAACGGACCGCCGACGGCTACCGCGTCAACGGCCAGAAGATATGGACCTCCCGGGCCGAGCACTCGGATCTGATGGTGCTGCTAGCGCGGACCACTCCGCTGGAGCAAGTGGCCAAGCGAACCGAGGGGCTGTCGGTGTTCCTGCTCGACATGCGCGATCGCGGCCCGCAGCTGACGATCCGCCCGATCCGGACGATGATGAATCATGCGACAACCGAGGTCTTCTTCGCAGACCTGGAGCTGTCGCGCGACGCGCTCATCGGGGAGGAGGGCGCCGGTTTTCGGTACCTGCTCGACGGATTGAACGCCGAGCGCATCCTGATCGCCGCGGAGTGCATAGGCGACTGCCGCTTCTTTCTCGATCGGGCCGTGCCGTACGCGAGTAAGCGTGTCGTGTTCGACCGGCCGATCGGCGCCAATCAGGGTGTCCAGTTCCCGCTCGCGCGGTCGTACATGTCGATGGCGGCGGCGAACCTGATGAGGTGGAAGGCGGCATGGCTCTACGACACGGGCCAGCCCGCGGGGGCGGAGGCGAACATCGCGAAGTACCTCGCCTCCGAGGCCTCGTGGGAGGCCGCGAACGCTGCACTCGATGCTCACGGTGGCTTTGGCTTCGCCCAGGAATACGACATCGAACGGAAGCTGCGCGAGACGCGCCTGTACAAGACGGCGCCGATCAACAACAACCTGATCCAGGCGTTCGTCGCCCAGTACGTTCTCGGCCTTCCCCGGTCCTACTGATCAGGCGAGCGTGACGCGTTGCGGATACTCGTGCACGGAGACCAGGCGCACGGGTCCGTGAACCACCTTGTACGTGTGCGGCCGGTCAGCTCTGAAGCTGATCAGGTCTCCTGGCTCGAGAACCTCGGAGAACGCGTCGGTGGAGACCTCGACAGTCCCGGCAGCGACCGTCACGTGCTCGAACAGGCCAGCCACGTGGGCATCGGCGTGGCGCACCGCTCCGTCCTCGAGCACGAGCGTGTAGATCTCCATCAGCGAACCGCCACCACGGGTCAGCATGTGGCGGACGACGAGCCCTTCGGTCGGCAGGCCAGCCTTCTCGACCATGATGATCGACCCGGCGTCCTCGCGCACGACCAGCACGTCGTCGTCGGGAGGCTCGTCGTGGAACAGGCTCGCGAACGGCACGCCGAGTGCTGCGGCGAGCGCCCAGACGGTGTCGATCGAGGGGTTACCCTGGCCGCGTTCGATCAGGGAAACGGTCGACTTGGCGACTCCCGCCTGCTCGGCCAGCGCCGACAGCGTCATCTGGCGGGTCATTCTCCAGCGCCGGAGGTTCCGCGCGATTGGCTGGACGGCACCTTCCACCGAATTAGTTGTATCGCGCGCTGGTGTCGCCACCGTAGGATGGTAGTGTATATCGGTCGCGTAGGTAAAATATCGAACGAAGGAGGCGTGTGGGATGAGTACCGTCGTCCCGCGCGTTGACGCGCGGGCACGCCTCGAAGAGACCTATCGCCGGCGCACGCCCCGCTCCGCGCAAGCGATGGGGCAAGCTCGCCGCTACATGGTGCGCGGCATCACCCGGGGGTGGGGCTACCACCAGCCGTATCCGATCGTCGGCGCCCGCGGGGAGGGCCCCTACCTGATCGACCTCGACGGCAACCGCTACGTCGACCTCGCGAACAACGGGCTCAGCCTGATCCACGGCCACGCCTTCCCCCCGGTGGTCGAGGCGCTGGAGGCAGCCATCCAGCGGGGATCCGGCTGGCTCGTCGCGTCTGAGGATCAGATCGCATTCGCCCGGCTCCTCTGCGAACGGATCGCCAATTTCGAAAGGGTCCGTTTCACCAACTCCGGGACCGAGTCGGGAATGCTCGCCGTGAAGGTTGCTCGCGCAGCCACCGGCCGTCCTGCTGTGCTCAAAGCAATCGACGGTTTCCACGGCTCGTACGACGACCTCGAGGTGGGCCTCTACGACCGCCCCGAGATTCCGGGGCGAGTCTATCTTGCGCCCTTTGGTGATGCGGACGCTTTCGAGCGCCAGCTCGAGGACCACGGTCCGCAGATCGCGGCCGTCGTGCTCGAACCGCTGATGTTCAGCGGCCTCGTCACGACCGCGCCACCGGGCTTCCTCCGGCGCGTGCAGGACGCCGCGAGACGCGCCGGCGCGCTGTTCGTCTTGGACGACTGTCTGATGCTCCGTCTTGCCGTCGGCGGCTCAGCGGAGAAGTACGGGCTGCGGCCCGACATGACCTTCCTGGGCAAGTTCATCGGCGGCGGGATGCCGATGGGCGTCGTCGGCGGCGCCGCCGAGGTCATGGATGTGCTCGACCCCCATCGCGAGACGCCGCTGTATCACGGCGGATCGTTCAACGGCAATCTGCTGAGCTCGGTGGCTGGGCGGGTCAGCCTCGAGCACCTCACCGGCGACACGATCGCCGCGATGGACCAGGGCGCGGCGGATCTGCGCGCTGCGCTCGATGAGGAGGCGCAGGCCCTCGGCCTGCCACTGACCACCGTCGGCGACGGCTCGGTGATGGGCGTCTACATGACCGACACGCTGGCGCGCCACACGACGCTGTTCGGCGCCAACGAGGCCACATCGCTCCTGCACCTGGCCGCGCTTACGCATGGCGTGTTCATGGGGCCGGGAGGCGAGATCGCGCTTTCGAGCGCCACCCCGGGCGCCGCCTTGGACCAGGCCCAGGAAGGACTGCGCCGCGCGCTCGCCGACGTCGCCGAGCTTTCGAGGACTCAAAGTCAAGAGAAGGAGAATTAGAGATGGACAAACAGCGCGTACCCAGCCCCTACGGCACATCGTTCTGCGACTCGATCAGCTTCAACGGACCCGGGCGGTGGATCTACGTCTCGGGGCAGATCGGAGCCGACGAGAACGGCAACATGATCAACGACACATTCATGGCTGAGGCCGACCAGACCTTCAAGCGCATCGCGCAGTCACTCGAGAAGGCGGGCGCCAGCATGAACGACGTAGTCAAGATCACCGGCTACGTCACGAGCACCGAGCACTACCCGGACTATGACGTCGCGCGCGGCAAGGCGTTCGACGGCAACCCACCGAGCAGCGCCACCGTGCAGGTCGCCGGCCTGGTCGCAGATGCTCGGGTGGAGATCGAGGCGGTCGCCTTCGTCTCGCAGAGCTGACTCGCGACCGACGTGAGCCTGGACTGGTCTGCTCACATCTCCTGGCTGTTCGACGAGCTTCCATACTTGGAGCGCGTGGCGGCGGCCCGCCAGGCGGGGTTTCGGTGGATCGAGACCGTCTGGCCCGGCCAACCCGAACGGGACGGCCTTCCCGGCGCCGTGGCGGAGCATGGCGTCCGCGTCGCCCTGCTCAACTGCCCGGCGGGCGATACCGAGCACGGCGAGCGCGGCTTCATCAACGATCCCGCCCGGCGGCTCGAGGCCGAGTCGGCATTCGTGGACGCCGCCGACCTGGCGGAACGGCTCGGCGCCACCAAGCTCAACCTCCTGGTTGGCCGCGCTCTTCCCGGCGCGCTCTCGGAGCAGCGAGCGTCCGTGGTGTCCGCGCTGCGATCGTTTGGCCCCGAGGCGGCCGCGCGGGGTCTGCGCATCCTGCTCGAGCCCGTCAATTCGGTCGAGCATCCCGGTTACCTCGCCCCCACACCGAGGCAGGCGGTCGCGCTGATCGAGAAAGCCGGCTCGGACGCGATCGGGCTGCTCCTCGACGTGTACCACCTGGCGTTTAGTGACACCGACCCACTGGCGACGATCGACGACTACGGCGAGTTGATCGGCCATGTGCAGATCTCAGACTGGCCCGGCCGCGGCCCACCAGGGACCGGCCAGCTCGATCTGCTGTCGGTACTCGACCGCCTGGAGGAGCGCGGGTACACCGGCACAGTGGGGCTCGAGTATCGGCCCGAAGGGTCCACGGAGGAGTCGCTGGCGTTCCTGCGCAATGGTGGCGGCTGGCCGCGGTTGTAGGCGCGGCGGTCCGGGCCATTTCCAGCTCGCGTCCGGGTGCGTGCGGGCGCCGTTCGCGGGCGGTCGGCTGGGTGGTGGCATTGAGGGAGCGGTGATGGCGGCCCCGATCCTCGATTCGGGGACCAGGGTGATGCATGGCGCGCCAGTACCGGCGCCAATCGCGAGCGGGGGCGTGTTAAGCACACTCCTCATGCACAGCGCGCCGGGGCTCGCCTTGCGGCGCGAGATTGGCGTGTTGTGCACCATGCGGAGGCCCGATCGCGGGCAACGCGAGCGGTCGCTCGGTGTCTCGGCGCTGAGGGAGGCTGCGGGTCCGGATTTGCGGCGCAAATCCTGGACAACACGGCCGCCGAGCACACCCCCCAGCTCATTGAAAACCGATCACCCGATATGCGACTATCCGGAAGGGTGACATCGGCGGCGCGGGCCGGACGGTTGAGATGGGCGGGACGGACGAGACAGGCGGGACAGACGGCGACGCGACGAAGGGTGACAAGACCGACCATGGACTCCTACGAGACACTCGAGATCACCCGCGCCGGCGCCGTCGCCACCCTGATCCTCAACCGGCCCGACGCGCTCAACGCCTGGGACGCCCGGCTCGCCGGCGAGCTGTGCGCCGCGGTCGAACAGCTGGGCAGCGATGACTCCGTCCGCTGCGTGGCGATCACCGGCCGCGGACGGGCGTTCTCGGCCGGCGCGGACGTGAGGGCCGGGTTTCCGCCGACCGTCGACGGCCACTGGGACATCCACACGCGACTGGTGGAGATCCACCACCCGATCATCACGGGACTGCGCGAGATGCCCAAGCCCGTGGTGGCGGCCGTCAACGGCCCGGCGGCCGGAATCGGTTGCTCGCTGGCGCTTGCGTGTGACCTCGTCGTGGCGGCCGAGTCGGCCTACTTCATGCTCGCGTTCGTGAGGATCGGACTTGCGCCTGACGGTGGCGCCTCGGCGTTCGTGGCGGCCCGCGCGGGCCTCGCCCGCGGCCTCGAGATGGCGCTCCTCGGTGAGGCGATTCCCGCACGCAAGGCGCTCGAGTGGGGACTGATCAACACGGTCGTCGCCGACGACGAGCTGTCTGAGCACGCCGGCGCCCTCGCGGCGCGGCTTGCCGGCGGCCCGACCAAGGCGTACGCGGCGACGAAGCGCGAGTTCAACGCCTGGGTCTACTCGCAGCTCGCCGGGCAGCTCGCGCTGGAAGCCGACGAGCAGCAGCGGCTCGCAGCCACGCACGACAACGCCGAGGGCGTGAGCGCGTTCAAGGAAAAGCGCCCGCCGGCGTTCACGGGGCAATGAGGTGACCGTCTACCTGGAGGAGATCGAGGTCGGAACGACGTTCGAGACGAGTCGGAGGACGGTCACCGAAGCTGACATCGTCGCGTTCGCCGGCGTCTCGGGGGACTTCAATCCGCTGCATATCGACGAGACGTTCGGCCGCGACCATACGCCGTTCGGAGGCCGGATCGCCCACGGCCCGCTGTTGCTGTCGATGAGCTACGGCATGCGCAGCGTCCGCGACGACTGGAAGATCCTCGCGCTCGCCAGCTGCGAGCGAACATTCACTTCGCCGGTGTTCCCCGGTGACACTGTGTGGGGGACGTACGAGGTTCTGGAGTGCAGGGCGAGCAACAGCCGACCGGGCGTCGGCTTCGTGACGCTGTCCGTGAACATCCACAGCGACCGTGGTGAGATCGTTCAGCAGGGCCTCGACGTGCTGATGCTCGCGACCCGCGGGGGCGAGGCGTGACGTTTGCGACCGGCCAGCACGACTGGTACGTTATATCCGTCCTGCCTCCGATATATCGAACAGTTGAACGTGGTTAGACAGCGCATCGAAGGCGCTTAGCGAGCGATGCGGCTCGCGGCGGATACGGGTGGCACGTTCACCGACCTGGTCGTCGAACACGGCGACGCGGTCCGTCTCTATAAGGCGGCCACGACGCCCGACAACCCCGCCGAGGGGATCCTCAACGCGATCGCGCTTGCGGCCGGCGATACCGAGATGTCGATCGAGGAATTCCTCGGTGAGACGGAGATTTTCATCCACGGCACGACCCGCGCGATCAACGCCATCCTCACCAACACTACGGCGCGCACGGCGCTGCTCGCGACGCGCGGGCACCCCGATGTGCTGCTCCTGCGAGAGGGCGGGCGGACCCATCCCTTCGACTGGAGCTACGGTTATCCCGATCCGTACATCCCGCGAGCACTGACGTACGAGGTCGACGAGCGGATAGGCAGCCAGGGCGAGGTCGTCCGTCCGCTCGACGAACCAGGAGCGATCGACGTGATCGGCCGGTTGGCCGACGACGGCGTCGAGTCGGTGGCGGTCTGCCTGCTCTGGTCGATCGCCAACCCCGTTCACGAATTGGCCCTCGGCGAACTGCTGGAACGGCATCTGCCGGGCATCCCTTACACCCTTTCGCATGCGCTCAATCCGACGCTGCGCGAGTATCGCCGGGCATCGGGCGCCGCGATCGACGCGTCGCTCAAGCCTCTGATGACGAACTACCTGCGCGGCCTCGAGGAGCGCCTGCGCGCCGCGGGCTTCTCGGGGCGGTTGCTGATGGTCACCTCTAGCGGCGGCGTCGTCGACGCCGAGGACATGGCCGCGGCTCCCATCCACTCGGTCAACTCCGGCCCGGCGATGGCGCCGGTGGCCGGCCGTCGCTACGCGGCGCTCGACGGGCTCAGCGAGAACGCCGTAGTCGCGGACACCGGCGGCACGAGCTATGACGTCGCGCTCGTCCGGCGCGGGCGGATCCCCGTCACCCGCGAGACCTGGCTCGGGATCGAGTACGAGGGTCACATCACGGGGTTCCCCGCGGTCGACGTTCGCAGCGTTGGCGCCGGCGGAGGGTCGATCGCCTGGATCGACAGCGGCGGCCTGCTCCACGTCGGACCGCAAAGCGCCGGCGCGGACCCGGGGCCTGTCTGTTACGCGCGAGGCGGCGTCGAGCCGACGGTCACCGACGCGGCCGTCGTCCTGGGTTACATCGATCCCGACTACTTCCTGGGCGGAGCGATGAAACTCGACGCGCAGGCGTCAACCAAGGCCATCACCGAGCGCGTGGGGCGGCCGCTCGGGCTGGACACGTACGAGGCGGCCGCGGGGATCATGGCCGTGGCCACCGAGCGGATGATCCAGTCGATCGAGGAGATCACCGTCAACCAGGGGGTCGATCCTCGCACGGCGGTGCTGATCGGCGGTGGCGGAGCGGCCGGCCTGAACGCGGTGGCGATCGCGCGGCGGCTCGGCTCGCCGCGGATTGTGATCCCGCAGGCCGGCGCGGTGCTCAGCGCGCGCGGAGCATTGATGTCCGACCTCGTGAGCGAATACGCCGGAGCGTTTTTCACGGGCTCCGACCACTTCGCCCACGACAGAGCCGAGGCGGTTCTTGGCGACCTCCGTCAGCGCTGTCTGGAGTTCGCCGAGCGATCGGGCGGCACCGCCGAGCCAGAGCTGGAGTTCGTGGCCGAGGCCCGGTACCGCCATCAGGTTTGGCAGCTCGACGTTCCGTTGCGGACGGGACACCTCGGCTCAATCGAGGACCTCGCCGAGCTCGTCGAGGACTTCCACGGGGTCCACGAGGAGGTGTACGCGGTCCGCGACGAGCGCGCGGTCGTGGAGGTCGTCAACCTGCGAGCACGGGTCACCTGCCCGCTCGGTGGCGGCGTGGCCGACACGGTCGCGCTGGAGCACGCCGATGGTCTGCCGGCGACTCGCACGGTCTTCTTCAGCGGCGCCGGCGCAGTCAACGCCGACATCTGCCGATTCGAGGCGTTGACGCCGGGCACGCAGATCTCCGGGCCCGCGGTGATCGAGTCGTCGTTCACGACGATCGTGCTCAATCCAGGCGCCTCAGCGGAGCGCTCCGCCACCGGGAGCCTGGTGATCGTCCCCCAGGAGGCGGTGCCGGCCACGTCGGCGGCGAGCCGGCTGGACTCGAGTGAGGTGAGCGATGGCGTCTAGCGCAGACGAGCAGACCCGCGACGTCGTCGCCCTGGCGGTGATGACGAACCGGATGGAAGGCGTCGTGCGCAAGATGACCAACACGCTGTTCCGCACGGCCCGCTCCACGGTGCTCAACACCGCGCGCGACTTCTCGTGCTGTGTCGTCACCGCCGACCACGAGCTGCTCGTGATGGGCGAGTCGCTCCCGATCCACGTGATCAGGGGCCCCGATCTGACCAGCCGGTGGCTGAAGAAGTTCCACCCGCATCCGCGGCGCGGCGACGCCTTCATCCACAACTCGCCGTATCACGGGAACTCCCATGCGGGTGACCACTGCATCATCGTCCCGGTGGTCGACGACGAGGGCCGCCACCGCGCGACCGCGGTCGTGAAGGCGCACATGGCCGACATCGGCAACTCGGAACCGACGACGCTGACGGCGACAGCACGTGACGTCTACGAGGAAGGGGCACTGATCTTCCCGACCGTGAAGATCCAGGAGGATTACCGCGACATCGACGATGTGATTCGCATGTGCATGACCAGGATCCGCGTGCCCGAGGACTGGTACGGCGACTACCTCGGGATGATCGGGGCCGCCCGTGTAGGCGAGCGCGAGCTGCTCAGAGTGGGCGATGAGGTCGGTTGGGACGCGTTCGACCGGTACGTCGCCGACTGGTTCGACTACAGCGAGGAGCGCATGCGCGCAACGATCCGGACGCTGCCCCCCGGCACGCGCACCGGATACGACATCCACGACGCCGTGCCGCTGCCGGGCGTCGAGGAGGGCGTTCCGCTCGAGGCGAAGGTCACGGTGGATCCCGAGGGGGCGGAGATCGAGATCGACCTCCGCAACAACCCGGATTGCTTGCCGTGCGGTTTGAACCTAACGGAATCGACCTCCAACACCTCGGCGCTGATCGGCGTGTTCAACAGCATCGACCACACCGTTCCTCGCAACGCGGGCAGCGCTCGCGCAGTCAAGGTTCTGCTCCGCGAGAACTGCGTCGTCGGAATCCCGGTGCATCCGGCGAGCTGCTCGATGGCGACGTCCGGGATCGCCGAGCGACTCGCGGGGATCGTGCAGCGTACGCTCGCTGAGTTCGCCGACGGAATGGGGATGGCGTCGACCGGCCCGGAGTGCCCGCCCGCCGTGGCGGGCCTGTCCGGCCGCGATCCCCGCCACGGAAACGCACCTTTCGTCGACATGATGATTCTCGGCAATTCGGGAGGAGCCGGTCACCCTCACGGTGACGGCTGGTTGACCAACGGCGAGACGAGCGATGGCGGCTCGATGATGCGCGACAGCACCGAGGTGCTGGAGCTGCTCCGGCCGATTCGTGTGTGGACCGATCGGATCATTCCCGACACCGAGGGCGCGGGGCGCTTCCGCGGCGCGCCCTCGCTCTACATCGAGTACGGGCCCGTCGACACCGAGCTTGAGGTCCTGTACGCCGCCGACGGGACCGTCAACCCGGCGCTCGGTGTCCGCGGTGGCGAGTCGGGCGCGCTCTGTCGCCCGTACATGCGCACCGCCGAGGGCGAGCTGGTCGAGCTGGAAGCGTGGGCGCGTGTGATGCTCCAGCCTGGTGAGACGATGGTCTCGGTCTCCTCGGCCGGCGGCGGTTACGGACCGGCGCACGAACGCGACCCCGAGCGTGTCCGCCACGACATTGCCGATGGCTGGGTCAGCGCCGAACGCGCTCGCGCGATCTACGGCGTGGTGCTCGCCGACGACGGCACCGTCGATGAGGGGGCGACGGCCACCCGGCGGGCCGAGCTCATCCGCGGCGAGACGGGAGAGCTCTCGACCGACGATCCCGTGCTGCGCTTGATCGCTCCGGGCGAGCGCCTGTGGGCGTCAGGCAGCGGCTCGGACGACGTCTAGCCAAACCCGACCCGTGAGCTGAAGGTGGCGCGCAGGCTGCTCGCCCTCATCACGGCGTTGATGTTCCTGGAGCTGGTCTTCTTCGCCGTGCTCTCCCCCCTGCTTCCAGGCCTGAAGCGGGACTTCTCGCTCTCGACCTCACAGGCCGGGCTGCTCGTCGCGGCGTACGCGATCGGAGCTGTGGTCTTCGCGATTCCGGCTGTCATGGTGGCTGCGCGCGTGGGCGTCCGGACGACGGCTCTCGCCAGCCTGGCGGCCTTCGCCGTGACGAGCGTGGCCTTCGGCGTGGCCGACACCTACGCCGGGTTGATCGCCTCCCGGTTCCTTCAAGGGATGGCCGGGGCCGCGTGCTTCACGAGCGCAATGGTTTGGCTGCTGGACGTGGCGCCCGCCGAGCGCCGCGGCGCTCTGCTCGGCCTGGCGTTCGGCGTGAGCGAGGCGGGCGCGATCGCAGGACCGCTGGTCGGCGGTGTGGCGGCGGCGATCGGCCGTGCCGCGACGTTCAGCGGCGTCGCCGGCGTGTGCGTCGCCCTCGCGCTCGCGACGACCCGTTTCCGCGGACCTCCGCCCGCCGGCGCCGATCGGTTCGGGTTGCGGCCCTTGCTGGCCTCGGCACACGTTCGCACCACGGCCCTGATCATCATGATTCCGGCGGCGATCCTCGCGGGGGTCAGCGTGCTCGCGCCACTTCAGCAGCACCGGCTGGGCGCGTCGGTGGGCGAAATCGCGGCCACATTCGGCATCGCGGCCGCCCTCGGAATCCTGGTGCGGCCGATCTTCGGCCGCTGGTCTGACCGTCGAGGGCCCCGGGGTCCGGTCCGTTTCGGCCTGTTGGCAAGCTTTCCGGTCGTGCTCGTGATCCCGTGGATCAACAGCCCGCTGGGGGTGTCGTTGGCCGTCGTGCTGGCACTGGTGCTGATCGGCGTACTGTGGGCGCCGTTGCTGGTGACGCTCTCCAACGCATGCGTCGCCGCCGGTGTCGGCCAGATGATGGCCGTAGGCGTGCTGAACCTCTCGTGGCCGCCGGGTAACGCACTCGGCGCCGCCGGATCGGGGGTAATCGCCCAGGTGGCGGGCCAGCGGTGGGCGTATGCGGTGATGGCCGCTCCGCTGCTCTGGGGCTTCATGGCGATCTCCAGAGAAGCCGAGCCGGCCTCGCAGCCAATCCCGGTGCCGCCGCCGAGCTGATGTCCTCTGAGCCGTACTTCGATGAGCTGTCGGTCGGGCAACTCGACGCCTCGGCGCCCTCCGTTGACACTCACTGACGGCATGGCGGCCGTCCACCAAGCGGTCGTCGGCGACCGCTTCCCGCTGGCGCTGGACGCCACGCTCGCCGCGCGGGTGGCGGGCGCGCCAGGTCCACTGGCCCATCCGGCACTGGTGTGGGACGTGGCGATCGGGCAGTCGACCGTCCTCACGCGCCGCGTCCTCGCCAACCTCTTCTACCGCGGCCTCGTGCTCAAGCGCTTCCCAGCGATCGGTGACACCCTCACCACGACGACGGAGGTCGTGGCCATGCGGCAGACGACGCCGCGCCCGGGCCGCCGCCGGAACGGACTGGCCGTGCTGCGGATACGCACCGTTGACCACAAGGACCGCGCCGTGCTCGACTTCTGGCGGTGCGCGATGCTCCCAGTCCGTGACCCCGACGGCCGTCCCACCGCCGCCGGGTCGTTCGATGACCTGCCCGCCGAACTCGCCGACGACGCGCTCCGAGCCCCGATCGCCGGCTGGACGCTGGAGGCGCTGCCGAACGGGGGCGACTCGATCGCACGGCTGGCACCCGGCAATCGGTGGCGAAGCGAGGCCGGAGATGTCGTCAGCTGTGCCCCTGAGCTGGCGCGCCTGACGCTGAACGTGGCCGCGGTGCACCACGACCGCCACTGGCAGGCGGCCGGGCGCCGGCTGGTCTACGGGGGCCACACGATCGGTCTCGCCGCGTCGCAGGCCTCGCGTCTGCTCCCGGAGATCGTGACGATCGTCGGATGGCACTCGTGCGAGCACCTTGCTCCCGTTGCGGAGGGCGACACGATCTATACGGAGCTGGAGCTCGAGCGGATCGAGCCGTTGGATGGACGAAGCGCGCTGGCTCACCTGCGCGCGCGTCGAGGCTCGCCCCGAACCGCAGGGCGCCCTGGCAGTCGATGTCCTCGACTGGCGGTTCGTCGCCGTGGTGGCGTGATCGCGAAGCTCGAGCCCTGGCCGCGCACGTGGCTGTTCACGCCGGCGGACGACGAGCGCAAGCTGGAGCGCGCCGTGAGCTCCGGCGCGGAGATCGTGATCGCCGACCTCGAGGACTCCGTCGCGCCTGAGCGCAAGGAGGCCGCGCGCGAGAGCGCGGCCCGATTCCTCACAGCTGGCGCGGTGCCGCCGAGGATCGTGCGCATCAACGACCCCCGGGGCGAGATCGGGCGGGCAGATCTCGAGCTGTTCGGCGGGGCCGCGCCGGCAACCGTGATGGTTCCGAAGGCGAACTGCGACTCGCTTCACCGCGTCCATGAATCGGGAATGGAGGCCGTGGCCCTCGTCGAGACGGCTCGGGGCCTCGCCGACGTCGAGCAGATCGCCGCGCACGAAGCAACGGTCGCGATCGCGATCGGAACCGTGGACCTCGCCGCCGACCTCGGGCTCACCGAGCTGCCTGATGGCGCCGAGCTCCTGTACGCGCGCAGCCGGTTGGTGCTCGCCTGTGCAGTGGCTGGGATTCCAGCGATCGACGGACCGCTGCTGAGGATCGACGATCGTGAGCGCATGCTCTCCGAGACGCTCCGCGCACGGGCTCTGGGGTTCGCCGCCAAGCTCTGCATTCATCCGGCTCAGCTTGAGATTGTCCGCCAAGCGTTCACGCCGACCGAGGGGGAGATCGCCGAGGCGCGGCGGCTTATCGACTCATACGAGCGATCCCTCGCCGAACACCGCGGCGTCACGCGCGCCGGCAACGAGATGGTCGACGTGGCGAGTGTCCGCCGTGCCCGGCAGACACTCGCCCATCTCGACACAAACCTCTAGCTGACGCCCCAGAACCGCATGTCCGGCAGGTCGCTCGAGTAGTAATTCGTCACGCGCTTGCCGAGCACAGCGACGAGCTGGCCGTCGTAGACCCAGATTCGCGGCGTCGCCGTGATGTACATCTGGTCGGCCTCGTTGAGCAGCTGCTGGCGCTGGCCTGCGTGCTCGTTGTACTGGATCTCCTTCATGATCTTGTCCGCCGCCGGGATACAGGTGTTCGTGTCGTTGAACTGGTTGTTCGGCGGACACTGCAGGTCGTACGCCCAGTGGTAGTCCGGCGCGACGACCTGCGGACCATCCAGGAACACAGTCGGACCGGCGTGATTCGTGTAGACGACGTTCAGGAAGTCAGACGGCGAGACGATTGTGACGTTGGCGTGGACGCCCAGCGGCGCCCAGGCCCCGGAAGCCGCCGTGGCGATTTCCTTGCCCGTGTTGTCGCCCTGACCGACATAGATCGGGAAGCTGACGGGCAGCTTCACACCAGAGGCCTGTAGCAGCTGCTTGGCCTTCGCCACGTCCGTCGGGCGCGGTGCGCCGACCGTCGCGCTGTACCACGGATAGGCCGGCATCCACTCGCCGAAGTAGAGCTGACCGTACCCGTAGGCAACGCTCTTCAGCACGCCCTCGTACGGGAAGGCATAGCTGAGGGCCTGGCGGAAGTCCTGGTTCTCGAAGTACGGCTGCTTGCCGCTGTCCCACGGCTTCTTGTCGTTCTGCGGGAAGTTCAGCGTCTCGGCCTGCCGCGACTTGAACCCGACGACCGTGCAGCAGGAATTGCCGACGAGGCTGTGAGCGGACTGGTTCGTGAGCCCCAGGGTGATGTCGGCCTCTCCGGACTCCGCATCGAGGAGCAGGGTGTCGTTGTCGGGGATCATGTTGAAGATGATCTTCTTCATCTTCGGGGGCTCGAAGAAGTTCGGGTTCGCGACGAGCACCATCTGGTGGCCCGGCTGGTAGCTCTGGAGCAGATAGGGCCCGTAGCCGGCATCGTGGCTCGCGAGCCACTGGTTCGGCGTGTTGACCTTCACGCCGCCGTGCGCCTCGACGAGCTTCGGGTCATAGATTGCGCCGGCCGTCGGGGTTGAGAGAACTTGGAGCTGGTTCGGCGCCGGCCGCTTGTAGTGGAAGACGACCGTCAGAGAATTGGGCGCTGTGATCGACTTGATGAGCGGCGGCGTGTAGTCGGTCTCCTCGAGCACCGAGTAGCCGCCGACCGCGGTCTTGATCGCGCGGTTCATCGACCACACGACGGCCTGGGCGTCGACGGGATCGCCGCTCGGGAACTTCAGCCCCGGACGGAGGTGGAACGTCAGCGTCTTGTCGTTGTCGCTGTACTGGAACGACTGCGCGATATAGGGCTTGACGGCCTGCACGCCGAGGTTCTGCTCGGTCGTACCGGTGACCGGGCCCGGTAGCTGATCGACCTGGGTCAGCGTCGAGTACATCGCGCCGTCGAAGCCCGGATCCTGGTCGTTCGTCGTGAAATCAGGATCGAGCGTCGCGATCGGCACGGCATTGTTGACGATCAAAGGCTGATTGGGATTGAGCGGCGCGTTGCTCAGGTGTCCCGAGGAAGATGGCGTGGTCGAGCCCTTGCTGTTGCTGCTGCTGCTACTGCCACCGCACGCCGTGAGAACGAGGACGGCGGCAATCCCGGCGAGGAGACATAGCGTTCGAGCTACGCCTCTTCCGCGGGTGGGTGATCTGCGATTCATCGATTCTCCTCGGGTCATGCGGCTCATCTCTCTCTCCCGGAGTCGGCCACCATCCGAGGCAGCCCTGTGCGGCACCGGCATTTGAACGGCGGACTCCCCAAAGCACCGCGCTGGTGCCGCCCCAACAACGCGCGCTTTTGATGACGATCAGTCGATATGCAAAAACTACCTCCACGATCTGGGCCAGTCAAGAGCTTGGTATTCCGGCTTAACGTCCCGCTGCCTGCGGCTTAACGTCCCGCTTGCAGAGTTCCGTATCGATTGATCGGTATTCTTGCCCGGCCGGAGCGAGCGCGCCGGCAGACGAGGTGGCTCCAGCCTCAAGCCGAGCATGCCCCAACGTCCATTCTCCAGAATCGAACTCGCGTCCGCGCCGTCTGAGAGCAACCGCGTTTCCGGCCGATGCGTCCATCTACGCGATCCCGAGTATCTCGCGCGCCTGCGCCGGGGTCGCGATCGGCCTTCCGATGGCCTCGCTCAGCGTGCGCGCGCGGGTCACGAGTTGGGCGTTCGACTCGGCGTACTCGCCCGGAGCGCTGTACACGACATCCTCGAGACCTGTCCGAACATGGCCCCCCATGGCCAGTGTGACGGCCATCATCGGGAAGTTGTGGCGACCGATCGCGGTCACCATCCAGGGCACGCCGGCAGGGACCATGCGGGCGAACACCGAGATCACGTCGGCGTCGGCGCCCGCGCCACCGATGACGCCGAGCACCATGTGCATCATGCCCGGCGCTCCGTTGCGCGCGGAGGCCAGCTTGACCGCGGTCCTGGCCATGCCCACGTCGAAGCATTCGTATTCGGGGAGGATCTGTCGCTTGGCCATCTCCTCTGCGAGCTCGCTGATCAACGACGGCGGGTTCATGAACACGACGTTGTCGGGTCCGAAGTTCATGCTTCCGCAGTTCAGCGAGGCGATCTCGGGCTGCGCCTCGAGCGAGCGGCGGCGCTCGTCGGCTCCCGAGCCCAGCTTCCCGCCGGTGGTGAAGTTGAGGACGACGTCGTCGACCTGGTCACGGACCGCGTCCTTGATCGCCCGGTAGTCCTCGGGCGCCTGGGTCATTTCGCCGGTCGTCGTCCGTGCATGGATGTGGACGACGGTCGCGCCTGCGCGAGCGGCGCCAACGGCCTCCCTGATCACGTCGTCGCGGGTCGAGGGCTGATTCGGATTGCCGGTCACGATCCCGCCCGCGACCGCGCACGTGAGGATGGCCGGATTGCCGTTTGTGGAGGTCCGACTCGCAGGTGCCTGATGGGTCATCTGACTGGTCTCCGCCCTCGGGTAACGCCTTGCGCCTCTCCGCCGACAACTCGTAATATACCGAACACGCGAAGGGTGTATCGAACAAAATTTGAAGGAGGGTTGTGAGCACCGGACCGGTCGCGATCGGGTCTGATCAGTTCGGAGGGCTGCCTCCTCAAGGTCCGCTCGACCCCGGGGCCCCGATCCGCCAGCACGGGGCGGCTGACCGGGGCGAGTCGTGCCGTGATGGGTGATGCCAACCTTTGGGCGCCGGTCGCCGTGTTCGCTTTGCTCGTCTTGTTTGCGATCTTCGCCCCGATCATCTGGGGCCAAAGCCCCGACGCTCAGAACCTGCTCAATTCGCTGGCGTCGCCTTCTTCGACGCATCCGATGGGCACTGACGAGCTCGGACGCGACGTGTTCTCCCGGGTCGCCAGCGGCGCTCGGATCTCGCTCCTGTTCGCGCTGATCGTCTCGCTCACCGGCGCGGTCATCGGCGGAATCATCGGACTGGTGGCCGGCACGATGGGCGGGGCAAGCGACGGCGTGACGATGCGGTTCATGGACGCGATCCTGGCGTTCCCGCCGCTGATCCTGGCGATGGCCGTAACCGTCGGTCTGGGGGTCGGCGTGTTCACCGCGGGGATCGGGATCGCGCTGGTCTCTATCCCGTGGTACGCGCGTGTGATGCGTAGCGAGGCGATCCGGATTCGGTCCCTGCCGTTCATCGAAGCGGCCTACGCGATGGGCGCCACCCGGAGCCGGATCATCAGGCGACACATCCTCCCGCACCTGCTGCCGGTGCTGTTCATCCAAATGGCGGCCGCGTTCGGCTACGCGGTCCTGGCGCTGGCCGGTCTGAGCTTCGTGGGCCTCGGCGCGCAGGTGCCGACGCCTGAATGGGGCGCGATGATCACCGAAGGACTTTCATACGCGCTCACCGGGCAGTGGTGGGTCAGCGTCTTTCCGGGCGTATTTCTGCTGATCACGGTAACCGCGGCGAACGTCCTGTCCGATCGGCTGCGGGATGTGCTTGACCCGAGCGGCAACATGGCGAGGAACTAGGAGGGGCGATGGGACCGGTTGTAGCCAGACGGGTCGTAGGCTCTCTCGCAGCGATCTTCGGGGCCTCGATCCTCGCCTTCGTGATCATGCGCGTGCTGCCCGGCGATCCGGCGCGCTTGATCCTCGGGCCGTTGGCGCCACCCGGGGCGGTTCGGTCGATCCGCCATCAGCTCGGACTGGATCAGCCGATCTACGTCCAGTACTGGCGGTACATAACGGACTTCTTCAAGGGCAACTGGGGCTACTCCTACAGCGATGGCGAGTCCGTCAGACAGCTAATCGGCGACCGGGCGCCGGCCACGATCGAGCTCGCTCTCTTCTCGTTCGCGATCACGATGATCGCGGCGGTCGGGCTCGCGCTGCTGACCACCTACCGCCACCGGCCGGTCGCCGATCGCACTGTGCGGGGCATCTCCTACCTGGGCTTCGGAACGCCACCGTTCTTCGTGGCGCTGATCCTGCTGATCATCTTCTTCAGCACGCTGCACATCCTTCCCGGGCCCGAGGGACGGCTGGCGCCGACAACGACCCCGCCGCCTACGGTGACGCACCTGTACACGGTGGACGCCCTTCTGGCCGGGCAGTTCGGGACGTTCTGGCAAGCGTTCGAGCATCTGATCCTTCCCGCCATCGCGCTCGGGCTCGTCGAGTTCTCGTTCCTCGTCCGCCTGCTGCGGGCGAACCTGCTCGAGGTCTCACGCGAGCCCTTCCTCACCGTCGCCCGTGGCAAGGGGCTGCCTCGCTGGCGCGCCTTCCGCCGTCATGCACTGCCGAATGCCTTCCTGCCGACGCTGACCGTGGGCGGCCTGATACTCGGCGAGTTCCTTGCGGGCAGCGTCCTGATCGAACGGATCTTCAACTGGCCTGGAGTGGGCGCGCTCGTGTTCGATGCAATCGAGAAACAGGATTACTCGGTCGTCGAGACGTTCATCTTGCTGAGCGCGGTCATGTTCGTCGTGGTCAACCTGATCGTCGATCTCTTGTATCTGGTGATCGATCCGCGAGTTCGGATCCCGGCGGTTACGGCGAATTAGCGTGCGCCGCCTGCCGATCGTCGGGCGCTCCCAGCGCCACCGGAGCGAGGATGCCGACACGGCCCAGGCGCCCGCCGATGGGGCGGACGGCAACCAGGCCGAAGTGGCCGAGGACATTGCGCTGTCGGTACGCAACCTCAGCACCGTCTACGACACCGGCGAGCGGCCCGTCCAGGCGGTCCGCGATGTGAGCTTCGACCTGGGCCGCCAGGAGCGGCTCGGGATCGTCGGCGAGTCCGGTTCGGGCAAGTCGGCGCTCGCCCTCTCCGTGCTGGGGCTGCTCGAGCCGCCGGGGCGTGTCACCGGCGGCGAGATCATGATCGGCGGCCGCGACATCGCCAAGCTGTCCGACCACCAGCTCAGCAACGTCCGGGGCAAGGAGATCGCGCTGATCCTGCAGGATCCGTCAACCGCCCTGGACCCGGTCAAGACGATCGGCTCCCAGGTGATCGAGGCGCTCGCCGTGCACCAGCCCGGCCTGCGGCGCGCCGCGGCGCGCAAGCGGGCCGCCGAACTGCTTCAGGAGGTCGACATCGGCCAGGCCGAGCGTCGCCTCGACGACTACCCCCACCAGTACTCCGGAGGGATGCGACAGCGCGTCGCGATCGCCATCGCGATCGCCAACAACCCGAACGTGTTGATCGCCGATGAACCCACGACGGCGCTCGACGTCACGACCCAGGCGCAAGTGCTCGCCCTGCTCGACAGGCTTGTCGACGAGCATCGCACCTCGATCATCCTGATCACGCACAACCTGGGAATCGTCTCGGACTTCTGCGATTCCGTCGCCGTGATGTACGCGGGCAGGTTCGTCGAGACGTCGGGCGTCGACCACATCTTCGTCAGCCCCACGCACCCCTACAGCGAGGCGTTGCTGAAGTGCGTCCCGAACCCAGAGCGGCTCGCCGAGGGACCTCTCCCCGCGATCCCCGGCTTCCCACCCGACCTCTCCCGTCTGCCGGCGGGCTGCTCATTCGCCGACCGCTGCCCGGTCGGCAAGAACGTCCCGCGGTGCCATGAGGAGACCCCGGTGGCGCACAACGTTGTCGGGCCCGAGGGCCCGGCAATGGCCGAGTGCCACTTCGCTGAAGAGCGCGTTCAGGCGGTTCGCGTATGACGGAGCCGAGCGGCTCGCTCACCCCGAGCGCCAACGGCCATGCGGCACCGATTCTCCAAGCCGAGGGCGTGGAGAAGACATTCGTGGTCCGCCTCGGCGAACGTCGCCGGAAGGTGCCGGTAACCGTCCTCGATGACATCTCTCTCACGGTCTACCGCGGCGAGACCTTCGGGCTGGTTGGCGAGTCGGGCTGCGGGAAGTCGACGCTCGCGCGCTGCCTGTTGCGCCTCCAGGAGTTGAGCTCGGGGCGCGTGCTGTTCGACGGCATCGATCTGACCACGCTGGACCGCAACGACCTCCGAGCACAGCGTCGGCGGATGCAACTCGTCTTCCAGGATCCATACGCGTCGCTCGAGCCGCGGATGACGGCGGGTGCGATCGTCGAGGAACCGCTGATCGTCCACGGCGTGGCCGACCAGCGCGAGCGCCGCCAGCTGGCGCTGAACATGCTCGCCGACGTCGGACTGACGGAACAGCAGGCCGGACGGAGGCCGCTCGCGTTCTCGGGCGGTCAACGTCAGCGGATCGGAATCGCGCGTGCGTTCGTGCTGCGGCCCGAGGTCGTGATCCTCGACGAGCCTGTGTCAGCGCTTGACGTCTCCGTGCAGGCCCAGGTGCTGAACCTGCTACGGAGCCTCCAGAGCGAGCACCGCATGACCTACGTTTTCATCAGCCACGATCTCGCCGTCGCCGAGTACTTCTGCGATCGGGTGGCCGTCCTCTACCTCGGACAGGTGATGGAGCTCGCCGACCGCACGACGCTGTTCCGCCACCCGCTGCATCCGTACACGGTGTCGCTGCTCTCCGCCGTCCCGATCCCGCGTGCCGGTGGACGCGCGCGGCGCGCCAGCCGTCCGCAGGTGATCGGAGAAGTCGGCTCGGTGGCCGACCGCCCGACCGGTTGCCCATTCGAGCCGCGGTGCGCGGTCGGCCGCGGGCGCGACGTCTGCAAGCAGGAGCGTCCGCCGATCACCACGCACGGCGAAGACCACCTCGTCGCGTGCCACTTCCCGGGCGAGGCAGGGCTTCCCTTCGGCAGGTAGCCGGCGCGGCGTCAGCCGACCCGCGCGCCGAACTCGCTGAGCTGGCCGTCCAGCGCCATGAAGCGCTCGAGCACGAGAGGGTCGTGGCCGGCCACGATCACGGCTCCACCGGCAGCCAGCCCGCGCAGCAGCTCGTAGCCCGCGTTCAGTTCCTCGAGATCCGAGAGCAGCGCGAACGTCACGCCGTCGTCCAGCTCCTCATAGAAGTGAAGCGCGTCCGAGGCCAGCACGAGGATCGCGTCCGCGATCCGAACGGCAACGATGAGTTGCCCGGGACTGTGACCACCCGTCCACAGCGCGAGCACACCGGGCGCAATCTCGCCGTCGGTCTCGATATGGGTGATCCGGCCTCCCTGGACCGCGGCGTCGATCGCCGCGAGCTCCGCGGGCTCCACCAGCGTCGCAAACTCCTGGCCCCTGGCGCGCGCGCTGCGCCAGAACTCGAGCTCCCGGCGGTGCACGTAGATAGACGCGCGCGGAAACGCCTGGACATTGCCGATGTGGTCGTAGTGGAGGTGAGTGAGCAGCAGCGTCTCGACTGTCGCCGGGTCGATGCCGGCCTGCTCCAACAGTGCTCGCGGAGCGGCTAGGCACGTCCGCTGACGGCGCTCGGCGACCCTCGGATCGAACCCGGTGTCGACCACGATGGTGCGCTCGTCGCTGCATATCGCCCACAGGAAGAAATCCATCTGAATCGGGGAATCGGCTTCGCCTCCGGGCTCCACACCCTGGAAGTACCGCGACCGCATCGCAGCGCATGTGCCGTAGCGCAGCGCGAGAACGGTGTACGCAGGCGCCACCGGCGCGCCGTCATAGAGCGGCGCGAGGCGGACTTCAATCGGTTCCGGCACGGCGCGCGGCGATCGCGGTCTGCGCCTCGGCCTCGACCAGCTTGACGATCTCGGTGCAGTCGGCGCCCGGCGCGGCCCAGTCGGCAGCCTCGGCCCACCGATGTGCGACCGCGTCGCCGACGGGCATCGGCACCAGTCCCCGTCCCTCCTCCACGCAGATCTGCACGTCCTTGTTCATCAGCGCGAGCGCGAACCCGAGGTCGAACGTACGAGGCAAGACGGCCTGCGGGAATTTCTGTGCCGTGGCGGAGTTCCGGCCACTGCTCGCGTTGAACACCTCGAGCAGCAGCTCCGGATCGAGTCCGCCCTTTACCCCGAGTGCCATCGCCTCGGCCGTGACGGCGAGCGCCGTCGCCGACAGTAGGTTGTTGAGGACCTTCGCGAGCTGGCCCATGCCGGCCTCCGTCCCCACGTGGAAGACGTTGCCGGCGAGGTGATTGAGCACCGGCCTTACCGCCTCGAGCGTCTGCTCTTCGCCCGCGGCCATCACGGTCAGGGTGCCGCGCTCGGCTCCGGTGACGCCTCCGCTCACCGGCGCGTCGATCAGTCCGATCCCGGCGGCCGCGAGCTCCCGTGCGACGAGGCGAGACACCGATGGGCCGGTTGTCGAGAGATCGACGCACGTCCGAACGGCCGAGCCGCCGACCAGCTCCGCGCTCACCCGTTGCACCACTTGGGGCGACGGAAGGCTCAGCAATATCACGGCCGCGCGGTTGGCAACCTGCGCCGCCGTTTCTGCAGGCTCGGCGCCGATCTCGCGAACGTCGGATACCGCTTCGGCCCGGTTGTCGAACGCGATCACCTTGTAGCCCGCGGCGAGCAGCCGCGGGACCATCCGCCCGCCCATCTCGCCGAGGCCGATGAACCCGACCTCTGACGGGGCGCTCACCTCACGCCTCGGCAGCGAAGACCTGGCGGGCGACCCGTGCCCCGCTGATCGCGGCGGGTACGCCGCAGTAGATCGCGCTGTGCACGATCGCCTCGACGATCTCCTGTTGAGTGCATCCGTTCCTAAGTGCGCCGCGGATGTGCAGCGCGAGCTCGTGGTCCTGGCCGCGGGCGATCAGCATCGCCACCGTCAGCAGGCTGCGCGTGCGTGGCTCGAGTTCGGGGCGAGTCCACACCGTGCCCCAGCAGTACTCGGTGACGAGTTCCTGCAGAGGCCGGAAGATGTCCTCCGGATCCGCAGTCGCCGCTGCGACGTACTCCTCCCCGAGAACGCGCGTTCTCATCTCGAGCCCTGCGGCCCAGCGATCCTCGCTCACGACAGCCCCGTCCACACTGTCTTGGTCTCCAGGTAGCCGTCGAGCCCCTCGTGGCCGTGCTCGCGGCCCACACCCGAGGACTTGACCCCCCCGAACGGTGCCGCAGGATCGCTCATTCCCCAGCGGTTGATGTACACGGTGCCGGCGCGGAGTCGTTCGGCAACCCGGTGCGCCGCGGCCAGATCGCGCGTCCAGACGCCGGCCGCCAGCCCGTAGTCGCCTGCGTTCGCTCGCTCGATCACCTCGTCGAGCTCGTTGTACGCGGTCGTCACGAGGACGGGCCCGAAGATCTCCTCGCGCACAATCCGGAGCTCGTCGGAGTCGGAGCTGAAGAGCGTCGGCTCGACGAAGTAGCCGCCGGTCTCGTCCAGCGTGCGTGACCCTCCGGTGATCAGCTCGGCGCCCGCATCACGTCCGTCCTCGATGTAACCGAGGACGCGATCGAGCTGCTGGGCGGATACGAGCGGGCCCAATTGCGTCCCAGGCTCGAGCCCGGGACCCAGGCGGCTACCGGCGGCACGGTCCGCGAGCGCGCTCACGACCTCTTCGTATCGCTCGGCCGGGACGAACAGCCGGGAGCCGGCGTTGCAGGCCTGGCCCGAGTTGTAGTAGATCGCCTGGAAGGCGCCCTTCACGGCTGCATCGACGTCGGCGTCGGGCAGGATGATCGCCGGGGACTTGCCACCGAGCTCCAGCGTCAGGCGCTTGAGGGCCCCCCCGGCCTTGCGGCCTACCTCGCGGCCGACCTCGGTGGACCCGGTGAAGGCGATCTTGTCGACGCCCGGATGGTCGACGAGCGCCGCCCCGGTGCTTCCGTCGCCCGTGAGGACGTTGATGACGCCGGGCGGGATCCCGGCCTCGAGCGCCAGTTCGGCGAGACGCAGAGCCACGAGCGGGGTCTCCTCCGCCGGCTTCAGCACGACCGTACACCCCGCCGCGAGCGCCGGGGCGAGCTTCCAGATCGCGATCAGCAGCGGGAAGTTCCAGGGAATGATCTGGGCGCAGACGCCGACCGGCTCGCGGCGCGTGTAACAGAGTGTGTCCGGCTGCGCCACGGGGAGCACGCTGCCCTCGATCTTCGTCGGCCAGCCGGAGAAGTAGCGCAGGTGACCGACCGTGAGTGCCACATCGACCTTCAGCGCCAGCTTTACCGGCTTGCCGTTGTCGAGGGCCTCGAGCTCGGCGATCTCCCCCGCGTTGCGCTCGATCGCGCTCGCGAGCGCCTCGATCGCGGCAGAGCGCCCCGCCGCCGGCATCGAGCGCCACGATCCCGACTCGAGCGCGGCGCGCGCGCTTGCGACGGCCTGGTCGACATCGTCCGGGCCCGCGTGCGCCACCTCGGCGATGACCGCGCCGGTCGCCGGATCCAGCGTCTGAAAGGTGCGACCGTCGGCGGCGGGTGTCCGCTCGCCGCCGATCACGAGCTGATGGACGGCGTCCCGCTCGAGCCAGGCCCGGGCGTCGTGGCCGAGCGCCTCCGGCAACCGCCTGTCGAGTTGCTCTGTCATGGCGTCAGCACGATCTTCAGCGCCTCGCGCCGATCGAAGATCGCATACGCCTCGGGGGCGTCATCGAGGCGCATGTGGTGAGTAACGAGTGGCGATGGATCGAGCAGGCCGTCCGTCAGCATCGAGAGCACGTGATCGAGGTGGGCGATCACGTTCGCCTGACCTCCCTTGATCGTCAGCGACTTCAGCCAGGCGAGGCCCAGGTGCACCTCGCCCCGCTCGGCGTAGACGCCGATGCATTGCACACGGCCGCAGCTCCGCGTCAGGCGGATCGCCATGTCGAGGACTTCCGGGTGACCCACGGCGTCGATCGCGACGTCGACGCCTCCGCGCTTCTCGGTCAAGCGGCGGACCTCGGCCTTCACGTCCTGCTCGCCGAGATGGAGCGGCGTGGCGCCGAACGACTCGGCGATCGCGAGTCGCTGCTCCACCGAGTCGATCGCGATCACGCGCGCTCCCTGAAGCTTCGCCACCTGGACCGCGCACAGTCCGACGGGGCCGAGTCCGAGCACGGCGGCAACCTCCCCGGCCCGCAGCCCGCTCTCGAGGACGCCGTGGTAGCCGGTCCCCATCACGTCGCCGGCGAACAGCGCGACGTCGTCCGACACGCCGTCGGGCACCGCGCGCAGCGCCAGGTTGGCGTGCGGCACGAGCGCGTACTCCGCCTGGGTGCCGGGCAGCGACCCCATCGTCCCGCCGAGGCCGAAGCTGCGGGCTTCCATGCATCGGTGGTACTCGCCGCGCATGCAGTGAAAGCAGGTGCCGCACGCTGTCAGGAAGCAGCCGGCGACGCGGTCGCCGACCTTGACGCGGTTGACGGTCTCGCCCGCCTCAACGACGGTCCCCACGTACTCGTGCCCAATCGTGAACCCGGGCTCGATCTTCAACCGACCGTGGTAGATGTGCAGATCCGAGCCGCATACGCCGGTCACGTCGACGCGGACGATCGCGTCGTCGGGAGCGACGAGCTCGGGCATCGAGCGCTCCTCGATCGTGACGCGTCCGGGCTCTTGGAATGTCAGGGCTCGCATTGGTTCTTCCCAACCCGATCAGTCGATATGCGGCGCATACAATACCGCGCCCACTGGGACGACGATCTTTATGTGCCCGGGATCCAGTTCGTGCCAGCCAAGGGTACGCGCGCCATCGCTGCCGCCTCGATCGTCAGCGCCACGAGGTCCTCCGGCTCCAGGTTCAGAACGTGCGACTTCCCGCATGCGCGAGCCAGCGTCTGGGTCTCGAGGACCAGCGTGCGCAGATAGTTGGCCAGGCGACGCCCGCCGCGTACGGGGTCGAAGTGAGCCGCCAGCTCAGGGTCCTGGGTCGAGATCCCCACGGGGTCAAGACCGGCTTGGTAATCGTCGTAGTAGCCGGACGCGGATCCGAGCTTGCGGTACTCGGCGTCGTATTCGGGAGCGTTGTCGCCCAGCGCGATCAGTGCGGCGACGCCGATCGAGACCGCGTCGGCCCCCAGCGCGAGCGCTTTGGCGACATCGGCCCCGGTTCGGATCCCGCCCGAGACGATGAGCTGAACCTCCCGATGCATGCCGAGGTCCTGGAGCGCTTGAACCGCGTTCGGAATCGCCGCCAGGATCGGGATGCCGACATGCTCGATGAACACGTCCTGGGTGGCGGCCGTGCCGCCCTGCATCCCGTCGAGCACGATTGCGTCGGCACCGGCCTTGACCGCCAGGGCGACGTCGAAATAGGTCCGCGTGGCGCCGATCTTGAGGTAGATCGGGACCCGCCAATCGGTTATCTCGCGCAGCTCGTGGAGCTTGATCTCGAGATCGTCCGGGCCGGTCCAGTCCGGGTGCCGACAGGCGCTGCGCTGGTCGATCCCGGTGGGGAGGTCACGCATCTCCGCCACTCGGTCGGAGACCTTGTGACCGAGGAGCATCCCGCCGCCACCCGGCTTCGCGCCCTGTCCGACCACCACCTCGATCGCGTCGGCCCGGCGGAGATCGTCCGGGTTCATTCCGTACCGCGAGGGGAGCAACTGGTAGACGAGGGTTCGCGAATGCTCGCGCTCCTCGGGGGTCATTCCCCCATCGCCCGTCGTCGTGCTTGTGCCGACCTCGGTCGCGCCGCGTCCGAGCGCTTCCTTCGCCGGCCCAGACAGCGCACCGAAGCTCATGCCGGCGATCGTGATCGGTATCTGGAGGTGGATCGGTTCCCGCGCGAACCTCGTTCCGATTGTGACATCGGTGTCGCAGCGCTCGCGGTAGCCCTCGAGCGGATACCGCGAGACGCTGGCGCCGAGCAGCAACAGATCATCGAAGTGCGGAACGCGTCGCTTGGCGCCGAACCCACGAATCGCGTAGAGACCCTCGCGCGCCGCGCGCTGAATCTCGGCGATCGAGTTGCGATCGAACGTGGCCGACTCTCGCAGGCCCGGATGCCAGCCATCGGCGGCGCGGAGGTTCATCCGTAGCTCCCGAGATGGTCGATGTCAAAGTTGTACAACCGCCGCGCCGATCCATAGCGGCGAAAGTCGCGGGCATCCAGGTCGCCGAGCCCTGCACGCTCGAGGAGCTCTTGCACCTCGGTGATGTGCTCGTCGCGGATCTCCTTTTCGACGCAATCCGCGCCGAGGCCCGCCACCGCCCCACGCACGTAACAACCGCGCCTCATACAGCGAATCGCCCAGCGAGTTGCCGGCGTCTCCGCACACGACGATGCGCCCCTTCTGCGCTATGAACGCGCTCATGTGGCCGACCGAACCGCGGACGACGATGTCGGCTCCCTTCAGTGAGATCCCGCAGCGCGCCGACGCGTCGCCGTGGATCACTAGCAACCCTCCCCGTGCACTGGCGCCGGCCGCCTGGCTCGCAGATCCGTCGACGACGACCTCTCCCGACATCATGTTCTCGGCCACGCCTGTCCCGCAGTTGCCTTTCACCCGGACCGTGGCAAGCTGGTTCATTCCGGCGCAGTAGTAGCCGACGTGGCCGTCGATCTCGACCGAGTGGGCCGCGGCAAGGCCGACGGCGATCGCATGTTGTCCATTGGCGCCGAGCACGCGCACTTGGTGTGGGGAGCCGGCGTCGTGCAGCCGCTGGTTGAGCGACCGGACGGTCTCTGTCGCGAGGTCGACTACGACGGCCTCGGTGATCGTCTCAGCGTCAGCCATCACGCCACTGCGGCGGTACCCCAGCTATACACGTGCGCCGGCTCGGGCTCCCAGATACCGGCATCCCGAGCGCCGGGAAGAACCGCGATCGCGCGAAACTCAGATGCCATTGCGGCCCATTCATCGGTCTCGGCCATCACGGCCGGCTTGCATGCGATCGGATCGCGCAGCACGGCGAACCCGTCCGCCGTGCCGACGGCGAAGGTATAGAAGCCATCGAGATCATCCAGACAGCTCTCGAGCGCCTCATCCAAGGTCGCGCCTTCCCGGAGCCGCCACGTCAGGTAACCGGCGGCGACCTCGCTGTCGTTGTCGGTTTGGAAGTGGATCCCCTCAGCAGCGAGCATGCGCCGCATCCGGTTGTGATTCGACAGCGAACCGTTGTGGACCAGGCAGAGATCGAGTCCGGTGGAGAACGGATGGGAGTGGTCGGTGCTCACGCGGCTCTCGGTTGCCATCCGCGTATGCCCGAGAGCGTGGCTACCCGCGATCTCATCGAGCCCATAGCGCTCGACGAACTGCCGCGGGGGCCCGGCCTCCTTGTAGATCTCGATCGAGCGGCCGGCACTCATCAGGGTCAGCTCCGGATGGCGGGCGGACAGCCAAGCCCCCACCTCGTCGGCTTCGGAGGAGATCACGAACGTCGCGTGGGTCGCCCGCACGCCCGAGAGCGAACCGCCGCCGAACGCCGCCACAAACTCTGTCTCCAATCCACGCCAGTCAAGATCGGGGTCGGTGCAGTGAAGCGACACCTTGCACGAGCCGACGGGAGCCGGGTCACGGTAGAAGGCAACGCCGGCGCTGTCCGGCCCGCGATCGGACAGCTGCTGGAGCATCGCACCGAGGTGCGTGCCGAGTTCGGCTTGCAGCTCAGTCGATTTCGCGTACAGCCCAGCTATCCCGCACATTTCCGGAACGGTAGATCGTGAGTTCCGGAGCGGAAATGGCCGTCATGGGCACACTTTGATGGGCAACTGTGGTTGGTCGCGCCACAGGCGCCTGCTACCCCTCCGCTGCCGGACGCCCATGCAACCGCGCGAGCTTGATCGCCAGCTCGAGCGACAGCAGGTCGTCTCTGTCGAGCTCGAGACCAGTGAGCTCCTCGATCCGACCCAACCGCTGGCGCAGCGTGTTCGGGTGGATGAACAGGGCGCGAGCGCTCTGGACCACACTTCGCCGCTCCGCCAGAAAGCGCTCGAGGGTGTCCAGGAGCGCGGTTTGCCGCCTGGCGTCATAGGCGATCAGAGCGTCGACAGCCGCCCGCATCCGATCCTGCGGCGCGGCCTCCGCGGAGATGTGGACGAGGTAGCTGTACGGACCGAGCTCGGAGTACGCGATCGCACCGCCCTCACGCATCAACGCCTTGCCGATTGTCGCGGCGTCGAGGGCCTCGCGATAGGCCCGCGCGGCATCCACGGGCGCATTGTGGAGCTCGCTCACGCCGATCGAGGCACCGTTCGCCTGACCGAGCTCGCGGCATGCCCGCAGCAGCGAGCCGACGTCTCGGGGCATACCCGGGCCGAACGCCATGACGGCGCGCACGGGGCCGGGCCCCGTCTCGATCGCCGTACGCGCCGTGAAGGTCGCCAGCTGCTGTCCGATCCCTCCCGCGGCCAGGCGCCAGTTATCCGCTGCCTGCGCGAGCGAATCGGTCGGCTCCGCGTAGATGATCAGATACGGACTCGATAGATCGCACCTGACCTCGGCCGCCTTCGTGGCGGCGAACGTGGTGGCTCCCGCGGCCAGCGCCTCGAACAGATCCTTGACGGTGTTGGTGTTGGTCAGCGCCTCGATCAGCTCGGCGCGCTTGATCGCGATCGCGGCGAGGTGGGCGATCGCACGCGCGATCTCCGTGTCCTCGACCGTGAACGGACGATCGTCGCGCGCCCCGGCACAAAGGAGCCCGATCCGCTCACCCCCCGCAGCGAGTGGGGTGACGAGTTCGGCGACTGGCGACATCGACCCGCCGCCGGGCGATGCCGCGAGCAGGGTCAGACGCGTCTCGTCGGCGTCGTGGCGATACAGCTCGCAGACCTCGGCTCCGAGCAACCGCCGCGTGCCCTCGGCGACAGCAAGGCCAATCTCAGCGACGTCGGTCGCGGCGGCGACCTCCTGAGCGAGCGCCGACAGCCTCGTCAGCGCATCGACGCGATGGCGCTCACGGTCGTACAGCTGTGCGTTCTCGATCGCTCCCGAGACAAGCGACGCGATCTGGACGAGCAGCGCCAGCGTGTCCTCGGTGAACTCCCGGGGGGCCTCGGTGTGGAGCACGACGACGCCGATCGTGGCGCCGGCGCGCGAGGAGATCGGCACCGCCACCATCGATTGGAAGCGCTCCTCCTCCAGCAGCGGGAAGAACTTCATCCGCGGGTCGCTCATCGCGTTCTCGCGGATGAACGCCGGCTGCTGGTGGCGGGCGACCCAACCGGTTAGGCCCTCGTCGAGACCCATCGAAACCGTCCCGACCGCCTCCGAGTACATCGGCGAGGCGGCGCGGACAGTGAGCCGATCACCCTCAAGCAGGTAGATGAAGCAGGCGTGGCAGTTGGTCGCCTCGCTGGCGAGATCGACGATCCCCTCGAGCATCGGCGGCAACTCGAGCGAGGACGAGACGAGGTTGATTACCCGGTAGAGGGTTCGGGTCTCCTCGCGAAACCGGGCGGGGTGGGTCGCTGCCGACAGGGAACGCCTCCTATGTGGGAGACGCACATGCTATCCGCCGGCAACCGGTGTTCCTCTCCATTGCTCGGGGTCGGTGTCGGCCTGTATATATCGGGGCCGATGGCGCCTGAAAGCGACGGAGCGCGGGACGTCCCAGTGTTCGATCAGCCCATACCGCCCGTAACCAGCGCGGACGACGCACGGGCCGTTGTCGCCGACCGCGGGATCGAGTTCCTGTTCGCGCAGTTCGTGGATATGCACGGCAAGCCGAGCGCAAAACTCGTCCCCGCCCACCATCTCGATGACCTCCTGACGGAGGGAGCCGGGTTCGCCGGGTTCGCCGCCGGCGAGATCGGGCAGGGACCCCACGATCCGGACCTGGTGGCGATCCCGGACCCGAGGACGATGACGATCCTGCCGTGGCAGCCGACTGTCGCCCGGTTTGCCTGCGACGTCACGGTCGAGGGCAAGCCGTGGCCCTACTGTCCGCGGACGATCCTCCGCAATGCTCTGGCCCGGGCCGAGGATCTCGGCTACCAGCTGCGCCTCGGTGCCGAGCTCGAGTACTTCCTCCTGCGGCGCACCGAGGACGGCCAGATCGAGTTGGCGGATCCGCTCGACACGCTCGAGCAGCCCTGCTACGACATGCGGGCGCTGACCCGGAATTTCGACTTTGTCGCGCAGGTCTCAAAGGCGATCACGGCCCTTGGTTGGGACAACTACGCGACCGACCATGAGGACGCCAACGGGCAGTTCGAGCAGAACTTCGCGTTCGCCGACGCGCTCACGACGTGCGACCGCGCCGTGTTCTTCCGTTACATGGTCGAGTCGCTGGCTGGGCAGCGTGGTCTGATCGCTACGTTCATGCCTAAGCCGTTCGCCAATCTGACCGGCAACGGCTGCCATTTCCACGCCAGCCTGTGGTCAGGCGACGCGAACCTGTTCGACTGCGACCCGGCGGATGACCCGCGGGGACTCGGACTTTCGGAGCTCGCCTACCGGTTCATCGGCGGACTTAAGGCCAACGCGCGGGCGTACATCGCCCTCACCGCGCCCACCGTCAACTCGTACAAGCGGCTGGTCGTCGGCGCACCGACGAGCGGGGCGACCTGGGCGCCAGCGTATGTGAGCTACGGCTACAACAACCGCACCCAGATGCTGCGGGTCCCCGCACCCGGACGGATCGAGGACCGCACGGTCGATGGATCATGCAACCCCTACCTGGCGGCGACGGGAATGCTCGCCGCCGGCCTCGACGGAATCGCGCGCGACCTCGACCCCGGTGAACCGAACACCGCGAACCTGTTCGAACTCGACGAGACCGAGCGCAAGAAGCAAGGGATCGACGTACTGCCGGCCAATCTGCTCGACGCGACGCGCGAACTCGAAGGCAACGCAGTGCTTCGGGAAGCGCTCGGAAGCACGAGGTCCGGGGACTACCTCGACTACTTCGTCCGCGTCAAGCGGGACGAGTGGAGGGCCGCTCACGAGCAGATCACCCAGTGGGAGCTCGATCGGTACCTGCAGCTGTTCTGATTCTCCAGCCGGAGACGATCGGCGGCTGCGAGCCTAACCTGACACGTTCACTTCGACGTACCGCGCGCCGAGGGTCACCGCGAGCGTGCGGTGCGCTGGCCGGCAACCAATCAGCAGCGACCGCGCCGGGTCGACGTCGTGCGCTCGCGCGAACGCCAGCGGGAGGCCCGGCAGCGGCGGACGGCACCAACAGGTCGGCGGGCCGGCAGGATGGGGGCACACGGCGCGGTCCACCGGAGCGGCGACCGCGTCAGAAACGCGCGCGACATACGGGTCGAGCGCGTCAGGGGACCCCCCGGGGCACCAGTCGTAGATCAGGTGCGGAGCGGTGGGGTCGCCGGCCGCGACGGCCTCCTCCCAACCTTCCTGGTCAAGCGCCGGGGCCGCGATGAATACGCCCACCAACGTCCGTTCGGGCAATGGGGCGCGCGTGAAGGAGACCACTCTGACCTCGGAGAACCCCTCGTCGTTCGATGGCGGTTCGAGCTCGCGCGACGTGCGCATCTGCGATGTCGGCAACAGCACGCCGGGCTCGCGCCGGGCCACCTCGCGCAGCTCGTCGGGCATCGGCAGCATGCCGAACCGCTCGAGCAGGCGCTCGACGAGGTTGACCTGTGCTTGGGACAGCGGCGTGTCGAGCCACACGCACTTCGCCGGAACGGAGTGGCGGGTGGCCGTCTCGATCACATAGCTGCGAGCAGCCCGTGTCAGGTAGGTGTTGTCGAGTACGACGCGCCCGACGGCGGAAGACAGTTGCTCATCGAGCGCGCGGGACAGCTCGCGCAGAGCTCCTCCACGCTCGTCGCGATTCAGACGGACGTAGCCGCGATCGACGTACTCGCCGGCGACGCGACTCTTCCCGGCGCCGGGGATGCCCATGACGAGGATCACCTCAGCTGTGCCGTCGGCCGGGTCGCGTGACTCCGGGCGCGCCGGGCGCGAGCCGCCAAACGCCAGGGTGAGGGCGGCTCGCTCCTCTGGGCCCAGGACGAGGCTCGCGGCGCGGGCGGCAGAGCGTGCCGTCTCCGGGCGCCGCGCGCCGGGGATCGCGACGAGCGCCGGGGAAAGCTGGAGCAGCCAGGCGAGCGCGACCTCCGCCTGCGTCGCGCCGCGGCCGCCCGCGATCTCGGCGAGCGGCCCGCCACGACGGGCGAGGGTTCCCGCCCGCCGCGGCCCCCCAAGCGGCGAGTGGGCGATCACCGCGATCCCCAGCTCGGTGCACCGCTCGACGATTCCGCCCCGGAGGGCACGATCGTCGTAGACGCTCAACGCCACCTCAACGGCCGCGACAGGAACAAGCTCGAGCGCCTCGTCCACTTGGCGGCGGTTGACGTTCGACAGACCGACGCGGCGAGCCAGTCCCTCGTCCAGAAGCCGGGCGAGCGCGCGGATCGAGGTTGACCACGACGTCCGCGGGTCTGGCGCGTGGAGCAGGAACAGATCGATCGCGAGGCCATCCAACGCCGCGAGGCTCGCTTCGCAGTCCGCCAAGATCGCCTTGGCGCGGCCGCCCGGCACCCAGCCGCCGCCAGCCCGCGTCATGCCGCCCTTAGTGACCACGCGTGAGATGCCGCTAGCACCACAGCGCCGCAACGCGGAGGCGAGCAACCGCTCGTTGCGACCGAGGTCGGCTTCGCCGCGCCCGTAGGCGTGGGCGGTGTCGAACACCGTTATCCCGGCATCGGCGGCAGCCGCGATCGTGGCGGCGGCGAGTTCCTCATCGCTCTGCTCGTCCGTCGACATGCGCATGCAGCCGAGGCCGATCCGCAGCTCCGAGCCGTCAAGCCATCCAGGGGAACTCAGGTCGCACAGCCTAAGCTACGCCCGACGGCCCCGATCAGTCAGGTTCCGCTGCTACATCCGCGACCCGGACGGCCATCTGATCGAGGTCGGGGAATCGAAGGCGACGCGGAGCTAGCTGGGCTCGGTCGGTTCAGCGGCTAACGAGCGCCGCCTGGGAGCGGGCCCGAGCTCGGCCTGGAGGGCTGCCAGAAGCTTGCGAAGCAGGTGGTTGAGCTCCCGTTTCTCGTCGTCATCGAGGGCGGCGCTGAGCAGCTCGCGCTCCCGCCGTCCCGCCAGGGCGATGTAGTCGTCCAGCCGCTGGCGCCCCTCGTCGGTGAGATCGAGCAGCACCCCTCGGCGATCGGAGGGATCGGGCATGCGCGCGACGAGGCCCGTCCGCTCCATCTTGTCCAGCCGGTTGGTCATCGCGCCTGTCGAGACCATCAGCTCGCGGCTCAGCGAGCCGTGGGCCCGAGGACCGTTGTGGAGCGACATCAGCACCTTGAACTCTTCGTGCGTGAGGTCAAAGCGCCCGAGATTGACGGTCGCGGTCCTATCGATGAGTCGGTCGATCTTGCCGATCCGCGAGACGATCCCCTCGACGTCGGGGTCGATCTCGGGCCACTTCGCGACGGCCGATTCGACGTGGTCGTCGACATCGTCGCATCCCGGTGCCGCGGCGTCCCGCTCGGACTCATGTCCAACAGGGTTGCTGGTCTTCCCGGGCGCCATCGGTCGCCAGTTTACTCACACAGATCGCTTGACATACAGCTTTATATACAGTAGCTTTATTTGCAGCGAATCTCGTTAGACGGAGGAGTTGCCCCCATGATGCACCCAGAGATCAGCCGCGAGTTATCGCGTGCCCAGCAGCAGGAAAGATTGCGCGATGCCAACCCGGCCGCTCGTGTCCTGCGCGAGATGGCCGACGACCGCAGGCCGCGTGAGCGTCGCCGTTGGCATCCGCTGGCGCGGGTCGCCCGCAGCGCCCGGGAGTACACCGCCCCCGCTCGGCGGATGTTCCCTTAGGCCGCCGGCGGGTCGGGTTCGCGCGGCCGGTCGGCGTCACCTGCAACGATTCCCGTGTGGACATCGCCACGGCCTACCGATCGCTCGCCGACGAGCTACGCGAGCTGCTTCCGCCGGACGCGACGGTCATCGATGCCCATACCCATCTCGGCAAGGATGAGGATGGACAGTCAATGGCGCCCGACGAGCTGATCTCGCTCCTCGACCAGGTCGAGCCAACCGCGCGCGCCTGCACGTTTCCACTGCACGATCCTGAGCGCACGCCCGGCTACCGGGTTCCCAACGACCGTGTATTGCGCTGGTCCGAGGAATCGAACGGACGTCTGTACCCGTACTGCCGGCTGGACCCGGCCGATGACCCGGTCGGCGAAGCGGAGCGATGCCTGGCCCTGGGCGCGCGCGGGATCAAGCTCCACCCGCGGGCGCAGTCGTTTGGGTTCGGCAACCACGCGGCCGAGTCGATCTGGAAGGTCGCGCAGGAGGCCAAGGTGCCGATCCTCGTCCATGCGGGCCGGGGGATGCCTCGGATGGACCCCCTCGCCGATCTTGCCCTGCGCTTCCCAGATGTGACGGTCGTGCTCGCGCACGCGGCGATCGCAGATCAGGGGATGTTCACATCGCGGCTGGCAGATCACCCGAACGTCGTCTACGACACCTCGACGTTCTCCGTCTTCGATCAGCTCGAACTGTTCGCCCGCGTCGCCGTCGAACGGATCGTCTGCGCTTCGGACGCTCCATACGGACGGCCGGTCGGCGGGGTGTACGCGGCGCTGCGGATCGCCACATACGCCGGGCTCGACGATTCCGAGCGCCAAGCACTCGTCGGCGGCACGATGGCGGACATCCTCGAGGGCCGGCCGCTGGCCGAGCCCAAGCCGCCCCGGGTCCCCGAGATCCGCCCGATCAGCGGACGGCTCGCGCGGATCAACGGCTACGTGATGATGTCGTTCGCCGCCTTCATTGCCTCCGGACCGCCGCCCGACTTCACGCGAAGCCTCCCGTTCATCGCGATGGCTCGAGCCGCCTGCCGCGACCCCGACCCAGGCCCGGCCGGCCCGGCCCTCGAACGGATCGACGAGCTGCTGAGCACCGCCGAGGCGGCGCTCTCCGGTGGCGGCGACCAGGCACGGCTCGCCCTCGGACTCGTGATGTCGGCCGCGATCATCGCTGCCACCGAGCCGTTCACCGCCGTGCAGGCGGCGGCGCCTTCGATCACGCCGTAGGGAAACGCGAGCTGACGGACATCGTCGAGTGCTACAGGTTCGCGCGCCGGCGCGATCTCTTCGAGCCACTCACTCACTTATGAGCGACCGATCCGGCGCCACCGAGCGCTCACGCCACCTCCGGCCGCGCGACGGCAGCGAACAGCGGACGACGACGTTCGAGTTGTTCTTCGACCTCGTCTACGTCTTCGCGGTGACCCAGCTCTCGCATGTCATCATCGACGGCGATCTCCGAATCGCCGCGGTCGGCCGCAGCGCGTTTCTGCTTATCGTCGTCTGGTGGGCGTGGATCTACACGACCTGGATGGTCAACTGGTTCGATCCACGGTCGGTCGTGGTCCGAGTGATCCTGTTGGGCGTGGCGCTCGGCAGCTTGCTTATGTCCGCAGCGATCCCGACTGCCTTCAGCGACAACGGCCTCCTTTTTGCCAGCGCCTACGTGGGGCTCCAGGTGGGGCGCAACGTTTTCGCGACCTCACTGCTCGAGCGTGGAGACGCACTACGGCCCGTGTTCGAGCGAATGGTCGTCTGGAGCCTTGCCTCTGGCGTCCTGTGGATAGCGGGCGGGCTGGTGGCGGCGCCACAGCGGTGGGCGCTCTGGGCCCCGGCACTCGCGGTCGATCTGGTGGCGCCGTTGGTCGGGTACCGTACGCCGAGATTGGGTCGCTCGGTGACCACGGACTGGGACGTCGAAGGGGGACACTTCGCCGACCGTTTTCAGGCATTCATCATCATCGCTCTTGGTGAGTCGATCGTCGTGACCGGCGCAACCGCCAGCTCCCATGGCCTCTCCACGCGGATCGTGTTTGCGCTGGCCATCGCCTTTGTCGTGACGGGTGCGCTCTGGTGGCTCTACTTTGGCGACGTGGCCGAGCACTCGCAGCGCAATATCGCCGAGTCCGACGATCCCGGCAGGCTGGCCCGGGATGCCTACACGTATCTCCATCTCCCGATCGTCGCTGGGATCATTGCCGTCGCCGTTGGCGACGACCTCCTGCTCGCGAACCCCAACGAGGCATTGACCACCGCCGCAGTCGTCATGACCGTCGGCGGCCCGGCTCTCTACCTCCTTGGGGAGTCGTTCGTTCGGCTGCGCATGGCCAGGTCGATCAGCGTGCAGCGCGTCATCACCATCTTCGCGCTGCTGCTGCTCGGCGTCGTCGGTCACGATCTATCGGCGCTCGCCCTGTCGGTGGGAGTGGCGGTGATCCTGGTCGCTCTTGCTGTCTGGGAGGACGAGCGGTTCCGTCCACGCGGACGTCCGTTCGCGCCGATCCGGCTACCGCCTTCCTGAGCGACTGCCCGTCACCGGCTGGCCTCCGAGTCAGTTGAGGTGTTGCTGCCAGTCGCGGGGGACGGCGCCCGCCGGGCCGGGTACCGGCTGGTCCGGGGGATGACTGTCCGGTTGGGCCAGTGCCGGGCCGTTCACGAACTTGTCGGTTCGATAGTCGTAGAACCAGCTCTCTCCGGGTTCGAAGCTCTGGATGACCGAATGGCCGGTCGCCGCTTGGTGGGCGGTGGCGTGTTGGCTCGGGGAGTTGTCGCAGCAGCCGATGTGCCCGCACGACGCGCACCGCCGCAAGTGCAGCCACCACCCCGGCGAGGCGCCGGCAAGACATTCCACGCACCCGGTCCCGCTCGGCGGAACAGACGGGTCGATATCGCTTTGGCTCGAGGTCATATAACCATCTCCGATTCAGGCCGCTTCCGAGGCTCCGGCAACGCTACCGGCGTCGCGCGGTGCGTTCAATGACGAGGCGAAGTGACCCACTCCAACAAGGAGGCTTAGATGCCGCGGACCTACACGCAGATCAACCTAGGCGACGTTGAGGACGCGGCGCCCGGGAACGGATTTGGCGATCGTTGGGAGGCGCGCGTGGCCCGCGTGCCGCTGGACGCCGAGGAGACCGGCGTGACCCATTTCCGGTTACGGCCCGGCAAGCGTTCTCCATTCGCGCACCGCCACTTCGCCGCCGAGGAGGTGTACGTGATTCTCGCCGGGAGCGGGCGGATCAAGCTCGACGATGACTTCAGCGACGTGACGGCACTCGACGCTATCCGGGTTGCGCCGGGGGTGGTCCGTGCCTTCGAGGCCGGACCGCAAGGTCTCGAGTTTTTGGCCTTCGGTCGCCATCGCGATGCGGACGGCGAGTCGGTCGATGACCCCTGGGTCAAATGACGCGCCAGCCCTAGCCGATACGGTGGCGACCGTGGATCGTCGCGTTCGCGTTCGCGAGCTACTGATCGGCGTCGAGGGCCTGGCCCTGCTTCGCCATCTTTACGACGGCCACAGCGGCGCAGCCGATCGGCGGCTTGCCGAGGTCAGCCGCATCCTGTCGGACGACAGCTTCCTCGCCGAGGCCACGATCAGCGAAGCCAACCCCCGGGACGGCTACGGAGCCTGGTCATGGAGCTACGACGAACCCGGCAATCCCATCATCGCAATCGAGCAACCGGCTGTGTGGTCGCTGCTCGATGCGCTGCCGCCAGGCCGCGCGCTGGACGCCGCCTGTGGTACCGGCCGCCACGCCGCCCACCTCGTCGGGCTCGGTCACGACGTGCTCGGCGTCGACCTCACCCCCGAGATGCTCGCCCGCGCGCGCGAGAACGTCCCCGCGGCTTCGTTCGCGCAGGGCGACCTGCTTGCAATCCCCGCCACTGACCGGGAGTTCGACCTCGTCGTCTGCGGCCTCGCACTGGCCCACCTTCCCGATCTCGACGCCGCCATCCTTGAGCTGGCTCGCGTCCTGCGGCCCGGCGGTCTAATGGTGCTCTCGGTCCTTCACCCGTTCCAGGTCCACCTTGGCTGGCATGCTCGCTTCACCGACGCCGACGGCGGTCGCCATTTCGTCCGCGAGCACGCCCACAGCCATGCCGATTACCTGCGGGCCTTCCGCGCCGCGGGACTCGAACAGCGCGACTGCCGCGAGCCGTCGCTCGGCCCCGACCATGTGAGCGCCATGCGGCGCGTTTATGAGCACGTTCCCGAGGCGGTCAGAGAGGCGTACGCCGGACTGCCAGGCGTCCTCGTGTGGAGCACCGCCAAGTCCTGAGCGGGCGGTGGCGTTAGGCCGGCCGGCCTCGGTTTGCCTGCTCGAGCCGGGCCGCCTGGAGCTCGTTGAACTCGCGGCTCTCGCGCACGAAGCGAAGGAGCAGCTCGAGTTGCTCGACCGTGTGGCGGTGGTAGAGCCGCTCCGCGTAGGCCGCGTGCTCGACGTAGAACGCTGAGATCTCCTGCGCCCGGGGAGCTAGCTCGACGAGCACGCGCCGGCGATCGGCGCCGTCACGTACCCGGCGCGCGTAGCCAGAGCGCTCCAAGCGATCGAGGGCGGTCGTCATGGCGCCAGTAGACAGGCCGGTCTCCTCGGCGAGGCGGCCAGCGGTCAGGGGCCCTTCGCGGTGCAGCACATCGACGCAGCGCATGTCGGTGCGGTTGAGGCCGAGGCTGTCCGCCACCGCCTGGTCGAACCGGGCCGTCGCCTCCTGCGAACGGCGGACCTCGTCGATCAGTTCGTCGTACAGATCTCGTTTTTGTCTTGACAATCAAATCTTTCGATTCTAAAGTGATCTTACGTTCAAGGCATTTTAGAGCCAGATCTCATGGGAGAGCAAATGCAAGCAGCGATCGAGGCATCAGAACTGAAGAAGGCCTACCCGCCAGGCGTGACGGCGCTCGACGGGGTCAGCCTATCCGTGGATGCGGGCACGATCTTCGGATTGCTTGGGCCCAATGGGGCCGGCAAGTCCACGACCGTCCGGGTGCTGTGCACGCTCACACGCCCGGACAGTGGCAACGCCCGCGTCGCCGGGATTGATGTGCTCCGCGATCCGGCTGGTGCGCGCCGAGCGATCGGCGTCGTCGGACAGAAGCACGGCGCTGCCCCGGAGGCGACGGGACGCGAGAACCTGGTGCTCCAGGGCGAGTTCTACGGAATCACGGGCCGAGACCTGAACCAGCGCGTGTCGGATGTGCTCCGGCGATTTGACCTGACGGACGCCGCCGACAGGCAGGCGAGCACGTACTCGGGAGGGATGCAGCGCCGGCTTGACATCGCCATGGGCCTGCTCCATCGACCGCGGGTGTTGTTCCTGGATGAGCCGACGACCGGCCTCGATCCCGAGGCCCGGGTGCAGATGTGGCGCGAGATCGACCGGCTCGCTCGCGACGAGGGGATCACGATCCTGCTCACGACCCATTACATGGAGGAGGTCGACAGGCTCGCCTCCCGGCTGGCGATCATCGATCGCGGGCGAGTCGTCACTCAGGGCCAACCCGACCAGCTGAAGGCCGAGCTCGAGGGCGACACGATCCTCGTGGGCCTGGCAGAACCCGAGGACGGTGCGGCTTACGCCGCGCTCCGGGAGGTCGAGGGGCTGACAGCGATCACGCTCGACGGTACGACGCTGCGAGCACAGGCGCGAAACGGCAGCGCTGCGATCCCGGCCGTGCTGGCCGCCCTGCAGTCCGGAGGGGTCCAGGCCGCTTCGGTCACGGTGGCTCGGCCCACCCTCGACGACGTGTACCTGCGCCACGCGGGCCGCGCGCTCCGTCAAACAGACAACGAACTCGCGGAGGTGGCGGCATGATCGCGCTAAGGCAGAGCTGGCAGGTTTACCTGCGAGGGCTTCGGGTCCTCAGGCGACAACCTGCATACCTGGGAATGACGCTGTTCCAGCCGATCATCTGGCTGCTGCTGTTCGGTGCCCTATTCAAGTCGGTCACCAAGATCCCGGGCTTCCACGGCACATACATCAACTTCCTCACCCCGGGAGTCGTCGTGATGCTCGCCGTGTTCTCGGCGGGCTGGACCGGGATGGGGTTCGTCGAGGACATCAACGACGGAGTGATGGACCGGATGCTGGCCTCGCCGGTCTGGCGCGGGGCACTCAATGCCGGAACGGTCGCGTACGGCGCGTTCACGGTCGTGATTCAGACCGCCCTGATCGTGCTCATCGCGCTGGCGCTTGGTGCCCACTTCACCGGGGGCATCGGCGGCGTCCTGTTGCTCATCCTGATCGCCGCTCTGCTGGGCGGGGTGTTTGCTTCGCTGTCAAACGCGGTCGGGTTACTGGCCCGACAGCGCGAGACCGTGATCGGTGCGGTGACGTTCGTACAGCTTCCGCTCACCTTCCTCTCGGTGGCGTTGATGCAGCGAAGCCTGCTTCCTCACTGGATCAGAACGGTCGCGGCCTACAACCCGGTCAACTGGGCGGTCGAGGCCTCTCGCTCGGCGGCGATGGAAAAGATCGACTGGAGCCTTGTCCTGACCCGGATCGGTTTGCTCACGGCGTTGCTGCTCGTGTCGGCCTTCCTGGCGACGCGTGCCTTTGCCAAGTACCAGCGGTCGCTCTGACACGCGAGCGGATCCACCCCGCGGTAGCGCTCACCGCCCTTCGCCGCCTGCCGGGAGGTGGCCGAGCCGTTCGAGCACGCGCTCGAACACGTCGTGGGGCTGCGCGCCTGGTACGAGCAAACGCTGGTCGATCACCCAGGCAGGGACACCGCTGACGCCAACTTCGAACGCCGCCCGTGTCTCGGCCTCGATCCGATCGAGGTAGCGCTCGTCACGGAGGGCCTCGATGATCTCGGCCTCGTCGAGCCCGACCGCGGCGCCCTCCTCCGCCAGCACCCGCTCGTCGCCGATGTCGCGTCCTCTCGCCCAGTAGGCGTCGAACAGCCGGGGGTGCAGCTCGTCGAACGCTCCGCGATCGCGCGCCAGCTCGCCGAGCATCAGTGCGCCACGCGAGTTCGGGATCTTCTCGAGCGGCTCTGCGTGCGGCAGCCCGGCTTCCTCGAACATCGCTCGCCGGCGATCGGCCAACCCCGCGCCGTAGCGCCGCTCGAGCTCCGCTCGCGGGATGCCTTCCGGTGGGTACTCGGGGTGGAGGTCAAACGGTCTCCACTCGATCTGCGCACCGAACTGGCGCTCAAGCCACGCAGCCCGCTCGAGGCCGACGTAGCAGAACGGTCATATGTAGTCGCTCCAAACCGCGATCCGCAGCGCGCCGTCGACTGCCTCGGCCATGACCGACATTTTAGTGACCGAGCCGCTGAGGACCTCTGGCGGCTCGCGCGCCGTACACATGACGATGCGCACTGCTCGCGCACTGGCGGTCGCGATTGTGATCGGCCTCGGCACTCTGATGGTGGGTTCCTTCACCGGCGACGCCACGGGGACGTGCGCGAAGCCCTTGTCGTGTGCTCGCCAGCTCCTTCCCGCGCCGATCACGATCACCACCAACCGAGTCGGGTTCCGGCTCGCGCGGGACGGCACAATCGGTCGTGTCACGGCGACCATGGTCCGTTCCCCCGAGGCGTGACCTGGTTCCCGGCAACCGGGACGTGGTACAGGATCGAACACCGACATTTGGACGTCGGATTGGGGCGGAGGTAGCTGTGGCGCTCACACGGGCAGTTCACCTCGCCGTTCACGCTCGGCGTGATCATTGCCAGCTCGCACGGGGTGGCGTTCCAGCACGACCACAAGCTCTACCTCGCGCCCCTGCACGGGGTCGAACGGCCGGTTGCGCGCCGTGAGCTCCCGCTCGGGTGGACGGCCGGCGGGCTCTACACCTACGCCTATCAGGGCCGGCGGCTGTTGCTACGCAGCGACAGCGGCGCCCTCGTCAAGGTAATCGCGCGGCGAGGGCTCGGGTCGGACTACGACGTCACCGACGGCCGTCTGTACTTCATCGACCGGGGGGTGCTGATGAGCGCAGACGGGGTGCGCACGCGGCGGCTCGACTCGCTGACTCGCCTCGGGATGGCGACGGATTCGTGGTTGGCGCCGGTGGGTTCGATGGCCGAGCTCGAAGACAATCGCGGTCTGGTGGTCGATACGCGCGAATGGCTCGGTGTTCGCCCGAACGCCACTGCCGCGGTCCCACGGCGCCGTGGAGAACATCTCCAGCTCGCTCGTTGCTGGGCCCGGCGCGAGCGCTGTCGCTTTCACCGCCGCGGCCGGGCAGCAGGCCGAGACGCCCGACCCACCCCTGGGGTGTCCACGGCATGGAAACCGTGTATCTGCTCCGCCCCGGGGAGCGCGCCGCGATGCCCCTCTTGCGCGAGCGCGTCGAGTTCCGGCCGTGCGAGCGTGGAGCCAACATCCAGTGGCATCGCGGGTGGCTGCTCTACACGAACTCCGAGGGCAATGTCGCGCTCATCGACAGCGCCGGTACTCACCGCGCGATCGAGCTGAGCGGGCTCGTGGGACGGCTACTCCACTCCGACGACGGCTTCTCCGCCTACTGGGGTGGGCAGCCGTCCGGATGGTGGTGAGAGCGACTCGAGCACGACCCGGCATCCCCGGGCTGGGGCCGATGTGACGTTCCGCAGCTTGGATCGCTCGGGTCGGGGGCTGGCCGCTCGCAGCCTGGCGCGTTCGAGGATGGTCCGGATGATCACCCGCATCTCGAACTGCGCGAACGCCGCGCCGATACAGCGGCGCACGCCACCGCCGAATGGGATCCAGGCGTAGGGCTCCGGAGTCGCTCGAGGAACCGTTCCGGGCGGAACTCGTCGGGCTGGGGATAGAGATCCTCGCGGAAATGGATTCCCGTGATGGCCGGCATCACCAGCGCACCCGCTGGGATGCGGTATCCGCCGAGCTCGATCTCACGCGTCAGCAGGCGCCCGACGTCGGTGACGACCGTGCGCGTCCGGAGCGTCTCCTTGATCGCTGCCTCCAGGTACTCGTCTCCCTCGGCCAGTGACTGGGTCAGGCGGTCCAGTACGCGCGGCGTCCGCAGCAGCCGCTCGAACGCCCACGCCACGGCGGTCGCGGTGGTCTCGTGGCCGGCAGCGAGCACGGTGACCAGCTCGTCCCGGAGCTCCTGCCGGGTCAGAGGGTCGCCGGCTTCCTCGCTGGCGCACAGGAGCAGCGATAGGACGTCGTCGCGCTCGGCGAGGTCGGGCTCCGTCCGCCGCCGCTCGATCTCTTCGTACAAGAAACCATCGAGCGCCTCTCTGGACCGCTTGAATCGCACCCACGGGCTTAGCGGCCCCAGGTCGCGCCGCGCGACGGGGAACATGCTGATCGGATGGGCGCGGTTCGTGAATTCCTTGACCAATGTCCGCGCTCGTTCGAAGCGGTCCTGCTCGCGCACGCCGAACACCGCCCGCAGGATCACCTCGAGGGTGATCGTCCGCGTGTGATCGTGTAGCGAGAACTGCTCGCCGAACGGCCATCGCGCGAGGTCCTGCTCGGTTATCGAGCGAATCGTGTCTTCCCACCGCTTCACGTTCTTTCCGTGGAACGGCTCGAGCAGCAGCTTGCGGTGGCGCATGTGTGGTTCCTCGTCGAGCGTCAGCAGCGAGTTGCTGCCAACCGTCGGCCCGAGCACAGGCTTGCTCGACTCACCCGCGTGGAACGTCGCCGCGTCGCCGGTGAACACCTGGCGAACCAGCTCGGGGTCCGCGATGCTGACGATCAGGCCGAAGCCTGGGAACCGCGGCCGGGTCACCGCCCCGTAACGGCCGGCGAACCATCTGATGTAGCCGATCGGGTCGACCGCGTAGCCCACGCCGTTGACGATCGCCGGCACTCGCGACCCCGGCAGATCACGGACCTCCATAACACGAAGCTACCACCACCC
>CAVZAK010000028.1:0-35734 GCA_963773165.1 uncultured Solirubrobacterales bacterium
ACGTTCGATAGGTATCGAACTGATCTGCCCCAACTAAAAGCCCACCTGAGCGGGCCTTTCTAAGTGGGCCGTGGAGGACTCGAACCTCCAACCTTGGGATTAAGAGTCCCCTGCTCTACCAGTTGAGCTAACGGCCCCTGTTCGTCCGGCGGGCGATGTTAGCTGCCCGGTGGCGCAGGCCGAATGCTCGTCGAGATGCGGGCCGGCGCCAGCGTGGCTAGCACTGCTGCGCGACCGAGGGCGTCGTCTTCGCCGCTTGGATCGTCTGCTTCAGGCTCGCGCGGGATGCCTTGGGCACCAGGCTGAGCGCCTTCGCCGTGGCGAGGTCGCCCGTCCGGTCCTGCTTGGCGGCGTAGGCCGAGGCGGCGAGGCACTCGAAGCCCTTGGCCTGGGACGGGTTCTGGAGTGTGAACGCATCCCAGGCGGTGGCCTGGTTGGCGTAGTCGCCGAGCTGGCCGTAGGCCCGGGCCGCGAGCACGGCGACGTTCGGGTCGGGCTTGTTGGTCAGCTTCACGTACTGCTGCCAGTCCTGGGTCAAGCGCTGGAGCTCGGCCTTGCCCTGTGAGGTGAACGTTCCCGTCGTCGAGTTGTAGTTGGTGCCCTGCTCGGCGTTAGTGAACCGTGCGGAGACGAGGCTGGCCCAGGCGGCGGCGCTGTTGGGGTCTGCCTTCGTCTGCGCCAGAGCCAGCTTCTCCTGCTGAGAGACGATCTGCTTCTGGGCGCTCGACCCGCCGCCTCCGTTGAACGCGTTGAGGATGCCGCCGATGCCGTTGCCGGCGCCGACGCCGAACAGGACGAGGCCGCCGCCCAACAGGACCGCGAGGCCGAGGTATACAGCCTGTACGGTGCGGCGGCGGCCGCGGCTACGAAGGTCGAAGAGCATTTGGTTTGTCTAGGTGGGATCGAGTCCGTCGTCCATCTGCGCAAGCTTGGCGTTGGCGCGCGCGGCATCACGTCGATCGGCGATCTTGAGCATCACGATGCTTGCCAGGTACAGCACTACCAGTGGCGCCATCTCGAGTCCGGTCGTGACCGGATCGGCCCCAGGCATCGCCGCCGCGATGACAGCGATGATGACCGTAGCGTAGCGCCAGTTTTGGGTCAGAGTGCTCCCATTGATGACGCCGAGGCGGTGCAGGCCGAGCAATCCGAGCGGCATTTGGAACGCCAGGCCAATCCCGAGCATCGTCAGGATCTCGAACTGGTAGAAGGTCTTCGCCTGCACGAGGATGTTGAACTGCTCGCTGTTGTAGCCCTGGAGGAAGTGCACAGCAGGTTTGAGCACGATCAGGTAGGCGAACACCACGCCGAGCATGAACAGTGCCGGGGCCGCGGCCATGAGCGGGAAGGCGATTCGCCGCTCGCTCGAGTTCAGCGCCGGGACGATGAACGCGTAGCCCTGGTAGATGATGACCGGGAGGGCGAACAGCAGCGCGAAGTACGCGCACACGGTGAGGGTCGTCGTGAACGGCTCGCCGACCCCGATCGTGATCGGCTTCTCCTGCGCGGGGGCGGTGGTCGGGAGGACCTTCGCGGCGTCGGCCGCTCCCTGGGCGATCTCCGCGGCGGACCCGCGGTCGGCGGCCGAAAGCCCAGGCGAGGCGGCGAGCGCGGCCGCGCCGGCCGCGATCTTGGAGAATGCCTGGCGCTCCTTCACCGCCTCGGTCGGAACGGCCGCGAGGCCGTGCTGGCCGGCGGCGCTCGAGGTGGACGGCAGCGGCTTGTTAAGGATGTGGAGCAGCGCGTGGTTCTGCCAGAAGCAGAAGCCGAACGCCACGATCAGGACCGAGCCGCAGATGATCAGCCGCGACCGGAGCTCGTCGAGATGGTCGACGATGCTCAGTCGATCCTCGTGCCCGATCGGCCGTAGCACCTGCGCCATGGCTACACCGTCCGATCAGGGCCGCTACGAGCGGTGCTCGGATCCGACCTCTGTCGACTCACGCTCGGCGGTCGTCGCCGGCGTTGCCTCCGGCGCCACGGGCGCGGGCGGTACCGGCGTCGCGGTCGATGGCGCGATCGCGGGCCGTTCGGCGTCATCGCCGTCGTCGTGCCCGCCGATCGAGTCCTTGAAGTCGCGGATTCCCTGGCCGAGCTGCTTGCCCAAGCCGGGCAGCCGCTTGGGGCCGAAGATCAGCAGAACGATCAGCAGGATGACGACTAGATCGGTGGTTGGGTTGCGGAACATGCCTCAGACCTCGCTAACGGGGTTCAAAGGGTAGCGGTCCAGATCGCCTCCGGCGCAGGCGGAGCCTTAATAAGACCCGAAGAACGTCTCAAGGTCCGGCGCGATAACGCCGATGCAGAAGTTGATCCGGGAAGCTCTGATGAACGACCGCCAACGCCAACAACAACATTCCGTCCGCAGGATTGTCCTTCCCAGCGGCCGCTCGATTGAGGTCGTTCGCTTCCATGAGACCGACCAGTCACTCCGCGAGGGGCTGCACATTTGCCCGCAGTGCGACTCTGAGCTCGTCCAGCCGCTGGCCTGGAGCGAGGCCGCCGAGGATCGCTGGGAGCTCGCGCTCGAGTGCCCGAACTGCCGGTGGACCACCGAAGGACAGTTCACCGAGGATCAGGTCCACGAGCTCGAGGACAAGCTCGACGAAGGACTCGCCGACCTCCTCGGCGACCTGCGCCGGCTCGCCCACGCGAACATGGCCGACCACGTCGAGCGGTTCGTCGCGGCCCTGCAGCGCGACCTCATCCTGCCTGAAGATTTCTGAGCCCGTAGGGGCGCTGGCGCCGCTGACGGAAGTGCGCTACGAGTAGCGGTCGATGACGCGGTCAGCGACCAGCTCGAGCGCGACGCGCTGGCGCTCTGGCAGCGACGGGAGCTGCTCTTTCGCGCCGCGTACCAGCTTCAGCGCCCGTTCGCGGGCTGGGGCGAGCGCGCCGCTTGACTCGATCCGATCGCAGACGGCGGCGGCCTGCGCCGCGTCGTTCACCGCAAGGAGATCGAGCGATGCCAGCTCCGGGGCGCGCTCGCACGCCAGGATCAGAGGCAGCGTGACCGTCCCGTCGAGGAGATCGGCGCCGCGGGGCTTGCCGGTCCGCTCCGGCGGGCCGGAGACGTCGAGGATGTCGTCGAGAATCTGGAAGGCGACGCCGATCTGCTCGCCGAAAGCTGCCAGCGAGGACACATCGCCGTCGCCGGCGAGCGCCCCGAGCTCGCACGCCGCCCGGAACAGAACCCCCGTCTTCAGGCGGCAACGGGCGAGATAGCGGTCCACGGTCACCTCGAGCTTCCACGCGTCCGCGCGCTGCATCAGTTCCCCGGCGGCCAGCTCGGAGCTGGCGCGAGAGAGGATCCGCACGGCAGCGACCGAACCGCTCCCGGCGAGCTCGGAGAACGCGCGCGAGAACAGAAGATCGCCGGTCGCCGTGGCAACCCGCCGGCCGCCCACGGAGACCACCGTCGGCCGTCCCCGGCGCAGCGAGGAGCCGTCGAGCACGTCGTCGTGGACGAGTGTCGCGGCGTGCACAAGCTCGACCGCCACCGCCGCGCGCACGAGCCCGTCGCTCTTCGGAGGAGGAACTCCGGCCGCCAGGCACACGAGGAGCGGCCGCAGCCGCTTGCCGCCTGCCGAGATCGTGTCGCCGGCGTAGCGGGCGAGCAGCGCGCCGTGGCCGGCGCTCAGCGCCGCCATCCGCTCCTCGACCCGGTCCATCAGCTCGGGCACCGAGTCTCCGCCGGCCTCGAGAACCTCCTCGACGGCGTTCATCGCGCCACCTCCCCCACGTGCAGGGCGATGATCCCGCCCGCGGTCAGCACGTAGCGAATCCCGGTGAGGCCCGACCGTGACATCACCGCGGCGAGCTCCTCGGGCCCCGGAAACCGTTTGACCGAGCTCGGGAGGTAGCTGTAGGCCTGGGCGTCTCCAGCGAGCCGGCCGAGGGCCGGCACCACGCGGTCGAACCACAACCGAAAGAACGTCGATAGCGGCGGGCGTCGCGGGGTCGTCATCTCGAGGATCACGACGTGGCCCCCAGGCCTCACGACGCGGGCCATCTCGCGGATCCCGCGCTCAAGGTCTGAGAAGTTGCGCGCGCCGAAGCCGACAGTGGCGGCGTCGAACTCGCCGTCGCCATAGGGGAGCGCCAGCGCGTTCGCGGGTTCGAAGCGAAGCTGCGGCCGCGACGCGATGGCGGGGCGAGCGGCGGCCTTGGTCCGGGCCAGCTCGAGCATCCGTTCGGAGAAGTCGCTGCCGACAATCTCGCCCTCGGGCCCGACGCGACCCGCAAGCTCGAGTGCCAGATCGCCGGTGCCGGTCGCGACGTCGAGGGCGCGCTCGCCGCGCGTGAGCCCGGCTAGATCCGCAGCCCGTTGACGCCACTTGTGATGAAGCCCGGCCGTCATCACTGTGTTCATGCGGTCGTACAGGCCCGCGATCCGGTCGAACATCGCCCGGACCTGTTCCTCCTCGAGGGTGCCCTGGCCGTTCCCCAATGCCAACGTGCAATCCCCTCCTAACCCAGATCGTCAGGCCGACAGGCCTACTGAAGCATCGACAGGAAGTTGACCAGGTTCTGGAACTTCTCTGGAGATTGTTGGGCCAGGCTCTTGAACGACGGCATCGGCGCTGTCGGGTTGCGCAGCGTCTGGCTGATGGCCGCGGCCGGCAGCTTCGAGCCGATGTGAGTCAGCGGCGGGCCCGGTCCGTTGTTGCCGTTGTCGCCGATCACGTGGCAGGCCAGGCAGCCAGACTGTCCGACGACGAGCTCGCCGGCTCGGAATGTGGCCGCCTGTTCGCTGGTCAACCCTGCGGGCGGCTTCAGGTCGACCGAGTTCGGCGAGCCGGTGTTGGCTCCGGTATATGTGAGGTAGGCCATCGCCGCGATCGTCGCCACGCCTGCGGACAGCGCGATCGGCCTACGCCAGATCAGCCGCTCCGGGCTGCGGTCGTAGAACGGCAGCAGGAACAAGAGGATCATGCAGATCGTCGGCACCCCGATCGTCGCCATCGGGGTGAAGTCCGGCACGTTCTTCATCACGCGCAGGACCTCGAACAGGAAGAAGAAGTACCAGTCAGGGCGGGGGACGTAAGTCGTCGTCGTCGGGTCCGCCTGCTGCCCCAGTTCGGCCCCGAACATCAGCGCCAGGAAGATGATCACGAAGATCACGATCATCGCCATGATCGAGTCCTTGGCGACCGCATACGGGAAGAACGGCTTGCCCTGGTTCTTCAGGATCGAGTACTCGCGGAGGTATGCCTCCTTCTGTTCCTGATTCATCGCGCGCCCTTACCGATCAAGCTTCCGCCCGTTCGCGGAGCTCTGGCTCTTCGGCTTTCAGCCAGGGCGGCGCGGAGATGCCGAGCTTGGTGACGAGGAAGAGGTGCGCGCCAATCAGCGCGGCGATCAGGCCCGGGATCAGCAGCATGTGGATCGAGTAGAAGCGCGACAGGGTCGTGGCTCCAAACTCCGGGCCGGCGCGGAGGAAGTCCGACAGGAACGGCCCGACGAACGGGCCGGTGCCGTTGATGTTCACGCCGACGATCGTCGCCCAGTAGGCGCGGTCGTCGAACGGGAGCAGGTAACCGGTGAAGCCCTCGGCCATCGTCAGGATCAACAGCACGACGCCGATCACCCACGTCAGCTCGCGCGGATACTTGTAGGCGCCGAAGAAGAACACGCGCCCCATGTGCAGGAAGATCAGGATGATCATCACCGACGCGCCCCACTTATGCATGCCGTGGACGAACTGGCCGAGGAACACGTTGTCGTTGATGTTGCGGATCGACGTGTACGCGCCGCCGTTGGCGTCGGGGCGGTAGTACATCGCGAGGAACACCCCGGTCACCGCCTGCGACAGGAACGCGAACATCGTCGCCGAGCCGAGTGTGTACGCCCAGTTGATCCCCTTCGGAACCTTGCGGAACAGCGTCCACCGGAGCCCCGGTGAGATCGACATCCGCTCGTCGATCCAGTCGACGACGGTGATCCCGGCCTCGGCGGAGCTGGACGGGCTTCCATTGCCGTTGTCGCCGGGCCGCTTGGGCTTCGGCGTCAATATCTTGGGGAGAGCTGGCATGGTCGCTAAAGCCTGGCCGTGGAAAACCTGGCCGGATACAGGTACTGGCCAATTCCGTTCAGCGGCTCGCCGGGATCACGGGGTGAGAATCGCTGCAACTCGAAGTTGACCGAGTACCGAGGACCGATCTCGATGAGACCGTTCTCAAGGCGCGTATAGAAGCGGTCGAGGGGTCGCGGGGGCGGGCCACCGACGGGTATGCCCCGAAAGTTGTAGACCCCGCCGTGGCACGGGCAGATGAAGCGCTCGGCGGCGGAGACGTAGCGCACGGGGCAACCCAGGTGCATGCACCGGTTGGACAGCGCGACGTAGTGGTTGTACTGGTCCTCGGGCTCAGTGTCGATCGCGGGGTTGCGCGCCCGCACGTAGGCGATCGTCTTGCCCGCTTGCCCGATCTGCGGATCGATCGTGATCACGGCCGTCGTATATGTGCCGGCGGGGAACATCGACGGCGGACCGATCGGCTGCCACGTGACCGGTTGACGGGTGAACACCGGCGCGAGCGCGAACCCGAGCGCCGGGAGCGTGAACGAGGCGACGGCGACTATGCCGGCGCCCTGCGCCGTCAGGTTCATGAAATTCCGGCGCGTGACCGTTTCCCCCTCGAACGCGCCGGGCTTCTGGCGGTCGACGGTGTACTTGGACTTCCGTTCTCTGTGTCTATCGGGCAAGTGCGCCTCTGGGAAACGGGCTTGACTCCATTGAACGCCGCTGGCAGCTTATCGTCAACATCGCGACGGTCGTCACTTGCTGGCTTTAGTCCGAATTGACGTGCCCGCGGGGATCGGTCATCTATCCCACCCCAGCCCGGGCATGGGCCGCAGCCGCCCGCAGCGCATCGGCCGCGCCTGTGTCGCCCGCGCGCGCCAGCTCCTTCGCGGCGGCGTGATCGCTGCTCGCCCCCCACCCGATCGCGGTGGCGCCGGCATCCCACACGGCGTCGACCAGCGCGGGGTCCGAGGCGGCGTGCGCCTGGGCGACGAGCGAGATCACGTCGGCCAGCTCGTTGACCGCCTCGAGATCACCGAGGCCCGCGAGCCGGGACAGGCCGAGCGCGTACAGCTGGTCGCCAAGCAGCAGCGCCAGATCCTCATCCTCGGTGCGCACGACCCGCTGAGGACCGTAGTGCAGGTGAGAGCCCTCGAGGATCATCTCGAGCAGCAGCTCGTACTCGGCCTCGCGGTCGGCCGCCCGCGGCCCGGATGCCGCCAGCCTGGGCGCACCGGGCTCAGCCTCCGGGCCCCCGGCGGACTGCTCGGCGGCGTCCGCCAGGGCTCCCCCCTGCTCGAGGAGCGCGGCCCGCAACGACGCCGTGGCGCTCATGGCAAGCGCATCTCGGCGAACGCCAGCCTCGCCGCCTCGACGGTCCGCTCCACGTCCTTCGGCGTGTGCGCGATCGACGGGAACCAGGCCTCGAACTGCGACGGGGGCGGATAGACGCCGAGCGACAGCAGCGCCCGGCACCACGCGCCGTAGGCATCGAGATCGCACGCGGCGGCGTCGGCGTAGTTGCGAACGGGGCGGCCGCTGAAGAACGGCGTGAGGAGCCCCGGAGCGGTCTGGACCTGCAGCGGAACGCCCGTGCGCGCGGCGGCGTCGCGAAGCCCCTGTGCGAGCTGCTCGGTGGTCTGCGCCAGGCGACTGTAGGCGCGGGCGTCCAGCAGCTCGAGCGTCGCCAGGCCCGCCGCGATCGCCAGCGGGTTCCCCGACAGCGTCCCCGCCTGGTAGACGTCGCCGGCCGGAGCGATCCGCTCCATCAAGAGCGGGGGGCCGCCGTACGCCGCGGCGGGCACGCCACCGCCGATGATCTTGCCGAGGATCGACAGGTCGGGGGTCGTGCCGTAGAGCTCCTGAGCGCCGCCGCGGGCGACCCGGAAGCCGGTGATCACCTCGTCGAAGACGAGCAGCGCCCCGGTCTTGTCGGCCCGCTCGCGCAGGAGCTCGAGGAAGCCGGGCTCAGGCGGGACCACGCCCATGTTCGCGGCGATCGGCTCAGCGAGGATCGCCGCAAGCTCGTAGCGCTCGGTCGCCTCGACGAGCGCCTCCGCGTCGTTCCAGGGGACGATCACGGTGGCGTTGGTCGCCGCGTCGAGCACGCCTGGGCTCGAGGGGATGCCCTGGGTTGCGAGCCCCGACCCGGCCTCCGCCAGCAACCCGTCGACGTGGCCGTGGTAGGCGCCGGCGAACTTCAGCACCGGCTCGCGGGCGGTGGCGGCGCGCGCCAGCCGGATCGCGCTCATCGTGGCTTCCGTGCCCGAGGAGGTCATCCGCAGCATCGCCACGGACGGGACCCGGCTCGCGACCTCGACGGCGAGGTCGACCTCGCCCTTGGTCGGCGCTCCGAAGCTGGTCCCGTTCAGCGTCGTCTCGACGACGGCATCCACGACCGCCGTGTGAGCGTGCCCGACGATCAGCGGCCCCCACGAGGAGACCCAGTCGATGTACTCGTTGCCGTCGACGTCGAAGATCCTCGAGCCCTCGCCCCGGGCGATGAAGATCGGGTCGCGACCGATCGACCGCATCGCCCGGACGGGCGAGTTGACCCCTCCGGGAAGCACGCCGAGCGCGCGTTCGTACAGCTGCGCGGAGCGTAGGTCGTTCAGAGGAGCGAGAGTCAAACCCCGGCGTGCCGGCGTTCCCAGGCCCGGTAGTCGTCCGTGAAGTACAGGAGCCGAATCTTCTTGAACTCAGTCGAGGAGTACAGCGTCGTGCGGTCCGTGATCTCGGTCTCGGCCGAGATCGAGTCGAGGATCGCGTCGCACTCGTCCTTCGAGCGGCCGTGGGCCATCGTGAAGATCGAGTACGGCCAGTCGGCGTACGTCGGCCGCTGGTAGCAGTGCGAGATGCCCCGGAACGCCGCCATCCGCGGTCCGAGCTCCGTGATCCGCTCGTCAGGCACTTTCCAGACGCCCATCCCATTGGCGCTGAAGCCGGCGCGACGGTGGTAGAGGATCGCGGCGACGCGCCTGAGCAGGCGCCGTTCGCGCATCTGCTCGAGGTGGGCCAGCAACTGCTCCTGGCCGATCCCGAGTCGCTCCGCCGCCGGGGCGAACGGCTCCGGGATCACCGGCATGTCGCCCTGGAGCGCGCGGATCACGTCCCTGTCGAACTCGTCGTATGGCTGGGGCTCGGTCTCCGCGGGCTCGACCGCCTCGGCCGCCTTCGCCAGCTGCTCGGTGCCGCCCTCCATCTCCAGGTCCATCCGGATCTTGAACAGCTTCAGCGTAGGCAGCTGGCGGATCGATTCCGCGCCAGCGATCCCCGCCAGGACCTCGAGCGTCTTGTCCAGTCCGAGCGGCGAGTCGGGCTCGGTCGCGATCGTGAACCAGATGTTGAACTCGTGGTTACGGAGGTAGTTGTGAGATACGCCCGGGTGCTCGTTGATGATGTTGGCGGCGCGCCACGGGTTCTCGGGATCGACCTTGGCGGCTACCAGCATCGACGAGTAGCCGAGCGCCCGAGTGTCGAAGATCGGCGTGACCTGGCGAATGATCCTCTCGTCGAGCAGGTGCTTGACACGGGTCATGACCTCCTGCTCTTCGATGCCCGCCTCGGCGGCGACGTGCTGGTAGGGCCGCGGGGCAATCGGGAAACTGCCCTGCATCAGGTTGAGCAGGCGCTTGTCAAGGTCGTCGAGCGGGATCGCGGCGCCGTCCTTGCGGCTGCGCAGCTTCGGTCCGTGCTGCGACCCGGTTACTGAAGCCATGTCGCGGCGTCCTTTGCGTGGTAGGTGATGATCACGTCGGCCCCAGCACGGCGGATCGAGGTCAAGATCTCGAGCACGGTGGCCCGCTCGTCCATGTAGCCGGCCGCGACCGCGGCCTTGACCATCGCGTACTCGCCGCTGACGTTATAGGCGGCCAGCGGCATCTGGGTGTCGTCCTTGATCAGGCGGATCAGGTCGAGGTAGGGGAGCGCCGGCTTCACCATCACGATGTCGGCACCCTCCTCGACGTCGAGTCGGGCCTCGCGGACGGCTTCGTTGCCGTTCGCCGGATCCATCTGGTAGGCGCGGCGGTCGCCGAACGCCGGCGCCGAATCGGCGGCCTCCCGGAACGGGCCATAGAACGCCGAAGCGAACTTGGCCGAGTACGCGAGGATCGGGGTCTCGGCCAGGCTCTCCTCGTCAAGCGCGGCGCGGATCGCCCCGACCCGGCCGTCCATCATGTCGCTCGGGGCGATGATGTCGGCGCCGGCCCGGGCCTGCGAGACCGCGGTCCGGGCGAGGAGCTCGAGCGTGGCGTCGTTGTCGACGCCACCGTCGGGACGGACGACACCGCAGTGCCCATGGCTCGTGTACTCGCACAGGCACAGGTCGGTGATCACCAGCAGGTCGGGGTGCGCCTCCTTGATCGCCCGGGTCGCCAGCTGGACGATCCCCTCGTCATCCCATGCTCCCGAGCCCTCATCGTCCTTGGAGGCGGGAAGGCCGAAGAGCAGGACGGCGGGAATCCCCAGGGCGGCGGCCTCGCCGGCCTCCGCGACAGCGTGGGCGATCGAGAGGTGGTCGATGCCGGGCATCGCGGCGATCGGCTCGCGGCGATCCAGCCCGTGGGCGACGAACATCGGGTAGACGAAATCGCTCGCCGCAAGCTGGGTCTCGCGGACGAGGCCCCGGAGCGCGCGGGTGGCGCGCAGCCGACGCAGGCGAGTTTGCGGGAACGGCATGGGCCCGACCCAGAATACCCCGGGCCCTTAGACGACGTTCCAGAGCTCGACCCGCCGAGCCGTGACCAGTCCCGCCTGGACGTACGGGTCGTCCTGCGCGAACCGCTCGACCACTTCGGGGTCCGCAGTGCGGAACACGATCGCCGCGCCGCGGGGAGGATCGCCGAGCGGGCCCGCCATCACGATCCGGTCATCGTCGTGGATCCGGGCGAGGTGAGCGTCCCTATACGGGGCCCGGCGGTCGACGATGTCCTCGACGTAGTCGTAGAAGAGGATGTGATGGGTTTCTGGCATGGCCTCAGAGTCGCACGATACGCTCTGCCCATGGCAGATCTCCAAAAACGTGGCGGCTACACCCCCCGCCGGGCTCGCGAGCAGCGTGCCTACAGGCTCGTCGTGACCGGCGGTGTGGCGGGCGTTGTCGGCGTCGTCGGCTTGGTGCTGGCCGTCGCGGGCGTGATCGGCGCAACGGTCCCGGTGATCGCGCTGATCATCGCGGCGATCTGCGTCGTGATGTTCCGCTCGGCGACGTCTCGCTGAGCCGCCCCAACCCGACGCGCACCGCCAGCAGCGGCAGGACGAGCAGCGCCAGCAGCGCGGCGTAAAGGAACGGCCGCTTGAACACGTGGGTGGCGGCGCGCTCGATGATGTCGTTCAGCTGCTTCTCGAGCGCGGCAAGCGTGACCTTCTCAGACGGGGTGGCGGTGGCGCTGACCTCATCGAACGCAGGCGCGATGTCGGGCGGGCTGCTGAGCGGGGCCGCCGCCACCGCGGCCGCGAGCCGGGTCGCCAGCTCGCCCTTCATCGAGAACGGGATCGGCGCGATCAGCACGTAGCCGGCGGCGGTCTTCGTCGCGTCGCTGGGCGCCGCGTTCAGCTGGTTGACGAACACCGGCGTGAGCAGCAGCAGGCCAAGGACCAAGCCGGCGTCGCGGGCGGCGATCGTCTTGGCTGCCCGCGCGGCCAGTACGCCGCGGCTCCCGAGCGCGGCCGCCGTCAGGCCAGGGAACCCGAGCCCGAGGCCGGCGCCGCACAGCACCAGCGCCACCACCACGACCCCGAGCGCCTTGTGTGACACGAGGCTGAGCAGCACGAGCCCCGCCCCCACGAGCACGGCGCCGAGAGCTCCGAGCAGGAGCGGCGAGCGGCCGCGGACCAGGCGCTCGGCGATCGCGGTCGCCACCGGGATCGTCGTGACGATCGCGGCGGCGCCGATCGGCGAGACCAGCCAGGCGTTGATCAGCTCAATCACAACCAGGAACAGAGCGCCGATCAGCCCGGCAGACAGGAGCGCCAGCGCCAAGTTGGCGGTCAGGGGATCGAGATCCGCGCGTTCGGTCACCTCTTCGGCCGGGAGCTCGGCACTCGACCGCGGGCGGGCGGCCAGCACGGCGATGGCGGCAAACGCGGCGACGGGGGCCTGAGCGAAGAAGATCGCCCGCCAGGTGAACAGCTGGGTGAGGATGCCGCCGACGGCCGGTCCGATCGCCGCTCCGATGGCGGCGGCGGCCGCCCAGCCCACGAGCGGGGAGTCGCCCTCGCGGGCGGTCCCCGCGAACAGCGCCAGGGAAGAGCACAGGATCAGCGCGCCGGCGAGGCCCTGCACGCATCGGAACGGGATCAGGGCCGTGAGGCTGTTCGACGCGCCGCAGCCGATCGACGCGAGCCCGAACACGACCAGGCCGGCGACGAGCGCCGGCGCGGAGCTGACCCGGCGGGCCACCGGGATGATCACCACCGCTCCGACGATCAGCGCGAGGTTGTAGGCGACGATCACCCACACCGCCGAAGAGATCGTCACGTGCAATCGGTCGACCACCTCTGGCAGCGCGAGGACGACGATCGAGGCGTCGGCGAACGCCAGGGCTACGGCAAGGCGAACCCACAGGTTCTGCCAGAGCTGCGGCCGTTCAGGACGCATAGCGGCGCAATGTGAGACGGGCCAGGGCAGCGAACACGACCGTCAGCACGGCCAGGTGAATGAGCGGGCCGACGATCCCCGGCGCAGTTCCGGTGAAGGCGTTGCTGACGGCTTGGAGCGCGGCCTTGAACGGGAACACGAAGGACACAGCGTCGAGAACCTTCTTCAACGTTCCCGAAACTGCGTCGCCGGGAATCAGCGCGATGAACGCGATCGGCAGCGCGATCAGGAACGCCATCAGCGAGGCGACGCTGACCTCGCGGGCCAGGCCGCCGATCGCCACCCCGAGCGCGCCGAACGCGAGTCCGCCGAACGCGAGCGCGAGGACCCATAGCTCAAACCGCCCCCAGTCCAGGTGCACGAACAGCGATATGAACGCCGCCATCAGCACCGTGACCACGGCCGCGCAGCCGGCCGACAGGACGATCTTCTCCGCCAGCAGCGCGGTCTTCGAGATCAGGCCGCGGACGAGACGCGAGTAGGCGTGCTCCGAGCGCTCCAGGGCCAGCATCGCGGACGCGAGCAGTAGCGTGACGAACATCAGCGAAACGATCACCGCGATCGCGACCGCGTAGGTGTCGGTGGGGGTCGTCTTGCCCGAAAGCTGGGTGACGTTGACGGACAGCGGATTGCCGATCGACCCGAGCACGGGGGTCGCAAATCCAAGCCCGCCGATCGCCAGATCGAAGAACGAGAGGACCTGGCGCAGGGCCACGCGTACCGGGGCGTGGGGCGGCAACGAGGCGAGGCTCCCCTCGATGATCGCGCGGGAGTTGCGCATGCCGAGGAGCTGGATGTTCTGGCCGAGGAACTGGATCGTGCCCCCGTTCAGGACCTTGCCCAAGTCGGCGACGGCGACGCGGAGGACCTGCTTCGAGACGGATTGCTCCACGTCGCTGAGCCGCGAGTTGATCGCCTGGTCGACGAACTGGCGCTCGAGCGGATCCCGGGTATTGAGGTAGACGTCGACCGACGGGCTACCGGCGCCGGTGGTGATCAGGCTCTCGATCTGGCTGACGATGTCCGACGGGATGACCAGCGCTGCGAGCGCGTCTCCGTTCTCGACCTTGGCGATCGCCTGAGCCCGAGAATTGACCTTGATCGGCTGGATCGACTGGAACAGCTCCTTGGCGTAGTTGGAGACATTGATCTGCTGGTTGCCGAAGCCGATCTTGCCCTTTCCCGCCGGGACCTCGCTGTAGAACGCGACCTTCGGTTTGCCCGGCGGACTCGAGAGGGCGAAGCCGATCATCAGCGCGATCGCTACCGGGTAGATCGCCAGCAGTGCGGCGAGCAGCGGCGAGCGCTTGAGGATCTGGAGATCCTTGATGAACAGCCAGCGCACCGCGTCAGTGGCCTCGCTCGTGGAGGAAACGCACGAAGGCCGCCTCGAAGTCGCGGGGGTCGCCTCCGACCGTTTGCTCGAGCACGGCCGGCGTGCCCGTGAACAGCGGCTCGCCGTCGACCAGAACCAGCACGCGGGAGGCATAGCGCTCGGCCTCGGCGACGTTGTGGGAGGAGAAGACCACGGACGTCCCCCGATCGGCGAGGCGGCCGATGAACTCCCACAGCCGCTCGCGCTGGCGCGGGTCGAGCGATGCCGAGGGCTCGTCGAGCAGCAGCACGGAGGGCTTCGAGAGCAGGCCGATGGCGATGTTCACTCGCTGCTGGTTGCCGCCCGAGAGCCGCCCGACCTCCTCGTCGGCGCGGTCCTCGAGGCCGGTCTGCTCGAGCATCTCGGCGACCGCGGTCTCGGGATCCTCGAGCTTCTCGAGCCGGGCAAACAGGCGCAGGTTCTCCGCCACCGACAGCTTCGAATACAGCGCAGGCTGCTGCGGCACCCAGCCGATCTCCGAAGGGCTACACGTGATCTCGCCCTCGGTCGCGGGCAGCACCCCGGCGAGGATCGAGAGCAACGTGGTCTTACCGGCGCCGTTGGGCCCGATGATCGCGAGCAGCTCGTGGGCGAGCAACTCGAAGCTGACTCCTTGCAACGCGGTCCTCGTGCCGAAACGCTTGGTCAGTGAACGGGCCGCCAGGGTTGCGGACACGCCGCCTGTGGCGGTGCTGGTCGACACGGGCCGCAGGCTAGCTCACGTCCTGAAGGGCGCGCTCTAGCCGGGGGTGCGGACGCGGGGCTCGAGCGAGGCGCCGCACGCCCGGCAGAACTCGTCGCCGGGACGGGCCGCCGTGCCGCAGTCCGGACATCGGTCCGGGCCGATGTGGAGCACTCCCGTCTCCGGCGAGACCGCGCCCCATGGCTCGAGCACGAGGTGCTTGCGCAGGTACAGGACCGTCTGGCGGATCACCGCGGCGACCGGGAGGGCGACCAGCGCGCCGGCGATGCCATAGAGCCGGTAGCCGATCAGGAGCGCGAGGATGATCAGGATCGGGTTGATCCGCAGCGAGATCCGGAACACCTGGGGCGCGACGAAGTGTCCCTCGAGCTGCTGCAGGCCCACGAACAGCAGGAGCACCCACAGGGCGCTGATCGGGTCGTTGAACAGCGCCACCAGGATCGCCGGCAACGGCCCGATGATCGGCCCGATGTACGGGATGAACTCCATCAGCCCATAGAAGGCGCCGAAGAACACGGCGTAGTGCGCGCCGGCGGGGAAGATCCCGATCACGCCGAAGATGTACAGCGCCACCGAGGCGCTCGCGCCCATGATCAGGCTGAACAGCATCTGGCCGCGGACGTAGCCGAACACCGCGCGCTGGACCAGCAGCGGGAAGTCGTCCTCGGGGGTCCCATCCCCAGGCGGCATGATCCGCCGGACGAGCTCACCGATCTGCTTGCCGTAGACGAGGAGATAGATCGAGAGGACCAGGACCAAGACCAGGTCAAAGCCGATCGTCACGATCTGCGAGAGCAGGTCGCGCGAGTAGGAGACGACGCTCCCGGAGCTCTTTATCACGCGGTGCTCGAGCGTCTGTAGCGCCGTCTGGCCCTGCTGCTGGACCTGAACCTTGATCCCGTGCTGATTCAGCCACGTCTGGAAGTTCGCGAGGTCGTGGTTGGCCCGGTCGACGATGTGCGGCACGTCGCCCGCGAAGCGGTTGACCTGGGTGCTGATCGGGTCCGAGAGCAACACCCCGATCCCGGCGAGGACGCCGAAGCCGGCGACGTAGATCAGCGCGATCGCCACACCCCGGGGCATCCTGCGTTCCAGGAGCCTGACGACGGGGTTGAAGATCAGGGCGATCACGCTCGCGGCGATCAGGATCAGGAGCACGGGGCCGGCGGCCCGCGCCAGCGCCCACAGCCCGAGCAGCGCAAGCGGCAAAAGGACGAGCTGGATCCAGCGCGGGACTACGACCGGCGGGACCGGAGCGCCGGCGGCGGGCAGGTCGGGCGGCTCGGACTCGAGCGCCTCGTCGGCGCGCTCGTCGAGCTGCGCTTCGTCCTGCGGCTGATCGTGCGCCTGCGGACCGGAACTCTTCTTAGAAGCCCTTAACCGCATACTGATGGAAGTATGGGCCTCGCGTGGACATGACTAAAGACGAGATCGGCATCTTGTTCGTCGGCGATGTCGTTGGCGGAATCGGTAAGCGAACGTTGCTCACGCTTCTGCCGGCGCTGCGCGATCGCTTCACGCCGGAGTTCGTGGTCGTCAACGCCGAGAACGCCGCCGGCGGGATCGGGATCACGCCGCGGATCGCGGACGAGATCTTCGCGGCCGGCGTCGATGTGATCACGCTGGGGAACCACACATATCGCCACCGCGAGATCTACCCGTACCTCGATGCGCATGAACGCATCCTGCGGCCGGCGAACTTCCTGCGCAGCCAGCCCGGTCACGGGTGGTGCGTTGTGGCGCGCGATGGCGTCAGGCTCGGGGTCGTGTCGCTGTCCGGCAACCTGTTCATGAACGCGGGTCGTCCGGCATTCGCCGAGGCCGACGCGGCGCTGCACGCGATGAAGGGCGACGTCGATCACGTGCTCGTCGACATGCACGCCGAGGCGACGAGCGAGAAGGTCGGCATGGGGTGGCACCTCGACGGGCGCGTGACGGCGGTGCTCGGGACGCACACGCACGTGCCGACCGCGGACGCGCGGATCCTCCCGGGAGGGACCGCGTACATCACCGACGTGGGGATGACGGGGCCGCGTGGTGGCGTGATAGGCGTCAAACGAGAGCTCGCCATCGAGTCGATGGTCACGAAAATGCCCATAAAGTTCGAGACCTCGACCGAGGATCCGTGGATCAACGCGGTCTTTATCCGGACCGACGGGGCTTTGCGGGCGCGGTCTATTGAGCAGGTTTTGGAGCCGGCGCCCGGGCGTCAGCTAACGCTCTTGCGGGGCGGGGCTGGGCGGCAGCGTCGCGCACGCGTGCGCTGCGTACGGCCCTCGGAGCCTGGTCCGCTCAGAGCGCGAGCGTGCGCGCCGTTGCGGCCAGGCCCGCCTCACGACGCCCCTGGTCGCCTGGGCGCGCTCCGTGGCTGGCTTTAGCGAGGTGCAGCCATCGGGTTGGGTTGCGGCAACGCCACCCCACCGCCTCGGCCGAGGTCCGCCCGTGAGCACAGCAATCGTGGCCACGGCCTCCTGGCTCATTTAAAAGCTTGGGGTGGAGCGATGGGGCGTCCCGGCCATGGGCCCCGGGGCCGGGGGGTATGGGTCCACGTCCCACGCCCCTCGCGTTCCGCGCAGACCACCGAACAATCGGCCCCACACGCACGGGGCGTGGGGACGTGGGGGCCAGACCCCCAACGGCTACGTCAGCGCTGGAGCCACGGGCGATACCGCCGCCTCATACGAATCGTCCCGACTCAGCGCCCAACCGATTTCAGATGGGTGGGCGCCTATCAGGGCCACGATCACGAACGGGAAGAACCACGGGATGTAGAGGTAGAACCAGTGGGTCAGGCCGAGCTGGAAGGCGATCAGGATGGCGGCGCCGAGCGCACCTACCTCGACGATTGTGCGGTGGCGCGGGATGAACGCGGCGGCGATCGCCAGCGCCACCGCGAACGCCTGGACCAGGTGCTGCTCGAAGTTGAGACCGCCCCACAGGCCCCAGACCGAGAACGGCGAGGTGCGATCGATCTGGGACTCGAGCGAGTCGTGCCAGAACGTATGGAAGTTGTTGTCGAGGATCACAGGCAGCATCACGATCACGGCGGTGAGCGCGAACGCGCCCGTGAAAGCGGCGAGCTTGCGCTTGGGCGGCCAGCACGAGCCCTCGCCACGGGCGAACAGCGGGAAAAGGATCAGCGGTGCGAACTTGGCAAAACCGGCCAGCGCCGTGGCGACGCCTCGCGCCGGCGCCGAGGTGATCGCGAGCATCGCGAGCACGAGCAGCATCGCGACCAGCGAGTCGTTGCTGTTCGCGCTCAGCGTGTAGAGCGTGAACGGATAGGCGGCCCACAGGTAGGCGAGGACGACGCCGGTGGAGGGACCGCGGATCCGCCGTCCGAGGAAGAACAGCCCGACCAGCGTCAGCACGTCGAAGGCGATTGCGGCTCCGTGGGCGGCGGGCAGCGTGTCCCACGTTCCACTCCAGCCGAAGATCGCCGTGAACGGGACGTAGGCGTAGTAGTTGACAGGGCCATAGGTGTCGCCGTGGACGTTGTCGGACGGGTAGTTGCCGTACAGCGGCTGGTCGTGCAGGAGCTTCGACGAGCCGATCACGCCGGCGTATCCAACGTCGATCACGTTCGAGTTGGTGAGGTTGAGCCCGATCCGGAAGCCGACGAGGAAGACCACGCCGACGGCCAGCCACGTGGCGGGAACGAGCAGGCGGAGCGGCCGGCGGGGCCGGCCCTTGCCAAACGCCAGCAGCAGCATGCGCACCAGCAGATAGAGCAGGAACGGGTAGGCGAGCGGGACCGAGAGGCCGATCAGCGCGTGGTTGAAGAACGCCAGCGAGATCGAGAAGCCGAGCAGCATCAGCAGGTCGAGGTGGAGCAGCGTCAGACGCCGGTTCCCGCGCCGTAGCGGGAGGAACGGAGCGATGAACAGCAGGCACAGCGGCAGCCACACGTAGACGGCGTTGACCCGCCGGCCGAAGGCGCCCGAATAGCCGCGCGCCATCGTCCACGCCACCTGGAATCCGGTCCACGCCTCGGTGACCTTGCCGGTGTAGTCGTCGACGTAGACCTGGGCGAGCTCCTTGCCGTTCGGCCCCGGCGAGAACCAGCTGACCTGCCACTGGCCCGGGCCCTTCGTGTACTCGTAGGGACGGGCGGTGGGGTGGCGGTGGCGCTCGGCGACGATCTTCGGGACGGCCGCGGCGATCCGCTCGACCTGGGCCGCGGTCAGCCGGAACCCGGCCGGCGGCTTGTCGAGGTCCGTGACGAGCACCGGCGCGCCCGGCTGGATCGCCGTCGTCGAGGTCGAGCTCGAGCTCGAGGCCGCCCGGGCCAGGCCCGGCACGCACAGCAGCGCGAGTATTGCGAGAGCCGCGAGCCACACTGCGGGGCGCGCGGGGAAACGGCTTACGCCTTGAAGCTCCAAAGCTTCTGCCCCAGGAACGACAACGGCGTCCCTGCGGCAATCGCGATCGCCTGCGCGAACACCTTCTCCATGCCGGTGCTGCTGACCAGTCCGACCAGCAACACGTAGGTGAAGCCGAACGTGAGCAGCGAGACGGTGAAGAAGCGAGCCGCCTGGTCGACCGCATGATGATGCTTGGCGTCGAAGGTCCAGTGACGGTTCCACCAGAAGTTGTTGGCCACCGAGACGGCGAAAGCGATCACCGCAGACAGCCGGTAGTCGATCGCGAAGACGTGCACGCACACGGCGAACACGGCGAGGTTGACCACGTAGCCGGTCGCCCCGACGGCCGCGAACCGCATGAGCTGAACCCAGTTGTGCGTGCGGCGGATTCCATGCCGCACCCGCGCACGAAACGGGAGCTCGACGGTGGTGATCAGTTCATCGGGCATCGGGGGAATGTATCGGCGGTACGTCGGGCGGACGTAAGAGTTACAGGCGCTAACCGGGTTCTAATCCGGGTTTCTAACGGATTCGACACCGAAGTGTGCAGTAACGAGCGGTGCGACGTCGCGCAGGGACCAAAGCTCACGCACGTCACTGGCGGCCGGTCCGGTCCCGCACCACATCAGCGCGCCGAGTGAGTCCGACCGATGCAGGGATCCGTGCGAACCGCCACCGACGTGGTCGGCGCCGCCCCAGTCGACGAACTCGTAACCGGGCGCGGCCGACAGCAGGACGTCGCCGGCGGTCTCGCAGTTCAGCGCCGACCAGATCCGGGCGAGCGCATCGGGATACTCGGTGCACAGGAACTGCCCGTCCTGCACCTCTGCGCGAAGGGTGGGCAGATCGCCGTCGACGCTCCAGCGCTCGCCGCGGCGGTCGACGAGCTCGCCGCCGGGAGCGAAGCGCAGCTCGCCGCGGCCGCTGCGGACGATCGCCTCGCCGTTGCTGCGCCACATCGCCAGATCGACGCCATCGAGATCCCCGACCGCCTCGACCGACCGGGTGACGAGCTCGTCGCGATGGTCCTGGTCGAGCGCGTAGACCATCGCCGAACGCTGCGCTGGGCTGAGCGCGACCTCGGCGCCGACCGACCGCGAGGCACTGGGCGTCGCGACCTCAAACTCGCTAAACGCTTGATCGAGGCGAATGCGCTCCTCGACCGGCGCCTGCGAGTGGTCCGAGGTGACGATCACGGCGTGGGTCTCCAGGAACGCGTCGGGCCCTCCGGCGGCGTGCATCAGCCGTTCGAGCTGGCGGTCGGCCGCCGCGATCGAGGTGACCTGCGCGTGCGGCCCGTTCTTGTGAGACCAGGCGTCGTTGTCGGGCAGCGAGAACAGCAGGAAGTCGAACAGGTCGTGCTCGACCAGGTAGGCGCCGACGCAGCCCGTGTGCTGATCGCGGATGCCGGGCATCCCGAGCTGACCGCGGCAGCCCGTCTTGCGGCTCGCGTACAGATCTGCGTAGAACAGCTCCTGGGGGCCGTCGATCGTCCGTCGGAACAGGGTCGAGGTGACGATCCGGGCCAGCGCCGTCTCGTTGGAGACCTCGTGGTGGTGGCGGCCGCGATAGATGAGGTAGGTCGTGCCCGCGGTCCGGATCTTGGCGTCGTCGAGCGACTCGAACACGGTGTCGACGTCGTGGGAGAGGTGCTCCGCGTTCATCCGGTAGACGGTGTCGGTCAATGACCGCAGCACGCCGAACTGGCGCGAGGCGGAGAAGCTCGATCCGTACTCGACGTAGCGGGCCTCCTCGCGGTGGTACCAGTTCATCGAGGGGATCAGGTGGCGGTCGGGGCCGACGCCCGTCGTGATCGTGGCCGCGCACACTGGCGTGACCGACGGAAACGCGGCCACGCACTCGTCGACGTAGACGCCCTCGTCGCGAATCCGCTCGAGCGCCGGCGCGCGTCCGGTGGCGATCGCACGATCGAGCATCGCGGGCTTCAGCGCGTCGATCACCACAAGCACGAGCTTCTTGTTGCTCGCGTCGGCTTTCTTGGCCGCCGGGCTCACCGGAGGATCCGGAGCCCGGCGTACTTCTGGTCAGCCCGCCTGCGGCTCGCCACCAGCAGCCACAGAAGCAGCACCACTCCGATCAGCCCGACTGGCGGCGCGAGGACCGACAAAACCGCCAGGGCGACCGCCGCGGCCTCCGCCACCAGCGGGACCGCGGAGGCCGCCTCGGCGTCGAGCCGGGCCCGCACGCGGGCCAGCAGCGGCACGGTTGCGGCGATCCCGATCGCTGCGCAGATCACTCCCCCGATCAAGCCCGGCCAGGCAGCGTAATGGCCTCGCGCCAGGGAACCGGCGAAGAACAGCGCGCCGAGCGCAAGTGATGCGAGCGCGAGCACGATCGCGAGCGGGCGTTGACTCGGGGCCTTCTCGGTGACGCGCCGTTCGCCGAGCGCCAGCAGGATCACGAGGACGACCAAAACCAGGAGGAACACCGTTCCCTGAAGAAATGAATAGTCCGTGTGCTTGAAGTGGATCTCGACGTCGCCGGCGGCGAGCGCGCCGACCACGACGGATGGCAGAAACGGGCGGATTCCGACCGCCGCGGCTATGCCCATGCCCTGGAAGATGTCGAATGCGAGATGCACCGTGCTGTACCGTGAGTGAACGTGACGATAGACAAAAGGGCAGGAAGAGCCCGGGGCGCACGGACGCGATGAGCTCAGGCGGTGGTCTCACCCGGCGCCCGCGGTCCACGGCAAGGGACATCGAGCGCTACGCGAGCCTGTTCGCCGAAAGGACGAAGGTAATGAAGTCCTCGGCGATGCGCGACCTGATGGCGCTGACCGAGCGCGACGACGTGATTTCGCTGGCCGGTGGCCTGCCGGACACATCGACGTTTCCACCGGATTCCTACGCGGCGCTGATGAGGACGGTCGCGGTCGACTCGTGCGCCCGCGCCCTTCAGTACAGCCCCACCGATGGGCTCGAGGTCGTCAAGCGCTGCATCATCGAGGTGATGGCCGCCGAGGGCCTCGAGATCGAGGCCGACGAGTTGCTGGTGACCACGGGTGGCCAGCAGGTGATCGACCTCGTGTGCAAGACGCTGCTCGACCCCGGCGACGTGGTCGTCACCGAGGCGCCGACATATCCGGGCGCGGTCCCGACGTTCTGTGCCTATCAGGCGGATGTCGTCCAGGTGACGCTGGATCGCGACGGCATGCGGGTCGACGAGCTGGCCAGGGTGCTCGACGCACTCGAGGAGGCGGGCAGGCGCCCCAAGTTCATCTACACCGTTCCGAACTTCCACAACCCGGCCGGCGTAACCCTGTCGCTCGAGCGCCGGCGCGAGCTGGTTCGCATCGCCGCCGAGCGCGAGCTGCTGATCCTCGAGGACAACCCGTACGGACTGCTCCGCTACGAAGGCACGCCCCTACCGACGCTGCGCTCGCTCGACGACGAGTTCGTGATCTACGCCAGCACCTTCTCGAAGATTCTTTCGCCCGGGGTTCGCCTCGGGTGGACGGCGGCGCCCGCACCGATCCTCCAGAAGATGAACCTCGGCAAGCAGGCATCGGACCTGTGCTCGTCCTCGATCTCGCAGCACTTCGTCGCGGCGTACTTCGACTCGGGTCCGTGGGAGGACTATGTCCGCTCGCTGACCGAGATCTACCGCCGCCGGCGCGACGTGATGCTCGACTCGCTGGCAGAGGACTTCCCGCGCGAGGCGGAGTGGACCCATCCAGAGGGCGGCCTGTTCATCTGGGTCACGCTGCCCGACTACATCGACACAACCGACCTGCTCGCGCGGGCGCTCGAGGAGCACGTCGCATTCGTGCCCGGACGCGCCGCCTTCGTCGACGGGCGTGGCGGGTCGTCGATGCGACTCAACTTCTCCGGCGTCAACGAGGACGAGATCCGCGAGGGGATCCGCCGCATCGGCGAAGTCGTTTGCGAGCAGGTCGCTCTGTACGGCACGCTGACCGGCGCCCGCGTCCCCAGCGCCCGCCGGACCGAGCGGACCCCGGCCGCGGTCGATTCCGAAGCCGAGTCCGAGCTCGCCAAGGTTCTCCACCTCCGGAGCAAGCGCACCCAGGCCGGCTAGTGTGCGCGTGGCGGTGCTCAAGGGCGGGCGCTCGCTGGAGCGCCAGGTCTCGCTGAAGTCGGGCGCGCGCGTCGAGGACGCGCTGAAGCGACTCGGCCACGACGTGATCCCGATCGACGTCGGCGGTGATCTTGTCGACCAGCTCGTCGAGTCCGCGCCGGAGATGGCGTTCGTGGCGCTGCACGGACGCGATGGCGAGGACGGAACCGTGCAGGAGTTGCTTGAGGTGCTGGCGATCCCCTACACCGGGTCGGGCGTGTCGGCGTGCATCAGAACCGCCGACAAGGTCCTGGCCAAGCACGCGATGCGCGATCGCGGCATCCCCACACCGGACTTCTACGCGTTCAGCGAGACCGCCTTCGGAGCGCTGGGCGCGGCGCAGGCGCTCCCAGCGATCGAGGAGCGGCTCCAGTTCCCGATCGTGGTGAAGCCGGCCAGCCAGGGCTCGGCGTTGGGGATCAAGTTCGCGCGCACGCCGTCCGACGTGCCGACGGCGCTCGTCGCGGCGTTCTCGTACGACCGAAAGGTGTTGCTCGAGCGCTATGTCCGCGGCCGCGAGCTGGCGGTCTCGATCATCGACGAGGAAGGCCACCCGCGGGCGCTGCCGATCGTCGAGGCGGTTCCTCAGCAGGAGGACTTCTACGACTTCGAGTCTCGCTACGAGATCGGCCGGACCAGATTCGACTGTCCCGCACAGCTGGACGGGGCGGTGGCGGCGCGCGCCGGCGAGATGGCGCTCGCGGTCTATGGGCTGCTCGGATGCGCCGGCTTCGCCCGCGTCGACCTGATGCTCCAGGAGGACACCGGCGACCTCTACGTGCTCGAGGCCAACACCGTCCCGGGGTTGACCGAAACCTCGCTCCTGCCCCAGGCGGCGGACGCGGCGGGAATCAGCTTCGACGAGCTGATCAAGCGGATCCTGCGGGCCGCGGCGATACACAGCGCCACACGCTCCCAGCCCTTGGGGCAGAGCCCCTCTTAGCTTTCGCCGGCGAAGTCCTCGGGGGTGACGCGGTCGAGGAAGTCCTTGAACTTCTCGACGACCTCCTCGGTGTCCTCGACCTCATGCTCGAACTCGATCGCGGACTCGGCGATCACGTCGTCGGCGGCGAAGATCGGGGCGCCGGCGCGGACGGCGAGCGCGAGGGCGTCGCTTGGCCGCGAGTCGATCTCGAGCTCACGGCCGTTGACGCGCAGGCTGATCGACGCGTAGAAGGTGTTCTCGCGCAGCTCGGTCACGGCCACGCGGGTGCACTCGACCTCGAGCTCGCCGAGGACGTCCGAGAGCAGGTCATGGGTCATCGGGCGGGGCGTCGACGCTCCCTGGAGCTTCATGAGGATCGCGGCGGCTTCGGGATGCCCAATCCAGATCGGCAGGAACTTGTTGTTTTCGACGGTTTTGAGCAGGACGATCGGCTGCTTGCCGACCATGTCGAAGCTCACGCCGTAGATCACCATCTCCTGCAAACGCCGCTCCTAACTCCGGGTCTGGCAAGTATAGGACGCTTCACCACGGCCAGGCGCCTCCCCGGGGGGCCCAGCGCGCCTCCGTGGGGGCGCCAGGGGAGATCGGGGGCTACTCGATTGCCCCCTGCTCGCGGAGCACTTGCTTGGCTATGCCGAACGCCGCGTTGGCGGCGGGGACGCCGGCGTAGACCGCTGTGTGCAGGATGATTTCGCTGATCTCCTCGGGCGAGAGGCCGTTCCCGAGCGCGGCGCGCACGTGCATGCCCAACTCATTCTCCGCGCGCAGCGAGACCAGCGCGGCGAGCGTGATCGCGCTCCGCATACGGCGGTCGAGACCTGGGCGCGACCACACCTCGCCCCATGCGTAGCGGGTGATCAGTTCCTGAAACGGCCGATCGAACGGCACGGCCGCGGCCGTCGCGCGGTCGACGTGCTCGTCCCCCAATACCTCTCGCCGGGTCCGCATGCCGATCTCGAGATCGCTCATTTCCGCTCCTCCTCATTGGTCGAGGTGGTGGGCGATCAGCTCGCCGACCACTGTGGGCTGCTCGATGTTCGCCAGATGAGCCGCACCGGGCACGACCTCCAGCCGGGCGCCCGGGATGGCGTCGGCGATCCGGCGGCTGTGCTCGGGCGGCAGGGCTGGATCATCGCGCCCGGCGATCACCAGCGTCGGCGCCTCGATCGACGGCAGGGCCGCACGGAGGTCCATCGCAGCAAGGGCCTCGCAGCAGCCGGCATAGCCCTCGCGCGGAGTGGCGATCAAGCGCGCCCGCAAGGGCTCGACGACGTGCGGTTTCCCGTGTGCGAACGATGGCGTGAACCACCTGGCGAGAACGGCGTCGGCGATCTCCTCGACGCCGCGCTCGCGCACGACCGCGGCGCGTTCGCGATAGCGAGCCTCGGGATCGACCCGCGGCGAGCTGCAGCACACCACCAGGCGATCGACGCGACCTCGTGCATGTGCGGCGACCCACATCGACGACATCCCGCCGATCGAGATCCCGCACAGTGACGCTCGCTCGAGCTCGAGGCGGTCGAGCAGCGCGAGCAGATCGGCGCCTAGCTCCGCAATCGAATACGGCCCGGCGGGGACGGGCGAGCGTCCGTGGCCGCGGAGGTCGTACCGGATCACCTGAAAGCGATCGGCGAGGGCGCTCGCCTGGGCCTCCCACATCGACAGCTCGGTCCCGAGCGAGGGCGCGAGGACCACGGCCGGGCCCTCCGATGGGCCGGCGCGCTCGTAGTGGACCTGGCACGCAGCGACGCTACGGTCGGCCACGGTCCCGGTGCGCGGCGAGCGCTCGGTCGATCAGCTCGTCCGTGGCGCCCAGGTAGCTCTCCGGCGACAGCACTCGCTCCAAGTCGTCCGGGTCGATCGCGCCGGTGACCTCCGGCTGCTCGAGCAGCACGTCCTTCAACCCGCGGCGTTCCCGAGCGGCGCGCTGGGCCGCCGTCTCGACGAGTTCCTGGGCGCGGGGTCTGCCCAGCGACTGCGCGAGTGCGGCGGCGACGCTCTCACTCATCAGCAGCCCGTTGGTCAGGTCGAGGTTGGCGCGCATCCTGTCCGCATGCACCTGCAGGCCTTCGAGGAGCTCGCGCAACGCAGAGGCGGCGGAGCCGGTGAGTCGCAACAGCTCGAGCAGGGGCTCCCACTCCGCCTGCCACGCTCCGGCCGCCCGCTCCTGCTCCTGTCCCATCGCCGACAGGATCGTCGAGACGAGGCCGGGTCCGCGTTGCGCGCAGGCGACGACGGCGACCGCGCCGACCGGGTTTCGCTTGTGCGGCATCGTCGAGGAACCGCCCCGCCCATCGGCTTCGCCCTCGGCGAGCTCGTCGACCTCGGTCTGGGCCAGCAGAACGACGTCGCCGGCGATCTTCCCCATGGCGCCGAGCGCGACCCCGAGCGAGCACGCGACGCGCGCCGGACGTAGCCGGATCGTGTGCCACGGGAGAACCGGCTCGGCCAGCCCGAGCTGCTCGGCGAGGTCGGAGACGACGGCCAACCCCCGGTCGCCGAGCGTGGCGAGCGTTCCCGCGGCGCCGCCGAGCTGGACCGCGAGTTCTTGCTCGCGGACGCTGGCGAGACCGGCCCAGGATCCGTCGAGCGCGGTGAGCCACTCGGCCGCCTTCAGGCCGAAGGTCAGCGGTACGGCCTGCTGGAGCAGGGTCCGGCCGGCCTGGAGGGTGTTGCGGTGACGCTCGGCGAGGCCGGCGCACAGCTCGGCGGCGGCGGAGACGTCCGTCAGGAGGGGCTCGAGGGCCCGCCGGGCGACGAGCATGATCGCCGTGTCGAGGATGTCCTGACTGGTCGCGCCGCGGTGAAGCACGGTGGCGGCGGCGCTGTCTCCAAGGCGCTCTCGCAACGCGCTGACGAGCGCGGGGACCGGCGTGCCCTTTTCCGCGGTGGAGCGGCCGAGCTGCCCGATGTCAAGCGCACTCGCGTCGGACACGGCGATCAGATCGCGCTCGGCTTGCGCCGGAGCCAGGCCGGCGCGGACGAGCGCACGGACGAGCGCCAGCTCGACGTCGACCATCGCCTGAAGCAGGGATTCGTCGCTCACCTGGGCGGCGACAGGCCCACGGGCGAAGAGGCCGGAGAACAGACCGCCGGGCGGCGAGGGCGTCGGCACAAACCGGGACCTTAAATCGAGACGCGCCCCGGAAGCCGGCGGGATATGAGGCCGGAACCAATGGGGCGCGTCCGAGGGGAGGAGAGGGTTGCTGCAATCGACATCATGGACTAGAAGGCTCTAGATGTCCAAGACCATTATTCAGAGATACCTATAAGCTCTGCTTATGGATTTGCGCCAGCTTCGCTACCTCGTCGCTCTCTCCGAGGAACGTAACTTCACGCGCGCCGCCGAGCGGGAGCACATCGCCCAGCCGGCGCTCTCGCAACAGATCCGCAAGCTCGAGCAGTCGGTCGGACTGCCACTGGTGCAGCGGACGACGCGGCGCGTTGCGATGACCGAGGCCGGCAACCTGCTCGTCGCTCGCGCGCGGCGGATCCTGGCCGAGCTCGATGCGGCCGACGCCGAGCTGCAGAGCCTCGTCGGGGTGCAGACCGGACACGTCACCGTCGGCACGATCCACACGATGGGACCGATCGACGTCTCGCTGGCTCTCGCGATATTCCATGAACGCCACCCGCGAGTGGAGCTGACGATTCGCGAGCACTCGAGCGATGAGCTCGCCGAGATGCTCCGGATCGACCAACTCGACCTCGCCTTCCTGTCGGTGACCGAACCGATCGAGAGCCACGGGCTCGCGCTCATGCAGTTGGTCTCCGAGGAGCTGGTGGTCGTCCTGCCGGTCGATCACCGACTGGCAGGGCGCCGTCGGGTGCGCATGGCTGAGCTCGCCGAGGAGCAGTTCATCAGCTACCGAGCGGGGTCGCGCCTGCGCGAGTTGCTGCTCGCCGCCGGGGACCACGCCGGCTTCGAGCCCCAGGTCACGCTCGAGTTGAACGAGAGCCAGCGGATCCGCCGGCTGGTGGCCAGGCGGATGGGAGTGGCGATCCTGCCCCGATCCGATGCGCAGGCGCCTGGTGCCGAGGTCGCGACGGTGGCGCTGACCGAGCCGTCGCTGCGGCGCGACATCACGCTGGCGTGGCGCGAGGATCGCCGCCACGCTCCGGCCGCGGACGAGTTCCTGCGGCTCGCCAAAGAGTTGTTCGGGAGGCCGCAGGGTCCGCGTGACCTGACTCACCGAGACGGTGGCCGGGGTCAGCGGAACGGGGCTTCGGCCGTGCCCGCCGCCAGCCGGGCGTGAAGCGCGCGCACCTCGGCGAATACCTCGTCGGCCACCTCTTGCTGGCGCTCGCGGGTGGGACTTCCCTCGGGGCCGAACCGCATCGGACGTCCATAACGGACGGTCACGGCGGGGAATTGCAGCCGCCGCCAGTTGCGGGCCCGCTCCGAGCCGTGGATCGCAACCGGGACCACCGGAGCACCGCTCTCGAGCGCCAGCCGGCCGATGCCGGGCCGAGCGGACTCCCCGATCTCGCCGCTGCGCGAGCGGCCGCCCTCGGGGTACATCACGAGCAGGCCGCCGCGACGGAGGATCGCCAATGCGGTCACGATCGCCTCCTCGTCGCGCTGGCCCCGGCGAACGGGGAACGCGCCGGCGTGGGACAGGACGAAGTCCAGGACGAGGCCACGGAAAAGCTGCGACTTCGCCATAAAGCGCACGCGGCGGGTTAGGAGCATTCCAACGAACCAGTGGTCCATCCCGGAAAAGTGGGTCGGCGCCAGGATCGTCGGGGCACCCGACGGCACGTTCTCGACCCCCTCCGCGTGTAACCGAAAAGCCATCCGACAGTAGGGATAAGTGAGGATTCGGATGAGCGTGTACACCCAATCGGGCTCGCGGGCGCGGGCGCGTTGGTGGAATCGGTCGAAGTAGCCGGCCGGCCGGGGGTCGACATAGACCTGCGGTTTCATCGGTGCTAGATCACCTCGATTCATCGCTGGCCCTCCGGCCGTTGCGGGCGGAAACCGCCCGAGGCTCGTGGGTTTGACTCCCATGTAATTCTTCTCAAACTCTTCGCGCGCACTGGGACTATTCCCAGTGAAGGATTTGTTCGACATTCATCGAACAAATGCTATAATTCGACGTGTATCGAACAAACGAGTAGGACATGGATCTGAACACTCTTGAAAGCCAGTACGAGGGCACGGCCCGCGTGCGAGGCGACCACTACGAAGCAAGTACTACTGAGCACAAGCGCGAGCGTCGCACACGCGGTGGTGCCGTGACCGGCAACACGCGCCAGCGTCGGCGTCGCACCTCGCATACTGCACGGGACGCGAGCGATGGTTCAGCGACGGCCGAGCTTGGCCGCGCGCCGGACTCGCTCGAGGTGTTCATGCGGCAGGCCCGCAGCTACCCGCTGCTGACGGCCGCTGAGGAGGTCGAGCTGACCAAGCAGATCGAGAAGGGCGACCTAGAGGTGAAGGACCGGATGATCAATTCGAATCTCCGGCTCGTCGTCTCGCAGGCACGGCGCTACCAGGGCCACGGCCTGCCGATGGAGGACCTTGTCCAGGAGGGAATGTTGGGGCTGATCCGCGCGGTCGAGAAGTTCGACTGGCGGCGCGGCTTCAAGTTTTCGACCTACGGGACCTCTGGATCCGGCAGGCAATCCAGCGCGGGCTCCAGAACCACGGCAGGACGATCCGGGTTCCGGTGCACGTCGCTCAGCGCCAGGTGAAGGTTCGCAAGGCGGAGAGCCAGCTGAGCACGAAGCTTGGTCGTGAGCCCACCGACGAGGAGATCGCCGTTGTGGTCGAGCTCAGCGTCGATGAGGTCAACGAGCTCCGCGAGCTGAGCCGCGGCCTTACCAGCCTCGACCAGCCGGTCAGCGACGACGGCGAGACGGCACTCGGAGACCTTCTGGCCACCGAGCGGCCCGAGCCGAGCGAGGAGGTCGGCGCCGCCGACCGCGATCGCCGGGTCAACGAGATCGTCGAGGAGCTTCCCGAGGCGGAGCGCAATGTGCTCTGTCCGCGGTTCGGCCTCGCGGCGACGAGCCTCGGACGCTCAAGCAGACCGGAAGCGAACTCGGGATCAGCGCCGAGCGGGCACGTGAGCTGGAGGAGCGCGGCCTGAGGCGGCTCGCCGGCTCGAGCGAGCTGGGCCAGCTCCGCGAAGCCGCGTAAACCGGCTGTCAAGCGCTGTTTTTCCGGCAGCGGGCCACCCGACGAGGGTGGCCCGCTGCCACTTTTGTTTCTCGCGGCGCCCGCTGCCGCCGTTACGCATGTCACATTGCGTTCCGCACCTTTCGCGACCGCGCTGTGCTTAAGGCTCGGTGCGCATCTTCCACGGTTTGGCAGAGGAGCTTTGTACGTGAGTAATCGAGCCCGAAACGCCTTGCTGGCACTGACCTGCGCGCTCGCGTGCGGCGCGATGGCGCCCGCGGCCGCAAACGCGGTCGTCGTCGGCATCGGCGACCAGTCGCCGGCGATGTTCTCCGATCCTCGTTTCCTGGCGCTCGGCGTACATGAAGCCAGGCTCAATGTGTCGTGGAATGTGGCGACGGCGCGGTCGCGGCGCGCCGAGCTCGCGGCCGTCGGCACCTGGCTGAACGACGCCTCCGAGGCCGGCGTCACACCGCTGATCACCTTCAGCGGGATCGGCCCCTACGTCCCCAACGTCCGCCAGTACACGGCGGCGGTGGTCGCGTTGTCGACAAGTTCCCGAAGGTCAAGCGCTACGCCGTGGAACAACCCGACTGGATCTATCGGAGCCTGAGCAAGCATCCTCTGCTGGCGGCGTCGTTCTTCAATGCGCTCGTCCGTCACTGTCGTGGCTGCACCATCCTCGCCGGGGATCTGTACCTACCGGCGAAGCAGCTCGGGCCATGGCTGCGCCAATACGTCAAGGGTCTGCGCTTCCGTCCGGCCGGGTGGGCGCTCCACAACTACTACGACGTCCGCAGCCACACGACCTCGCAGCTGACGACCCTGGAGAAGTACACCAGGGGCCCCATCTGGCTCGACGAGATCAGCGGTGTCGAGGACCGCGGTCACTGGCAGTACAAGAACCAGTCGCCCGCCGCAGCGGGGCGGGACGAGAACTTCCTGTTCTCACTCCCCCGCCGCTTCAGGCGGATCACCCGCATCTACCACTATCAGTGGCAGAGCTCGACGAGCGCGGGCTGGGATTCAGGCCTGATCTCGCCGTCCGGCTCGATCTGGCCCGCCTACTATGTCGTCAAGAACGCTGCCGCGCACTGAACCCCTCTGAGCCACGAGCTCGCTGGTGTCGCTCAGGACACCGGCACCAGCGAGCCGAAGAGGTGCTCGAGCTAGCCTCAGGGTCGTTGGTCAGGCCCGTCTGGACCTCGGATGGCTGGATCGTCGTCGACGAGCGGGCGGCCACCCACCCGAACCGCTCCGAGGGACTGAGCTGGGCGAGCGGGCCGACAGCTGGATCGCCGGCGACGACAGCTGCGATCGCGTCGAGGGCCGGACGCACGGTGGCCGGATCGAGGGCCGGAGCCGGCGCCCGTAAACGGACAGCGTCGAGCTCGATCCGCGCGCCGAGGAACGGCCACTGGCGGCAGAACAGGACCACCCCGACGTTCATGCACTCTCCGCGCTCGATCCGGGGCACGACCCCAGGATCGTGTACTGGAAGTCACATCGATCGGGCACGCTCAGCCTCCTGCACAAACGCTCGCGGGGGATTCAACCGCTCCACCAGGAATGCCAGGAAGTCGGCTCGGCGCTCGTCCGGGCGCTCTCCGAGCCATTCCGTGGGCACGCGTGAGACGGCGCCTTCGGCGGCTTGGACGGCAGCCGCCGCGAGGCGTTCGTCCGCGTCGGCGATCGGCCCGGCCTGAGGAAGGGCGACGTGGTCGGCGATCATTGGGAACGGGGCACGCGCCGAGGCAGCGAGCGGCGCCTCGCCGTGCTGGCGGAAGAACGCAGCTCCGTGGTCGATCAGCCATATCCGTTCGTGCCAGACGAGCAGGTTCGGGTTCCGGGGAGTGCGGTCGACATTGATCACCAGCGCGTCCAACCACACCAGATTCGCCGCAAGCGCGCCATCCATCGACATCACCGCAGCTGGGGTGAACGGCAGCGCGCCGGGAAGGAAATCGACGCCGAGGTTGTCACCGACGCTCCGGTCAGCCAGCTCGTGGATCTCGACATCGGGCTCCGCCCACGCGAGCTCCGGTGCGAGCTCGGCGACGACGAGCTCGGGGACCAGGAATCCCAGTGACCGGGCCAGCTCGCCGGCGACCACCTCGGCGACAAGCGCGCCCGGTCCCTGCCCCGCCCCCCGGAACTTCATCACGTAAAGGCCGTCGTCGTCCGCCTCCACCAGGCCGGGCAACGAGCCACCCTCGCGCAGAGGCGCCACGTATCGAGTGGCGACCACATGGCGTAGGCCGGGAGAACTGTCAGCTCGGGGCACCGGGGGGGCTGATGCTATTGAGTGAACGGAGGCTCGGCCCCGGCGAGAGGTCCGTTGGGCGAGGGCGGGGTCTGATGGAGTCGCATAAGCTGGTTCGTATGAACGCAATCGACGGTCCAGTGCTGATCGCTTTCGATGGGTCGGGGCCCGCGCGTCAGGCGATGACCGACGCCGCCAAACTCCTGGGCCCTCACAAGACGATCGTCGTGACTGTGTGGGAGCCGAAACTGGCGTACATGACCACCGCGGCGCCGCCCGACCTGGCGATGTCGCCGGTCGTCGAACCCGAGGCTGTACTCGGTGTCGAGCAAGCACTGCGCGAGAACGCCGAACGGGTCGCAGCGCAGGGAGCCGAACTTGCTCGAACGTTCGGTCTCGACGCCGAGCCCCTCGCCGTCTCCGGCGACGGCGACGTTGCCCACACGCTCGTCAGCCTGGCCAACCAGCATGGGGCCTCGGTGATCGTCGTCGGCTCGCGTGGACTCGGCGGCATCCGAGCCCGGCTCGAGGGCAGCACCTCAAAGGGCGTATTGAAGCGCGCCCACTGCCCCGTCCTCGTGGTCCACGAGGAAGAGGCGTAGGCCTCGCCGGCGCTAGTTATCGAGCAGCCGCTCGTAAACCCGGTAGCGCTTCACGATCCGGCCGCCGAGCTCTTCCATCGCCCGGTTCATCGAGTGGTTGATCTCGAGTATCCAGCCCATCTCGCCGCCCTTCTGGCGGGTGCGCACGCCGGACTCGTACTGGGCGAGATACAAGGCCGCGCCGACACCGGTGTGCTGGTACTCGGGCATCACGCCGAGGAACCCCACACGGACGCGGTCGATGATCCGGCCCTTGTTCAAGAAGTACCACCAGCCCAACGGGAGCAGTCGCCCCCGCATCTTCTTGAGCACCTGGTTTACGTCCGGGATTGTGATTGCGATCGCCGCGGTCTGGCCGCCCACCTCGGCGACCATAAACCAGTCCTTGCTGTAGACGAGATGTAGGTCGAGCGCGTAGGCGTCGAGATCCTCCTTCGAGTAGGGCACGAATCCCCAGTTCTTCGACCACGCGGAGTTGTAGACCCTCGCGAAATCGTCGAGCTCACGGCGGAGGTGGCGCCGCGACATCGACCTGATCGTCACCCCATGCCCGGTACGCGCGCGCTCGGCGATCCGCTTGAGCCGCGGGCTGAGCTCTTCCGGGTCGAATGTGTTGCGTTCCCACATCAGCAGATCCATCGCCTTGCTCAGGCCGGCCGCCTCGCACCGCTGGCGGTAGTACGGCGGATGCCATGGCTGTTTGATCATCGGCTCGATGTCGAAGCCCTCGATCACCACGCCGCTTTCGTCGTTCATCTGGAAGTCCATCGGCCCGATCATCCGGTCGCAGCCGCGCGCGCGCAGCCACGCCTCCGCTGTATCCAGCAGCGCCCCCAGAGTCTCGGAATCCTCCTCGAACTCGAGGAATCCGAACATCCCCCACCGACTCTGATGAAACTCGTTGAACGCGTGATCGACCTGAGCCGTGATCCGGCCGACGACCCGATCTCCGGACCGCGCCAGGAAGTACTGGGCCTCCCCGTGCTTGAAGAACGCATTGGCCCTCCGGTTCAGGAACAGGTATCGCTCGAGCTTGAGCGGCGGAATCCACGGGGTGTCAGCATGCAGCCGGAACGGCAGCGCGACGAACGCCCGCAGATCGCCGAAGCCTCTCACTGGGCTTACGGTGACCGTCATGCGCCGAGCACGGTAACCGATTCAGTGCCCGAGGCTGATGGTCAGCTTCACCCTGGTTCCGGCTCGATGTCTGGTCTGCGCCTTCGGGCTGCTCTTGATCACGCGGCCCCTACGCACGGCGGACGATCGCGTCCTCGTGACCCTGCCCACGCCGCAGTGCGCCCTGCGCAGCGCCGCCTTTGCCCGGCGGACGGTGCGCCCCTTGACCTTCGGGACTTTGCAGACCGCGGACCGGACCTTTCTCTTGTGGTGGCTTCCGTGGTGCTTCTGCCCGTGGTCGTGCTTCCCTGGCGGTCCGGGTGGCTTTCCGGAGTCGCTCGGTGGATTGACCGTGATCGTCGCCGTCGCCGTGTTTCCACGAAGTCCGTTCACCGGCTCGGCGAAGTAGCTGAACGTGTCCGTGCCGGTGAACCCGGCGGCCGGTGTGTAGGTCAGACGGCTGCCCTCGAATGACCAGCGCTCGGCATGACGTGGGCGCGTGGTGAAGAAGTAGCTGAGCTGCGAGTTGCTGGGGTTCGTGCAGACGAGCTGGACGATCACCTGCCTGTTCTCGCTGGTGGTTGCGGACACGTCGCTGCAGGTCGGGGTCCTCGAGGACAGAGTCATCGACTGCTGGAGCGTTTCCTTCGTCGTGTCCCCCATCGAGTCGGTGGTCGCGTATTTGCAGCTGTCGCCCCTCGTGGTCGAGCCGTTGGCAGGGAACGTCAGAAAGTCGACCGGGCCTCCCGCGAAGTACGGGCCGATGTGGCAGTCGTTGCCCGCGAACTGAGAGTTGTCGGCCGGCTGATAGCCGTTGAGCGGCAGATGGCACCAGTCGCGCCGGTTGTTGTCGGTGCTCCGGAGAACGCCCTGCGGATCGCCATAGAAGTTCGGGACGTACTCGTCCACGAACCAGTGCGTCGTGTCCACGCGTCCCGTCGCCGGATTGGTCTGCGACACGTATGGATACTGCCCCGAGGAGCTCATCTGATCTGAGAGGAAGTTGCCGGTGGCGTCACCGGCGAGCTTGATTACGGCGGTGCAATCGGAGCCGTCGGGCGGGCCGCCGGCGCCTGACAGCGAGGCCGATCCCCCGGCGGTCCCGATCGTCCAGCATCCGGTTTGGCCGTTGTAGGACTCGTTCCACGAGAGCGATACCTGCTCGACTTGGTCGGGCTGGCCGAAGCCTTGCGGCGCCGTGCGCGTATAGGTCCATGTCCCGGAATAGCTCCCGAAGACCAGCGCGGTGGGGGCGCCACCTCCGCACGTGGTCCCCGCGTGAGCGCCGGGACTTGCCGCCAACGACCACAGGCAGCATGCTGAGGCCAGGAGCACGACGCTCGTCCCAAGGCGACGAGCAGCCGGGCTTCGAACACGAGACACCCAGCGAACACACACTGCCACCGTCAGCCCCCGAAAAAGAAACCCTATTACTGGGCCCAAACGTACCAGCGGTACGGCGAATTGGGCCCATCTCAAGGCCAGACTGGACGAAAAGGCGACCAGGACCTCCGTGTCCC
>CAVZAK010000029.1:0-47773 GCA_963773165.1 uncultured Solirubrobacterales bacterium
GGCAACGTTCGGCCACGAAGCCACTCGGCCGCCCGCTCACGATCCTGCTCGCCCGCAACCCGGACAAGGTCGCCGGGTTGCGGGCCGGTGCGCAGGGGCAGATGCTCGCCGCCGAACGAAAGCAGAGATCCGCGCCGTGCTGCTGGATCCGGGGCGGCCGAGACGCCCCCTGGGGGCAGGCTCCGGCTCACCGCCACACTCAACTGAGCCAACGCCGCTTTCATTCCTGAGACGAGCCGGAGGCCAGACCAGCGGTCTCGCCACCGTCGGCGACGAACTCGGCGCCCGTGGAGAAGCTCGACTCGTCGCTGGCGAGGAAGACGATCAGATTCGACAGCTCTTCGGGGCGTCCGACTCGGCGCAGCGCGACATGCTTCTGGGAAGCGTCGATGCCCGCAGTCATCGGGGTGGCGACGGCGCCGGGATGGACCGAGTTGCAGCGGACGTTGTGGGTGCCCAGTTCCAGCGCCACCGACTTGGTCAAGCCCCGGACACCGAACTTCGAGGCGCAATAGCCGAGCAGCTGGCTGTACCCCTGAAGGCCCGCGGTCGAGGAGATGTTGATGATCGAACTGGGCGCCGCCGCCTTCAGCGCGTCCAGGGCGCAGTGGATGCCATTGAAAACGCCGGTCAGGTTGACGGCGATGAGCGCGTCCCATTGCTCGGGCGTGCAGTTGCCGATCGCTCCGGCCGGGGCGATGCCGGCGTTGTTGACGAGGACGTTGAGCCGGCCGTAGCGGCCGACCGCCGTGGCCACAGCTCGCGCCCAGTCGTCCCGATTGGTGGCGTCGAGGTGGATATAGGCGACAGCGTCACCGATCTCCGCTGCCACGGCCTCTCCTTCGGCGTCCAGGAGATCGCCAATCACGACGTTCGCGCCCTCGGCAACCATCGCTTGGGCGTGGCTCGCGCCCATGCCGCGGGCGCCGCCTGAGATCAGGGCGACCTTACCTGCGAGACGGTTCCCCGTCGAATTAGTCGTCGGCATGGCATTGCCTCCCGCGTGTTGAGCTGACAGGTGGTGAAGAAATGAGGGTTGACAACAGTCAGGTCGCGTAGCTAAACTGAATTCAGCTCAAATACTAGCAAGCAGCAGGAGGCGAGGGACCGTGGGCGAGCACTTCTTTACTTATCCAACCGTCATCGAGTTTCGCGCAGAGCCGGATCCTCGGCCGGGACTGCGAGGGGGCGCCGTGGATCCGCCTTCTCGGCCGCCGATGCCTGATCGGGCCGGTCTGGCTGGACTGACCCCGCAGGGCCGTGACGACAAGCGAGCCGATTGGTAGGCGAGGTCGCCTCCAGATGTCCATCGCGGCGCGCGATCGTCAGGCTCGGAGCGACCGACTCGCGGAGCTCGTCCAGGAGCTGCTCGACGCCCACTGCGACACCGTCTGCATGGCCGACGATCCCCGGGCCGCCTGCGGCTGGACCGCCCACTTGGAGTACCTGAAGGACCTTCAGCGGGTTGGACAGCGGACGCTGGCCGAGCTCAGCGCGTGACCGTCTTCCGGTCCGCCAGCGTTGGCGGCATCGAGAGCACGGCCAGCTGCCGGCGGATGAAGAAGTCGGCGATCTCGTCGAGCCCCAGCGTGCCTCGCGGCCGGTACCAGTGCCAGACGCTGTTGTACAGGCCGAGCAGGGCGCGTGTGAGCAGTCGCGCATCAGCCTGCGGCAGGTGGCCCTGCTCCATCCCGCGCACGAGGAACGTTGCCCACGCAAATTCCAGATCGCGAGTTCGCCCGCGGGCAAGCTGCCGAGCTTCCTCTTCGCGGCGAGACTGGCGGGGGGTCCCGATCAGCCCCTGCTCCGCGACGAGGACGCGGTTGCGCAGAACCTCCTGCTCGCTTAGGTCGTACGAAGCCCGGAGAACCGAGAGCAAGGCATCGAGGAAGTCGTCGTGCTCGCCCGTGATGCGCTCGAAATCCTCAAGGAAGGAGTCGAGCGCGTCGGCCATTATCACGTAGAGGCAGTGGAGCTTCGACTCGAAGTAGTGGTAGAGCGCCGTCGAGCCGATGCCTACCGCGGCTGCCACATCCGCCCACTTCGTGTCCTCGTACCCGTGCTCGCCGAAGTAGGCCGTCGCGGTGGCGAGGATCCCCTCCCGCTTGCTGCGCGACGACGTTCGACGGCCGTCCTCTGTGCTTCCTGCTCGAGTTCGCTGGCGTGCCGCGGGCACGCTCGCCTCCTGCTGGATCGGGTACTACTCGATCATACGTGGAACTGAGGTCGACTCGAATTCGAGCGCCGTCACTCGACGATCAGCGAGATTGCTCCCTCTGGGCACGTCCCCACGGCCTCTTCGGCCAGCTCCTGCTGGTCAACCGGAATCTCGATCGTCTGATCGCGGATCGTAACGTAGCCCTCGTCGTCGCAGTCGAGGAGGTCGGGCATCAGCCGGTAGCAGCGGCCATGGCCCATGCACTGCTCCCCGTCGACGGTCATCTTCATGACTTCACATCCCATTCGAGGGGGAGGTCCACAAGCGTCATCATCGAGCCTCCTCCGCGTTCGACAAGCTGCTGCTCCGCGCAGGCGATCCGGAACTCGGGAATCGCACGCAGCCATTCCTCCACCGCAACTTGCATCTCCCGGCGCGCCAAGTGCTGGCCGAGACACCGATGCGGTCCGCTGGCAAAGCCCATGTGGTTGTTGCGTTTGCGGTCCGGGACGAACTGGTCGGCCCGGTCATACGCGCGCGGGTCGCGGTTTGCGCCGGACACGAGGCCGTAGACCATGTCCCCGCGCTTCAGCTGCACGCCGTAGAACTCCACGTCGCGGGTCACCTTGCGCCCGTCACCGAAGACGATCGTGTAGTAGCGAAGGACCTCCTCGACGGCGGAAGGGACCAGCTCCGGATTGTCGATCAGCGCTAGCCGGTGCTCGGGATGCGTCGCGAGGTGACGGAACATGTATCCGAGTTCCGCGCGGGTCGTGTCGAGGCCGGCGAGGACGAGCACCGTGAGCATGTCGAGGATCTCGGTGTCTGTCAGCGGCCGGTCGTCGAACGTGGCGTGCAGAAGATACGAAGCGAGGTCACCCTCGCGCGGCGCTGCGTCGCTGCGGCGTTCAGCCAGCGCCTTGACCCAGTACTCGCGGATCCCTTCCAGCGCCTTGGCCATCGGCTCGAGCGTCTCGCTGCCGCCGCCGAGCCCGGCGAAGAAATCCTCGACCCAGCGCACGAACATGTCCGCGTCTGCGGTGTCAACTCCGATCACCGCCAGGAACGCCTCGGTCGGGTATCGAAGCGCGAACTCGTTCACGAAGTTGCAACTGCCCTCACCGGCGGTCTTCTCGACCAGCTTCCGGCAGAGTTCGCGCATCATCGGCTCGGCGTCGTCCATGGCGCGAGGCGAGAACCAGGGATTCAGGATCCGGCGGTACTTGATGTGCTCCGGGGCATCGATCTGCGTGGGCACGAACCGGTAGATCGGCTCGGGCTCCCAGGGGGTGAAGGACTCGCTGGAGAAGATCTCCGGCGTCTTGTAGATGTCGCGGACGGCGTCGTGGCGCGTGAAGATCCAGTAGCCCTGGGCGAAGGTGTTGAAGTACACCGGACTGCCTTCGCGGAGCTCGTCGGCCCACTGCCAGTGCGAGCCGACGGCTCTCGTGCGCGAGAAGTCCTCGTGCATCACTGGACAGCCACCCAGCTGCCGGTCCTCGGCGGAGGCGCGGCTCGGCCCCGTCACGACCGTGTCATCTATCGCCACTGGTCTCTCCTTCACGAGCGGTTGACCTGAAGTCGGTTTAGTTTAGACGCTGACCGCGCCCTTGTCTAGTGTCCGAAGGCAATTGCCGGCGTGCGCGCGACGAGGTACCGGCGCATCCGGCCGTCGGCGTCGAGTTCGGCGACCGCGAGAAACGTTCCGATCCTTTCACCGCCGTCACGGCGGGTCTCGCCAAGTGCGAACTCGACGCCGCGATCTTGACCGGAGTGGAGCACGTGGTGAGCCCAGTCGGCCATGTCGCCGGCGTCGATGAACGCCCGCAGCTCCGCGACGCCGCCCACGATCTGGGCGCTCTTGCGGTCCGCGCTTGATGCCCACTGAATGACGAACTCGACGTCGTCGGAGACGAGTTCGAGCGACGAGTGCGGGTTCGGTCCGTCCAGGGCCGCGAAATATCGCTTGAAGAAGGTCATCGCGTCCGGCGCTCAGACTGGCGTTTGCGCGCGATCCAGGATCGCCTTGACGACATCGCGCTTGACGACCTTCAGCGACGGGGTGCGAGGAAAGTCAGCGAACACCTCGATCGATTCGGGCCACGAATATTTCGAGAGGCCCTGAGACGCGAGGAAGTCCAGGAGCTCGGGCAGGCTCGGCGAGTCGGCCCCAGGCTCGACGACGATCGCGGCACACGCGCGCTCACCCAGCCGGTCGTCCGGAACCGGGACCACCGCGACCTCGTGGATGGCCGGATGCCTGAGGATCGCCGCCTCGATCTCGGCGGGCACGAGCGTAACGCCCCCGCGGCGAATGATGTCCTTGCTGCGCCCGCCGTAGATCAGGTGGCCCTCCTCGTCGACATAACCCACGTCCCCGGTCTTGTATCCACCCCATTCGGTCAGCGATTCTCGTGTCAGGGACTCGTTGGCGAGAAACCCGAGGAATCGGCTCGGACCGTTGACGATGACCGCCCCGACCTCGCCGGGGCGTACGGGGTTCCCGAGCTGGTCGAGGATGTGAACCTCGGTTCCGCGGAAGGGGATGCCCTCGGTCTTGACCATCTTGTCCCATGGCTCCGCAAGGGCGTGGGTGACGTGGCCCGGTACCTCCGAGAGGCCGTAGTCGGCGATTGGGCGGAGCCCGTACACCTCGTACATCGAGATCCGGCGCTCCTCGGACAGACCGGGCGCGACGAGAACGCGCAGGCTCGACCAGTCACGATCGGACTCCCGCCCGGCGCGGATGATGTCGGCCCCGTGCGTCGGCATGTACAGGACGTAGGTGCAGCGATGCCGCTCGGTCAGGCGCAGCGCCTCCTCGGCGTCCCACCGCGGCAGCAGGACGCCGGTGGCGCCGGACAGCAACGTCGCCAGGTAGCCGAAGAGGAGGCTGCCGACAAAGCCGAACTCGCACACCACGAGGTTCGTGTCGGCGGCGGTGAGCTCCCAGCGCTCGAGGATCTGCTCGGTGGCGTAGCGAAGCGTGTTGCAGGAGTGCATGATCCCCTTCGGCACCGAGGTCGTCCCGGAGGAGTGAAGGAGCAACGCGAGGTCGTCGGCGCCGACTGGCTGCCGATCTTCCGGTGCCTGAGCCGAGACGAGCGCCGCCCCATCGGCCGGGCGCAGAGGGATGACGAGCCCGATCTCGTCCCGAAGTCCTTCGCATTTCTCGATCTCCGCCTCGCCGCCAAACGCGATCAGCGCCTCGGCCCCGGCCTGAGCGGCGAGCGCCGAGAGCTGCGCGGCGCCGAACATCGGCGGCAGCGGCGCTGCGACGGCACCGAGGTGGAAGCAGCCAAGCATGGCGATCGCGGCCTCGATCGAGTTCCGGCCGAGCAGGAGCACGACGTCGCCTCTTCGCACCCCATCCGCGACCAGCCGCGCCGAGAGAGCGACCGCCGCACGTCGAAGATCGTCGTAGCTGATGCTGCGCTCATCGACGTGGACGGCGTGTTTCGCCGGCTGGGCGCTCGCGCTCCGGACGAACTCACCCCACAGATCGCCGGCGCGCCAATAGCCCTCTGAGTAGTAACGCTCGGCATCGGGCTGGAAGGCCAGGGTCGACATCCATCTCTCCTCGTGTCAATTGTCAAGCAGGAACACCGGGGCGGCAAGTGCGCCTCCGTTTGCCCGGCTGTCCTCGCCCAGAGGCAGGGCGCGTGTCCGAGCAGTGCGTCAAAAGGATAGCAAATGAGCTGAAGTCAGTTCAAGTTAGGACACACATGGCGCCGACAACAGAAAGGCCGTGACGCCACGAAGGCATCACGGCCTCTCGAACCGGGTCCCGCCGCGGGCCGGCGCTAGTCCACGAGCGTGCGGGCGGCGCTGGTGTACGACTTCGCGGCCTCGCGGGTGAAATCCGCCTGCGCGTCGGCGACGGTCGAGATCCATTCGACGTTCGTCGACCGCGCCGCCTTGACGTACGAGCCAGCGAGCGCCAGCACCGTCTTCTCGTAGGAGTCGAGCAGCACCGAGCTCGTCTTCTTGCCGTTCTCGACGGCCTTCTCGCTGAGCTCGGTGACCTTCTCGGTCGCGCTCTCGATGCTGTCAGTGATTGGGTTTGACTTCGTCTGCGCCGGCATGTCCGGATACCTCCAGGTTGGGCGTGAATTAGCGGCGTTAGCGAAAAGCTAGCTAACGTGCAAGCAGCATAGTACACACATGAAGTCAGTTCAAGTGCCAACGACTCGGCTGCTCGCGTACCGCTCTCGCAGCTGGCGCTTGAGCACCTTGCCGGTGGGCGTCCGGGGCAGTTCATCCACGAACTCCATCGAGCGCGGGAGCTTGTAGCCGGCGAGTTGCTCCCGCGCGAATGCGACCAGCTCATCGGCTTCGGCGGTGGCGCCTTCTCGGCGGACGATCAGCGCCGTGACCACTTCGCCCCACCGCTCGTCCGGGACGCCGATCACGGTCACCTCGAGAACATCCGGGTGTCGCGAGAGCGCCTCCTCGACCTCGATCGGGTAGACGTTCTCGCCGCCGGACACGATCATGTCCTTGATCCTGTCGGTGAGGAACAGGTACCCGTCCTCGTCGACAAAGCCGCCGTCGCCGGTTCGCAGCCAGCCGTCGTCGGTGATGGCGGCGGCCGTTTCCTCTGGGCGGTTGAAGTATCCGCTGGCGACGTTCGGCGCTCGCAGCCAGACTTCGCCCACTTGCCGCGGAGGCATCGGCGCGCGAGTGGTGGGGTCTGCGATGCGCAGGTCGACCCAGGGGTACGGTTTGCCGGCGGACCTCAGGAGGTGCTCGCGCGGCCCGTCCGGGTCGTGGTCGCTCGGGTCGAGCTGCGTGATCGCGCCTGTTGTCTCGGTTAGGCCATAGATTCCGAACAGCGAGCAGCGGAACGTCCGCAACGCCGCCCTCAAGACCGTCGTCGTGATCGGCGAGGCGCCGTAGGCGATCGACCTCAGCGCGGAGAAGTCGCGCCGTGCCGCGTCCGGAACGTCGCACAGCATCTGGAGCATCGTCGGCACGAACACCGCGTTCGTCACCGAACGGCGATGGAGCAGGTCCAGCACTGCGACCGGGTCGAAATCCCGGACCAGAATCGTCGTTGCCCCATTCCACAGGCCGACGAACGCCCAGCCAATGCCACCGATGTGGAACATCGGCAGGGGCGTGAGGCTTACTGAGTCGCCGTCGAACTCCCAGCGCGGCGAGGTCTCCGCCGCAGCCGCGAGGTTGCGATGAGTCGTGAGCACGCCCTTCGGCACGCCCGTCGTTCCCGAGGTGTACATCTGGACGACGACGTCACGGCTCTCGCCTCGATGCCCCGGATCGAGCGCCTCGTGCGCGTCGACCCAGCTCTCGTAGCCGTCGGCGCCGGGTTGGTCAACGACGATCAGCTCCGTGATGAGGCGTCGCCGATCGATCAGATCCGCCGCTGCCGCCGCGAACCCGTCGCCCGCGATCAGCACGCGCGCATGGCTGTCCGCGAGAACGGCGGAGAGCTCCGGTGCCGCGAGCCGCCAGTTCATCGGCACGATCACCGCGCCAAGTTTGCTCACGGCAAACAGCAGCTCGACTACCTCGGCAGCGGTCCGGTCGAGGTAGGCCACTCGGTCGCCGGGCCCGACGCCGAGCGCGCGCAGTGCCTGAGCGAGGCGGTTCGAGCGTTCGTCGAGCCCGCCAAAACTGAGCTCGCGATCCCCCTGCACGATCGCGAGCGCGTCGCCGCGCGTGGCCCCCGCCTGGCGGATCACGTCCGCAACCCGGAGGTCGTCACCGCTGCGCATCGAGGGCCAGGCTCGCGGCGATGAACGCCGAGATCCTCTCGTCGACGTCAGGCTGCTCGGTCGGGTACAGGTGGCCAGAGCGCTCGAGGATCTCGAGCCGCGCGTGTGGCATCTGATCGGCCATCAGCTCGGCATTGGCCACCGGGATCAACCTGTCGTGCCGACCGTGCACGATCATCGTCGGCACCTGTATGCGAGACAGGCGGCCAAGGCAGTTGTGGAGCCCAGCGGCACAGAGCTGCGCTCGATAGGCGTCGGCTGGGAATGGATGCGCGAGCCGCTGGGCCACATCCTCGGCGATTCGCGCCGCGTGCTGGCGACGGCAGAAGGGCCCGTAGTTGTATGGCACTGAAGCCCACGCTGCTTCCTCGGGTGGCAGATCCGGTCGGCGGCGGAAGAAGTCGAGCACCTCGGCTTCGGGGGAAACGGCCCGCGGTCCGCCCGGATGCGTGGCGCCGAGCACCAAGGACTCGACGCGCCGGGGATGCCGCAAGGCGAGTTGCTGGGCGACCATCCCGCCGAGCGAGATCCCGTACAGGCTCGCGCTTGCGATGCCCGCCGAATCGAGCACCGACGCCGCGTCGTCTGCCATCGCCTCGGTCGTGTACGAGTACGTGAGCGACTTCGAGCGACCGACCCCGCGGTTGTCGAACGTGATCACACGGAAGTGGCGGGACAAGACTGGCACGGTCCGCCACCACGCCCCACCACTCAAGCCCAAGCCCATGATCAGGAGGACCGGACGGCCAATGCCATGGCTCTCCCAATGGAGCCCTCCGGGATCGTCCGCGAAGTCGCTCAAAGATCGAGGAGCCATCTTGCCCTCGATAGTTGAACTGCCGCTGCATCTCGGGTTAGGTCGGCCCAAGCCCGGGTTAGCGAGCTCACCGGCTCGTAGATCGCGTTACGTGCCAGCAGCCACTCGATCTCGGTCACGGCGCGGATACCGGCTTCGTAGGCGTCGACAATGACGGCCGCAAACGCCCGCGCCGTCCGCTCGGCGGCGTCGGTCTCCCAGAGGTCGAGGCTGGATGAGTGCATAAACTGACTTCAGTTTAGTCGAAAGTAGTCGCCGATGCCCGGGACGCTAAGTGTCCGCCAGTCCCGCGGCCACGATCGCTGCGGCGGCGTCGCCCGCTGTGTGGGCAAGGATCATCAGATCCAGGAGCTCACCTCCGCGGTCTCGGACCTGTCCTTTGAGCAGCGCCTCGGGGTCGAATCCGAGCGCGCTGAACATCTCGATCGTGAACTCCCGGTTGGCGAGCACCTCCACGACTAGCTTCGACAGCCCGCTTCGGAACGCTTCCAGGATCGCGTGTCGCGCCAGCGCGGTCCCGACTCCCTCGCCGCGATGCGCGGGGTCGACGATCAGTCTGATCTCGCCGACGTGGCTCGACCACGCCTGGAGCGGCAGGATCGCGACGTAGCCGAGCACCTCCCCGTCGGCGAGCGCTAGCCATCGGGCGCCGTCGCCGGCGAACCACGAGGCGAGGACGGCATCGTCATCGACGGGCTCCTTGAAGAACGTCCGGTCGCCCTCCGGTATGCGCCGGAGGAACTCCCTCAGCGCCACTTGGTCGCGTCGCTCGAGCGGTCGAATCTCCATGTCAGCGTCTCCTCGTTTCTGTAGTCGGCTCGCTGTGGCCCGCGATCCAGGCGGCCAGACTCGGCAACGTGTGCTTGAACGCCTCCCGCCCGGTTCCGAATGTGACGTGGCCGCCTCGCAGACGCAGTTCGTCCCGACGCTCCGGGAGTCCGACCAGCTTCGTGAACGGTTCGGCGGCCGCAGGCGGGATCACGTTGTCACGCTGTGCCATCGCGACCAGGACGTTCGCATTGGTCTTGGAGAAGTCGATCGTGCGATCGCCCACGCGCATGGCCCCCTTCGTCAGCACGTTTGCGCGGACGAGCTTCTCGACCACCTCACGAAAGGCCGCGCCGGGAAACGGCACGTGATCGCGCGACCAACGGGCCATCGCCTGATAGCCCGCGACGAACTCATCGTTCCAGAGGTTTTCGAGCAGCGTCGCGTATTGGGCGATCGGTGTCGTCGGCGCGATCATGAAGAAGCCGCTGTAAAGGACGTCAGCCGGGACGTTCCCGGTCTCGTCGATCAGTTCGTCGGGGTTCAGCCGCCCCTCTCTCAGCGCCGCCACCATTGGTCCCATCTCCTGAAAGTCGGCGGGGGTCGCCATCAGGATCAGGTTGCGGACGGGCGCGCTGCCGCGACCGCTCGCGTACAGCATCGCGATCACGCCGCCGAGGCAGTAGCCGGCCATCGTCACCTCGGCGCAGCCTGTTTCGCGGCGCACGGCTGCGACCGCACGGGGCAGGTACTCGTCGACGTACGTGGAGAAGTCGTTGTTCGCGTCCAGCTCGTCCGGGACCCCCCAGTCGAGCATGAAGACATCGAAGCCCTCTTTCACCAGGTACTCGACCGCGCTGTTGCCCGGGCGCAGGTCGAGGATGTAGCTGCGACTGACGAGGCTGTGAACGATCAACACCGGCGGCCGGTAGCGGACCGTCCCGCCCCGGTAGCGCCACAGCTGAGCCTTGTCTCGCTGCCAGACCGTCTCCTTCGGCGTCGCCCCGACATTCGGCTTGGAGCTTCCCCGGACGTAGCGGACGCCGTTCCGAGCCCGGAGCATCGAGCGTTCGAGATCGCGGTTGACCCGCGTCACGAGGTCGGACGGGCTGAGGCTGGGCGCCATCGCCGCGCTACCCCAGGCGCAACTCGGCGCCGTCCGCGGAGGCGTCCGCCTGCTCGAGTTCCTTGCTCAGCTCGGCGAGGCGGCGCTCGACGCGGGCGAGTTGCTCGCGAACGCGGCGGATGTCGCTGCCCGCCGGCAGGTTCAGCAGATGCAGCATCCGCCTCGACACACCTTCCAGGGTGTGGCTGGTGCTCGACCTGAGGCGGAGCATCTCGGTGACCAGATCGAAGTACGTGTCGCTGTGCAGCGCTGCCTCGAGCGGCTCGCCAATCGTTCGCTCGAGCCGGTGCGCCGCGCGCAGCCACAGCGGGCCGCGAGATCCGGTCGTGGGCTTGCTCACGATTGCTCCTCCGCGCCGCGCGATTGGCCATCCGCGCCGGCCGGGCGCCCTCCGCCCGTGCCGGGCATGCTCCATTGCGCTCCGCCGTCCACCGTCAAGATCGCCCCTGTCGTGAACGACGATGCCTCGCTGGCGAGGTAGAGCGCGGCGCCGACGATCTCACGAGCCTCACCGGCGCGCCGCAGCGGGAAGGTCGCCGTGCGCTCGCCAAGCGCGTCCATGTCCCAGTTCCTGGCGATGCTCGTCAGGAACGGCCCCGGCATGATCGCGTTGACTCGGACCTTCGGTCCGAACGCCTCGGCGAGCCCGACCGTCATCGCGTTGACGCCGGCTTTGGCCGCCGCGTAAGGGACGATATCTCCCGTCGGGCGAGCCGCTCCGGTGCTGCTGATGTTGATGATCGAGCCCCCCTGGCTGCCCGCCATCCGCTCGCCGACGAGCGCGCACAGGCGGAACGGACCTTTGAGGTTGACGCCGATCACCTTGTCCCAGTGCTCTTCGGTCACCGCGCTGAGCCGCTCGTACAGCGGCGAGATTCCGGCGTTGTTGACGAGCACGTCGATGCGACCGAACTCGCGGTAAACGGCATCGAGAAGAGGTTCGAGCTCATGCCAGTGACCGACGTGGCACGCGAAGCCCTTGGCGCGGGCTCCTCGTGCTCGCAACGCCGCCGCGACCGCCTCGCAGGCCTCGGGCTTGCGACTGACCACGATCACGTCCGCGCCCGCAGCGGCGTAGCCCGAAGCGATGGCCAGGCCGAGTCCCCGGGTCCCTCCGGTCACCAGGGTCACTCGTCCGGACAGGTCGAACATCTCACGCGGATCCGTGAGCGGGAACTGGGCGGTGTCAGCCGGCGTGGACAAGGCGCCGCTCCCCCCGGCCGTCGGTCGCGAGACGCGCCAGCGCGTATCGCCAGCGCCCGTCCTCGTCGAGCCGTTCGACGGCAATTCCCGCCGTGAGCATCAGATCGAGGTGCCCCAGCACCTCCCAAACGACGAGCAGTGGCTGTTCGCGCACGATCGCCTCACGCCATAGCCGCTGAGCGATCGCGAACGCGGTCGCCGGCCCAGGCTCGAGGATGCCGATGATTCGCTTGCACCGCCGCCGGTGCTGCGCAAACGCGCGACGAACGAGGTCGCCGGCGGAGTAGACGGCCGGGCCATGTCCCGGAAGGAGCCGCTCGAGGGGCATCCGAACTGTGCGCCTGAGACCGTTCAGGTAATCGACGCGCGAGCGTGACCTCCCACCGTCGGCGGTTCCGTAGATCTCGGTGTTGGGCGAGATCTTGGCCAGCAGGTGGTCGCCTACGAATGCCACCCGCGCAGCCGGATCGACGAACAGCGTGTCGGTGGCGCTGTGGCCCGGTCGAGCCACCACGCGGAGGTCGAAACGGCCGGCACGGATGTGGTCGCCGTGCGTTAGGCGAATGTCGGCGTCGAAGCTTTCAGCGGTCGTACCGATGTAGTCCCAGAGCGCTTCGCTGACGCCGAACAGCTCCTCCGGCACGCCGTGCCCGGCCATCAACTCGCGCGCGAAGTTGCGATCCCGCTCCACGTTCTCCAAGTAGTGCTCGGCGTAGTCCGCGGTCTCCGCGAGGACGGCGATCCGCGCGCCCGAGCGTCGCTTGATCGTCGCGGCCAGGCCGACATGGTCGTGGTGGTGGTGCGTGCCGATGACGAGCTCGATGTCCTCGAGCCGCAGGCCACGCAGTCCGAGTCCGCGCTCGAGGGCATCCAACGCCTGTTCGCTGCGCGGCCCGGTGTCCACCACCGTCACCGGATCCCCGCGCAGGAGCCACGCGTTGACCGAGCCCACGAACGGCAGCGGGACCGGGATTGCCTCGATAGGAGCCATCGTCAACGTCATAAACCGAATCCAGTTCAGTATTGCATAGCTGTCCAGCGGCTCGGCACAACAACCCGTGCCGAGTGCAGCGGCGATAACTCCGAACATTCGCGGCAATTACGCCCAACCAACACTCCCGGCGGGACGGCTTGCATCCTCGCTCCAGACTGCTATGATTTGAATTCAGTTTGGTATATCTAGACAGGAAGGGATGAGGAAATGAGCGTCCAGCTTCAGGCGGATCCGGTGGGGGTGGAGCCGGAGTTTGTGCAGTACGAGGTGGTCGACCGGGTCGCGACGATCTGGTTCAACCGCCCCGAGGTAAAGAACTGCGTGAACTGGGGCCTTTTGACCCAGTTCGGCGCCGCGCTCGAGCGCGCCGAGCGCGATCCCGACGTGCGGGTCGTCCTCGTCCGCGGGCGCGGCCACACGTTCTGCGCCGGTGCGGACCTGAACATGCTGGACGCGGACTTTCTTGGCACGACGAACAACTCGGTCGAGATCGCCCAGGTCTCGGCTCGGACCTTCGACAAAGCCTTCAACCTGCAGAAGCCGACGGTCGCCGTCGTCGAGGGTTACGCGGTCGCCGGTGGGTTTGAGCTGATGATCTCCTGCGACTTCGCGGTGGTCGCCGACGACGCGAAGATCGGCGACTTCCACATCCGGCGGGCGCTGTTCGGCGGCGCCGGGCCGATCTACCGGCTGCCCCGTTACATCGGGCTCCGTAAGACCAAAGAGCTGCTGCTCACCGGCAAGCTGCTTTCCGGCAAGCAGTGCGAGCAGTGGGGGCTGGCGAACGTCTCCGCCCCGGCCGACGAGCTCGATCAGGCGGTCGCGGAGTTCATCGCGCCGATGAAAGACAAGAGCGCCTTCACGATGCGGATCACGAAGCTGGCCGCCAACCGCGGACTCGACGGGGACACCGAGACGCTGATCGCGCTCGAGAGCATGACCTGCAACGTCGCTCATCAGTCCAACGACGCACGCGAAGGCGTGCAGGCATTCCTCCAGAAGCGAGACCCGGTCTGGACGCACAGCTGAACGGGTCCCGCACGCGATCATGGACTTCTCTTTTGATCAGGCGACGGTCGAGATGCGAGAGCGCCTGCTGGCCTTCATGGAGGAGTTCGTCTATCCGGCCGAGCCGCGGTTTCGCGACCAGGTCGAGACGGCCCATAACCGTTGGGACACGCCGCCGATCATCGAGGAGCTGAAGGCGGCGGCCCGCTCGCGCGGGCTGTGGAACCTGTTTCTGCCGGCCGCGCACGAGCGCGGCGCGGGTCTCACGAATGCCCAGTACGCGCCGCTGGCGGAGATCACCGGACGCAGCCCGTGGATCGCCCCGGAGGCGCTCAACTGCTCCGCGCCCGATACCGGCAACATGGAGCTGCTTTCGTTGTTCGGCACCGAGGCGCAACGCCAGGAGTGGCTCGAGCCGCTTCTCGAAGGCGAAATCCGCTCGGCGTTCTCGATGACCGAGCCCGACGTCGCCTCGTCGGACGCGACGAACATCGCGACCCGCATAGAGCGCGACGGGAACCATTACGTGATCAACGGCCGCAAGTGGTGGACATCGGGTGCGATGTCGCCGCGTTGCGAGCTGCTGATCGTGATGGGGGTCACCGACCCCGACGCGGAGCGGCACCGCCGGCAGAGCATGATCCTCGTGCCCAAGAAGACGCCGGGCGTCACGGTGCTGCGGTCAACGAGCCTGTTCGGCTACGACGACGGACCCCATGGCGGCCATGCCGAAGTCATCTACGACAACGTCCGCGTGCCCGCCGCCCACCTGCTCGGCGATGAGGGCGATGGCTTCAGGCTCGCCCAGGAGCGGCTGGGCCCCGGCCGGATTCACCACGCGATGCGTGCGGTCGGAATGGCGGAGCGCGCGCTCGAGTTGATGTGCCGCCGAGTCGCCACTCGCTCCGCCTTCGGACGCCCGATCATCGAGCATGGGGTGGTCCAGCGGTGGATCTCGGAGGCGAGAGTGCGAATCGAGCAGGTCCGACTGCTCGTGCTGAAGACCGCGTGGCTGATGGACACCGTGGGCAACCGCGGCGCCCGGATCGAGGTCTCGGCGATCAAGGTCGCCGCTCCCGAGGTGGCGACGTGGGTGATCGATCGCGCGATCCAGGCGCATGGCGGCGCGGGCGTCTCACAGGATTTCCTCCTCGCCGAGCTGTACGCGGTGGCACGAATCCTGCAGATCGCCGACGGTCCCGACGAGGTCCACCACATGGCGATCGCTCGTCGCGAGAGTCAACGGTACCGGCAGCCCGTGCCGGTCTGAGATGGAGGTACTAGAGATGCAGATAGACAGGCCAGCCCAGACAGGTGAGGCCAGGATCAGATGCGTGGTTTGCCAGACGCATTCCCGCCCGCTGTACGTGCCATGGCAGCAACATGCTCTCGGATGCCCGGTGCGAGCGGCTGATCTCGGGCGGCGCGAGCTCGAGCTCCGCCCGCCGTTGCCCGTCGTCTCGAGCATCGCCGCGTTTTAGCCCTCTCGAACATGGACGCAATGGACGGTCTCGAGGGACTCGTCGTCGTGGTGACCGGCGCAAGCTCCGGGCTCGGCGAGCAGCTGGCACGCTCGCTGGTCGCCCACGGCGCCCGGCCGGTGCTGGTCGCTCGGCGGGAGGGGCGGTTGCGGGCGCTCGAAGCCGAGCTGGGCGGCGCCGTCGAAACGGTCGCCTGCGACGTGACCGACGATGCCGACCGGCAGCGGCTGATCGAGACCGTCGTGAGCAGGCACGGACGGATCGACGGCCTCGTCAACAACGCCGGCCTCGGCGCGGCGGGTCCGGCGCTGCGAACCAGCGTGGACACCTTCACTCGCGTGCTCGAGGTCAACCTCGTGGCACCGTACGCGCTGTCGTGCCTCGCGGCGCCGCACATGCGACACGGGGGCGGGCGCTCGATCGTGAACATCGCCTCGGTGATGGGGCTACGCTCGATCGCACAGATCGCCGACGCCGCCTACGTCGCCTCGAAAGCCGGCCTGATCGGCCTCACCAGAGAGCTCGCCTCGCAATGGGGGCGCTACGGGATCCGCGTCAACGCGGTAGCTCCGGGGTTCTTCGCCTCCGAGATGACGGCCAAGCTTGGAGACGACGCCGACAGCTTTCCGGATTGGCTGACGGCGCAGATCCCGCTCGGCCGCGGCGGCCACGCCGGCGAGCTCGATCAGTCGATCCTCTACCTGCTCGGTCCGGCTAGCAGCTTCGTCACCGGTCAGGTGCTGACCGTCGACGGAGGGATGGCGACCCGTTGAGCGCCAACGCTGGCCGCGCGCCACCCGTTCAAGCTGCGCACCTGGACCGGGGCCTGGGCCGAGCGCCAGTCCGGTCCGGCCTCGAGCAGCACCACCTGCGACGCGCGGTCCTCGGTGAGCCGCGCCGCGACGACGCACCCGGCACTCCCGCCTCCGACGACGACGAAATCCGCCTCGACCGATGCCTTCATCTCTCCCTCTCTTTGCTGTGACTAGGCCGCCGTCAGCACGTGGCGGCCGGCGTGGACGAGCGGTTCGACAAGGCCCTGGGCCTCGTCGAACCCCGAGCCGAGCATCGCGCCGCCGGCCGCGCGCGCGGCGATCCCCTGGCACACGACGGCGAGCTTGAAATAGGCGAACGCCCGGTACCAGCGGAGGTCCGATACGTCGAAGCCGGTGATCCGCGCGTAGGACTCGACGATCTGCTCGCGGGTCGGAAAGCCGGTCGCCGCAGTCACCGGTGCCACGATCCGCGCTGCGCTCAGAATCTCGTCGTCGTCTGCTTCGCTCCAGTACGCGAGCAGCGCCCCAAGATCCGCGAACGGATCGCCGAGCGTGCTCATCTCCCAATCGAGCACCGCCACGATCTCCCCCGGCTTGGTCGGATGCAGAATCGTGTTGTCGAGTCGGTAGTCCCCGTGCACGATCGTCGAAGCGCGCTGCGGCGGCAGCGTCCGGACGAGCTCGTCTCGCAGGGTGTCGAGCGCCGGCAGCTCAGCGCTCTTCGAGCGCTGCCATTGCTCCGACCAGCGGCGCAGCTGACGTTCCATGAAGCCGGCCGGGCGCCCGAAGTCGGCGAGCCCGACTTCCTGTGGAACAACTGCGTGGAGCCTCGCGAGCGTCTCGATCAGCGCGCGACCGATCGCCTCGCGCTGCTCCGCGGTGCCGCCGTAGCCGGGCGGAAGCTGGTTGCGGCAGATGTGGCCGAGGACCCGCTCCATCACGTAGAAGCTCGCTCCGAGCGCGCCGCCGGCTTCGCCGAGGTACAGGATCCGGGGCACCGGAACCGCGGTCGGCTCGAGCGCCGACTGGACGCGATACTCCCGCACCATGTCGTGGGCGGTGGGAAGCACGTGACCCAGCGGCGGCCGGCGGAGCACCACCTCGCCGGCGTCCGACGCGACGCGGTAGGTGAGATTGGACTTCCCGCCGGAGATCAGCGCGACCTGACACGCGCGCCAGCGCTCGTCGTGGAGGACCTCCGCGAGGTGCGGCCCGACGACGTCCGGCTCGGCGCCGGTCACGATCGGCTCGAGGCGCTGCGCGGTCGGGTCGGTGAATGAGGTGGTCATGCGGCCGGCGCCTCCGCCAATGCGCTCAGACCGCGACTGGCCTCCCGGGCGAGCGCCCGACCAAGCGCCCGCTCGTGATACGCCGCATCTCCGAACTGCTGCTCGCGGACGACGATCCGCCGCAGGAACCGATGGGCGGGGTGCTCGGCCGTGAACGCGATCCCGCCGAACACCTGCATCGCGCCGTGCGCGACCTCGCGGGCGCCCCGTGAGACGTACGCCTTGGCGATCGAAGCGGTCTGGGCGGCTTCATCGGCGCCTTCGTCGAACGCCGCGGCCGCGTACAGCACGGCCGACCATCCGCTGGCTGAGCGGACGTGGCAGTCGGCGAGGATGTGGCGCAGCGATTGGAAGCTTCCGATGCTGCGGCCGAACTGCCGCCGCTCGCCGGCGTAGCCGCGGGCCTCGCCCAGGATCCGGTCGGCGGCGCCGGTCGCCTCGGCCGCGGCGAGCAGCGAACCGGCGGCACTCAGCCGTTCGAGCGCCGGCTGCGCGGCGGCGCCGCTGAGAACCGCCGCTTGGTCGACGACCGCGTCCTCGAATCGCACCGCCGCGAACGGCAGCGTCGGGTCGAAGGATGGCCGCGCCGTCGGCACCACGTGTGCGGCGTCGCTCGGAACCAAAGCCAAGGCGGGCTCGGCACCGAGCATCGCGACGATCGCGAGCTGGTCGGCGAGGTCCAGCTGCTCGACGGCAACCTTCTCGCCCGCGAGCACGAAGTCTCCGCCCTCACGGCGAAGCGTCGTCGCCGGCTCGTCGATCGACCAGCTCGATCCAGGCTCGAGCAGCGCCACCGCGATTGCGACGTCTGGGTGCAGCGAGAGTCGATCCGCGAGCGCGAGCCTGACCGCGGCGCTCCCGATGAACGGAGCCGCACCGAGATGCCGGCCGAGCGAGCGCGCGATCAAACACGCCTCGACCGCGCCGATCCCATCTACGCCGCCGATCGACAGCGCGCCGAACGACACGAGCTCCTCCCAGACGCGACGGCGACGGTCGATGCTCGCCTCGGCCACCGCCTCCACCGGCAGCCATTCGCGACCCAGCAGCGTGTCAACCGACTCACTCAGCCAGCGCTGCTCGTCGGTGAGCTCGAGGTCCATGGCTACTCCTGCGCGAGCGCGAGCACGCGGTCGGCGATGATGTTGCGCTGGATCTGGCGCGTGCCACCGTAGATCGAGGCCGCGCGCGAGTAGAGATACGTCTCCTGCCAGAACCGATCCTCGTCCGCGCTGGCCGGGTCCGACTGCGCCAGGCTCGGGCCTAACAACTCGAGCGCCGTGGCGGCGAGCCGCTGCTCGGCCTCGGCCATCAACAGCTTCACGCTCGAGCTGTCGGGGCCGACGGCACCGCCGCTCAAGAACTCACCGACGGTGCGGTACGCGTGATGGCGAAGGACCTCGATCTCGATCAGAGCCCTGGCCAGCCCCACCTGCGCGTGCGGATCGTCCAGCAGCGACTTGCCGTCGAGCTCGCGCTCCCCGACCGTGCGAACAAGCCGGTCAAGCCAGGTGCGCAGCTTCACCTGGCGCGGAAGCGCCGCCGTACCGCGCTCGTGACCGAGCGTGTACATCGCGATCTTCCAGCCGTCACCGCGGTCGCTCAGCAGGTTCCCCTTGGGAACGACGACCTCGTCGAGGAACAGCTCGCAGAACTCGGCATGACCCGTGATTTGCGTCATCGGCCGGACCTCCACACCCGGTGAATCCATGTCCACGATCAACATCGAGATGCCCTTGTGGCGCGGCCGGTCCGCGACCGCGTCCTCGGTACGAGCGAGCACCCCGCACCAGCGGGCGAACTGCCCCCACGAGACCCACGTCTTCTGACCGCTGACGACGAAGTGCGCGTCCTGCTCGACCGCCCGGGTTCGCAGCGACGCGAGGTCTGATCCGGCATCGGGCTCGGAGAAGCCCTGGCACCAGATCTCCTGCGCGGACAGGATCGAGGGGATGTAGCGACTCCGCTGCTCGTCGTTACCGAAGCGCAGCAGGGACGGCCCGAGCACATCGAGGCCGACGACGTTGACGAACTCGGGCGCGCCGGCAGCCGCCAGCTCCTGGTCGACGATGATCTGCTCGACCGCAGCCCTTCCACCGCCGCCGAACTCGCGCGGCCACGCCCGCCCGACGTAGCCGGCCTCGTAGCAGCGGGCCTGCCACTCCCGGAGCAGGGCGATCCGCTCGTCGAGCGAATGGGGCAGGCGATCCGGGACGTGCCCGACGAGGAAGCCCCTGATCTCTTCCTGGAGCAGGCGCTCCTCGTCTGTGAGTGCGAGTCGCATCTCCGGCGGAGTCTACAGCTAAACTGATCTCACTTCAATACAATTGGCGAGCAAGGCGGTGGCGCAACGCAAGGATTTCGGGCAGAGGAAGGCGCTGGCCAAACAGGCGCGGATCAGGCGGCGGTCAACAGACCGCCGTTCGGGCTCAGGGTCGCGCCGACGAAGTACGCGGCCTCGTCTGAGGCGAGGAACGCGACCGCGGCCGCGATCTCATCCGGGGTGCCTAGGCGCCCGGCGGGCGTGCGTGCGAGCTCGGCCCGTCGCCCGGAACCGAGCGAGCCCTTGAGCCGGCGCGTGTCGACGAAGCCGGGCGCGACGGCGTTGACCCTGATCCCCTGCACGATCAGCTCCTTCGCGACCGACTTGGTGAACCCGAGGATCCCGGCCTTGGCGGCCGAGTAGTGGGGGTGTCCCGTGCATCCCTCGATTCCGCAGATCGAGGCCATGTTGACGATCGCGCCCGAGCGGCGCGCCGCCATCGCCCGAGCTGCCGCTCGCGTGCAGTAGAACGTTCCGTCGAGGTGGACCGAGAGCAGCGACCGCCACTCCTCGTTGCCCAGTGCAATCAGCGCCTCCAGTGGAGTCTCTGCGTGCCCCGTCGCGGCGATCTCCTCGCGCTGGCGCTCGAGCAGCGGAGTCACTCGCTTGACGTGCTCCAGGCCGACCGCTCCGGCATTGTTGACAAAGATCGCGAGCGGACCGAGCTCGCGCTCGATCCGGGCGATCGCGGCATCGACCCTCGCGCTGTCAGAGACGTCGACCTCGATCGCGATCCCGGCCCCGATCGCATCGACCGTCCGCTGTGCGGTCGCGAGGGAGATGTCGAGAACGGCGACGAGTGCGCCGTCCGCCGACAGACGATGGCAGATCGCCTCACCAATGCCTGCGCCGCCGCCAGTGACGGCGGCGACCATTCCTTCGAAGTTCACGAGATCTGTCCTTTAGCAGCTCGTCCGTAGTCTAGCTGAACTGATATCATTTCACTTTAGGCACCTTCGTGCAACCCGATCTGCGATGCCCCTCACCAGCCGCCAGGTTCAGCTCGACCGCTACCCGCGCGCCGAGATAACACCGAGCCACTTCCGCGTCGCCGAAGTGCGTGAGCGAGAGCCGAGCGCGGGTGAGGTACTCGTCCGCAACACCTGGACCTCGGTCGATCCCGGCCTCAGGTTGCGGCTGCGTGAGCGCGAGCCGGCCGGATACTTTCCGGCGTTCGAGCTCGGCCGGCCACTGGACGGGATCGTGACCGTGGGTCAGGTGATCGAGTCCAGAGCCCCGGGCTTCGAAGCGGGTGACACTGTGTGGCACCCGCTCGGGTGGCGCGACTATGCAGTGGTGAAGGCGGATGAGCGTGCTCTGAGAGGGCTCGCGAGGCTGACACGGCTCGACACCCGGCTCGCGCCGCCGCGCTGCTACCTGGGCCCCCTCGGCGGCATGGGCCTGACCGCATACGCGGGGTTGCTCGAAGTCGCGTCCCTACGCGCGGGCGACATCGTCTGGGTGTCAGCTGCGGCAGGGGCGGTGGGCAGCCTCGCGGCGCAATTCGCGAAGCTCCGCAAACACACGGTGATCGGGAGCGCGGGCTCCGACGAGAAGGTCAGCTACCTGCGAGACGAGCTCGGTCTGGACGCGGCGTTCAACCACAGGGCCGGTCCGCTGGCTGAGCTGCTCGCGCAAGCCGCGCCGGAGGGGATCGACGTGTACTTCGACAACGTCGGTGGCGGGCACCTGGAGGCGGCGCTGGGGGCGCTGCGCCGGCATGGGCGCGTCGCGCTGTGCGGCGCGGTCGCGCAATACGACCGCGCCGAGGCCCCCTCGGCGCCTTGCAACCTGTTTCAGGCCACGGCCAACGAGCTGACGCTACGGGGCTTTCGCGGCAGCAGCTACGTCCACCTGATGAGCGAGATGCAGACGGAGGTCGCGGGGTGGCTCGCGAGGGGGAAGCTCAGTTACCGCGAGTCCATCGTTGATGGCCTTGAGCACGCGCCATTGGCCTTGATGAGAGTGCTCGCGGGAGAGACGATCGGCAAGACGCTCGTCAGGATCGCGCCAGAATGACGAGCATGACGCTACATCGCTCCGCCCGGATGAATTGCGACTAACTTGACACAGACGCCACGGCGGGCCGCGGCTCCTCGAGCGCGCCGGCCGCGAGCAGCCGATCGACCGTGTCGCGGTCGACGCCGAGCAACCCTGTGCAGATCTCCCGCGTGTGCTCTCCCGGCTCCGGGGCCGGCCGGTTCGCCGGCGCCGGGATCCGCTCGGAGCGGAACGGCGCATGCTCGATGCGCCGTGGCGCCAGCCCCGGCTGCTCGAACGTTCGCAGGAAGTCCCGCGCCTGCAACTGGGGATCGTTCTCGTACTCCTCGGGTCGCTGCATGAAGCCGGCCGGCACGCCCGCGCTCTGGAGCACCGCCGCGACCTTGCGCGGAGCCCGCGTGCGCGTCCACGCGGACAGGTGAGCGTCGATCTCGTGTCGGTGTGCCAGGCGCCCGCTCGTGGCCGCGAGCTTGTCGTCCGCCGCCCATGCCGGATCGCCGAGCGCGCCGCGCAGGCGCCGCCAGTCGTCGTCGTCGCGCACCGTCACCACACACCACTCGTCGTCGCCGGCGCACGGGAAGACACCCCAGGGCGCGGCGGTGTGGCCGGCCTCGGCGGACCCCCGCGCCCGACCGTCCGCCACCGACTCGGCGGCCAGCAGAGTCGCGAGCTGGACGAGGATCGCCTCCGCCTGCGAGACGCCAATCACAGCCCCGCGCCCCGACCGCCGCCGGGCGATCAGGGAGGCCAAGCAAGCGACCGCCGACAGACGGGCGGCGTAATGATCCGGATGGATGACAGTCGAGTCGCTGAAGCTGTCCTCATCGCCGGGGTAGCGCCACAGGCTCGTCAGGCCCGACACGCATCGGACGAGCGGCCCGTATCCCATCCAGCTGCTCCACGGGCCGCTCGCTCCGAGGGCGCTGCCATGGACGATCACGAGTCCTGGGTTGAGGTCGTGCAGCACCTCCTCGCCGAGACCCAGCTTCGCGAGCGTCCCGGGCTTGAAGTTGGCCAGCAGCACGTCGGCGCCACCGGCCAGGCGCTTGATCAGCTCGACACCTTCGTCGCTGCGGAGGTTCACGCCGACGCTCCGGCTCCCGCGGTGCCCGATCGCGAAATGCACCGGAGAGACGCGGGCGCCGTCGGGAAACTCGCGGCTCTCGACCTTGATCACGTCAGCGCCCAGCTCGCAGAACAACCTGGCGACCTCGGCGCCGTACACGATCACGCCGAAGTCCAGGATCCGGAGCCCTTCCAGCGGGCGGCCCCCGTCCGATGCGGCGCGAAGAGCGGGCTGCAGCCGGCGCGCGCTCGACACCGCGAGCACGTCGGCGTCGTGCTCGCCCACCGCCGGCGCGAGCCGGCCGGGGACGATCCGCCGCCCGTCAATCTCGGCGAACCCGGTCGGAACCTCGGCGGTGATCCCCGGCGCCAACTCCCGCCGGGCGATCGCGCCGCGGACGCGAAAGTGCTCGGCGTTCAAAACCTCGCCGAGTGTCAGAACGGGCGCGATCGGCACGCCGCGCGCCTGACCCTCGAGCGTCAGCTCGCGCTTGCTGCGCCCGGCGAAATGCCGCTCGAAGATCGCGTGGAGGCGATCCGCCGCGAGCGCGCGCCCGCGGATCGTCTCGAGCTCCGGATCCCGCAGCTCATCGGGATCGCCGAGCCATGTGCGCATCGCCTGCCACTGGCGTGGCGCCAGTAGGACGACCCGGACGTGTCCGTCGCGGCAGCGAAAGATCGGGTATGGGCCAGGCGCGGGCCGGCCGCGCGTCGGTTCGTAGCCGGCGGCCTGCGCGGTGCCGACGGTGCCCATCGCCGGTTCGATCGCCTGGGCGGTGGCCTCGTAGAGCGAGAAGTCGAGGCAGTCGCCGCGGCCCGTCTCGAGCCGGTTCCAGTAGGCGACCAGGGCCGCCCACGCCGCCTGGGCAGCCGTCAGCGCCAGCCCCATGTCCGCCGGCGGCACCAGCGGCTGGCGCCCGGGCAGCCCCGAGCGGCTGAGCACGCCGCCCATCGCCAGCAGCACCGGGTCGGTCGCCACCCAGTCGCGGTACGGACCGGTGCGGCCGAAGTCGCTAATCGCCAGCACCACGAGCGCGGGGTTGCGCGCGCGCGCGGCGCGATCCGGCAGGGTGCCGGGTTGGTTCGAGGCGATCCAGATGTCGGCGGAGTCGAGCAGCGTCAGCAGCTGCTCGCGCCCGTCCGCGCGAGCCGTGTCGACGACGACGCTCCGCTTCCCGGCGTTCCGGACCGCGAACGCAAGGCTGATCCCGTCGTGCGACGGAGCCTCGGCACGCGAGGGCGCGCCGCCGGGCGGCTCGACCTTGATCACGTCGGCGCCGAGGTCGGCGAGGATGCGCCCGCAAATCTCGCCCCGGGCGTCGGCCGTCTCGATCACGCGGACGCCTTCGAGGGGTGTCGGGCGGCTAGCCAAGGACCAACTCCGACGCCTGACGCAGCAACTGCGGACCGCCCACGATCAGCAGCGATGTGACACCGGACTCCCGCCAGGCCTCGAGGTCGTGGCGGATCTTGTCGGGGGGCCCGATCAGCGACAGCTGCTCGACCAGCTTCGTCGGCACCGCCGCCGCCGCCTCGTCCTTCTTGCCCTGCAGGAACAGCTCCTGGATCTTCCTTGCCTCTGCGCCGTAGCCCATCCGAACTGCGACCTCGTGATGGAAGTTCATGCTGCGCGCGCCCATCCCGCCGAAGTAGAGAGCCAGCCGCGGGCGAATCATGTCCGCCGCCTGCTCGACGTCGTCGTGGACGATGAAGTCGAGCGACACCGCGATCTCGAACTCGTCGCTCGGCATCGAGCGCCGCGCGAAGCCCTCGTCCAGGTGCGGCCGGTAGAGCTCGTCGTGATGGTGGGGCGAGTAGAACAGCGCTAGCCAGCCATCCGCGATCTCGGCGGTCTGGGCGATGTTCTTGGGCCCCTCGGCGCCGAGGAAGATCGGGATCCGCTCACGCAATGGGTGCACCGTTGTCTTCAGCGGCTTGCCGAGGCCCGTGACCCCCTCGCGCCCGGTCACGGGCAGAGGGTAGTGGGGGCCATCGGAGGCGACCCCGGCAGACCGGGCGATGGCGTCGCGGACGATCGAGACGTACTCGCGCGTGCGCGCGAGCGGCTTCGCGAACGGCTCTCCGTACCAGCCCTCGACCACCTGCGGACCCGACACGCCGAGTCCGAGGACGAAACGGCCGCCGCTCAGATGGTCCATCGTGATCGCGGCCATCGCTGCGGCCGTCGGGCGCCGCGCGCTCATCTGCATGATCGAGGTGCCGAGCCTGACCGTCCTCGTCTGCGAGCCCCACCACGCCAGCGGGGTCAGCACGTCGCAGCCGTAAGCCTCGGAGGTCCAGATCGAATCGAATCCCAGGCGCTCCGCCTCGAGGATCGCTTCGAGCGTCTTTGGCGATGGCGCCGACGAGGCCCAGAAACCGGTGTTGAGACCGAGCTTGAGGCTCACCTGTTCACCTGCCGGTCCAGGCGGGCCGGCGCTTCTCGGCAAACGCCCTCGGTCCCTCCAGATAGTCGTGGGAGGCGAGCATCCGTGGGATCCGCTGCTCCCAATCGCGCGCGATCGCATCGTCCACGTCGAGGCCATACCCATCGTGCGCCGCCTCTTTCGTGAGCTGGATCAGCAGCGGCGAGCACTCGAGGATCTCCTGCGCCCACCGTTCCGCTGTCGCCATCAGGTCCGCCGCCGGGACGACTTCGTTGACGAACCCGAGCCGGTAACCCTCGGCCGCCGAGACAAGGCGGCCGGTAAGCAGCATTCCCATCGCTTGCCCCCACGGGATCTGCCGGGTAAGCCGGTGGATGCCCCCGGCGCCGGCGATCAGGCCTACGCGCGGCTCCGGGAGGCCGAAGCGCGCCGTGTCCGCCGCGAGCACGATGTCGCACGCCAGCGCGATCTCGAAGCCACCGCCCGCCGCGACGCCGTTGACCGCCGCGATCAGAGGCTTCGGGCACCTATAGCCGCGCGTGATCGCGGCGAAGCGAGAGCCCGAGTCGACCCGCTTCTCCCCGTTCGCTGACGCCTGGGCCGTGGCCTTGAGGTCGTTGCCGGCGCAGAACGCTCGCTCTCCCGCTCCGGTGAGAATCGCGACCCACGTCTCCGCGTCCGAGGCGAAGTCATCGAAGATCTCGATCAGCTCACGATGGGAGTAGCTGTCGAGCGCGTTCATCCGCTCGGGCCGGTTGAGCGTCACGTACGCGATGTGGTCGCGCTTCTCGTAGAGGACGTGGTCGTAGCTCATGCCGGCGCCCTGAACTTCGGGATCGCAACCTCGTCGCTACGTTGCTCGAACGTGACCTGGAGGGCCATTCCGATCTCCAGCTCATCGTTTGGGCAGTCGACGACCTGGCTCGTCAAACGGACGCCCTCCTCGGTCTCCACGACGGCGATGTTGTACGGAAGCTCGGCAGCGAACGCCTCGTCATAGAGCTGGTGCATGACGGCGAAGCTGTAGAGCGTGGCCCTGCCGCTCGAGGGGGCCCAGTCAAGGTCGGGCGAGAAGCAATGCAGGCAGCGCGGGCGCAGCGGAACCCCCAGATAAGCCGTGGGCGACATGAACGTCTCACACGACCGGCAGTGCAGCAGCATCAGCTTCCCTTCGAGCGCGCCGGCGAAGAACGGGGCGCTCGCCTCGTCTGGGACGGGAACCGGTTTCGCCGTGGCCGTGGTGCTCGTGGCGGCGTTCCTAGTGCTCATGCTTGCTGAGGATCGTGGTGGAGTGAAAGTTGAGGACGCCGCCGTTGCCGGACACGAGGACGTGATCGTGCTTGTTCGCCTGGCGCTCACCGGCCTGGCCGCGCGCCTGGATCACGCCCTCCGACAGGGGCGTGAAGCCCCACATGTAGTAGGACGACAGCTGGCCGCCGCCGGTGTTGCACGGCAGCGAGCCCCCGGGCCCGAGCTTCCCGTCGGCGACGAACGGACCGCCTTCGCCCTTCTCGCAGAACCCGTAGTCCTCGAGCGTGACAAGAACCGTGTACGTGTAACAGTCATAGAGCTCGAGCACGTCGATGTCCGACAGCTCGATCCCCGCCTTCTGCAGCGCGAGCGCCCCGGATTTCGCCGCGCCGGTGTGGATCGCCGGATCCCGCCCGGTCCGGGCCTGGTCCCCGGGCGCGCACTGTCCGAAACCGCGGAGGTACACCGGGGGCTGGCGTAGCTCGCGCGCGCGCTCGGCCGAGGTGACGATCACTGCGACGCCTCCGTTCGAAACGAGGCAGCAGTCGAACAGATGTAGCGGTTCCACGACCCAGCGGGAGGCGTGGTAGTCGTCGATCGTCATCGGCCGACGCATCTGGGCGCAGGCGTTCATCTGCGCCCACGCGCGCTCACCGACGGCGATCTGACCGAGCTGGTCGTGGTTGGTCCCGAACAGATGCATGTGCCGTCGAAGGGCGAGCGCGTACATCGTGTTCGCGGGGCCGTAGTCGCCGTAGGCAGACCGCAGGCCCGCGAAGCCAGGGGCGGTGAAGCGCTTGCCGTTGTACGCCGACTGCGAGATCGACGCTCCGTCCCGGAGCGGCGCGTCGGAGTACACGCAGGCGACGACGTTCGCCTGTCCGGACGCGATCGCGTAGGCGGCGTACTGGAGCATCGTCGTGGCAGTCGATCCGAACGCGTTCATCGCGCTGATCAACGTGAGGTCGGTGAGACCAAGCGAGAACTGGAGCGTCGGGGACATCTCGCTCGAGTGGTTTGCGTTGATCAGCAGACCATCGAGGTCCCGCGGCTGCAGTCCCGCGTCTTCGAGCGCGAGCGCGATCGCTTCGGCGGCGAAGTCGGTTGGGCTGCGGCCGTAGACCTTGCCCATCTCGGTGATCCCGAGCCCGGCGATGGCTGCAGTAGCGCTCACCGCTGAATCTCCTTAACTGACTTCAGTTTTGGCCTGCAGCGCAGGAACCTCAAGGTTGAACAGGCGCGCCGCGTTGAGACCGAGGATGTTCCGCTTCGCCTGCTCGCCCAGGAACGGAAGGTGGAGGAAGACGCTCGGGAGATCGAAGTCCCAGTGTGGCCAGTCCGAGGCGTAGACGAGCTGTGTTTCGGCGCTGATCGCCTGAAGGGTGGACTCGAGCAGGCCGAGGTTGTCCATCTCCATCGGCTGCGAGGTGTAGTACATCTCGCGCATGTACTCGCTCGGGGGCCGCTTGAGCAGCGGCGCCTCCGACGTGCGCTTCAGATACTCGTGGTCCAGGCGCTGCATCAGGAACGGCACCCACGCCAGTCCGCTCTCGACCCAGATCACCTTCAGGCGCGGGAATCGCTCCGGGAGGCCGTTGATCAGCCAGTTGGTCATGTGCACGATGTTGCAGTGCACGAACGAAATCGCGTGCATCGAGATGAAGCGGTTCATCGTCTTCATCCAGTCGTCTTCCCACGTCGGGCCGGCGTGGAAGGCGAGCGGCAACCCGGTCTCCTCGATCTCCGCGTAGACCCGCATGTACTTGTTGTCGTGGACCGGGTCGTAGCGGACGCTCGTGACGAGGAAGCCGCACACGCTCGGGTTCCCAGCGAACTCGCGGATCATCCGGACGCACATGTCGGGATCCTGGAAGGGCAGGAACGGGAGGAACTTGAGACGTTCCTCCTGGCTGCAGAACTCCTCCACCATCCACCGGTTGTACGCGTAGGCGACCTCCGACTCACCGATCGGCATCGGCGACATCCCGAGCGACAGCAGCGACGTCGGGAACACGACCTGGACGTCGATGCTCATGGCGTCAATCGCCCGCCGGCACAGCTCGACGTCGCGCGGCACGTCGATCGGCCCGAGGTCCTCGCGGGTCAGCTCCTGGTGGGGAATCCGCCCGTGCATCGACTGGAACTGAAAGCCCTTGCCGCCGGGCGTGGGCACGTATTGGGTGACGCCCATGACCTCGAGATCGTGTTGCGAGTTGAACCGCATCACCGGGTTCTCCATGTAGCGCAGGACCGCGGGCCAGACCGAGCTCGGGTCGCGATGGGAGTCGACGTCGACGACGAAGTAGTCGTCTAGCCCGAGCCGATCGGCCTCCTTGCGAGCGTGCGCGAGCATCTCGCGCTCGGAGGTGAAACGGTCGTGCATCGGCACGAGCGGCTTGACACGCGGATCGACGGGCATGTGCGGCTTACCTCCCGCTGCTTGAGAACCAGACCGAGAATTCGAACGGAGACAACGACTGCGAGTGAAGAAGCGCCGTGGCGACCGTGCAAGCCTCGGTGGGCGTCACCGTCAGGCCGGCGAGCGCCTCATCGCCGTAGGGATCGCCGGAGCGCGATACGTAGAGCTTGATCGCATCGCTCAGCAGCGCAGAGAGGTCGGATTGTGAGAGCGGGGGGTCCTCCGCCAGCAGCGCCCGGGCGGCGTCGATTCGCTCAGAAATGGACAAGGATCTCGCCCCCGCGCTCCTCGACGTCGATACTGCGCAGGCGCAGCCGCGAATCCGCCGGGTGCTCCCCGGTGCGGACGTCGTACTCGTAGCCATGCCAGGGGCAGACGATGTGAAGCTCGTCGGCGAAGTCGTCGCCAAGGCTGCGCCGCTCGGCATCCAGGCGCTCGGTGACGCGGTTCATCAGCGTCCCCTGGCAAACCGGTCCGCCGGCGTGAACGCAGCGGTTCTCCCAGGCGTAGAGCTGCCCATCCAACCGGAAGATGCCGATCTCGACGCCGTCCACGTCGACGACCACCCGGCCGCCTTCGAGCACGTCCTCTGTCAATGCGGCGACGATCGCTTCGTCCATGGCGACACTGTACCCTTTCTCGCTCTCGAAATCAACCTGAATTCAGGTCAAACAAATGTGAGAACCGGCTTGATCGCCTCGCCGCTCGCAGCTTCGGCGAAAGCAAGGTCGATCTGCTCGAATTCGTAGATGCGGATCAGCTTCTCGAGCGGCAGGCTCCCCTCACGGTGGAGGCGGATCAGCCGCGGGATCAACTCCTGCGGCACCGCGTCCCCCTCGATCACGCCGCGCAACGTCTTCCCGCCGCTGATCACGCTGCGAACGTCCATCTGGAACTCGGGAATGCCGATACCGAGCAGCGCCAGCGTCCCGCGCGGGGCCAGCGCCTCGATCGCCTGGTTGATGACCGCGCCCTTCGCGCTCGTGTCGATCGCGTGCGTGGCGCCGGCGCCGGTCAGCCCGCGAATCGCAGCCACGACGTCCTCGCTCGCGGGGTCGATCGTCGCGCTCGCCCCGAGCTCGAGCGCGAGCTCCCGGCGACTGGCCACGGGGTCGACCGCGATCGTCGTCCGTACGCCGGTGGCGCTGGCGGCCATCAGCGCCGAGAGCCCGACGGCGCCGGCGCCGAACACGACGAGCGAGGCGTCCTCGCCCGGCCTCAACACGCCCAGGACGGTGCCCGCGCCGGTCTGCACGCCGCAGCCCAACGGCGCCGCGATCGTGAGATCTATCTGATCGTCGATGACCACCACGTTGGATTCGTAGGCGAGGGCGTGCGAGGCGAAGCTCGACTGCCCGAAGTAGGAGCCGTACACGGCGGCGCCGCCCCGCCGCATCGTCATCGAGCCATCGACCCGCGTCCCGATCCCGTTGAGCGAGCGGAAGTTGCGGCAATACGGCTGATGGCCGACCGCGCACTCAGAGCAGGAGCCACAGCTGCGGTAGCTGAGCACGACGTGGTCTCCGATCCGGACCGTGTTCACGTCGTCGCCGACCGCGACCACCACGCCGGCGCCCTCGTGACCGAGGACGATCGGCGAGATCTCCTCCGGCCACACCGATTTCATCGTCAGATCGCTGTGGCAGACGCCGACCGCACTGATCGCGACGAGCACCTCGTCGCGGCGGGGCTCGTCCAGCTCGACCTCGGCGATTTCGAACGGTGAGCCCGCGCTTGCAGAGAGGGCTGCGGTGATCTTCATGTCTCCTCAGCTGACGTATGGAATGCACTGAAGCTCGACGTAGGCATCGATCCCCTCGATGCCGTTCTCGCGCCCGAGTCCCGATTGCTTGAAACCGCCGAACGGCCCGGCCGGATCCAGCGTGTGCTGGTTGATCGCGACGTTGCCGCTGCGGATCCGCCTCGCGATGTCCTTGGCATGTTCGGCGTCCGGGCCCCACACGCTCCCGGACAGCCCGTAGCTCGAGTCGTTGGCGATCGCGATCGCATGCGCCTCGTCGACGTAGGGGATCACCGACACGACGGGTCCGAAGATCTCCTCGCGCGCGATCGTCATCGTGTTCTCGACGCCGGCAAAGATCGTCGGCTCGACGAAGTACCCGCGTCCGCGATCGGGACGGCCGCCGCCAAGCACAAGGCGCGCGCCCCCGCTCACGCCGGTCGCAATATAGCCCTCGACCCGTTCGCGCTGGGTAGCGCTCACCAGCGGGCCGATGAACACGTCCGGATCGCCCGGATCGCCCACTTGAAAGGCGTCGACCGCCTCCCGCAGCGCCTCGACGACATCCGCGTAGCGCTCGCGGTGTGCCAGCACCCGCGTCTGATTGGTGCAGGTCTGGCCGTTGTTACGCATCGTGTTAGGAGCCAGCTCGGGAATCACCGCATCGAGCTCGGCGTCGGGAAGGACGATCGCAGCGGACTTTCCGCCCAGCTCGAGGCTGCAGCGCTTGATCTGCTCCCCGCACAGCGCGGCGATCCGGCGACCGGCGCGCGTCGAGCCCGTGAAGCTGATCTTGTCGACCAGCGGGTGCTTGACCAGCACCTCGCTCACCGTGCGATCGGCGGGCACGACGTTGAGCACGCCCGGCGGCAGCCCTGCCTCCTCGAACACGTCCGCCAGCAGGCAGCCGAACAGCGGCGTCTCCTCGGGAGGCTTGAGCACGATCGAGCAGCCGGTCAGCAGCGCCGGGGCCAACTTCGGGAACGACAGCGCGAGCGGGAAGTTCCACGGCACGATCGCGCCGACAACCCCCACCGGCTGGCGGCGCACCAGCAGCCGGCTGCGGATGCCATCGCGCTCCTCCTCCCACGCAAACGTGGCGGCGCGGGCGGCATACCACTCGAGGTAGAGCTTGGCCGCGAGCGGCTGCCAGTTGGCGATCGCGAACGGCGAGCCGACTTCGAGCGTGATCGTCCGCGCGAACAAATCGGCGCGCTCGGACATCAGCTTCGCGGCCTTCGTCATGATCTCGGCGCGCTCGGCCGGCGTCGAGCTCGCCCACGGCCCGGTATCGAATGCCGCTCGGGCGGCGCGCACGGCGTGGTCGATGTCCGCTGGGCCTGCCAGCGCGGCCTCACCGATCGACTCCTCAGTCGTCGGGTTGATGACCTGGGCGAGCCGTCCGTCCGACGGGCGCACCCACCGCCCGCCGATGTACAGGCAGCTCTCGTTTCCGGTCAGGATCCGGGTTCCGGTGCTCATGACCTCGCTCCCGCGAGGTGCCGGTCGACCGAGAATCCCTCGTACCCGTTCCGGGCGACCTCATCGCAGCGCCTGCGGTAGTTGCCGACGCCCCCGAGGTAGGGCATGAACACTCGCGCCTTGCCCGGAATGTTCGCGCCGACGTACCACGAGTTGGCGAGGGGGAACAGCGTCGCCTCCGCGACTTCCTCGACGTGGGCGACCCAGCCGTCCTCGGCGTCGGGCGTCGCCTCGATCGTCTCGAGCTCGTGCTCGCGCAGGTGGCCGATGCAGTCCGCGATCCAGTCGATGTGCTGCTCGATCGAGCAGACCATGTTGCTCAGCACCGACGGGCTCCCCGGTCCGGTGACGAGGAACATGTTCGGGAACCCGGCCGTCGCGAGGCCGAGGTACGTTCGAGGTCCGTTCGACCACTTCTGCTTCAGCGGTCGGCCACCGCGACCGCGGATGTCGATGACCAAGAGCGCTCCGGTGATCGCATCGAAGCCGGTCGCGAACACGATCACGTCAAGCGCATAGTCATCGGATGTGGTCCTGATCCCGCGCCGGGTGATCTCGACGATCGGGTCGTCGCGGACATCGACGAGTGTGACGTTGTCGCGGTTGTAGGTCGCGTAGTAGTCGATGTCGACGCAGACGCGCTTGGTGCCGATCGGATGCGTGGTCGGGCACAGCGCCTCGGCGGTGGCCGCGTCCTGGACGATCTGACGGATCTTGGAGCGCACGAACTCGGCGGCGGTGCGGTTCGCCTCTGCGTTCGTGTTGATGTCGTTGAACGCGAGCAGCACCGCGCCGATCCCGCCCTCCGCCCATCCGCGCTCGTAGATGGCTTCGCGCGCCTGGGGCGCGACTTCGAGCGCCGAGCTCTGGGGCACGGCATCGGGGTGCGAGCGCGGAACGCCGCTGAGCGACTCCCGCGCGAGCCGGCGCCGCTCCCGATAGGAGGCCTTGACCGCCCGCTGGCGCTCCGGATCGAGCGGCGCGTTGTGCGCGGGCATGCTGAAGTTTGCGGTGCGCTGAAAGACGTACAGGTGCTCCGCCCCCTTGGCGAGCTGCGGGATCAGCTGGATCCCGGTCGAGCCGGTCCCGATCACGCCGACGCGCTTGCCGGCGAGCCCGACCCCGTCCTGCGGCCAGCGTGCCGTGTGGTACCAGTCGCCCTCGAACTCGTCGAGGCCGTCGTAGGCGGGGCGGTTCACCGCCGACAGGCATCCGGACGCCATCACGCAATACCTCGCCGAGAATCGCGCCCCGTCCTCGCTCGCCACCCGCCAGCGCCCGCTCGATTCGTCGTAGTGCGCCTCGGTGACGTGAGTGCTCAGCTGGATATCCCGTCGCAGGTCGAAGCGGTCGGCGACGTGGTTCAGGTAGCGCAGGATCTCGGGCCCCGTCGGATACCGTTCGCTCCATTCCCATTCCTGCTCGAGCTCCTCCGAGAAGGAGTACGAGTAGTCGACCGACTCGATGTCGCAGCGCACGCCGGGGTAGCGGTTCCAATACCAGGTGCCGCCGATACCTTCCCCCTGCTCGAGCACGCGCACGCTCAGGCCCATCTCGCGCAGGCGGTGCAGGGCGTACAGACCGGCGAAGCCGGCGCCGACGACGATCGCGTCGAAATCGCGAGCGGGTTGGGCGATGAAATTCGTACTCGCCTGATCCAGCATCTGTCGCTCCTTGCCGGCGGCTGTGGTCGCGGCCGGCCGGCTCCCGCCCCGGAGGGACTGGGAGCCGGCCGCGCGCCGCCGTGTCTGCCCTAGGCCGTCCGGCCCCAGAGCTTCAGGAACTGGCCCTGGTAGTCGGTGACGTCCGGGAACAGGTTGGTATGGCTGCTGGGCAGGTTCGTCTTAGTCACCATCCACAGCGGTGGTGGCGTCAGCTGGACCGAGGCGCCGGCGAAGTGGCGCGCCACCGCGTCGACCATCTGGTAATCGACGTTGTAGTAGTCAAACGGCACCAGCGCCAGCTCCTGGCCATCGGCCAGATACTGGAAGTCGGTCGGACCTCCGCCCTGACCGACGATCTTGACGTTCGACAGCCCGGCTGCCGAGAGCGCCGCCGGAAGACCCGTGTCGAGCTCGTTCGCGACGGACAGCGCCACGTAGTTGACCGACGGGTGGCTGCGCAGGTAGGAGACGATCAGGTTCGGCGCGTTCGCGAGCTGCGTCAGCGGCACGCCGATCGAGCCATACCCGCACGTCGGGCAGTACTGCTTGTAGGCTGCCTTGAACGACGTATCGAGCGATCCGAGGATCGTGAACGCCGGGATGTTCACGTACAGCGTGTTGGCCTTGCCCTTGCTGTTGGTGGCGACCTCGGCGGCTAGAGCCTTGCCAATCGGCTCGCCCTGCGACGGGGTGTCGGTGTTGTAGATGAACGGCGTGGCGACGGGATCCGTCGAGCAGCAGTCCGACACGACCACGCCCTTTGACTCCAACTGCGGAATCTTCGAGGCGATCTCCGCGCGGAGCGCGGCCGTCGTGACGATTGCGTTAGCGCCCTGGCGCAGAGCCGTGTCGTACGCAGCCTGAACGCTGGTCGGCGTGCCGTCCGTCGTGACGGTGGACGTCGACCAACCCAGCGCCTTCGCGGCCTGGGCGACGATCTGGCCCTGCAGCTGGCACACCGACACGCCGCAACTGATGTACACGATCTTCTTACCGCTGGGAACTGCCTTGCCGACCGGCTTCGTGACCGTGATGGTTGCGGGCCGCTGCATCGCCTGCGACACGACCTGCTGAGCGGCGGTGAGATTCGCGCTGCTTGCGCTGCCGCTTGCGCTGCCGCTCGAGCTGCTCGACGAGCCGCAGCCCGCGGCCACGATCGCGACCATGGCAGCGCTCGCCGCAACGCCGGCGGCGCGACGGATCCGGCTCCGCGCCGGCGTCAATCGGGACATGACTATCGTCTCCTCCTGATGGGGATGTGGGTTAGGGACAGTTGGCGTATATCGCCGTGTGAAGCTCATGTCAGCCGCCGCTCGCTTGCAGGCGGCGGAACAGGGTCCTGAACCTCCCGCCGTCTCCGACGCTCGCGCGACGTTGGATGCCGGTCACGGCGAGCGACGCGATCAGCACGAGCCCGACGAACATGTCGGCGGACCACTGAGGCGCGTTCGCGAGCGCGAGGCCGGTCGTGCCGGTGCCGAGCAGCAGCACCGCGATCAGCGTTCCGAATGCGTTGAACCGCCCGTGCTTGAGCTGCGTCGCACCCAGGAACGCGGCGGCGAACGCCGGCAGCAGGTACGACGTGCCGGCGCTCGGGTCCCCGGAGCCGACCGTCGAGGCGAGCACGAGCCCCGTCGCTCCGGCGAGCGACCCTGAGACCACGAGCGCGGCGAAGCGCAGACGGTCAACACGGACACCGGCAAGCTTCGAGGCGTCGGGATTGAATCCGGTGGCGTACAGTCGCCGGCCGGTCGCGGTGTGCTCGAACAGGAACCACATCGCGACCGCGACCAGCAACACGTACACCACGGGGAGCGTGAAGCCGCTGACGTTGGTCTGGCCGATCTTGGCAAACCCGCCCTGGAGCCTCGTGCTGATGATCGCCGTGCCTCCCGTCAACATCGTGATCAGCGCCGCGATCAGCGAGCCGGTCGCCAGCGTGGCGATGAACGAGTCGATCCTCATGACGACGACTACGACCCCGTTGACCACGCCGATCACGACCCCGGCGCCGAGGCCGAGAAGCACCGCCGGCACCAGGGGAACGCCGGCCGTCAAGAAGTGGGCGGTGATCACCCCGGTCAACGTCATCGTGTAGGCGAACGACAGATCGAACACCCGCGCTGCGAGGGGGATCGTGATCGACAGCGCGGCCAGCGCCGTGATCGCGTTTGCGTTCAGGACCTGCTTCACCGTGGCCATCGTCGGGAACGTGTCAGGGACCCAGATCGAGAACACGAGCACGAGGCCGAGCCAGACGTAGACGGCTCCGATGCTGTTGAACGCCAGGCCGCGCCGGAGGCGCGCTCCGAGCGACGCCGCCGAGGTCAGCTTTCGCGGCTGGGGCCGCCGGACCGGCGAGTCCGCAGGCGCGGATTTAAGAACGTCATTCGTTTCCATTGTTTGCACCGTCGGCACTGCGTTCTCCCTCGATCGCGTTCACAAGTACGTGTTCAGTCAGACCGTCACCGCCGAGCTCGGCGCCCACGCGCCCATCCCTCAGCACGACGACGCGCGTGCACATCGCCAGCAGGTCGCCCAGGTCGGACGAGGACACGATCACCGTCAGGCCCTCGCGCGCCAGCCCCGCGAGTAGCTCGTAGATGGCGACGCGCGTGCCGATGTCGACGCCCGCGGTCGGCTCCGAAAGGATGAGTAGCTCCGGATCGCGAGCGAGGCACCGCGCCACGACGACCTTTTGCTGGTTGCCGCCGCTGAGGGTCGAGATCAGCGCGTCGGAGCTCGCCGTCACGACCCCGAGCCGCTCGGTCCAGCGCTCGACAAGCTTCTGCTCAGCCGCCTTGTCGAGCCTCCCGCGCGACCCGAGCCGGTCGAGTACCGAGAGAGTCATGTTCTCGCTGACGGCAAAGTCCGGGACGATCGCCTCGTGCGCGCGGTCGGCGGGGACGAGTGGGATTCCCAGCTTGCGAGCATCGGCGACATCCGTCGATTCGCTCGAGCGTTGCGGCAAGCGGATGGTCCCGGTGACGCGATGTCGTGGATGTCCCGCGATCAGGTACGGCAGCTCGTTCACCCCGTCCCCAGCGAGACCGGCGACACCGAGGATCTCGCCGCGATGCACGTCCAGGTCGAGCCCGTGCAGGCGCCGGCCGTGAACGTTGCGCAGCTCCAGCACGACCGGCGAGTCCGGGCGGGCGGCCACCGGGGCCCGGTAATCCGGATCGACCTCGGCGCCCACCATCAGCTGCGCCAGGCCCCGGTGGTCGACCTCCGCCACCGGCAGTGTCTTGACCACGCGCCCGGCGCGCAGGACCGTGACGCGGTCGGCGATCTCGAAGATCTCGTCCAAGCGGTGCGAGACGTAGAGGACGCTGGTGCCGCTGCGCTGCACCTCGCGCACCATCGCCAGCAGCCGCTCGGCCTCGTCGTGGGGGAGGACCGCGGTCGGCTCGTCGAGCACGAGCACTCCACCGGATCCGTGCCAGCCCTGAAGTGCGCCCGCGATCGCGACGATCGTCCGCTGGACCGGGGTGGCCTCGGCGAGCGGGCTATGGATGTCGATCTCGACGTCGAAGCGCTCGAGGATTCGGTAGGTCTCCTGGGCCTGCTCAGCCCAACGAACGCGTCCGCCGAAGCCCCGGATGAAGTCGCCCCTGAGCGCGAGGTTGTCCATCGCGTTCAGTTCCAGCACCAGCCCGAGGTCCTGATGCACGAACCGGAGCCCGTCGGGCACCGCGTGACCGAGCGCGAAAGGCTCGCCGGCCAGCTCAGCGACGGCACCGGGGTCCGGGGCGTGGTAGCCGGCGAGGGTCTTGATCAGGGTCGACTTCCCGGATCCGTTCTGACCGACAAGCGCGTGGACTTCACCCTCGCGGATCTCGATCGACGCGTCGATCAGAGCCCGTGTTCCGGGAAACGTCTTCGAGAGGCGCTCCACGAGCAACGCCGGTGCGGCCGCACGGACGGCATCGCTGGTGGCGGTTTTGGTGATCAAGGCTTCCTCTCCGGTCTCGACGGGCTCTCCGCTGTCGTCTGGAGCTCTCCTCGAGATCCTCGACGCGGAATGGCCGGAGGGAAATCATAAGGGACAAACTGAACTGATGTCAAGTAAATTTGTGATTATCTTCTCGAACTCCTGAGGGGAGCCGCATCCGGACGCGACTCGCGGGGTGATTGGCGCTGATCTTGGGAGCTACGAGGCAATGTGGAGGGTCGGACCGGTCCGGGACCGGGACCGCCGTCCCGTCGCAACCCACGACGAACCAAGCTGATCTCAGTTGGGCTGTGAAGCTCTTCGCCAGCTATTCGCGCACGCCGTGCCAGGCGAGCGCGCCGCCGTCGATCGTGAACGTGGCGCCCGTGATGAAGGCGGCGTCGTCCGAGGCGAGATAGCAGGCGAGCTTCGCGACCTCTTCGGGCCGTCCCATCCGCTCGACGAGCTGGGTGGAGATCATCGCCTGCTCCTGGGCGACGGGATCCTCGGCCTTGTCGATGAACGCCCGGGCCATCGGCGTCGCGATCACGCCCGGGCAGAAGCAGTTGCATCGGACCTCGGGAGCGAGATCGATCGCGGCCACCCTGGTCAGCTGGATCACGCCGGCCTTGCTCGCGCAGTAGATCGGCGCGCGCGCGAACCCGATCAGCCCCGACACCGAGGACGTGTTGACGATGCTCGGACCGCGGCGCGATCGGCGCAAGTAGGGGGAGGCGAACTTGGTCGTCAGCCACACAGCCTTGAGGTTGATCTCATAGACGGTGTCCCAGACCTCCTCGGGCAGGGCATCGATCGCGGTCGCGGACGTGATCGCCGTCTCGATCACGCCGGCGTTGTTGACGAGGACGTCAAGACCGCCGAACCTGGCCGCCATCTCGTCGAACATCGTCGCAATCTGATCTCGGTCGCGCAGGTCGCAGGCCAGCGCCACCGCTTCACCCCCAGCGTCGGCGATGAGGCGCGCCGTTTCCGCGACCGTTTCGCGGTCCCGGTCGGCAACCGCGACCGCCGCCGCGCCCCGGGAAGCCATCTCGACCGCGATCGCGCGTCCCATTCCCTGTCCGGCTCCGGTGACCAGTGCGACCTTGCCGTCGAGCACGCTTCGTCTACCTGACTGCGGCCGCGAGTAGCTCCGGCACCCGCACGATCTTCACCCGCGGCCGCCCGGCTCGCTCGCCTGCGTTTCGCTCGTGCTCGTCGATCGCACGCCACCCGTTCCAGCTGACGGCGGACGGCGCGCGCTCGAAGATCCAATCGGGGTCGTGGCGCACCGGCTGGCCCAGCGCGCCCGACTCGGCATCCTCGACGATCCTCGCCACCGTGTCGGCCGCGTCCTTCTTGTTCGTCCCGATCACACCGCTCGGACCGCGCTTGATCCAGCCGACAACGTATTCGCCGCGATGCGAGCGCGACTCCTCGTCGCACACTCTGCCGCGGACATTCCGGATCAATCCGCGGCGCTCGTCGAACGGAACGTCGTCGACGGGGCGGCCGCGATAGCCGATGGAGCGCAGGACCAGCCCGCACTCGATCTCCTCGCGCTCACCCGTTGGCACCGCCCGAAGTCCACCGCGCCCGTCGGGCTCGATCCGGTTGCGCGCGACCGAAAGCGCCGCGACCGGGCCGTGGTCGCCGTCGCCCAGCAGGGCGACGGGGGAGCGCAGAAACCGCAGGCTGATGCGGTGGGTTTGACCCCTCGGCTCGCGTCCCGCAAACTCGCGCAGCAGCGCCACATTGCGCCGGGCCGTCGCGTCGGCCTCCTGTCCGAGCCAACTCGCGCTGTGCTCGTCGAGCTCCATCTCGGCGGGGTCGATGTGAACGTCGGCCCGCGAGAGCTCTCCCAGCTCGCGGAGCTCCGGATTCGTGAACGCCGCCTGCGCCGGTCCTCGACGGCCGAGCAGGACGACCTCCTCGATTTGCGCCCTCCCGAGCTCCGCCAGGGCGTGATCGGCGGTATCCGTCTGGGCCAGTTCGGTCGGCTCGAGCACGAGCATGCGGGCGACGTCGACCGCGACGTTGCCGTTGCCGATCACCACGGCCCTCCTGGCGGTCAAATCGAATCGCTCGTCGGCGGCTTCGGGGTGGCCGTTGTACCAGGCGACGAACCGGGTCGCCGGATATGAGCCGGGGCGAGCCTCTCCCGGAATGCCGAGCCGGTTGTCGTCCGCGGTCCCCACCGCGTACACGACCGCGTGGTAGCGCTCGAGCAGCTCGGTTCGGGTGATGTCGGAGCCCAACTCGACCCCGCCGAAGAACCCAAAGCCCGGCTTGGACGCCGTCTTGTCGTAGACCCGGGTAACGGACTTGATCTTCGGGTGGTCCGGAGCGACACCGGCCCGGACCAGCCCGAACGGCGTCGGCAGCGCGTCGATCAGGTCGACCTCGAACCCGGCATCGAGGAGCTGATCGGTGGCGTAGAAGCCCGACGGACCGGCCCCGATCACCGCGGCGCGCAGGTTCGGGACGGCCGCGCTCATGCCGGGGCCTTGATCGCGTTTTCAGAGCGCGCGCGAGTGATCGCCTCGGCGGCGGCCCGTCCCTCGGAGACGGCATGAGCGACGCGCCTTGGCACCACCGCGTCGCCGATCACGCGTACCGTCGCGCCGGGCGGCACCAACGCGCTCCAGTCGCGCGGGCGGCGCTCGCCGACGACGATCACCGTGTCGGCGTCGACCGTCTCGGTCCGGTGTGACATGAGGTTCCTCAGCTCGGCGCCGCCGGCGGTGATCGCCTCGAGCCCCGTCGCCGCCCGAAGCTCGAGCGGCGCGCCCCGCAGCCGTGCCAGCAGCTGCACCCGGCCCTCCGCCGGGAGCGCGGAGAAGAATGCAGCGCCCGGCGTGACGAACGTGATCAGCTTCGCCGTGGCTTGAATGGCGAGTTCCACGGCGCTCGCGCCCCACCACGCGCCGAAGCCGTCATCGACGATCAGCACGTTCGATCCCGGGGCGAGGGCGCCGGTGCCGCGACGGATCGCGTCCGATGCCGACACGGCGCGCTCGATCCCAGGAAGCGACGGAAGCACTTCATCGCCGCCGGACGCGATCACGACCTCCCTGAAGGCATCCAGGTCCGCGGCCGTCGCCCGCGCGCCGAGCCGGACCTCAAGATCGGCCGCGGCGTCGAGGGCGGACCCGTAGAAGTCCAGGAGCGACTGCCAGCCGTGACGATGCGGCGCCGCGGCGGCGCTCGCCAGCTGGCCCCCGATCGCGACGCGCTCTTCGAACAGCACAATTTCGCAGCGACCGGCGAGTGAGGTGGCGCACTCGAGCCCCGCCGGGCCGGCTCCGACGATGGCGACGGGTCCGTCGCCGTCGGGCGCGCCCCGCTGGACCAGGAGCGGAACCGCCGGCCGGCGCGCCATCCCGGGGGGCGCGAGCTCGGGATTGACCGAGCACAGCAGCACGGGATCGAAGGCGCGACAGTCCTCGTTGCAGGACACGCAAGGCCGGACTTGGTCCTCGCGTCCCGACAGCAGCTTCGCGGGGAAGTCGGGGTCGGCGATCAGCGGACGGGCGATTCCGACGAGGTCGGCGCCGGCCGCGAGCGCTCGCTCGATCTGGTGTTCGCGGCGGAACGCCTGTGAGATCAGCAGTGGCTGCTCGACGACCGTACGGAGTCGCTCGATCGCTTCCAGCAGCGGCGGCTCCTCCGTGCCCATGTCCTTGACGTACGTCGTCCGCACGCCGGCCGTCAGGTTCACGTAGTCCACAAGCGGGGCGACGTGCGGGAGCAGTTCGCACAGACCATCGAGCGTGTGTCCAGCTTCTCGTTCGCCCTCGGTCGAGAGGCGGATGCCGATCAGCAGCTCCGGCGCCGAGGCGCGAATCGCGCCGACGATCCTCGCGATGATCCGCGAGCGCTCAGCCGGCGAGCCGCCGTCCGCCCGGTGGTTGCTCGACGGCGAGAGGAACTGAGCCAGCAGATATCCGTGCGCGGCATGCAGCTCGATCACCTGAAATCCCGCCTGCCCTGCATTCACCGCCGAGGTGCGGAATCCCTCGATCACGGCATCGATGTCGTCGTCGTTCAGGACGCGCGCGCGGGTCGGTTCCCGTGGCGAGCGAACGGCGGAGGGAGCGACCGGGGCGAACCACATCTCCGCGCCGGTCGTCTCGCGACCGAGATGGACTAGCTGGCAGCCGGCGATCGCGCCCTCGGAGCGGATCGCTTCCGCGCGCAGCGCCATCCCGGGCACAGCCTCCTCGCGCCACGCCTCGCTGACCATCCTCCGCCGCCACGTGGACTCAAGCGCCGTCACCGTGCCGCCGACGATCAGCATCGCCGCGCCACCGGCCGCCCGACGCCGCCAATACTCGGCATCGGCGGGCTGCGCCAGACCGTCCGCCACAAGTCCGGCTCCGTGGGCGGTTCCCACGAGCCGGTTACGCAGGACGAGCTTCTCGCCGAGCCCGAACCGCTCGGCCGCGCATTGGACCTCGCCGCTCATCGGGTCAGTCGGTCGGTCCGCGGCCCCCGACGAGCGCGAAGTAGCCGGCCGCGTCGAGCTTCGCCTCGCCCCAAAGGAGTTCCAGCACGAGCTTCGAGATCTTCCAGCCATCCGTCTCGCGCCGGAGCTCGTTGTGATAGCGGCCGACCAGGACCTTTGCGCTCTCGGGCTCGTCCTCGAACACCTGGTGAGAGGTGTGGTAGACGAGGGCCTGCGCGTCGTCGCCGTCGACCTCGACGTGGTAGACGCTCAGCAGGTGGTGCTGCCAGATCACGGGGGCGATGGCCTCGGCGATCCACGCCGCCACCGCGTCGCCGCCGATCACCGGATCGGCGTTGCCGTATCGGGCGACGAGGTCGTCGGCGAGGGTGCCGCGCAGTCCGTCCAGATCGAACTTGTCGATCGTCGACGCGTACCGGTAGAGGACGTCGGTGATCTCGATCCGGTCCTGGATGTCACGGAGTGCCAGCTCGGCGCTCACAGATGTTGCGGCTTGGCTCATGGTCGAATCCTGTGTCTCGTTGTGGTGATGCCGGCGTCAGCCGACCTTGGTCCAAACGCTCTTGAGCTGGGTGAAGTCATCGAGCGATGCCTCGCCGAGGTTGCGGCCGTGTCCGGACTGCTTGACCCCGCCGTAGGAGACCGACGGGTAGACCATCTGGTAGGTGTTCACCCACACGGTTCCCACTCGCAGCGCACGACTCGCTCGGTGTGCGACGTTGAGGTCGTTGGTCCAGACGCCGGCGGCCAATCCGTACTCGACGTCGTTGGCGATCCGGTAGGCCTCCTCCTCGGATGAGAACTTCAGGATCGACATGACCGGGCCGAAGATCTCCTCCTGAGCGATTCTCATGTCGTTGCGCACCGAGGTGAAGATCGTCGGCTGGTGGAAGTAGCCCCGGTCGCCGTGTCGCTCGCCGCCGAGTGCTAGCTCCGCTCCCTCCTCGCGTCCGATCCGAACGTAGCGCTGAATGCGCTCGAGCTGAGCCGCCGACACCACCGGGCCCATGTCCACGCCCGGCTCGAAGCCGCCGCCGATGCGCAGGCCGCGCGAGCCGTCGACGACGCGCTCGAGCAGCTCGTCGTGGACGCTCTCATGGGCCAGGACGCGCGTGTTGCACGTACACACCTGGCCCGACGCGCCCCATACGCCCATCATCACGGCGGGCGCTGCCGCATCGAGGTCGGCGTCTTCGAAGATGATCGAGGGGCTCTTTCCGCCGAGCTCGAGGCAGACCCGCTTGACGCGGGCCGCCGCCGACGCCTGGATCGCCCGGCCGGTGTCAACCGAACCGGTGAAGGAGATCACGTCCACCTCGGGGTGAGCGACGAGCGCCGCCCCGACGGTCTCGCCCGTGCCCTGGACGACGTTGAACACGCCCGGCGGGATCCCCGCCTCGAGTGCGAGCTCGGCGACGACCACGGCCGTCATCGGCGTCTGCTCAGCCGGCTTGAGCACGACGCTGTTGCCGGCGCACAGCGGGAATACGCCGAAGGCGGCGGCCGCCGTCGGGCCATTCCACGGGACCACGGATCCGACGACGCCGACCGGCTCCCTAACCTGGCGCACGACGAACTCGTGCGGGACGGCCGGGACCGTCCCGTGCAGCTTGCTCGGCCAGCCCGAGTAGTAATCGATCCCATCGACCGCGAACTGGGCGATGAACCCGGCGTACATACGCAGCAGGCCGGAATCGATCACGTCGAGGTCCGCGAGCTCGTCCGCGTGATCGGCGAGCAGCCCCGCGAGCCTGCGCAAGCGGCGCTCCTGCTCGAGCGGCGCCAGGTACCGCCATCGACCATCGTCGAATGCCTCGCGAGCCGACCGGACGGCCCGCTCGACGTCGGCGGCAGAGCCGGACGCCGCCGCCGCAACCGGCTCGCCGGTGGCGGGGTCGACCACGGGCATGGTGGCGCCGTCCCCAGAGGGAACGACCTCTCCGTCGATCACGTGGCCGAACAGCGGACGCTCCAGCTGCCGGGTCGCGCTGGACGAGATCGGATAGGTGGTGGGATCAGTCAGCACACTCATGGCCGTGTGGGTCTCTCCTTCTTCGACGTCGTCCGGGTACCGTCACCTCTCCTCGCCCAGCGAGTCGCGAATCCCCGGGTAAGTGATCTAGTTGAGCTTACTTCGGTTCAGAATAGGGTCGTCGGCGATGATTGTCAAGTAGACCGGGCGTCGTATCGCACGCCGACATGCCTAAACTGAGATCACCTTAGGTTACGGCAGGTGGCCCGCCCATCACGGGCACCGCGACGGCGCGCCCCCGGACCTCCCCGCGCCGCAGCCGCCGGTAAGTGGCGATCGCCTGGTCGAGGGTCACCGTTTCGACCTCGACGTGGATCGCACCGGACCGTGCCAGCCCGACCACCTCGATCAGCTCGGGAAGGGTGCCCCAGCTGGGCAGCATCACGGAGCACTCGAACGGCAGCCGACCTGGATTCACTCCGAGTGAGCCGCCGCCCCGCCCGACGTAGCAGATGTCCCCGCCAATCGACACGGCGCCCGCGGCCAGGTCGAGAGTCGCGTCGGAAGCGACGCAATCGAGCACGACCGAGGCGCCGCGGACGCCGATCTCGCCCCGCAGCTGTGCGGGTATCAGCCCAGTCGCTGAGACAGTTACATCGGCCCCGGCGCTGCGAGCCAGCTCGAGCGCATCGTCCCGCGTGTCCACGGCGACGACTCGGACCGTGCACAGAGCGCGCAGCAGCTGGATCGCCATGTGTCCGAGACCCCCGACGCCGATCACCGCCACCGTAACCCCCGGCCGCAGCTGGTGCGAGCAACGCTTGAGCGCGTGGTAGGGCGTCAGCGCCGCGTCGCTGAGCGGCGCCGCCGTGACCGGGTCCAAGTCGTCGATCGCGACCAGGTAGCGGACCGCCGGCACCAGCATGTACTCCGCCAGGCCGCCGTCGCATCCCACGCCGCCGCCGAACTCGCGGGCTGGGCGCTCGCAGCGGTTCTCGAGGCCCTGCCGGCAGGACCAGCACGAGCCACATCCCCACCGCGAGTAGACGAGCACGCGGTCTCCCTCCGATACTCCTCTCACGCCGGCTCCAAGCGCCGCGACAGTGCCGGCGGTCTCGTGCCCGAGGGTGAAGGGGAGCCGGTACGGGACGACCTCCTCTGGCCACTCCATCATGTGGAGGTCGCTGTGGCAGAGGCCCGCGGCGTCGACCCTCAGCAGCACCTCGCCGGGTCCCGGAGTCGGTGTCGGGATCTCGACGAGGTCCGGCTCGCTGTTCCACTGCTGCAGACGGACTGCTCTCATTCGGGTGGCCTCGGCCAGGCGTCATCATGGTGACCGACATACCGTCGGGCCAACATGAACTTGCTTCAGTATCGCATGCGTGCAAAATTGGCGAGTGTCCGACCGCTAAGGGGACCAGATCGTGCGCACGTCTGGTATGATACCTGAGATGAGTTCGGCTCAGCAAGGTCGGAAGGCAGAAAGGCCTCAGGAAGGCACCAAGCGTGCCGAGATCCTTCACGCCGCTACCGAAAGGTTCGGGCGGGACGGGTACGAGGACACGAAGTGGGCGGATATCGCCGCGGACGTGGGCGTCGGCCCGACGGCCCTCTACCACTACTTCGAGTCCAAGCAGCACTGCCTGTTCGTGATCATGGAGGAGGCGATCGAGAGCTTTCACTCGAGCTTCGACGGATCGCCCAGGAGCAGCCCATGCACGTGGCGGCGCTGGTCGCGATCCTCGCTGACTGCTTCCGGCTGAGCGACCGAGATATCCAGCGCAACCGCGTGCTGGTGGCTGAGCAGGGCCTGCTCGCCAGCCAGCGCGAGTCTCCCCGGGAGGAGCAGGCCCGTCACGCAGTCAGGGAGCGAACCCGTGATCTCGAGTTCGCCTGGGCGACATTCCTGGCGCGCGCGATGGAGAAGGGGGCGATTCCCGAGGGGATCCGCGGCTGCTGACCCGGGCGATTCTCGGCCTCTACAACAGCATCTGGCACTGGTACCGGCCGAACGGCGCCGTGGCGCTGCACCGGGCCGCCGAGTTCTATATCGCCCGGATCGTCGCGATGGTGGGGGTCGAGCCGGAGGCCGCGCAGCTCGCGGCATGAGCCTGACCGGCGCAACGACGGCCGTGGCCGAGGGACTGTTCGTGGACGCCGGCGGCGAGGTCCGGCTGGTCGGATCGCGATGCGAGCAGTGCGGCGTCGTCACGTTCCCGGCCAATCGTCCTGTCCACGCTGCACGTCGCTTCACGTGCGCGAGCGGCTGCTGGCCCGGCGGGGAACGCTCTGGTCGTGGACCGTCCAGTGCTTCCCGCCGAAGTCGCCGCCGTATGCGGTCGACGATCCCGATGCGTTCGAGCCATACGGGGTCGGCTACATCGAGCTTCCGGGGGAGGTGCGAGTCGAGGCTCGCCTGACCGTCGCCGATCCCGAAAAGCTTCGGATCGGGATGCCGATGGAGCTGACGCTGATTCCCGCACCCGGTGAGGCACAGGACGGCGTCGCCACGTATGCGTTCGAGCCGATCGAGGAGACCTGGCAATGACGGCCTCGGACGACGTCGGAATCGTGGGCATCGGCATCCATCCGTTCGGCCGTCACCCTGGAGTGTCGGGCCTGCAGATGGCGGCGATCGCGGCCCGCGCCGCGCTCGCCGACGCGGGCGTTCGCTGGGAGGAGATCGACTTCGCGGCGGGAGGATCTGACGCGGCCGGCAACGCCGACACAATGGTCGCGGCGCTCGGTCTGACGGGGATCCCGTTCATCAACGTCAAGAACGGATGCGCGACCGGGGGATCGGCGCTGACGACAGCGCACGCGATGCTGGCCTCGGGCTCAGCCGACGTGGCGCTGGTCCTCGGGTTCGACAAGCACCCGCCGGGAGCGTTCAACCCGCTGCCGGAGGATTGGGGGCTCGGCTCCTGGTACGGAGAGACGGGGCTGATGCTCACAACGCAGTTCTTCGCGATGAAGATCCAGCGCTACATGAGCGAGCACGGGATCAGCCTTTCGACGCTCGCGAAGGTCGCGGCGAAGGCGTTTCGCAACGGCTCGGCGAACCCCAACGCCTGGCGACGCACGCCGCTCTCCGAGGAGGAGATCCTGTCCTCGCGGATGGTCAACCACCCGCTCACGCAGTACATGTTCTGCTCGCCCGGCGAGGGCGCGGTCGCGCTCGTGCTCGCGCGTGGTGAGCGGCTGCGTGCCTCGCACGCGCCCGTCTACCTCCGCTCGGTGGCATTCCGCACCCGCCGGTTCGGCTCGTTCGAGGTGTTCAGTCCGTCGATCCCGATCGAGTCAGCGCCCTCGCCGACAGCCGAGGCGGCGGCGGCCGCGTTCGAGCAGGCCGGGATCGGCCCCGAGGACGTCGACATCGCCCAGCTGCAGGACACCGAGTCGGGCGCGGAGGTGATGCATCTGGCCGAGACGGGCCTGTGCCAGCACGGCGAGCAGGAGACGCTGATCCAGAGCGGCGCGACCGAGATCGGGGGCCGCCTGCCGATCAACACCGACGGCGGCTGTCTCGCGAACGGAGAGCCGATCGGCGCGTCCGGGCTGCGCCAGGTTCACGAGGTCGTCCTGCAGCTGCGCGGCGAGGCGGGCGACCGGCAGGCGCCGGGACCGCGCCGCGTCGGGTTCACCCAGGTGTACGGCGCGCCTGGAGTCAGCGCCTGCGCGGTGCTCAGCCGCTAGAAAACAGGCTGC